>NZ_JASITA010000001.1 GCF_030063415.1 Streptomyces sp. H27-C3 | reverse complement strand
CGCACCGCACCAGTGCCGGTGCGGTGCGCAACACGTTCTCGTTCGTCCGGGAGTCAGGGCTCCCGCGCCGGTGTCACCGGTGTTGCGGCGGAATGCAGAGGTCGTCCGACCCGGTCAGCGGCATGACGCTCATGG
Source organism: Streptomyces sp. H27-C3 (assembly GCF_030063415.1). Classification (GTDB taxonomy): domain Bacteria; phylum Actinomycetota; class Actinomycetes; order Streptomycetales; family Streptomycetaceae; genus Streptomyces. Next base: position 410,955 of record NZ_JASITA010000001.1, on the reverse strand, counting down.
GCATCCGGCTCTACTCGTCCGAAACCGGCCGTTTCCTGAGCACGGATCCCGTTACCGGTGGAAGCTGTTCGGGCTACGACTACGCCTGTGCCGACCCGGTCAACAAGTCCGACCTGTCGGGAACCATGACCGCGGGCTGCAAGACCTTCAAGAAGAGCTACAAGGTCTTCGAGGGGGGCGTTAGGATCCAGATCGGGACCATTCACATGCAGGTGAAGGTCTGCGTCAAGAGTTCAGGGAAGATCTCGAGCTCTCGGGGCACTGCCTCTGGCGACGAGAGCGGCGTGGCGTCGACGATCGGCTGGAAGCTGGGAATCGGCTCGGCGTACGAGAGCTCGGACGGAACCTTCTTCACGAACTGGAGGGCCGACGGGATGGGGCAGGTCTGCATGCTTAAGATCACCCCGATCTGCGGTTACCAGGAGCGCTTCAAGATGACCATGAGCTACGGCATCAAATACGGTCCCGTTTCCGGGTGGTACAAGCCGAAGTGGGGCGCGAAGTGCACCAACAGCAAGTGCAAGTTCCGGTTTAAGTAGGCAGGGAGCAAAGGATGCGTACCCGACAGTTTGGCGGGCTTCTCGCACTCGCCGTTTTCCTGGCGGCATGTGCGATCGGATACGTCGTCAACGACGGCACCCCCAGCGTCGCCTGGGGTACGTCCGGAGCAGCCGTCGGGTTGGTTCTCGCGCTGCTGACGCGGCGCGTCCGGGGTAAGTAGCCTCACGGCAGTCCGTCGTCCGAACCGCGATACGTGGCCCGGATGACGGACGCCATCGGGGCCTGCGCGCACGCCAAGGGGGCGGGAGTTGTATCTCCCGCCCCCTTGGCGTGCTGATGCGCTGGTTAGCCACGTTCGAGACATCGGCCAAGCGGTCGCCCGTCCCGGTGAAGACGGGCAGGTTCGCAGCGCCACCGCAGCCAACCGGGCACCCAACGGTTCACCAGCAGAGACCGACTTGTGTTGGTGGTCAGATCGCGAAGCCCATCGGGAACTCCGGTCAGGTTGGACACAAGGAGGGGACAGTCGTCCCCATGGCCCTGCCGCTCCCCTCCGACCCCGCTCTAGCGGTGGTTTGTTGACGGCGGGTCATAGGTGCAGTAGGCCGGTAGCAGAGGAACGTCGCCTCGCTGCCTGGGGGCTTGTGATGACCCGTCGTATGCCGTGTCCGCCCGCACCTGGCCCGGTGGAAGCCTACGCCGCACGTTTCGATGACCTGTTCTCCACACTGGCACAGCGCCGCGGGTTCCGCGAGTACCTGACCGGACTGCTGCTGCCGCGGGACCGCAACAAGACGCTGACCGCGCTGGCCGGCACCGTACCTGTCGTCGGTGCCCAGCATGCGGCGGTGCAGCGACTGCAGTTCTTCCTGTCCGAGTCGACGTGGGACCACGAGCAGGTCAACGCCCGCCGGGTGGCACTACTGCTGACCGACCCGGCGACCGCGCCGCACCCCGGCGGGGTGCTGGTGATCGACGACTCCGGTGACCGCAAGGACGGGCAGGCGACCGCGCACATCGGCCGCCAATGGCTGGGTCGGCTGGGCAAGACCGACAACGGCATCGTGACGGTGATCACCTGCTGGGCGGATGAGGACCTCTACTACCCACTGCACGCCGTGCCCTACACCCGGCGCACCACTTCCCGGCCGGCAAGAAGGACCCCGGGTTCCGCACGAAGCTGCGGATCGCCGCCGAACTGGCCTGCGCCGCCGAGGAGATCGGGGTTGTGTTCAGGGCGGTGGCCGCAGACTGCGGCTACGGCGACCAGAGCAGCTTTCTGCGGGACCTCGGCGAGGCCGGCTTGCCATTCGTGGTGGCCGTAAAGCCGAGTCATGGCAGCTGGGCCTACGGCAAGGACGCCTACACCCCCGTCCACGCCGCCCGCGCCCTGGCCTGGACCGACTCCGAGAATCCCGGGGACTGGACCGCGGTCGAGCGGACGTTCCGCGGCGGGCGCACCGAGACCTGGTGGGCCGCCGAGGCTTCGCTCGGATTCTTCGGACCCGACGGGAACGTGCGCCTGGTCGTGGCCACCACCGACCCGGCCACCCTGCCCTCGCAGTCGACCTGGTACCTGGCCACCGACCTGCCCCGCCCCGAAGGCCCCCGCACCGCCGACAGCCCCGAACCCCCGGCCGACCTGGCCGAGGTCGTGCGGATCTACGGGCTGCGGCACTGGATCGAGCAGAGCTACAAGCAGGTCAAGGACGAACTCGGGTGGGCCGACTTCCAAGTCCGCTCCGACACCGCGATTCGCCGCCACCAGACTCTGGTCACCTGCGCGTTCTCGTTCTGCTGGGACACCTGGTTCACCCGGCCCCCGCACGATGAACCCGCAGCCGACCATGCGGAGGAGTCGGCCGCCACCGTGGCGAAGCCGGGTGAGAGGGGGCCCGAGCGAACCCCATCAGCCCCATCCGGCCAGCTGGCCCCGGGCAATTCGCGCCGTCCGGGCCTGACTCGACCCCTGGACCACCCTCCAACGCTGCTGGCGAGCATGGACCAACGAGCCGCCACCACCCGAACTCCAAGCCCTGATCAACGCTGTCGGCGCAGGCCGCCCACTTGATCTCTACTGCCCGGTTTAACAAACCACCGCTAGGAGTCCTGCACGATGTTCGCTCTCCTCGCGCTACTGGCGCAGCTCAGGGTGATCTTCATTCACCGAGCAAAGAACAAACCTCGCCTCCGGCCCGACTCGTACGCGCTCTACACCGGCTTGTGCGCACTCGGCATCGCAGCCGGCTGGCTGGCCATCGGCCGCCCGGACATCACCTGGAACGACGGCCCTCTCGTCCTGCTCAGCGGCCTGCTGATCGCGGCTGAAGCAGCCGACGCGACCGCGAAGCTGGGCGCCCTCGATGGGCTGACAAGGCGGTGTGCCTCCTGGGCGGGGCCGCAGCAGCCACATGGATGTCACCCGGCTGGATCCCCTGGGCCTAGCAGGCGGCAGAGGGAACCGACGCCACCATTGCACCCGCATGTACAGCTGACGGGTGAGTCCAAACCCTGTGCAACGGGAGGTCCCGTGGTGTCAAGCGATTGGCGCCACGGGACCTTCCGCGTAAGTTGCTGCGACGTTCTGTATGGGGTCGGCCCCACGGTCTCAACGCAGGATCGGCCGGTGTGGGACATGCGGTGACGAGGGCGGGGCGGATCCAGCGGCCTGCGGGAAACCGCCGATTACCCGAACGGCAGTGCGGTGCTTGGAGCCGCGCGCGAGGAGCGGGCCCAGGCCGTCGTGCATGTCGTGGTGCGGGCGCCTGCGTTCCTCTTCCCGGGCCATGACCAGTCTGCGCCGGGCGGCCCCCACGTCCTCCAGGAACCGCAGTGCCTCCACCGTGGGAGCGGCCTGATCGGCAAGGAGCTGTGGGAGGTCGGCGTCCGGTGGCCGCAGGGCCGGTTCGCCCGGATGCGGTACGACCAGCACCTCACCGATGTCGGCACCGTGGTGGCGCAGAGGGAGCCGGTGTGCCGAGGGGCCGGGAAGCCGGCCGGTGACCGCGAGTTTCCGCTTCCCCGCACGCGTCTCCACCTCCACCATCGCGCCGGAAAAGCGCAGATCCTCGGTGGCCGAACGGCACAGGGCCAGCGGCACCGCCGCCGAGTCAGACGCTTCCCGCAGGCGCCGGGCAAGAGTCCGCACGGCTTCGCAGGGGCGGGCGCGTATGCCCAGGAAAACCCGCTCCACCCGGCGCGCCGCCCAGCCGGCGAGCGGGCGCAGCCCGGTACCGATCCCCAGGTGAGCACGGCGACGGCGAGACCGCCCGGTGTGACCGCGATGACGGCCGGGGCGTCGGCCGACATCAACAAGGACGGTTACACGGATCTGGTCCTGGGCTACCCCCGGCAGATGCGGCACGGCTACCCCGTCGGCGCAGGCCACGTCGAGGTCCGCTACCGCAGCGAGGACGGCCTGTTCGGTGCTTCGGGTGAGGAGGCGCACCCCTCCGCGCAGACGCACCCGTACGGCGGCGCGCCGGTGACCTCTGCCCTGGGGCACCTTCGAACCGGCATGCCGGAACCACTCTCCCCGCTCGCCCCTGCGGCCGTGCCGGGTGGCTGCGCGGACCCGGTAGGGACCGGGGCTGCCGAGCGGACCGTCGATCCGCCGGCTCCCGGACCACCGGCCGTCGACGGTCCCGGGGAGGGGCGTTGTTCGCGTTGCGTTGTTCGGCGTTCCACGCCGGATCGTGAACAACGCACCCCTGGTACGGCTTGACACCGAGGGCCCGCACGCACGGGTGGCGAGGGGGTCACGGCATGACCGGAGACGGGGGATCGTGCAGTGAGCGAATCGGTATTGCGACTGGGGACGACAGAGGATCTGAAGGTTTCCGTGGGCCGGCAGCCGCTGCCCACGGTGCTCTCGCTGCTGGCCGACGCCCTCGGCGCGGCGGTCCAGGGCGTACCGCCCGGGTGGCGGTCGGCGGCTCGGGCCGCGTGTCCGAGCACCACGGTGCAGGCGCTGGGCCCCGCGTATGAGAGCCACGGGCTCTGGCTGCCGGACTGCCTGTCGCCCCTCCCTCTCGATACGGACGCCGTGCCCGCGCAGCTCGACCGTTTGGCCGCGGTCGGGGCGGAGCAGCTCGCCGGGGAGGTGGCCGAGCGCTTTCCGGCCGGTGTTCCGCACGCATGGCAGCGCGTACTCGACCGGCCGGAGCCGTTCGTCCACGGCTACGTCGAGGCGACAGCAGGCATCTGGGCGGCGTTCGCACCGGTGTGGCGACGGTCGCGGCACCTTCTCGAACTTGAGGCGGAACGCATCGGCATCGCCACGGTCACCGGGACGCTGGACTCCGCACTCGCGGGTCTGGGGCCGCGCGTCCACCGCACCAGGGAAGGACTGTCCCTGCCGGGCCGCCGCAAGGACCGGGAGTCGTTGGAACTGCCCGACCGCAGACTCCTGCTCGTCCCGCTGGTGTCCGGCACGACGGCTTGCGTACTCGGCCTCGGTCGGCGGGGCCCGAGCTGGATCGGCTACCCGGTGCCGGGGCTGCGGGAGTTGGCGTCGGGAGCGGCCACCGCGAACCGCCGCGCCCGCGACCCTCTGGAGGCGGTTCTCGGCGTCGTGCGCGCACGGGTCATGCGTCTTGCGCACCGGGGCCTGACCATGGGAGAGGTGAGCTCCCTGCTCTGCTGTGCGCCCGGAGCCACGACGCATCACTGCAAGCTGCTGGAGGCTGCCGGGCTCGTCCGGCGCAAGCGTCAGGGCCAGCAGGTGCGGCTCCTGTTGACACGGCGCGGCGAACGGCTCCTGGGCGTCCTCGCCTCGTGAGCCGACGGGTGGTGCCCAAGGAGGGGCGCTGACGGACTCCGGCGCTCAGGACAGCACGGCGGCCGTTCCGCCGCGCTGCGCCTGCCCCGTGGGGCTCCGCGCACCTTCAGGATCCGAGACGTCGCGGGGCAGCGGCTCCTACGGAAGCGCCGGCACCCGGGCGGCGTGAGCACCGACTGTGACCGTTGGCAGCGGGCGGCCCGGGCCCTGACTGCGGGCGACGGAGGTCTCCGCTGTGCCACTTGGTCTCGTCGGGCGATCTTCCACGGCTGACCGAAGCCACAACGGCGGGGCGGTCTCCTGTCCCAGGAACGCCGCGGTGGCCGCCGTGAACCGGTCGGCGTCGTCGAGCCACGGGTGGTGTCCGGCACCGGGCTGGATGACGAGCTCCGCGTGCGGGAAGAGATCCGCGAACTCGGCCCTGGTCCGAGGAGGGCTCTCAGGTCCACCTCCCAGGCCGGCACGAACACCGGCGGGGTGAACCGGTCGCGGTCAGATTCGCCCTGGCGCAAAGCGCGAGCAGGCCACCGTGTCGAGACCGAGATGCGCGCGCGGAGCCTCGACGTCATCGACGAGCCGGCGGAGCCGCTGGACACAGACCCTCGTCCGGCTGACGGTTGCCCTGCCGGCGCTTACGCACCGCAGCGTCCTTTCACCGGATCGATGCCGCTGGAATCCGGCGCGTACGGCGGGTGCCGATCGTGTTCCGTACGGCCATGACGGGGACGGTACGGAACTCGGGCAGCGCACACGTGGAGAGACCAGGCGGAGTCCGCCGCTGAACGCGGTGGTCGTCGACGGGACAGCGGGTCCGCCGCTCCGCTGCTAACGAACCACCTTCATCGCCGGCGAAGTCGCGGACCCCCGCCCGCGGCGGCCGTGCTGGTAGGCCTCGGCCTGGAGCCGGAACAGCCGGGCGTAGGTGCCACCCGCCGCTGTCAGTTCATCGTGGCTGCCGTGCTCGATGACCCGGCCGGACTCCATGACGTAGATCCGGTCTGCGTCCCGGACGTTGGAGAACCGATGGGAGATCAGCAGGACCGCCCGGCCCGCGAACAGGCTGCGGATGCGGCCGAAGAGGTCGGCTTCCGCCTGCGGGTCGAGTGAGGCCGTCGGCTCGTCCAGGATGACAAGGGGAGAGTCCCGGTAGAAGGCGCGGGCCAGTGCCAGCCGCTGCCACTGCCCCAACGAGAGATCGGCCCCGTCGCTGAACTCCTTGCTCAGGACGGTGTCGTAACCCAACGGCAGTCCCTGGACGATGCCGACCGCCCCCGCTTCGGCCGCCGCGCGCTCGACGGCGTCCGGATCGGCGGGTACTCCGGGGCGGCCGAAAGCGATGTTGTCGCGTGCGGGAAGCTTGAAGCGCACGAAGTCCTGGAAGACCATCGCGGTCGCGGCCCGCCGCTCCTCGGGGCGCGACGCGCGAAGTCCGTTCCACAGCAGGGATCCGCCGTCGGGGTCGTAGAGACCGGCGAGGATCTTCGCCAAAGTCGTCTTGCCGGAGCCGTTGGCGCCCACGACGGCGACCAGTTCACCGGCGGCCAGCTCGACCGATACGTCGCGCAGCGCTGCTCCGGCGGAGCCCGGGTAGGTGAAGGAGAGCTTCTCGGTGCTCAGGGAGGAGAAGGCCGGCATCCCCAGCCCCGCCGGTGCCCCAGGCCCCGCCGCGGAGGTGAGCGCGAGCGGGTTCTCGTGCGCCACTGCGGCGTGCCCTCGGCGGGTGTCCGCGTCCTGCGTGGAAGTCATGTCCCGTGTGGAGGCGCGGGCTCCGTCCTGTGTGAAGGTGCGGATGTCCTTCACGTACACCGCGGAGGCACCGATGTTGTTGAAGAGGTAGCCGAGCATCTGCACGCGGGTGGCGAGCATCAGCAACGCCGCCAGGGCGGCCAACGCCGTGGGGAGGGCCACGCCGCCGCTGCGCACCGTCCACCACATGGCGCCGATGACGGCGATGAGGACGACATCGCCGATGAGGCGCGCGAGCACCTTCCGGCGGGTGTGCCGGCGCTGCATCCCGGTGGTACCGGTGATCTCCTCGGCGTACCGGTTGTTCCAGCGTGCGCGCAGGGTGTCCCCGAGGTCCAGGGCGCGGATCTCCTTGGCCGCGTCCTGCCCGACCAGGAGGTGTTCGAGGTACTCACGTGCCCGGCGGCCCTCGGCCAGCCGCCCGTGCAGCCGGTGATCGGCGTCGCGTTCGTCCCGGGCCGCCTTGAGCACGGGCAGTAGGGCCAGGAGGACGAACGGGAGCAGCCACCACGTCATGACGGCGAACGCGGTCCCCACCGCGGCCATGCTCAGCAGCGCCTGCAGCGCGCCGATCAGGGCCGTCACCACCATCACCGGCTGGGACCGGGACGCGAAGACGGCCTGCTTCAGGCGGTCGTGGAACGCCGGCTCCTCGAAACGGGCGAGGTCCGATCGAGCCGCGCTTCTCAACACCGCGGACATGATGTGCCGGTCCACCTTCACCGTCAGCACCCGTTGCCAGCCGCTCGCGACGGTACGCAGCACGCCGCCCCCGGACGCGAGCGCCATCAGTGCGCAGAAGGCGAGAATCAGCCCGTCCCCGGACGGCCCGTCCGAGCCCGCGGAGAAGGACGCCGCTCCCAGCGTGCTCCGCAGCACCAGCACGAGCGCGGCCAGCCCCGCCGCCGTCAGCAGCTGCACGGCGAGGATGCCCGTCAGCCGCCGGCGGTCCGCCTGCCATGCCATCCGCACCATGTACGCGCTGGCCCGCATCAGATCGGTGGTGCTGATCCGCGCGGTGTCGGCGGGCCTGCCGCTGCCGCCCTCCGGTGTTCCGGCCCCTGCCGGCGCCCCGGCACCTGTGCCGTCCGGTGTGGCCTCACGGCGATCCGGGCCGTCTTCTGCCATCGATCAGGTCCTTTCCGAGCGGTCCGCCTGCCGGGCGGAGAGTGGGACGCAGGCGGCCAACCACGCCTCGTGCTCCCGTGTCACGGTCTCCAGACTTTCGCGGTGCCGGAAGACGTGTCCCTCGTGCGGCAGGAGAACGAGCCGGGCCCGCCCGCCGTTGGCGACGACGGCCCGGTACAGGGCCACCGCCTGGTCCGGCGGGGTCGCCACGTTGGTGTCGTCGAGGCCGTGCACGAGCAGCACCGGCCGCGTCAGTCGATCGGCGAAGTCGAGGGCGCTCAAAGCGCGGTAGAGGCCGGGGACCTGCCAGTAGCTCCGTCGCTCGTACTGGAAGCCCTGCGGGGTCAGCGTGCGGTTGTAGCAGCCGCTGTGCGCTATCGCGCCCGCCAGTCCCGGGCAGTGGGCCAGCGCCTGCAGGGCGACGGTGGCGGCGAAGCTGTGGCCGCCGACCACGACGGGGTCCTCCCGCGAGGTCTGCTCCCGTATGTTCGCCACGGCCTGGCCGACCGCGTGGACGATCTGACGCCGGACGTCGCCAGGCCTGACGTCGGGCGGCCAGGCAAGAGGGAGATCCAGCAGCCAGCCCGGCGCCCGCAGCCCGGAGAGGTCGGCGGGTGGATCAGCGGCCGCAGGATCACCCGTGCTCCGGCGTACCTGGATCCACAGCAGCCGCGCCGTCCCTCCGCTTTCCCCGCCCGGGCCGTCGACGCGCGTCAGCCGGGCGCTGCACCCGCCCGGCGGCGGGGACAGGACGAGCGTAGGAGACACCGTTCGCGCGGGGGCACGGAACGGTGCCGGACGCAGCCGGGGCAGGGTGCTTCCGCTCACCGGCCGGAGGCGCTCGCCGCGCAGTGCGTAACGGTCGAAGCGTCCCGCCCTGCGTGTGAGGAGGTGGGGCACGCCGTCCTCGGTCGTCGTCCAGCTGGATTCGAGGGGGCCGTCGTCGCCTCCGGGCGGTGGTTCGACGGCGATGCCGGCCTCCCGCTCGCCGTGGGCCAGCCGAAGGAACCCTGCCCGGCCGCCCTGTACGCAGGTGATGACAACGCCCTCGCCGTCGTGTCCAGGCATCGGCGTGCCGAGCCTGCCGAGTGCGGCGGGCAGCGGCACCCGGAGGTAGTCCTCACCGCTGCGCAGGCGCAGTGACGTGCGGTGCCGGCTCACGACGGCCGTCGCCGTGCCCAGCGTCAGGCAGTGCCACCACACGGGCGGGTCGTCGTCCTCGTGGGTGATCGTCGGTCCGGCCGTCGGGGGCCGCCCCTCGGCGTCGTGCGCGGTGCGCAGCTCGATTGCCGTGCCGCCAGTGACGGTTCTGCTCGACGCGATGGCTTCCCCGGCTCCGGCGGCCCAGCGTGTGACGGCTGGTACCGGCGCCCATGAGCCGCTGTCCGGCCGCAGCACCGCGCGGGACCAGTCGAGCCCGTCACCGGATCCCGATGGCTGCTCCGCCGAACCGTCGTCGGCCGCGGTGGCGTGCTCGACCAGTAGTCCGCGCCCGCCCGGGGAGGGTTCGAGGCCGCCTACGAGCCACGGCGGGGTGAGTGTACGCAAGGTCCCGGTGGCCGGGTCGAGTACGGACACCGAGGCACCGGCCAGGCGCAGGAGTTCGTCCAGGCCGGGGACGAACGCGACATGTCCCGGCCCGGTGGCCTCGAACACCACCGGCCGCCATCCCTGGTCGCGGTCGCCCTCGGTCTGCGGCCCCGGGCCGCTCGCCGAGGGGGCGGGAGGCGTCAGAAGGGTCAGCAGTCCTTCCCGGCACCAGGAGAGGGCCGGCCGGCCCGGCCGGCGTGCGGTCAGGGAGAGTGCGGCCCGTACCCGCTGGTGGACGGTCAGATGACGTGTCGTGTAGTCGGCGCTCCACGGGTGCAGGCGGTCGCCCTGCTGGACGAGGCCCGCGACGAGGGGCAGTTCGGGGTGCCAGGCGACTCCTGCGGCCAGGACGGTCCGCAGCGGCAGCCGCCACGGGCGGGACGCGGGCGGGCCGCCGAGCACCACGTCCGCGTGTCGGGCGCGGGCCGGTGCGACGCCGACCAGGGCGGGGTCGACGGGCAGGTCCCGCCAGTGGACGGTCCGTGGGTTGTGGTCGGCCACGGAGGGCAGTGCGGCGGCGCCGAGCACGGCCCAGGCGGACAGGTCGGGCCGGAAGTGCACGGTTTCGCGTTCGGGTGTGCCGGGCCCGGCGGCCTCGAAGGCTTCAGGCGGCATGCGGTGCGCCCGCCCCGGCGATGACGGCGGTGTCGATCAGGGCCTTGACCGCCCCGATCCCGGAGACAGGTGCGCAGACGGGGCCACCCGCCGCGTCGACCGGCATCGCGCACGGTACGGACATGTCCGCCATCTCGGGTGGGAGTTCGCTGCCGCTGCTGACCACGGTCATGCTCACGCGGTCCTGGCGCACCGGCTCCATCGCACCGATCAGCTGCTTGAGCGCCCGGCACGCGGGGCAGTCGTCCGACACGTACAGCTGCACTCCGGCCACCGCTTCCCCGCAGCGCTCCTCGGTCTCCTCCGCTCGCGCCCGCCGCCGGTCGGCCAGGAGAATGGCGACCGTCGTTGTGGCGGCGGCCAGTGCCGCGGTCGCCGCGCGCAGCCGCGGCCGGGCGGGCAGGTCGGCAGTGAGCAGAGCTGCCGCCACCGCGCCGGCCAGGGCATTGGCGCCGATGTGCGCCCGCCCCACGGTCGCCAGCCGGGCGGCGCCGAAGCACGCGCAGCGCTGTCCGTCCAGGGACTGCGCCACGGCGGTCAGCGTGCCGTAGGTGACAACGGCGGCGGCGGGCGCCGCGCGGCCGGGCAGCAGGACGAGCGCGGTGGCCGCCGCCAGTTCGGCGCCGCCGGCGAGGCGGGGTCCGAGAGGGGCGCGCAGGGGGCCGGTGCGGTAGGGCCATGCCAGCCGGGACGCGGGGGTGAGGATTTTCGCGGCACCGCCGATGAGCAGCGGTCCGGCGAGCGCGGCCAGCGCCGCCTGGGGGAGTCGGGAGGACATGGAACCTCACTTCGCTTCGTCTGTGACGACGAGCCACTGGGATCGCAGAAGGTCACGGGCCACCCGACGCAGGTCCGCGTCGTCGGAGTCGGGGCCGGGGTCAGGGGCGAGGCCGGGGCATTCCCCGGACAGCAGGCACCCGATCAGCGCCGCGTCGCGCTCGGCGCATTCGACGAGTGCCAGGGTCTTCTCGTTCATCAGAACGGCGCCCCCGAACGGCAGCCGGGTGAGCCGTACTCCGGCGCCGAGGACGATCCGGCGGGAGGGGCTCGTGGCGGTGGTCATGGTGGTCATGCTGGTCAGCCCTTCAGCCATCGGTCGATCCACAGCAGTCGCAGCAGCGGCAGGGCGTGGTCCGCACGGCCCGGGCCCTCCTTCAGGAGGCCGGTCACCGCGCCGACGTCGATCAGTCCCATGTCCGCGAGGGCGCTCTCCCGCTCCAGTTCGATGACGATCTTGGCGCTCGCGCTGTGCAGATAGGCGGCCGCCGCGAGCCTGAGGTCGAACGAGGAGGAGGCGCGCCGCAGTCCGCGCACCCGGTGGCGGGCGACCGCCGCGGCCATCGGCCGGTTGTCCCGGAACAGCCCCCGGGAGATACGGCCGAGCTGTTTGGGCGGCAGGGCCTGCACCGCTCCCAGCACGGCCGGATCGAGGGCGGGCAGGATCGTACCGTCCCGGGGGACGCGCTCGGCCAAGCCGGCGTCGGCGCGGCCCAGCAGGGGTCCCAGGAGATCCAGATGGTCCTTCCAGACGGACAGGGACGCCTGCTGGACCGTCTGCAGGGCGACCCGGCCCCGCGGGGTCAGCACGGGGAGGTCGCGCCTGCCCAGCGGAGGCGGCGGAGGAGGCCCGTCAGGTGCCTGGGCGTCGTCGGGGGCGCTCGGACCGGGCCGGTCGCTGCGCACTACGCCCTGCTCCAGCAGGTCGGCTGCTTCCCGGAGCGAAGGCAGGACGCCGGAGAGATGGAAGGGTTCGCAGGTCAGAAGCCGCCAGTCGCGGGGGCCCCTGCCGACATCCGGCAGTCTGGTGCCGGCGAGATCCTCCAGAAGCGCGGCCGACGCCAGCGTCCGCCCCGCCACCGAGGTCAGGGCGGCGGCCAGCCTGCGGGGGAATTCCACGTCGGGCAGGGTGGGCATCGGTCCGCCGAGAGGGGACCGGTGGTGGTCGAGCAGGTCGAACACGTCGACCGGTATCCGCGAGAGGGCCAGTCCGGGTACGACGGCCGGGGCCGGGCGGTGGCCGGGCAGCCCCAGAACCGCGTGGAGCAGTCGCGGCCGGTGGCCGGCGGCCAGGGCGGCGACCGCGAGGAAGGCCGAGGACAGACCTCCGCCGTAGACGATGGCGTAGTCGTCAGGTGCGGCGCTCAGCGCGTCGGCGACCGACCCGAGGAGATCGGCCGGCCCGTCGGGCAGGGTCGGGCGGCGGCGGGAGACGACGACACCCTCCGGGCCCACGTGCACCGTTGTGCCCAGCGCCAGCCGGCGCACCCCCGGCAGCGGGGTGGCGTCCGGCGGCGGGGCCAGCCCGTGGATCAGTGCGAGCAGTGTGCCCGGTTCGGGCAGGTGCCTACCCGAAGCCGGGGCCGGCAGGCACCCGTCGGGTCCGGCGGATCCGTCGGCGAGATCGGCCGGATCCTCGCTCCACTCCAGCCGTCCGAGGCCGACTCGGTAGTACACGTCCCCCTGCCCGAGTCCCTCTCGCCCCAGTGTGAAGCCCCCAGGGCCCATGACCGCGGTCACACCGGCCGCCGCAGGTGGGGTCTGCCGCGGTGGGACGCAGCGGACCACGCCGTGCCCGTCCGCGGTGACGACGTTCAGCACGGCAGTCCCCTTCCTCCGGTGCGCAGCACCTCGGTGTACTCCTCCCGGACGGGCAGTGAGGTGGTCACCACGGACCCGCCGCACTGCACCCAGGCGTAAAACCCTCCGGGCGCCACGACCGGGGCTGTTTCTCGGCCAAGGTGGAACGAGGCCGGGTATCCGAGGGAGTTCAGACCGGCAGTGACGAACAACGCGTCCTCAACCGGGTCGAGGAAACCCATGAGCATTCTTTCGGCCACCCTCAACCGGACCACAGCGTAGGGCGCACCGCGTGACCGGCCATCGAATTTCCTTTTCACACGCGGCCATTCGAGTTCGTATGCGCCGCCGTCCCGCCGGGCGGACACCACGAATCCCTGAGCCGTGTGTGCCGCTTTCCAGAGTCTCAGCATTTCCATGCCCCCAGGCTGCCGCGCTGTTCGTGGAGGGCCGTAACTATCCCCCCGGATCGACCCGCTCCGCCGGGGCGGCCGGCGCGCACGACAGGCCGCGACCACCCCGACGGGTCCACTCACCTGCTGGTTGTCAGCCCTGCAGGTAGCAGTGGAACCACTCGCAGATCAGACCGTGGCAGCACTGGGAGTCCCAGGCACACGACTCGTAGCGCGGAACACAGGCCTCTTCGACGGCCGTCGCCTCCGCGTGCAGATGCTGCTGAAGCCCATTTCCGGCGAGCCGCTCGGACAGTGACGTCACAGACATGAAATCCTCCAACTCGGGACCCACGGACGACCGTTCGGCCGACCTCTTGGAATTGACGGAACCACACCGCAGGGAACCCTTCAAGCCTCTTTCACGGATTCACCGGAGCTGCAGAAAGAGACCTTTTCCTCAAGCATTTCAAGAGACTTGGAACGGTGTACGCCGAAACCCGGGCCGCAGCGTGTTTGAGCCGTCCTGTCCCCGCAGGGCCCCCCGCGCCATCGGGCGCACGGGATTATCACCGGGTCGGCACCATGTGTAGCGGCCGTCCGATGACGGACACGGTCGTGAGGACGTCGAGCGGTGAGGGGGTCGGTTCCATGCCGCGCAGGGAGCAGCCCATCCCGGCGGGGAACGCCGCGCTGGTGAGGTTCGCCGCGGACCTGCGCCAGCTGCGCCAGGAGGCCGGCAGCCCGTCCTACCGCGCCCTTTCGGGCATCGCCCACTTCTCCGTCGCCACGCTGTCGGGCGCCGCTGCCGGGCACCGGCTGCCGTCCCTGGACGTGACTCTGGCCTACGTCCGCGCCTGCGGCGGTGACCCCGACCGGTGGGAGCCGCGCTGGCACGGCGTCGCCACGGAACTCGCGGTGGAGGCCGCCAGGCAAGACGCTCCGGATCCGGAGCACGATGACGCCGAGAGCCCCCGCCGTGCGCCGTACGCCGGACTGGCGGCCTTCCAGGCCGACGACTCTCCCTGGTTCTTCGGCCGGGAGCGCCTCGTGGACGACCTGGTGACGCGCGTGGCGAAGCAGCGGTTCGTCGCCGTCTTCGGGGCCTCGGGCGCCGGGAAGTCCTCCGTTCTGCGCGCGGGTCTGCTGCCCCGGCTGCTCGCCGACAACCGGACAGTGTTCCTCTTCACGCCCGGACCGCACCCGGTGGAGGAGGCCGCGATCCTGCTGGCGGCACCCGCGCGGACGACACCGGGCCGGCTCCACCAGGAGTTCACCGCGGAGCCGCGTAACTTGCACCGCACGCTGCGCTGGATCGCCGCGGAACAAGGGCCGGAGGCCGAGACCGTACTCATCGTGGACCAGTTCGAAGAGCTGTTCACCGTCTGCCGCGGTCACGAGGAGCGGACGCGGTTCATCGCCGCGCTGGTCCACTGCGCCCGGACCGCGAACAGCCGCTGCCGGGTGGTCCTGGGCGTACGCGCCGACTTCTACTCCCACTGCGCCGAACAGGTCGAGCTGGTGGAGGCGATGCGCGACGCACAGGTGACCGTCGGGCCGATGAGCGCCGACGAACTGCACCGTGCCGTCGTCGAGCCCGCCGCCCGGGCCGGATGCCGCGTGGAGGGACGGCTGCTCACCCATCTCGTCGCGCACGCCCAGGGCCACGGGGCGGTGTTGCCACTGCTGTCGCACGTGCTCCTGGAGACTTGGCGACGCCGCCGCGGCAACCTGCTCACGCTCGACGGCTTCCGCGCATCCGGCGGCGTGGAAGGCTCCCTCGCGCAGACCGCGGAGACGTTCCACGGAATGCTCGACGCACGTCAGCGGGTCGTCGCTCGCCAGGTCTTCCTGCGCCTCACGGCCCCGGGGGAGGGCACGGAGGACACCAAGCGCCGTGTCGACCGCTCCGAACTGGATCTGGACGACGACACCCGGGTTGTACTGGAGCGCGCCGCGGAGGCACGCCTGATCACCCTCGACGGGCAGCGGTTGGAGATCACCCACGAGGCGCTGATTCCCGGCTGGCCCAGGCTGCGCGGCTGGCTGACCGGCAGCAGGCAGCAGCTGCGCGAGCACCGGCAGCTCACCGAGGCCGCGGCGGTGTGGGAGTCCCTGGACCGGGATCCCGGCGCCCTGTACCGGGGCGCGCGACTCACTCTGGGCCGGCAGCTGGCGAATTCGGGCAGCATCGGGCTCACCCGGCGGGAGCAGGCCTTCCTGGAGGCCGGCACCGTCGCGGAGCGGGACGAGACCGAGACCGTGCAGCGCCGCGCCCGCCGGATGCGGATGCTGGTCACCGCACTCGCCGTGCTGCTCACTCTCACCATGGCGATGACCGCGTACGCCATGCGCGCCAACCAGGAGGTGACCCAGCAGCGCAACCACGCCGTCGCGCAGAACGCGGCGGCCAGGGCGCCCGGACTCTCTCGGGAGAACCCTGCCCTGGCCGTCCAGCTCGCCCTCGTCGCCCACCGGCTTTCGCCCACCCGCACCACCCGGGACGGTCTGCTCAGTACCCTCATGCCCTCGTGGTCGGGCCACCGGGGGCAACTGCTCTCTCTGGCGGTCGCGCCGGACGGCCGGACGATGGCCACGGGGGGCGGTGACGGCGCCGTACGGCTCTGGGACATCGGCCGGCCGATGAGGGCCCGGCTGTTCGCGACCCTCCCGGAACGCGAGACCACCGTCCACGCCGTGGAGATGAGCCCCCGCGGTCACCTCTTGGCCGTCGCGGGCACCGACCGGAAGATCCGCCTGTGGAACATCGCCGACCCTGGGCGCCCGGTCCTGCTTTCGACCACCGGCGGTCACACCGACGCCGTCCGCTCGCTCGCGTTCAGCCCCGACGGCCGGACCCTGGCGAGCGCCGGCGACGACCGCACCGCGCGGCTGTGGAACACCGACGACCCGCGACGCCCCGAGCGGCTGGGTGTGCTGAAGGGGCACACGCGCACCGTGCGCTGTGTCGCCTTCAGCCGGGACGGGCGCACCCTGGCCACGGCCGGTGACGACGAGACGGTGCAGCTCTGGGACGTCGGAGCGCGCCGCGGTCTCATGCGGCTGGCCCGCTGGCGGGCACAAAGTCTCGGCGTCTTCGCCATGGCTTTCAGCCCTCGGGAGGACGTCCTGGTTACCGCCGGGGGCGGGGACACGCCCGTACGGCTGTGGACCGTGCGCGACCGGCGGCCCCGCCAGGTCTCCGCGCTCACCGGTCATAGCGACGTCGTGGGCTCGATCGCGTTCAGCCCCGACGGGCGCACCGTGACGACCGGTGGTGACGACCGTACGGTCCGCTCGTGGGACGTCGGCGACCTTGCCCACCCCCGGCGCGGATCCACCCTGACCGGATACCGCACCGCCGTCTCCACGCTCCGTTTCTCCCCTGACGGCGGCACGCTCTACTCCGGCGTGTACGACGGCATGGTGCGGGTGCTGCCGCTCGACTCCCCCCGTGTCATCGCGGATGCCTGCGCCGGGGTCCGACCGGTGATCACGCGACCCGCGTGGCAGCAGTACCTGGCGGGCATCCCGTACCGTCCGCCGTGCCGGTGAGACCGGAACGCGCCGTGGAGGCGGACGGCCTCCACCGACGGTGAGAGGCGGGCCCAGTGCACGCCGGTGTCTCCCTCGCATCGGGTCCGAGCATCTCGTAGGCAACGGTGAACAGCAGGTTGCGATGGGCGACGAACGCCTCGGTCGCGGAGTTCGCGCCCTGGGCGAGAGGGCTGTGCCCGCTCATGCCGGTCGCCTGTTGGGTGTACTCGTCCATCATCGGCTCCTGCCTGTCGCGCCTGTGCTCTGTTACACGCACAAGTCGCCGCTCCTGGCTCGCTTGTGACACACAACCACGATGGCCTGCGTCACATCGTCGTGTTGTCACAGGGCAGGGGCGGCCGGCGGCCTATGGGCATCAGGACGCTGCGCGGACGATCTGCGCGGCGCACGATTTCACGAGCGAGGACGTTGTGATGGAACCCCGTAGGAACCTGTTCGCGAACGAGACCGGCGCCAAGATCGGTAAGCGGATCTTCGCCGTGAGCCAGGGGTCGCCGCTGCCCAGGCCCACCCAGGAACTGGTGCAGCTGCGCGCCGACCAGATCAACGGCTGCGGCTTCTGCCTCGACATCCACGGCAAGGACGCCGCAGCCGCCGGCGAGAGCGCGGCCCGGCTGAACCTGGTCGCCGCCTGGCGTCACTCCACCGTGTTCACCGAGGCCGAGCGCGCCGCGCTGGCCCTGACCGAGGGGGGCACCCGCATCATCGACAGCCATGAGGGCGTCTCGGACGGGATGTGGGCCGGCCCAGGTCAGCAGGCACTACGACGATGATCAGGCCCTCGCGCTGGTCTCCCTGATCGCCATGATCAACGCCACCCACCGGATCGGCGTGATCCTCAACAACCAGCGCGGCTCCTACCAGCCCGGCAATCTCGCCACCGTCGCCGGCTGACCACCATCGACGCCGCCGGTCCGGCCCTCGAACATTCGGGCCGGGCCGGGGCGTGTCGTCGCATTCCCTTTGCCTGCCCGAGTGCCGGTCCGGGCGGGGTCTGGTGCGTGCGGTCGTCGGCAGATGGCGTAGCGGTTCCTTCGGGGCCCTGGTGCCAATTGGCACCAGGGCCCCTCCGCAGGCTGAACAGAGAGGTGCGATGACCTCAGACGACTCCTGTGGTCGTATCGACGACGACCACCCCGCCCACACCATGGGGGCCGCCGAATCAGTCGGCGCCGCACCCCGCTTGGACGCCCTCGGCCAAGTTCACCTGATCACCGTGCCGCACCCATCGAGCCAAAAGCGCGGCTCACTGCCCTCGCCCGCAGCCACCCGCTTGATCTCTATCGCCCGGTTCAGCAAACCACCGCTAGGCGGCCCAGTGGTCCGGACGCTGGAGGGCCGCGGGGATCCTGGTCGCCTGGTCGCCGCGGGCGGCGTTGAGCTGTGGCTGGGTGAGGAACAGCGCGCCGGTCAGATCGGCACCGGCCAGGTTGGCATCGCGCAGGTCGGCGCCGATCAAGTCGGCGGCGCGCAGGTCGGAGCCCGAAAGATCGGCGGCGATCAGATAGGCACCGCGCATGCTGGCCCCCCGCAGCTTGGCCCCGCGCAGGCGGGCGCCCATGAGGTCGGCGCCGCGGTGGTTCTTCTTTTTGCCCGGCACTTCGGCGCGGGCCAGTTCGCTGACACGCAGCAGCAGTGTGTTCACTTCTCCGCGCAGTGCGGGCACGTCCGCCGCGAGGATGGCCTCGGCCGAGTCGCGCGTCAGGGCGTCGAGCCGGTCGTAGGCTCGGCGCAGGTCACGGTGGACCGGCCTCGCCGCCGCGAGATCCAGGCCCTCGGCGGCGTACCGCAGCAACTCGTGCAGTTGCCGCATGACGGGAAAGACCTCGTACATGGTGCGGGCCGAATCCGGCTCCTCACGCCAGCTGCGGCCTTCGAAGGTGACCTGGGAGACCTTCTGGCCCGCCCCGAAGCAGTCGAAGACTGTGCAGCCTGTGTAGCCGCTGTCCCGCAGACGCTCATGAATGCCGCAGCCAAAGTCTTTTTGGAGGTTGCCGCACGGGGTACCCGCGGCCTTGTTCGCGGCGAAGTCCGCCGAGCGCGCGAAGGGCAGTGCCACGCAGCACAGTCCGAAGCAGTTCCCGCAGTCGGCCTGCAGGTCGCGGTGCGCGGCGTGGGGGGTGGGCTCTGACAAAGCGGGTGCTCTCCTGACACGCGGGCGGCGGACGTGCACCTCCCATGGTCCCCTGTGGCGCGTGGACCGTGGCGCTGGGGAAGGCAGCATCCAATTCTATACCAACTACGCGAGTGTGAAGGCCAGAGGGCCGGCGCGAGCACCCGCTCCGCACCCCAGTAGGCGTTCAGTGGGCTGCCGGGCATGGCCGCATAGAGTGTGCCGGACGCGCGTCCGGCCGTCGGGGCACGTCGGGAATCCGTACGGGAACAAGGAAGCGATGTGTGCGAGGGCATGGAGAACGGCCACCATGGACTGGCGGGGGTGTCGCGATGAGCCTGCTCGCTGTCAGTGACCTCCACGTCCGCCATCCCGAGAACCGCGAAATCGTCGAGGGTCTGCGTCCCCAGTCCGATGACGACTGGCTGATCATCGCAGGGGACGTCGGAGAGACATTCAGCGACATCGTGTGGGCGATGCAACTGCTGCGTGCTCGCTTCACGAAAGTCATCTGGGTCCCGGGCAACCACGAACTCTGGACCCCGCCGAAGGACCCGGTCCAGCTGCGTGGTGAGGAACGCTACCTGGCCTTGGTCGACAGACTGCGGGAGCTCGGGGTGGTGACACCCGAGGACCCGTATCCAGTGTGGGAGGGCCCGGAAGGGCCGGTCGTCGTCGCGCCCCTGTTCGTGCTCTACGACTACACGTTCCGGCCCGCCGGAACGCACACCAAGAAAGAAGCGCTCCGCGCCGCCCACGAGGCCGGTGTGGTGGCGACCGACGAGTACCTGCTGCACTCCGATCCGTATCCCAGCCGTGAGGCATGGTGCAGGGCGCGGCTCGCGTACACGCGCTCACGGTTGGACCGGATCGACTCCGCGCTGCCCACCGTGCTCGTCAATCATTTTCCCCTGGTGCGCGAACCCACCCGCGTCCTGCACTACCCGGAGTTCGCGCTGTGGTGCGGCACCGAGGCCACGGCTGAGTGGCATGTGCGCTACCGCGCCGCCGCCGTCGTCTACGGGCATCTGCACATACCGCGCACCATTGAGTGCGACGGTGTGCCCCATCGTGAGGTCTCGCTCGGCTATCCGCGTGAGTGGCGCGGCCGACCGGCCGCGCCTGCCGGGTTGTGCCGCATACTCCCCGCACCCGTGGGGCGGCGATGACCGCCGCCGCCGTCGTCGGGCAGGGCGGCCTGCTCACCGGGCTGCTTCCCGAGGACGTCGAGGTCCGTGAGCTGTTCGCCGATCCACCGGATGTCGGGCTGTTCCCTCAGGAGGCCGAGGTTGTGGCTGGAGCCGTCGCCGCGCGGCGACGGGAGTTCGCCACGGTTCGGCGTTGCGCGCGCGGCGCGCTGGCCCGGCTCGGTGTGGCGCCGGGGCCGATCGTGCCCGCCCGGGAGGGCCCGCCGTGGGCGCATCGCGCACCGCGATGGCCCAATGGAGTCGTCGGGAGCATGACGCACTGCGAGGGATACCGCGGTGCGGCGGTGGCCTGGCGCACCGCGGTCGCCTCGGTGGGCGTGGATGCCGAACCGAACGTGCCTGTGCCGCACGGCCTGTTGGATGTCGTGGCGTTGCCCGAGGAGCGGGGCGTCCTCGACCGGCTCACCACTGCCGACCCTGCGATTGCCTGGGACCGGCTGCTGTTCAGCGCCAAGGAGAGCGTCTTCAAGGCGTGGTTCCCGCTGACTGGCCGGTGGCTGGACTTCAGCGAGTGCGTGATCGTGCCCGATCCGGATCTGGGGACGTTCACCGCGACCCTGAAGGTCCCCGGACCACTCGTATCGGGAGTGCGCGTCGACCGCTTCGACGGGCGGTGGCGCCGCCTGGCCACGGAAGGCCCCGGCCACCTGGCCACGGCGGTCGTCGTCCGTGTTCCCTGCCCCGAGTCGTGACTCGGTGTTATGGGCCGTGGCTTCGCCGTGGGTGGTGCGTGCGCGGATTGCGGTGGCGTGCGGCGGGCCCGGCGAGGCAGGGCGGGCGCCGCGCGGCGGGTGTTCAGCCGACGTAGGCCGGTGGTTGGCGGTCCTTCCACGGCGCTGCCTGTTCCAGTTGCGCCGCCACCTGGAGCAGCAGGTCCTCCCGGCCGTGGGCGGCGACGAGCTGCACTCCGATGGGCAGACCTTCGTGGCTCCGGCCCAGGGGCAGACTGATGGCCGGGTTCCCCGACACGTTGAAGGTGGCGGTGAACGGGCCGTACTCGAAAATGCGGCCCAGCCAGGAGCGCACCGAGTGGCGCGGATCGTGGTAGTTCAGAGTGCCGTGGCGGGCGGGCAACTGGGCCAGCGTCGGCGTCACCAGCAGGTCGTACTCCTGGAAGAGCCGGCCTACGGGCCGGGTCACCCGGTTCTGGGCCTCCATCGCGTTCATCACGTCGAGCGCGGTGAACGCCTCCGTCTCCGCGAGCACGCGTCGCGACACCGCTTCCAGCAACGAGGCGTCGGGCCGGCGGGGCGCGCCCCTGAGGACCGCGCCACCGGTGGTGACGGCGGTGAGCATGGCGGCTTCGACGACCGCCTCGCCGTCGACGTCCACCCGGCTCTCAGTGACCGTGTGGCCGATCCATTCCAGCACCTGGCCCACGGTCACCGTGGCCTCGGCCACCTGCGCGTCCACGGTCGCGCCCGTCCAGGCCGAGGTGGTCAGCGCCACGCGCAGCCGCCCGGGGTCGGTGTGGATCAACTCGGCGTAGGAGCGGGCGGGCTGCGGCGCCTGGTACTTGTCGCCCACGGTCGGTGCGCACACCGCGTCGAGCAGCAACGCGGTGTCCCGTACGGTCCGGGTGACCGCGAACTCGACGAGCTGCCCGAAGGCGACCTCGCCGGCCAGCGGGCCGCAGGGGGTGCGGCCGAGGCTCGGCTTGAGGCCGACAAGGCCGCAGGAGGACGCCGGAACGCGGATGGATCCGCCCGCGTCGTTGGCGTGGGCGATCGGCACCGCACCCGCGGCGACGAGCGCCGCGGAGCCACCGCTCGAACCACCGACCCCGCGTTCGAGGTCCCAGGGGTTGCGCGTCGGGCCGTAGCGCACCGACTCGGTCGCGAAGCTCAGCCCGAACTCCGGCGCGGTGCTCTGCCCGAGCGCCGCCAGGCCCGCGGCACGGAAACGGACCATCAAGTCGTGGTCGACCGCCGCGTAGGCGCCATTGATGCTGCGGCTGCCGATGGTGAACGGCACACCCTGCGCGAAGGGACCGCTGTCTTTGATGACGAAGGGGACGCCGCCCAGCGGCCCCTCGGGCTCATGGGCGAGGGACGCGTCGAACAGCGGCCGGGTCAACGCGTTGAGATCGGCGTCGGCCTGCTCCAGCGCACGGCGCGCGACCTCCTCCACCTCGGCCGCGCTCACCTCGCGCCCCTGAATCAGCTCACGCAGACCTACCGCGTCGTAGGACGCGTATTCCTCGATTTTCAGCGGTCCCAGCTCCTTGCCCTCGTCACCGATGCGTGCTCAGCGCTGAACGGTCATTGCGTCGATGTGCCTGGTGATCTCCCGCACGACGCTCTCGGTGTGGGCGCTCACGAAGAAGTGCCCACCGGTGAAGACCCGGATGCGAAACGGGGCCACGGTGTGCTGCGCCCAGGCTCTGGCGTCAGCGAGGTCCACCAGGGGGTCGTCGTCGGCCGTCAGCACGTTGACCGGGCAGTTCAAGGGCGGACCCGGCTGACACCGGTACGTCTCGACGGCGCGGTAGTCGTTGCGCACCGCTGGAAGGATCATGCGCAGGATCGCCTCGTCGGCGAGCACCTGCGCATCGGTGCCGCTCAGCCGTTGCAGCTCGCTGATGAGTCCTGCGTCGTCGCGCAGATGGAGCTGCTCGTCGCGGTGGCGCGAGGGGGCTCGGCGTCCGGACGCGAACAGCCCCAGCGGGACAATCCCTCGCGCTTCAAGTCGCCGCGCGACCTCGAAGGCGATGGTGGCGCCCATGCTGTGGCCGAACAGGGTCATCGGGCGATCGGCCCAGGGCAGGAGCTCCTCGGTGATCCGGTCCGCCATGGTGTGGATGTCGTCCACACAGGGCTCGTTCATGCGGTCCTGCCGGCCCGGGTACTGCACCGCCAACACGTCCACCTGGGGGAACAGAGCCTGGGAGACCGGGAAATAGAACGTGGCAGACCCGCCTGCGTGCGGGAAGCAGACGAGGCGGGTGTCTGCCTCCGGCGCCGGATGAAACTGGCGGATCCAGGCGTTGGTCATGGGCAGTCCAGCCACAGTTCTTCCCTTCGTCGTGCACATGGGTGCTGGAGCAACGGCCACTACCCTAGGACCTGCTTCGGGACGGCCTGTCGCCGGAGGGTGCATACCGCCCAACGTCCCGATCCCGGCCGTCTGTTATGATTCACTTGTTCGTATCCGGAATACGTTTGAACGTCTCTGCGTCTCCTGCAGACTTTCCCTCAACTCCAGCCCGGCCCCGCCGGCGCTCACTTTCGCTACCCCGACCGAATTGGGGATCGGGGTAGAGTCAGCCGACCGGTACCGGAGGTTCGAGTGACGTCTCGCGCGGTGGCACGGGGAAGTTTTTAGGGACGAGAAAGACGTCGTTCGGCCACTGTGCAGTGGCGGGCGCGGGGGGCGGGTCGCACACTCATGCTTCAGCAGCGCAATGGCGCCATTCGTAACGCCCGTCTCTCTGATATTCCTCGGCTTCTGGAGCTGGAAAAGCTCTGCTGGTCCGAGGACCTCCGAGTATCCGAACAGGTCATCAGACAGCGTATTTTCGCCCATCCCGTCGGTCAGTTCGTCGTTGAATCCGAGGACGGTATCGGGGGCGTTGTCTACTCCCAGCGGATCCGGAGTGCGGACGACCTTCTCTCCGTACGCTTCGACACGGCGGATCGGCTGCACCGGCCCGACGGCGCGATCGCCCATGTGCTGTCCTTGAACATCGAGCCCGGCAAGCAGAGCTTCGGGTTCGGCGACATGCTGCTGGAACATCTGCTGACGTGGTGTCATGGGAACGGGGTCGCCGCAACAGCCGTGGGAGTGACCCGGTGCCGGGACTTCGAGCGGCACCCGGAATTCGAGCTCCAGCAGTACATTCGTGAAACGAACGCGCAAGGGCGGTGCCTCGACACCGTATTGCGCATGCATCAGTTGCACGGCGCCGAAATCCGCCACCTCGTTCCGGGATATCGGCCCGGCGATGTCGTCAATGACGGACACGGCGTTCTCGTCGCGTACGATCTCCCGCGTCGGCAGGAGCGAGTGCGGCGCCTCGCGGCGGACGCCGCGGATGTGCCCGTCACTATTCCCGCAGTGGATCAATTGACCAGCGACATGCTGTGTTTCATCGATGAGATTCTCGGCGGTGGGGGCGAACGCGAGGGCATTGACCGGCCTTTGGAGAGCCCGCTGTTCGAGCTCGGATTCGACTCCGCGAGCCTTCTGGATCTCCAGGACAAGGTCCAGACCAGATACGGAATCCAACTGGAATCGCTCTTCTTCTTCGAGCGCAATACCGGTGCGCGAATCATTTCCTACCTGGACGGCGTCAGAGCCGCGGAGCCGATCCCCTCGCCGCACACCCCACCGACCGGAACCGACCCGATCGCCGCACCCGGAACCGCGACCGACCCTGGCGCGCCTGCGGGTGCCGTGGCCGAGGGACGGAACGATCCGCGTGACATCGCGATCATCGGCATGGCCTGCCGGCTGCCCGATGGCATCGAGGACCGCACCGCCCTGTGGCGGCTCCTGGAAGAGGGCGGCTGCGCGGTCGGCACACTGCCCGAAGGCCGCTGGCGGTGGCCCGACGGTTTCGGCCCGGAAACCCACCCCGGCATCGACCGCGGTGGATTCGTCGCCGATGCCGGGTGCTTCGAGGCCGGCCTGTTCCGCATCACTCCGTACGAGGCGCAGCGCATGGACCCGCAGCAGCGCTGGATGCTGGAGCTGGCCTGGGCATGCCTGGAGGACGCCGGGTACCCGGCGAGCGCGGTCGCGGGAGCGCCCATGGGCGTGTTCGTCGGTGCCAGCGGCTCGGACTACCAGCGGGTCATGGACACGGCCCGCCTCCCTGTGCGGGCCAACAGCGGACTGGCGACCTCCATGGCGATCATCGCCAATCGAGTGTCGTACTTCTATGATCTGCGCGGCCCGAGCGTCCAACTCGACACCGCGTGTTCCAGCTCGCTGGTGGCCGTGCACACGGCGGTACGCGCGCTGCGCGCCGGAGAGTGCGAGACCGCCCTGGTGGGTGGCGTCAACGTGCTCTGCCACCCGGCCGGCACCCTTGCGTATCGCCAGGCGGGCATGCTGTCGCCCGACGGGCTGTGCAAGACCTTCGACGAGTCGGCCAACGGCTATGTGCGCTCCGAAGGCGGTGTCGTCCTGCTGCTGAAGCCGCTTGCCGCGGCGCTCGCAGAAGGCGACCACGTGCACGCCGTCATCAAGGGCAGCGCCACCAATCATGGCGGTCAGGCGGGCGGCCTGACCGTCCCCAGCGCAGCCATGCAGGCGAGCCTGGTCGAGGCGGCGCTGGCGGACGCGGGCGTGGCCGCGTCCGACATCAGCTACATCGAAGCGCACGGCACCGGCACGTCGCTCGGCGACCCGATCGAGGTCCAGGGGCTCGCCCGGGCCTTCGCCGGCAGTGACGCTCCCTGCGCGATCGGATCGGTGAAGACGAACCTGGGGCACCTGGAAGCAGCCGCGGGCATCGCGGGACTGATGAAGACCGTGCTGTCCATGCGGCACGGAAAGCTGCCTGCCTTGGCTCACTACACACGGCGCAACCCGCAGATCACCCTGGACGGCACGCCGTTCACCATCGCGGAGCGGCTCAGTGACTGGGACCTGGGCGGTCGGCCCACTCGTCTCGCCGGGGTCAGCAGCTTCGGCTCGGGTGGCAGCAACGCTCATGTGATCGTCGCCGAGCCCCCCGTCGCCGCCCCCCGGGCGACGGCCGCCGAGGAGGGTGAGCCGGGTGCGGCCCAAGCGCCCCGGCCGATGGTCGTGCTGTCGGCTGAGAGCGAACCGCAGCTTGTACGGCAGGCGGAGAGGCTCCTCAACCACTTGCGGCTGGAGCGGCCGGCCGATGCCGATCTGGTGGATCTGGCGTACACGACCCAGGTCGGCCGGGAGGCACTCAGCGAGCGTCTCGGTCTGCTGCCCACCAGCGTCGCATCGCTCGAATCCCTGCTGGAGGCCGTCGTATCCGACGTCGCAGCGGCTGACGCGCCGTCCGGCGGTTCGTCGCCCGCCGTTCTGCGCGGTCGCGCGAAGGGGAACAGTGGGCCGGTTCCGGCGGTCGGACCCGCCGGCGACTCCGCGGAACTGTTGGCCGCCTGGGTGCAGGGAGCGACAGTGGACTGGGGGCGGCTCTACGAGGGCGCCGCACCGCCGCGGCGCGTTCCGCTGCCCACCCATGCCTTCGCCAGGAGTCACTACTGGCTCGACGCCGAGGCCGCGGTGGACGCGCCGAAGGGTGACCGTCGCCATCCGCTGCTCCAGCGAGAGTCCGCCGCGCACGGTACCGACGGCGTCACCTTCGGCTCCACCTTCACAGCGCGCGACTTCTTCCTGCGCGACCACCGGGTGGGCGGCGAACGGGTACTGCCCGCCGTGGCCTATCTGGAGATGGCACGTGAGGCCATGGACCGTACGCTGCCGACGCCGGGCGACGGGGGCACGGTGCTGTGCCTGGAGAACGTCGTGTGGTCGCGGCCTCTCGTCGTCGGGGACGCGGACCGTACGGTGCACACGGCCCTGACGGGCGGCGCGGACCGCGCTGAGAGCGCGGACGGGCGTGTGTCGTACGAGATACGCACCGGTCCGCTCTCGGAGACGTCGCACGTGGTGCACTCGCGCGGCGTGGGCTCGCGCCGCCCCGCTGTCGCGCTGCCGCTCCTTGAAATCGAGGCGCTGAAGTCCCGGATGAACGGCGTGGTGCTCGACGTCCAGGAGTATTACGAAGCACTGCGCGCCGCCGGGCTGGAGTACGGCGAGTCCCACCGAGCCCTGCGGGAGATACGCCTGGGTGATCGCGAGTTGCTGGCCTCTCTCGCCCTGCCGGACAGTGTGGCGGGCACCCGGGGCGACTACGTACTGCACCCCAGCGTGCTCGACGGCGCGCTCCAGGCGGCGTTCGCGCCGGAGGCCCACGCGGCCGGCGGCGCCTGGAGTGCGCCTCTGCCCTTCGCTCTCGACCGCCTGGAAGTCGTCGCACCCACGCCGGTACGTGCGTACGCATGGATACGCGAGGTGCCGGGCGGCTCCTCCGGCCAGGTTCGGCGATGGGACCTCGACCTGTGCGACGAACAGGGAGAGATCTTCGCGATACTGCGGGGCTACTCCGTGCGGAAGACCACGGAGCCGGCCGAGGTGGCCGCCACAGGAGTGGTGACGCTCTTCCGGCCCGTGTGGCGCGGACAGCCCGTCCAGGACCGAGCGGTGGCTCCGGGCGGGGACCCCGTCCACACAGCGCGGCTGGTCCTCGCCTGCGGCTTCGACGACCGACTGGCCGAACTGCGCGCCCTGGCGCCGCACATGACCTTCCTGGAGCCGCCCGAGGAGGGCGGGTCCGCCGCGTCCGTGTCGGCGGCTGTCGCCGAGCACGCGGTCGAGTTGCTCCGCGCGGTCAAGGGCCTTCTGCTCGGCAGGCCGACCGGCTCCGTGCTCCTTCAGGTGCTGACCCCCTCGGGCGGCGAGTCGGCGATGTACCAAGCGCTGTCCGGTCTGCTGAGGACCGCCCAACTGGAGAACCCTGTCCTCGTCGGACAGATCGTCGCGGTACCCGCCGGCTCGTCGGTTTCCTATGTGGCGAAGAAGCTGGATGAGGACGGCCGCTGGCCGCAGGACCGGCGGATCAGCCACGCCGGCGGTGTGCGCAGGGTCCTCGGCTGGGAGCCGTTCGCCGATGCCGATGCCGATGCGGAAGCCGGGGCAGAGTTGCACGCCGGTGAGCCGGTGGGGGCGCCCGAGGGGCGTTCGGTGCGGTGGCGGGACAACGGTGTGTACCTCATCACCGGCGGCGCCGGCGGCCTCGGCCTGATCTTCGCGCAGGAGATCGCCCGCCGGGCGAAGCACGCCGTGGTCTGCCTGACCGGCCGGTCCTCGCTGGACCCGGCGAAGAAGGCGGCGCTCGCCGCGCTGCGCGCCGCCGGTGCGAAGGCCGAGTACCACGTCCTGGACGCCTCCGACGAGCACGCCACCGGGAGACTCGTCGCCGAGCTGCAGCGACACCACGGCGCGCTGAACGGCGTCATCCACGCCGCAGGCGTCGTCCACGACAACTTCCTGGCGAAGAAACCGGTGGCGGAGTTCCGCCGGGTGCTGGCGCCGAAGCTCGACGGGTGCCGCAATCTGGACGAGGCGACCAAGGACACGGAACTGGACTTCTTCGTGCTGTTCTCGTCCATCATGGGCGCGACCGGCAACGTGGGCCAGGGCGACTACGCGGTGGCCAACGCGTTCCTCGACGAGTTCGCGCACCACCGCGGCGCACTCGTCGACGCGGGCGCGCGCAGCGGCCGCACGGTCGCCATCGGCTGGCCGCTGTGGCAGAACGGAGGCATGGGGGCCGACCCGGCCACCCGCCGGGCGCTGCGGGTGCGCAG
Organism: Streptomyces sp. H27-C3; assembly: GCF_030063415.1. Lineage (GTDB taxonomy): Bacteria > Actinomycetota > Actinomycetes > Streptomycetales > Streptomycetaceae > Streptomyces. The sequence continues at coordinate 382,390 of NZ_JASITA010000001.1, read as the reverse complement.
CGGCCTTCTCCCCATGACGACCGAGGCCGGTGTCGTCGCTTTCCACCGCGCACTCGACAGCGGGGAGCCTCACGTGATCGTCGGGGCGGGGGAGGAGACGCGGCTGCGGGCGCTCCTGCACCCGGGCGAGAACCAGGGCGGAGCGGACGAGGCCGCGCCCCACTCCGTCGTGCCCTCGGCGAGCGACGGCCGTGCGTTCGTAGCGCGGACAGTGCGCTTCCTCAAGGAGGAGTTCTCCCGACTCACCCACCTACCGGTGTCCGGGATCGACGACGAGGAGCCGCTCGGTTCCTACGGCATGGACTCGATCCTGGCGACAGAGCTGACCGCCGGCCTGGAGACGACGTTCGGCTCGCTCTCCAAGACACTTCTGTTTGAGTACCACACGCTCGCCGAGCTGGGTACGTACTTCGTCGCCGGTCACCGGGGCGCCCTGGAGGCGCTGTTCGCGCAGTCCCGGACAGCCGCCCCGGCAGCCGACGCGACCGCTTCGGTGGCCGCGCCACCCGTCGCGGCAACACCCGCTGTGCCGGGCGCCGGGACCGGTGGCGGCCCCGCCCGCCCCGCCACGACGCCGGCGTCGTCCGCCCTGGACATCGCGATCATCGGTCTGTCCGGTCGCTACCCCGAGTCGCGCGACCTGCGGGAGTACTGGCAGAACCTGAGCGACGGACGTGACTGCGTCGTCGAGGTTCCCGAGGACCGCTGGGACTGGCGGGCGTACTACTCCGAGGACCGCACCCGGCCCGGCCGCCACTACAGCAAGTGGGGCGGCTTTATCGCCGAGGTCGACCGTTTCGACCCGTTGTTCTTCAACATATCGCCGCACGAGGCGGACTATCTCGACCCGCAGGAGCGGCTGTTCCTGGAGCACGCCTGGACGGCGATGGAGGACGCGGGCTACACCCGGGAGCGGCTGCGGCGCACGGACGACGCGTCCGGCGACGGCCTCGTCGGGGTGTACGCCGGAGTGATGTGGGGGCAGTACCAGCTGTTGTTCCCCGGCGGTGACGCCAACGGTGGCAACCCGAGCGCGATCGGCAGCAGCTACGCGAGCGTCGCGAACCGCGTCTCGTTCGTGATGAACCTGCACGGGCCCAGCATGACCGTGGACACCATGTGCTCCAGCTCGCTCACCGCGGTGGAGCTGGCCTGCCGGGACCTTCGCCAGGGCCGCACCCGACTCGCGTTCGCGGGCGGTGTGAATGTGACCGTCCATCCGAACAAGTACCTGGCCCTCAGCACAGGGCAGTTCATCTCCAGCAAGGGGCACTGCGAGAGTTTCGGCATCGGCGGGGACGGCTACATCCCCGGCGAGGGCGTCGGAGTCGTCCTGCTGAAGCCGCTGCACGACGCGGAGCGTGACGGCGACCACATCTACGGTGTCATCAAGGGCAGCGGAATGTCGCACGGCGGGCGCACCAACGGCTATACGGTGCCCAATCCGCGGGCCCAGCAGGCCGCGGTCCGCGGAGCGCTGAGCGAGGCCGGGGTCGACCCCAGGGCCATCAGCTACGTCGAGGCGCACGGCACGGGAACCAAGCTCGGCGACCCCATCGAGATCACCGGGCTGAGCCAGGCATTCAGGGCCGGAGCCGGCGAGGGAGGCGGGGGCGACAGCCAGTACTGCCATCTCGGTTCGGCGAAGTCCAACATTGGGCACTGTGAGAGCGCGGCCGGGATCGCGGGGCTCACCAAGGTCCTGCTCCAGTTCAAGCACGGTCAGATCGCCCCGTCGCTGCATTCCGCGACGCTCAACCCCAGCATCGACTTCGCCGGTACGCCGTTCGTCGTCAACCAGGAACTGCGCGACTGGGAACGGCCCGTCGTCGACGGGCGCACCCAGCCCCGGATTGCCGGCATCTCGTCGTTCGGCGCGGGCGGCTCGAACGCCCACCTGGTGGTGGCCGAGCATGAGGACCGGCGCCCCGCACCCGCCGGGGCGGCACGGACGCCGCTGCTCTTCCCGCTCTCGGCGAAGAACGACGAGCGGCTACTGGCCTACGCGGGTGAACTGCTGCGCTTCGCACGCGAGGCGGACGCCGCCCCGGGGAAGACCCACCCGGCGGATCTGGCGTACACCCTGCAGACCGGGCGCGAGGCCATGGACGAGCGGCTGGGCGTGATCGCCGACTCCTTCGCGGAGCTCGCCGAGAAGCTGGAGCGTCATCTGGCGGGCGACGACTTCGTCGATGGTCTGCACCGGGGCAACGCCAAGCGCGGCAAGGAAGCTCTGTCGCTCATTCCCGCCGAGGAGCTCGCGGCGACCGTCGGCAAGCTGGTGGAGCGCGGCAAGCTGACCGGACTTCTCGACCTGTGGGTGCGCGGTGCGGCGCCGGACTGGAGCGGGCTGCACGTCCGTACGACGCCCGCTCCCCGCATGATCAGTGCGCCGACCTACCCGTTCGCACGTGAACGGCACTGGATACCCGAGACCAAGACGCGGACCGCACCCGCCCCCCGGCCAGGGGCCGAGACCGCAGCCGGGACCGGCTCCCGCGCTGCCCTGTACCTGACCAAGCAGTGGCGGGAAACGCCGCCCGGTGCGGCACGGACGCGGCACACCACCGTCGCGGTCCTGCACGACCGGGCCACCCGGCGGCTCGCCGAGGCTCTGTCGGAGTTGTTCGACGACGCGACGCTCCTGGAAGCGGCCCCCGGCGCCGAGACCGTGCTCGCGCAGCACATCGGGAAGTGCTCGGCCTGGATCGACCTCACCGGCGCAGGCGCCGCCGGGAGCGACGGGAGCGACGTGATGGGCGGCCTCGGGGTGTCAGGCCGAACCCTGGAGCTTCTGCAGAGCGCGCTCGCCGCGAAGGCGTCGCGGGACATCCGCCTGCTGTATGTGACCCAGGGCCTGGAGACACCGGACGCCTCCGCCGGTGAGCGGGTGAACCTGACCGGCGCCGCGCGCGCCGCGCTCCACCGGCTGCTCCAGAGCGAGTACCGGGGCCTCACCTCGTGCCACGTGGACCTGGACCCCGCCGTGCGCGACGTGGCCGAACTCGCGGCCTTCATCCACCGGGAGCTCAGCGACGACGGCGGCGAGGCGGAGGTCTGCTACCGCGCCGGAGTCCGCCGCACGCCAGTGCTGGCCGAGGCCGCACCGGGCCCGGCGCGGACCGCCCCGCCGGCCTTCGCCGACGACGAGGTCCTGCTCGTGACGGGCGGCACCCGGGGCCTGGGCCTGCTGTGCGCGCAGCATCTGGTCGAGGAATACGGCGTACGACGACTCGTCCTGACGGGCCGCGAGTCCTTCCCGCCCCGTCGGCTGTGGGGCGATCCCGACACCTGCCCGCCATCGGTGCGCGAGAAGATCGACGCCGTCCTGGCGTTGGAGGCGAAGGGCGTCGAGGTACGTGTCCTCGCGCTGCCGCTGGACCGCGCCGACCAGGTGGCGTCGGGCATCGCCACGATCGAGGCGACGCTGGGCCGCGTCGTGGGTGTGATCCACGCCGCCGGTCTGGTCGACACACGCAACCCCGCGTTCGTCCGCAAGTCCGTCCCCGACATCGCCCGGGTTCTCTCACCGAAAGTCGACGGCACACGGAATCTGCTGGCCGCTCTGGACGCGCGGGCACTGCGCTTCGCCGTCCTCTTCTCGTCGGTCTCCGCAGTCGTCCCCACCCTTGGCGTCGGCCAGAGCGACTACGCGATGGGCAACGCCTTCATGGACTACTTCGCGCAGGCGCACGCCCGTTACCTTCCGATCACCAGTGTCCAGTGGCCGAGCTGGCAGGAGGCCGGCTTCGGAGAGGTCAAGAATCAGGCGTACACCGACAGCGGGCTGCTGAGCATCACGAACGCGGAGGGTCTGGCGTTCCTCGACGAGGTTCTCACCGGGCGTCGCGGTCCCGTCGTCATGCCGGTTCGGGTGGATTCCCGGAACTTCGACCCAGGTGCGCTGCTGAGCGCCCGTCCGGCAGGGCCCGCCCCGCGGATCGCGACGCCCGCCACCGCGATTCCGGTGACCTCTGCGCCCGCCGCCGCCCCGCCCGAGTCCGCCGGCGGCGTGTCCCTACGGGCGCGGCTGGCCGACTTCCTCAGCAGCACGTTCGAAGGACAACTGGGTCTGAAGACCGGCCAGTTGGACGAGAGTATCTCCTACGCGGACTACGGCGCCGACTCCATCCTGCTCGCACAGGTCCTCCAGCAGATACGGCAGCGCCTGGGGATCGAGCTCGACCCGTCGGCCCTGCTCGAATACCCGACCCTCAGCGAACTCGCGGCATGGCTGCTGAATACGTACGAGAGCGAGATAGCCGCACAGTTCGGCGAGGACCGGACGGCGCACGTCGGGGAGAGCCGGTCCGACAGCCACCCCGTACGCCACGCGGTACCTACAGCACAGGCCGAGCCGACCGTCGACAGCGACACTGGGCGCGACTCGGCCGTCGCGGTCATCGGCATGGCCTGCCGACTGCCCGGCGCCCCCGACGTCGGCGCCTACTGGGATCTGCTCGCGCAGGGCCGCTCCGCCATCCGTGAGGTACCCGAAAGCCGCTGGGGGCGGCCGACCGGCTTCCACGCCGGGCTGATCGACGACGTGTCCGGCTTCGACGCCGGGTACTTCATGCTGCACGACGAGGACGTTCGCGCCATGGATCCCCAGGCCCTGGTGCTGCTGGAGGAGAGCCTCAAGGCGACTCACCACGCCGGCTACCGGCTCGGGGAGCTGGACGGCACCCGCACAGGTGTGTATGTCGGCGCGCGCAGCCGGAACCGGGCCGACGACGACCTCGTGAGTGAGGCCCGCAATCCGATCATGGCCGTCGGGCAGAACTATCTGGCCTCCAACGTCTCCCAGTTCTTCAACTGGCACGGCCCGGCCATGGTCATGGACACGGCCTGTTCCTCATCGCTGGTGGCGATGAAGGTCGCCACCGACGCACTCGCCGCGGGTTCGGTCGACCTTGCGCTGGTCGGAGGGGTCAGCCTGCTGGCCGACACATCTCCCCACGACCTGTTCCGCCGCCGCGGACTGTTGCGGGAGGACGGGGAGTTCCACATCTTCGACGGCCGGGCGGGCGGTGTCGTCCTGGGCGAGGGCGCGGGCGTGGTCGTACTCAAGTCACTGGCTCGCGCCGAGCGCGACGGCGACACCGTGTACGCCGTGATCGAGGGCGTCGCGGTCAACAACGACGGCCGGACGGCCGGACCCGCCACCCCCAACCTGGCCGCCCAGAAACAGGTCATGCGTGAAGCGCTGCGTCAGGCGGACTGCGCGCCCAGCCAAATCGGGTACCTGGATGTCAACGGCTCCGGCTCCGAGATGACCGACCTGCTCGAACTCAAGGCCATCGAGGCGGTCTACTGCGAGGACCGCGGCGCGCCCCTGCGCCTCGGATCGATGAAGCCCAACATCGGGCATCCACTGTGCGCCGAGGGCATCGCCGCCTTCATCAAGGTGGTGCTCATGCTGCACCACCAGCGGATGGTGCCGTTCCTGTCGGGCACAGAGCCCATGGAGCACTACACGATCGACCCCGCCCGCCTCGACTTCCCCAGGCACGCCGACGCGACGGACCTGCCGTACGCGGCGCTGAGCAGTTTTGCCGACGGCGGCACGAACGGGCACGTCGTCCTGGGACACCGCGCGCCTCGCCCGGGCCGGCCGAGGCGCGGACCGGTGGAGCCCCCCGAGCTCAGCCGGCGCGATGTCCGCACCGGTGAACGGGCCCGCACCGCACAGCCGCTGGTGTGGACGCGGCGCATCTCCGGGCGCGACGCCGTCCTGGATGGCCACCGGGTCTACGGGCGACGACTGCTGCCCGGCCTGGCGTGGATCGACCTGCTGTACGGCTGCTTCGCGGAGCCGGCCGCGGGGGCGTCCTACGACGAACTCATCCTCCGGGGCCTGTCGATCTACCGGCCGCTGGCTGTGGACGACGACGGCGTCGTGGAGATCCGCATCGAGGCGCGCGCCGAGACCCCGGACAGCTGGCGGATCACGGTGACCGACGCCGCGCCGGACCGCTCCGCGCAGGGCTCCGACGAGGACCAGGGCCCCTACATCACGGCCGAGATGCACCGGGCGGGCGACGCCGTCGCCTACGACGCGAGGGTCCCCGCAGAGGTGCTCGACGCGCTGCGCGCCTCCGATGAGCGGACCCGCGACCTCGAAGAGGTCTATCGCAGTTTCCGTGCCCAGGAGCTCGTCCACTCGGGGCTGATGAAGGCGGTCGGCGCCGCGTGCACCGTGTCGGACGACATCTGGCTGCGTGTGGCGGTCGACGAGCACGCGGCGAGCGGCGACCGGGAGGAGCGGCTGTTCCACCCCGCCCTGATCGACGGCAGCGCGGTGGCCGCGAGCGCCGCAGCCCTGAGCGGGGCGATGACGGGCGGTACCCCGGCCGACGGTGAACGGGGCCTGTTCCTGCCGCTCTTCTACGGGTCGTTCCGGGCAGGCGCGCCCCTGGGCCGTGCCTGTTACACGCGCGTACGACGTGACTCGGTCGAACTGCGGGGAGAACTGCTCACCTTCACCATGGAGTTCTTCGACCCGGCGGGACGCAAGATCGGCGAGCTGGCCGACCTCACCACGAAGCTGGTGCGCGACGCCGGGCACATCGACCCCGAGCGCCGTGCCGACGCACCGGCCGCGAAGCCCGCGGCCGTCGGGCCCCTGCCCGAGTCCGGGCCTGTGGGCCCCGGGTACGTCGAGATGGCCGCGGTCGTGACGTCGGTCGTCGCCGCCCGGCTCGGTGTTCCGGCGGACCAGGTCGGCGCGGGCGCGAGTTACTACGGACTCGGGCTGGACTCCGCCACGCTGCTGGGGCTCGCGGGGGAGATCGGCGACAGGCTCGGGGCGAAGCTGTCGCCGACGCTGCTCTTCGAGCACCCCTCGGTGGCCGAGCTTGCCGCCCATCTCGCGCGACACCACCGTCCGGTGGAGCCGGCCGTGTCGGTGGCCGCACCGGCGAAACCGGCCGGGCCGGCCGCGCGCGTCGTGGAACGGCCTGCCGCCCCGGTGCGCGAACCGGCCCATGACGACATCGCGATCGTCGGGATCGGTGGCAAGTACCCGAAGGCGGGCAGCGTCGCCGAGTTCTGGGAGAACCTCAAGTCCGGGCGGGACTGTGTCACCGAAGTGCCCGAGAGCCGGTGGCCGCGCGACACCTTCCGGGGTGAGCGCACGCCGTCCGGACGGAAGATGTCCGCCTGGGGCGGGTTCATCGACGACGTCGATTGCTTCGACGCCGAGTTCTTCGGGATCCCCGCCGCCGAAGCGGCCCTCCTCGACCCCCAGGAGCGGCTGTTCCTGGAGGTGTGCTGGGAGGCCGTCGAGGACGCCGGGTACACGCCGGCCGGCCTCACCGGGACCGGTGAGGCCGGCCCGCGCCGGGCGGTCGGCGTCTTCGCCGGAGTCATGCACAAGGACTACGTGCTGGTGCAGCACGATGCGGCGAGCGGCGGCGACGGGGGCGGACCGCTGTCCCTGAACGCCGCGGCCATTCCCAACCGCGTCTCGCACTTTTGTGACTTCCGCGGCCCCTCCATGGCCGTCGACACCGTGTGCGCCTCCTCGCTGAGCGCCGTGCACCTGGCGGTGGAGAGTCTGCGGCGCGGCGAGTGCCTGGCCGCGCTCGCGGGCGGTGTGAACCTCTCGCTGCACCCGGGCAAGTACCGCACGTACGGCGCGCTGGAACTGCTCGCGAGTGACGCCCCCGCCCGATCGTTCGGCGCCGGGGGAGACGGCTACGTCTCCGCCGAGGGCGTCGGCGCCGTACTGCTCAAGCCCCTGAGCCGGGCGCTGGCCGACGGCGACGCCGTCTACGCGGTCATCAAGGGCAGCGCGGTCAACCACTCCGGCCGGACCCCCGGCATCCGGGTGCCGTCGGTCGCGGCCCAGGCCGACCTCATCGAGGACTGCCTGGACCGGGCCGGGGTCGATCCCCGTTCGCTCGGCTATCTCGAAGCCCATGCCACAGGCACCGAGATCGGTGATCTGATCGAGGTCCAGGGACTGCGGCGGGCCTTCGAGAGGCGTACGGACGCCAAGGGCTTCTGTGCGCTGGGTTCGGTCAAGTCCGCCATCGGGCACGCCGAGGCGGCCGCGGGGATCAGCGGGCTGACCAAGGCGGTTCTCCAGCTCCACCACAAAACGCTGACTCCGCTGGTGGCGGGGGAGCGGACCAACCCGTATCTGGACCTCGACGACTCGCCGTTCCGCCTGCAGACGGAACTGGAGGAATGGACGGTGGACGGGGCCGCACCGCGCCGGGCAGGGGTGAGCGCCTTCGGCGCCACCGGGGTCAACGCCCATGTCGTCCTCGAAGAAGCGCCGTCGGCGCCCGGCGTGACGGGCAATGGTATGCGTGACGGCGCACCGCCTCCCGTGCTGATACCGCTGTCCGCGACGAACAGCGAACACCTGCGTGCCTACGCCGCGAAGCTGCTGCGCTTCCTGGAGACGAAGGAAGGGGTGGGGGCGGACCCCTCGGAGCTGGCTCACACTCTCCAGACCGGACGGGTGGCTCTGGCGGAGCGCGCGGTGATCCTCGGGTACGGCCTCGACGACGTGAAGCTTGCCCTCGACGCCCTGGCTCGCGGCACCGCTTCCGATGCCGACAACGTGTGGCGGGGGCGGGTCACCGAACAGCCGCTGGAATCAAGGCTGCTGGACGAGGACGACCTGCGTGCGGAGCTGGTCGGCCGGTGGTTGGCGCAGGGCAAGTGGGGCAAGATCGCCGAGCTGTGGCTCGGTGGCTACGCCCTGGACTGGCGCGTCCTGCACGGGGAGGCGGCGCCGAGGCGCCTGCATCTGCCCACCTACCCCTTCGCCAGGCAGCGCCACTGGGTCGCGGCGTCGCCCCACGGCGGCGCGGCGCCCGCGCGGGAGCGGCATGTCATGAACGGCGCGGGCGAGATGACCCCGCCCGCGATCAGCGCGCCTGCGAACGGAGCACCGGTGAACGGCGCCCCTGCGAGCGGCGGCTCCGTCCGCTGGGCACTCGTACCGGACGGCGAGACCGCGCAGGCACGGCCGGACACAGCGCACCCCGCGCTCTCGCCCGAGGAGAAGGCGCGCGGCTTCCTGCGTCAGCTGGTCGCCGAACGTCTGGGGCGGCCCGCCGGGGAGATCGGTCTGCACGCCGGGCTGATCGACCTGGGCCTGACGTCGCTGGGGGCCGTCGGCCTCACCAGGGACCTGGTCGCGACGGTCGATCCCGGGTTTGTCCCCAGCATCCTGTTCGAGTACGGCACCATCGCCGAGCTGGCCGCCTGTCTGGCCGTCCGGCGCCCCGCCGAACTGGCCCGCCTGGTGGCCACGAGAACCGAGGAACAACCCCGGCCCCAGCGGGCCGAGGGCCCGCATCCGGAGGTCCTGGCGGTGCTTGAGCGCCTTCGGACCGGCACCCTGCACCTGGACGACGCCATAGCGCTGCTCGACACAGAAAGACACGAGAAGTGAAGCACGAGCTCAACGACCTCATCGCGGACTACCGGGCGGGCAGGGTCAGCCGCAGTGAGATCGGGGACCTGCTGCGGGAGATGCGGCAGCAGCCGGACCCGCAACGGGAGCGGTCCGGCGCCGGACCGCGCACCTACCGCCTCTCCGAGGGGCAGCGAGGCCTGTGGGCTCTGCAGCGGGCGTACCCGGACATGGCCGCGTACAACGTGCCCTTGTGCTTCCGTGTTGTCAGCCTGGACGTACCGGTGTTCCGGGAGGCGTGCCGCGCGCTGGTGGCGCGCCATCCGGTGCTCGGCACGGTCATCCACCGGGAGGGGGACACGCCCTACCAGTCGGTCGATCCCGGCCGTGACCCCGACTTCGCCCGGGTGGACCTGACCGGGGTCGCCGACGAGGACGAGGCGCTGGCGGTGGTCCGGCGCGAGAGCAAGCGGGCGTTCACCATGGACGGCACCTCCGTGGACAGCGGGCAGGGCCTGTTCCGGGTCCGGGTCTTCGACCGCCCGGCGGGGGAGTCGATCGTCCTCATCACCGTCCACCACGTCATCTTCGACGGCAGCTCGGCGAAGCTGCTGATGAGCGCGCTGTTCGAGGCGTACGAGGCCCTGGCCGCCGGAATCGAGCACGCCCCCCGTGGCGAGACGGGCGCCGGCTTCCACGACTTCGTGAGTGAGGAGCGCCGGACGCTGGCCGCGCGCGTCGACGACCTGTTGCCGTACTGGCGGGACCGGCTTTCCGGGCCGCTGCCCGTCCTGGACCTGCCGACCGACCGGCCCCATACGTCGCTGACGGACCGCTTCGCCGGGGACACATACGCCTGCGAGATGCCCGCCGGACTCGTTGAGCGGATCAGGGAACTGTCCGCCGCCCGGCGTGTCTTCGTCTCGACGGCCATGCTCAGCGCCTACACGGCGACCCTGGCCTCCTGCTCCGACCAGCGCGACCTGGTCGTGGGGATGCCGGTGAACGAGCGGGGCGGCGAGGCGCTCGCCGGAGCCATGGGTCTGATGATCAACATGGTGCCGGTCCGTGTCGCGCTCCCGGCCGGGACCTCGTTCGGGCAGCTCGTCTCGACCGTGCAGGGGGACGTCGCCGACGACATGCTGCACAGCTGCCCGTTCCCCGCCCTGATCGGGGAGCTGCCGACCGACACGCCGCCCGGACGGTCCCCGGTCTTCCAGACGGCGTTCGTCTACCAGGACGTGCTCGACGGCATCGCCGGACCCGGCCTGCCGTACCAACTCGTCGAGGAGCTGCACCAAGAGGGGGAGTACGAGCTCTTGCTGGAGGTCTGGGGCAGCGGCGATGCCTTCACCCTGTACTGGAAATACCAGCCCGAGCTGTACAGCCGCGCTTTCGTCGCGGAGCTCGCGGAGCGATTCGAGCGCCTCCTGACGGCGGTGTGCGACGAGCCGGACACGCCCCTCGCCGAGCTGGCCGGACGCTTCGCGGACACCGGCGCCGAGCTGTGCGTGCACGACCTGTTCGAGGTGGCGGCGCGCCGGACCCCCGGCGCGGTCGCGGTGGCGAGCCAGGACGAGGTGCTGACGTACGAGGCGCTCAGCAGTCGCAGCGACGCCCTCGCGGCCTGCCTCATAGCGCGAGGTGTGGGGTCGAACGACCTGGTCGCCGTCCTGCTGGACCGGTCGGCCGAGACGGTCGTCGCGTTGCTCGGGATCCTCAAGGCGGGCGCCGCCTATGTGCCCCTCGACCCGGAGCTGCCCGTCGCCCGGCTGACCGACATCGTGGCGGACAGCAGTACGACGCTCATCGTGACCCAGGCACGACACCGGGACCGCGCGCAGGATCTGCTCGACGGCCGCCCGCGCGACGCCGACGAACCGGCGCCGGCCTCGCTCTTCGTGCTCGACGAACAGCGGCCGGAGCTCGCGGCGGCCGCCCTCGTCGGCCTTCCGGTTACCGTCCCGGTGACCGGGGACGACCTCGCGTACGTCATCTACACCTCCGGGAGCACCGGGCGTCCCAAGGGCGTGATGATCCCGCACCGCGGCTTCAGCAATCTGCTGCACTCGATGCGGCGAGAGCCCGGCATGAGCGCGGCGGACACCCTGTTCGCCGTCACGACCATCAGCTTCGACATGGCACAGGTCGAGCTCTTCCTCCCGCTGGTCAGCGGGGCGCGCTGCTATGTCTGCGACAGCCCGACGATCAAGGACGTCGAGCGTCTCAAAGAACGCATCGGACGGGTGCGCCCCTCCGTCATGCAGGCGACTCCGGCGACCTGGAGCATGCTCTTCCACTCGGGCTGGCGCAACCGCGAAGGGCTGCGGATCTTCTGCGGCGGCGAGGCACTCCCCAGGACGGTCAAGGAGTTCTTCCACGACACCGGCAGCGAGGCGTGGAACCTGTACGGGCCGACGGAGACGACCGTCTACTCCGCGGGTGGACGTGTCCGGCCGGACGAGCCCACCACCATCGGCAGGCCGATCGCGAACACCCGGATCCACATCCTCGACGAGCGGCTGCGTCCGGTGCCGCCGGGCGGGAGCGGGGAGCTGTGCGTCGCGGGGGCCGGACTCGCCCGGGGTTATGTGAACAGCCCCGGCCTCACCGCGGAGAAGTTCATCGACCACGGACTCGAGCCCGGCGGCAAGCTCTACCGCACCGGGGACCTGGCCCGTTGGACCGCGGAGGGTGAGATCGACTACCTCGGCCGGATGGACTTCCAGGTGAAGATCCGTGGGTATCGCATTGAACTGGGCGATGTCGAGTATCACTTGAGCAGGCATCAGGACGTGGCCGAGTGTGTCGTCGTGGCCCGGGGCGAGGACGGTGCCAAGCAGCTCGTCGCGTACTACGTGCCGCGCCGTGCGCGGGCCGCGGGCGGCGACCCCGCCAGGGTGTTCAAGGACCATCTGCGCGCTCTGCTCCCGGTGTACATGGTTCCCGACTTCTTCACCGCGATCGACGCGGTCCCGCTGACCGGAAGCGGCAAGGTGGACCGAAACGACCTGATGCGGCGCGAGGTCCCGGCGGCCACCGTCACGACGGCGGCCCCGTCGGCGGCCGCAGAGCCCGGGGCCGACGCCGAGGAGGAGGTCCTCGCCTGCTGGCAGGAGGTCTTGAAGGTACGGGACATCGCCCCGACCGCCTCCTTCTTCGAGGTCGGCGGCAACTCACTGTCTGCCGTGGTGCTCGCCGACCGGATCAGCCGGCGGCTGGGCGCGCCGTTCGTGGCCGCCGATCTGTTCAAGTACGCCACCGTGCGCGGCATCGCCGCGTACGTGCGATCCCAGGCCGGTCCCGCCGCTGCTGTGTCCGCCGTGCCCGGGTCCGTCGCCGCTGCGTCCGCCGCTCCCGTGCCCGACACCGACACCGGCACCGACACCGCGGCCGCGGCCGGGCTCCGGCCCGCGACGGTGCCCGACGACGCGGTGGCGATCGTCGGCATCTCCTGCCGTTTCCCCGACGCCCGCGATCACTGGGAGTTCTGGGAGAACCTCAAGCGCGGCGACGAGGCCGTGCGCCGCTGGTCCGAGGAGGAGCTGCGCGAGGCGAATGTGCCCGAGCGCGTGCTGCGCGATCCGGCCTATGTGCCCCTGCGCTCCTCCCTCGACGACAAGGAGAACTTCGACGGCGAGTTCTTCCGGCTCTCGCCGAACCATGTGGAGCTGATGGACCCGCAGTTCCGCCAACTGCTGCTACACGCCTGGAAGGCGGTCGAGGACGCGGGCCGCAACCACCGGGACATCCCGGACACCGGCGTCTACGTCTCCACCGGCAACCACTTCTACGGCACGCCGGACGACACCGCGGAGAAGCCCGCCGCCGTGCTGGAGGACCCCCGGCAGTACCTGTCATGGGTCATGAGCCAGAGCGGCACCGTCGCCTCGATGATCTCGTACCAGCTCGGCTTCGGCGGGCCGAGTATGTCCGTGCACTCGAACTGTTCCTCCTCGTTGACCGCGCTTTCGCTGGCGGCCCGCGCGGTGCGGGCCGGTGAGACGGACTTCGCCCTGGTCGCCGCCGCCTCGGCGAGCAGTGCCGACAGCCTCGGCTACATCCACCAGCCGGGTCTCAACCTCTCCGGTGACGGCCGGGTCAAGGCGTTCGACGCCGACGCCGACGGCATGGTCGGCGGCGAAGGGGTCGTGGCCCTGCTGATCCGGCGCGCGGCCGACGCCGTCGCCGACGGTGACCACATCTACGGTCTGCTGCGCGACATCGCGACCAACAATGACGGAGGCGACGCCACCGGTTTCTACAGCCCCAGCGTCAATGGGCAGAGCCGTCTGATTCGGACTGTTCTGGAACGAACCGGCATCGACCCCCGCTCCATCGGTTACGTCGAGGCGCACGGCACCGGCACGAAGCTGGGTGACCCCGTGGAGCTGGCGGCGCTGACCGAGGCGTACCGCGACCACACGGACGAGACCGGCTTCTGCGGCATCGGCTCGGTGAAGTCGAACCTGGGCCACCTCGACACGGCGGCCGGGCTCGCGGGCAGCGTCAAGGTATTGCTCAGCCTCTACCACGGGCAGCTCCCGCCGACGCTCCACTACACCCGTCCGAACCCGCAACTGCGCCTCGACACCTCGCCGTTCAGGGTCGTCGACCGGCTGTGCGACTGGCCTGCCGGAGAGGCCCCCCGCCGCGCCGCACAGAGTTCCATCGGGCTCGGGGGGTCCAACGCGCACGCCGTCTTCGAGGAGTACGTCCGTGACAGCGGCCCCGACAGCGACGGCGCCGCATCGCAGTTGGTGCCGCTGTCGGCCCGGACCCCGGCCGACCTGGAGCGCGGCGCCGCAGAGTTGCTGCGTCACCTGACCGGCCCCCGGGCCGGCTCGCTGCGCCTCGACGACCTCGCCCACACGCTTCAGGTGGGCCGGGTACCGATGGCCTGCCGGGTGGCGTTCGTCGTACGCGACCTTCGTCAACTGGTGGCCCAGCTCGATCTGTTCGTCAAGGACGCCACGGGCGAGGACCCGCGCGCGCGCTTCACCGGCCGACTGGGGAGTGGCGCGGAGACGGCGAAGCGACGGGACGCGAAGCTCGCGCGCCGGCTGGCCGGAGGCAAGCTCAAGAAGGTCGCCGAGGCATGGGCCGGGGGCGCCGACATCGACTGGAGCCTCCTGCCCCGGCAGCGGCCGGGCCGACGCCTGAGCCTGCCCGGATACGCCTTCGGGCCCGTGGCCCACCCGTGGCCCGCACGTGCGCCCCGCGCAGCAGGAGCAGCGGGCGCAGCCCCCGCGAAGCCCCGGCCGGACGCGCCGTCGAGTCCGCGCCTCCATCCTCTGCTGCACGAGAATGTGTCGCGGCTGGACGGCCAGCGCTACCGCTCGCACTTCACCGGTGAGGAGCAGGTGCTGCGCGACCATGTCGTCGCCGGCGAAAAGCTGCTGCCCGCGGTCGCGAGCCTGGAGATGGCGTACACCGCGGTCCGGCGCGCCCTGCCCGACGCGGTCCGCCCGGGCCGGCGCACCGTTCTCAAGAACGTCACCTGGGTGCGCCCGGTGGCCGTCGCGGACGGCGGCCGGGATGTGGAGTTCACCCTCGCTCCGGAGCGAGGGCACACGGAGGCGGCGGACAGCGGCACGGCAACGGGGTCGCTGCGCTTCGAGCTCGTGAGCGACGGTGACCGGCCGCACGTCCAGGGACGGGCGGTGATCGAGGACGTCACCGTCCCGCCGCGTGTCGAGCTGGACCGGCTGCGCGCCGGGCTGCGGCTGCCGCCGCTGTCCGGCGCGCAGTGCTACGCACATATCGCTCGCGCGGGCGTCGAGTACGGGCCGAGCTACCGTCTCGTCCACATCCTGCACCGGGGTGAGTCCGACGGACGCCGCGAGGTGCTCGCCGAGTTGCGGCTGCCCGCGGAACTGCGCGGATCGATGGCGGACTACGCGCTCCACCCGAGCTTCCTGGACGCGGCGATTCACGCGTCCCTCGGCCTGGACCCCTCGTACGACGCGGCGGACACCGCCGGTAGCGCGTCGCGGACGTCCCCCGCCGGGGGCGAAGGGACTCCGGTCCCGTTCGCGCTCGACCGACTGGATGTCCACGCTCCCTTCGGCGAGACGATGTACGCATGGGTGCGTGCGGCAGCGGGGCAGCGGGCCGGCGGCTCGGGCCGGGTGCTCGACGTCGACCTCGTCGACGAACAGGGCGGCGTCTGCGCCACGCTGCGCGGACTGGCGTACCGGGAGCTCGAAGCGTCGTCCGGACCCGGACACCGTCTGCCACGCGCTTCGAAGCTGCGCACCCTGCTGCCCGTATGGGAGCCGAGGCATCCGGACGAGGAGCGGCTTCGGCCTGCCCCCGCGACCGGCGAGGTGCTCGTCTTCGACTCCGGGCGCCGGCTGCACGCGGAGTTGGAGACGCTCCACCCCGGGCACCGGTCGATCGCACTCCCGCAGGGCGCGACGGTCCAGGAGGTCGCCGAGCTGATACGCACCACCTCGGCCACCGGCCGCATCGCGCAGGTCGTCTGGGTCGCCCCCGCCGAAGGCCCCGACGAGCCCGGTGACATGATCCGCGGCCAGGAGCGCGGCGTGATCGAGGTCTTCCGGATCGTCAAGGCGCTGCTCTCGCTGGGGCACGGCACCCGCGAACTCGCCTGGACGGCGTACACCTTCGGCACCCAGCTCGTCCGCGAGCGGGACCGCGTCGCCGCGACGCACGCGAGCGTGCACGGGCTGCTGGGCAGTCTGGCCAAGGAGCACACCCGCTGGACGATCAGCCCGGTCGATCTGCCCCATGAGCCCGCCGGCGGGGCGGTCGGCGCACTGCTCGGCGAGGAGCGGCGCCTGAGCGGTGTGCGGCCCGGCACCACGGTGGCTCTGCGCGGCGGCCGCTGGTTCTCGCAGGAACTGCTGCCGGTGGCGAACCTGGAGCCGGCCCCCGGCCCGTACCGCCGACACGGCGTCTACGTTGTCGTCGGGGGTGCGGGTGGCATCGGTGAACTGTGGAGCCGCTTCATGGTGGAGCAGTACGGGGCGACGATCGTGTGGGTCGGCCGGCAGCCGCTGAACGAGAGGATCGAGCGCAAGCTCACCGACCTCGCCGAACGGGCCCGCGCCGTCGGCGCCGACGCCCCTCGGTACGTCCCGGCGGACGCGAGCGATCGCCGGAGCCTGCTGACCGCCTACCGGCGGATCAAGGAACACCACCCGCGCATCGACGGTGTGGTGCACTCCGCGATCGTTCTGGCCGACAAGACGCTGGCGCACATGGACGAGAAGGGGTTCCGCGCCGCACTCACCTCGAAGGTCGACGTCGGCGTCAACATCGCCGAGGTGTTCGCCGCCGAGCACATGGACTTCGTCCTGTTCTTCTCCTCGGTCGAGAGCTTCGTACGGGCGGCGGGCCAGTCGAACTACGCGGCCGGTTGCACCTTTAAGGACGCACTGGCGCACGTGCTTCAGCAGCGAGGACTGCCCGTGGCCAAGGCCGTTCACTGGGGCTACTGGGGGGTGGCCGGAGTGGTCAGCGACCCCTTCTACCGCGATCGGATGGCAGCCGCCGGGGTCGACTCGCTCGATCCGGACGAGGCGTTGCACGCCCTGGAATCCTTCCTCGCCGGTGCACACGGCCGGATCGTGCTGATGCGGACCTTCGGCGACGAGGCGCTGCGGGGCCTCGCGCTCGACGAGCGGCAGGACAGCCATCCGGCCGTCCTGCCCTCCGTACGGAACGACATCGTGGCGTCCCCTCGCGCGCCGCGTGACGAGGTGGAGCGGCTGCACCGCTTCCTGCCGCACCCGCGCATGTGCGAACTGGCCACGCAGCTGCTCCTCGTGACGCTCCGGGACCTGGGCCTCGGACGCCCAGGGAGCTCGGCGGGCCCGGAACACCCGAGCGGCGGGCCGGACGGCCCGGACCAGCAGGTACTCGCCAAGTACACCCGATGGACCGAGGAGAGCGTCCGGGTGCTCGTGGACGCCGGGCTCCTGGAGTACGCGGACGGCCGGCCCGGCGTGGGACCGGCCGGGCTCGGTCTGGAGCGCGACGACCTGTGGAGGCAGTGGCACGCCGAGCGCGACGGCTGGCAGCCGAACGCGTCCCAGCGGGCGCAGGCCGACCTGGTCGAGTCGTGCCTGCTGACCCTGGCGGAGGTCCTCACCGGAGCCCGGCAGGCCACCGAGATCCTGTTCCCCGGCTCCTCCATGTCACGGGTCGAGGGCATCTACCGTGGCGACCCCGTCGCCGACTACTTCAACGACCGGTTGAGCCTGCTGGTGGCCGACGCCGTGCGCGGCTGGGGCCACGCCGATCCGCAGCGACGGCTGCGCATCCTGGAGGTGGGCGCCGGCACCGGTGCGACGAGCGCCAAGGTGCTGGAGGCACTCGAACCGTTCGGTGACCGCATCGCCGAGTACTGCTACACCGACCTGTCCAAGGCGTTCCTGTTCCGCGCCGAGGAGCGGCTGCGCCCCCGGTACCCGTACCTCACGACCAAGATCTTCAACGCGGAGCACCCGCCCGAGCAGCAGGGCGTGGACCTGGGCGCCTTCGACATCGTCGTGGCCACCAATGTGCTGCACGCCACCGCCGACATCTCCCGCACCCTGCGCAACGTCAAGGCGGCCATGCGCGGGGGCGGCCTGCTGTTCGTCAACGAGATGAGCCGCAACACCGTCCTGGCCCATCTGACGTTCGGACTGCTGGACGGCTGGTGGCTGTACCGGGACGCCGAGCTGCGCATCCCGGGGAGCCCCGTACTGGCGGCCGACCGCTGGTTGGAGGTTCTGGAGGACGAGGGGTTCCGCACGGGCGCCCAGCCGGACACCGAGGCCCATGCTCTCGGCCAGCAGCTCATCGTGGCCGAGAGCGACGGTCTGTTCCGCACGCAGCACAGGTCCGGAGGGCTCGCCGCCCCGCGGCGTCCTGCTGCCGCGGCCGAGATCCGTGTGGACTCCGGCGCCGAGCTGCGCGCGCACACCACCGCCTACTTCGAGCGGCTGGTGCGCGAGGCGCTGCACCTCACGGACGAGGACATCGACCCGCACAAGGACCTGCACGACTACGGGCTGGACTCCATCCTGGTCTCCGGCATGAACGCCTCTGTCGCCAGGGACTTCGAGGATGTCAGCAGCACGCTCTTCTTCGAGCTGAACACCCTCGACAAGCTGGTCGGACACTTCCTGGCGGAGCGCCGACCGGAGCTGCGGAAGCTGTTCGACCGGGTACAGGCGCCGCGACGGAACGCCGACACCGGCGGCGGTGGCACGCCGCTCGCCGAGCGCGCCACGGTGTACCTCACCCGACTGGTCGCCGGAACTCTGAAGCTGGCGCCCGGGGAGCTCGCCGAGGACGCCAACCTGTTCGATCTGGGGCTCGACTCGATCCTCGTGATCCAGCTCCACAACATGCTGGGCCACGACTTCGAGGACCTGAGCAGCACGCTGTTCTTCGACTGCCCCACGATCCGGGACGCGGTCGAGCACCTCACGGCGGCCCACCCCGGCCGACTGGCCGAAGTGCTGGCCGAAGGGTCGGCGGAAGGGCCGGTACGGGGGAACGCCGACGAGGCCCCGCCCGCGGCGGCCGAGGAGCACGCCGGCGCACGTCCGGCTCCGGCGGAGGCGCCCCGGCGGGCCCCGGAACCGGCGCACACCACGGGCGACGCCGCAACGCCCGCCACGAGTCACACTCCGACGTACACCCCGAGAGACGCCACGAGCCGTGTCCAGGACATCGCCGTCGTCGGACTGGGCGGGCGGTACCCGGGCGCGGACAACCCCGAGCAGCTGTGGGAGAACGTGGCCCGCGGTGAGAGCGCCACCGCTCCCTACCCGGCCGACCGCTGGTGGTGCCGCTGGGAGGGTGAGGAGCGCCCCTGGGGCGGTTTCCTGTCGGACGTCTCCTCCTTCGACGCGGACCACTTCGGGATCTCCGAGCGTGAAGCCGCGGCCATGGACCCGCAGGAGCGGCTCTTCATCGAGACGGTGCACAGTGCCGTGCAGGACGCGGGCCACACCCCCGGAGCCCTGGCGGCGCGCGGCCGCGTGGGTGTGTTCGTGGGCGTCATGAACGCGACGTACAACGGGCGCACCGCCCACTCGTCGATCGCCAACCGCGCCTCGTACCTCTTCGACTTCCAGGGGCCGAGCATCGCCATCGACACGGCGTGCTCCTCCTCGCTGACGGCCGTGCACCTGGCCGTGCAGAGTCTCATCAGCGGCGACAGCGACTGCGCCGTCGCCGGCGGCGTCAATCTGCTGCTGAACCAGGACCACTTCGGCGTCCTGGAGGAGCACGGACTGCTCTCGTCCGGCGACCGGTGCCGTCCGTTCTCCGACCACGCCGACGGGTTCCTCGCGGCGGAGGGCGTCGGGGCCGTGGTGCTGCGGCCGCTGAGGGACGCGGTGGCGGACGGAGACCACATTTATGGCGTGATCAAGGGTAGTGCGGTCAATTCCGGCGGCCGCACCAGCCGCTACAGCATGCCGAGCATGACGGCGCAGCGCGATGTGGTCGTACGGGCGCTGGAGAGGGCCGGCGTCACACCCGGCTCGATCAGCTATGTCGAGGCGCACGGCACGGCGACGCTCCTCGGCGATTCGATCGAGCTCTCGGCGCTGAGCCGGGCTTTCGGCACCGAGCGCCGCGGTCAGTACTGCGCGGTCGGGTCGCTCAAGTCCAACCTGGGTCACTGTGAGAGCGCCTCCGGCATCGCCGGGCTGACCAAGGTCCTCATGCAACTGCGCCACCGCCGGCTCGCACCCTCGATCAACGCCGAGGAACTCAACACCGGCATCGTCTTCAGGCAGTCGCCGTTCTTCGTCCAGCGGGAGATCGCCCCCTGGGCGCCGACGGACGACGCCGGACACCCCCTGCCGAGGCGCGCGGGGATCTCGTGCTTCGGCGCGGGCGGATCGAACGCACATCTGATCATCGAGGAATACATGGAAGAGGACGTCGCGGGCCGGCCGTTCGAACAGCCGACCGACGAAAGCTGCTTGGTGCCGCTGTCGGCGCGCACCCCCGAGCAGCTGCACACCGCGACCCGGCGACTTGCCGGTTTCCTGGAGGACGCCACCCGCGCCGGGCGCCCGGTAGCGCTGCGCGACCTCGCGTACACCCTCCAGACGGGCCGCGACGAGCTGCCCGTGCGGCTCGCGCTCGTGGCACGGACGCCGGCGGAGCTCGCCGGCATGCTGACGGACCTGCACGGCACAGGCGGCGCATTCGCCGAGGAGTACGTCGACCTCGGCGACGCGGTGCCGCCGCGGCGCGCGAGCGCAGGAGCGGAGTCCGGCATCGCGGCAGGCGTGGCGGCAGGCGACCACCGTGCACTGGCGCGGCTGTGGCTGACCGGTGCGAGCGTCCCCTGGCGCGAGCTGTACGGCGACCGTCCGCCCCGTCGCCTCAGTCTCCCGACCTACCCCTTCGCGAAGAGGCAGTACTGGTACGAGGACGAAAAGCCGCTCCCCGCGCAGGCACATAGTGCCCCACGGCAGCCCCTCCGGGAGCAGGTGCCGGAGCAGGCGCCCCCCGAGCCGGCGGCGCCCGGCGCCCGCGACTGGCTTCTGCGCGCGTGCGCCGAGCAACTGGACGCCCGGCCCCAGGACGTACGGACCGACGAGGACTTCCCGGCCCTTGGAGTGTCGTCGATGGCCCTCGTCCACATCGCCCGGCGCATCCAGCGTGAACTCGACCCGGCGTTCCAGTCGGCGTCGCTCTTCGAGTACACGACCATCGACCAGTTGGCCGCCCACCTCGGTGACACTCCTCGCGCGCACGCCGCCGGGCACGTTCCCGAGCCCGACGAGACATTCGAGCCCCACCCTCTGTCCGAGGGCCAACAGGGCCTGTGGGCCCTGCAGAAGGCCGCGCCCCACACGAGCGCGTACAACGTGCCGCTCTGCTTTCGCGCGACCGGGCTCGACACCGACGCGCTGCGCCGCTCCTTCCGGCGCATGGCCGCTCGCCACCCGTTGCTGGGCGGCGTCGTCCAGGAGGAGGACGGCCGGCTGCTGCTGGCGCGGCCGGCCGACCCACGGCCCGCCTTCACCGAGCGGACACTGCCCGCGCTCGACCGGGACGAGATGTCCGCGCTGCTGCGCGAGCACGCCAAGGAGCCGTTCGACCTGGATCTGGGGCCGCTGTGCAGGCTCAGCGTGTTCCACACCGGGGGCGGTGAGTCGTGGGTGCTTCTGACCGCACATCACCTCGTCCTCGACGGCGCGTCCGCCGTCGTCCTGGTCAAGGATCTGCTCGCCGACTACCGGGCCGGGGGCCGGGGCCCGGTGTCCGAGAGCCCGCGACGGGGCGCCGGATACGCCGAGTTCGTCGCCGAGGAAGCGGCCCTCATGCGCGGCGACGAGGGCGCGGCTCGCCTCGCGTACTGGCAGGAGCAACTGGCCGGAGTGATGCCCGCCCCCGCGTTCCCGGCCGACCGGCCCCGCTCCACGCCCGGCCGGGGCACGCACGGCGCCTCCGCGACCAGGATCCTGTCGGCGCGACTCAGTGACCGGATCGCCGAGTTCGCCCGCGACCAGGGTGTTTACCCCTCGGCGGCATTCCTCACGGCGTACAACGTGCTGCTGCGCCAGTACACCCGGCAGGACGACATCACCGTCGGCATGCCGGTGAGCACCCGTCCCGATGAGCGATTCCGCGGCACCGTCGGCTACTTCGTCACCATGGTGCCGATCAGGAGCCGGCTGGCCGGCCAGCAGCTTTTCGCCGACCTATGCAAGGACGTCCAGAAGACGCTCTTCACCGGCATCGCCCACACCTACCCGTTCGGGTCGCTCGTCCGCGAGCTCGGCCTCGGCTCCACGGTCGGCTCCGCGCCGGTCTTCAGCCACGCCTTCATGTACCAGGACTGGCACGAGGACGTCACGGTGGACACCGACTCCTTCACCTACGTCGAGGGCATCCACCAGGAGGGCGAGTACGAACTCGTCCTGGAGATCGTCGAGCCGGACGGCGCCGACGACGGTTTCGCCGTCACCTTGAAGTACGACCCGGTCCTGTTCGACGGGGAGACGGCCGACCGGATACTGCGCCAGTACGTCCATCTCCTGGAGACCGTCCCGGCCGCCGCGCCCCACCGGCCCGTCGACGACTGCTCGCTGGTGTCGACGGAGGAACTGCACACCCTCACGGTGGAGTGGAACGACACCGCGGTGACCCGGCCGGAGCGCCGCGCACATGAGCTGTTCGCCGAGCGGGCAGCCCGCACACCGGACGCGATCGCGCTGGTCAGCGGCCCCGACTCGGTCACGTACGCACAACTCGACGAGCGATCACGGCTGCTCGCGGCCCGGCTGCGCGGCCTCGGCGTCGGCCCCGGCAGCCTGGTCGCCGTGTACCTGGAGCGCTCGCCCGAACTGGTCGTCGCGCTGTTGGCGACGATGCGGGCGGGCGGCGCGTACATCCCGCTCGACCCCACGTACCCCCGTGACCGGATCGCGTACATCCTCGATGACGCGGCGCCCCAGGTGGTCCTCAGCGAGTCGGCGCTGCGCGAGCAGCTGCGGGGCCTGGACTCGGGCGGCCCGGCCACCCGCCGGGTGCTTCTGGTCGATGAGACCGGCCCCGAGGACACGCACGACAGCGGGGCGGCCCGCGCGGACGAGCGCACCGGCCCCCGCGCCACCGGCGCCGACCCGGCGTACGTCATCTACACCTCGGGCAGCACCGGTGATCCCAAGGGGGTGGTGGTGCCGCACCGGGCGCTGACCAACTTCCTGTGCGCGATGGCCGAACGGCCGGGCATGCGGGCGGACGACCGGATCCTGGCGGTGACGACGCACAGCTTCGACATCGCCGCTCTCGAGCTGTACCTGCCGTTGATCACCGGCGCGCAGTGCCACCTGAGCGACGCGGCCACCGCCCGCGACGCCGAGCGGCTCTCGGCGCTGATCGCCCGCGTCCGGCCGACCGTGATGCAGGCGACGCCTGCGACCTGGACGATGCTCCTGCACTCGGGATGGACCAACGACGAAGGCGTCCGGGTGCTGTGCGGCGGCGAAGCGCTGTCCGAGACGCTCAAGGAACGGCTCGTCGCGCTCGGCTGCGAGGTCTGGAACCTGTTCGGGCCCACCGAGACGACGGTGTGGTCCACCGTGGCGCGGATCGAGGCGGACAAGTGCGTCACCATCGGCCGCCCCATCGACAACACCCGCATCCACATCGTGGACGGACAGGACCGGATCGCCCCCGTCGGCGTGCCGGGTGAGCTGTGCATAGCGGGCGACGGCCTCGCCCTCGGCTACCTCAACAAGCCGGAACTCACCGCCGAGCGCTTCCCCGCCAACCCGTTCGCGCCCGGTGACACCCTGTACCGGACCGGCGACCTGGCCCGCTGGCGCGACGACGGCACGATCGAGTGCCTGGGCCGGATGGACTCCCAGGTGAAGATCCGTGGCTTCCGCGTCGAACCCGGCGAGATCGAGCACGTCCTGGCCAGGCACCCGGCTGTGCGCGAGTGCGCCGTCGTCGCCAGGACGGGAGCGATGACCGGAGGCGCCCAGCTGGTCGCGTACTGGACCCGGGCCCCGGGCGCCGCCCGGCCGGCAGACCGGGAACTGCTCGGGTATCTGGGCCGCAGCCTGCCGGACTACATGGTTCCGGCTTTCGTCCTGCCGATCGACCGGCTTCCGCAGACCCCCAACGGCAAGGTGGACCGGCTGACGCTGGCTCGGCGGCCGGTCTCGCTGCCCGAGGAACCGACCCGCGCCGTCGCCGCGGCGGCGCCGGAGGAGAGCGACGTGGTCGCACTGTGGCGTGAGGTACTGGGCATCGACAACCTCCGGCCCACGGACGCCTTCCTGGAGGCCGGCGGCAGCTCCGTGTCGGCGGTGGTCCTCGCCGGCCGCGTCGCCAAGCGGTTCGGCGTGCCGTTCACGGCGGCCGACGTCTTCCGCTGCGTGCACGCACAGGGCACGGGAGCCCATCTGCGCACCCTGCTGAGCACGGAGCCGGAGGGAGACCGGTCTCCGGAGCCGGACCGGGCCGGGGGCCCGACCATGGTCCCGGTCTCGGAGCGGTCCCCGGGCCCGGACTCGCGGCCGATGGCCACCGGCACGACCGTCCCCGCCCCGGCCCACGGCGAACTGCCCGGCTACCTCGCCGACAGCGTCGCCGTCATCGGCGTATCCGTCGGGCTTCCCGGAGCCGACGACCACCATCAGTTCTGGCAGAACCTCCTCGCGGGCGAGGAGAGCGTGGAACTCTGCCCGGCGGACGAACTGCGCCGTCTCGGTGTCGACGAGCGATTGATCCACGACCCGGCCCATGTGCCGGTGCGTGCGAGCATGCGGGGCAAGGGTTTCTTCGACCCCGCCTTCTTCCAGATCTCGGCGCGCGACGCCGAACTGATGGACCCCCAGCTGCGCCAGCTGCTCCAGCACTCGTGGAAGGCGATCGAGGACGCCGCCTACCTGCCCGGGGACATCGCCGACGCGGCGGTGTACATGTCCACCACCAACGCTCTCTACCAGGCACCCGTCACGGGCCGCGACACCCGGCGCGACTCGGAGGCCCTGGTCGGCTTCCTGCAGGCACAGCCCGGCACCATCCCGACGACCGTTTCGCACAAGCTCGGACTGCGCGGCCCCAGCCTGTACGTCCACAGCAACTGCTCCTCCTCATTGGCCGGGCTCGCACTGGCGTGCCAGAGCATCCGGTCCGGGCAAACCACTCACGCGCTGGCCGGCGGGTGCGGCATGTACGGCGAGAACGCCGTCGGCCATCTGTACGAGGAGGGCATGACACTGTCCTCCGACGGACACTGCAAGCCCTTCGCCGCGGAGGCCACCGGCATGATCGGCGGCGAGGGCGCCGTGGTCGTCCTCCTCAAGGACGCCCTGTCCGCCGTCCGCGACGGCGACCACGTCTACGCGCTGGTGCGCGGAGTGGGAATGAACAACGACGGTGCGCGGAAGGCGGGTTACTACGCCCCGAGCGTCGCTGGGCAGTCGGAACTGGTCGCCTCGGTCCTCGAACGCTCCGGCGTGCACCCCGAGTCGATCAAGTACCTGGAGGCCCACGGCACCGGCACAGTGATCGGCGACCCGATCGAGGTCATGGCGGTGTCGGAGGCGTACCGGCGGCACACCGACGCGACCGGCTTCTGCGGCATCGGCTCGGTGAAGTCGAACCTCGGTCATCTCGACGCCGCCGCGGGCCTCGTCGGCCTCGTCAAGTCCGCCCTCGTGGTCGGCCACCGCACAGTGCCGCCGACCATCAACATTGAAGCGCCCAACCCTCAGATCGACTTCGCACGCTCGCCCTTCTACGTCGTGGACCGGCTCACGAAGCTGGCGCCCTCGGCCGAACCGCTGCGCGCCGCCGTGAGCTCCTTCGGCATCGGCGGCACCAACGTGCACGCGATCCTGGAAGAGGCGCCGTCCCGCGGCGGCCAGGACGTGGTCTTCGCCGGGCCCCAGCTCGTGACGCTGTCGGCCAGGACCCCCGAGAACCTGCGGCGCTACGCCCGCGATCTCGCGCACCGGCTGGCCGAGGAGGAGGTCACCGCCAGGCCGAGCGCACGCCGTCTCGCCGACATCGCCTTCACCCTCCAGGTCGGCCGTACCGCACTGCCCGAGCGGACGGCCTTCGTCGTCCACACTGTGTCCGAACTGATGGCCGAGTTGCGGGACTTCGCGGACCGTACCGACCCGCCCGCCCGCCCCGCCGCGCCGTCGTCCCTGCTCGACGACGAGGACCGGCGGAGCCTGGTCGGGCAGTGGCTGGCCGAGCGCAGGCTCGACAAGGTGGCGCGGCTGTGGGAGTCGGGTGAATCGGTCGAATGGAACCTCCTGTACGCCGAAGGCCCGCGACCACACCGCGTCAGCCTGCCGGCGTACCCCTTCAGCGAGGAGTACTTCTGGCTGTCCGAAGAGACCGACACAGCGCCGACCGACGCGCCGGCCGCCCACGTCGCGCCCGATTCCGAGGAATCCTGCGCGCCACGCTTCTTCGAGGAGCGCTGGGAGGCCCGGGAGCCCGAGGCGGTTCGGGACGACCCGCACGCGGGGGACGACACGTCCGCCGGGCAGGTCGTCGTGGTCTTCCTGTCGGACCGGACAGCACAGGAGTCCTACCGGCGCGCGACGCGCGAGCGTGTACCGGGCGCCAGGATGGTCTTCGTCGAGCAGATCGCCGACGAGCGGGCGAGCGCCCCGGCGGTTTCGCCCTCCGTCTACGGCCTGGACCGCCGTGTCGAGCCGGACTGGCAGCGGGCGCTCGGCGCGATCGCCGAGGCGCACGGGCCGATCGCCGCCATCCACTATCTGTGGCCGACCGAGCACGAGGACGCCACGTCGGCGCTGCGCGAACTGACCGACGTCGGCGCCCTGGTACGCGCCCTGGCCGCAGCTGACCTGAACGTTACCGACGTCCTCGTGGCCGGTCACTTCCGCGGCGCCGTGGAGCAGGCCGCCCTGGACGCACTCATCGGGTACGAGCGTTCGCTGTCCGGGATCCTGCCCGGCACCGCGCTGCGCGTCGTCCTGCATGACGGCGCCGCCGCCACCGAGCGCTGGGCCGAGCTGCTGCTCGTCGAGCAGCGCCAGGAACGCAAGGCCAGCGCCCTGTACCGGGCAGGCCGACGCCACGTCTGCCGGGTCGTGGGCGTCGACATCCCCGCACCGTTCGCCGCGTCGCGCGGGCCGGCCGCCCTGCGCGAGGGCGGCACCTACCTGGTCACCGGCGCCTTCGGCGGTCTCGGCCGACGCCTCGCGGAGCACCTGGCCCGGGCCTACCGCGCCAATCTCGTGCTGCTCGGCCGCTCGCCCCTGGGGTCGTCCGACGAGGAATGGGCCGCGAGCCTGCGCCGGCTCGGCGGCGAGGTCGTGTGCCGCCGCGCCGACGTCACCGACGAGGACGCTCTCGTTGAGCTGCTCGGCGCCCTGCCGCCCGCAGTGCGCGCGATCGACGGCGTCGTCCACGCCGCCGGTACGGCGCAGGCGGTGCCGCTGACCGACAAGACACGGGAGTCGTTCGAGAAGGTCCTCGCGGCGAAGGTGCGCGGGACGCTCGCCCTGGAGCGGGCGCTCGGTCGCGCGCCGGGCGGCCGCGCGGTGCAGTTCGTCTGTCACTTCTCGTCGAGTTCCGCGACCCTGGGCGACTTCGGCAGCTGCGACTACGCGGTGGCCAACCGCTTCCAGGCGGCGTACGCACGCGCCCTGGGCGAGCAGCGGTCCCCGTACCGGACCCTCAGCATCGAATGGCCCCTGTGGGAGGAAGGCGGGATGGGCGCCGCCGCACAGCGGCACCCCGGTCACCACACGGACCCGGACTTCGTCACGGCGTATCTGCACACCAGCGGTCAGCTGCCGCTGGCAACCGACGCCGGACTCGCCCTCTTCGAGCGGCTGCTCTCGGCGGCTCCGGCGGCGCCGCTCGTACTGCACGCCACCTCCGCGCAGGCACGGTCGCTTGTCGACCGGGCCGTCGCGCGGACGGTGGGGCCCGTGCGACAGCAGCCGGCCGTTCCGCGGGAGACCGTGGACACGCGGGACCGGCGCCGAGCAGAACTGGCGGCCGCGGTCCGCGACATCGTGGCGCACGTCCTGAAGGCGCCCGTGGAGAAGCTCGACGACGGGAGCAACTTCGCCGACCTCGGGCTGGACTCGATCCGCCTCACGCAGCTCGCCCACCGGCTCTCGGAGCACTTCGGCGTACGGCTGCTTCCCACGGTCCTGTACGACCACCCGAGCATGAGGCTTCTGAGCGGCTACCTGGCCGAACAGCCCGCGGTGGTGGCGCTTCCCGCCCACGACCCGGCCTCCCCTGTAGCGCCCGGGGCAGGACCCTCCGCGAGCGTCCCGGACGCCGTCCCGACGGCGGCCGAAGAACGACAGGAGCCGAAGCCGGTACCGGGGCCGGAGCCGGTCGCAGGCGATGCTCCGATCGCCGTCATCGGGATGAGCGGCATCTTTCCCGGCTGCCGCTCCGTCGACGACTTCTGGAACGCTCTCACCGAGGGCAAGGACCTGGTCACCGAGGTGCCGCCGGTGCGCTTCGGACCCGCTTCGCCCGAGGGCGAGGGCGAGGAGGCGACGGACCGCTACCGCTGGATGGGCGGCATCGACTGGGCGGACGAGTTCGACCCGGCCTTCTTCGAGATCGCGCCCAAGGAGGCCCGCGCGATCGACCCGCGCCAGCGGCACCTTCTCCAGGAGTGCTGGAAGGCACTGGAGGACGCCGCCCTGGGCGCCGAGGAACTGAAGGGCCGCCGCGTCGGCGTGTTCGTCGGCGTCGAGCAGGGGGACTACCGCCTGTTGGTCAAGGACGAGGGCAACATGACCTCCAACCACGACGGCGTGCTGGCCGCGCGGCTGTCGTACTTCCTCGATCTCAAGGGTCCCGTACTCGCCATCAACACGTCCTGCTCGTCGGGCCTGGTGGCACTGCACCAGGCGTGTACGAGCCTGCGCCAGGGCGAGTGCGACATCGCCGTCGTCGCCGCCGCCAACTTCGTCCTCACCCCGCAGTCGCTGGCGGCGATGGATCAGGCGGGCATGCTGTCGGCGCAAGGCCGCTGCGCCACCTTCGACCAGAGCGCCGACGGGATGGTGCCCGGCGAGGCGGTGACCGCACTGGTGCTGCGGCCGCTCGACCGGGCGGAGGCGAACGGCGACCCCGTCCACAGCGTGATCGTGGCCGGCGGCATCAACTACGACGGCAGGACCAACAGCATCACCGCGCCCGCCGGAGAGGCCCAGCGCGAGCTGCTGGAGACCGTCTTCGCGCGGGGCGGCATCGACCCGGAGGACCTGGGCTACATCGTCACCCATGGAACCGGGACGAAGCTGGGGGACCCGGTCGAGGTCAACGCCCTGCGCGAGTCGTTCCGCCCGCACACCGACAAGCGCGGGTTCTGCGCCCTCACCTCGACGAAGACCAACATCGGCCACACTTTCGCCGCCTCCGGCCTGGTCGGCCTCATCTGCCTGTCCGAGGCGCTGCGTCACGGCACGATCCCGGCCAGCCTGCACTGCGACCGTGACAACGAGTACATCGACTGGGACCGCAGCCCCTTTTACGTCAACAAGTCGACCAAGGAGTGGCCGACGCCGCCGCTGGGCAGGCCCCGGACCGGCGCGGTCAGCGCTTTCGGCATGAGCGGCACCAACGCCCATGTGGTCGTGCGCGAGTACGTCGGCGCACGTTCGGCTCCCGCCCCGGCGCAGCCGTACCACCTGCTGCCGGTCTCGGCCAAGACCGAGGCGGCCCTGGACCGGCTCGTGGACGGACTGCTCGCCCGGATCGCGAGCGGCTCTCTGAGCGACGCCGATCTGCCGCAGCTCAGCGCCACGCTGCTCACGGGGCGCCATCACTTCCGCCACCGCCGCGCGGTCGTCGTGGGCTCCCTCGACGAGGCCGTCGCGCTCTGGACCGGCAGGCGCGGCTCGTCGCCCGGCCGACCGGACCCGTCGTACTTCGAGGGCGCCGTACCGCGCGACTTCACCGCCCGTGGGACGGACGCCGAGCGCATCGCGGCTTGCCTCGAAGGCGCGAGGGATGCCGGGCTCGACCCGGCGCGACGGCGCGAGGCGCTCGTCGAACTGGCCCAGCGTTACGTCGAGGGCAACGCCCTCCCGAGTCCGGACGACCGGTCCGCCGGACGCCGTCCCACGCGGCTGCGGCTGCCCGGGTACCCGTTCGCCCGGAACCGCTACTGGGCGGGTGCCGACGGGCCCACCCGGACCACAGCCACAGCCACGGCTGCTGTGGCGGCCGTGGCGCCGAGTCCCGCCGCGGAGCCGCAGCCGCAGCCGCACAAGCCCGTCGTACTCGCCGATTTGGCGGACGTCCCGCACCGGCTCGACGCCCGCTCGCCCGGCGGTGACGAACGGCGGACGGTGTCCCTGACTCCGCTGGCGGCTCCGGCATCTCAGGGGTCGCTGCCGTCCCGGGCGCCGGTCCTGGTGACACGGGAGCACGACGTTCTGGAGGACCTCAAGGCGGCGGCCGACATCGACTTCGGTGGCATGGTCGCGACCCTGAACCGCACCGGGGTGATGGTCGAGTACCTGATCCCGTACTCCTCGGACTTCGCCGACTTCGCGGGCGAGCGCGGTGGCGAGGTGCTGGACATGGGCTGTGCCTACGGCGTCGCCAGCATCGCCGCGCTGGAGCGGGGAGCGCGGGTCGTCGCCCTCGACATGGAGAAGAAGCACCTGGACATCCTCGAACAGCGCGTCAACGACGAAAGCAGGGCGCGGCTGATTCTGCGCCGGGGCACCCTGCCCGACGTCGACTTCGAGGACGAACGTTTCACGGCCGTGCACGCCAGCCGGGTGATGCACTTCCTCAAGCCCGAGGACGTCCGGCTGATGCTGCGCAAGATGTTCCGCTGGCTGACGCCGGGCGGGAAGGTGTTCCTCAGCACGGACTCGCCCTACTTCGGGTACTGGGCCTCCAAGGCATGGGAGTACGAGGAGCGCAAGCGCGCCGGTGACCCCTGGCCCGGCTACATCGAGGATGTCGCCGCGCACTTCGACCCGGCGCACGTCGTCGGCGGGCCGCGTCTGATCAACGCCGTCGACCCGGATGTCTTCCGCAGGGAATGTGAGGCTGTCGGCTTCGTCGTGGAGCGGGCGGGGTTCTTCGGCACTGTGGGAGTGGACCGGGAGTCCTACGGAGCTCCCGCCCCCGACATGGAGCACGTGGGGATCATCGCGCGCAAGCCGGTGACCGCGACCGCCACGCCGACCGCGTCGGCCTCCGCACGCGCGGCCGTGCCGGCCTCCGTGTCCACGCGCGCGCCCGGATCGGCCTTCGCCGGGCGCTCCGAGGCGCGGTCGGTCGACGGCAACTCCATCCACTACGAGGTCCGGGGCAGTGGCCCCACGGCGCTGGTGTTCATCCACGGGCTGGGATGTGACGCGTCTTACTGGGATCGGCAGGTCCCGTACTTCGAGAAGGACCACACCGTGATCACCCTGGACCTCGCCGGGCACGGCCGGTCGGGAAAGGACCGGCCGAAGTGGTCCGTCGAGGCATTTGCCCAGGATGTGGCCGCCGTTGTCGAGCGCGCGGGCGTCACCGACGCCGTCCTGATCGGCCATTCGCTGGGCGGGCCCGTGATGCTGGCTGCCGCGCCCCTGCTGGGCGCCACGGTCCGGGGCATGATCGGCGTGGACACGCTGCACAACTTCGATGCCAAGCGGCTGGGCGCCGCGCAGCTCGACCGGTTTGTGCAGACGTTCGTCGACCGGCCCGTGAAGGCGCAGGAGCTGTTCCTCGACACGGCGCGTCAGGACCTGATCGAACTGGTCGAGCGCACACGGGAGCAGGTGGGCGCGTCGGTCGTCTCGGCCGCGTTCCGCGAGATGTTGACCTATCTGCAGGATGTGCCGAAGCGTTTCGACGTGCCGCTGGTTCTGGTCAACTCGACCTCCTGGATGCCGACGAACCTCGCCGCCGCGCACCGATGCGGCGTAGAGGTGGATCTGGTCGAGGGCGTCGGGCACTTCGTGATGCTGGAGACGCCGGACGCCTTCAACGTCTCCTTGCGGCGGCATGTCGATCGGATCGTCGGCGCCGGGCGCGGGGCCTGCTCAGAGGGTGTTGATCGATGATGTCCGAACCACGTATTAAGATTCCTTCGCACAGTGACCTGCATCGGTTCTTGAGCGAAACGTTGGCCGGCGTCCTGGGAACCGAAGTGGCTCCGAACTCCGCCGGCGTGCACGTCGCGGAGCTGGGGCTGGACTCGATCAGCTGCGTCGTGTGGTTGCGCGAGGTCAACCGAACCCTTGGGCTGTCCCTCACGATGGCCGATGTCTGCAGTCACCCCACGTTCGGCGAGCTGTCTGCCCTTGTTGAGGGCGCCATGGGAGATCTGATGAGTGCGACGGTCCCTGGGCCCTCGGCTGCCCCGAGCGGTTCTGTCTCCGCCCACCCGAGCATTGCCGCGCATCTGCGGGAGAGCCTGGCGGCGGAGCTGGAACTGGCGGTGTCGGACATCGACGACGACGCGCCGTTCGTGGAGCTGGGTCTCGACTCGATCACGGGAGTCACCTGGACCCGCAGGCTGAATACGCATTTCCAGCTGTCCCTGTCGGCCACTCAGGTCTACAGCCACCCCACGGTCGACGAGCTGGCAGGCCATCTCGCCGGCCTGCTCGGGCAAGCCGTCGCGCCCGCCGCCGTCACGGACGTCCGGGCACAACCGGCTCCGGAAGCCGCCTCCGAGGGGGGATCGCGGGCCCGCGGCGAGGCCCAGGAGGCAGCGCTCGGCGCATGGCTCCGCGCGAGCCTCGCCAGGGAGCTGGAGCTGGCCGAGTCCGAACTCGACGATGACACCCCCTTCGTGGAGCTGGGCCTGGACTCGATCACGGGCGTCACGTGGACCCGGTCCATCAACACCCAGCTGCAGCTGTCGCTGTCCGCGACCACGGTCTACGGCTATCCGACGGTCAGCGAGCTGGCGCGGTACCTGGCGGAAGTGGAGCGCGCGGGGCTGCCCGGGGCCGAGGCGGAGAACGGTCCCGGGGCGGAGGCTGCCCCCGAGGCGGAGACCGCCCCCGAGGTGCCGCCGAGCCCGAGCTCGAGCCCGCCCCCGGAGCCTGAAGCGAAGCCGGAGCCGGAGCCGGTGGCTTCGGACCGGACGGGCAAGCGGGGTGTCGAGCTCGTCGACATCGCCGTCATCGGTATGTCCGGCGCGTTTCCCAAGGCCGAGAACCTGGACGAGTTCTGGCAGAACATCGTCACGGGACGCGACTGCGTCTCCGAGGTGCCGCCCTCGCGCTGGCCGGTGGAAAGGTACTACGACGAGCGGCCCGGCACGCCCGGAAAGTCGTACAGCAAGTGGATGGGCGTTATGGAGAACGCCCACCACTTCGACCCGCTGTTCTTCAACATCTCGCCCGGCGAGGCGGAGTACATGGACCCGCAGCAGCGCGTCCTCCTCCAGGAGAGCTGGCGCTGCGTCGAGGAAGCGGGCTACAACCCCGAGGCCCTGTCCGGAACGCAGTGCGGTGTTTTCATCGGCTGCTCCGTGAACGGCTACGGCGGGAGGCTCGACGAGACGGAGCTGAGCGCGCACCAGAACCTCGGCACCAACAGCGCCATCCTCGCCAGCCGAATCTCCTACACCCTGAACCTCAAGGGCCCCTGCCTCTCCATCGACACCTCGTGCTCCTCCTCGCTCGTGGCCATCGCCAATGCCTGCGACAGCCTCTGCCTGGGCGACAGCGACACGGCTCTGGCGGGCGGAGTCTGGGTGATACCCGGACCCGGCGTGCATGTGGCGATGAGTCAGCTGCGCGCACTCTCGCCCGACGGGCGTTGTTACGCATTCGACGAGCGGGCCAACGGTTTCGTGCCGGCCGAGGGCGTGGGTGTACTGCTCCTCAAGCGACTCGCCGACGCACAGGCCGACGGGGACCGTGTCCAGGCCGTCATCAAGGGGTGGGGCGTCAACCAGGACGGCAAGTCCAACGGCATCACCGCACCCAGTGCCGAGGCACAGACCCAGCTCCAGAAGCGGGTGTACGACAAGTTCGGTATCGATCCGGCCGACATCGAGCTCGTCGAGGCGCACGGCACCGGCACCGCCCTGGGCGATCCGGTCGAGATCGACGGCCTCGTGCAGAGCTTCACGTCCTCCACTGACCGGCACGGCCACTGCGCACTGGGCTCGGTGAAGAGCAACATCGGTCATACCGCGTGCGCGGCCGGAGTGGCCAGTTCCATCAAGGCGATCCTCGCCCTGAAGCACGAGACACTGCCGCCGACGATCCAGCACGAGCGGCTCAACGGGCACATCGACCTCGACGGCACACCGTTCTACGTCAACACCCTGGCTCAGAGTTGGCAGCGCCGGGACAAGCCGCGCCTGGCCGCGGTCAGCTCCTTCGGATACAGCGGGACCAACGCCCACCTCGTGGTGTCGGAAGCCCCCGCAGCCGCCGAGCGCCCGCAGAAGCCGGACGCGCGCCTGATCGCGCTCTCCGCCCGTACTGCCGCACAACTGCGGGAGCAGGCGCGGCAGCTCGTCACGCACATCGACGAGCACCCGCAGGAGAGCCTGCGGGACATGAGCTTCACCCTCCTCGGCGGCCGCAAGCACTTCCGCCACCGGCTCGCGCTCGTGGCGAACACCCCCGCGGAGACCGCCCTGACACTGCGTACCTGGCTCCGGAGCGGCAGCGCGGCATCGGTCAGGACCGGCGACAACAAGCCGCAGCGCCCGGTGCGGGGCCCGGCCGGGCCCCACGAACCGGCAGCGCGGGAACAGACCGATCCGCGCCGACTGGAGCAGCTCGCCGAGGAGTACGCACAGGGCGGAGCCCTTGCGTTCGAGTTGCTGTTCACGGGCAGGGCGGGAAGGCGGCCGGGCAGGATCTCCCTGCCCACCTACCCGTTCGCCAAGGACACGTACTGGCTGGACTCCGCAGATGGCGTCACGAAGGCCGACCGGCCCGGCGCCGGGAACGCCCGTGGCTCCGCCGAAGCCGGTGAGCCGCGTGCGGCGGACACCATCGGCAGGGCCGTGCTGTCGCTGGAGCCGCGCTGGGAGCCGCGAACCGGGCCGTCCGGCCCCACCGCCGAACCGGGCGGCCGCACCGTATGGCTGGTCGGGCCCGCAGTCGCCGACGGGTCGGCGCGCGCCCTGGTGTCCGGTACCACCGAACTGCGGACGTTCGAGTTCGACGCCGACCGACCGCTGGACGCCGAGTACCTCCGGCTGACGCAGACGTTGCTGACCGACATACGCACCCGGGCCGGTCGACGCGCAGAGCTGGGCGAAAGCTTTCTGCAGGTCGTGGTCCTGGGCCATGGGGCATCGGCCCTCCGGGTCATGACGGGAGTGTCCGGGCTGCTGCGCACGGCTGCCCTCGAACACCCGTGGCTGCGCACGCAATGCGTCCAATACCTCGACCGCGTCGATCACGGCGACCCCCGGTCCGTCGCCGCACTCGCCGAATCCATCGACGCGGACGCCCGTGGGAGTGCTGAGCAGGACATCCGCCACCGCGGCGGACAGGCGTACGTCCGGCGACTGGCCGAAGTGCCCCCGCACCCGGCGGCCGCCGCTCAGGCCACCCCATGGCGCGAAGGCGGCGTACACCTCATCACCGGTGGACTGGGCGGGCTCGGGCTGATCCTCGCCGGGGAGCTGACCCGTACTCTGCACACGGGAACGGTCGTCCTCGTCGGCCGCTCCGCGCCCGACACCCGTCGGCTGCGTGTGCTCGACGCCCTCGAAAAGCCGGGCGTCACGGTCGAGTACCGGCGGGCCGACGTCACCGACCGGCGGGCCGTCGACGAACTGATCGACGATGTCGTGGCACGCCACGGCGCCGTCCACGGAATCGTCCACTGTGCCGGGACACTCCACGACGGCTACCTCGCCACGAAGACGGAAGCGCAGCTGCGCGCCGTACTCGCCCCCAAGACGTCGGGGCTGGTCAACCTGGACGAGGCGACCAAGGACCTGCCCCTCGACCATCTGATCGTCTTCTCGTCCACCGCGGCGGTGCTCGGAAATGCCGGGCAGGGCGACTATGCGGCGGCCAACGCCTTCCTGGACGCCTACATCGAGCACCGCGGTGAACTCGCCGCGCAGGGCGGCAGGTCCGGGCACGCCCTCTCGGTCGGCTGGCCGCTGTGGGCGGACGGCGGTATGCGCCTCGACGACGCGGCGCTCGCGCGGCTGCGCCGCATCGGAGTGCACCCGCTGGCCACCGAGGACGCGCTGCAGGCCATGTCGGCCGCAGTCGCGAGCGGACGCCGGCACACGCTCGTACTCTCCGGCGACCGCGAGTTGCTGCTCAGCCGGTTGTCGCCGTACATCGGCGACCCGACGCCTGCCACCGCACCTGCTCCGACGCCGGTCCCGGCCGTCGCCACGCTCCGTGCGCCGGTGCGCGAGACAGAGGAGATCTGGCAGCGCACCCTTGTCGCAGAGGTGTCGGCGCAGTTGAAGGTGCCGGTCGAAGAGATCGATGTGGACGGTGAGTTCGGTGAGTACGGCTTCGACTCGATCAGCCTGACCGAGCTGGCCGGTCGACTGGGCGACGGCCATGGAGTGAGCGTGGCTCCCACCGTGTTCTTCGAGCACACCACCCCGGCGCGCCTGGCCGCCCACCTGGCC
This sequence comes from Streptomyces sp. H27-C3, assembly GCF_030063415.1. Taxonomy (GTDB): domain Bacteria; phylum Actinomycetota; class Actinomycetes; order Streptomycetales; family Streptomycetaceae; genus Streptomyces. The sequence continues at coordinate 345,947 of NZ_JASITA010000001.1, read as the reverse complement.
CGGAGCGGCCCCGAGCCGGTCGCTCAGGCCCCCGCCGGCGCCGCCGAGAGCGCCACTGACATACCGGACCTGCTGGAGACAGCCCGGCGCACCCTTGTCGCGGAGGTGTCGGCGCAGTTGAAGGTGCCGGTCGAAGAGATCGATGTGGACGGTGAGTTCGGTGAGTACGGCTTCGACTCGATCAGCCTGACCGAGCTGGCGGGCCGGCTGGGCGACCGTTTCGGCGTGAGTCTGGCGCCCACCGTGTTCTTCGAGTACCGGACGGTGGACAGTGTCGCCGTTCACCTGGTCGAGACGTATGCCGACCGGATCGCGCCGGCCTGCCCCGAGCCGTCGCCCGCGCCCGTATCTGTGCCCGTGCCCGTGGAGACCGTGTCGGCAGCAGACACAGCAGAGACCGCAGAAGCAACGGACGCACCCGAGGCCGCAGGACCCGCGGCGCCGATCGCCATCATCGGTATCAGCGGCAGCTTCCCGCAGGCCCCCGATCTCGACACGTTCTGGGAAAACCTGCGTGACGGCAAGGACTGCATCAGCGAGATACCCGAGGACCGCTGGGACTGGCGGGCCATGCACGCGGACCCGGCCACGCCGCGCAACAGGAAGCATGTGCGCTGGGGCGGTTTCCTCGACGGCGCCGACCGGTTCGACCCGCTGTTCTTCGGCATCTCGCCGCGCGAGGCCCTCGCCATGGACCCGCAGCAGCGGCTTCTGCTCACCCACGCCTGGCAGGCGTTGGAGGACGCCGGCTACGCGCCGTCGAGCCTGGCCGGCAGCGACACCGCCGTGATCATCGGCACCGCGCCCAGCGGCTACGGCAGCCTGATCCTCAAGGAACAGCAGGGTGAGGACGGTTACGCGGCAACCGGAGCCTCCGGCTCCGTCGGCCCGAACCGCGTCAGCTATCTGCTCGATCTGCACGGCCCCAGCGAGCCGGTCGAGACCGCGTGCTCGAGCTCGCTGGTCGCCATCGACCGCGGCGTCGAGCTGCTGCGCAGCGGCCGGAGCGGACTCGCTCTCGTCGGTGGCGTGAACACCATCGTCAGCCCCGATCTGCACATCGGCTACAGCCGTGCGGGCATGCTCTGCGAAGACGGCCGCTGCAAGACGTTCTCGGCGCGGGCCAACGGTTATGTGCGGGGCGAGGGCGTCGGCATTCTGGTCCTCAAGCCGCTGGACCGGGCGGAACGCGACGGGGACCGGATCCTCGGCGTCATCCGCGGCACAGCCGTCAACCACGGCGGCCGCGCCCACTCCCTCACCGCCCCCAACCCGCACGCCCAGGCCGAGCTCCTCAAGGCCGCGTACCGCGAGGCGGGCATCGACCCCCGCACCGTGACGTACATCGAGGCGCACGGCACCGGGACCGAGCTGGGCGACCCCGTCGAGCTCAACGGACTCAAGAGCGCCTTCAGCGTGCTCCATGAGGAGACCCAGGGTCCGGGGGTCCGCGCCGAACCGGCCCGCTGCGGGCTGGGCTCGGTCAAGAGCAACATCGGGCACCTCGAACTGGCCGCCGGTGTCGCCGGGGTCATCAAGGTGCTGCTCCAGATGCGCCACGCCACTTTGGCGGAGAGCCTGCACTGCGAGGAACTCAACCCCTATCTGGACTTCTCGGACAGCCCCTTCGAGATCGTGCGCGAGCGCCGTCCCTGGGAGCGGTTGCGCGATGCGCAGGGGCGCGGCATTCCGCGCCGGGCCGGCGTCAGTTCCTTCGGGTTCGGCGGCGTCAACGCCCATCTCGTACTTGAGGAGTACGAGTCCCCGGCGGCGCACGGCGAGAGCGCTGCGGGCTCCCCGTCAACGGACGAGATCTCCGCGGGCCGCCCCGCCCTGATCACCCTGTCGGCCCGCACCGGGCCGCAGCTGGTCGAGCAGGCCAGGCGGCTGCGCGACCACCTGCGGAGCCTGCCCGTCGGCGCGGCGCGCCTGACGGACCTCGCCTTCACGCTCCACATGGGGCGCGACGTGATGGAGGAGCGGCTGGCCTCCTGTGTCACCTCCGTGGCGGAACTGGAGCGCAGGCTCACGTCCTTCGTCGAGAGCCCGGACACCCACGACAACTGGCACCGGGGCGCCGTGCCGCGGCGCGCCTCCGCGACCACGGCGGCCCGGCCTGACGCCGGACGCCTCGCCGAGGCGGACCGCTGGTTCGCCGCAGGGGAGTACGACCACGCCCTCGCCCGGTGGGTGGCGGGCCACCCCGTCGACTGGCGGGGGCTGTACGAGCGGGGACCCCGGCCGGCACGGATCGCCCTGCCGACCTATCCGTTCGCCGAGGAGAGCTACTGGGCCGGACGCCGCGCCTCCGGCGCGGCCACGGCCGCGCCGGCCCACCCGATGCTGCACCGCGCCGTGCCGGGCGTCGCCGGTGACGACAGCGCGGACGACATGTCCCCGACGGCGTACGACACCGTCTTCGACGGCAGTGAACCCTTTCTGCGCGATCACCGGGTCAGGGGCAGCCGTGTCCTGCCCGGCGCCGCGCACCTGGAGATGGCGCGGTCGGCGGTCGCGCGGGCAGCGGGCGCACAGCCCGCGAGCCGGGTACGGCTCCTCGACGTCGTATGGCTGCGGCCCGCGATCTGCGGGGAGGACCGGCTGAAGCTGCGGCTCGGCCTCAGGCCCTTGGCCGAGGGCCCGGGCGGGGCCGTCTCCGGATACGCATACACCATCCACAGCGTCGACGCCGACGACGCGCACACCCTGTGCAGCCAGGGCAGGGCGAGCCTGCCCGGCACGCCGGCCGAGCGCCGGGCCCTCCCGCTCGACGCACTGCGTGGTGTCTGTGCCGGGTCCGCCTTCTCCTCGGCGGAGATCTATGACGTGTACGACCGGGTGGGAATGGGCTACGGCCCGGCGCAGCGGTCGCTGGCCGGACTGACCGTGGGCGCCGACGCCGCCGGACGGCCCCAGGTGCTCGCCGAACTGCGCCTGCCGGACGCGGCGAACGAGGACGGAGCCGCCGAACGCTACGGTCTGCACCCGAGCATCCTCGACGGAGCCCTGCAGGCCACCATCGGCCTCGGGCTGTCGGACGACGGCAGCGGCGAGCAGTCGGCCCGGCCGGCGCTTCCCTTCGCGCTTCAGGAACTGGACGTACTCGCCGCCACTCCGGCGACGGCCTACGCCTGGATCCGGTACCAGGACGGCAGCAGCCCCGAGGACACCTCGGCCAAGCTCGATGTGACGCTCCTCGACGAGCACGGACAGGTGTGCGTGGAGCTGACCGGGCTGAGCGCGCGGGTACTCCCCGGTGAGCCTGCGACCGCACGTCCGGCCGCGGCCCCCGCCGAGCCGTGGACGCCGAGCGAATCGTCGCTCGCCGAGCGCGCGCTGCCGTACATGCGCCGACAGCTCGCCACGGCACTCCAGGTGGAGGTCGAGCAGCTGGACGTCGACACTCCGCTGGAGCACTACGGCATGGACTCCATGATGGCGATGGAGCTCACGCGCCATCTGGAGGACACCTTCGGGGTCCTGCCCAAGACGCTGTTCTTCGAGGTACGGACCATCCGCGCGCTGAGCGAGCACTTCGCCGAGGAGTACGCGGAGCGGCTGCGCACGGCGCTCGGCGCCGACGCGCAGCCGAGGCGCGAGCAGAGCGGGCCCGGCGATCCCGCACCGCTCGCGCCGCTGCCGGCCGTCCTGGCCGGCCCGGGTGCCGCCGTGTCTGCGCCCCTGCCCGTACCTGGCACGGACATCGCGATCGTCGGCGTGAGTGGACGGTACCCGCAGGCCGAGAACCTGGACGTCTTCTGGCAGAACCTCCGCTCCGGCCGCGACTGCATCACCGAGGTCCCGGCGGACCGCTGGGACCACCGCGACTTCGGCAGCGCCACGTCCAAGTGGGGCGGATTCCTCGACGGCGTCGACCGCTTCGACCCTCTCTTCTTCCACATCTCGCCGCGCGAGGCCGAGTACCTCGACCCTCAGGAGCGCCTGTTCCTGGAGTGCGTCCACCACACTCTGGAAGACGCCGGATACACCGGTGAACTCCTCGCCCGGCAGTCCGCCGAGCGGGACGGTGCCGAGAGGACCATCGCCCCCGCGGGCAAGGTGGGTGTCTTCGTCGGCGTGATGTACGAGGAGTACCAGCTCCACGGCGCCCAGGCGCAGGCGCGGGGCCACCAGGTGGCGCTCTCGGGCAGCCCCTCCTCCATCGCGAACCGGATCTCGTACTTCTACGACTTCCACGGGCCGAGCATGGCTGTCGACACCATGTGCTCGTCCTCGCTGACCGCGATCCACCTCGCGTGCGAGGCGATCAGGAGCGGCCAGTGCGAATCGGCGATCGCCGGCGGAGTCAACGTCAGTGTCCACCCGAACAAGTACCTGATGCTGGGCCAGGGCAAGTTCGCGGCCAGTGACGGCCGCTGCCGCAGCTTCGGCGAGGGCGGTGACGGCTACGTGCCGGGTGAGGGTGTGGGCGCCGTACTGCTCAAGCCGCTGGAGCGCGCCCTGGCCGACGGCGACCACATTCACGGAGTCATCAAGGGCACGGCGCTCAACCACGGGGGCAGGACGCATGGCTTCTCGGTGCCCAGCCCTGTCGCCCAGGGCGATGTGATCGCCCGGGCGCTCGGTCGGGCCGGGGTCGACCCGCGCTCGATGACCTACCTGGAAGCACACGGCACCGGCACCTCGCTGGGCGACCCGATCGAACTGGCGGGCCTGGTCAAGGCGTTCCGCTCGGCGGGCGGGGGAGAGCTGCCCCCGCGGAGCTGCGCGATCGGCTCGGTCAAGTCCAATATCGGCCACTGCGAGAGCGCGGCCGGTATCGCAGGCGTCACCAAGGTGCTGCTCCAGATGCGTCACGGTGAGCTGGCGCCGAGCCTGCATTCGCGCACGCTCAACCCGCACATCGACTTCGACGGGACGCCGTTCAGGGTGCAACAGCACCTGGAGCCGTGGCACGGTCCGCGTATCGCCGGAGTCTCGAGCTTCGGCGCGGGCGGCTCCAACGCCCATGTGATCATCGCCGAGTACGAGCCGGAGAGGGGCGCGGACACCGCCGCCTTCCCATCCGAGACCGCGTCCCCGTCCACGTCCGAACCCGCTCTCCGCACCTCCGTCGTCCCGCTCTCGGCGGCGACCGAGGAGCAGTTGGTCGAGCAGGCCCGCCGGCTGCGGGCGCGCCTCGACGAGCTGACCGACGACGACCTCGCCTCCGTGGCGTGGACGCTCCAGACCGGACGCGTGGCCCTGGACGAGCGGCTGGCGTTCACGGCGACCTCGCTGGAATCCGTCAGGCACCGGCTCGACGCGTTCCTCGCCGACCCTGCGCGGCCCGGTGACTGGGCGCGCGGCAGCGTCCGCCCGGGCCAGGAGACGCGAGCGGCCGACCTGGCAGCCGGCGACGGGGGCGAGGGCGCTGACCAGGGCGGGCTCGGCCAGCTGGTGGACCGGTGGGTCCGGGGAGCGGCTGTCGCATGGGAGCGGCCGCACCCGCGGGCCGGCGCACGGCCCCCGCGGCGCGTCAGCCTGCCCGGCTACCCCTTCGCCCGCGAGCGCCACTGGCTCGACCTCACCGGCATGGACCCGGTTCTCGACCGGGCAAAGGCGCCTGTGCCGTCCGGGGCCTTCCTGCACCCCCTGCTGCACCGCAACGACTCGACGGCCTTCACGCTGGCCTTCCGTACCCGCTTCGACGGTGCGGAGCCGTTCCTGCGCGACCACCGGGTCGCGGACCGGCACGTACTCCCCGCCGTCGCCCAGCTGGAGATGGCTCGCGAGGCTGTCGCACGCGCCTTCGAGGTCACCGAGCCCGGCCGGGTCCGGCTGCACGACGTGGTGTGGCTGCGGCCCGTCGCCCTGGAGAGCGACGAACTGCTGCTGAGTCTGCGGCTGCGGGTGCTGAGCGCCGACGAAATCGAGTACGAGCTGTATGTCACCGGCGACGGCGGCGGCGAAACACTGGCGGGACGGGGCGGGGCGACCCTGCTCCAGGAGGCGCCCGTACCGCACCAGGTGTCCCTGGACACCCTGCGCGAGCGCTCTCGCGGACACCTCGAAGGCGGCCGGGTATACGCCGAGTTCGCCGACAGGGGCCTGCACTACGGGCCGGCGTACCGGAGCATCGAGCGTCTTGTGCTCCTCGACGACGCCGACGGCAGCCCGCAGGTCCTCGCGGAACTGCGTGCACCGGACGGTGCGCACGAGGCGGCCGAGCAGCTGTGTCTGCACCCGAGCGTGCTGGACGGGGCCCTGCAGGCGGGCATCGGCCTGGTCCGGTCCGGCGACCGGGCCACAGGCTCGACGACGGCGATGGTGCCGTTCGCCCTGGACAGCGTGCAGGTGTACGCCGCCACTCCCGAGCGCGCTCATGTCTGGCTCCGCTCGGCCGCGTGGACGTACGACATCGACGTGTACGACGAGCACGGCCGGATCTGCGTCGAGCTGCGAGGACTGGCTCTGCGTGAGCTGCCGCCGCCGCAGCCCGAGCCCGGCCCCGACGACCTGCCGCCGCCGCAGCCCGAGCCCGGCCCCGACGACCTGCTGCTGTTGCGCCCGGTGTGGGAGCCGAGCGACGAAGCGCGGGGCGCCGTGGCCGACGACGACATCTCCGAGCGTCATGTCGTCTTCGTCGGCCGGTTCGCGGCCGGAGAGCCGGACGCGCTGACGGCGGCGCTGCCCGCGTCGGCGCATCACGAGGTCGTGGACCTGGCGGGTGAGGAAGCACTGGACCAGCAGTATCTGGCGGCGACGCAGCGCGTGTTCGCGCGGGCCCGCGGCCTGCTGGAACACGGCGTACGCGGTCCCGCGCTGCTCCAGGTCGTGCTCGTCGGGGACACCGGCGCGAGCGACCAGGGGCACCTGTCCGTGTTCGGCGGGCTGAGCGGTCTGCTGAAGACCGTGTCGCTGGAGAACCCGAAGCTGCGCACCCAGCTCATCGACTGCCTGGACGGCGCCGCACCGGCCGTCGTCGCCGGCCGGCTGCGCGGGGAGCCGGCGCCCGAGGTGCGCTACCGTGCGGGCCGACGTCAGATCAGGCGGCTCGAGGAGGTGGCCGGTGCGCCCCGACCGGCGGCCACGCCGTCCTGGCGCACGGGCGGCGTCTATCTGATCACCGGAGGCACCGGCGCCCTGGGCCTGATCACGGCCGCGGAGATCGCAGCCTCGGTCGAGAGCGCCACCGTGGTCCTCGCCGGGCGCTCCGCGCTCACCGAGGAGCAGCGGCAGGCCGTCGAAGCCCTGCGGGCGGCCGGGCTCCTGGTGGACCACCAGCGCATGGACGTCGCCGACCGCGGCGCGGTCGACCGGTTGGTGCAGCACATCGCGCGCACGCACGGGCCGCTGACCGGCGTCGTGCACAGCGCCGGCGTCCTGCACGACAACTTCGTCATCAGGAAGACGCCGCAGGAGCTGGCGCGCGTACTTGCACCCAAGGTCGCGGGCCTCGTCCATCTCGACGAGCTGACCCGGGACCAGCCGCTGGAGCTCTTCCTGTGTTTCTCGTCGACGAGCGGCGCGCTGGGCAATCCGGGCCAGGCCGACTACGCGGCGGCGAACGCCTTCATGGACGCCTACGCGGCCCATCGCAACCGCCTCGCTGCCGCCGGGCTGAGAGCCGGCTGGACCCTGTCCGTCAACTGGCCGCTCTGGGAGGACGGTGGGATGCGGGCGGACGACGCGACCAAGGAGCAACTGCGGCGGATGGACCTGCTGCCCCTGGACACCGAGAGCGGACTCCGCGCTCTGCGGACCGGCCTGGCTGCGGGGGGCGCCGTCCTCGAGGACGGCCGGCTCCTCGTCGTCGCAGGGCGGTACGAGGCACTGCTGCCCCGGCTCACCGGGCGGCGCGACGAAACACGGGTCGCCGAAGCACAGGGGCGGACACCGGAGAGCCCGCAGGTCTCGGAGGGGTCCAAGAGCGCCCAGAGCGCCCAGAGTCCCCAGAGCGACCTGGCCCTGCAGAACAAGGCTCTGCGCCACCTTCGCCACGAGCTGGCGACGGCTCTCAAGCTGGGGCCCGACCGGCTGGACGCCGAAACCCCGCTGGAGCGCTACGGCATGGACTCCGTCGTGGCGATGAACCTGATCGCGCAGCTGGAGAAGACCTTCGGCACGCTGCCGAAGACACTGCTCTTCGAAGTGCAGACGATCCGGGAGCTGTCCGAGTACTTCGTGGCGCATCACGAGGACGAGTTGCGCGCGCTGTTCGGCGACACAGGCGCTGAGCGGAAGCAGCCGCAGGCCCGGTCGGCGGGCTCGCCCGCAGGCAGCGCCGCTCCGCCGGTACGGGCCGAACTGCGCTCCCGGCCCACCCGCGTTCAGGACGACAGCGCCACCGGCGCCCACCCCGACATCGGAGTCGGCGACCGCACAGCCGCCGCCAGTGAGGACGTCGCGATCATCGGGATCAGCGGTCGCTATCCGGGCGCCCCGGACCCCGACGCCCTGTGGGCCCGCCTCCGCACCGGCGACGACTGCGTCACCGAGGTCCCGGCCGACCGCTGGGACCACGGCGAGTTGTTCGACCCGGACCGTGACGCACTCGGCAAGAGCTACTGCAAGTGGGGAGGATTCATCGACGGGGTCGATCAGTTCGACCCGCTGTTCTTCGGCATCTCGCCGCGCGAGGCCGAGACCATGGATCCGCAGCAGCGGCTCTTCCTGGAAACGGTCTGGCAGCTCCTGGAGCAGAGCGGCGTCACCCAGGAGACCATCGAGCAGCGCTACGACCGTCGCGTGGGCGTGTACGTCGGCTCGATGTACCAGATGTACCGGGCCGACGCCGAGGACGTCGTACGCTCCGCGCTGACCTCTGCCGCGTCGTACAACCTCATAGCCAACCGGGTCTCGCACTTCTTCGGGCTCGAAGGCCCGAGCCTGGCCGTGGACAGCATGTGCGCGTCCTCGGCGACCGCGATCCATCTCGCCTGTGCCGACCTGCTGCGCGGCGAGAGCGAGCTGGCGATCGCCGGAGGCGTGAACCTGACCATCCACCCGGACAAGTACCTCGCGCTGTCCCGGGCACAACTGCTGGGCAGCCACCCGGGCAGCCGCAGCTTCCGCGACGGGGACGGCTATCTGCCCGCCGAGGCGGTGGGCGCGGTGCTGCTCAAACCGCTGGCCGCCGCACGCCGGGACGGAGACACGGTCCACGCCGTCATCAAGGGCAGCGCCTCGCTGCACGGCGGCCGGGGCAGCCGGTTCATGACGCCGAGCCACAAGACGCAGGTGAACGTGATGCGGCGGGCACTGGAGCGGGCCGGAAGCGATCCCGCCACCATCGGTTACGTGGAAGCGGCGGCCAACGGCTCGGCCCTCGGCGACGCCGTTGAACTCAGCGCCCTGCGCGAGGTATTCGGCGCGGTCACAGAACCCGTCGCGCTCGGGTCGGTGAAGTCCAACCTCGGACACCCCGAGGCGGCTTCCGGCATCGCCCAGCTCACCAAGGTCGTCATGCAGCTGCGCCACCGGGAACTGGCTCCGCTGGCGTCCGCCGGCGCCCCCAACCCCGATCTGAGGCTGGAGGACGGCCCCCTGCGGCTGTGCGACAGCCTGGCGGCGTGGCAGCCGCGCCACGCCGGTGACGGCGTCCCCCGCCGCGCACTCATCAACTCGGTCGGAGCAGGCGGCAGCCACGTCAGTCTCGTCGTGGAAGAGGCTCCCGATCCGGCTGCCGGCCCCGGTGCGGCGCGGCACGCCGAGGCCGATCCCGCAGAGACGCAGCCGCAGTTGATCGTGCTCTCCGCACAGGACCACGAGCGGCTGCGCACCGCGGCCCGGCTCCTGCACGAGTTCGTCGAGCGCGACGACTCGGTCGCCCTGGCGGATCTCGCCCACACTCTGCAGGTGGGACGGGAAGCGCAGCCCGAGCGGCTGGCCTTCGTCGTGGACTCCCGTGCCGAACTGGCCAAGCTGCTCTCGGACTTCCTGGAGTCCGAGCCGCCGCACGCCGGCCTGCACCTCGGCAACGCCGAGGACAGCGCAGGCCCGCTCCGGGACCTGCTGTCGGGCAGCCACGGCGAGGCGTTCGTCGCCGGGCTCTTCGCCGACGGCGACCTGGACCGGCTCGCCGCGCTCTGGGTGCGGGGCGGCCGGATCGCATGGAACGGCCTGCACGAGGGGCGGCGTCGCCGACTGGTACCGCTGCCGACGACCGCGTTCCGGCGCAAGCGCTACTGGGTCGGGCACATCGGCAGGCCGCAGCCGAAGGCGGACCACCAGCCCCGCCCCAGGCCCGGCTCCCCGTCCGACGCACCTTTCGTCCCCGGAGGTACCCACAACGCCGGAGCCGACATCACCCGTTACCTCGCGGACTACCTCACGGAAGCGCTGGGGCTGGACATCGGTGAACTCCCCGTGGACAAGGACCTGCACGGCGTCGGGGTCGACTCGATCCTGTGGGTCCGGCTCCAGCGGGCCGTCGAGGCCGACCTCGGCCTCAGGCTCACCACACGGGAGATCGTGGAGCTCGCCACACTGGAGCGCATCGCGGCCGCTCTCACGGCCAAGCGCGCACCCGGCCCTGTCATCTCTTCTCCGCACACGACCAACGACGACGTACGGGAGGCCAGGGCCAAGGCCCTGGAGGGGTTCCGGCAGGGCGTCGTCGCACTCGAAGATCTCAAAGCACTCATGAAGGAAGCACCGGGCGCGTGAACGAGGATCAGATTCTTGCGGGATTCAAGGCGGGTCTCCACTCCGCCGAGGACGTGCTCGCGTTCTACGAACGGCTGCAGGACGCGCCGGAGACGGACGCCCTCGGCAGGTACCCCCTGTCCGAAGGGCAGAAGGGACTGTGGCTTCTCCACAAGCTCAGCCCCGACTCGGACGTGTACAACGTGCCGGTCTGCTTCCGCAGCGCCGCACCGTTCGACGTCGCGGTGTTCCAGGAGGCGTTCGAACTGGCGGTGGGCCGTCACACCCCTCTGTCCAGCGTGATCGTGGAGGAAGAGGGCACCCCCTACCTGGTGCGGCGGACCGCGGGCGACGCCCACTTCCGCCACCAGCCGGTGCCCCCCGGTCTCCCGGAGGAGGTCCTGCTCGCCCTCGTACGCGAGCAGGCCAAGGCGCCGTTCGACCTCGCGCGGGACTCGCCGGCACGGGCCTTCGTGTACTCGGCTGGCTCGGAGGAGGCACCGGACACCCTCGTTCTGCTTGTCTTCCATCACCTGGTGTTCGACGGCGCGTCCACACCCGTCCTGCTGCGCGACCTGCTCCAGGCGTACGAAGCCCTGCTCCAGGGCCGTACCCCGCAGCGTGCCCCCGGACAGCAGGACAACTACGACGCGTTCGTCCGCTGGGAGGCTGACTTCCTCGCCGGCCCCGAGGGCGCACGTCACCGCGCCTTCTGGCAGGACGCCCTGCTGGGCCCCCTTCCCGTGCTGAACCTCGACATCGAGCGCAGCCCGGCGCCGGGCGCCGCGGCCGTGGGAAAGACGGCCAGGCTCGCGCTGCCCATGGCCCTCGCCGCCGAGGTACGCGACCTGTGCGCGGCTCGCGGCGTCAAGCCCGCGGTGCTCTTCCTCGCCGTGTACGAACTGCTGCTGCACCGCTACAGCGGCGAGCGCGACCTCATCGTCGGCGTACCGTCCATGGGCAGGCCCGGCCCTTCCTACGACGACTCCGTCGGCTACTTCGTCAACATGGTGCCCGTCCGGCACGGGGTGCGCCGCGACGAGCCGTTCACCGACTTTCTGCGCGAGCTGACGCTGGTCATGGCGGACGGCCTCGACCACGCGGCCTACCCGTTCCCGCGCATCGTGCAGGACCTGAGCCTGCGGACCGGGCCCGGAGCCTCCCCGGTTTTCCAGGTTTCCTACGTCTTCCAGAACAAGCGCATGATGCACGTGGCCGACGAGGTGCTGGATCTCGGTCTCGCCCGGTCCCTGCGGTTCGTCGACGAGATAGCCCAGGAAGGAGAGTTCAAGCTCCACCTGGAGGTCTTCGAGAACGCCGCCGACGACTACACGCTGCATCTCAAGTACGACGCCCAGCGTTTCGACGCCGAGGGCGTCGAGCGGTTCCTCGGCCACTACCAGCTCCTGCTCAAGGCGCTCCTCTCCGCGCCGCAGCAACTGGTCTCCGAGGCGTCGCACCTGTCGGACGGGGAACGCCGTCAGCTGCTCGGGGAGTGGAACGACACCCGCCGCGCCTACTCCGACGGCCGCACCCTGCCAGACCTGCTCGACGACGCGGTCACCCGCCACGGCCACCGCACCGCCCTCGTGCGCGGCGACCGGTCGCTGTCGTACGCGGAACTCGGCGCACGCATCGACGCCGTCGCCGGTGAACTGCGCGCCTGCGGCGTCACCCCGGACACCGTCGTCGGGATCTGCATGGAGCGCTCCTTCGAAATGGTGATCGCCCTGTGGGCGGTAATGAAGGCGGGCGGCGCCTATCTGCCCCTCGAACCGGGCTACCCGGCCGAGCGCCTCCAGTACATGATCGAGGACTCGAGCGCCGACATCGTGCTGACCCAGTCCGCCACCGACGTGTCCGCGCTCTCCGGGATCCGCCATGTCCTGCGGCTCGACGCCGAGGGGCGGCTGTCCGGCGAGCCCGCCGGCGACGCCCCGGCACCGGCCGGCGCCGGTCCGGAACACCTCGCGTACGTCATCTACACCTCCGGCTCCACGGGCCGCCCCAAGGGGGTGATGGTCGAACACCGGGCAGTCGTCAACCGCATCGAGTGGATGCAGAACGAGTACGCCCTCGACGCCGACGACGTCGTCCTCCAGAAGACGTCGTTCAGCTTCGACGTCTCCGTGTGGGAGTTCGTCTGGCCGCTCGTCTCGGGCGCACGCCTGGTCCTTGCCGAGCCCGACGGGCACAAGGACCCCGGCTACCTCGTCTCGCTCATCCGGTCGGCCGGGGTCACCACCCTGCACTTCGTCCCGCCCATGCTGCGCGTGGTCCTCGAACAGGACGGCTGGGCCCGGTGCACCTCGGTCCGCCAGGTCTTCTGCAGCGGCGAGGCACTGCCCCCCGAGCTGCCCGCACGGCACTACGCCGTACACCGCGCACGGCTGCACAACCTCTACGGACCGACTGAGGCCGCCATCGACGTCAGCCACTGGGAGTGCCCGTCCGACGGGTCGGCTCCTACCGTGCCGATCGGCAGGCCGATTCAGAACGTCCAGCTCCATGTGCTGGGAGACCTCGGCCAGTTGCAGGCCGTCGGCTGCGCCGGAGAACTGCACATCGCCGGTACCGGCCTGGCTCGCGGCTATCTGAACAACCCCGCCTTGACCCGTGAGCGGTTCGTCCCCAACCCGTATGCCCAGGACCCCGACGCGCGCATGTACCGTACGGGCGACCTCGTCCGCCGGTTGCCGGGCGGCGCCCTTGAATACCTCGGCCGCACCGACAACCAGGTCAAGCTGCGCGGATTCCGCATCGAAGTCAACGAGATCGAGGTGCGCCTGGCCCAGCACCCGGCCGTCCGGGCCTGCGCCGTACTGGCCCGTGAGGACAGCCCCGGCAATCCGCAGCTCGTCGGATACGTGGTCCTCGACCGGGAGCACACCGGCGACTTCCACGAGGAACTCATCCAGCACCTCGCACAGGCCCTGCCCGAGTACATGATCCCCGGAGCCCTGGTCCGGCTGGACGAACTGCCGCTGAGCGTGAACGGCAAGCTCGACCGCAAGGCGCTGCAGGCCCCCGATGCCGGCGCGTACGCCATCGCCGGCGAGCACGTCGCCCCGTCGTCCCCCACCGAGCGCACCCTGCTCGCCATCTGCGCGGGCCTGCTCGGCTTCGACGAGCAGCGCATCGGAGTGAACGACAACTTCTTCGCGTTGGGCGGCCACTCGCTGCTGATCCCGAAGCTGACCGCACGGCTGGCCGACGAGGGCCTCGACTGCGACCTCCAGCACGTGTTCGCCGCCTCGACGCTCGCCGAACTTGCGGCGACGATCGACCTGGCCGCGACCGCTCAGGACGGCGCGACGACGGCCGGCGAGCCGACGGCGGAGCCGTTCACCGTCCCGCCGAACAACATCCCCGCGAACTGCACCCGGGTCACGCCCGACATGCTGCCCTTCGTATCGCTGACCGAGGACGAGCTGGCGACGATCGTCGCCGCGATCCCCGGCGGCGCGGCGAACCTCCAGGACGTCTACCCGCTGGCGGCGCTCCAGGAAGGCATGCTGTTCCACCACCTCAAGGAGAGCGGCCGGGACCCCTATGTGCTCTCCGGCGTGTTCTCCTTCGAGAGCCGCGCCCACCTGGACGGGTTCATGCGCGCCATGCGTGCGGTCGTCGCACGCCATGACGCCCTGCGCACGGCGATCCTGACCCAGGGCCTGCCGCAGCCCCTCCAGGTCGTGGTGCGCCACGCCGACCTGGAACTCGAGGAGTTCGAGGTGCGCCCGGGCACGGATGTCCAAGGCGAGATCCGCGAGCTGCTGGCGGGCCCTCAGACGGTGCGGCTGGACCGCGCACCGCTGATCCGGCTGCGCGCGGCTCGCCGTGCGGGCGCCGACGAGTGGTTCGTGGTGCTCAATCTGCACCATCTCATCGACGACGCCACCTCGCTCGGCTTTCTGTTCCAGGAGCTCGTCGCGCACATGACGGGCAGGGAGGGAGACCTCGCGGAACCGGTGCCGTACCGGAACTTCATCGCCCATGTCCGCCACCAGGACCAGCACCTCGACCCGGCCGGCTTCTTCCGTGCCCAGCTCGGCGAGGTCACCGAACCCACGGTGCTGTTCGGCCTGCACGACGTCCACGGCGACGGCCACGGGGTCCTCGATCTGCGCAGGCCGCTGGACGAGGGGCTCGGACAGCGGATCAGGGAGTGCGCCAAGCAGCTGCGGGTCAGCCCGGCGACCCTCTTCCACGCGGGCTGGGCGCTGGTCGTGGCGGCGTGCAGCGGACGAGACGACGTGGTCTTCGGCACGGTGATGTCCGGACGGCTGCAAGGACCCCGCGGCATCGAGCGCATGCTCGGCAACTTCATCAACACGCTTCCGGTGCGCGTGAACCTGGACGGAACGAGCGTGCGGGATCTGGTCCGCACCACCGACCAGTTGTTGCGCGAGCTGATGCGCTACGAGCAGACCCCGCTGGCCGTCGCGCACGGCCACAGCGACGTGCCGCGCGACACTCCGCTGTTCAACGCGATCCTGAACTACCGGCACCTGGAGGCCGGAGACCGCACCGACGAATCCGAGCTGGAGCGTGCCGGCGTCAAGTCACTTGCGGGTGTGATCGAGCGCAGCAACTACCCGGTCGCCCTGTCGGTCGACGATCTGGGCGACTCCTTCTCGATCGACGCCCAGATCGACCAGGCGCAGGACGCGGAACTGGTCATCGGCTACCTCGAGACCGCCATGACGAACCTGATCGGCGTGCTCGCCGCCGAGGGGCCGGCTCAGGGCCCGGCGCTGGAACTGCCCGTCCTGAGCGACGCACAGCGCCGGAAGCTGCTCGTCGGCTGGAACGAGCAGACGCAGCAGGGGACCACCGACGAGCGCTGTTTGCATGAGTGGTTTGAGGGTGTTGTGGCGGGGGCGCCGGGTGCGGTGGCGTTGGAGTGTGAGGGTCGGGTTGTTTCGTATGGGGAGTTGAACGGTCGGGCGAATCGTTTGGCGGGTTATTTGCGTGGGTTGGGGGTGGGGCCGGGTGTGTTGGTGGCTTTGTGTCTGCCGCGTAGTGAGCACATTGTGGTGTGTGTGCTGGCGGTGTTGAAGGCGGGTGGTGCGTATGTGCCGTTGGATCCGGCGTCGCCGGTGGATCGTTTGGTGCATGTGTTGGGGGACAGTGCGCCGGGGGTGGTGTTGACGGATGGTCCGTTGCCTGTGGGGTTGGGTGTTGGGTCTGTTCCGGTGGTGGATGTGCGGGCGGATGCGGGGTTGTGGGCGGGGTTGTCTTCGGTTGATGTGCCGGTGGGTGGGGTGTCGTCGGGGTTGGCGTATGTGATTTATACGTCGGGTTCGACGGGGACGCCTAAGGGGGTGATGGTTGAGCACCGTAATGTGACGCGGTTGTTCTCGTCGACGGATGCGTGGTTCCGTTTCGGTGAGGGGGATGTGTGGGCGTTGTTCCATTCGTTCGCTTTTGATTTCTCGGTGTGGGAGATCTGGGGTGCGTTGTTGCATGGTGGGCGTCTGGTGGTGGTTCCGCAGGCGGTGGCGCGTGATGCGGGTGCTTTTTATCGGTTGGTGTGTGGTTCGGGTGTGACGGTGTTGAATCAGACGCCGAGTGCGTTTCGGCAGTTGATGGTGGCGCAGGGGGAGGGTGCGCGGCCGCATGCGTTGCGTGTGGTGGTGTTTGGTGGTGAGGCGTTGGATGTGGCGTCGTTGCGGCCGTGGTTGGGGCGTTCGGTCAATGCGGGTGTGGCGTTGGTGAATATGTATGGGATCACTGAGACGACGGTGCATGTGACGTATCGGTTGTTGGGGGAGGGGGATGTTGATCGGGGGGTGAGTCCGATCGGTGAGCGGATTCCTGATTTGCGGACGTATGTGTTGGATGGGCGTGGGCGGCCTGCGCCGGTGGGTGCGGTGGGTGAGTTGTATGTGGGTGGTGCGGGTGTGGCTCGGGGGTATTTGAATCGTCCGGAGTTGACTGCTGAGCGTTTTTTGGTTGATCCGTTTTGTGGTGTGTCGGGTGCGCGGATGTATCGGACGGGGGATCTGGCGCGGTGGTTGCCTGATGGTGGGTTGGAGTACTTGGGGCGTAATGATGATCAGGTGAAGGTGCGGGGGTTCCGTATCGAGCTGGGTGAGATCGAGGCCGCACTCACCCAACACCCCGCCATCGACGACGCCCGTGTCGTGGTGCGCGAGTACGGTGAGCACGACCGCCGGCTGGTCGCCTATCTGGTGCCGTCGGCCGAGCGGGCGCCCGTCGTCCGCGAGCTGCTGCGCATCGGCCGCACCGAGCCGGACGCGCACGCGCGGACGTACGAACTGCCCAACGGCATGACGGTCTTCCAGCAGAACAAGAGTGAGACCGACTTCGTCTACGAAGAGATCTTCACCAACCTCGAATACCTGCGCCACGGGATCACCATCCGCGACGGCGACCGCGTCTTCGACGTGGGCGCCAACATCGGCATGTTCACGCTTTTCGCGGGCAGCCGCTGCCCCGACGCGACGATCCACGCCTTCGAGCCGATTCCGCCCGTGTTCGACTCGCTGCGCCGCAATGTCGAACTCCACGGCCTCAACGCCAAGGTGTACGACTGTGGCCTGGCCGCCGAGGCCAAGGAGGAGACCTTCACGTTCTACCGCCACAACACCGTCATCTCCTCCAGCGTGACCACCGCCGAGCAGGCGCACGAGATGGTCCGCTCCTACCTGCGCAATCAGGAAGAGCTGACCGAGGACGGCACAGCCGGCGCGGTGGCCGGCGACGCGCTCGTCGACGAACTCGTCGACGCCAGGCTCGACAGCGAACAGTTCACCTGCCGGCTCAGGACGCTCTCGGAGATCATCAGCGAGGAATCGATCGACCGGATCGACCTGCTGAAGATCGATGTGGAGAACGCCGAGTACGAGGTGCTCAAGGGCATCCACTGGCGGGACTGGCCCAAGATCCGCCAGCTCGTGGTGGAACTCCACGATGTCGACGGCCAGCTGGAAAAGATCACCACGCTGCTCAGGGCCCTCGGCTACGACGTCGTCTGCGAGCAGGACAACGGACTGCTGCGCAACACGACGCTCTACAACGTCTACGCCCGCCGGGCCGACGACGACGCCGCCGCGCAATCGGACGCGCCGTCCACGGCCGGCGCCTGCTGGTCCGGCCCGGCGGCCCTGCTCGATGACGTGGGCAGCGCCCTGCGCGCCGCCCTGCCCGAGTACATGATTCCCGCCGTCCACGTCCTGCTGGAAGAGCTGCCGCTGACGCAGAACGGCAAACTGGACCACCGCGCCCTCCCCGCGCCGGAGAGCCACCCGCGGCACGCGGCACATCTGGTCGCACCCCGGAGCGAGTCCGAGCGCGCCGTCGCGGCCGTCTGGGCGGAACTTCTGCGCATGGACGTCGACGACCTCGGCACCCACAGCAACTTCTTCTCGCTGGGCGGCAATTCTCTGCTGGTGACCAGGTTGGTCAACCGGCTGGCGCAGAGCACCGGCGCGGAGCTGTCCGTCCAGAGCGTCTTCGACGGGCCGACGCTCACCGAGATGGCGGCCGAGTTGGAACGATGTGCGCCCATGGCCCCGACGGACGGGCCGCTCGACGTGGCTGCAATCCTGGAGAGCATCGGCCTCATCGAGAACATGAGCGACGAAGAGCTGGACGCGTTGGAGGGCCAGATCTAATGACCACGGGGCCGATCATGAGCACGACTGACAATGACAACTCGCTGGACCTGATCAGGAAGATCAAGTCCCTGCCCGCCAAGCAGCAGCGCGCCCTGATAGCGATGCTCAAGAAGCAGGGCGTCGACCTGTCCGCCCTGGAGTCGATCCGGCCGCGACCGCGCACCGAGGACGATCCGGTTCGGCTCTCCTTCGCCCAGCAGCGACTGTGGTTCCTGGCCAAACTGGACGGGACCAGCGCGTACTACAACATCCCGATGGCGATGCGGCTGCGCGGCCCCCTCGACCGCGCGGCGCTGTTGCGCGCCCTGGAAACCATCGTCCAGCGGCACGAGGTCCTGCGCACGCGGTTCGTCGAGCGTGACGGAGTCCCGTACCAGCACATCGGTGACGGCGAGGACTTCGCCGTGTCGCAGGAGGAGCTCACCGACCCCGGCGAGCTGCCCGCGATCTGCGAGCACGAGGCCGTCGCGCCGTTCGACCTCGCGCGCGAATCGCTGATCCGTGTGAGGCTGCTGCGTCAGTCCGCACAGGAGCACATCCTGCTCGTGACCATGCACCACAGCGTGTCCGACGGCTGGTCGCTGGGCGTTTTCTTCCGCGAGATGGTCGCCCTGTACGAGGCGTTCTGCGAGGGCGGGCCGGCGCCGCTCGACCCGCTGCCCATCCAGTACGCCGACTACGCGCACTGGCAGCGTCAGTGGCTCGTCGACGAGGTCCAGGCGCGCCAGGTGAACTACTGGAAGCAGCAGCTCGACGGCATCGACCCACACCTCTCCCTGCCGGCGGACCGGCCACGTCCCGCGATCAAGACCTACCAGGGCGCCCACGAACGCTTCCACCTCCCGCACGACCTGTTGCGCCGGCTCAAGGCGCTGAGCGAGCAGCACGACGTCACGCTGTACATGACGCTGCTCTCCGCCTACGCGCTGCTCTTGAACCGCTACAGCGAACAGCCGCACATCGCCATCGGCACTCCCGTCGCCAACCGCAACCGCATCGAGGCCGAGGGCCTGATCGGCTTCTTCGCCAACACGCTCGTCATGCGCGCCGATCTGTCGGGCGACCCGACCTTCGCCGAACTGCTGGGGCGGACGAAGGACGTCGCGCTCCAGGCGTTCAGTCACCAGGATGTGCCGTTCGAGGCCGTCGTGGACGCGCTCCAGCTGGAGCGCAGCCTCAGCCACTCACCGGTGTTCCAGGTGGCGTTCGTCCTCCAGGAGGCGCAGGCCGACAGCGAGGTACGGCTCGGCGATCTCGACGTGTCCCTGATCGAATTCGACTTCAACATCACGAAGTTCGATGTGACGCTGGACCTGCGCGAGACACCGGACGGGCTGATCGGCGCCGTCGAGTACAACACCAGTCTGTTCGACCGGGAGACCGTCCAGCGGTTCGTACGCCACTACACCGCCCTGCTCGACGCGGTCGTCGCTGCGCCGCAGGAGAGGATCTCCCGGATCAGCACCCTCGACGAGGCCGAGCGGCGCCAGGTGCTCCAGGAATGGAACACCGTCGTGCCCACCGCGCCCGACGAGCGTTGTTTGCATGAGTGGTTTGAGGGTGTTGTGGCGGGGGCGCCGGGTGCGGTGGCGTTGGAGTGTGAGGGTCGGGTTGTTTCGTATGGGGAGTTGAACGGTCGGGCGAATCGTTTGGCGGGTTATTTGCGTGGGTTGGGGGTGGGGCCGGGTGTGTTGGTGGCTTTGTGTCTGCCGCGTAGTGAGCACATTGTGGTGTGTGTGCTGGCGGTGTTGAAGGCGGGTGGTGCGTATGTGCCGTTGGATCCGGCGTCGCCGGTGGATCGTTTGGTGCATGTGTTGGGGGACAGTGCGCCGGGGGTGGTGTTGACGGATGGTCCGTTGCCTGTGGGGTTGGGTGTTGGGTCTGTTCCGGTGGTGGATGTGCGGGCGGATGCGGGGTTGTGGGCGGGGTTGTCTTCGGTTGATGTGCCGGTGGGTGGGGTGTCGTCGGGGTTGGCGTATGTGATTTATACGTCGGGTTCGACGGGGACGCCTAAGGGGGTGATGGTTGAGCACCGTAATGTGACGCGGTTGTTCTCGTCGACGGATGCGTGGTTCCGTTTCGGTGAGGGGGATGTGTGGGCGTTGTTCCATTCGTTCGCTTTTGATTTCTCGGTGTGGGAGATCTGGGGTGCGTTGTTGCATGGTGGGCGTCTGGTGGTGGTTCCGCAGGCGGTGGCGCGTGATGCGGGTGCTTTTTATCGGTTGGTGTGTGGTTCGGGTGTGACGGTGTTGAATCAGACGCCGAGTGCGTTTCGGCAGTTGATGGTGGCGCAGGGGGAGGGTGCGCGGCCGCATGCGTTGCGTGTGGTGGTGTTTGGTGGTGAGGCGTTGGATGTGGCGTCGTTGCGGCCGTGGTTGGGGCGTTCGGTCAATGCGGGTGTGGCGTTGGTGAATATGTATGGGATCACTGAGACGACGGTGCATGTGACGTATCGGTTGTTGGGGGAGGGGGATGTTGATCGGGGGGTGAGTCCGATCGGTGAGCGGATTCCTGATTTGCGGACGTATGTGTTGGATGGGCGTGGGCGGCCTGCGCCGGTGGGTGCGGTGGGTGAGTTGTATGTGGGTGGTGCGGGTGTGGCTCGGGGGTATTTGAATCGTCCGGAGTTGACTGCTGAGCGTTTTTTGGTTGATCCGTTTTGTGGTGTGTCGGGTGCGCGGATGTATCGGACGGGGGATCTGGCGCGGTGGTTGCCTGATGGTGGGTTGGAGTACTTGGGGCGTAATGATGATCAGGTGAAGGTGCGGGGGTTCCGTATCGAGCTGGGTGAGATCGAGGCCGCACTCACCCAACACCCCGCCGTCCGCTCATGTGTTGTGCTCGCCCGCGAGGACCAGCCCGGCGACAAGCAACTGGTGGCCTACGTGCTCCTGGACCCCGGGGTCCGGGCCGCCGGCGAGGAGCCCGAGGCGGACCACCGCGCCGAGCTCGCCCGGCACCTGCGCCGGACGCTGCCCGACTACATGGTCCCCAGCGCCTTCGTGGCCCTGGACCGGCTGCCCATCACCGGCAACGGCAAGCTCGACCGCAAGGCACTGCCCGCTCCCGGCATCGACGCCTACGCCCAGCGCGCACACATCGTCCCGGCCCCCGGGACCGAGCGGATCCTCGCAGCCGCCTGGGCGGAGCTGATGGGCTTCGACGAGACACGCATCAGCGCCGACGACAACTTCTTCGCGCTGGGCGGGCACTCGCTGCTGATCACCGTCCTGATCGCCCGCCTGAAGGAGCGCGGGCTCGAAGTCGCCGTCCGCAGCGTTTTCAACAGCCCCACGCTGGCCGAGCTGGCGGCCGAGATCGACCGTGGCGAGGCAACCGGCCCCGCCTACGAGGTCCCGGGCAATCCGATCCCGCCGGCGTGTGAGCGGATCACCCCGGAGATGCTCCCGCTGGCCGGGTTGAGCCAGGCCGAGATCGACGCGATCGTGTCCGAAGTGCCCGGCGGCGCACCCAATGTGCAGGACATCTATCGGCTCGTCCCGTCGCAGGAAGGCATCCTCTTCCATCACTTGATGGACCCCGCCAACGACCCGTACGTCATCCCGATCCTGCTCACCGCCCCGTCCCAGGAGGTGTGTGACGCCTTCGCGGCCGCGCTGCAGACGTTGATGGACCGCCACGACGTCATGCGCACCGCCGTGGCCACCGAGGGCCTGACCGAACCCGTACAGGTCGTGCTCCGCGAGGTCCGCCTGGAGGTCGAGTCGCTGACCCTCGACCCCGGCCAGGACGCCGAGCAGCAGGCCCGCGCCCTGCTGTCCCGGCCGGGAGGCATGAACCTCGGCCGGGCCCCGCTGCTGCGGCTCGCGGTCGCCGCCGATCCGCACTCCGAGCGGCGCTTCCTGCTGTTGAGCGTGCACCACCTCATCGAGGACGCGACGTCGCTGCGTCTGATCCTGGAGGAGCTGACGGCCCACATGAGCGGCCGCGCGGAGCGGCTGAGGCCGCCCCCGGCCTACCGCGACTTCGTCGGCCACACCCTGCACCAGCTGGCGTCGGACGACGCGGAGGCGTACTTCCGCGGCGAGTTGGGTGACGTCACCGAGCCGACCACCCCGTTCCAGCTGGTGGATGTGCACGGCGACGGCACCCGGGTCCGCGACCTGCGCCGCTCGCTCCCGACCGAGCTGACACGCGAGCTGCGCGAGCAGGCCCAACGTCTGCGTATCAGCCCGGCCGGCCTCTTCCACGCAGCCTGGGCCCTGGTGGCCGCGGCGAGCAGCGGGCGCGACGACGTGGTGTTCGGCACGGTCCTGTCCGGGCGCCTCCAGGGCGTCCCCGGCGTCGAACGGATGCTCGGCAACTTCATCAACACTCTGCCCCTGCGGGTACGGCTGCGCGGCCGTAGCGTCAAGGAGCTGGTGTCCGAGGTCGACGCCGGCCTGAAGGCTCTGATCGGCTACGAGCAGAGCCCGCTGACTCTGGCCCAGCGCTCCAGCGGGCTGGACAGTGACGCCACCCTGTTCAGCTCAATGATCAACTACCGCTATTTCGAGCCCCGGCAGGGCGAGGAGGGCCCCGCCACGCTGGAGGACCTCGGCATCCGCTGGCTGGGATCGCTCGACCGCACCAACTACCCGGTCGGTGTCTCCGTCGACGACACGGGCACCGAACTGTCCCTGAACGCACAGGTGGACGCGGCACTCTCACCGGACGCGGTGCTCGGCCATGTGGAGGCCGCGGTGGCCGGCATCGTCGCCGCCCTGGCCGTCGACGACGGCGCCCGCACCCAGGCGCTCGACATCGACATCGTGCCGCCCGCCGAACGCCACCGCCTGCTGACCGAATGGAACGACACCGCCAAGCCCTACCCGGACGACCACTGTCTGTTCGAGCTGTTCGAGGAACAGGTCGCGCGGCGGCCGGAGAGTGTCGCCGTCGAGTACGGAGACCAGCGGCTGACGTACGCACAGGTCAACGCCCGGGCCAACCGTGTGGCGCACTATCTGCGCGGCCGCGGAGTGGGCCCCGACGTACTCGTCGGACTGTGCACGCGGCGCTCGCCGGAGACGGTTGTCGGCCTGCTGGGCATCCTCAAGGCGGGCGGGGCATACGTCCCGATCGACCCGGCCTACCCCCAGGAGCGCATACGCGCCCTGGTCGAAGGCTCCGGTGTGAGCATCGTCCTCAGCCACTCGCAGCTTCCGCAGTCGCTGCTCGACGGCGCCGGCGAGGGGGAGCGCCCCCAGGCCGTTCACCTCGACACCGGCGAGCGCGCCGAGGACCGCACCCAGGTGCTCGCCGACCAGCCGGAGCACGACCTGTCCCGGGCCGAGCTGGGGCTCACCCCCGAGCATCTCGCGTACGTCATCTTCACCTCGGGTTCGACCGGGCTTCCCAAGGGCGTCCTCGTGGAGCAGCGCGGCATCGTCCGCCTGGTGCGCAACCCCGACTACTTCCCGACGAGCCACCGCACGGTGATGCTCCACCACTCGTCGATCTCCTTCGACGTCGGCTCCCAGGAGGTCCTCGGCCCGCTGCTGTCCGGCGGGCGGCTGGTCCTGCACGACGGCGACTCCAAGGACATCGGCTCGCTCGTCGATCGTATCGAGCGCTCCGGCGTCACCATGATGGCGCTGTCGGCCGCCTTCCTCCCCGCGTTCGCCGAGGCCGCGCAGGGGCGGCGGCTGCCGCTGGAGTACCTGGGCGTCGGCGGTGAGGCGTTCTCCGCCAAGCACGTGCGGGCACTGCACCGGGCGCACCCCGGTCTGACCGTCGTCAACGCCTACGGGCCCACCGAGAACAGCATCGCCTCCACCTGCCATGTGATCCCCAGAGACATCGCCGAGGACGCCGTCATCCCGATCGGCAGGCCGATCGCCCAGTCCACAGCCCATGTGCTCGACGCGGACCTGCGGCTGGTGCCGTGCGGCGTCGTCGGCGAGCTGTGCGTGGGCGGCCCCGGTGTGGCACGCGGCTACATCGGCCATCGGGAGCTGACCGAGCAGCGGTTCGTTCCCGACCCCTTCGCCGCGGTTCCCGGCGCCCGGCTGTACCGCACCGGTGACCTGGCCCGGCGACTGCCCGACGGCGCGCTGGAGTTCATCGGCCGCGTCGACAACCAGGTGAAGGTGCGTGGCTTCCGCGTCGAACTCGGTGAGATCGAGAACGCGCTGGTGTCCCACCCCTCGGTGCGGAGCACCGCGGTCGTTACCCAGGCCACCGGCGAGACCAAGAAACTCGTGGCCTACGTACGGCCCACGGCGGCCTGGCTGGACGCCACGGCGCAGGAGCAGAACACCGAACGCCTCGAACAGTGGCAGGACCTCTTCGAGGAGCAGTACTCCAGTGATTCATCGGCCGGAGAAGCCGACGGGGACGTCTCCGACGAGCTCAACCTGATCGGCTGGAACAGCAGTTACACCGGGGAGAAGATCCCCGAGGCCGAGATGAGCGCATGGATCGACGGCACGGTCCGGCAGATCGAGGCGCTGCGGCCCCGGCGGCTGCTGGAGGTCGGCTGCGGAACCGGGCTCCTGCTCTTCCGCTACGCGGGCGCCTGCGAAGCGGTGCACGCCTTCGACATCTCCGCCGCCGCCCTGTCCGGGGTCCGGGGCGGAGTCGACCGCCGCGGCTGGTCGCACGTCACCCTCAGCCAGGGTGACGCCCGGTCCGTGACCCTGCCGCCCGGGACGGAGAAGTTCGACACCGTCGTCGTTAACTCCGTCGTGCAGTACTTCCCGAACCGCCTGTACCTGGAGGAGGTGATCGAGCGACTGCTGCCCCTCGTGGCGGACGGCGGCCGGATCCTGATCGGCGACGTCAGGAACCTCGATCTGTTCTCCGCCCACGCGAGCGCCATCGAACGCAGCAGGCTGTCCGTGCGCACCTCCGCCGGAGCCCTGGCCCGTCAGGTGCAGCGCCGCCGCCAGCAGGAGCCCGAACTGCTGGTCAGCCCCAGCTACTTCGCCGGGCTCACCGAGCGTTTCCCGCAGATCGGCTCGGTCGACCTCGCTGTCAAGCGCGGACCGGGCGACAACGAGATGCTCAGCTACCGCTACGACGTCGTCGTCACCAAGGGGGCCGTCGCGCCGCCCGAGGACCTGCCCTGGCTGCAGGCCACCACCCCGGAACAGCTCCGTGCCCTCCTCACGGACGGTGGGCGCCACCGGTTCGGTGTGGCGGGGCTGAGCAACCCGAGGATCGCCGACGACGTCAGGGTCAGTCAGGGCCTGACCCGCTGGCCTGCGCACCAGCAGGTGGAGCCGCTCACCGGTGCCTCCCGCCTGTCCGAGGCGGCCGCCGCGCAGGTGCGGGAGCTCGAAGCCGTACTCCAGTACGCCGAAGAGCTCGGCCACCGTGTCGCGGTGACCTGGTCCCAGCAGCGGCTGGACGGCCTCGACCTGATTTTCGCCAAGGACGGGCCGCCGCGCGCGCTGGCCCGTGACGCCTACCGCCAGTCGTATCTGGCGAACGTGCCGCAGATCGCGCGCACCGGCCAGGCGATGACGCGCGCGCTCAAGGAACATCTGTCGAGCAAGGTGCCCGAGTACATGGTGCCGAGCGTCTTCGTGGCGCTGGAAGAGCTGCCCCTGACCCCCAACGGAAAGGTCGACAAGCAGGCGCTTCCCGCGCCCGACGAGGCCGACGTGCACAAGGAGGTCTACGTCGCGCCGCGCGGCGACGTGGAACTCGTTCTGTGCCGGCTGGTCCAGGACGTCCTGGGGCTGGAGCGCGTCGGTCTCCAGGACAGCTTCTTCGACCTCGGCGGTCATTCTCTGCTCGCCACCCGCCTCACCCTGCGGGTGAAACAGGAGACCGGCAGGGAACTGCCGCTCCAGACGATCCTGGCCGGCGCCACCATCGGCGAGATGGCCGAGGCTCTGGACACGGACCCGTCGGACACCTCGGCCCAGACTGTTCCCCTGCTGCCCGTGTGCGACGGCACCGAGAACTTCCCGCTCTCCTTCCAGCAGAGCGAACTGTGGTTCCTCAACCCGCGCGAGCACCTGGGCTCGGCGTACGACAACGTGCAGATGGCCTACCGGATCGTCGGCGGGCTCGACCGGCAGGCCTACGCGCGGGCGTTCGAAGCGCTGGTGGCCCGCCACGCGGTGCTGCGCACGAGCTATGTGCGCCGCGGTGACTCCCTTGTGCAACGTGTGAACGCCGCCGATGGCTTCGCGGCGACCTTCGAGGACGTCTCCGGCGACCGCGCGGTCGCCGAGCTGCTGCGGGCCGAGCAGGCACGGCCGTTTCGGCCGGACGACCGGCACATGCTGCGCGTGCACATCCTGACCCTGTCGCAGTTCGAGCACGTCGCTGTCGTGACCCGGCCGTGGGGCATCTTCGACGGCTGGTCGACCGGCATCTTCGTGGCCGAGCTGAACAGCGCGTACCAGGCGCTGAGCCGGTCACAGGAGCCGTCCCTGCCCGAACTTCCCGTTCAGTACGCGGACTTCGCACACTGGCAGCGGCGTGCGGTGGACGAGGTGGCTCGCGACCGGCAGAAGGCGTACTGGCGCTCGCAGCTCGCCGCCCTGCCGGCGTGCGTGTCGCTGCGCACCGACTATCAGCGGCCTGCGGTGAAGTCGTACCGGGGCTCGTCGGTCGAGGTGGAAGTCCCCGTGGAAGTCCTTGGGCAGCTCCAGCGCTTCAGCCAGGAGCAGGGCAGCACGCTCTACATGACGCTGCTGTCGGCGTTCGCGGCGCTGCTCGGCACTCGCACGACGGACCGCGAACTGGCGATCGGCTCCCCGGTGACCAACCGGCCGCGCCCGGAGCTGGAGCGTCTGGTCGGTTACTTCATCAACGTGCTGGTGATGCGGCTGGACGTGACCGACAGTCAGGACTTCAGTGAGCTGCTGACGCAGGCCAAGCGGGTCACCGCAGCGGCCCACGAGCACAAGGACGTCCCCTTCGCCGACCTGGTCGAGGCGCTCGCGCCGAAGGCCGACCCGGCCCACTCGCCGCTGTTCCAGGTCATGTTCAACCTGGTGCCCGCGACCGGCCCCGGGCCGCGGAAGGAGGACACCGGGCAGCTGACGTTCGTGCCGTTGCGAACCGACAACGGGGTGGCCAAGTTCGACCTCAACATGGTCGTCCGGGAAACGCCGGCAGGGCTGCACGGATATCTGGAGTACAGCACTGATCTGTTTGACAGGAAGACGGCCGAGGAAATGGCGGCGACCTATGAGAGGCTGCTGCTGAAGATCGTGACGAATCCCGGGGCGAGCATCTCCCAGCTGTGCGAAGCGGCCGCGGACAACGCTCTCGGATGAATCGTTCCACAATACCCATTTGTCGATGTTCACAAAGTGATGGTGCGCCCTTGACCAAAGAAGAAGTCTTCTCATTGATAGCCGAAGCGATTCGCGAGGTTCTCCCGGAACTTGAAGGCCGCCCCTTCCAGCATTCCGACTCCCTGGATGACCTCGGTGCGAATTCGATGGACCGCGCGGAGATAGTCATGATGGTGCTCGAGGGCATGGACCTGGAGATACCGCTGGTCGAGACCTACGGCCCGCACAATCTGGGCGAACTCGCCCAGCACCTGAGCGACAAAGCAGGGGCCAAGGCCGGGTGACGTGAGGGACTTCGCCGATATCACGGTCACCGGGCTGGGCGTCACCACCGCCGTCGGCCAGGGCAAGGCCGCCTTTGCGCAGGGGCTGTTCTCCGGCGCGCATCGATTCGCCGTCATGGACCGCCCCGGACGGCAGCTCGACACCCGGTTCGTGGGCGCCCAGATTCCCGCACTGGAATCCACTTCCCGGCTGGGCGCCCGGGAACTGCGTACCGTTTCCTTTACCGGGCAGGTCGCCCTGGCCACGCTGGAAGAGGCGTGGACCGAGGCCCGGCTCGACGACTTCGACGCCGAGCGCATCGGTCTCGTCGTCGGAGGCAGCAATCTCCAGCAGCGAGAACTGGTGCTGGCCCACGACCGGCACCGGGCCAAGCCGCGTTTCCTGCGGCCCAGTTACGGCCTGTCCTTCCTGGACACGGATCTGTGCGGCCTGTGCACGGCCGCATTCGGCATCCGCGGATTCGCCCATACGCTGGGCGGCGCGTCCGCCAGCGGCCAGCTCGCGATCATCGAGGCGGCGGAGGCGGTCTCCTCGGGCCGCGTCGACGTCTGCGTCGCCCTGGGCGCGCTGGCGGACCTCTCGTACTGGGAACTGCTGGGGTTGCACTCCATGGGCGCCATGGCGTCGGAGGATTGCGCCGACGCGCCGGAACTCGCCTGCCGGCCCTTCGACCGGCGCCGGGACGGCTTCGTGTACGGCGAGGCGTGCGGAGCGCTGGTCATCGAGCGCAGGGGTGCCCGCCCCGGTCGGCAGGACACCCCGTACGCCCGCCTCAGCGGCTGGTCGGTGCAGCTGGACGGCAATCGCAACCCCAACCCCTCGCTCGACGGCGAGACCAGGGCGATCCGGCAGGCCCTGGGCCGCGCAGGGCTGGCTCCCGAGGCCATCGACTACGTCAATCCTCACGGAACCGCCTCCCTGGTCGGCGACGAGACCGAGGTGGCGGCGCTGCGGGCCTGCGGGCTCACCCACGCCGCCCTCAACGCGACGAAGTCGATCACCGGCCACGGACTCACGGCGGCCGGAGCCGTCGAAGCCGTCGCCGTGCTCCTCCAGATGCAGCACGGCCGACTGCACCCGACCCGTAACCTCACCGACCCCATCGACGCGTCCCTGCACTGGGTGCGCGATGAGGCAGTCGAGGCCGAGGTGCGCCACAGCCTGAGCCTGAGCATGGGCTTCGGTGGCATCAACACCGCACTGTGCATGAGCACATGCGACTCATAGAGAGCAGAAGAGCACACGTCATGCCCCGCGTCGGTATCGAAGCGATGAACGTATATGGCGGCTCGGCGGTGCTCGACGTCATGCAGTTGGCGAAGCACCGGGAGCTCGACCTCCCTCGGCTGAACAACCTGCTGATGAAGGAGAAAGCCGTCGCGCTGCCCTTCGAGGACCCGGTGACGTTCGGGGCCAACGCCGCCAGGCCGGTCCTCGACCGGATGAGCGCCGCCGAGAAGGACAGCATCGAACTGCTGATCACCTGCACCGAGTCGGGCTTCGACTTCTCGAAGTCGGCCAGCACCTATCTCCACGACCAGCTGGGACTGAACCGCAACTGCCGGATGTTCGAGCTGAAGCAGGCGTGCTACGCCGGCACGGCAGGACTGCAGATGGCCTGCAACTTCATTCTCTCCGGGGCCTCACCGGGCGCCAAGGCCCTGGTGATCGCCACGGACATCTCCCGCTACATCCTGCAGGACGGCGACGACGCCGCCGCCCAGGACTGGGCCTACGCGGAGCCCAGCGGCGGCGCCGGAGCCGTGGCCATGCTGATCAGCGACGTCCCGCACGTCTTCCAGCTCGACGTCGGCGCCAGCGGATACTACGGCTACGAGGTCATGGACACCTGCCGCCCGGCGCCGGACAGCGAAGCGGGCGACGTGGACCTCTCGTTGATGTCGTATCTGGACTGCTGCGAGAAGTCCTACCGCGCATACGAGGCGAAGGTGGCGGGCGCCGACTACCGCGACTCCTTCCAGTACCTCGCCTTTCACACCCCGTTCGGCGGCATGGTCAAGGGCGCCCACCGCACGATGATGCGCAAGGTCGCCAAGGCCAGGGGCGCCGAGATCGCGGAGGACTTCGAGCGGCGCGTCGTGCCCGGCCTGACCTACTGCCAGCGCGTGGGCAACATCATGGGCGCGACCGTCTTCCTCTCCCTGGCCGGCACTGTCTGCAGCGGCAGCTTCGACGCCCCCAAGCGCCTGGGCCTCTTCTCGTACGGATCCGGCTGCTGCTCCGAGTTCTACAGCGGCGTCGTGACACCCGACGGCGCCGCCCGGCTGAAGGCCATGGGCATCGCGGACCATCTGGACGCCCGCTACCAGCTCTCCCTCGACGAATACGACACACTGCTCCGGGAGAGCGAGTTCGTCCGTGTCGGCACCCGCGACACGGTCGTGAACCAGGACTACGTGGCACGGACCGGGCACGGCACGGGGCAGGCTCCACGCCTCGTTCTGAGGGCGATCAAGGACTTCCACCGGGAGTACGCATGGATCGGCTGACCTACTCCACGCTGAGGCTGCGGGAACAGGGGACCGTGCTGTTCGTGCGGATCCACCGCCCCGAGGCGGGCAACGCCATCAACGCCGACCTCGTGCACGAACTCAACGACGTCTTCAGCCGGGCCTCGGATTCACCGACCACCACGGTCGTGGTCCTGGAGGGGCTGCCCGAGGTGTTCTGCTTCGGTGCGGACTTCCACGCGATCAGCGACGCGGCGCGCCAGGGCCAGGACACGGCGTTCGATCCGGAGCACATGTTCGAACTGTTCCGGCGGATGGCGTACGGGGACGTCTTCACCATCGCCCATGTCCGGGGCAAGTCGAACGCCGGCGGCGTGGGCCTCGTGGCGGCGAGCGATGTGGTGATCGCCAACGAGAGCGCGACCTTCAGCCTCTCCGAGCTGCTGTTCGGGCTGATCCCCGCGGTCGTCCTGCCGTATCTGATCCGCCGGACCGGCTTCCAGCGCGCCCATTACCTGGCCGCTACGACGCAGACCATCGACGCCTGGCAGGCTCACGAGTGGGGACTGATCGACGCATTGGATGCGGACAGCGAAGCGCTGCTGCGGCGCCATCTGCGACGGCTGGAGCGGCTGTCCAAAAAGGGGATCGCGCGCTACAAGGCGTATCTGCGCGAACTGTCCCCGATCCCCGAGCATTCCAAGAACGTCGCGCTGGCCACCAACCGCGAGGTCTTCGCGGACCCCGACAACGTACGGGCGATCCAGCGCTACGCGGATCAGGGCGTCTTCCCCTGGGAAGACGCGCCCGCGGACCCTGCCCCCGTCCGCCGCGAGCAGCCGAGCCCGCAGACCCCACCGACCGAGGCCACCGTGGAACCACAGCATCACGCCCGCGCCGCAGGGTTCGCCATATCCCCGCAGGCACTGGGCAACCCCCGCTTCCGCGAGGCGCACGGAATCGACTACAACTACGCCGCCGGCGCGATGTACAAGGGCATCGCCTCCGTCGAACTCGTCACCGCGCTGGGCAACGCCGGAATGCTCGGTTTCTTCGGCACCGGCGGACTGGCACTGGACGTCATCGACGACGCCATCACCCGTATCAAGGGCGAGCTGCGCCCCGGCCGCGCCTACGGCATGAATCTGCTCAGCAATCCGCAGGAGCCGGAGCTGGAGATGCGCACCGTGGAGCTGTTCCTGCGCCACGGCGTGCGCTCCGTGGAGGCATCGGCCTACCTCGCGCCGACGCCGGCCCTGGTGCGTTACCGGCTGACGGGTCTCAGCACGGACGCGAGCGGCCGGATCCGGCAGGACCACCACATCGTCGCGAAGGTGTCGCGCACCGAGGTCGCCGAACGGTTCCTGCGCCCGGCCCCGGCGCCGCTGATCCGCGAGTTGCTGGACCGCGGCCTTGTCACATCCGACCAGGCCGAGCTGGGGCGCAGGCTCCCGCTCGCCCAGGACCTGTGCGTGGAGGCCGACTCCGCGGGCCACACCGACGGCGGCAACGCCTACATACTGATGCCCGCGATGCGCGCGCTGCGCGACCGGGTGACGCGCGAGGAGAACCATCCGCACGCGGCCGCGGTACGCGTCGGCGCGGCGGGCGGGATCGGCGCACCGGAGGCGGCGCTCGCCGCCTTTGTCCTGGGCGCCGAGTTCATCATGACCGGCTCGATCAACCAGTGCACGGTGGAGGCGGGCACCAGCGACGCCGTCAAGGACATCCTTCAGGACCTCGGCGTGCACGACACGGACTACGCCCCGGCGGGGGACATGTTCGAGGTCGGTGCCAGGGTCCAGGCGGTGAAGAGGGGCTCCTTCTTCCCCGCCCGCGCCCAGAAGCTGTACGAGCTGTATCTGCGGCACGACGCGATCGAAGATCTCGACGCGCGGACCCGGGCCACGCTGGAGGAGAAGTACTTCAAGCGCTCCCTCGACGAGGTGTGGGAGGAGACCCGCGCCCACCTGAGCCGGCGCTTCCCGGACCGGCTCGTGGCCGCCGAACAGAGCCCGAAGCAGAAGATGGCGCTCATCTTCCGCTGGTACTTCGTCCACTCCACCCGGCTGGCGATGAGCGGCAGCGCCGAGCAGCGGGTCGACTACCAGATCCACTGCGGCCCAGCGATGGGCGCCTTCAACACCTGGGTCAAGGGCACCAGCCTGGAACCTTGGCGCAGCCGGAAGGCCGACGTCATCGCGGAGCGGCTGCTGGGGGAGACGGCGGCCCTGCTCGGGCAACGGCTCGGCGCCTACGCCGCACACGGTGGACCTGTAATTCCTGCGAAGACGGCTGAGTGATCACATGAAATCGGTGTACGTATTCCCCGGGCAGGGCTCGCAGCGCAAAGGCATGGGTGAAGGGCTGTTCGCGCGTTTCCCCGGCCTTGTCGCGCAGGCGGACGACATCCTCGGCTACTCACTGCGGGAGCTCTGCCTCGACGATCCCGATCGGGTACTGGGCAGGACGCAGTACACCCAGCCCGCGCTCTACGCGGTGAGCGCCTTGCAGTATCTCGACCGCATCGCCGCCGGCGAGGAGCTGCCGGGCGTCGTCGCCGGACACAGCCTGGGGGAGTACTGCGCCCTGTTCGCAGCCGGCGCCTTCGACTTCGCCACCGGGCTCGACCTGGTGCGCAAGCGCGGAGAGCTGATGAGCCAAGCCCCCAAGGGCGCGATGGCCGCGGTCGTCAACCTGGACCAGGAGCGCGTCGCCGAGATCCTGGCCGGCCTGCCGTACGAGAACATCGACATCGCCAATATCAACTCGCGTCAGCAGTGCATCCTCTCCGGCGCCTATGACGAAGTCCACGCACCCGAGGTCCGCGCCGTCTACACGGAGGCCGGGGCCTCCTTCATCCCCCTCAACGTGAGCGCGGCGTTCCACTCGCGCTGCATGACGGACGTACAGGAGGAGTTCGCCCGGTACCTGTCCGGCGTCGAGCTCAAGGAACTGCACATACCCGTCGTCGCCAACTGCACGGCGCGCATGTATCCGACGACCGGTTACGCAGACCTGCTCATCCGTCAGATATCGAGCCCGGTCAAGTGGTACGAGTCGATCTCCTGGCTGATGAGCCGGGGGCACACCGACTTCCACGAGATCGGCCCCGGCCAGGTACTCACCAAACTCACCGACAAGATCCGCCAGGAGCCTCTGCCGGCCGAGAAGGCCCCTCCCGCACCGCGAAGGACCCGGCAACGGCCCGAGGTCGTCTTCATGTACGGAGGTCAGGGCACGCAGTATCACCGGATGGGAAAGCAACTGTACGAAACCCACCCGGCGTTCCGGGACGCCATGGACCGGTGCAGCGCGCTGTACGAGGCGGCCAACGGCACCTCGCTGGTGGCGGCCATCCACGACAGCACGCGCCGGGGCCAGGACTTCGACGACATCCTGCACACCCATGCGGCGCTCTACAGCCTCGGCTGGAGCCTGACCGAGGCGCTGCGCGCCGAAGGCTTCCACCCCGACGCGGTGCTTGGGCACAGTCTGGGCGAGTACATCGCCGCCACTGTCGCAGGGGTGATGTCGTTCGAGGACGGCTTGGACCTCGTGATGAAGCAGGCGCATCTGCTGAAGCTGCGCTGTCGCACCGGCGGCATGCTCAGCGTCCTTGCCGCGCCTGATCTCTACCAGCGGCGACGGGACCTGTTCGGCGGGCTGTCACTGGCGGGCGTCAACTTCACGGGCGCGTCCCTAGGCAACTTCGTCGTCAGCGGCGAGAGCGAGCGGCTGGCCGACGTGCGGGCCGCGCTGGACGACGAGGGCGTGGTCGCCGTCAGGCTGCCCGTCCGGTACGCCTTCCACTCGGGCGTTCTCGATGACATCCAAGCCGAGTGCCGGAGCCTGGGCAGAGCCGTCACGGTGAGCAGGCCGCGCCTGCCTGTCTACTCCTCGGCGTACGCGCGGCAGATGGACGACGATGCGCCAGAGCACCTGGAAACATACGCGTGGGACGTGGTCCGGGGCCGGGTGCGCTTCGACGAGCTGATGTCCACATCCTTCCGCGTGCCGGAGAACCACTACTTCGTGGACCTCAGCGCCAGCGGATCCTTCGTCAACTTCCTCAAGCACGGTTACGGGCCGGACTACCGCGGGGCGTTCGCGATCAACCAGTTCGGCAACAACAACGCGTCGATGGAGAAGCTGTGTGAGGGCCTGCGGTCCGTCACGTCAGCCACGGCCGCCCTGGTGTGAGGGGACCTCAAGCGTGCGGGCCCGTCGGATCGATCCGACGGGCCCGCAGAGCCGCAGACTCAGCCGAGCGACACTGGAAGCGAGGCCGGACCGCGGACGTTGATACGGCCGTTGTACGTCACATCGCCATCGAGAGCCAGGTTCGGGAACCGCTGCAGCATCCGTTCGAACGTGATGCTCGCCTCCAGGCGTGCCAACGACGCACCCAGGCAGTGGTGTGACCCGGAGCCGAACGCGACATGTCCCCGGGCGCCCTCACGGTCCAGACGCAGGGTGTCCGCGTCCGAGCCCCAGTGCAGCTCGTCCCGGTTCGCCGAGGCCAGACCCGCGATCACGAACGAACCGGCCGGGATCTCGACCCCACTGAGCACGGTCGGCTCAACGGTGATCCGCCGGCTCGACTGGAGGGGGCTGTCGTAGCGCAGCAGCTCGTCGACCGCGTTCGGCATCAGTGAAGCGTCCGCGCGCAGCGCGGCCAGCTGCTCCGGGTGCCGCAACAGCGCCAACGTGCCGTTGGCGAGCAGGTTCACGGTCGTCTCGTGGCCCGCGATGTAGAGCAGCAGAATCTGGGCGACCAGCTCGTCGTCGCTGAGCGCGTCGCCGTCCTCCTGGACGTTGATCAGGGCGGTCATCAGGTCGTCGGCGGGGTTGCGGCGCTTCCACGCGATCATCTCGGCGGTGATCTTGGCGAGTTCCTCGTCGGCCGCTTCGATCGCGAGCATCACGCTCGGGTCGGCGACCGGTTCGAGAGAGCGGACCATGGTGGCGCTCAGCTCGCGAATCCGCGCATGATCGGTCGGCGGCGCGCCCAGCATCTCCGCGATCACGGTGAACGGCAGCGGAGAGGCGAGGTGAGGCACCAGGTCCGCGCGGCCCGAGTCGGCCATGCGGTCCAGCAGTCCGTCGACGAGGTCACGGATGCGCGGCGCGAGCGCCTGGATCGACTTCGGTGTGAACGCCTTCTGCACCAGCCTGCGCAGCCGGGTGTGGTCCGGCGCGTCACGGTCGATCATGGAGAAGCCGTCGATGAGTGGGGTCCTGCGCGACTCGTCCTTCTGACGCAGGTTCACCATCGCGCCCGAGGTGACGTTGCGCAGCTCGACCGACGCGCCGGAGCGCAGGAGCGCGGAGACGTCCTGGTACCGGGTGATCACCCAAAAGCCCATGGGATGGGCGTAGACGGGCGCGGTCTGCCGCAACAGGGCGTACTGCGGATACGGGTTGTCGGTGAACCCTTCCGCGAAAGGATTGAACAGAGGTATCTGTTCGGTGGGGAGAGCGCCCCCGGTCATCGCAAGCTCCTCATTTTGTCGCATGGTCTGTATCAGGTCGATGTCCGGGCCAGACTAGCGCGCCACGCCAACAGGACTTGTTCGGGGTGCGCGGTCAACCCCCAGCTTCCGCCCGGCATATTCCTGTCCGCCGGCACCCTGGTCACCATTCCCGCTTCCCCGCTGGAGAGCCGCACCGCCTCCCAGGACCTGCCCAGCGGCCATCTTTCGGTCAGTGGCAGCGTCCGCAGATTCTGCCGCTGCACGCAGAGGGCGTCGAACGCGGAAGCGCGCGGGTTCGCACAATTCTGACCTCGAACAACGCAGAACCCGCACGCGACACCGTAGTCAAGTGCGGTGCTGCGTGCGGGTTCTGTAGCAGTGCGACCCTCTCGGGGAGTGGCTTACGTGGCCCCGCCCCCTCAGGGAACGGCGAGGACGATCTTTCCGTGGGCCTGATGGGAGCGGAGTCGTTCAGCGACCTTTTCGGCGGTCTCGAAGGCCAGGGTGGTGTCGATCAGGGGCCGTACGCGTTCGTCGGCGACGGCGGGCAGAAGCTGCTCGCCGGCGGCCGTGATGACGGAACCGAGTTCGGCGGCCCGGGTGAAGCCGAAGGACACCCCGGCGGGGCGCAGATGCCGGTAGGACAGGGCGTTGAGGTCGATGGGGGATTCGGCCGTGTCGAGGCGGCCGATGTTGACCACGGCTCCGTCGATGTGGGTGGTAGGCAGGCGGCGAAGGCGGAGCCACCGACGTGGTCAAGCAGCGGTCCGAAGGAGCCCGGCTTGTCCGCCGCGCTATCTCACGGACTCCGGCTCCCTGCGCCTTGAGAAGGTCCCGGCCACAGCTGTGGTCTGACAACCTCATCAGGAGGTGTTGTGCGGGTTCTCGCGTGATCGTTTGGCAACTGCTGCGCCGACGCAACGGACGTGGGCCATTGCGGGCGCCTGGGACGCTCCGGGCGTCTGGGAGACTGTGGGTGCCGGTGGCCGCGAGTCGCAGGGAGCTTGGGACACCAGGGGCGTTGAGCCTCCGCCTATGCCACCACAGCAGGACGCCGAGCAACGCCAGCGACACCGGAAGCAGGCGCAGCGTCACCTCGCCTGTGGACAGGGGGATCTTCAGGCGGTCCGAGCCCGGCGGCCTGGCGTGGCGTGGCGCGCCAAGCCACACGGTGTCGTCGCCCGCGGCGGACGGCGCTTTCAGCGAGCGGTCGATGTCCGTGGCGAGGGTGGCGTGCTCGGCCGTGAAGCGGTCGTTCGAGACCTTGCTCAAGGCGATCTTGGAGAGATCGACGCCGCAGTAGGAATACGTGCGGACGTAGACACGGCCATCGCCGTGCTGCTCCTCCTCTGTGACTTTGAACTCGCCCTTGGAGTAGGAGTCGACGTACCGGTTGAATGTCTCGGTGGGCTTCCAATCGGTTTCGGTCTGCCAGTCGGTGACGTCGCCCTTGTCGACAAGCGCGACGTAGGCCGTGTCCTTGGATTGGCTCAGCCCTCGATACCGCTCGGCAGCGACGCGGGCGAGACAGACACGGCGCAGTTCGGCATATTCCGGTGCGTAGTTGCTGGCATGCTTCAGCTTGGGCAAGGTCAAGGTGCGAAACAAGTCCTCGTTCCGGTCCTCGGTGGCCTTGTCCGTCCTCGGGCACCCGCCCGCTGCCGCCTTGCCGCGTGCCTCCACGTACATGGTTTCCATCTGTACATCGAGGGGCGCGTCGAGGATGTAGAGCGCGTCGCCCTCTTTCCTGACCAGGGTCGATCAAGGCCATGTAGGGAAAGGTTTCGGGCAGGTTGGCGCCGAGGCCGACTGCCGCGCCGATGACGACGCCGGACACCACGTTGTCGATGTGGCGCCGGAACAGGAGGAGCAGGACCGCGACTCCGACCGCCTTGCCGAGTTCGGAGAAGAGCCCGGTGTTGAGGGCGAGCAGGGTGTAGAGCCGGAGAATCATGTCGCGCGGATACTGCCAGTCAAGGAGGTGAAACCAGGTGACCATGACCGAGCCGAACCCGTCGCCGACAAGCACACCCCAACCGAACCCGATGAGCAACAGCCGCACGGGCATCCGGCGATAGAACTGCACCCGGTGAAGGACCAGCAGCGCGGCGGTCGTCGGCAGACAGTCAAGCAGCGTGAGCGGGTACGCAACGAGCGCGTCGAGCGCCATCCAGGAGTGGGGCAGCACGAAGGCACCCAGGATGCCGAACTGACAGACACGCAGGGTGCGGGCGCGGGATCGCTCGTTGCCGCCGGCGGGGTCGGTGGGGACTGCAGGGGGAGGGCCGGGAGGCGGGGCAGTGAGGAGCGGGGAGGCCAGAGCCACGCTCCTGGCTCAGCACAAGCACCAGAGCCAGGAGCGTGGCGACCGCCCACCCGACGATGAGCAGCACCCGGGTTACCTTGAACGGTTCCGTCTCGGGCAGCAGCCATACCCGCATCCAGGGCAACGCCGAGGCGATCTCGGGCTGTTGCCAATAGAGGGTCTGGGCGATGCCGTAGCTCACGGAGAGCATGAGGGCGAGCACGATCGCCGCCGCGACGCCGCGCGGGCGGCGCATCCGCGACGGAGGCTTCGGCGGGAACCCCGAGGGCGGTCCCGGCGGCGGGGTGACTGCTGGGAAGGCCGCCGTCATGGGGTATCTCCGGGCCAGTCGGTGGGCAGGTCCGTCGGCAGGCCGGTGGGCATGTCGGTCGGGAATCCGGTGGGGAACTCCGTCGGAAGGTCAGGCACGTCGGTGGGCAAACCCGATGAACGGAGGGCCGGCGAGGCTTGTGACGAAAGCCGGTGGGCGGTACCGGGGGGATTCAGAACGGAGTCCGGTTGGAACCCGCGATGCGATGCTGGTTGGGCGTTACCGGTGTGACGATTCGGCCGTTCGTGATGGTGGGTACTCGGCCGTGGATCGTGGACGATGAGTTGTGGGCGTTGATCGAGCCTTTGCTGCCGCCGTGGCCGGAGCGGTCACCGGGGCCTCGGCCGGTGTCGGACCGTCTCTGCCTGCAGGGCATCCTGTTCGTCCTCTACAACGACATAGCCTGGCAACTGCTGCCACTGGAGCTGGGGTTCGGCTCAGGGCAGACCTGCTGGCGCCGCCTGGACCGGTGGCAGAAGGCAGGATCCTTCGACCGGCTGCACCGGGTCCTGCTTGCGAAGCTGAACGCGGCCGGCGAGCTCGACTGGTCGCGTGCGTGCGTGGATGGCTCCCACATCCGTGCGAAAAAAGGGGACCCGATACCGGTCCGTCGCCGGTCGACCGGCGGAAGACGGGCAGCAAGCACCATCTGATCTGCGACGGACGTGGCACCCCACTGAAGGTCATCACGACCGCGGCCAACGTCAACGACGTCACTCAGACCCTCGCCCTGGTCGACGGCATCCCACCCGTCGCCGGGCGCCCCGGCCGGCCACGCCGACGACCGAAAGCCCTGCTCGGCGACAAGGGCTACGACTCCAACGCCCACCGCGACGAGCTGCGTCGCCGGCGGATCCTGCCCGTCATCTCCCGCAAGGGATCACCCAACATCAAGGGCATCGGCAAACTCCGCTACGTCGTCGAGCAGACCTTCGCCCTGCTCCACCACTTCAGGCGCCTCGCCGTCCGATGGGAACGTCGGACCGAACTCCACGACGCTTTCGCCTCCCTCGCCTGCAGCCTGGAGACGCCTCAAGAAGGCCCGATCATGATCGTGTTACAAGCTCATAGGAGGCTCCGTCATGCCCGATGCACCCGAATACACGCCCCGCAGCGTCTACATGCTGGAGCCACACGCTGATCATGCGACCGCCGAGAACGGATGCATCCCGATCGAAGCCATCGTGGAGCGCATCTACGGCAAGCCGTACAGCTCGCTGCGCGGATGCCAGCGGGACGACGAGCACATTGGCAATGACAGCGTGAAGCTCTACGAGCTCACCTCCAACGAGGACTACCTGCAGGCACTCAGCGACCTCGACGACGCCGAGATCTACCTGGGCTGCGACTCCCGCACCGGAGAGAGCGCCTTCAAGACCGGTGTGACAGAGCTGGACTACTGGCTGAGCATCCGCGTCGCCGACGAGAGCGCCCCGGCCACCGTCGAGGCCAACCCGTCGGCGACGCGAGACCTTGAGGACGCCGTGTTCGAGGACCGGTTCTTCGCCGATCGCGCCTTCTCGCCGTCGCTGAGGCTGGTGCTCGGCGACCTCATCCGCCGCGGCGAGCTGCCGCGCGGCAACTACCTGTTCCGGCACTGGTGGTGACCGAAGCGGAATAGAGGCCGAAGCCATGGCTGAGTCCCGGACATCCGTCTTTGACGTCGCCGAGTACTGTGACTTGAATCGCTCGACGGCGCAGGATCTGCGGCGTTATGTGGCGTCACCGTGGGGAACCGAAGCCGCTCAGTCCCAGCTTCGGGCGTACCGGGCCAGGACTGCCAGCGCCCCGCACGGCTGCTTCCGATGGGGGCTGGACACGCGGAACGGTTCCGCCGCCCCAGGGGGACGCCATGTGGCTCACCAGTCCCTTTCGACCACCAACGATCCAGACGGCCCGGCTCCCCGAGGCGATCCTCAGCCCCAGATTGCCCACGGCTGACGGGGATCCCTGAAATCGACTCTGCCCGCAGATCCGTATCAGAGCCACGCCCGGCCCGGCGGACAGGGTCCCGGCAACCGGGTGCGCCATCACCCACGCGGCCGAATGGCAGGCCGGGCCCGGACACGCAGGCCCCTGTCGAACTACACGGTGACGGATCAGGACGTCGAAGACGTTCGCGAGATGGCCGCCATCTTCTCCAGGCGCGACCAGAAGCGTGGGGGACGTGCCGGGCGCACTGCCCTCGTCGCTTACCTTCGATCGGAAGTCGCGGAACTGTTGAGCGGCCGGTTCC
Source organism: Streptomyces sp. H27-C3 (assembly GCF_030063415.1). Lineage (GTDB taxonomy): Bacteria > Actinomycetota > Actinomycetes > Streptomycetales > Streptomycetaceae > Streptomyces. Next base: position 305,346 of record NZ_JASITA010000001.1, on the reverse strand, counting down.
CCACCGAGGAGATCCGACGCGGCATGACCTCGGCGGCTGCCGAGCTCGCCTACCTGTCCGGCTGGACCGCCTTCGACGGAGGCGAGCATCCACTCGCCCAGCGCTGGCTCACGATAGCCACCCAGCTCGCTGAGGAGGCCGGAGACGCACCCCTGGCCGGCCACGTGCTCCGGGCGATGGCCCATCAAGCAGTCGACCTCGGCAAGCCGCAGCAAGCCGTCCGACTTGCTGAAGCCTCCCTGGCCAGCCGCCTCTACACCCAGGCGTGTTGGCGGGAACGGTCCCTGCTTGGCGTGGTGCATGCCCGCGGCCTGGCCGCCGCAGGAGAGAAGAAGGCTGCTATCGCCGCGCTGCTGCGGGCTGAAGGTGGCCTCGGCCGTGCCAACGCCTCGGAGGTTGAGCCGCACCGGGTGTTCTTCTTCGGCGAGGCCAGCCTCGCCCACGAGACCGCCGCCGCGCTTCGCGACCTCGGCGACCTTCCAGGTGCTGAGAAGCAGTTCCGTCACAGCGACCGAACCCGTCGCGGCCAATTTGCCCGGACCCACGCGGTGACCCTCGGCTACTTGGGCGCGGTGCAGGTGCAACAGGGCCAGCTCGAGGCCGCGTGCAACACCTGGGGCCAGGCGCTCGACGCCATGACCGGACTGCAGTCGGGCCGAGCTAAAGAGACAGTTGTTCAAATGCGGCGGTCGCTCAGCCCGTTCCGAGGGCGAGGGGGAAGCCCAGCCGCTAGCGGCTGGGCAGCCTCAACCGTCGACTACGACACAAGCACTGAGACGCCCAGCGCGCCGATGATCATGTAAGGGCCGAACGCTACACGCCGGTGGCGACAGGCGTCTTCACGGTCGTGCGGCGAGGACGGCGCTGGCGCGGTACTGGCCGCCCTGTACGCGGGTCGCCGGCGGAGCGGGTGGCGTGGATCGCGGCGCGCTGCTCGCGGTTGGTGATGATCCGGCCGCGGCGGCCGTTCCGTCCGCAGAGCGCATCGTGCTCGCGGAGAAAACGGCGCAGCCACGAGACGGAGCACTTCAAGACGTAGGCGGTCTCCTGGGCCGTCATGTACTCCTGCTCGGGGTCCTCGGGGGCAGCGGGCACCCCGTAGAGCTCGTAGGCCTTGGTGGCCATCGGCATGTCCTTTCAGGCTGGTCGGCCTCGTCCGGATGCGGCGCGAGGCGGTCGTCGGCGGTGTCGAGGGCTGCGCGGAGGGCAATGTATGGCGGGGGGCTCATGTATCTACGGGTGCCGTTCTCGAGGTGGCACAGGCGGCCTATTCCCGCCTGTGGTGCCAGCTGTGCACGCGTCAACATTGCTTGCATGCGTTCCGTGTGGGTCGCGTCCCCGTCAACCTCGTAGGTCAACGGTTGGTGTATACTGACAATCTAGCTTTAGTTAGCCTCGCGCTTCTAGTTCTAGATAGCCCTCAAGTGGGCCGAGCGATGCGGTCGGGTAGCCTTAGTTGGCCTGACCTGGGGTTTTTTCGTTCAAAGTTCGGCCTATCTCGCAGGTGGACCTAGCTGGCCCTGGCTGGTCCTGCGAAGATGTCAGTATGGGAACCCGCGATCTCGCCCGACTTGCGCCACGCGTCAAGGCGCACCGACTGGAGCTCTACCCCTCGCGCCTCGCGGCTGCCGAGGCGGCAGGCATCTCCAAGGACACGTGGCGACGCGTCGAGGAGGGGATGGATGTTCGCGAGGTGACCTACGCGAAAGTCGACCGGGCGCTCGGGTGGGCCACGGGGAGCTGTGTTGCGGTGGCTGAAGGTGCCGAACCGGTCCTCGTTGGCTCCGCTGCTGGCGACGAGTCGGCGTCGGCCGGGGCGGGGCTGAGTGCGGATGCTGTTCGCGAAGCCGCGTTCAAGGCCGCGAGGCAAACGCTGCCGAACGTCGCGATCGGGGACCTTGACGCGTTCAGTGAGCAGCTAGTGGAGGCGCTACGGAGGTCAGGTGACGTGTCGGAGTGAAATGGATTCGATTCAATCGCCGTACAACCATTTAGCTGTTACCGGATTGTGCTGAATTCCAATTTCCTTGGAACTGCAGCCCAACTAAGGGCTGTCCCGCAATCCCTGGCAGGCGCACGACGACAGCTACGGCACCTCGCCGCGTTGTCGGAACGCCCGAATACGTCCAGTATGCGAACGTCCCTCCGCCTATGCACCGCATCTGACGCCGTGCGCTGATCCACCAGGGATTACGGGACAGCCCTTAGCAGGAGAGTCGGTGTGCGTCCTGCCATCCGGAATCGTCGTGGACGCCCGGCCGGGCATCCACGGTAGGGCGGGTGGCGGAGGGGACTGGCGGATGGGGTGTCCGCCGGTACACGCGCACCGATCATCGAGCTGGGAGATGACAGGTGCCCTACACGGAAATTCGCGGGAACAGTATCCGCGTTAAGTGGTGGACCGGCCAGTACAAGCTGGACGACGATGGCAAGCCGACGGCCGCGAAGCTGCACGGGTCCGCGTCCAAAAACCTGGACGGTGCTCCGTTCGCGGACGAGGGCGAAGCGTTCACCTTCGGCCTCGACCGGGAATCCGACGTGCGGAACCGTCGAAACCGGAGAACCGCCGACCCGATCAGCATGGCGGACTACTGCGATACCTGGTTCAAAGGGGTCAGCCTGCGCAGCAATTCCATGTCGTCGTACGGATCCCGGCTGACTGCAGTGATTCGCCCATATTGGGCGCAGAGCAACGTGGACGAGATCACGCCCATCCAGTACGACGCATTCCGCAAGTTCGTGCAGGGCGAATACTCGCACAACTACGCGAAGGCGGTCCTGGGCACATTCAAGATGCTCATGGACGATGCCGTGGTGAAGTACAAATACCGCGAGGAATCGCCCATCGTGGAGCAGAACCGGCGGGGCCTGTACAAGAAGAAGCAAGTGCGCCGAGTCAAGCGGCGGCTGTCGACCCGGTCTGTGCACCAGCTGGCCCACAACGCGTTCCACGTTTGGGGCTTCGCCGGATGGACCTACGTCTGGACGATCGCCTTCACGGGGATGCGGTCGCCCGGCGAGATGTTCGGTCTGCAGCGCGGTTACGCCTCGCCGTACTGGCCGGCCTCCGAGCCGGACGACGAGCTGCGCGAGGAGGCCCTGCAGCGGTACGAGTCCCTGCACGCTCTCCGGGTGCAGTACCAGACCTACCGGGCCGCCGGCCAGGCGGTGCTGGCCGCACCGAAGTACGACAGTGCCAGGACGCTCGTCCTCCCGCCGTTCCTGCACGAGATGCACCAGGCCCTCCTTGCGTCGCACGCCGAGCCTTGGGCCTTCCTGTCGTTGCAGGGCAAGCCGCTGCTCTCCACCGACTTCGACAACACCTACTGGTTCCCGATCCGCGACGGCGCCGAGGAGCGTGCACCCCGGCCGAGGTACGAGCGGTGGGTACGGCCTGCGCTGCCGGCGGTCGAGGAGATGGCCGGAGAGGACATCTACCGCCTGCGGCACTGGCACAAGGCGAAACTGGACGAGCCGGGCGACATCCCGCGCGTCGCAGTCGAGGAGCGGATGGGCCATGAGCTGCCGGGCGTGGAGGGCACCTACAGCGAGGTGACCCTTGCGATGGAGGAGCGCATCGTTGGGTATCTCCAGAGGGTCTGGGAGAAGGAGGTGGTGGGAGCCGGGCTATGGACGCCGACTTTTCCCATCCGTCTCCCAGATGATCCCGCGGAATCCGCTCCGCCGCAGTTCAGCGGCCTTCCCATCTTGGAGTACGAGTGATCGTCTGGATCAACGGTGCGTTCAGTGCGGGCAAAACCAGCGCCGCACGCGAACTGATCGATCTGATCCCGAACAGCACCTTCTACGACCCGGAGCTGGTCGGCGCGGGACTGCGGCAGCTGCTGCCGCACAAAAGGCTCGCCGAGGTCGACGACTGCCAGGATCTGCCGATCTGGCGCCGCCTGGTGGTCGACACCGCTGCCGCCCTGCTGGCCGAGGTGGGCGGCGTCCTGGTGGTGCCGATGACGCTGCTGCGCCAGGAGTACCGTGACGAGATCTTCGGCGGGCTCGCCTCCCGCCGCATCCCGGTGTGTCATGTGCTGCTGTCGACAGGCGAAACGATCCTGCGCCAGCGCATCGCCGCCCGTGAGGAGACGCCGGACGACCCGGAGGTCCATGAGCGCGTACGGCGGTGGGCGTCCGCGCACATCGAGCCCTACCGGGCGGCCCTGCCCTGGCTCGGCGCCGACGCGTACGTCGTCGACGCCGACGGGCTCACCCCCGCCCAGACGGCGCTGCGCATAGCCGACGCGATACGGACCGGGGCCGTCGGGAGCTGCGAGATCGTCCAGACCCCCGTGCCGACCGCCGAGACCCTCGCCTCGGGGGTCCTGCTCTTCGACGAGGCGGACCGGGTGCTGCTCGTCGACCCCACGTACAAGCCCGGCTGGGAATTTCCCGGTGGTGTCGTGGAGCCGGGCGAGGCACCCGCGCGCGCGGGCGTGCGCGAGGTCGCGGAGGAAATAGGGATAGAACTCGCCCATGTACCGAAGCTGTTGGTGATCGACTGGGAGCCGCCGCGGCCCCCCGCGTACGGCGGACTGCGGCTGATCTTCGACGGCGGGCGGTTGGACAGCACGCAGGCCGAGGGGCTGCTGCTGCCGGGCGCCGAGCTGCGCGACTGGCGCTTCGTCACCGAGAAGGAGGCGGCCGGGCTGCTGCCCCCGAACCATTTCGAGCGGCTGCGCTGGGCGCTGCGGGCCCGTCAGAGGTCAGTCGTGCTCAACCTGGAGGCCGGAGTCCCGGTCGGCTGAGGCCCGCAGGACCGCTGCCGCGTCGTCCGTCAGCGGGTCGCCGTGGCCGAAGCACACGGTGGTGGGGGCGAGTGCCGCCAGCCGGTGGTACGAGGCCAGGGCCCGCTCCCGGTCGGTGTTGAACACGCCCAGCATGACCTGTCCCACGGCCGCGACGCAGTCGCCCGTGAACAGCACGCCGTGCCGCGGCAGATGGACGCCGATGCTGCCGTCCGTATGCCCGGGGGAGTGCACCACCCGCGCGCCGCCGCCGAACTCCAGCACGTCACCGTCCTCGGCCTCCCGGTCCACCCGGGTGGGCGGAGCCGGCGGTACGGTCAGCCCGAGCGCGTACAACGGGCGCTCCCAGTCGAGCAGTACGGGTTCGGGCACCGGCTGCTCGCCGCGGACGACAGGTGCGTCGAGCCGGTGCGCCACGATCTCGGCGCCGTACCGGTCGGCCAGTTCCTGCGCGGCGCCGACGTGGTCACGATGGCAGTGGGTCAGGACGATCCGGCGAAGACCGGACGGGGCGAGTCCCAGGCTGCGTATCGCCGCCTCGATCGGCGCTGCCGCGTTCCTGTCGCCCGCGTCGATCAGGGTCAGTTCGGCGCCGTCGCGCCACAGATAGGCCTGGCCGATCGGGAAGCGAAACATGTGCAGACGCTGCGGAACCACTTCGACGAGATCCATGCGGCGAACGTAGACAAGGGGGATCGTCCGCCGCACGGATCCTCGCTGTCGGCGACTTCGCCGTCAGCCGAGTCCGGCCGGGTGCCGGGCCGCTCAGGCCTTCTTGGACTGTGCGTAGTTGAGCAGGAACAGCGCCTCGGTGACCGACAGCCGCTCCAGTTCCTCGGGCGAGACGCTCTCGTTCACCGCGTGGATCTGCGCCTCCGGCTCACTCAGCCCGATGAGCAGGATCTCCGCCTCGGGGTAGAGCGCGGAAAGGGTGTTGCACAGCGGGATCGAGCCGCCCATACCGGACGCCTGCATCTCCTCGCCCGGGTACGCCACGCGCATCGCGTCCGCCATCGAGGTGTACGCCGGGCTGGTGATGTCGGCCTTGAACGGTTGGCCCTGGCCCACCTGCTCCACCGAGACCCGCGCGCCCCACGGCGTATGCGATTCGAGGTGCGCGGTCAGCAGCTTGGTGGCGTCGGCCGCGTCCTGGCCCGGCGGCACCCGCAGGCTGATCTGTGCGCGCGCACTGGCCTGCAGCGACGGAGTGGCGCCAACCACCGGCGGGCAGTCGATGCCGATGACGGTCACCGCGGGGCGGGCCCAGATGCGGTCGGCGACGCTGCCCTCGCTGATCAGCCGGACGCCGTCGAGCACCCTGGCGTCCTTGCGGAACTCCGCCTCGGGGTACTCCAGACCGTCCCAGGATGCGTCCGAGGTCAGCCCGTCCACGGTCGTCGTGCCGTCCTCGTCGCGCAGCGAGGCCAGCAGTTGGATGAGCGCGGCGAGCGCGTCCGGGGCGGCGCCACCGAACTGGCCCGAGTGCAGGTTTCCTTCGAGGGTGTCGATGCGCACGCGCAGCATGGTCATGCCGCGCAGGGTCGCGGTCACCGTCGGCAGGCCCACCCGGAAGTTGCCGGTGTCGCCGATAACGATGGTGTCCGCGGTCAGCAGATCGGGATGCGCCTCGGCGTACCGCTCCAGGCCCCCGGTGCCCTGCTCCTCCGAACCCTCCGCGATCACCTTCACGGAGACCGGGATGCCACCGTTGGCCTTGAGGGCGCGCAGCGCGAGCAGGTGCATGATGAAGCCGCCCTTGCAGTCCGCCGCGCCGCGCCCGTACCAGCGGCCGTCGCGGTCGGTCAGCTCGAAGGGCGGGGACACCCAGGCGTCCTCGTCGAGCGGTGGCTGCACGTCGTAGTGCGCGTACAGCAGAACGGTCGGGGCGTCCGCAGGGCCGGGCAGGAAACCGTAGACCGACTGGGTGCCGTCGGGGGTGTCCAGGAGCGCGACGTCCCCGAAGCCCTCGGAGCGCAGCGCGTCGGCGACCCAGTTCGCGGCGGCCTCGCACTCGCTCTTCGGGAACTGGGCCTGGTCCGCCACCGACTGGAAGGCCACCAGCTCGGTCAGCTCCGTTTTGGCGCGGGGCATCAGTGAGGCGATGGTCTCGGCGATCGGATGGACGGTCATGGGCACGCTCCTCGTGGGTGCGACGTTGAGATACGTGTACGTGTTCGTATGGCACGGACAGGGGCGATCCTCCCACAGGGAGACAGGTCGGCCCCGAGCCGTAGGATGCGGTCAGCAGTACGGGCCACCGGGCGGATCAGGAGCAGAAGCACATCGTGAGCAGCGAGAACGCAGACGCCGGACGTGAAAACGAACAACCGGTGTGGGACGTCGTAGTGGTCGGCGCCGGGCCCGCGGGGGCCTCGGCAGCCTATGCGGCCGGGGTCGCGGGACGGCGCGTACTCCTGTTGGAGAAGGCGTCGCTCCCGCGCTACAAGACATGCGGGGGCGGCATCATCGGGCCGTCGCGCGACGCGCTGCCGCCGGGCTTCGAACTGCCCTTCAGGGACCGCGTGCACGCCGTGACGTTCTCACTGGACGGGAAGCTGACACGGACACGCCGCTCGAAGCAGATGCTCTTCGGCCTCATCAACCGGCCGGAGTTCGACGCCGGCCTGGTGGCGGAGGCGCAGAAGGTCGGTGCCGTCCTGCGCACCGGCGCGACGGTGGCGCGCGTCGAGCAGCACGGCGCGGCCGTGCCGGACCGGCGCACGGTGGCCGTCGTCCTGTCGGACGGCGAGACGGTGCTGGCCCGTGCGGTGGTCGGCGCCGACGGCAGCGCCAGCCGGATAGGGGCGCATGTCGGGGTGAAGCTCGACCATGTGGACCTCGGCCTGGAGGCGGAGATCCCGGTGCCGGCGACGGTCGCCGAGGACTGGGCGGGTCGGGTGCTCATCGACTGGGGCCCGATGCCCGGGAGTTACGGCTGGGTGTTCCCGAAGGGGGAGACCCTGACGGTCGGGGTGATCTCGGAGCGCGGCGAGGGCGCCGAGACCAAGCGGTATCTGGAGGACTTCATCGCCCGGCTCGGCCTCGCCGGGTTCGAGCCCGCGCTGTCCTCCGGACATCTGACGCGGTGCCGCAGCGACGACTCGCCGCTGTCGCGCGGCCGGGTGCTGGTGTGCGGGGACGCCGCCGGACTGCTGGAGCCGTGGACGCGCGAGGGGATCTCCTTCGCGTTGCGTTCCGGGCGGCTCGCGGGTGAGTGGGCCGTGCGGATCGCGGAGACGCAGGATGCCGTGGACGCCCGCCGCCAGGCGCTGAACTACGCCTTCGCGATCAAGGCGGGGCTCGGCGTGGAGATGGGCGTCGGGCGGCGGATGCGCACGCTCTTCGAGAAGCGGCCGGGCATGCTGCACGCGGCGCTCACCGGATTCCGCCCCGCGTGGAAGGCGTTCGCGGGGATCGCCCGCGGATCGACCACGATGGCGGAGATGGTGCGTTCGCACCCGATGGCGCAGCGTGCGCTGAGCGCGATGGACCGCAGGTCGTTGTCCGACAAGCCATCGTCCGAGAAGTCGTTGTCAGGCCAGTCCTCGTCCGACAAGTCGTCGCTCGACAAGGAGTGACTGTCAGCCTGTGACGGTGATGCGGAAGACGGGGTGGTCGGGGGCGATGCGGCGCAGCTCCTCGGTGGAGGAGTCCGGTCCCACGCCGCCGAAGAAGACCCCGATTTCCGCCTTCCAGCGCTTGAGGTAGGCGCGGAGGAGCTCGGGCTTCTCGTCGTCGGTCACCTCGGTGGCGGTGAACACCTCGGTCTTCTTGCCGAGGTGCAGTTCACCGCCGCCGGCGGCCCGCATGTTGTGTGTCCACTGGACGTGTCCGCGGGGCGCCACGAGGTACTTGTCGCCCTCCGCGGTCAGCAGATTGACCGGGGTGCGGCGCCACTCACCGCTCTTACGGCCGCGGACCGCCAGCACTCGGGAGCCCCAGACACTGAGTCCGCGCCGGGTGAGCCAGGCGATGGTGCCGTTGAGGACGTTCACTGTGAACCAGCCGGGCTTCTGCACGTGCGTGGACATCGTGTACCCCTAGTTTTGTGAGCACTGCTCTCGCTTGAGAGCAGTGTGCACGAGTTCCGTGGTCCAAAGCAAGAGCAGTGCTCTCGTTATTGGTCGGTGCTCTCTGGCATGTCAGACTGCTCCAATGAGCACCATGCGCGGAGCCAGGGAACGAGCCCGTATCGAAGTCACCGCGGCCATCAAGGAAGAGGCCCGCAGACAGCTTGCCGCCGAAGGCGCGGCAAAGCTCTCGCTGCGCGCCGTCGCCCGCGAACTCGGCATGGTCTCATCGGCGCTCTACCGCTACTTCCCGAGCCGCGACGACCTCCTGACCGCCCTGATCGTCGACGCGTACGACGCCGTGGGCGCCGCCGCCGAGGCGGCCCTCGCCCGGCAGTCCGCCCGCGCCGCGCATCCGGAGCGCTGGGGCGCCGTCTGCCTGGCCGTGCGCACCTGGGCACTCGCCCATCCCCACGAATACGCCCTGATCTTCGGCTCGCCGGTCCCCGGCTACACCGCCCCCCCGACGACCGTCGGCCCCGCCTCCCGCGTCGGCCAGGCACTCATCTCCGTCCTGCGCGACGCCCACCGCATGAACGGTCTCGCCGTCCCGCGCCTCACGGCCGAACTGCGTCCCGAGGCGGAGCGGCTGGCCGCCGATGTGGCGCCGGACCTGCCCCCGCCGGTCGTCGCCGCCCTGATCGCCGTCTGGGCCCAGCTCTTCGGCCTGATCTCCTTCGAGGTCTTCGGCCAGTTCAACCGGATCGTGGAGGACCGCGACGCGTTCTTCGCGCACTCCACAGCGGGCCTCGCCCGCACCGTGGGCCTGATCGGCGGGCGGAAAGCGGGACCCGGCAGTCGGACGGCCCCCCAGCGGTGACACGGCATCCTGGCGCGGCGTCCTGGCGCCGCGTCCTGACCCGGCGCCCGCGCGACGGGTGCACGGGCCGAACGGTATGAACCTGCCCAAATGCCGTGGCCGGCTACTACGCAGGGAGTACACGTGATCACCTCGCCCGGCCGACGCCCGGCCGCTGCCGCAGGTCTAGCGTGGCCGGTATGAAAGCGCAGCAGGAACTTGGCCCCGGCGGTTCCCCCCGAGAGCGGGGCGGATCGCCGGCGTGGCGTGCCTGGCCGCTCCGGCCGCTGGGTAACGGTCTGCCCTGGGCCTCGACTCTCGTCCTGGCCGTGTTCGTGCAGGTGGGTTCGGCGTTCGCGGCGCACGGCCAGCTCGGCGAGCGTGAGCCGCTGGACCTCTTCGCCCGGCTGCTGCTGGCCGCGGGTCCTGCCGCGCTCCTGGCGCGCCGGCGCTTCCCGGTGTTCGCCGTGTTCGGCGCATCGGTGACCGTGATGATCTATCTGGGCGCCGGATATCCGTACGGGCCGGTCTTCGTCACCGCCGCCGTGGGCTGCTTCAGTGCCCTGGTCACCGGGCACCGGAAAGCGGCCTGGTGGTCGCTCGGGATGCTCTGGCTGGGGCATCTGGCGCTCGCGCACGGTCTCTACCGGTGGCTGCCGCCCGACGGGGGGCAGGAGGCGCCCTGGTCCCAGGAACTGGTGGTCGCCGCCTGGGTGGTGGCCATCGCGGCCGCCGCGGAGCTCGTGCGGGTACGCCAGGAGCAGTGGGCCCGCGAGCGCGTCGAGCGCGCGGAGGCCGAGAAGCGCCGAGCCGACGAGGAGCGGCTTCGGATCGCCCGTGAGCTGCACGACGTACTCGCCCACAGCATCTCGGTCATCAATGTTCAGGCCGGAGTCGGCCTGGCCCTGCTGGACTCCGCCCCGGAGCAGGCGCGTTCCGCTCTGACCACCATCAAGGCCGCGAGCAAGGAGGCGCTGGGCGAGGTGCGGCAGGTGCTCGACACGCTGCGGACGCCCGGCGACGCACCGCGCGCCCCGGCGCCCGGACTCGACCGCCTCGGCGAACTCGTCGAGCAGGCCTCGGGTGCGGGGCTCACCGTCGAGATCGAGACCGACGGCTTACGTGCCGCCCTGCCGCCCGGCGCCGACCTGGCAGCCTTCCGCATCATCCAGGAGGCCCTGACCAATGTGGTCAGGCACTCCGGATCGCGCAGCGCCCGGGTCAGGCTCGGCTACACCTTGGGCCGCCTGGACCTGCGGATCGACGACGAAGGGCCGGCCACCACCGGCGGCGACGCGGGTGGCAGCGGCAACGGTCTGGTGGGAATGCGCGAGCGCGCGGCGTCCCTCGGTGGCACCATCGAGGCCGGGCCGCGCCCGGACGGTGGCTTCCGGGTGGAGGCCACCCTGCCCCTTGCCGCGCCGAAGGAGAACTCGTGATCCGCGTACTGCTCGCCGACGACCAGGCGTTGGTGCGGGCGGGCTTCCGCGCCCTGCTGACCGCGCAGTCCGACATCGAGGTGGCCGGTGAGGCGGCGGACGGTGAGGAGGCGGTTCGCCTGGTGCGCGAACTGCGCCCCGACGTCGTACTGATGGACATCCGCATGCCGCTGCTCGACGGCCTCGCCGCCACCCGTGGCATCACTGACACTCCCTCGCTCGACGGCGTGAAGGTCATCATGCTGACCACCTTCGAGCTCGACGAGTACGTCTTCGAGGCGATCCGCTCCGGGGCCTCGGGCTTCCTCGTGAAGGACACTGAGCCGGAGGAACTGCTGCGCGCGGTAAGGGCGGTGGTGGAGGGGGACGCGCTGCTCTCGCCCGGCGTGACGCGAAGGCTGATCGCGGAGTTCGCGGCCCGCTCCAAGGAGCCGGCGCACGCCGAGGTACTGAACCAGCTCACCGAGCGGGAGCGTGAAGTGATGGCCCTGGTCGGCATCGGGCTCACCAACGACGAGATCGCCCGTAGGCTCGTCGTCAGTCCGCTCACCGCCAAGACCCACGTCAGCCGCACCATGGTGAAGCTCGGCGCCCGCGACCGGGCCCAACTGGTCGTGCTCGCCTACGAGTCGGGGCTGGTGCGGCCGGGCTGGCTGGGCTGAGTGCCGGGTGCGCCCTTGTAGCGCCACAGCACATGCACGACCCGCAGGACGTAGACGGCGCCGGCCAGTGAACAGCCTGCCACCAGCATGACCTTGTTCACGGCCGGTGAGGAGACCAGGAGATACACGGGCGCGGTGACCGCGGCGAAGGAAACACCTGCCAGGACGGCCGCACTCAGCAGTGCGTAACCGATCTCGACGGTTATCGCGTCATGCTGGGCCCGCGTCCTTGTCGTCATGACGTGAAGCTTCACAGGGTGTCGGGCCGACGGGCAAGTGGATGCTCAGGACCAGGTGATGCCCGACTTCTCGCGCCCACAGTGCGGCGAGTGCGGCGTCGCCCGTCGAGGTCACGGCGCCGAGCGGCAGCCGGTTCCAGGGCGTCAGGTGGAGCCGCTCGGCGGGGCCGATCAACTCGTAGTCGGGCGCGGCCTTTTCGGCAGCCTCCCTACCCGCATTGGCCGGCTTTCCGTGCACGGCCCGCAGTGCCTCCTGGGACAGCCGCACGGTCCATACGTCGCCCGAATAGGACGCGTGTCCCTCCAGGACGTACATCGCCGCCCAGCGGTGCAACATGCCGGTGTGTCGCAGCAGATCCCGCACCTGCCAGTCGGGGCAGGTGGGCACCTCGGCGCCGGGGCCCGCACGCTCCGAGGCGGCGGCCAGCAACAGGACTTCCCGGCCGAGGCAGTTGATGTGTTCGGCGATGTCCATGCCGAAAATTGTGCCAGCGAAAGCGGCGAGTCAGGCGCCCTGGGGACGAGCGGGGCTCGCGGCGCCGCGCAGCAGGCGGACGAACAGGCCGAGCGCGAGTGACTGGATCAGGACGGAGAGCACCAGGGCGACGTACAGGAACCCGGCGGACCCGGTCACGGCCTCCCCGAACATCGAGCCACCGATGAAGAAAGCGAAGATCGTCGGCGCGGCGAGGAGCAGCAGCCACACACCGGCGAGCGAGGCGTCCTCATGGGTGACGAAGAGCGTGTCGATCGCGACGAACACCGCGGTCGCGGCGACCACGCTCAGGTAGACGAGCGAGGCGCGGTTGCGGAATGTCAGTTGCACGAGGTCGTGCAGGCGTTGCCGGGAGCTCATGGTCTTCTCCTCCTGCGGGCGGCTGAGCGGATGCCCTCATGGTGCTCCGGGCGCGCCTCCTTCGCCTGAGTACGCCTACTCATCCTCGTCCTCGTCCGGGTCGGGCGGACGACGCGTTGCGTGCGGAGTACCCCAGCAGGGCGGCAGCGGCGGCGAGCAGCGCCACCGTGGTCAGCGCGACGGGCAGGGAGAACCAGTCGGCGAGGAAGCCGATGGCGGGCGGGCCCAGCAGCATGCCGCCGTACCCGAGCGTGGACGCCGCCGCGACACCGCTGGGCCCGGCCAGCGCCCCGGCCCTGCCGACCGCCACGGGAAAGATGTTCGCCAGGCCGAGTCCGGTCACGGCGAAGCCGAGCAGGGTGAGCCAGGTGGTGGGGGCGAGCGCGCCGAGCAGCATGCCGCCGGCCGCCAGCAGGCCGCCGCCGACGAGCGTGCGGGTCTGGCCGAGCCGCTCCAGCAGCGTGCTTCCGCTGAGCCTGCCAGCCGCCATGGCCAGCGCGAACAGCGAGTACCCGGCCGCCGCGACGCCCGTGCGGGCCTGGAGGTCCTGCTGGAGGTGGAGCGTCCCCCACTCGGCCAGCGCCCCTTCGCCGTACGCCGTGCACAGCGCGATGACGCCGAAGAGCGCGACGACCTTGCGGGTCCTGACGTTCATCGGCCGGGAGCCTGTTGTCGCTGTCGCTGTCGCTGTCGCTGTCGCTGTCGCTGTCGCTTCCGTGCGCTCGGGGGCGGGTGCCGGGTGGCGCAGAAGCGTGGGGCCGGTGACGGCCGTGACCAGGAGCCCGATGCCGGTCAGCGCCAGCAGATGGGTGGTGGGGGAGAGGCTGCCCGCCACCAGGCCGCCGAGACCGGCGCCGGCCATGCCGCCGAAGCTGAACGCGGCGTGGAAACTCGACATCACCGGGCGTCGCATGGCCGCGACCAGATCGACCGCCGCGCTGTTCATGGCGACATTCGCGCCGCCGTACGCGGCGCCGAACAACAGCAGTACGAGCCCGAGCGCGAGCGTCGAGTGCGTCTGGGCCGGCAGCGCGATGCTCAGCGACAGGAGCACACCGCAGACCACGGTCACCGCATGGCTACCGAAGCGACGGCAGAGCCTCCCAGTGAGCATCATCGTGATCACCGCGCCTCCGGACACCCCGAGGAGGGCGAGGCCGAGATCGCTCGCGGAGGAGCCGGTCTGCTCCTTGATGGCGGGGATGCGGACCACCCAGCCGGCGAAGAGAAAGCCGTCGAGGGCGAAGAACACGGTCAGCGCGGTACGGAGGCGGGACAGGGAGGCTGCGGCGGTGTGCGCGCCCTCGTTCCCCGGGGCGGCCGACCGTAGTTTGTTTAGTAGCGGCACTAAGTGAGCATAGGGGCCGGACCCCGATCCGGACAAGACGTGTGGTGAGAGTGGGGGCAAAGGGCCGACAGCGCCCCGGGGTAAGGGGAGCCGGACCCGGACGATCTTCGAGAACATGGGAGACTCGCCCCCATGAACGGCAAGGCGAGCACCATCAGGACACGGCTGGAGAGAGGCCGGAGCGCGCTCGGGCCTGCCCTGGAACTGGTGCACACGGGCCGGGCGCCCACCCGTGCCGTCCTCACCGCCGAGCTCGGCGTCACCCGGGCCACCGCGGGCGCGGTCGCCGCCGAGCTGGAAGCGCTCGGGCTGATCCAGGTCGACTCCAGGCCGGGGGCCGCGGCCGGTTCGCAGGGCCGCCCCTCGCACCGGCTGACCGTCAACGACTCGGGCCCCGTCGTCCTCGCGGCCCAGGTCCACGCCGACGGTTTCCGGGCGGCGCTCGTCGCCCTCGGCGGCCGGATCGTGGCCACCGCACCCGGCTGCGAGGCGGTCTCGGCCGACCCCGCGCAGGTCCTCGGATCGGTGGTCGACGCCGGCGCCGGGCTGCTGCGCGACACCGGGCTGCGCTGCGTCGGCGCGGGCCTCGCCGTGCCGTCCGCCGTGGCCGAACCGGAGGGCACCGCACTCAACCCGCTGCACCTCGCGTGGCCCGCCGGCGCGCCGGTCTGCGACATCTTCGCCGAGCAGGTACGCGCGGCGGGCATCGAAGGCCCCGCCTTCACCGGCAACGACGTCAACCTCGCCGCCCTGGCCGAGCATCGCCACGGCGCGGGCCGCGGCGCCGAGCACCTGCTCTGCGTCGCCACCGGACACCGCGGCGTGGGCGGGGCCCTGGTGCTCGACGGCCGCCTGCATACCGGCAGTTCGGGCCTCGCCCTGGAGGTCGGCCACCTCACGGTCAACCCCGAGGGCCGCCCCTGCTACTGCGGCAGTCGAGGCTGCCTCGACGTCGAGGCCGACCCGCTCGCCTTCCTCACCGCCGCGGGCCGCGCCCCGGGCCCCGAGGTCTCGCTGCTCCAGCAGTCCCGCGATCTGCTGCGCGACGAGTACGGCGACCCCACGGTACGGGCGGCGGCCGAGGAGATCGTCGACCGTCTCGGTCAGGGCCTGGCAGGCCTCGTCAACATCCTCAACCCGGACCGCATCATCCTCGGAGGCCTGCACCGCGAGCTGCTCGACGCCGACCCGGAGCGGCTGCGCGCCGTCGTGGCCGACCGCAGCCTGTGGGGGCGCAGCGGCGGCGTACCCATCCTGCCGTGCACCCTCGACCACAACAGCCTGGTCGGGGCGGCCGAGTTGGCCTGGCAGCCGGTGCTAGACGACCCGCTGGCCGCGCTTGCGGGTGCCGGATAGGCCACGTACGTTTCCCTGCCGCACCGGGCGCGCCCGAAACCGAAGGGGACCATGACATGGCCGAGCTCTATCCGCCCATCGAGCCGTACGACGAGGGCATGCTCGATGTCGGTGACGGCAACCTGATCCACTGGGAGGTCAGCGGCAATCCGGAGGGCAAGCCCGCGGCCTTCGTCCACGGCGGCCCCGGTTCGGGCTGCAAGCCCCGCCTGCGCCAGTACTTCGACCCCGAGCGCTACCGGATCGTGCTCTTCGACCAGCGGGGCTGCGGCCGCAGCACGCCGCACGCCAGTGACCCCGCCACCGACATGAGTCACAACACGACCCACCATCTGATCCGTGACATGGAGCAGTTGAGGGAGCATCTGGGGATCGACCGCTGGTTGCTCTTCGGCGGCTCGTGGGGCTCCACGCTGATCCTCACGTACGCCGAGCGGCATCCGCAGCAGGTGTCGGAGATCGTCATCTGTGGTGTCACGATGAGCAGGCGCTCGGAGATCGACTGGCTCTACCGGGGTGTCGCGCGGTTCTTCCCCGAGGCGTGGGACCGGTTCAGGGCGGGCGTCCCCGAGACCGACCTGGACGGTGACCTCCTCGCGGCGTACGCGCGACTGGTGTCGGACCCCGACCCGGGAGTGCGGGCGAAGGCCACCGCCGACTGGTGCGCGTGGGAGGACGCGGTGCTCTCCCTCGAACCGCACGGCAGCGCCAACCCGTACGGCGACCGCCCGTCGGCGGACCGTGTCTCCCTGGTCCGTATCGCCTCCCACTACTTCTCCCACGGCGCCTGGCTGGACGAGGGCGAAATCCTGCGCGACGCGGACCGGTTGGCCAAGATCCCCGGCGTCCTGCTGCACGGCCGCCACGACCTGAGCAGCCCGCACGGCAGTGCCTGGGAACTCGCACGCGCCTGGCCCGCCGCGGAGCTCGTGGTGGTCGACGACTCGGGCCACAAGGGCAGCCCGTCCATGCGGGACCTGGAGCTCGGGGTGCTCGACCGGTTCGCAAGGCAGTGAGTACATAACGACCTCGGGGGCCATGGAGCGTGGATCAGCGAGCGGCGTCGACCGATGACAACGCCGGAGGCGGAGTCGCGGGGCGTCGGGAGCCCGCGCACTATTGCCCCCGAGGTCGTAAGCTCGCTGACGCTGGATCAGAGTCGGTCGGCCACCCGCGCCCCGGGGGTGCGTTCGCGGTGCGGCTCGGCACGGTAGGGAGCTCGCTGGGCACCCCCGGCGAGCTCCGTACGGTGCGGAGAACGGACCAGCAAACTTGGGCCTACTGCGCGCGGTCGGCCAGACCAGGGCGCAGCTGCGTGCCGTGGTCCGCTGGGGATCGGTGCTGGTCGCGGCCTTCGGCACGGTGGGCGGGGTGGTCCTCGGCGGTCTCCTCGCGGCTGGGTGCTCGTCAAGGCCTCCGAGGGCGCGGGCGACACCGCGTTCGCGGTGCCCCCGGTGCAGCTCACCGCGGTCGCGCTGGTCGGGCTCGCAGCCGGCGCGCCGGCGGCCCTGCGGCCGGCGAGCAGGGCGGCGCCCTTGGGCGTCCTGCTCGCCATCGCCACGGACTGACGCCGTGACGGACTGACGCCGTGACGGAACCCGGCACCTGTGCCCGGTCAGCCCACCACGGCCGACCCCGCGACGGTGCGCCCGTGCGGCGCGGTCGCGCCGTACACCGGGTTCGTGGGCAGCGTCGCGGCGAGTGGCGCCGTGGGCAGCGTGAACCACACGATCTTGCCCGCGTCGCCCTGCGGACGTACGCCCCAGCTCTCGCTGACCGCCTCTATCAGGGCGAGGCCGCGACCGCAGGTGTCGAACTCTTCGGCGGCGCCGACCGTGGGAATGCGCGGATCGTGGTCGTGGACCGACACCGTGAGGTGTTCGAGCAACTGCTCGATCTCCACGACGCACATCTTGTCCGGCTCCGCGTGCCGGTGCACGTTGGTCAGCAGCTCGGTGACGCCGAGCGCTGCCGGGTCGATCAGAGAATCCAGATGCCAGTAGCGCAATTGCGCCGAGATGATTCTGCGGACCTGGCCGATCCGCGACGGCAGAGCTTGAAGTTCCACCGTGCAGTGCTTGCTTGACTGACTGATCACGGCTGCGACTCCCCGAATGAGGTCCGGAAGAAGACGAAGAACGGATCCAGCAGTGGCTGCCTGCTGATTGGTCCGGCGGTGTAATCCGAGCGTTACCGCCGGTGCACCCTGAGTAACGTCCAACCAGAGTCCCCCAGGGGCTGCCCGTCCGCAACTCGCGTCTCGTCAATCACGCGCCCCCTGGATGTTCCGGGGGGGTCCGTGCGCTGCGGATCGCCTCCAGAAACCGGTGGGCCAGTTCCGCCCCGTCGGGCTTGCGTCCGCGATGGCCCATGGTGAGCCGGTAGCGGGTGCCGTTGACCGTCGCCACCGTGCTGTCGTCCCCGGCGAACCAGGCCTTGCTCGCCTGTACGGAGCCCAGCGGCGCACTGTCGATCTCCCGCCCATTACTCGTGAGCAGGACCAGCCTGCCGTCCTTGACCAGCACCTGGCCGGCCTTGGTGAGTGAGCGGGGCCAACGCTCTATCCGTACGCCCGTAGCACTGAATTCGGGCTCCGCCATTCCACTTCGCCCCCTTCACGCACGCATGTGTCCTGTTGGGCAGTCTGCCCAAGCCTGGGCGTGCGCACCAGGGGCCCTGGGTGGTCGAATGCAAGAGGACGGGCCCGTGCCCCACTCCCGTCCCGCACGTCCCACAAGTGATTGCTATGGAAGCCCAAAGTGAACGTTTGTGCAGGTGAGAGGCTTAAAGTGGCAGGCGGGAGACAGGAGTCCCGCTGGTGGAAGCACCTGCCGCAGGGACGCCACGACGAGGAGTGCCCCGCATGAGCAGCACCACTGACCAGGCCCGCAGCGGCGTCGCCACGGCGACCATCGATGTGGACCGGAGTGATCCGGCGTACCGGGCCTGGCTCAAAGAAGCGGTCCGTAAGGTCCACGCCGACGCCAATCGCTCCGCGGACACCCACCTGCTGCGTTTCCCGCTGCCCGAGGAGTGGGGGATCGACCTGTACCTCAAGGACGAGTCCACCCACCCGACCGGCAGCCTCAAGCACCGGCTGGCCCGATCGCTCTTCCTCTACGGCCTGTGCAACGGCTGGATCAGGCCGGGGAAGCCGGTCATCGAGGCGTCCAGCGGCTCGACCGCGGTCTCCGAGGCGTACTTCGCGAAGCTGATCGGGGTGCCGTTCATCGCGGTGATGCCCCGCACGACCAGCCCCGAGAAGTGCCGCCTGATCGAATCCCACGGCGGTCAGTGCCACTTCGTGGACGACTCGCGGAAGATGTACGAGCAGTCGGCCGCCCTCGCCGCCGAGTCCGGTGGTCACTACATGGACCAGTTCACCTACGCGGAGCGGGCCACCGACTGGCGAGGCAACAACAACATCGCCGAATCGATCTACCAGCAGCTGAAGTTGGAGCGCTACCCGGAACCGGCCTGGATCGTCGCGACCGCCGGGACCGGCGGCACATCGGCGACCATCGCGCGCTACGTCCACTACATGCAGCACGACACCCGCATCTGTGTCCCCGACCCGGAGAACTCCTGTTTCTTCGACGGCTGGACCCGTCACGACATGCTCGCCACCAGCGACTGCAGCTCGCGCATCGAAGGCATCGGCAGGCCCCGCATGGAGCCGAGCTTCGTGCCCGGCGCCATCGACCGGATGATGAAGGTCCCGGACGCGGCGAGCGTCGCGGCCGTGCGCGCGCTGGAGCTGGCCATCGGCCGCAAGGCGGGCGGCTCCACCGGCACCGGCCTGTGGAGCGCGCTGAAAATCGTCGCGGAGATGGTCGCCGAGGGACGCACGGGCAGCGTGGTCACGCTGATCTGTGATCCCGGTGACCGCTACCTCGACAAGTACTACTCGGACACCTGGCTGGCGGAGCAGGGCCTGGACATCGCGCCGTACACCGAGGTCATCAACTCGCTGCTGGCCACCGGCATCTGGCCGGAGCTGCCGCGGGGTGCACCCGGGAGGCCTTAAGGGGTGTCCGACGGCTGCCCGGCGGGCCTGGCGAGCCGCCGGTCCAGGCTGCGCATCGCGTCGTGGAAGGCGCGGCCCAGGCCCGGCCGGGCCAGCCGAAGGAACACCCGCAGCGGCGCCGGGCCGGCCACCGCGAAGGTCCACCGGACGCGGGTGCCCGCGCCGGACGGGGTGAGGCGCCACTCCTCCAACAGGGCCCGCAGCGCCGGGGCGTTGGTCTCGTCGATGCGGTACGCGTACCGTTCGCCGGGCTCCGCCGCGAGGACCGTCTCCCGGAAGCGTGTGCCGCCCTTGAGTCCGACCTCGCGGCCCGCGCCGCCGTCCGTGGGCCGGGCGTAGGTCATCGCGCCGAACCAGCTGGGCCAGGCCTCGACATCCTCGGCGAGCGCCCGGTAGACGGCCTCGGGCGGGGCGGACACCTGGGCAGTGAAGATGAGGCGCACGGGCGCGGAGTCGACGAAATCGAGCTCCACAGGGCGGAGTCGGCGTGCCATGGACCTGCACCCCCAACGGGTTCGGTGGTGAACCGGGCCCGCACACCATAACTGGCGGCTCGTCAGATGTCTTCGGGATTCTGATCGTTGTGGGATTCCCGGGACTCGTCGTCGTTACGGGAGATGCGGGACTCGCCCGCCACCACCAGTCCCGGCAGCAGCTCATCGATCTCCGCCCGGTCGTGCGCGGGCATTCCGCCGTCCGTCACGAGTGTGTCGACCTCGTCGAGCGCCGCGAACGAACTCAGCCCCACCGTGCCCCACTTCGTGTGGTCCGCGACCACGACGACCCGCCGCGCCGCGTGCACCAGCCGTCGGTTGGTCTCCGCCTCCGCCAGGTTCGGAGTGGAGAGCCCCGCCTCGACCGAGATGCCGTGCACGCCGAGGAAGAGCACATCGAAGTGGAGCGAGCGGATCGCCCGGTCGGCGACCGGGCCCACCAGCGAGTCCGACGGAGTCCGTACGCCGCCGGTGAGCACCACCGTGGCCGTCCCCGGCCGCTGCCCGTTCCCGCCGCCCGCGCGCTGAGCGGTGTGGAACACATCGGCGACCCGCACCGAATTGGTCACCACCGTCAGGTCGGGCACCTCCAGGAGATGCTGGGCCAGCGCGTACGTCGTCGTTCCGCCGGACAGCGCGATCGCGCTGCCGGGCACGGCCATCGCCGCCGCCGCCCGCGCGATGTCCTCCTTGGCGCTCAGCTCCAGATTCGACTTGGCCTCGAAGCCGGGCTCGTGGGTGCTGGCCTCGACCACCGGCACCGCACCGCCGTGCACCTTCTCCACCACGCCTTGGCGGGCGAGCGCGTCCAGGTCGCGCCGGACCGTCATGTCCGAGACATTGAGCTTCCTGGTGAGCTCGTTGACCCGGACACCGCCACGCCGCCTGACCTCGTCGAGGATCAGGGCGCGACGCTGCTCGGCGAGCAGGTTCTGATTCTCGGTCACGGGTGTGCCGGTCCTTTCGTACGGTCGGGAACGGGCGGTCGATACGGCAGGTCGATATGGGTCGAATCGCCGTGCCGTGCGAATCGGAGTACGGACGGTCCGTGGGCGATTGCTCATCCTCGCACGCGCTCAGGTCCGCCGGACCTCGGGGAGATTCGGTGAGAACCGTTGGACAGCCGCACCCCGCCCGGGATCCTGGGAGACCGCGCCGGCACCGCCCGCGCGGACCACGATCTTGCCATCGCCAACACGCCAACACGCCAACACGCCAACACGCCAACACGAGAGCGAGACCCAGAGTGCCCCGAGTCACACCGTCCCCCGGCGACGGCGGGCCCGCGCTCGAACTGCTGGTGCACGGAGTCGGCGGTACCACCCCCCAGGAGATGCTCGGTGATCCACGAACGGTCCGGGTCACCGGCGACGAGACCGCCGCCATGTACCGCCGCGCCGACGACGTCGAGGCGGATGTCCCTCCCGCGGACCCGGACGACCCCGAGGGCTACGCGGGCTCCGAGGGCGCCGAGGAGCCCCGCGACCGGCCGGTCCCCGAGGCGTATGTCTGGTGCAACCTCACCTCCGGCAACGGCGCCCGCGCCCTGTGGCTGCTCCTGCTGCCCTTCATGGTCGCCAACCTCGCCCACTGGATGCGGCCCAACACCCGAGGCCTGAGAAAGACCGTGCGCATTTACGGGGTGCTCGTGCGGCTCGTCGCCCTCAGCCTCACCGTGCTGCTCGTCGCCGCCGCCTGCGAGGTCGCCCTCGACCTGACCGCCTGGCAGTGCGCGGGCTCGGCCGACTGCTCCCGCGACAAGTCCTGGCTCGGCTTCGTCTCGGCCACCCAGGACGGCTGGTGGGCGCAGCCCGGACGCAGGCTCGCCCTCGCCGCCCTCGTGCCCGCCGCGCTGACCGGCCTGCTCTGGTACCTGTCCAACCGCACCTGGAGCGCGTACGAGTCGCAGCGCCCGCTGCCGCCCGGCGCGGAGCCCGACCCGGACGAGCCGACCGAACGGCCCGCCCTCGGCCTGCCCGGCTTCTGGTACGGCCGCAGGCTCGTCTCCCGGCTCCGCGCCGCCCACACCGCCGCCGGTTTCCTCACCGTCGCCGCGGCGCTCGCCGGCACGGGGGCCCGCTACGACCGGCATGCCTCCGGCTCGCTCCTGGAAACCTTCGGCTGGGTCATCGAGGCATCCCTGGCGGCGGGCGCCGTCGTGGTGGTCTGGGTGGTGTGCCGCCGGGGCCGCAGCGAGACGCGCCTCGACCTGAAGCTCGACCGGGCCGTCGTCACCCTGCTGCCCGGATCGGCGCTCGCCCAGCTGGTCCTGTCGATGTTGTACGCCGCCTGGTCCCGCCCCGGCTGGGAGTCAGGGGGCAGGCTTCCCGGCGACTTCACGTTCGGGGTGATCGCACTCGCCCAGGGCGCGCTGGTCGTCGGCCTCGCCGCGGTCGCGCCCGTCATGTACCGGCGGGCACCCGACGCGCGTACGGCGATGCGCGGGTTCGGCGGACCGGCCGTCGCGATGCTCGCCTGCTCGCTTGGCGGCGTCATGACCGGGGGCGTGGCCCAGCGCGTCGGCGACTGGCTCGACGGGCCTGGCACCCCGGGCGAGCAGGGAGGCAGTATCGAGGGGCCGCCGGTACTGCTCACCTGGCAGGCGTCGGCCATCCCGCCCCTGCTGCTCGTCCTGCTCGCGCTCGGCGCCGTCCTCGCCGTACGCACCTGGCGCGCCGGGCGGGCGCTGGCCGCGCAGGTCGAGGCGGACTACCCGGGCGAGGACCCCGACTGGGTACGCACCCGGCGGATCGCGCGCACCCGTGCCAGGGCCGCCCTCACCGACTCCGCCCCGTCGATCCTCGGCGTCACCTCCGCCGCGACCCTGTTGCTCGGCGCCGCCGCACTGGTGGGCGCCCGGGCGACCGGGCAGGTGCCCGGCAGGGCCGCGGCGGAGGCCCCCGCCTACATCGCCTCGATGGCCCAGACCGCACAGGCACTCGGCTCATGGATGATCGGCTTCGGCTTCATACTGTTCGTCACCTGGGGCCGCCGCGCCTACCGCGACCCCGCGGCCCGCCGCACCATAGGCATCCTCTGGGATGTCGGCACGTTCTGGCCGCGCGCGGCCCACCCCTTCGCGCCCCCCTGCTACGCCGAGCGCGCCGTCCCCGACCTGACCTGGCGCATGGCCACCTGGACCGACCGCACCGGCGGGCGCCTCGTCATCTCGGGACACTCGCAGGGCAGCGTGCTGGCGGCCGCCGCCGTCTGGCAGTTGCCCCCGCGCACCCGGCGCCGCGTCGCGCTGCTCACCTACGGGTCACCGATGGAGCGGCTGTACGGGCGCTGGTTCCCGCAGTACTTCGGCCCCGCCTGCCTGGACGGGCTGCGCCAGGATGTGCACTGCTGGCGCAATCTGTGGCGTCCGACCGACCCGATCGGCGGCCCGGTGCGCGTCACGGGCGCCACGCAGCCCGCAGTGGACCGGGCCGCGCTCAAGGACCCGCTCGCCTACGGCCGCACCCGTGAACAGCCGCTGCCCGCCCCCGTCCTGGGGCACTCCGAGTACCAGGCCGACCCGGCCTTCGACCAGGAGCGGACCGCTTTGCTCGACCGGCTGCCGCCGTCCGTACTGCCCCGCCAACGGCCCGAAGCCGTCCGACCTCAGGGCAGTTCGGGCAGGTCGTCCGGGTAAAGGAGAGTCAAGTCGTCCTTGTCCATCTCTGCGAGCTGGGCGACCCGGCCCGCGTGCCGCTCCACCATCGACTCGAAGGTCTGGCGCGCGGTACGGCCGTTGCCGAAGGCGGGCCCCTTGGGCAGCGCCGTGAAGTACTTCAGCAGCGCTTCGGCGGTGCCGTCGGCGATCCGGTACTCGTGGTCCTCCGCCTGCTGCTCCACGATCCGCAGCAGCTCGTCGGGTACGTAGTCGGAGAAGGTGATGGTCCGTGAGAAACGGGACGCCACACCGGGGTTGGTGGTCAGGAAGCGGGCCATCTCCGCCGTGTAACCGGCGACGATCACCACCACCGCCTCCCGGTGGTCCTCCATCAGCTTCACCAGGGTGTCGATGGCCTCGCGGCCGAAGTCGCGCCCCGAGTCCTCGGGGGACAGCGCGTACGCCTCGTCGATGAACAGCACCCCGCCGCGCGCCCGGTCGAAGGCCTCCTGGGTACGGATGGCCGTCGAGCCGATGTGCTCGCCGACCAGGTCGACCCGGGACACCTCGACGAGATGGCCGCGCTCCAGCACCCCGAGCGAGGCCAGGATCTCGCCGTACAGCCGCGCCACCGTCGTCTTTCCGGTGCCGGGGGAGCCGGTGAAGACCAGATGGCGGCGGACCGAGGCGGCCTTGAGGCCCGCCTCCTGGCGGCGGCGGCCCACCTCGATCATGTCGGTGAGCGCGCGCACCTCGCGCTTGACGCTCTCCAGGCCCACCAGGGTGTCGAGTTCACCGAGGACCGCCTTGGACGACCGGGCAGGCTCCGCGGCCGGGTCGGGACCGGTCACGCCCTCCACGGGACGCTGGACCGGGATCGCGCTGAGCACCCCGGGGGTCTGGGCCGCGGTCAGTACGACAGAGGCCTCCTGGGCCGGCGCCCGTACGCCGCTCTCGTCGCTGGTGCAGTCCTCCACCAGCTGGCCGTCCTCGGCGAACTCGTAACCACCGCGCGCGCAGCGCTCGGTGCGGCAGCGTGTCAGGATCGAACGGCAGCCGTCGATCACGTGGAAGCCGTAGCCGCTGCTGCCCGTGACCCGGCAGCCGTCGAACGTGCCGCGGCCTTCCGCGGAGACGTAGAACCCCGCCTCCGCGGGCGCGGTGACGGTGCACCGCTCGATGCGTGGGTCGGCGCCCTTGGTGACGATGACGCCGGTCTGCGCGCCGTCGATGGTGCAGCCGGAGAGGGTGCCGCCGCTGCCGTGGTCACGGAACCAGGCGCCCGTGGACACCTCGCGGATCCGGCAGTCGTCGAGCTGTGCGGTCGCGCCGTCGCTCACCGAGACGGCCGTATTGCGCACCTGGGACAGGTCGCTGTCGACGACATCGGCGCGCGAGCCGCGGTCGAGGACGAAGAGCGCGTCGGGAACGTCGTGCACCCGGCAGGAGTCGAGGACGGCGGTCGCGCCGTCGCTGATCCATACGGCCGGATAGTCGCCCGTACTGTCGTGGATCTCGCACTGGTTCGCGTCCACCCGGGTGCCCGGGTCCCAGACCGACAGGCCGTTGCGGCCGAAGCGGCGCACGGTGGAGCGAGTCAGGGTGAGGACCGAGCGCGAGCGCAGATCGATCGCGTTCTCGGGGATGTCGTGGATGTCGCAGTCGCAGAGCGTCAGCACGGCGTCGGTGTCCAGGGTGATGCCGTCGGCCGAAGTGCGGTGCACGGTGCAGTCGGTGAGATGGGCGGCGCCGCGCGCGGTGATCTGCACACCGGTGCCGTTGACCTCGTACACCTCGCAGCCGATGGCCTCCAGGCCGCTGCCCTCGCCGGTGACGGTCAGTCCGGCGCCCGAGGTGTGGTGGATCCGGCAGCGCTCCAGGCGGGGGTGCGCGCCGCCGCGGACCGAGACGCCCGACTGGCCGGCCGCGACCACCTCGCACTCCTCGAAGACCCCGCCCGCGCCCTCCAGGACGCCGATGCCGATGCCCGCCGGGTTGTCGATGGTGCAGCGGCGCACGGTGGGCCGCGCGGCGCCGCGTACCTCGATGCCGACCGCGGAGCGGGTCACGATTCGCAGGTCGCTGAGCTCGGGGGTGCCGTCCTCGACGAGCAGGGCGGGCGCCGCCGAGTCCTGCCCTTCGATGTGCAGGTCCTGGACCACGGCCGAGGCGCGGACGGTCAGCGCCACGCCGTCGACAGGGGCGATACGGACCGAGCCGACGGTGCCCTCGGGGCCGCGCAGTGTCACGGCGCGCTGGACGACGAGGTTCTCCCGGTACGTGCCGGGAGCGACGGTGAGGATGTCACCGTCTCCCGCGGCCTCCAGGGCTGCGGCGAGAGAGGCGTATTCGCCTGTGCGGCGCCGCCACCGCGATGTGCCGGTGTGCGTCACCTGGACCGTGCCCTGTGCCATGACGTTGCTGTGCCCCCACCTTGTGCCGACGATCTGGCCGCTCCACCGTAGCGCGCGCGGGGGCGGGGAGTTGACCGGTCAGTCGTGCCCGGTGGCTCCGCTCAGTTACCCGCGTCCGTCCGGCCCCAGTCGGGTCCGGCCCTGGCCCAGTCCCGGTCGAGACGGGCGTACCGCCGCTGCATGAGACGCCGTACGACCAGGCGCCTGCCCCCTTCGATGATCGCCACACTCGCCGCTCCCGCGCCGACGCCCGCGACGGCGGCGTGGGTGCCTGCCGTGCTGGTGTCCATCGGGCGGTCGACGACCAGGCCCCGCTCGTCCGTCCACATCCGGAACCGGTCGCCCGGCCGCACCCCCCGCTGGGTGGTGGTCACCGCGCCCGTGTGCCGACTGCCGTCGGCCGCCGTCCAGTCGGCGACGACCCGCACGCGCGCCGCGTGCTCCGAAGGCACCTCGGGGTCCACGACCGGTCCCGGTCCCGGCGCCGTGCGCACGACGACGGCTGTCGTGAGGTGGCGCTGCTGGTGCTGCACGCGCACCGATTCCTGAAGCGCCGCGTTGGCCAGCGCGCCGCACATCCAGCCCGCGGCGGGTGCGGCGAGGGCGATCAGCAGGGCGGCGGCGAGCATCGCCCATGCCTCGACGAGATCGGTCGTACGGCGCAGCGGATTGTGCCGCCAACGCCAGACTCCCGCTGCTGTGTGCACCGTCCCTCACCCCCTTTCCACGACCGTACGAGTTCCCACGGGGGCGGGGTCCTATTCGAGGATCGCCACCGGATCACCGACACGGAGCGTCCCGGTGCGCTCCGGCACCAGGTTCTGCCCGAAGATCAGCTGGCCACCGGCGCGCCGGTGACGGGCAAGCGTACGCAACGGCTCCTTGCCGCGCTCCGCCGTCCCCTGGTCGGTGGTGGTGACGACACAACGGCCGCAAGGTTTCGCGACCCGGAAGGTGACCCCGCCGATCGCGATCCGCTTCCAGCCGTCCTCCGCCCAGGGGGCGGTTCCGTCCACGACGACGTTCGGCCGGAAACGGTTCATGGGCAGGGGGCCCTCGTCGGGATGGTCACCCTGGGCGATGAGCGAGTTGAGCGCGCCGAGGGAGGCCGACGTGGCCACCAGCAGCGGGTAGCCGTCGGCGAAGCTCACCGTTTCGCCGGGCAGCGCGAACTTCGGGTCGACGGGGCGGCGGTGCGCCGGTTCGTCGAGGTGGACCAACCGCACCTCGGTGCCCAGGTGCTCGCTCAGCCAGGCGTGTGCCCCCGCGCCCGCCTCGACCGCTTCGACCTTGTCCTTCCAGATCTCCACCCCGGTGGTGCAAGCGGGCTCCGGTATCGCGACCGTCAGCGTCTCCAGGCCGGGTGCGGACAGCCGGATCCCGCCGTCCGGCAGTGGCTCGGCGCGCGCCAGCGCCAGCCGCGGATGCGGACGCTGGGTGACCACCTTGCCGACCGGGTCGACCAGCATCCACCTGCGGTCTCCGCTGAGTCCCCACGGCTCGACCTCCGCCTCGCCCGGCGTGCATCCTGCCAGTGACTTGACCGGGTAGACGTGGACCGCGTGGAGAACTGGGTTCGGCATGGGGCCATCCTGCCAGCCGGGTCGGACACCGCACCGAGCCGGTCAGTAGCCCCCGCCCTGGTACTGACGGTTGTACGGATCGTCGTACGGCGAGGGAGCGGGCGCGGGGCGCGGCGCGGCGGGGCGCATCGCCTCGTACCCGGTGGCCGACCCCGGGCGCTGCTGGGGCTGCTGGGCGCCGGGGTAGCCGCGGGGGCTCGCCGCCTGCTGCGGGATGTAGGGCGCGGGGATGTACTGCGCGGGGGCGGCGTGCTGCAGCGGCACGGGTTGCTGAGCGGCCTGCGGGTAGCCGTACGCGGGCTGCTGGTACTGGGACTGGGCGGGACCGAGCGCGGGCAGCGCCGCCGGAAGGGCCGGCAGATAGCTGTTTCCGGTGTCGTACGCGGAAGGGACCCGGATGGGCGCGATCTGGGGTGTACCCCGCTCTGCGACGAGGGAGTCGTAGATCGGAGTGTCCGGGAAGGACGGGGCGGAGTAGTAGCCGCCGCCGTAGGTGGAGCGGGGGGAGGTCATGGCACATAAGTTAAGCCGAAGATGTTCTGGTTGGGGAGCCCGATAAGAGGGTTGTTTTGCGTGTGGGGAGTGATGACGGATCCCCTAATCCGAGCGAACTTGGGAAAATCGGTCGCCGTGAAGTGTTGGGATCGTGTAAAGACCGCTCCTGGCCACGGGTTACCCGCGGTCGGCGCGTGATCTTCAGCAGGTCGTCGTGAACCCCGACGGCCGCTGGGGAATAGGTTTGGCCGCGCGGTATTTTTCAGACACCCGGACCCGTGATGGGGGCGAGCATGTCCATGCTTAAGGGAACCAATGTTCCGGTGCCGGCGGCGGCCGTGCGCGTCGAATTGGGCTGGCGTTCGGCGCCCGGCGTGCCAGACGTCGACGCCTCGGCCCTCCTGCTGGTGGCGGGAAAGGTTCGCTCGGACGCGGACTTCGTCTTTTACAACCAGCCCACGCACGGATCGGGTGCGGTCAGGTACGACGGGAAGACCCCCGGCGGGGACACCGTGACGGACGTACTGACCGTCGACCTCGCGCGCGTGGAGCCCGCCGTCGAGACCGTGGTGGTGGCCGCTTCAGCCGACGGCGGCAACTTCGGGCAGGTGCCGGGCCTCTACGTCCGGGTGCTCGACGCGGCGAACGGCGCCGAGATCGCGCGCTTCGAGAGCCAGGACGCGAGCGTCGAGACGGCCTTCGTCCTCGGCGAGCTCTACCGGCGCCAGGGAGCCTGGAAGTTCCGTGCGGTCGGGCAGGGCTACAGCAGTGGCCTGGAGGGGCTCGCCAGGGACTTCGGCATCAGTGTCGACGAGCCCCAGCAGCCGGCCCCGGCTCCGCCCCCCGCCGTTGTGCGGGCTCCCGCGCCGGTGCAGGCACCGCCGCCGCCCCCTGCCCCGTCGGCCGCGCCCCCCGCCGCCCCGGTCCGGCTGACGAAGATCACGCTCACCAAGGAGGCCCCGACCGTCTCCCTGTCCAAGCAGGGCGGCACCACGGGCACGATGCGCGTGAACCTCAACTGGGAGGTGCGCAAGCAGTTCAAGGGGTGGGGCGCCAAGCTCGGCCGGGCCGTCGCCATGCATGGCGACCTCGACCTCGACCTGTGCGCCCTGTACGAACTGACCGACGGCCGCAAGGGGGTCGTCCAGGCGCTCGGCAATGCCTTCGGCGCGCTCAACCAGCCGCCGTTCATTCATCTCGACGGAGACGACCGCACGGGCGCCGTGAGCACCGGCGAGAATCTGACGGTCAGTCTGGACCACAAGGACCAGATCCGCCGCGTCCTGATCTTCGTCGCCGTTTATGAAGGCGCCCGCTCATTCGCGGATCTGCACGCCACGGTCACGCTCACACCACAGCACGGCGCCCCCATCGACTTCTCGCTCGACGAGTGCACCGTGCCTTCGACCGTCGCCGCACTGGCCCTCATCACCAATGAGGGCGGCGACTTGACCGTGCGCCGAGAGGCCCGCTATCTCGTACCGGAACGCGGAGTCAGCCCGCAGCGCACCATCGACTACGCCTATGGCTGGGGCATGAACTGGACCCCCGGCAGGAAATGACCGCCCGGTGATCACTGGCCAACCAGCCAGTGATCCCACGGTCGGTGATGCGGCCGGTCACGTGCTTGTCCGGCGCGGCGGCCGCTTTGCGGTTCGGCCGCGCGAGCCATTCACCGGCTCAGTGGTCCGGCGCGGTCTCGGGACGGGCGTACGTGCGCCCTTTCCAGGCCGCGCCGCGCCCCCGGTAGTGCTGCACGGCCGAATCGACCGTCATCAGCAGATAGAGCACCGCGGTGAACGGCAGCGACAGCGCGAGCCACAGCGGCTGCCGGTAGTGGCGGAGCATCGGCAGATACGTCCCGGTCATCACCGCCCACGCCGCTCCGCCCGCCCACGCGGCAGCCGCGTCGCCCGACAAGAGACCGGCGCACAGCGCGACCGGCGGCGCGAGATAAACCAGCGCGAGCCCCGCCACCGTCCCCGCGAGCAGCAGCGGACTGTGCCGCAGCTGGGCGTACGCGCTGCGCGACACCATCCGCCACAGATCACCGAGCCGCGGGTACGGGCGCACACTGTCGACCCGCTCCGCGAGCCCCAGCCAGATCCGGCCGCCGACCCGCCGCACTGCCCTGGCCAGCGACACATCGTCGATCACCGCGTGGCGGATCGAGTCCGGCACCCGCGCGTGCACCGCGATCCCCGTCCGCAACAGCACACAACCGCCCGCGGCGGCCGACGTCCTCGCGCCGGCCCGGTTCACCCAGCGGAACGGATAGAGCTGCGCGAAGAAGTACACGAAGGCCGGCACGACCAGTCGCTCCCACCCACTGACGACCCGCAGCCGCGCCATCTGGGACACCAGGTCGAGATCGTTCGAGCAGGCGGCGGCGACCAGCTCGCGCAGGCTGTCCGGAGCGTGCGCGATGTCCGCGTCCGTCAGCAGCAGGAACTCCGGCTCCCGGACGCGCGCCAGCGCGATGCCGTGCCGCAGCGCCCAGAGCTTGCCGGTCCAGCCGGGTTCCGGTTCGCCGGGAGAGGCCACCGTCAACGGCAGCCCGCCGTGCCGCACCGCCAGCGTCCGGGCCAGCTCGCCCGTACCGTCCGTGCTCCCGTCGTCGATCAGGAAGACCTCGGCCCTCCCCGGGTAGTCCTGCGCCAGCAGCGACGGCAGGCTCGAAGGCAGCACCTCGGCCTCGTCGCGCGCCGGGACGACGACGGCGACATCCGGCCAGTGGGCCGGGGCCTCGCGAGGGGGCAGCCTTATGTCCGTACGCCAGAAGAAGCCCTGACCCAGCACCAGCCATACCCACACGACCAGTGATCCCACGGCAATCCAGGCAAGGGCACTCATCCACCGAAGTCTGCCCCACCCCGACGGGCACGCAAGGGCGGTCGACTATGGTGACCGGGTGAAGATCGCGCTGATGGACTCGGGAATCGGCCTGCTGCCTACGGCCGCCGCGGTACGCCGACTTCGGCCGGACGCCGCACTCGTGCTGTCCTCCGACCCGGACTCGATGCCGTGGGGACCGCGCACCCCTGAGGACGTCACCGCGCACGCGCTCGCCGTCGCGAAGGCAGCGGCGGCGCACCACCCCGACGCGCTGATCGTCGCCTGCAATACGGCGTCCGTGCACGCGCTGCCCGCGCTCCGCGCGGAACTGGAGCCCGGCATCCCCGTCATCGGCACGGTTCCGGCCATCAAACCGGCCGCGGCGAGCGGCGGACCCATCGCCATCTGGGCCACGCCCGCCACCACTGGCAGTCCGTACCAGCGCGGACTCATCAGCGACTTCGCCGGCGGCGTCACCGTCACCGAAGTGCCCTGCCCCGGGCTCGCCGACGCGGTGCAGCACGGCGACGAGGAAGGCATCGACGCGGCCATTGCCGCCGCCGCCGCTCTCACCCCGAACGATGTAACGGCCGTCGTCCTGGGCTGCACCCATTACGAACTGGTCACCGAGCGCATCCGGGCCGCCGTCCAGCAGCAGGACCGGCCGCCCGTGGTGCTCCACGGATCCGCCGAGGCCGTGGCCGCCCAGGCGCTGCGTCGTATCGGCGCTCAGCCCGCCCCCGCGGCCACACCGGACCACGGGCTCACCGTGCTGCTCAGCGGCCGTGACAGCCCGCTGCCCCGGCAGGCACTCGGGTACGCGGAAGGCCGGCTGCTGGACGCCGTCAGCACCGCCCGCTGACCGGCGCCCGCCCCAGAGGCACCCGACGCGGCGCTGCCCCGAACGCGGAACGTGAGTAGTCTGCTACGCATGAGGGACCACCCCCACGGCGAGGGGCGCAGCTCGGAGCCCACTCCCCAGACCTGGACAGGCCGCGCGACCAACCGCGGACAGTGGCTGCTCGCGGCCGCCGGCGCGGGATGTCTGGCGCTCGGCATCGAACTCGCGGTCGACTCCGCGTGGACCTCCGGCCTCGCCCCCCTCGTGATGTCGGTCGTCGGCTGCATGGCGGCGGGCCTGCTGATGCTCTACGGCACGCTCGCCTTCGTGCACGTGGCGGTCAAGGTCGACCGTCACGCGCTCGAAGTGCGCTGCGGTCACATGGGTCTGCCCCGCTGCCGCATCCCGCTCGACCATGTGGTGGGCGCCGAGTTCGCGCCGAGGCTCACACCGCAACAGTGGGGCGGCTGGGGATACCGCTGGCGCCCCGAGAAGGGGACGGCCGTGATCGTCCGCAGGGGCGAGGGCATTGTCCTCAAACTCGGCGACGGCAAGACCTTCACCGTGACGGTGGACGACGCGGAGGCGGCGGTGCGCGTTATCCACGACCTGCTGAGCCGCGCCATCCCCGGCAGGCCCGCCGGGGCCTGACCCGGCCGGCGTGCCTGTCCCACGTACAGCCCCGCGTGGGAAGTCCAGTGAGGTGGATTCGAGTTTCGGCCGCACCACGTGAGGCGTGTGCCGCATCAACCGCCTGGTCAGCGGGGCGCCGATCTTGAAATCGGCGATGCCGAATCTCGAAACCGGGACACTGGGCGGGGCCGACCACCGGGGCGTCGTACGTGGGCTCCGGGACCGCGGCATCCGCTTCGTCCTGCCCCAGCCGCCGCGTGGTGGCCAGCCCGGCGAGCAGCCCCGCTCCCGCCGTCACCGGCGTGAAGCTCAGCGCGTTGCCGATGCAGGCCAGGGCGGCCGGCGCGGTCTGCGCCGCCGCGGCCGTCAGGGCTATCGAGGTGGCGCGGGGCGAGCGCTACAGCACCCAGCCGTAGACGCCCCCGAGCAGGACGACCCCGGGGATGCCCTGTTCAGAGGCCTGTTGCAGCAGCGCCGAGTGGGGCTTGCCGTCGGCGTCCCGTGTCTGTTGCGCGGTCGGGCTCAGCTCGCCGAACCGGTCGGGGCCCGCGCCACGCCCCGGGTGCTCCTTGGCGAGGCCGATCGCGTCCTGCCACAGCAGCACCCGGTTCACACTCAGCTGGCCCTCCAGGGATGCGGTCAGCCCGCCGGGCAGCGCGTCCGCGGCGACGGCCCAGGAGCCCGCGGCCACCAGCGCCGTGGCGAGGACCAGCCCCGCGGGCGCGGCCGTCCCGCGGCGCGCCCGTGCCGCGGCGAGCGAGCAGAGCAGCACACCCCCCGACATGTGACGGGCCCCGCCCGCGACGGCCGACGAGGCCCGGCGGCAGGGACTGGCGCATACGGTAACGGCAGGGACGGGGGTTTGTGTACAGAATGCGCAGAAACGTTGCATCGGCCGTTGGACCGGCCTGTGGGGCGCCGGGCCGGTCACCGTAGACTCCGCTGGGTGAGCACCACCACCGCCGTAGGCGAGCCGGAACGGCTGAATTCGCAGTCCGATGCCACCTCGCGCGGGAAAAGAGCACTGCGGCGGGTCGTGGCGCCGATGGCCGCCGTGGTCTCCGGCCTCCTCCTGTACGCGAGCTTCCCGCCCCGCCCCCTGTGGTGGCTGGTACTGCCCGGCTTCGCCCTCCTCGGCGGATGTCTGTACGGGCGACGGCCGCGCGCCGCGTTCGGCCTCGGTTTCCTGGCGGGTCTCGGCTTCCTGTTGCCGCTGCTCAGCTGGACCGGCGAGGAGGTCGGCCCGGTGCCGTGGCTGGCCCTCGTCGTCTTCGAGTCCCTCTTCGTCGCCCTGTGCTGCGTCGGGATCGCCCTGGTGACCAGGCTGCCGCTGTGGCCCCTGTGGGGCGCGGCCATGTGGGTCCTTGGCGAGGCGGTCCGCGCGCGCGTGCCGTTCGGCGGATTCCCCTGGGGGAAGATCGCCTTCGGTCAGGCGGACGGCGTCTTCCTGCCGCTCGCCGCACTCGGCGGCACCCCGGTGCTCGGCTTCGCGGTCGCGCTGTGCGGCTTCGGCCTGTACGAAGCGGTCCGCCAGTTCCGTACGTACCGTGAGAGCGGCGAGGTGCCGCGCCGGGGCGCCGTCGTCGCGGCCCTGGCCGTCGTCGTACCGGTCGCCGCGGCGCTCGCCTCGCTGCCGCTCCTGGACAACACGGCCGAGGACGGCACCGCGACCGTCGCCGCGATCCAGGGCAACGTGCCGAGGCTCGGGCTCGACTTCAACGCCCAGCGCCGCGCCGTCCTCGACAACCACGCACGGCGCACCGAAGAACTCGCAGACGACGTCAAGGCGGGCAAGGAGCCACAGCCCGACTTCGTGCTCTGGCCGGAGAACTCCTCCGACCTTGACCCGTACCGCAACGACGACGCCCGCCGGGTCATCGACGAGGCCGTGAAGGCGATCGACGCCCCCACCGTGATCGGAGCGGTGCTCACACCTGACAAGGGCAAGCTCCGCAACACCCTGATCGAGTGGGACCCGCAGCGCGGCCCCGTCGCCACCTACGACAAGCGGCACGTCCAGCCGTTCGGCGAGTACATCCCGATGCGGTCCTTCGTGCGGATCTTCAGCTCGGACGTCGACCGGGTGCGCCGGGACTTCGGGCCGGGCAACAAGGTCGGTGTCTTCGACCTGGCGGGCACCAAGGTGGGACTGGCCACCTGTTACGAGGCGGCCTTCGACTGGGCGGTGCGCGACACCGTCACCGGCGGGGCCCAGCTGATCACCGTACCCAGTAACAACGCGACCTTCGGGCGCAGCGAGATGACGTACCAGCAGCTGGCGATGTCGCGGGTGCGGGCCGTCGAGCACAGCCGCTCCGTCGTTGTCCCCGTCACCAGCGGGGTCAGCGCCGTCATCCGGCCGGACGGCCAGATCGTGCGCAAGAGCGGGATGTTCACCCCGGCCGCACTGGTCGAGGAGGTGCCACTGCGCTCCTCGCTGACGCCCGCGACCCGGCTCGGAACGATCCCCGAGGGAGCGCTCGCACTGCTCGCTGCCGCCGGCCTCGGATGGGTCGCGGCCCGCGGTGTGCGGGCCCGCCGCCGTACCCCCGGCAGTGCGCCGAAGTGATCTCACCGGGCCGTTAGGGTCGAGTCATGGGAACACCCGACTTCATCCGCGAAATCCGGGCCACCGCGGGCCACCAGCTCCTTTTCCTGCCGGGTGTCAGTGCGATCGTCTTCGACGACGCGGGGCGCGTGCTCCTCGGTCGGCGCTCCGACGACGGCAAGTGGTCGATCGTCGGAGGGATCCCGGAGCCCGGGGAGGAGCCGGCGGCGACAGCCGTGCGCGAGGTGTTCGAGGAGACGGCCGTGGTGTGCGAGCCGGAACGGGTCGTCCTCGTCCAGGCCCTCAAGCCGGTGCAGTATGCGAACGGCGACCTGTGCCAGTACATGGACATCACCTTCCGGTGCCGCGCCGTCGGTGGTGAGGCGCGGGTCAACGACGACGAGTCGCTGGAAGTGGGCTGGTTCCCGGTGGACGCGCTCCCGGAGCTCAATGACTTCGCCCTGCTGAGGATCAAGCAGTCACTCACCGACGCACCCGCATGGTTCGAGCCCACCACCCAGCTCTGAAGTATGGGCGGCGGCCACATCGGTCGCACGACGGCCGCTGCTTACGACCTCGGGGGCAATAGTGCGCGGGCTCCCGGCGTCCTGCGACTCCGCCTCCGAGGTCGTTAGGGTCGTGACCATGACCGCGCCCACCGCACCCCCTCCACACGCCGCCGCACTCGACCTGGGCGGCGGCAGAGCGCTTGTCACCGGCGCCGCGGGCGGCATCGGCCGGCCTGTGTGCTGCGGCTCGCGGCGGTCGGCACCAAGGTCACCGCCGTGGACCGCGACCTGCGGGTTCGACACCCTGGTCTCTCTCGTGGCCGATGTGCAGCGGGCCCGGGGGCTCAGAGGCACCGTCGAGCCGCTCGCCCCGGACCTGACCGACCTGGACGGCGGAGTCGGCGGCGGCGGGCACGGACATCCTGGTCAACAACGCCGGGCTGCAACTGGTGCGCCCCATCAAGGACTCCGCCGTCAAGCGCCTCGTCGAGCCGGACGAGGTCGCGGAGGCGGTCGCCTATCTGTGTGGCCCGCAGGCATCGTTCCTCACCGGCATCTCGCTCCCCCTCGACGGCGGCTGGGCCGCGCACTGAGAACACACACCGCATCTGCTACTTTGTGTCGCGAATTGACTACTTTTCGTTATGGAGAGGGAGTGTGTGTGTGAAGGTCGCCTGTGTCGGCGGCGGGCCCGCCGGCCTGTACTTCTCGATCCTCATGAAGCGGCAGGACCCGTCCCACGACATCACCGTCTACGAGCGCAACCCGGCCGGTTCGACGTACGGCTGGGGAGTGACGTACTGGGGCGGCATGCTCGACAAGCTCGCAGGCAACGACCCCGAGTCCGCGGCGGCCATCAGCGGGAACTCGGTCCGCTGGAGCGGGGGCACCGCGCACATCCGCGAGCGCACCACCACGCACCAGGGCGACCAGGGCTTCGGCATCAGCCGTCGCACCCTGCTCACGGTCCTCACCGAGCGGGCCGAATCCCTCGGGGTGCGCGTCGAGTTCGACCATCCGGTGGTCGCCGGGGCCGAGCTGCCCGACGCCGACCTGGTCGTCGCCGGTGACGGCGTCAACAGCGAGCTGCGCGAGCGGCACGCCGACCACTTCGGCACCGATGTCGCGGTCGGGCACAACACCTACATCTGGCTCGGCACCACCAAGCTCTTCGACTCCTTCACGTTCGCCTTCGTGGAGACCGCGCACGGCTGGATCTGGTGCTATGCCTACGGGTTCAGCGCGGACCACAGCACCTTCATCGTCGAGTGCTCCCCGGCGACCCGCACAGGCCTCGGGCTCGACCGGGCGAGCGAGGCCGACAGTCTGGCCCTGCTGGAGCGGCTCTTCGCCGAACCGCTGGACGGACACCGCCTGATCGGCCGGGCACACGATGACGGCAGCGCACAGTGGCTGAACTTCCGCACCCTCACCAACCGGACGTGGCACCGCGGCAACCTCGTCCTGCTCGGCGACGCCGCACACACCACGCACTACTCCATCGGCGCGGGCACCACACTCGCCCTGGAGGACGCCATCGCCCTGGCCGGCGCACTGCGCGGACAGCCGGAACTGGGGCCCGCCCTCGCCCGCTACGAACGGGAGCGCAGATCGGCGCTGCTGTCCGTCCAGAGCGCGGCCCGCTACAGCGCCCGGTGGTACGAGAACCTTCCGCGCTACCTCCACCTCGCGCCGCCGAAGGTGTTCGCGCTGCTAGGCCAGCGGCACTCCCCGCTGCTCCCGTACATCCCGCCGCGGCTGTACTACCGGATCGACCGGGCGACCGAGCGTCTGGAAGCGCTGCGCAGGCTCAAGCGCTGGCTGGGCCCGCGGATCGCACGGACCCTGCACGCCCGCCCGTGGACCGCCCGCACCTAGCCACCGGCCTCCGCAGGTCGGAGGCGGGGCCGGTCGACCTGACCCGGAACACCTGTTCCTGGGCTTCGGAGAGGGCCCCGCACGCGCGCGTCTCGGGGAGCGCGTGAAATTGCTGCTCGTCGATCCGGAGCCGGTGCCCTCCGCCCTGAGCAGGCCCCTGGTGCTGGACATCCCAGGCCTCCCCGACGGCGTCAAGGCGGACCTGGCCTCGACTATTCCCGAGAGCCTCGGCCGCACGGTCTGTACACCGGTGGCGGGGTCCCGGCCTGGCGCAGCGCACGCCCGGTCGAAGATTTCGCGCGCGCCCGGCCCGGCGTGCTTCCCGTCCTGCCCGCATCCGGGACACGCCCCGCGCGTACCAGGCCCGCCAGGAACAGGCGTCGCGGGCAGGACAGTCATGACCCCGCCCGTGTCGAATCCACCGACGCCATACCGCTGGCGACGCCGACCGGCGGAAGTACCGTCCGGGACGCCCGCCGACCAGACCCCCGGCAACGAGTCCGAGGCCGACATGGCTGCCCCGGCCGAACCTGAACTCTCCGACATCGTTGCCAACTTCGGCCGTGGCGCAGACACGGGGGTACGCCGACGAGGCACTCGCGGGCGTCGGCGCAGCCCATCCGGCATCCACGCCAACCACACCCGGACCGGCCCGGTGTTGCCGCATTGACAGTTTCCCGCCCCCTGGTCATGCTCTGGGAGAGCGCTCTCCCAGAGCGTTGGGGAGAGGTGTGGGGGATGACCGAGGAAGAGCTGACTCGACTGCTGGACAAGCTGGACCTACGGCAGAAGGTGCGCATGCTCACAGGTGCGACCACCTGGCGCACACATGCTGAACCAGCCGTAGGGCTCAGGGAGTTGACGGCTTCCGACGGGCCTGCGGGGGTGCGGGGGGAGGCGTGGGACGAGCTGGACACCTCAGTGCTGCTGCCCGCCGCATCGGCGCTCGGTGCGATGTGGGACGAGGCTCTCGTGGAGCGGCTCGGGGGCCTGCTCGCGGCCGAGGCCCTGCGCAAAGGCGTGGACATCGTGCTCGCGCCCAACCTCAACCTGCACCGATCGCCGCTGGGCGGACGCCACTTCGAGTGCTTCTCCGAGGATCCCGAGCTCACCGGCCGCACCGGCGCCGCCCTGATCCGGGGCATCCAGGCCCATGGCGTCGCGGCCACCGCGAAGCACTACGTCGCCAACGACTCCGAGACCGAACGCCTCACCGTGGACGTCTCCGTCGACGAGCGCGTGCTCCGCGAGGTCTACCTCGCCCCCTTCGAGGCCGCCGTCAAGGCCGGCGTTCGGCTCGTCATGACCGGGTACAACGGCGTCAGCGGCGCCACGATGACGGAGCATCCGCTGCTGGCGGAGCCACTGAAGGGCGAGTGGGGTTTCGACGGGGTCGTCATCTCGGACTGGGGCGCGGTGCGGTCCACCGTGGCGTCCGCCCTGTCGGGGCAGGACCTCGCCATGCCGGGACCTGCGGGCCCCTGGGGAGATGCCCTGGTGCGGGCCGTCCAGGACGGCATGGTCCCCGCCGACACCGTGGACGACAAGGTGCGCCGCCTGCTCCGGCTCGCCGACCGGCTCGGGGCTCTCGGCGCACCGGCCACCCCGGCCCCACCGCGGCCCGCTCCCGACGCGCAGCCGCTGCTGCGGCGCGCGGTCGCCGCGAGTTCGGTTCTGCTGCACAACCGCGGCTTGCTGCCGCTGGACCCCGCCGCCCTGCGTACGGTCGCGCTGATCGGCGTACATGCCGGGGAGCCTAGGACCCAGGGCGGCGGCAGCGCCGGGGTCTTCCCGCAGCGTGTGATCACGCCGCTCGACGGTATCCGCGCGGCGCTCGCGGGCCGGTCGCGCATCGTCCACGTACCCGGTCCGGCCGTCGCGGATCCGCCGCCACTGACGGTCGCGGAGTGCCGGGATCCCCGCAATGGACTCCCTGGGGTTCTGCTGCGCGTACTCGACGCCGAGGGGCGCGAGCTGTATGCCGGACACCGCCTGTCCGGACGCCAGTTGGAGCCACCCCTGGTGCCGGGAGCGCGCACGGTCGAGATCAGCGCCCGACTACTGCCCGCACACGGGGGCGAATGGGTCTTCGGCGTCGGCGGTTTCGGGCGTATGAGCCTCACGGTGGGCGAACATACCCTGGTCGAGGGGGTGTTCCGGCGCGACACGGACGACCCGGCCGTCGTTCATGTGAACCCGCCGTGCCACTACGGGCGCATTCGGCTCACGGCCGGACAGGCGGTGGCGGTCGTGGCACGCCGGGAACTCGCGGACGACACGGGCCGCGCCACCCTGGTGACCGCGGGGCCGCCCGCCCCGGATCCCGCTGCCCGCGCTCGCCGCGGCGGCCGAAGCGGCACGCAGCGCGGACGCGGCCGTCGTGTTCGTCGGCACCACGGAGGACGGCGAGTCCGAAGGGCGAGACCGCACCGATCTCCGGCTCCCCTTCAGCCAGGACGAGTTGGTACGGGTCGTCACGGCCGCCAACCCGCGCACCGTCGTCGTCGTCAACGTCGGCGCTCCGGTGGAGATGCCGTGGCGTGAGCAGCCCGGAGCGATATTGCTGGCCTGGTTCCCCGGCCAGGAGGGCGGCACCGGGCTCGCCGACGTGCTGTTCGGACGGGCCGAACCGGGCGGACGGCTGCCGACCACCTGGGGCGCCGCCCTCGATGACGTGCCCGTGACCGTGACCAGGCCGGAGAGCGGCGTACTGGCCTACACCGAGGGACTTCATATCGGCTACCGGGCCTGGCTGCGTGAGGGCCGCGAGCCCGCGTACTGGTTCGGGCGCGGCCTCGGGTATACGACCTGGGAGTACGAGGAACTGACCACCCCAGCCACGGTGTTGGGAAGCGGCGCCTTCACCGTGGCCGTTCGCGTGCGCAACACCGGTGGTCGGCGCGGCCGGGAGGTGGTCCAGGTGTACTTGGCGAGACCGGGGTCCACGGTGGAGCGCCCGCAGCGATGGCTCGCCGGGTACGCGTCGGTCGATGCGGAGCCCGGCGAGCGGGTCACGGCGACGGTACGAGTCCCGGCGCGGTTGCTGCGTCACTGGTCGGAGAGCGACCGAGGCTGGTGCGTGGAACCGGGTTCGTACAGTGTGCTCGCCGGACCGTCGGCCGGCGAGCTGCCCCTGGCCGCCACGGTGTGCGTGGGGGAAGTCCGCCCCACTCGTCCATAGACTCGCGTCGACGACCTCAACCAGCCCTTCATCGGGTCCGATACAGCCCTGTGCGCTCCTGCCGAGCGGCATCTGTGGAGAGCGCTCCCCGAGGCGCTTCCCGCAGTTCCTGTCGCCGCCGGTAGGGTACGGACATGACCAGACAGGCGCCGACCCTAGAGGATGTCGCGCGTGCGGCCGGCGTCTCCCGCGCGACCGTCTCGCGGGTCGTCAACG
This sequence comes from Streptomyces sp. H27-C3, assembly GCF_030063415.1. GTDB lineage: Bacteria > Actinomycetota > Actinomycetes > Streptomycetales > Streptomycetaceae > Streptomyces. Next base: position 264,568 of record NZ_JASITA010000001.1, on the reverse strand, counting down.
GCATCCGCAACGTGGACCTGGAGATCCAGGAAGCGGTCCGGGAAGCGATCGAGCGGACCGGCTACACGCCCAACCGGGCCGCGCGTTCGCTGGTGACCCGGCGCGCCGAGACCATCGCGCTGGTGGTCTCCGGAGCGGGCGACGACACCGAGAGCGAACAGAACGCCTTCGCCTCCCGGGTCCTCACCGACCCCTTCTTCGGGCGGGTGGTCGGCGGTGTCGTCGGCTTCCTGCGCCCGAGGTCCATGCATCCGGTGCTGATGTTCGCCGAGTCCGACGCCGCCAGGCACCAGGTGCGGGCCTATCTCCGCCAGGGCAGCGCCGACGGTGCGCTGATCTTCTCCACGCACGCAGAGGACCCGCTGCCCGCACTTCTCGCCGCCGAAGGCCTGCCCTGCGTGCTGTTCGCACGCCCCGCGTTGCCGGCCCAGGTCAGTTACGTCGACTTCGCGCACCAGGACGGCGCGCGCATGGCTGCGGAGCATCTGCTGGCGCGCGGCTGCCGCCGCGTCGCCACGATCACCGGACCGTTGAACGTGCCGGCGGCCCAGGACCGCCTCGTCGGCTTCCGCGATGCCACGGCGCGGCATGGGCACCCGTACATCCCCATAGCGGAGGGGGACTTCACCGTCGAGAGCGGAGCGACGGCCATGGTCCGCCTGCTTGCCGAACACCCCGACATCGACGGGGTGTTCGCGGCCAACGACCTGATGGCGCAAGGGGTCTGCCAGGCGCTGCGCGAGGCGGGCAAGCGGGTACCCGAAGACGTGGCGGTGATCGGCTTCGACGACTCCAGCGCGGCGGTCGGCTGCCGACCGCCGTTGACCACGATCCGCCAGCCGATGGAGGAGATGGCGGCCACCATGGCGCGGCTCCTCCAGGAGCAGATCGAGGGGACGCTGACCGCGCCCACTTCGGCGATCTTCGATGCGGAACTGGTTCTCCGCGACTCGGCGTAGCCCGCGGAGGCACCGGCTCAGGCCGAGGCCCGGCCCGCCCCTGGGTGGGGCGGACCGGGCGACGGAACGGGCGTTACCGGCCGGTCAGGGCAGCCGGTAGTCCGCGTTCAGCGCGGCGCCCGCACCGGGGTGCGTCTGGTCGTAGCCACGCGCGTCACACTGCAGTCCGCCCACCACGCAGTGGTCGACCAGCGCCTTGAGCGTGCGCTCGTCCCACGCGTTGAAGAAGTCGTAGTGGAAGGTATGGCCCCCGCCGCTGGCCAGCCGGACCTGCGACATGTCGCCGTCCGCAGGGAAAGCCATCTTGAACTCGACCATGGGCAGTGCCACGGGGTGACTGGCCGGGCAGACATTGTCGTTGGTGCCCGGCTTCACGTCCGGATACGCCATGTGGCTCTGGTGGTCCGGTGTGTCGAGATGCTGGCCGTTCCAACAACTCGGTGCCTGCATACGGAGATTGAGCTGCGAGCCCGCCGGGCAGTTCTGCGGGAACCCGACATTGCCGAAGCTCTCACCGCACTCCCAGCCCTCGACCCACCCGGGGTGGTCGCGAAATTCCTGGGGGCTCTGGGTGGGACTGCCGACGACGTACCGCAGGCCCTTGGGGAAGGGGCGCACCGTGGTGTAGTCGGTGACACCCGCCTTGTAGTAGATGGTCTGCGGTCCGATCGGCAGTACCTTCTTGTCGCCCTTGAACAGGGACGGCATCCAGTACGCCGAGGAGTCGCCCGGCGCCTTGCATGTGGTGTTGCCGCCGTACAGGGACGCCGTGGTGCTGTTGGCGTTCGTCGTCGTGTTGCCCATGAACGTGTGGTCGTGGGACCTGCCCGGTTGGCCGGGGTAGATGATCGGGTCGTCCGGCGCGGTGTGTGTGACCGAGCAGTTGGCCTGGAACTCGTGGAAGTACCGGGACGGCGGGGCCTGGGCGGCCGGGGGCAGAGCGGTCACCGGCGGGTTCGCCGGAATGTAGCCGTCGCCGTCCGCGTCGTCGCCGGAAGGCAGCAGGGACACCTTGTTCGTGTGCCCGGTGTGCGTGGACGCGCTCGACACGCTCTTGGAATCCGAGCCGGGGTCGGCGGCCGAGGTGATCGAGCCGATACCGAATGTGGTCGCCGCCAGTGCCGTACAGACGAGCAGCGCGGACAGAGTTTTTGAACTCCGTCTCATGGGAGACCTCCTGTCAGAGGTGGTGGGGGATGGGGGGATGTGCGGTGGGTGGGGAGGCGACCGGGCGCGCGGCTGCGCGCCCGGCGGACTGCCGTGTGAGCTGTGTGTGTTGAGCACCGGCCTGGTAGGCCGGTGCTGTCGTCAGCTGTAGACGCCGAACTCGAAGAGCGAATAGCCCCAGCCCGTGCCACGGGCCGTCAGGTTCAGCCGCACATGCCGGGCGGTGGTCGCGGCGATCTCGATGCTGTCCACGTCACCGTTACCGTCGGAAGTGGAGTGCACCGCACGCCAGTTGGCGCCGTCTTCCGAAACCTGTACCTGGTAGGACTTGGCGTAGGCCGGGTCCCACACCAGTTGGAGCCTGCGCAGCACGGTCGGCGCGGCGAGGTCGACCTGGATCGACTGCGGGTCGCGCCATTCGCTGGCCCAGCGGGTGCCGGTCAGGTTCCCGTCGAAGGCCGCGGAAGGGGCGAGACCGTCGCCTTCGGACGAGGAGGCGGTCGCGGGCTTGTTCTGGGACAGCAAGGTGTCGGCGGCTCCGGCGTCCGGTGCTGTCGCGAGCGTGAGTGAGGTCGCCAGCACGGCGGCGAGAGTGACGAGCAGTACTCCGACTCTGGGACGGCCGGACAAGGCTGCCCGGGATCTGAACACTATGGCTCCTGGCGGGAGGGGGAGGGGGTGCCGGCTTCCCGAAGCCGGGTTGGGAGAGCGCTCTCCGAGAGTGGCGCGGAGTCGTGTGCCTGTCAACGTGTTGGGTGCCAACTTCTTTGTGGTTACGCCGGTTTGGCGCAATTGGAGGCACCCCGGCACGCGCGCGGGGCCCGGCATCCCCGCTGACGCGGAGGATGCCGGGCCCCGAATGGGCTCGGAGGAACCCGGGATGGGCTCAGAGGGTGGCGGTCGGGGGACGGGGACGGGGACGGGGACGGGGGCAGGAGTCAGGGGTCAGGGGTCAGGGGAAGGAGACCAGGGTGGACGGGACGGTCGTGGTTCCCGAGGTGGGTGCGCCGGTGTTGTTGATGACGTGGTTGTACTGCCCCATGCCGCTGAGTGACACGGTCAGCAGGCTGTGGAACTTCACTCCAGGTTTTACCGGAGCCTGGAAGCCGTGGTCCTGACGGATTGTCGGATCCACGTTGTAGTAGCAGTAGCTGCCCATGCCCCAGCCTTCATGGGTGTTCACCGAGTCCGCGACCTTGTAGGCGGCGTACCCCTTGGTGTTGCCGTTCTGGATCGCCGCCTGGTTCGGCGCGTCGTACGCCTTCTCGTTCTGGAAGAAGATGGTCTTTCCCCGCTCGCCGTACCACTCGACGTCGTACTTGTTGAAGTGCTCGACGAACAGTCCGGTGGCCAGCACGTCGTCGCCGTTGACCCGGACGCCGAAGTCGGCTCGGTTGGTCTCCCAGCCCACGCCGTCGCCATGGTCGGCACGCCACACCCAGGTGTGGTCGACGATCGTGTCGTCGCTGTTGACGACCATGCTGGTGGTGGCCTTGCCGGGGCCCGCGCCGCCGATCCGGATGTAGACGTCCTGAACGGTCGTCGGGTTGGCGGAGTGGTCGGCGGAAGCGCCCTGCGGGCCGACTTCCAGCAGGGTCTGGGAGTTGACCGCACCCGCGTCGATGAGGAACCCGGCCAGCTTCACGCCGTCGACGTCGGCGACCCGCATCGCGGTGACGCCGTTGTCCGGGATGATCGTGGCGAGCCCGAGGCCCAGCACGACCGTGTCGGCGCGGTTGACGTTGATGCTCTGGTCGATGTGGTAGACGCCCGGAGTGAAGAGCAGGTGCAGGCCCTGCGCGAGGGCGGCGTTGATGGTGGCGGCGGTCGCGCCGGGCTTGACGACGTAGAACCTGCTCAGCGGAATTGAGCTGCCCTGAGGTGTGCCGTTCGCCCAGGTGGTGCCGCGCGCGTTGGTGCGCTTGGCGGGGACGAACACCTTGTACTCATTGCCTTCGAGATGCAGGAACGGCTTCTCGCGGGAGACCGGGGTAGTCGCCAGCGTCGTGTACGGCGGGTTGGGGAAGCCCTGGGCAGGCGCGCCCTCCACCCCGGAGAAGGTCATGTTCCACACGCCGTTGGTCCAGCCGCCCACGGAGCTGTCGCGGGTGTACCACTGCTGCTGCGAGTACGGGCCGACCGTGCCGTCGATCTTGCTGTCCGCGATGTAGCCGCCGCTGGCCCAGCCGTAGCCGGTGGGCGCCAGGTTCAGTCCGCCCTTGACGTGCATGCGGCGGAAGGACGCCGCCTGGGAGACCGCCCACCGGTTCGTGCCGTTGACCGGATTCAGTGCCAGGTTCTCCGCCGAACGCCAGAAGTTCTGGGTGGCGTTGCCGTTGAACCAGCCGGCGTCCACGGTCACATCACCGTTGAACGTCGTGTCGTCGGGGGAGAGCCCCAGGCCCGCGATGGAGGTGTAGAAGCCGAGGTTGGCGTTGATGTTGCCGTAGGTGCCGGGCTTGAACAGGAACGCGTGCCGGTCGGTGCCGAACTGCGCGGACTCCTGCTTCTTGAATACCTCGTCCAGCTTCCCCTGGATATTGGGGGTGGACGGGTCGAAGACATGCACGTTGGGGCCGAGATCCCCGCCTCCGGGGATGGTCGGACCGCCGCTGTCGCCCGCGGTTCCGTACACCTGGAACTCCCAGAGCGAGTAGCCGTAGCCGGTGGCGCGGGTGAGGCCGTACACGCGGACGTGACGAGCGGTGCCGGAGACGTTCAGCGTCTCCGTGCCACCCGCGCTGGTGGTGGTCGAGTACGCGCTCGACCAGTTGGTGCCGTCGGCGGAGAACTCGATGCGGTACGACTTCGCGTGCGCTGTCTCCCAGCGGAGCACGATCTGGGTCACGGCCGCGGAGGATCCCAGGTCGACCTTGATCCATTGCGGGTCGGACGCGGCGCTCGACCAGCGCGAGCCGTTGTCTCCGTCGACGGCCGCGGTGGCCGGAGTGCCTCCGTTCTCCTGGCTCGAGGCCGTCACCGGTTTGCCCTGGGAGAGCAGGGCGGGCGCGGCCTGCGCGGCCTTGGCGGGGCTGAACAGCAGAAGGGTGGCCACGAGCGCGACGACGATCGCACCGGCGGTGCTCTGTCGTGCGATGAGAGGGGGTCTGGGAGATGGTGGCGCCACGGGTATGCCGAGTGCGGGCATGAGGTGTTCTCCTCGTTCGGGGGAGAGAGTGAGGGAGAGCGCTCTCCAGCAAAGTGATGCTGGTCTGCCCGCGGCGCGAGGGTCAAGAGGAAGAACACGGCTTTCTGGTTCCGGAACGCCGGGGCGCGCGCCACACGTCTCCCGACGGCGCCCAGGCGTCAAAACCGCTATGCGTACGCCAGGTTGATGGTGTGTCAGAGCCCAGGCATCGGCGCCGCCCGAACTGCGCACCGGTCCGAGCGGCGCCGATCAGCTCTGTGTGCTCTGCCCCTCACCGGGCGAGCCGACTCGACTGTCCTTGCTGAGCGATCCGGGCCACCAGGCGAGGCGCCCGATGTCACGCGCCAGCGCCGGAACCAGCAAGGACCGTACGACGAGGGTGTCCAGCAGTACGCCGAAGGCGACGATGAACGCGATCTGGAGCAGGAACGCCAGGGGGATCACCCCGAGCGCGGCGAACGTCGCGGCGAGCACCACGCCCGCGGAGGTGATGACCCCGCCCGTCGCGGTGAGCCCGCGCAGCACTCCCTGGCGGGGGCCGTGGAGCAATGACTCCTCACGGACTCTGGACATCAGGAAGATGTTGTAGTCCACGCCCAGGGCGACGAGGAAGACGAAACCGTACAGGCGGTCGACCAGGTGCGCGACCCAGGTCCAGATGGTGTGACCGGATGCCTTCTGGGCGGCGGACTTGGGCCGGGGCGGGCGGGCCAGTACGCCGCACGGCCGAGCAGGACCAGGGCCGCAGGCAGGAAGGTCAGGGCGCTGAGTACGGCGCAGACGATACCGATGGCGCCGACCGGCCCCAGCGCCCGGTTGTTGGTCAGGTCGCTCAGCAGTAGCGCGAGCAGGCCGAGGGCGACCGTGGCGCCGCTCGCGGTGATGGGCCCGAAGGACTGCCGCAGGGCGGCGCGCATCGCCGTCGTCCGGTCGCTGTGGAGCGCCAGTTCCTCGCGGAAGCGGGCGGTCAGCAGCAGCGCGTAGTCCGTGGCGGCGCCGATGACGAGGATGGACAGGATTCCCTGGACCTGGCCGTCGACGCGGACGATGCCGTGGTCCGCGAGCGCGTACACGACCGCGCAGGCCAGCCCGAGGGCGAAGACCGCGCCCAGGATGATGACCAGGGGGAGCAGGACGCTGCGGTAGACCAGCAGCAGGATGAGCAGGACGGCCGCGAGGGCGACACCGAGCAGCAGGCCGTCGATGCCGGCGAACGCCTCCGACAGGTCGGCCCGGCTGGCCGCGGGACCCGCCGTCACCACGGCGGTGCCGGGCACGGTTTCCGCGGCCTTCTTGATCTCCTGGAGGGTGGTGGGCAGGCTCTCGCCCAGGTCCGGCCGTAGTTGTACGACGCCCTGGAGGGCCCGTCGGTCCTTGGAGGGCAGCGCGGGGGAGACCTCGCTCACCACGCCCGGAGTGCCGGTCAGTGAAGCCAGCGCACGGGTCGCGGCGGCCTGTTGCTCAGCCCCGAGCTGACACCCCCGGCTGTCGTTCTGACCGCTGTCCCCACTGCCGCCGTCGGCTGTCCAGACCACGATCGCCGGGAGCGTCTCCTTCTGACGGAAGTCCTGCTGGGCGTCGATGACCTTGGTCGACTCCGCGTTGCGCGGCAGGAAGGCCGCCTGATCGTTGGTCGCGACGTCGCCAAGTTTCCCGGCGTAGGGGCCGAGCACCCCGCCGATACCGAGCCAGGCAATGAGCAGAACGACCGGGATCAGCCAGCGTGCCGATCGGGGGGCGGAGAACATCGGACTCCCAGAAGCGTGAGAAGTAACTCAATGAATAGTAATCTCAATGAGTGAGAGAGATTACCCTTATCGGACGCGAACAGGGAGAAGAGGGCGGACCAGGGGGCCAGGGGCGAGGCCGATCGGCTCCCCAACACCCCTACCGCGGAAGCCGCCGGTAGGGATGCACGGGCACCCGGAGAATTCAGCGGCGGAGCACGCGCAGTCCGGCCATCTCGTCGTTCATGGCCGCGAGGAAGCGCAGAATAACCGACTGTTCGTCCGCGCTGAACCGGCTGCGGGCCCCCTCGGTCGCCTCGGCCAGCGGCAGGAAGTAGGCGCGCGCAGCGGACCGTGCGCCCTCCACGTAGTGCAGATGGATCACGCGCCGGTCCGTGCTCTCCCGTGACCGGCGGATGTGCCCGGCCCGCTCAAGACGGTCGAGGCAAGCGGTCACGGCGCCCGAGGTCAGCCCCAGGTGCTCCCGGAGCCGGCCCGGCGTCAGCGGCTCGTCGGCATCGAGGATCGCCGCGAGTGCCTGGATGTCGGTGGGGTGCAGGCCCTGACCGAGCGCGAAACCGTGGACCAGCCGGTTGATCTCCCCGTTCATCCGGCGCAGTTCCACCGCGAATCGCTGAAGATCCGCCGTCGGGCGGACCGGGGCTGCGCCCTGGGGCTCGGGATCGTCTGTGCTGGCCACACGCTCAGCCTATAGAAACTCCTGGCCCTGCCTCCAGGGCAGGGTGTGGCCGTCAACTCTGCGCTCGTCACGTCATCCCCATGGGTGAACATGGCTCGTCCCCGCGCGGGCACCCGAAGGCGATGGGAATCCTGGGCAACTTCGAACGGATGATGGAGCGTCGGGCCACTGCCCTGTGGGCCTCGCTGGCCCGGTCGGAGCGGGAGCCGGTCGAGGTCATGGTGATACTGCGCCGGGAGTGCGACGTAAACGCCATGATCATGGGGCTGGGGCGCACCCTCGTGCCCAACGCGTTCACCATTGAGCTGCCCGAGGACAGTTACCGGCAACTCGACGCGCACACGGCGCAGCTGGGCCGGAAGCTGTCGGTCACGGTGCGCAGGCATGCCGCCGAGCAGTGCTACAGCTTCGCCGGGCCGGTGAGCGTGAGCTTCCGGAGGGCTCCCGCGTCCGAGGTCACGCGGTACCGCATTCGAAGCCGCGTCGTTCCGGCCCCCCGTAGGGAGCAGTGAGCGACCCCGGCGCCGCGCGGGGCAGCGGCCCGCCGCCCCCGGAGACCCCGCCCCGGCCGACAGCCGCTCCCTCGCCCGCACAATGCCCGGCGGCCCGACCAATCCGATCGACTCCACGCTTCGAATAGTCATAGATCGGCTCGCGCGCCAGGGTGCGGTGACCGGCAGGACTCAAAGGGCGGGAGACCCATGGAGCGGCGGAGCGTAGCAGTGGTGGGCGGGGGTGTGGCCGGTCTTACCGCTGCCTACGTGTTGCAGCGGGCCTGCGACGTCACCCTGTACGAGGCGGACACCAGACTCGGGGGGCACGCGCACACGCACGAGGTGTCCACCGCCGACGGTCGGCCGCTACGGGTCGACAGCGGTTTCATCGTGCACAACGAACGGACCTATCCCCTGCTGCTCCGGTTGTTCGCCGAGCTCGGCGTCGCCACCCAGGACTCCGACATGAGCATGTCCGTGCGGTGTGACGGCTGCGGCCTGGAGTACGCGGGCGCACGCGGCCCCGGGGGCCTGTTCGCCGGGCGCAACACGGGGCGTGCCGCCTACCTGCGGATGCTCGCGGAAGTCCCCGCGTTCCACCGTGCCGCCCGCCGCGTCCTCAACTCCGTAACCTCCGAGGGGGACGCGACGTACACCCTCGGACAGTTCCTGGCGGCCGGCGGCTACTCCCGTTACTTCGTCGCACACTTCGCGATCCCGCTTGTCTCGTCGGTCTGGTCCTGCGCGGCCGACACCGCCATGCGCTATCCCGCCCGTTACCTGTTCCGCTTCCTGGACCACCACGGGCTTCTTTCCATCAGCGGATCGCCCCAGTGGCGGACGGTGACCGGCGGCTCGGTGGAGTACGTCGAGCGGATCGCCAAAGAGATCAGCACCGTGCGCACCGGCACCCCCGTACGCGCGGTGCACCGGTTCGACGAAGGTGTCAGCGTGGTGACCGACGACGGGGACGCCCAGGACCACGCGGCGGTCGTCATGGCGGTCCACCCTGATCAGGCGCTGCGCATTCTGGCCGATCCCACGGACGACGAGCGAGGCCTGCTCGGCGCGTTCACCTACTCCCGCAACCCGACGATCCTGCACACCGACACCACGCTGCTGCCCCGCTCCCCGCGGGCGCGCGCGTCGTGGAACTACTTCATGCCCTCCTGCGAGGCACCGGCCGACGCCGTGCACGTCAGCTACGACATGAACCGCCTGCAACGCCTGGGAGCGGGCAACGACCACGTCGTCACCCTCAACGCGGACGGGCGCGTGGACCCGGGCAAGGTGCTGGCCCGCATGGTGTACGAACACCCCGTCTACACACCGGAATCCGTCACCGCGCAGCAGCGCCTGCCGGAACTGAACACCGCCGTGACCGCGTTCGCCGGGGCGTACCACGGCTGGGGGTTCCACGAGGACGGCTGCCGGTCGGGCGTCGAGGCCGCCGCCGCGCTCGGTGTCCGGTGGTGACGGCCGTGAAGGGCACGAGGGTCCGGCAGTCGGTGCCCGCCCTCTACGACTGCGTCATCTCCCACGCCCGCACCGCCCCCCTGCGCCACAGCTTCCGGTCCCGCACCTATCTGTGGCTGGTCGACCTCGACCACATACCCGTGCTGCCCCGCGCCCTGCGTCCGCTGGCACGCTTCGACCCGGCCGATCACTTCGGTGGCGCGGCCCCGTCCATCCGCGCCGGACTCGACGCCTACCTGGCCGCCAACGGCGTGCGGCTGGACGGGGGACGCGTGCTGATGCTGGCGCACGCCCGGGTGCTCGGCTATGTCTTCAACCCGATCACCGTGTACTGGTGCCACGACCGCGCCGGCGCCCTCGTCCGGGTCGTCGCCGAGGTCCACAACACCTACGGCGAGCGCCACTGCTACCTGCTGCGGACCGACGCGGACGGCAGGGCCGAGGTCCTGAAGGACTTCTACGTGTCCCCCTTCTTCCCCGTCGACGGCAGCTACCGCATGCGGCTGCCCGAGCCGGGCCGGAGCCTGGACCTCACCGTCCAGCTCCGGCGCGCGGAAGAGAGCCCGTTCACCGCGACCGTCCGCGGAACCCACCGGCCGGCCACGGTCCGCCGCCTGCTGGGCGCGGCGCTGCGACGCCCCTGGTCCACGGCGTCGGTCGCCGCCGGCATTCGCCACCACGGCATCCGTCTGTTCCTCCGCGGGCTCCCCGTGCGACCCCGCCCCCCGCACCGCACACAAGAAGGCATGAAGTGACAGTCTCAGCAGAGCGCGCCACCGACCGGGATCTGTTCACGCCACCGCACACGGAGACCGACAAGGACAGGTGGCCGGACGTCGCCCGGCTGCCGCGCGGCTCCCGAGCGCGGACCGCCACAGCCGCTCTCATTCTGCGGCGCGCCTTCGCCCGGCTGCCGCTGCGCGTGCAGTGGGGGAAAGCGCCGGCGGCGGGCAGCGGCCCGCTGCTGCGCGTGCGGGACCCCGAGGCGTTCTTCCGGCGCATCGGCGCCGGTGGGCTCGTCGGATTCGGCGAGTCGTACATGGCGGGGGAATGGGACGCGGACGACCTCGTCGGCGTACTGACCGTACTGGCCACCCACGTCGACGACCTGGTCCCGGCACCGCTGCGACGGTTGCGCGCCCTGTGGGTGCGCCGCCGGCCGGCCGAACAACGCAACACCGTCACCGGCGCGCGGGACAACATCCGCCGCCACTACGACCTTTCGAACGACCTGTTCGCGCTGTTCCTCGATCCGACGATGTCATACTCCGCCGCGGTGTTCCCCACGCTCCCGGCGACCGGGGTGGACTTCCCGGCCGCCCAGCACCACAAGATCGACCGGCTGCTCGACCTGGCCGGGGTGGGGCCGGGAACGCGCGTGCTGGAGATCGGCACGGGATGGGGCGAGCTGGCGCTGCGGGCCGCGCGGCGCGGCGCCACTGTGGTGACGGTGACCCTGTCCGCCGAGCAGCGCCACCTCGCCATGAGCCGCCTGCGGGACGCCGGTGTCGCCGACCGGGCCACCGTCGAACTGTGCGACTACCGGCATGTCAGCGGTACGTACGACGCGGTGGTGAGCGTCGAGATGATCGAGGCCGTGGGCGCCGACTACTGGCCGGTCTATTTCTCCACCCTCCGGGAGCGCCTGGCCCCCGGCGGCCGGATAGCCCTCCAGACGATCACGATGCCGCACGAGCGGATGCTGGCCACCGGCCGCAGCCACACCTGGATCAGCAAGTACATCTTCCCCGGCGGCCTCATCCCCTCGATGACGGCCGTCGAACGGGAGTCGGCCGCGGCGGGCCTGACCATCGGATCGGACCACGGCTACGGCGAGCACTACGCCGAGACACTGCGGCTGTGGCGCGAGCGGTTCTCCCAGCAGGCGCCGAGCGTCGACGCGCTGGGCTTCGACAACACCTTCCGCCGCATGTGGGAGCTGTATCTGGCGTACTCCGAGGCAGGGTTCCGCGCGCAGTACCTGGACGTACGGCAGCTGCTGCTGACCGCGAGCACGACAACCCGAGGAGCCGTCCGATGACGCCCGTCGCCACCCGCCTGTCCGCCGCTTTCGAGCGGTACTTCCGCATCCCCCTGCCGATGCGGCTGCGGGCCTGGGACGGCAGCGAGGCGGGCCCGGCCGGAGCGCCGCTCGTTTTCCTGCGCTCACCGATGGCCCTGCGCCGACTGGTGTGGCAGCCGGGCGAACTCGGCCTCGCCGACGCCTATATCGCCGGTGACATCGACGTGGAGGGGGACCTGGCGGCCGGTCTGAGCGCGGTGTGGGGGCAGCTGCGCGACCGCGGGCCCGGCGCTCCACGCCCGCGCCCGGCCGACCTGGCCGAATTCGCCGCCACCGCGTTCCGGCTCAAGGCCGTCGGCCCGCGCCCGCCAGCACCGGGAGCGGCGCGGGCCCGGCTCCAAGGCACCCTGCACAGCTCGTCACGCGACCGGGCCGCCATCAGCCACCACTACGACATGTCCAACGAGTTCTACGCGATGCTGCTCGACGAGACGATGGCGTACTCCTGCGGCTACTGGACCCGGCCCGAGGAACCCGCGTACGGCCTCGCCGACGCCCAGCGCGACAAGCTCGATCTGATCTGCCGCAAGCTCGGCCTCAGGGCCGGCTCCCAGTTCCTCGATGTGGGCTGCGGGTGGGGCGCGCTGAGCCTGCACGCGGCGCGCGAGTACAAGGCGCGGGTCACCGCGGTGACCCTGTCCGCCGAGCAGCGCGACTTCATGGCAGCGCGGATCCACGAGCAGGGACTTGGCGGGCTGGTGGAGGTGGAGCTGCGGCACTACCGCGACATCGAGGGCGGCGGCTACGACGCGGTGAGCGCCATCGAGATGGGCGAACACGTCGGTGACGCGGAGTACCCGGCGTTCGCCGCGCGCCTGCACGGGCTGCTGCGCCCGCGTGGCCGCCTGTTGGTCCAGCAGATGTCCCGCGGGGCCAACGCGCCGGGAGGCGGGGCCTTCATCGAGACGTACATCGCGCCCGACATGCACATGCGGCCCGTCGGCCGCACGGTCGACCTCCTGGAAACGGCCGGACTGGAGGTCCGCTCGGTGGAGTCGCTGCGCGAGCACTACGCCCGCACCATCACCGCCTGGCACCGGACGCTCGAAGCCCGCTGGGACGACTTCGTGACCCTGGTCGGCGAGCCCACCGCGCGGGTCTGGCGTCTGTACCTCGCAGGCAGCGCACTGGCCTTCACCGAACGCCGGATGGGCGTCGACCAGATCCTGGCGGTACGTCCCACCCGGGACGGGGTCGCGGACCTGCCCGCCACCCCGGAGTCCTGGTACGGACAGGGCGCGGCGCGATGAGCGGCTTCCCGTGGGCGGCGTTCGCCGCCAACCTGGCCCCGGCCGCGGGCGCCGCGCTCGCCGTCATGCTCGTCGTGTTCGCTGTCGCCACCCGCAAAGGCATGCACCGGCTCGTGGACGTCGCGTGGGGCCTGGCCTTCACCGCGGTAGCCGTCGTTACCTATGTCATGTCCGCAGGCCACGGGGACGATGTCGGGCGCCTGCTGGTCACCGTGGCGACGGCCCTGTGGGGCCTGCGGCTCGCCGCCCACATCGCCTGGCGCGGACGCGGCCACGGCGAGGACCCCCGCTACGAACGCATGCTGGCCAAGGCGTCCGGCAACCGGACCCTGTACGCACTGCGTACGGTGTACCTCCTCCAGGGTGCGCTGGTGTGGCTGATCTCGCTCCCCGTCCAGGCCGCGCAGTACGTTCCCGCACCTGTCGGCCCCCTCGCCGTCGCCGGCATCGTGCTGTGGGCGACGGGCCTCACCTTCGAGGCGGTCGGCGACCATCAGCTCGCCCGCTTCAAGGCCGACCCGGCCCACCGTGGGGGCATCATGGACCGAGGACTCTGGAGCTGGACGCGCCACCCGAACTATTTCGGCGACTTCCTGGTCTGGTGGGGCCTGTTCCTCATGGCCTGCGGCAGCTGGCAGGCCGCGGCCCTGTCCCTGGTCTCACCGCTGGTGATGACGTTCCTGCTGACCCGCGGCAGCGGCAAGCGACTGCTGGAGGACCATATGGCCGACCGCCACGGTTTCACCGCGTACGCGGCACGCACGAGCGGATTCTTCCCACGCCCGCCCCGCCGCACTGCCGAGCACGGACAGCGGGAACCCCGATGACCCTGCCCGGAGAGCCTCGCGTCGGGACACGCGAGGACGGCCACAGCGCCCTGCGGCTCCACTCGGCCCCTCCCTCGCCCCGGGGGGCCGTGCTGCTGCTCCACGGAGGCCGCGCGGACGCCCTGACGCCACCACCGCTGCTCAACCTGCCGGCCGCCCGCATGCGGGCGTTTCGCGGCGCGATCCGGCGGGCGACACGGGACGACCAGGCGCTGCTCGCGTCGGTGAGTTACCGCCACCGCGGCTGGAACGGCTCGCGCGAGGACCCGGTGCGAGACGTGCGTGAGGCGCTCGACGAGTTGACACGGCTCGCGCCGCTCAATCCGGTCGTCCTGGTGGGCCACTCCATGGGCGCCCGCGCGGCACTGCGGGCGGCAGAGCACCCCCAGGTCAACGGGGTCGTGGCGCTTGCCCCGTGGTGCCCGCCGGGGTCGCCCGTGGCCCAGCTCCGCGACAAGCATGTGATTGTCCTGCACGACAACCAGGACCGCGTCACCGACGCCCGCGAGTCCTGGGACTTCCTCCGCAGGGCCCGGCGCGCGGGCGCGCACGCCTGCGGCATCGCCATGCCGCGGGGCGGACACGCGATGCTGCGTGACGCGGGCGCCTGGCACCGCCTCGCGGCCTCCCTGACCGCCGGCGTGCTGGGGACGCGTCCGCTGCCGCCCGCCGTCGTCGCGGCGCAGCGGAGCGCCGACGGTGCGGTGCTCAGTGCCGAGAGCGTCCTTGCGGAGCTCTCCCGTCCCTAGAGGGCGCCGGCGACCAATCCAGGTTCCGTTCCGCGACGAATCACCCGTGAAGGGCTCAATCAGCACCTGCCGGACCGTTTCGGCACCGGCGCTGCCACCGGGGCCATCGTGACCCAGTGAGCCCGTCGCGCAAGGGACTGATTCGTGATGACCGACCAGGAGTTCGACGAGATCATGGCCGAGGCCGTCGAGTGCAGACGCCGGGTGTCGTTCCCGGCGTCCTCGTCCGCGGACGACGACCAGTACGCGCAGCATGCCCAGCATGCCGAGTACGGAGGCTCCGCCCACTGACGACGGGCGCCGACGAGCCCCACGGGTAACCGGCCCCATGACCGGCACACCGGCCTCAAGAGGCCACCCCCGGCCCGCAGGGGCCGAAAGTCAACGGTCGAAACCACCGCCCCATTGATGAGTCGTCACATCATGGCTTCCATGGCCCTTGCCGACGGCGTTCCGCCGTCGGCAAGGACTGTGAGGGGATGGGGAGACGGTGCGGCAGTTCAGAACGCGCACGGCAAGACCGGGGGCATCCAGAGCACAACGGAGCGGAATAACAGGTGCGGTGGCGCTGATCGGCGCCGCCGCACTCGTCGTTTCGGGGCAGCCCGCCGAGGCGGTGACGGCGGAAGCACCACCGCCGAGTCCGGGCGAAGTGATCCCGGGCCAGAACACGGCAACACCCGCACTGGTGACTGGCGTTCGGGAGCAGGCCCCGGCCACGGGGGACGCGGCGGGCGCCGCGCGCACCTATCTCGCGGGCAAGCAGAGCCGCTACCGGATCGCAGCCCCGGACCGTGACCTGCGACCGCTGCGGACCACCACCTCGGCGGGTGGGCAGGAGACCGTGCGCCTCCAGCAGGATCACCGGGGCGTGCCGGTCCTGGGCGGCCAGTACGTCGTACGCATGGAGAAGAAGGGCGGCAGCCGCACCGTCACCGGAACCTCGGGCAAGTACTTCACCGGGCTGAAGACGACCACGACGGCCGAGGTCGGCGACGCCCTGGCGGTCGAGCGGGCGGTCGATGCCGTACTGACGGAGCTCGGAGCGGAGAAGTTCGCCGCGCCCGAGAAGGGCGAGGAGGGCCGGTCGCCGCTCGTGGGCACGGCCCGCGGACTGGTCGTGCTGCCCACCGGTGCCGGGGTGCTCACCCGGCATGTCACCGTGCGGGGCACGGACCCGGGGCACGGCGAGTCGGTGTTGCGCGAGGTGTACATCGACGCACACGCCGGTTACCCGGTCCTCCAGTACAGCGGGATCAAGACGTTCGGCGCGCAACCCGCGCCAACTGCGGGAACCGTGGCGGGCCGCGCCGTGGCGCCGGACCCCGGGATGCCGGGCTACGGCGTCAAGCTCGACGGGAAGAGCATCGAGCTCCAGGTGGCCCGCGACGAGGCGCGCAACGCCTATGTGCTGCGCGACCACACCCGGATCCAGAACGGCAGCGACAACGTCCTGGCCGTCTGGGACGCACGTGGCAAGTGGGCCAGCGACATCGTCGGCAACTGGCCGCCGGGCATCCTGGAGTTCGGCTCGCCCACCCCGGCCTTCGGCGCCGAGGCGACCGAGTCGGGCGCCGTGGACGCGCACTGGGCCTCCGGGCAGGTCTACGACTACTTCAAGCAGAAGCACGGCCGCGACAGCCTGGACGGCCATGGCATGACCGTCAACTCCCTGGTGGGCGTGGTCAACTACGGGCAGCCGTACGTCAACGCCTTCTGGGACGGCCAGAAGATGGTGTACGGCTCGGGTGACGCCGAGTACCGACCGCTCTCCGCGGCCCTCGACGTCGTCGGCCACGAGATGACCCACGGCGTCATCGACAACTCCGCCGACCTCGTCTACGCCGGCCAGTCCGGTGCGATGAACGAGGCCATCGCCGATTACTTCGGCAACGCCATTGAGACAGATGTGTACGGGATCCCGACGGACGGCCCCGATTCGGGGCTGCTGGGGGAGACGCTGTGCCGGACGAAGACCCCGCGCGAGTGCGCGCTGCGTGACCTCAACGACGGGCGGACCACCGCCAAGTCCTTCCTCGGCGTGGGCTTCGGCACCGACAACGGCGGTGTGCACCTCAACTCGACCATATTCGGCGGTGCGTTGTGGGACGCCCGTCAGGACATCGGCGCCGCGCTCGGCGACAGGATCGTCTACAAGGCGCTCACCGAGTACCTGACCCCGCTCGACGGCTTCACCGAGGGCCGGGCCGCGATGATCGCCGCGGCCAAGGACCTCAAGGTCGCGGCGAGGGACCTGAAGGCCCTCCGGCGGTCCTTCAACGCACATGGCATCGTGCCCGGTTGGGAGCTGGCGCTGGGCGTGGACTCCGACCTGCTGTTCGAACGGGTCAACACCCGTGACTCGCGGCTGGGCGCCGGCGGCGGCTGGTGGGCGGCGGCCAAGTCCAACGAGGCGGGATCCGAGCCGTACTCGGTGTGGGCAGGACGCACCGACGGCAAGGGCCAACTGAAGCTGATGAGCCCCAACGACGGCCGCTACCACGTGAATCCGGCCACCGACGGCAAGACCGTGGTGTGGCAGGCGTACGGGGCGAGCGGCGTGGAGATACTGGCCAGGCCGCTCGCGGGCGGGCCGGTCAAGAAGCTGTGGTCCACCAGTCGGAGCGCGGGCAACTCCATGGCGGTCGACGGTGACACCGTGGCCTTCGACTACTACAACCACGGCGGGAGACGGGGCGTCGCCTATCTCAGCCTGAAGGACCCGGCGAACGTGGTCCAGCTCGGCGGGGGCACCTACCACCGGTCGTCCTTCCCGTCGCTGAGCAACGGCAAGTTCATCTACCAGGACGCGCGGCGGGTGCGCGCCCCCGTCTACGAGTACAGCACCCGCGTCATCGACGTCGCGACCGGCGAGGACACGGTGGTCCAGTTCGCCGCCGAAGGCGTGAGCCTGGGCCCGACGGCCGTCAACGGCAAGAACGTCTTCTGGCTGCTCGACGAGGAGGACGGCAATGGCAAGACAGCCCTGCGCCGCGCGAACTTCGACGGATCGGGCGTGGTGGACCTCAGCCCGGAGAGCGGCCCGTACGCGCTCAACGTCATTGACCTGACGGTCTCGGAGGAGGCGGTGACCATCGGGGCGCGGACGTTCGACCCTGAGTACGGCAATGAATCGCTGGCCAAGCTCTGGCAGTTCTCGGCGACCGGCTCACCCAAGGACGAGGGCACGCGCAAGGGCCGGGTCTCCTGCAACCGGGGCGAACAGCTCTCGGCCGCCGCGGCGGCACGCAGCCAGGTGGTGTGGATCGACGCGACCACCGGCTCCAGCGAGGTGGTGACGCGCACCCGCCCCGCCGGCAAGTGCGCCTGACCCGACCGCGGCAGTGAGCGAGGCGGCCCGCCGGACAACAGTCCGGCGGGCCGTCCGCGTGTCTGCCCGGGACGTCGGCCATGACGTCGACGAGTCCCCTGACAATCCGGCGAGCCGCACTCGAATCGGCCGCGGAAATAAGATATCTGTATTCGATAATGCATTCGATTGGTATCGGAATTCAGATCACCGTACGGGCGAGTCCGACGTGTTTTCTGGCCTTCTTTCTGAGAAGGTTCACTCCTGTTTTATTGCTTGATCAAACATGGAGAGCCAGACATGTCGAAGTCGGCGGGCTTCCCTGCGCGAGGTGTCCCGAGAGTGCCGTTCCGGCTTGTGCCTACGGTCACTTCGTTTCACGGCGCAGCATCCTCGGACCTGCGGGAATCGGCCGTAGTGCCGATCGGACTTCCCGAAGTCGACCCGCACACCCCGGTTCTGTGCCGAAAGGCGCAGCCGTTTTCCGGCGCACTCACGGTGCAGGCAGAATGCCGCTGATTTCCCTTTCGGCGTTACTCGGCCGGGTCAGTTCGAACTTCCACGTACGAAGAGAGCCGCATGTGCTGCAGAGAAGTTGGACCGGGAAGAGCCAACTGACGGTTTTCCACCTGGTTCAGCCGGTGGAGGGCGGAGTCGCACGCGTGGTCACCGACCTCGTCCGGGCGCAGGTCGCTGAAGGTCTACGGACCTTCGTGGCCTGCCCGCCCGACGGCGAGTTGGCATCACAGGTCACCGAAGCCGGAGCGCGTGTGCACACCTGGCCCGCCGACCGGGGGCCCGGACCACGGCTGGCCCGTGAGGTCCTGACCGCCGCCCGACTGATTCGCGAGAGCGGAGCGCATGTCGTGCACGCCCACAGCGCCAAGGCAGGGCTCGCCGGCCGGCTCGCGGTGCGCGGCCGTGTGCCCACGGTCTTCCAGCCGCACGCCTGGTCCTTCGACGCCGTCGGGGGGCGCGCCGCGGCCATGGCGCGGAAGTGGGAGCGGTACGGGGCTCGTTGGAGCGACCGGACCCTGTGCGTCAGTGAGGCGGAGCGCCGGGCGGGGGAGAAGGCGGGCATCGCCGCCCACTGGTCGGTGATCCGCAACGGCATCGACCTCGGGCACTTCCACCCGGACGACGGCACGAGTCGCGCACCGGCCCGAGCCTCCCTGCCCCTGCTGTCCGAGGTGTCGCCGGGCGCCCCGCTGGTGCTCTGCGTCGGCCGGCTGTGCCGCCAGAAGGGGCAGGATGTCCTGCTGCGGGCCTGGCGGCAGGTGGCCGCAGCCGTCCCCGCCGCCCGTCTGGTCCTGGTCGGCGACGGGCCGGACCGGGAGCGGCTGAGGGGCCTCGCCCCGCCGGGCGTGCTGTTCGCCGGCGCGAGCGGGGACACCCGGCCGTGGTTCCACGCGGCGGACGTCGTCGTACTCCCCTCCCGCTGGGAAGGCATGGCCCTGGCTCCACTCGAAGCCATGGCCTGCGGCAGGCCCGTTGTGATGTCCGACGTCAGCGGGGCGAGGGAGAGCCTGCCCCCCGGCCACGAAAACCACTGCCTCGTACCGCCCGAAGACCCGTCGGCGCTCGCGGCGGCACTCGGCACGCTGCTGACCGACCCGAAGCTGCGGGAAGACCTGGGCCGACAGGCCCAGACCCACACCCGGTCGGCCTTCGACGTGCGCAACACCGCCGCAGCAGTCTCCGGCGTTTACCAGGAACTCCTCAGCTTGCCCCGACCCATGACGAGGAAGTGCGCTCAGCGATGACCATGGAGAGTGCGCACGCGCCCCAGCCCGCCGCTCAGGCAACCGCCGCGCAGGGCACGGCGCTCTTGATCCATCCGCCGCGGAGATCCGCCGGCCGTCGTACCGCCCCACTCGCCCGGCGGAGTATCCACCAGCACGGTTCCGTGGCGGGGCTGCTCACCGCCGACGGGTTCGCCCTGGCCTCGGCCCTGCTGCTGGTGCCGGAACTGCCCTGGCCGGCGGCAGCGTTCATCCTGCTCGTAGGTGTGCAGTTGTCGCTGCACACCTACCGCGGCCTCTACCGGCCGCGGCTGTCCCCGTCCGCGCTCGCCGAACTTCCCGCGCTGCTCGGCCTCTTCCTCATCCAGTGGTTCGCCACCGCGGAAGCCCTCACGGCGTACGACTCCCGCTACGACATCGGCTGGCAGACCCTGGCCGTCCTGGTCGCAGCGCAGACACTGCTCGGCTGCGCCGGGCGGGCCGTGATCTACCAGATGTGGCGCTGGTCGGCCGTCAGGCACCCGCAGTCGGCCCTCGTCGTGGGCCGGGAGCCCCTCGCCCGGCACATCGCATCCGCCCTGTACGAGCGCGCCGAGTACGGACTGCGGCCGGTCGGCCGGGTCGACCCCACGCACATCCAGCCCGCAGAGAGCGCACCGGCGGACACCGCACCCCTGCCCGTCCTCACCACCCCGCAGGACGTCACCCGCGCGGTCAGGCAGAACGCGGTGCGCCATGCCGTCTTCACCCACCCGCCCGAATCGTCCCCCGAGACGGCCGCCCTCGTCGGTCTGCTCGCCGAACACGGCTGCCGCCTGTGGCTGGTGGACGGCGCCGTGGCAGGCACCGTCGCATCCCCCCGGACCGCCGACCCCGACCACCTGTGGGGATTCGCCGCACGCCCGCTGCGCAGCGGACCGCATCGGCCGGTGGCGCGCGCGGGCAAGCGGGTGATGGACGCCTCGCTGGCCGCCGTCGCCGTTCTCGCCGCAGCGCCCGTCATGGGTGTCTGCGCACTCGCCGTACGCGTCCTCGACGGACCCGGAGTCATCTTCCGGCAGGAACGCATCGGCCTGCACGGCCGGCCCTTCGTCCTGCTGAAGTTCCGCACGGTCCGTCCGGCCACCGAGCACGAGTCCGACGTGCGCTGGAGTGTCGCCCTCGACCAGCGGATGAGCGGTATCGGCAGGCTGCTGCGCCGAACCTCCCTCGACGAGCTGCCGCAGCTGTGGAACGTGCTGCGCGGCGACATGAGCCTGGTCGGTCCCCGGCCCGAACGCCCCTACTTCGTGGCGAAGTTCCGCGCCCTTCACCCCGGCTACCAGGCCCGCCACCGGATGCCCGTCGGCATCACCGGGCTGGCCCAGGTGAACGGGCTGCGCGGCGACACCTCGATCGAGGACCGCGCGCGCTTCGACAACCACTACATCGAGACCTGGTCGCTCTGGCAGGACGTGTGCATCCTGGCGCGCACCGCCGCTTCCCTGTTCAGGCTCGGAGGCAGCTGAGGATGACAGCCACGTGGACCGACGCGCCCGCCCCGCGGGCCGCGTCGCACCCCGGCTTCAGGCGACAGGCGGCCCGCTGGGGCCCCCTGCTGCCGCTGATCGTGACCGTGCTCCTGCTGGCCGCGCCCATCCAGGCCGAGCTCGCCGGATCGTCAAGCAGCGTCAGCCCCGCCGACATCGCGTCCGGCGTCCTGGTGGCGTTCTGCGTGGGGCGCGCACTGCGCTGCCGGCTTCGGCCGCTGACACCCGCCGCCGTCGTGGTCCTGGGCATCCCCGCGGTGGGCTTCGCCGTGGCGACGATCACCGCGGCCGACCCGGTGGCGAGCCTCCCGGGCTTCGTCCGCTACCTCCAGGTCTTCGTGCTGGTCCCGGTCGCCGTGGTGCTCCTGATCCGCGACGCCAGTGCCTTCAGAATCGTCACGGGCTGCCTGGTGGCCCTGGCCCTCGTCCAGGGCGCCACGGGGGTCTACCAGTACGCCACCGGCACCGGTGCGTCGTACATGGGTGAGGACATCCGGGCGGTGGGCACCTTCGGGCCCACCGACGTCATGGGCATGGCCACCGTCGTCGCGTACGGGCTGCTCGCCGCCGTCGCCCTCGCGCTGTGCACCCCCCAAGGCGCGCCCCGATGGCTGCGGCCGTGCGCGCTCGCGGCGGCCGCGGCGCTCGTCGTACCGCTCGCGCTGTCCTTCAGCAGGGGCGCGTGGATCGCCACCGTGGTCGCGGCCGTCGCCATGGTCCTGCTGACCGGATGGCGGCAGGCCGTGCGCGCCCTGACCGTGGTGACCGCGGCGGCCGTCGTGCTGGTCGGCGGCTTCGGCGTCGGCTCCGAGATGATCTCGCAACGGCTCACCAGCATCACCGACGTGACCGAGGCCCCGGACCAGTCCGTCAACGACCGGTACACGATGTGGGCAGCGGCGGCGAGCATGTGGCGCGAGCAACCCGCCACCGGCGTCGGCCTCAAGGGCTTCCCCGCCCACCGGGACGGCCACGCCTCCATCGGACTCTCCTCGGGCAGCGACACCGCGGGCGCCGGCCAGGCCTTCCAGAAGCAGCCCCTCCTGTCGCCGCACAACATGTACCTGCTGGTACTCAGCGAACAGGGACTGATCGGCGTCACCGCGTTCGTCGGCAGCTGGGCGGCGGTCCTGGTGGGCACGGTACGCAGGCTGGCCCTCGCCCGCAAGAGGCGCCAGGCGGCCGCCGACTGCGGCCTGGCCGCAGTCGGGCTGATCACCTGGCAGACCGTCGACTTCCTGTACGCCGACATCGGCGGCCCATCGACGGTGCTCGCCGGGGTCGTGCTCGGCCTGGCCGCGTGGTGGGCGTTCGCGCGGCAGGACGAGGCGATCGCCGCGTGAACAACACCAGTACCGGCACCAGCGTGGACCCGGCCGAAACTCTGCACCCCACCGCTGCGGACGAGGCCGGGCCCCTGTACCCCACCACCGTTGACCCTGCCGCGACCCTGCGCCCCACCACAGGGCCGCCGACCACGACTGCCGGTGGCGAACCGGCGAGGCTCGGCCGGTTCCTGGCCCGCGCCGCCGCGGTCACCGCCGGACTCACCGCGGTCGGGGCGCTGCTCGGGCTCGTACGCGACCAGGCCATCGCCCACCTCTTCGGCGCGAGCGTCGAGAGCGACGCCTTCCTGATCGCCTGGACCGTGCCGGAGATGGCGTCCACACTGCTCATCGAGGACGCCATGGCGCTGCTGCTGGTCCCGGCCTTCAGCCTCGCCCTCACCCGGCGTGCCACCGCCCTGCCGCACGACCGCGCCCTCGGCCCGGACCCGGTCCGGGCCCTGGTCACCGCGACCTTCCCCCGGCTCTTCGTCCTGCTGGCCTGCGTCGCCGGGCTGCTGGTGCTGGGCGCGCCCTGGGTCGTACGGATCCTCGCACCCGGCTTCAGCGATCCCCAACTGGCCGTCGACTGCACCCGCCTGACCGCGGTGACCGTCCTCACCTTCGGCATCACCGGCTACCTCAGCGCGGCGCTGCGCGCGCACCGCAGTTTCCTGCCGCCCGCCGGCGTCTATGTCGCGTACAACCTCGGCATCATCACCACCATGCTCACCCTGCACTCGCTGTGGGGGGTAAGGGCCGCCGCCGCCGGGGTGGCGGTCGGCAGCCTGCTCATGATCCTCGTCCAACTGCCCACCTTCGCGAGGCTGGTGACCTCGGTGCGTCTGAAGCCCAGGTCTCGCCGGCTCCGGTTGCCCGGCCGGCGCCGGACGGCGGGCACCGCGCAACTGGGCCTCGCCGTCCTCGCGCCCGTCATCCTCTTCGCGGTCACCAGGCAGTCCCAGGTCCTGGTCGAGCGCTTCTTCGCGTCCGACCTGCCCGCCGGAGCCATCTCGCATCTGAACTACGCGCAGAAAGTCGCGCAGATGCCAATGGTGCTGTCGCTGATGATCTGCACCGTGACCTTCCCGGTGATCGCCCAGGCCATGGCGGACGGAGACCGGGACCGGGCCCGCCACCGGGTCGAACGCGACCTGGCACTGGCCGGAATGGTCGTCCTGTTCGGCACCGCCATGGTGTTCGGGTACGCCCCCCAGATCATCGAAGTCCTCTTCCAGCGGGGCGCGTTCGACGCGTGGGACACCGAGACCACCGCCACCGTCATGCGGGTCTACGCGACCGGGCTCCTCGGCCACTGTCTCGTCGGAGCGCTGGGCAGGCCGTTCTTCTCCACGGCCCGGCCCCCCTGGTACCCGGCCGCCGCCATGGCCGCCGGACTCGTGGTCACCACCGCGGCCGTCGCCGCCACCGTCGGCCACTGGGGCGTCTACGGCATCGCCGCGGCCAACGCCGTCGGCATCAGCACCACAGCGGTGCTCCTCCTCGGCGGCCTGGGCTCACGGGTCATCTCCATCGACGTGCGGGCCGTCGCGCTCTCGCTCGGCCGGTTGACGACCGCCGCCGCGGTGGCGGGCACGGTGGGCTGGGCCGCCGGACCGCTGGTGGCAGACCCCCTGCTGAGCGTGGCCGTCGGCTGCGTTCTCGTCCTCACCGCTTTCGTCCTCACCGGACTCGCAGTCAGAGCACCGGAGATCGTTCATCTGCTGGCCCTCACCCGACAGAGGTTCACCCATGGCCGCTGACACGGCGACTCGCACCACCCGACTGCCCGCCCTCCGACGGCGCTCCCCGCACCCCGCCCAACCGTGGATCCTCATGTACCACTCGGTGGCCGACCCGACGGACGACCCGTACGGCATCACCGTCGCCCCCGACCGGCTCGACGAGCAGCTGCGCTGGCTGCGCGACCGCAGGCTCACCGGCGTCGACATCGGCACGCTCCTGCGCGCCCACGCGGCCGGCCGCTCCAAGGGCCTGGTGGGGCTGACCTTCGACGACGGGTACACCGACTTCCTCCACGAGGCGCTGCCGACCCTGCGCCGGCACGAGTGCACGGCGACCGTTTTCGTGCTGCCAGGGAGGCTCGACGGCTCCAACGCATGGGACCCGCTCGGCCCGCGCAGGCCGCTGCTGACGGAGGACGGCATCCGGGCCGTCGCCGACGCCGGAATGCAGGTCGGCTCGCACGGGCTCGTCCACCAGGACCTGACCGAGGTCTCCGACGACGTACTGCGGCAGGAGACGCGCCGGAGCCGGGAGTTGCTCCACGACATCACCGGCACGGCCCCCGAGGGGTTCTGCTATCCGTACGGCACCGTCGACCGGCGCGCGGTCGACGCGGTACGCGACGCGGGATACGGCTACGGCTGCGCCATCGCGCCCGGCCCACTGGCCGGGCCGTACACACTGTCCCGTACGCACATCAGCAACGCCGACCGGGGCGCCCGGCTCTGGGCGAAGCGCCTTCGCCCCGCCTTCGAGCGCCGGACGGCCTTCGCCCCCGTCGACATGCCGGTCGCTGCCGCCCCGGTCGGCGACAGCCGGTGAAGGCGCTGCACATCATCACCGGGCTCGGCATCGGCGGAGCGGAGCAGCAACTGCGCCTGCTGCTGCGTCATCTGCCGATGCCCTGCGACGTCGTGACCCTGACCAACCCGGGCGCCGTCGCCGACGGGCTGCGCACGGACGGGGTGCGCGTCACCCATCTGGACATGCGCGGCAACAGGGACCTCAAGGCGCTGCCCAGGCTGACCCGGCTCATCCGCCAGGGCAAGTACGACCTGGTCCACACCCACCTGTACCGCGCCTGCGTCTACGGGCGGATCGCCGCACGGCTGGCCGGGGTCCGGGCCACCGTCGCCACCGAACACTCACTGGGGCAGGCGGAGATCGAAGGACGCCCGCTGACCCGGGGGACCCGCGTGCTTTACCTGCGGACCGAACGGCTCGGGGCGGCGACCGTCGCCGTCTCCACCACCGTCGCCGGGCGGCTGCGCGACTGGGGCGTCCCGGCCGCCCGCATCCACGTCGTCCCCAATGGCATCGACGCCGGACGGTTCCGCTTCGACCACGCGGACCGAGTCACGACCCGCGCACGCCTGGGGCTCCCCGAGGACGCCTTCGTGGTCGGCGGCGTGGGGCGGCTCGTCCCCGGCAAACGCTTCGACGTGCTGGTCCGCGCCGTCGCGGCGCTGCCGGGCGCCCGGCTCCTGCTGGCGGGCGACGGGCCCGAGGCAGGCCCGCTGCGGGCGCTCGCCGTCCGGCTGGGAGCCGCGGACCGCATCCGGTTCCTCGGCGAGTGCGACGCCGTGAACGCCCCCGCCGGCAGCGGCCCGCCCGGCATCCCCGCGCTGCTGTGCGCCATGGACACCTTCGTCTCGACGTCCCGTGAGGAGGCCTTCGGGCTCGCGGTCGTCGAGGCGTTGGCCGCGGGGCTCCCCGTATTGCACACCACGTGCCCAGCCATCGACGACCTGCCCACCGACCGCGCCCCCGGCGCCCGGCGCATCGGCAGCGGTCTCGGCGAACTGACGGACGCTCTGCGCCGCCGGATGGAGGACGGCACACCCCGTCTGCCCGCGCCCCCCGCCGTCAGCCACTACGACATCGCGCGCTGCGGCGAACGCCTCATGGACGTCTACACGCACGCCCTCGCCACCACCCCTTCCCCCAGGAGATGACGCTCATGACCGAGAAGCCCGAGCAGCGGCCCGCCGACCCCGGACACATCAGTCGGCTCGTCGCGAAGATCACCCCCCTGCCCGTCTGGTGGCCCCTCCCGGCCTGCGCGCTCCTCAGCACCCTGTGCGCGGGCTCGTACGGCCTGCTCAAGGCGCCCGAGTACACCGCCACCAGCTATGTTGTCGCCGCCCCCGTCAAGGACGCCGACCCGGGCGCGGCCCTCGGCTACGCCCAGGCCTACGGCCGGATCGCCACCAGCGACTCCACCCTCGCGTACGCGCGCGTGGCCGCCGGAATCTCGGCGCAGACCCTGCGCACGCACGTCCAGACGGAGACCTCCCCCGACTCGCCGATGATCGCGATCACCGGCACCTCCACCAGGCCGAGCCAGGCGGCGGACATCGCCAACGCCGTCGCCGACGCCGTCTTCGTGAGCAGTAACGGGGTGTCGAAGAACACCGGCGTCAAGCTCCTGCACTTCTCCCAGGCCGTCACACCGACCCAGCAGGTCTCGCCGTCCGTTCCGATCAGCATGGCCGTGGGTGCCTGCGCGGGCGGTCTCATCGGCGGTCTTGTGCTTCTCGTGCGCCCCCGGCGACACCAGTGGACCTCGTCGACGTCGGTACCGGCCCCCGCCCACGCCGTCGGGTCCGCCAACGCGGAGCGGGAGCGGGTGTGATGGCAGGGGAGCAGCGGGGTCTCGCCGTCACGCTGTGCCGCGACCCGCGCCGGTTCGCCGAGCTGCGCGAGGAGTGGGAGGGACTCCACCGCGGCTGCGCCGCATCCACCCCCTTCCAGAGTCACGCGTGGCTCCACTCGTGGTGGCTCTCGTACGGGTCGAACGGGCGGCTCCGGGTCGTGCTGGCCCGCCGCGACGGACGTCTGATCGGCGCCGCGCCCCTGATGCTCGTGCATCGGCCGATGCCACTGCTCGTGCCCGTGGGAGGCGGGATCTCCGACTTCTTCGACATCCTCGTCGACGACGAGGACGCGAAGAACGCCCTCGTCGCACTGGAACGCGGACTGGACCGCGTCGCCCGGCACGCGGTGATCGACCTGCGGGAAGTACGCCCCGGGGCGGCGGTCGAGGAGCTGTACGACATGTGGTCCGGTGCCCGGTGCCGGCTCGCGGACTCGACCTGCATGGAGCTTCCCGCCGAGCCCATCGAAGAGCTCGTCAAGCGCATGTCGTCGAGCCGGGCCCAGCGCGTGCGGGCCAAGCTGCGCAAGATCGACGCGCTGAAGATCGAGGACCGCGTGGTCGCGGAGCACGAATTGCCGGACGCCGTCGGGCATCTGCTGCGCCTGCACGAACTCCAGTGGCAGGGGCGCGGCGTCAACGTCGAGCACCTCAAGCCGCGCTTCGCGCAGCACCTGGTCCGTGCCACCCGGCGCATGGTGCGCGACGGTGAGGCCGCGGTCACGGAATTCCGGCTGGACGGCGAGGTGGTCGCCGCGAAGATGACACTTCAGTCGGGGCATCTGACCGGCGGCTACCTGTACGGCGCCCATCCGGGGCTCAGGGACAAGAAGGTGGACGTGGCGACGATGTTGCTGCGCCACGACGCTCACCTGGCCACCAGCACGGGCCGCAGCGTTCTGAGTCTGCTGCGCGGCTCGGAGTCGTACAAGAGCCACTGGCGCCCGGAGACGGTCACCAATCAACGGCTGCTGTTGTCCCGGCCCGAGCTGGAGCCACTGCTGCGTCTGCGTGAGTCACAGGTGACGGCCCGGGACTGGGCCGCCGCGACCGTGAACAGCCGTTTGCCCGTCGTGCGTGAGTGGCGTGAACGGCTGAACAGCCTGCGGGCGGAAGGTACGAGGCGCTGACACACCCCGGACCGACCGCCCGCCACGGCTCTAGAACTGCCAGCCCTTCGGCCAGCGGTACTTCGTGCAGACCTTGGTGTCCGCCACCCACTGGTTGACCCAGTCACCCAGGTCCATGGGCACGCACCACTCGTCGGAGTTGGGTACGGGAGTCGGCTTGACCGGTGTGGGCTTGGTCGGTTTCGGCGTCGGGACCGTCGGCGTGGGAACCGCCGGAGTCGGAACCGGTGCGGGCACGACGGGCGCCGGCAGGGCGAACAGCTTCGAGCGGAACACCTTGGACGATTCCGGGTTCTCGTCGCACTGCCAGACACCGTGCGGACAGTAGTCCGTGATGGTCTGGTAGAGCGGCTTGTGCTTGGCGATCCAGTCGAGCATGCGGCGCATGTACTCGGGATTGTCGCCGTTCCTGAAGAGACCCCACTCCGGATACGAGATCGCCTTGTTGTGGGCGGCCGCGAAATCGACCTGCTTCTGCAAGCCGTACTCGGCATTCACCTGGTCGTCGAACGTCTCGCCGGGCGGCTGGTCGTACGAGTCCATTCCGACGATGTCGACGACATCGTCACCGGGATAGCACTCGGTCCACGGGACCGCGTCCCGCCCTCGGTTCGGCGCGAAGTCGAAGCGGAATTTCTGGCCGGGAACGGAACGCATCGTGGTGATGATGCGCTGCCAGTACGTTTTCCAGGATTCCGGATCGGGGCCGCAGCGATGCGTGTATGTGGTGCCGTTCATTTCCCAGCCGAGCACGATCACCGTGTCCGGCACGCCGAGATCCACCAGGTTGGTGGCCAGCTTCCGGAAGTGCTGGTCGAACGCCCCCTGCGCACCGGACCGCAGCATGCGGCGGACTTCGGCGTCGGAGACATGCTCCTCGTTCCGCTCCAGCATGGGCACATTGAGCACGAACATCCGGTCGTCCGCGCCACGTCGCCACTCGGCCCAGGAACGGAGGAATTCCGGGCGGCCCTCGATGTTCACCCAGAGGTCGCCCGGCAGGTAGGTATGCCCCACCTTCAGTTCCGTACCGCCCAACCAGCGCGACAGCTCGGTCATCCGCTGCACGCCGGCGGGCCCGTAATGCAGATAGGCGCCGACGGCGACGGAGGATTCCGCCGGTGGAGCTGCCGGCGGCGGAGTCGGAGGGGCGGGACTCGGGGCTGCGGGGCTTGGCACGGCTGGAGTTGGAGCGTCCGTCCCCACGGGCGCGGGACCTGGCGTCTCGTCTCCGGAAGCACTGCTGCCACCGGCGACGAGGAGACCGGCGACGACTGTCCCGATGCAGGTGCCGGTGAAAAGGCGCCGTAGGGGCATGGGACCCTCCTTGTCTGTTGTTCGTACCGACGATTCCGACAGTAGGCGGAAAGTCCTACTAAGGGGCTGCCTGAGCGCTCGTCAGTAGGCCATTGGCGACGCGGCGCGGCTCAATCAGGGCCACCCGGGTGAAAGATGGAATTCGAATACCCGGTGATGAGAGCGTGACGAAGTCCCGTCATGATCGTTGACCCCGGTGTCGCATGGGAATCAGCCTTCCCGCCGGTGCAGCCCGATGCCAGCCAGGTGTCGGGCTACGTCGTTTTGCGGAACTCGGCGACATTGTGGAGACACCTGCCCGCCACCCCGGACGAGAACCGTTTCCTCGTCGTCTCGTTGTCAATGCCGAGGCACGAATGTGTCGGGAGAGCGGACCAACGGGAGGGACGTACGTCATGGGCCGGACCACCAGAAGCAGCGCCACGCTCGCGCGAGGGGGCCGGGTGGCTCGCCGCATCGTGTTGCGCGCGGCCTTCGCCGTGGGCGTCATCGCGGGTACCGCCGGGGTGCTCGCGCCGATCCTCACCAGGCGCCCCCGGGCGGGCGTACCGGCGAACAGTGGCCCGGAGGGGCGGTCGGAGCGCTCCGCCGAGATGTACCGCGGCAGGCACATCCAGTGGACCGACAAGAGGGCTTTCGCCGGGGAAAACGCGGTGGCCACAAGGAGCTCCGGCAGGGCCGGGGGCTCCGGACCGCCCGGTGAGGCCATGACCGCCGTGGCCGACCCGGCCGTCGAGGTCCTCATCGACGGCCGGCCGTTGCACGTCATGAGGCGCGCCGACGGCAGCTATCTGAGCCTGGTGAACCACTACGAGTCGTTCCCGACGCTGCTGGACCTGGCCCGCGCCGCAGTCGACGAGCTGGGGTCCGCCCAGCTGTCGAAGTCTCCTCCGCACAGAATCTGAGCCAGGAGGGCCAGCACCGGTGTATACCCGCAAGAATCAGCGCAACCTGACCAGTACGGAGAAGAGACGCCTGGTCAACGCGTTCCTGGAAGTGAAGCGCTCGGGCAAGTACGACGACTTCGTCGCGATGCACGGGCAGTACTACGTCTCGGACGGCGAGGACGGGCCGCGGGTCGGGCACATGACTCCCTCCTTCTTCCCGTGGCACCGCAGGTTCCTCCTGGAGTTCGAGCGGGCCCTGCGGGCCGTCGACTCGTCGGTGTCGGTTCCCTACTGGGACTGGACGACGGACAACACCCCCGGCGCGTCGCTGTGGGCGAAGGACCTCCTCGGCGGCAACGGCAGGGGCGGCGATCGGCAGGTGATGACGGGCCCGTTCGCCTACGCCGGCGGGAAGTGGAAAATCAATTCACGGGTCACCGACGGAAAATTCCTCACCCGGGACTTCGGCCGGCCCGGCGACCCGGTGAAGCTGCCCACCAAGAGGGACGTGGCCAAGGCGCTGAGCGACCCCGTCTACGACGTGGCCCCGTGGGACAGCACCGTCGCCAGGGGGTTCCGCAACAAGATCGAGGGCTGGGGACCCGGCGGGACCGACAAATGGCTCAACCACAACCGGGTCCACCGCTGGGTCGGAGGCCAGATGTTGGGCGCCACATCGCCCAACGACCCGGTCTTCTGGTTCCACCACTCCTTCATGGATCTGCTCTGGACCCGCTGGCAGAAGGCGCACCCGCGCGCCGGTTATCTGCCGCGCAAGAAGCTGCCGGAATTCGACGAGCAACAGGGGCGGGTCTTCAGCCTCCAGGACCCGATGCCGCCGTGGAACGTGACCCCCGCGCAACTCCTCGACCACCGCAGGTACTACCGCTACGTCTAGCGGCGGCAGTGCTGCCGCACCTGATTTTCCGTACCGGATCTTCTGTGCCGAATTTTTCGCACCGCACAGAACTGCGGCCTCCCCCGGGGATGTGGGGGAGGCCGCAGTTCAGTGCCGGGGCGAGGATCAGCCGCCGTAGCCGTCGTGGTGCTTGTCGTAGTGCTTGTCGTGGCTCGAGCTGTTCACGCAGGTGTTGC
Organism: Streptomyces sp. H27-C3; assembly: GCF_030063415.1. Lineage (GTDB taxonomy): Bacteria > Actinomycetota > Actinomycetes > Streptomycetales > Streptomycetaceae > Streptomyces. The sequence continues at coordinate 233,251 of NZ_JASITA010000001.1, read as the reverse complement.
CGAACGCAGGGTTGAGCAGGCCGATCACGTTCACGGTGTTGCCACAGATGTTGATCGGGATGTGGATGGGCACCTGGACGAGGTTGCCCGAAAGGACACCGGGAGAGTGTGCGGCGACGCCCTGTGCTCCGGCGTCAGCGGTGGCCATGCCGACTCCACCGGCCATGATGGCACCAGTGCCGGCGATGACTACGGCTGCCTTCGCGATACGCGACATTAGTTCTCCTTATACGATGAAAGGTCGGCCGCAGGACTTGCGGCCTCACAGTCCTTCAACGCGGAAACGGGCGAGTGGTAACGGATCACCGTCAAAGTCGCCGTTCCGGGCGTATCCGACCGGCTCCGGACCTGCTCGGCCGCCACGAATGCCTTAACGCTGTGCGGACAATCCGAAGAACGTTCAGTCGTGGAAGCGGCGTACCGCCCTCAAAGGTCCCGCAGCGCGGCGCCGATGACGGCGATGCCTTCAGCGATGTCGGTCGGCGTGCTCGCGACGTAACCGAGGACGAGGCCGGGTGCGTACGGACGTCGGCAGTGCCAGGACAGCGGTTGCACCTTGACGCCGTGCCCGAGCACGGCTGTCGCGAGGTCGGTGTCGGCGAACGCGGCGTCAAAGGTGATCGTCAGATGCAGACCCGCCGCGGCGCCCCCGCACTGGCGCACGGGGCAGGTGCTCCTCGATCGCCTTCATCATCGCGTCGCGGCGCATGCGATGGCGTCTGCGCAAGTGGCGCAGCCTGCGTTCCATCTCGCCCGATTCCATCAGCCGCGCCAGGGCCAGTTGTGGCAGCACGGCGTTGCCGAGGTCGGTGAGCCTCTTGGCGTCGACGAGAGCCTCGTGATACCTCGGGGGCGCGACGACCCAGCCCACCCTGAGGGCGGGGGCGAGGAGCTTGGAGATGCTCCCCGCGTAGCAGACACGCTCGGCGAGCATCGAGCGCGGCGCGGCGACCGGCGGCCGGTCGTAGCGGTGCTCGGCGTTGTAGTCGTCCTCGATGATCAGCCCGCCCCCGTCGGCCCACCGCATCAGCTCCCGGCGCCTCTCGCCGTCGAGCACCACGCCGGTGGGGAACTGGTGGGCGGGCGTTACCAGGACGGCCGGGGCGCCGCAGGCATACAGCTCATCGACGCTGATTCCCCGGGAGTCGACCGCGACGGGAGGGGTCCGCATCTGCCAGTGCCGCAGATGCTGGCGGGCGCCCAGCGATCCGGGGTCCTCCACCGCCACCTCGGAATCTCGTCCTGCCGCAGCACCTGGGCGAGCAGGCCCAGCGTCTGCGCGGTGCCGGCGACGACGAGTACCTGATCCGGATGCACAGTGACGCCGCGGTTGCGGGCCAGCCAGTTCGCGACGGCCAGCCGCAGGGCGGGCGCCCCGCGGGGATCTCCGTATCCCAACTCGGTCGCCGCGGCGCTGCCGAGGACGGAGCGTTTCGCGCGCAGCCATGCGGCGCGCGGAAACGAGGCCAGGTCGGGGACGCCGGGGCTCAGGTCGATCCTGGCCGGCGCCGCCCGCACCGCGTCGAAGACGTCCGACCCCGGCTCGCGGGTGAACGGCGTGGCCGGCGGCGATCCGGTGGGTGCTTGTGGCGAGTTCGGTGCGCGTGACGGGCGTGGTGTCGGCGCCGTCACGGGCGCGGCGACGACGATCGTCCCGGCCCTGACGTGTCCGGCGATGTGGCCGTCCTCGGTCAGGCGCTGGTACGCCCACGAGGCCCGGCGGTTGGGCGACCAGGCGGACACGCTGGCGGCGCTGCTGCACGTCGGCACCGCGTACCCCGCGGGAAGCCGGGTGCTGGAGGTGGGCTGCGGGGTGGGGGCCCAGACCCTGCACCTTGTCGAGTACAGTCCGGGGGCCCACATCACCGCGATCGACGCCTCCCAGGTGTCCCTCTCCCAGGCCCGCGCACGCTTCCGCGATCATCCGCGAAGCGGACAAGTTACCTGGCGGCAGGCCGACTTGTTCCAACTGCCCTACGCCGAAGGGTCCTTCGGCCACCTGTGCATCTGCTTCGTACTGGAGCACCTGTCCGACCCCCGGCGCGCGTTGGCCTCCTTGCGGCGCGTGCTGAGACCGGGGGCACCATCACCGTGATCGAGGGAGATCACGGATCGGCGTTCCTCCACCCCGACAGCGCCGACGCGCGGGTGGTGATCGGTCACCAGATCCGGCTCCAGGCGGCAGCCGGTGGCGACGCGCTGGTTGGGCGGCAGCTGCAACCGCTGCTGACCGCGGCCGGGTACGACGACGTCGCTGTCCGAGCCCGTACCGTCTACGCCGACTCGACCCGGCCGGCCCTGGTGGATGGCTTCACCCGCAGCACCTTCATAGCGATGATCGAATCCGTCCGGGACGACGCACTGGCCGCAGGGTGCACCGACGTGGCGAGCTGGGACCGGGGCATCGCCGACCTGCACCGGACCGCGGACGACGGCGGCACGTTCCACTACACGTTCGCCAAAGGCCACGCCGTGAACCCCGGCCCCGGCCCCGCCGCGCAGGAGTCCTAGGAGGCCTCCGCCGGGGGCTGGTGCAGACCGAAGGGGGTGCCCTGGTCGTCGTGGCAGAGCTGGAAGCGGCCGAACCGGGCGACCGAGGCCTCGTCGCCGCCCAGGTCGATGTCGTCGACCGTCCCGCCGAGCTCGTGGACCCGTTCGATCGCGGTCTTCATGTCGTCGACCTTGAAGAACAGATACGGGTTCGCACCCGCGTCCCCGCCGTGCAGGCCGCCGGGAACAGTGGGGGTCCGGATCGCGAACCCCTCGCCGTCGGACGGGCCCGGATCGAAGGTCCAGCCGAACAGGCCCTCGTAGAACGTGCGGGCCTGTTCGGCGTCGCCGACGCCCAGTTCGAAGAAGGAGATCTCGCCGGCCATCACTGGCTCCCGCCATCGGTACGGAGACTGTCCCGTCCCTCCACGGTACGACCGGCCGCGCCCCACCACACCGAGGGCACACTCGGCCAAGTTGGTCTAGACGATTGATATGCCATGCTCACCGCGCAACGCTGAGAGCGCTCTCAAGGAACTCTGGAGTACCGCCCCCGCCCCACGCGAACATCGAACGCGACCGTCCCGCGTGCGACGCCGGTACTTCGCACTCTGCTCCAACGGGAATTGCCTCGAGGAGGAAGAACGTGCTTGCCAGATGGAAAACACTGAGGCCGTTCGTTGCGGTTGTGCTCTTTGCCGCAGGGTTCACGGCTGTCGCCGCCGCGGCCCCCGCCCAAGCGGTCCCCGCGACCATCCCGCTCCAGATCACCAACAACTCCGGCCGCAGTGAGCCGATCTACATCTACAACCTGGGGACGCAGCTCTCCACGGGTCGGCAGGGCTGGGCCGACGCGAACGGAACGTTCCACCCCTGGCCCGTCGGCGGCAACCCGCCCACGCCGGCGCCCGACGCGTCGATCGCCGGACCGGCCAACGGCCAGACCAGGACGATTCAGATGCCGAAGTTCTCCGGCCGGGTCTACTTCTCGTACGGTCAGAAACTGGTGTTCAAGGTGACCACCGGTGGCCTCGTGCAGCCGGCGGTGCAGAACCCGTCCGACCCGAACAGGAACATCCTGTTCAACTGGTCGGAGTACACCCTCAATGACTCCGGGCTGTGGCTGAACAGCACACAGGTCGACATGTTCTCCGCGCCGTACTCGGTCGGTGTCAGGCCGGTCGGTGGAGCCGTGAAGACCACCGGCCGCCTCAAGCCGGGTGGCTACAACGCGTTCTTCAGCGCCCTCAGGGGCCAGCCGGGCGGCTGGGGCAATCTGATTCACACGCGCCCCGACGGCACTGTCCTGCGCGCGCTCGCCCCAGATCACGGCATTGAGGGCGGTACTCTGCCGACCTCGGTCATGGGCGACTACATCATCCGGGTGTGGAGCAGGTACAGCTCCTCGACCCTGACCGTGACGCCCTTCGCGAACCAGCCGAACACCAAGTACTTCGGCAGGGTCTCGGGGAACGTCATGAATTTCACCAACAGCTCCGGAGCGGTCGTCACCTCGTTCCAGAGGCCCGACGCCGACAGTATCTTCGGCTGCTACAAGCGGCTGGACGCGCCCAACGACCTGGTGCGCGGCCCCATTTCGCGCACCCTGTGCGCGGGATTCAACCGCTCCACGCTCCTGACCAACCCCAACCAGCCCGACGCGAACAACGCCAACTTCTACAAGGACGTAGTGACCAACCACTACTCCCGGAAGATTCACCAGCAGATGGTCGACGGCAAGGCGTACGGCTTCGCCTTCGACGACGTCGGCGCGCACGAGTCACTGGTGCACGACGGCAATCCGCAGCAGGCGCTCATCTCGCTCGACCCGTTCAGCTAGGGGGTGTGTCCGACCCCCTCTCCCCGGCAGTGGCCCCCTGCTGCCGGGGAGTTGCCCTGTCTGTGGGGAGGTTGCTCACGCGGGACGGGCTTCGAGGCCTTCCGGGCGGCGCCGCACCCATGCCGACAGGACGACGGAGGCCACCGCGGCCACCGCGCACCAGGTGGAGACGAACTCCAGCCGCCACAGCAGCGCACACACCACCGCCCCGGCCGCGGTCAGTACGCCGAGCAGCCGCAGCAGCGGATCGGCGGCGAGCAACAGGGAACCCACGGTGGCGAGGAGGTAGCCCGCGACGAGCAGGGGAGCGCTCGGCAGGTCGAGGGCGTAGCCCATCGTGTGGCCGCGCACTTCCGCCGAGACCGGCCGGGTGGTGAGGGAGCACGTGAGGACCGCGGCGGTGACCAGCCCGACCGCTGCCGGGGCCAGTAGACGGCGCTGGTGGCGCGCGGGCGCGGCCAGCAGGACACCCAGCGGCACCCACCACGCCAGCAGCGGCAGGGCGATAACGGCCCAGGCCGCGGTCGCGGGACCCGCGCCGCCGCCGGAGCGCCAGACGACGGCCTCGACCAGCTGGTGGGCGCCGAGGAGCAGCGGCAGCGCGGCGAGCGGCAGGTCGCGTACCCGACGCAGCCGCGCCACGCAGGCCACCCCGACCCCGGCGATGCCCACGCCCGCCACGAGGTCGGCCGTCGCGCTCCAGCACATCACGTCACCCGGGTTCTGGAATCGTGCCAAATCGTAGAATTACGGTCCTCACCGTACGGCTTCGTGGTCGCCTGCGGCGGTGACGCCGCCGCCCCGCGCCGGGCGAAGCCGCGGCTCGACTGATGTACGGTGCCTGACATGGGAACGACGTACGAGAACCACCGCGCAGGGGAGCTCCGCCACAGCGGTCCCCGCGGTGAGTGCGCCCCCCGCGGTCACAGCTTCCTGTGCCGCCGCGGCCGGGTGGGTTCCCCGCCGGTCCGTTCCTGTCGCTGAGCACCGCCCCCGTACAACGCCGGGCCCCGCTGCCTCTTCAGCGTCGTACCTCTTCGCCTTCTTCGCGCGGCCCCGCGTATTTGCCGTCGGCCCGCTCCTCTGAGGAGACCCATGACCATCACATCCGCAACATGCGCCACTTCCACTTCCATTTCCGCCCCCGTCACCCTGCGGGACCACCGCATTCCCGCCGACGGCTTGTACGAAGGTCCCCGTGAGCTGCGCCGCGTCCCGGAGGGGTGGGCGGACCGTCCCTACGAGCTCTTCGAGGTGGTTCCGCAGGGGCGCACCATCGGCGCGGAGATCCGGGGCCTGGACCTGTCGGAGCCGCAATCCTCCGCGGTGCGCGAGGAGATCAACCGAGCCCTGCTGGAGTGGAAGGTGCTGTTCTTCCGGGGGCAGCACCTGTCCTCCGACGCGCAGCGTGTCTTCGCCCGCAACTGGGGCGAGCTGGAGACCAATCCGCTGCTCGCCTCCGGTGACTCCCCGGACGTGGTCCGCTTCGACCGCACCGCGGTGCCCACCTTCGAGAACGTCTGGCACACCGATGTCACGTTCCGCGAGCGGCCCGCGCTGGGCGCCGTGCTCCAGCTGCGCGAGGTGCCGCCGGTGGGTGGCGACACGATGTGGGCCGACATGGCGGCGGCGTACGACAACCTGCCGCAGGAGGTGAAGGAGCGCATCGACGGCGCCCGCGCCGTCCACGACTTCCTCCCGGGCTTCGCCCGCTTCCTGTCGGCCGCTCAACTCGCTGTGTTCCAGGACCTGTTTCCGCCGGTCGAGCACCCCGTGGTGCGACGTCACCCGGAGACGGGGCGCCGGATGCTATTCGTCAACGCCTCCTTCACCACCCGGATCGTCGGGTTCGAGCAGGCGGAGAGCGACCGGCTGCTTCGGCTGCTGTTCCAGCAGGCCCATGTGCCCGAGTTCCAGGTGCGGTTCCACTGGCAGGCGGGCGACATCGCCTTCTGGGACAACCGCGCCACTCAGCACTACGCGGTCAACGACTACAGCCCGCACCGCCGGGTCGCCGAGCGCGTCGCCATCTCGGGCGACCGGCCGTACTGACCGAGGGGCGGTCCGTCCCGGCCGGGAGACTGCTCGCCGCCGTCCGGCCGGGTCACACCGAGGGACGGCGGCCGATGCCCGGCCCCGGGTTGTGCCGCAGGAGGGATTCCACCAGGCCCGAGCGGGTGTTGGGGAAGTCCATCGGAACCACCCCGAGCCCCCTCCAGTCCCCGGCCTCGGGCCCGTTGATAAAGCTGTGCACCCTGGGGTTGAGCCGGTCGGAGTTCCAGCGGGGCGGCAACAGGACGGACGTGCTCACGTAGTTGAGGAACAGTTTCCCGGGCTGCTGCGCGGCCCGGCGGAGCTGTGCCTCGATCTTTGGGTATTTGGCGCCGGGCTCGGCCATGTAGTCGCCCTGGACGTCGAAGAGGGCCGAGTCGCCGTACCGGACGCCGGGGAGCCCGCCGTTGTCGGCGAGCAGCACGATCTTCCCCCTGGCCTGTCCCAGCGACGGCAGGCCGGAGTCGATCCGGAAGAGCGGCCGCCAGCCCTTCTGGTCGAGGTAGAGGTCGAAGACCCGGCGGAACTCCGCGTCGGCCACCTCCGAATACTCCTGCTTGACGCGCATCAGGACCGTCTCCGAGGGGTGCGCCCGCAGGAAGTCCTGGCAGGCGATGAGGACGTCGCCGAACATCAGGTTCTGGTAGTACGCGTTGTGGTGGATGGCGAAGGAGTCGCCGGTGGCCCGGCAGCGCACATCCAGAAAGCGGACACCACTGTTCAACTGCTCGGCCACAGATGTGTTCTGACATGCCACCCAGGGGCCGCCGACACGTGCGCCCGAGTCGTGGGTGCCCGGGATCGTCAGTCGCTGCAAGGGTGTGGCGTCACCAATGCCCGTCATCCAGTCCTGTATAAAGAGGACTCGTGGCGCCGCGAGCGCGCTCGGTGCTCCGAGCAGTGCGGTCGCGGAAAGGGCCATCGCACCCGCACCTGCGAGAAGCTCCGCCGGTCCATGCTCATGCACGTGTCCCCTCGGTCGGTCATCGGCCCCGCAGTATGACGTGGACAGATCACGTTCGGTAGGGCGCGGCCGATGCGGGCCCGGGCGGGACCGCGCCGAATGGAAATGGCTGAACAGGCAATGGATCCAGGACACATGGGCGCATGACTGTCAGGAACTCACACGCGGAGCAGCCACTCGCCGTCGCCGCCACCGTGCTCGTCGCCACGGTCGCTCTCTACATGGCGCTCGTCGCCTTCGGTAACATCACCGACTTCGGTACGAACCAGGAGTTCGTCCGGCACGTCCTGGCGATGGACAGCACGTTCAAGGACGAGGACCTCATGTGGCGGTCCATCGAATCGACCGTGGTGCAGAACATCGCGTACATCGCCGTCATCGCGTGGGAGACGGTCACCGCACTCGTGCTGATTGTGGCGGAGGTCCACTGGGTGAAGGCTCTCCGTGGGGGCGACCTGGGGCGCGCCAGGCGGTTGGGGACGTACGGCCTGCTCATGGTCCTGCTGCTCTTCGGCGCGGGATTCATCGCCATCGGCGGCGAGTGGTTCGCCATGTGGCAGTCGGAGACCTGGAACGGACTCGATGCCGCCGCCCGCAACTTCGTCGTCGCGGGTGTGGCCCTGGTGGTCGTGCTGCTGCCGGGCGACGTGAGGCAATCGCGCTGAGGTCGGGGAGGTGGCGCTACAACTGGGTGAAGCGCAGAACGAAGCGGCGCTGCCAGGGGGTCTCGACGGCGCGCGGGTCGTAGTTGCGGCGTACGAAGTCGACCGCTTGGTCGGCCGGTACGCCGTCGAGCACCGCGACGCAGGCCAGGGCCGTGCCGGTGCGTCCACGGCCACCACCGCAGGCCATCTCGACGCGTCCGGACTTGGACCGCTCCCACGCCTCGCCGAGCACGGCGCGTGCCTCGGCGTGGCTGCTGGGCAGCCGGAAGTCGGGCCAGCGCAACCACCGCGCCTCCCAGGGGACGTCAGGGGGCCGCTTGCCCAGCAGGTGGACGGCGAACTCGGGCACCGGACCGGTCGGCCGTGTCCGGCGGAGTGCGCGTCCTCTGATCAGGCGGCCGGAGGGGAGCCTCAGGACGCCGGTGGCGGTGGGCTCCCAGGTGTCGGTCATGGGCCCACCGTAGATGAGCGCCGGGCGGACACGGGAAGAAGCGGACCCCGCGCTGTGCCGCCGCCGGACGTGGGGTCGCGGCCGACGGCGGCACGGTGTCGTGCGTGAGCGTTTGCTACTTGCAGAACTCGGCCTCGATCACCGCTCCGGAGTCACCGGACCAGTCGCCGTTGAAGTTGAAGGCGAGGGAGTGGTCGGCGTTCCGGGTGACGAGGGCCTCCGACAATGAGCCGTGGATGCCGCCACCATGGCCCCACACCTCCTTGCCGCACTTCAGCTTGAGCTGCATCAGCTCCAGCCCGTACCCGCCCTCGGGCATCTGGTCACCGACGGCCACCGTGGTCATCATTTCTTTGAGCTGCTGCTTGGGGAGGAGCCTGCCCTTGAGCAGGGCACGGTAGAAGCGCTGCAGATCTGAGGAGTTGGAGATCATCTCGCCGGCGGCCCCGGCTGCGGACGGGTTCAGTTCGGTGACATCGTGGACCTTGGCATTTGGGTCGACGGACAGCGTCGAATAGGCCCGCCCGCTCGGCCGGGGCATCCGTGCGTCGGTACCGGGGACCGATGTCGCCCGCAGTTCGAGCGGCTTGAGGATGCGCCGCTCGATCTCTTTCCCGTACGAGCGGCCCGTCACCTTCTCGATGACCATTCCGGCGACGGTGAAGTTGGTGTTGGAGTAGTTCCAGCTCGTGCCGGGGGCGAAGTCGGGCTTGTGCCCCATGGCCGTCTTCACCAGCTGCCGAGGTATCCACGTGTCGTAGCGGTGCTTGAAGAAGCCGTCGCCGAAGACGCTCTTCACGAAGTCGGGGTCCTCGGTGTAGCTGTAGATCCCGCTGGTGTGGTTGAGCAGCTGACGGACGGTGATCCGGCGGCCGTCGTTGCCGTTCCCGCGTATGAGCCCGGGCAGCCACTGGTCCACGGTGTCGTCCAGGTCCAGTCTGCCCTCGGCCTGGAGCTGCAACAGGACGGTGGCGACAAAGGTCTTGGTGATCGAGCCGACGCGGTAGCGGTCCGGCGCCTCCCGCTCCTGCCCGGTCTTGAGGTTCGCGACGCCGGCGGTCCCGGTCCAGCTGCCGTCTTCGTCCCGGGCCTGGGCCACCACCCCGGGCACCCCGGCCTTCACCGCGGCCTCGATCGCCTCCTGGGTGCGGTCGTGTCCCGTGGTCTCCCGGGCCGCTGCGGGCGTCACGAAAGCGGTGGCGACGACCGCTGCCGCCACCACCGTTCCGGTCAGCCCGGTCCGGATTCTGCGTACCGACATGTGAACTCCCCTGTGTCCGGATGGTGTTGTCGGGCAGGACACAGGGGGAACCCACCGAGTTGCTCGGGATGCGCGAGGTTGAGCGGAAATCAGCCCCTCTGACCTTGCCCGCTCTCGGGGCCTGTGCATAGGGGCTGAGCTGGCCCTTTTGGCGGCGAAGGCGAGTTCGCCGAGTGGGGAGGGCAGATGTGGGTGCGGCGGGGGCGTCAACAGGAATGACCGGAAGTGACACCTGCGGTTTCCGGGCCCTCGGCCCGCGCGTGGTCAGGAAGGGGGCGTGGGCGGCTTGTCCTGGTCCGGGTTCGTGCCGAACTGCTCCCTGAGCTTGTCCTGGGCGGTGTCGACCTGGCCGCTGTGCTTGCCCTGGGTCCTCCCGTCGACGAAGTCACCGGTCTTGTCGATGCCTTGCCCTGCCTGGGCCTCGTGGCCCTTCAGCATTCCCTTGAGCTTGTCCATCATGGACATGGGTGTTCCTCCTCGCCGCTTCGCCCCCGCACCTACAGGGTCCGCGCACCTCGCGGGATCCGCATCCGGGCGGCGCTACCGGACCTGCTGTCCAGCCTCCATCAGGGTGATCATCCGCTGGAGCTGTGCGGCCCTGGCGCCCGGAGTCCGCGCCCTCAGCAGGTGCAGGATCACCGTGTATTTCTCCGTTCTGCCGAGCTGCTCGAAGGAGTCCCGCGCCACTTGGTTCTGTTCCAGCGCGGCAGCGAGATCGGGGGGCGCGGTGGAGTCGCGCTGCGACTCGTACGCCGCGTCCCACCGGCCGTCCGCCTTGGCGGCGAGGATTTTCGAGAAGCCGGGCTCCCGCATACGACCGGCGGCCACCAGCCCTTCTACCTTGCGGATGTTCACCTGCGACCAGAGGCTCCGCGCACGCCGGGGCGTGAATTTCTGCAGGTAGTACGTCTCGTCGCAGGCCTTGCGCTGACCATCGATCCAGCCGTGGCACAGGGCGACATCCAGTGCTTCCGGATGGGTCACCGAGGCGACCCCCGAGTTCTTCTTGGCGATCTTCACCCAGATGCCGCACTGCACTCCGTAGTGGTCGGCCAGCCAGGCCTCCAGCGCGGAGGCGTCCTCGAAATGGATGATCTGGGGAGTCGGCTGGTCGGTCATGGCTACCGCCTTCGGGGGGAACCTCAGTGGAGTGACCACGCTAGATCCCCAGTAGGTCAGATCAGGGCCTAGTCCCTCCCGGATCGCGTCTAGCCGTCCAGCCAGCCCCGAGCGCGCAGCTGCGCGACGAATCCCTCGTACGACTCGTCCAGCGCCGCCCGTTCCCCTTCCACCGGGTCCACCACGCGCCCCGGGCCCGTCATCGCCGCCGCGCTCGCGGACAGGTCGGCGTGCAAGGTGCCGGCCGCCGCCAGCAGGGCCGCGCCGAACGCCGTCTCGGCCCGTTCGGCGACTTGCAGCTGCCGGCCAAGGACGGTGGCGCGGATACGGGTCCACAGGGCGCTGCGGCTGCCGCCACCCGCCGCGTGCAGGGGGCCCGTCACTTCGACGCCGAGCGCCTGCACGCGTTCCAGCGCGAGGCGCTCCAGGAACGCCACGCCTTCCAGCGCGGCCCGGTGCTCGTCGGCCTCGTCCTGCGGCGCACCGGCGACGAAGCCGCGCGCGTCGCCACGGACGAAGGGGAACCGCTCGCCCTCGCGACGCAGCGGATAGTTCAGGTACGAGGCCGGACCGCGGGCGTCGGCCGCCGCGTCCAGGCCTGGTAGACGCGCCGGATCGACGGCGGCGAGCGCCTCGCCGCCAGTGTTGGACGCGCCGCCGGGCAGCCACCAGCCGTCGGGGTGGCGATGGCTGTAGAGGGCGCCGGCCGGGTCGGTGACCAGCTCGCGGGTGACACCCTTGAGGACGTACGTCGTTCCCAGCACGCCGACGAACTGGCCCGGCCGCACGGCCCCGGTGGCGATCTGGCCCGCGCACCCGTCCGTCATCCCGAGCCGGACCCGGCAGCCGACGGGCAGCCCGGTCTCGGCCGAGGCCGCCGCCGACACGGTGCCGACCTCCGTCCCGGGGGCCTGCACGGCGGGCAGCAGGCGGGAGGGGACATCGAAGGCGTCGAAGACCTCGGTGGCCCACTCGCCCGCGAGCGGGTCGTAGCCGGTCTTCAGCGCGTGGCTCCAGTCGGTGGCCACCGGGTGTCCGGTGAGCCGCAGGCCGAGCAGATCCGGGGTGTGCAGGACGAGCTGACCGGGAAGGGCAAGGGTCGCGCACCCGACAAGTTTGCCCAGGGCCGCCGTCGGGCCGACGGTCAGGCCCAGTGCCCGCCAGCGGCGCGCGCCCAGTTCCTGCGCCTTGGCGTTGAGGTCGGCCGCCCGCCGGTCGTCGTACATCAGCGCCGGGCCCGCGGGCGCACCGTTCGGGTCCGCCAGCACCAGGGTCCCGGAGGTGGCGGAGACGGCGACCGCCACCACCTCCCGGCCGCCGCCGGGCAGTTCTGCGGTGGCTCGCCGCAGCGCGGCGGCCGCGGCGGGCCACCAGGCACCGGCGTCCTGCTCGCTGTGGCCGCCGGCGCCACGCACCGGCTGGGGGAGCGGCGCCTGCCCCTGCGTGAGAACCCGTCCGCGGGCGTCGGCGCACACCACTCTCACCGCGGCGGTGGCCACATCGATTCCGGCCACGACGGGGACGGGGGAGCGGGGGACGTCGGTGGTGCTCATGCGCGGGACGGGTCCTTTCGCGTACGGATCATTCTCGGGGCGGTCAGGTGGCGCGGACAGTGAGCGGTTCGGCCGCCTCGTGGAGGGACTTGCCCTGCTCGATGGCTTCCTCCGACGCCCGCGGCAGCTTCAGGAAGAGCGTGAGCACGGCGGCGACGACATACAGGCAAGCGAAGATGATGACGACGCCGTCGCGGCCCAGCGGGCCGAGGAAGACCGAGACAATGGCGGGGCCGACGAAGGCCGCGCCGCCCGCGCCCAGGTTGAGCAGCGCCATCGCGCCGCCCTTGTTCTCGGGGGCCAGTGACGGCATCAGCGCGGAGATCGGGACGAACCCCGCGAGCGTGGCGCCGTAGATCATGCCGACACCGACGGCCACCCAGTAGTTGTCGGTCATCAGCTTGGGCACGAAGTACAGGGCGAGCACGCTCACCGCGCAGCCGACCGCGCCGAACCAGCCAATGGTCGTCCGCCAGCCGACCCGGTCGCTGACCACACCGAAGAGCAGGTTGAAGAAGATATTGGTGGCGAACATGATCGACAGCAGCCGCAGCCAGTCGCCGTCGGTGAAGCCCATCTCGTCGGTGAAGAAGGCCGGGAGGATCACCCACAGGCCGAACTGCGGAGCGGTATTGATGATCCGTACGACGCAGCCGATCGCGACCTTCGGGTTGGTCCACGCGATGGACAGACTGCGGGTCAGCGACTGGACCGGCTTGACGCCGGGCGGAGCGAGCCGTGAGAACCCGGTGCGCTCGCGCACGCCAAGCAGACAGAAGGCGCCGCCGATCGCGATCAGGGCGAGGGCGACCCAGAGTGTGCCGAACTTGCCGAACAGCGGGTTCGTGACGGAGGCGGTGAGTGAGCCGAGGGTGGGCAGGCCGCCGGTGAAGGCGAAGTAGAACCAGCCGACCGCCGCGCCGAGCCTGGCCACCGGTGCGGTCGCGGTGACCCACACGAGGAAGGAGAAGGCGAAGAGGGGGTAGCCGAAACCGCGCAGGCCGTAGAAGAGCAGCATGAGCGTGTAGTTGTCCTGGGCGGCGCCCAGGGTGAGGAACAGGATGTCGAAGACGATCCAGACGGCGAGGCCGATCTGCATCACCCGACGCGGTCCCCACAGCTCGGACAGCGCGCCCGACAGCCAGGACGCGAGCATGACCGTGACGCCGTACGCCGTGATCACATAGCTCGCCCGGACCTCGCTGCCGGCACCGTTGCCCTCGATGAACGGTGCGATGAAGCCGGATTCGACCCCGTCGCCGATCATGAAGATCAGGACGCCGATGAAGCCGAAGAGGAGCGGTCGGGGAATGCCCAGACGGTCCCAGACCGTCGCCGTTCCTGTCTCCGTTCCCGTGTGCGCGGCGGGTGCGGCGGTGCTGCTCATGCTCGTGCCTCCACAGTGAGGTGCCATGGGCCCGCGGACGTACAGCCGCGACGAGAACGCATCATGGTCTCTGTGAAATTAACACGCAAGAGTTTAAGAAATCTTGTTGTCAGCCGGTGGTCGCCACTCGGACATCCGTGCACTCCTTGAGTGCCGCGAGCAGTTCCCCGCCCACCCGGTCGTCCACCACGAGGTGGTCGAAGTCCTCGACCGGGCCCAGCCGGTGGAGCGCCGTCCTGGCCGTCTTGGTGCGGTCCATCAGCAGTACCTTGCGAGTGCCGGACGCCAGCATCGCCCGTTTTACCAGCACCACGTCCTGCTCCTGGTGGTACGTCATTCGGGCGTCCATCGCCGAGGTGGAGACCAGCACCATGTCCACCGAGAGGGCCTCGATGGCCTCCAGGCAGGGGACACCGAGGAAGGAGTCGTGGGGCTGCGAGTACTCGCCGCCCAGCGAGATGAGGCGAATGCCGTCCCGGCCGACGAACAGGTCCATCACCCGCCGGGCATTGGTCACCACTGTCAGCGGGACCTGGTCGACCAGCAGCCTGGCCAGCGCGAGCGCCGTCGTGGAGTCGTCCAGCATCACCGACATGCCCGGCTCGATCAGGTCGGCCGCGGCCTTCGCGATGGCCTCCTTCTCGACGGTGTTGACCCCCAGTCGGTAGTCGAGATTGGACTCGAAGACGGTCGAAGGCAGGGCGGAGACCCCGCCCCGGAAGCGGCGCAGCACCCCCCGCCTGGCCAGCTCGTCCAGATCCCGGTGCACCGTCATCAGGCTCACCCCGGTGAGCTCCGCGAGCTCGGCGCCGGTCGCCGTCCCGTGCTCCAGGACACGCTCGGTGATGATCTGTCTGCGGGCCTGCGCGCCGTTCGTCGTCATGCGCCCAAGTTTCGCGCACTGCCCTGGGCGGACGCCCAGGTGGGGACGTTGAGGGAGCGCAGGGCGGTGTGGTCGCCGGCCACCTCGATCTCGGTCACGGCCGCGTTGTCCAGCCGGGGGAACACCAGCCGGTAGCGGCCCACCGGGATGCCGAGCATCGCGCACAGTGCGATGCGCAGCAGCGTGTTGTGCGCCACCACCAGGACCGTGGCCCCATGGTGATCCTCCGCCAGGCGGCGCAGCGCCGCCGTAGACCGGGCCGCCGCGGCGGACGGCGGCTCCGAGCTGGGGAAGGCGCCGCTCTCCGCGTCCGCACGGAAGCGCCGTACGGCCCCGGGGTCCTCGGCGGTCATCTCCGCGACGGTACGGCCCTCGCCCCAGCCGAAGTCGACCTCGCGCAGCGCCTCCACGACCTCGGGCTCCAGGTCCAGGGCGCGGGCCGCGGGCGCGGCCGTCAGCCGGGCCCGGCTGACCGGGGAGCAGGCCACCGCGTCCACGCCACGCTGCTTCGCCCAGGCCGCGAGCTCGTCGGCCTGCCGCAGCCCCTTCACGGTCAGCGGTACGTCGGAGACCCCCGCGTACCGGTTCTCCGCATGCCATTGGGTCTCGCCGTGCCGAACCAGCAGCAGCCGCGATGCCATCAAAACTCTCTCCGCCCGATCGACTCTCATTGATTCTTCAAAACAATGATGTTAAATCTATCAGCGCCAGTGATAGTGGTGCTGCGGTAACGCCCCGCGCAGCGCCATGCGACCCGAAGAAAGGCACCCGCTCCATGCGCATCCTCGCCGCCGGCGATCACTTTGTCCGCCCCGATCTCCTGCGCGCAGCCGTGCGCGAGGAGCTCGGCACCGCCCCCGAGATCACCGAACTCACCCTGCCCTGGCCGCACGAGCCATTCGGCCCGGTCGGCGACGTCCACGAGGCCAGCGGTTCGGAGGACGAGATCATCGCGGCGCTTGACGGCGCCGAGATCTGTGTGACCCAGATGGCGCCCTTCACCGAGAAGGTCTTCGCGGCCTGCCCGGACCTGCGCATGGTCGCCGTCTCCCGGGGCGGCCCGGTCAACGTGGACCTCGCAGCCGCCACCCGGCACGGCGTCGCCGTCTCCTTCGCACCCGGCCGCAATGCCCCGGCCGCCGCCGAGTTCGCCATCGGCCTGATGCTCACCGCGATGCGCCGCATCACCACCGCCGACGCCGAGCTCAAGCGTGGCAACTGGCGCGGTGACTTCTACGCCTACGAGGAGGGCGGCATCGAACTCGACGGCGCCACCGTCGGACTCGTGGGCTACGGGGCCATCGGCCGCATCGTCGCCCGCGTCCTGCGCGCCTTCGGCGCACATGTCCTGGTCGCCGACCCCTACACCGACGCCGAGGCCGCGCGCGCCGACGGGGTGGAGCCGGTCGCTCTCGATGAACTTCTGCGCCGCAGTAGCGTGGTGAGCCTGCACGCACGCCTCACCCCCGAGACCCACCACCTCATCGACGCCGGGAAACTGGCGCTGCTCCCCAAGGGCGCGGTGCTGGTCAACTCCGCCCGCGGCGGACTCCTCGACTACGCCCCGCTGCCCGAACTGCTGCGCAGCGGATGCCTTGGAGCGCTCGCCCTCGACGTGTACGACATCGAACCGCCGCCCGCCGACTGGCCGTTGCACCACGCCCCGAACGTGGTCACCGCACCGCACCTGGCCGGCGCCACCCAGCAGACCGCGCACCGCGCCGCCGCCATCACCGCCGCCGAGGCGGGCCGCTTCGTACGCGGGGAAAAGCTCGCACACCCCGCCAACCCCGAGGTCCAGGAGGCCTCACGGCCATGAGCGTGATCATCGGCGTCGACATCGGCACCTCCGTCACCAAGGCCGTCGCCTTCGACAGCGAAGGGATCCCACTGGCCTCGGCCTCCCGCCGCAGCAGGCTGGACCGGCTGTCCGGCAGCCGCGTCGAGCAGGACATCGACAACGTCGTCCGTACGGTCGTCGAGGTCGTGCGGGAGACCACCGCCGCACTGTCCGAACCGCCCGCCGCACTCGCCCTGACCGGTCAGGGCGACGGCCTGTGGCTGCGCGACGCGGACGGCCGCGCGGTCCGCCCGGCCATCTCCTGGATGGACGGCCGGGCCTCCGACCGTGTCGCGGCCTGGCTGCGCGGCGGCACTGTCCAGGAGGTGTACGGGCACACGGGCTCCGGCATGTTCCCCGGCTGCCATGCGCCGCTCCTCGCCCACCTCCAGGAACACGAACCACAGAGCCTGCGGCGGGCGGTCACCGCGGGCTACTGCGTGGACGCCGTCGCGCAGCGCCTCACCGGCCGGGTCAGCGTGGACGCCTCCGACGCGACCCTGCCCTTCCTCGACCCGGTGAGCCGCACGTACTCCCGCGAGGCGCTCGCCGCCTGCGGGATCGAGGACCTCGCCCATCTGCTGCCTGCCCCCGCCGAGCCCGGAGCGCTCCTGCCGCTCGATGCCATCGGCGCCGGGCTCCTCGGCCTGCCCGAAGGGCTGCCGCTCACCGCGGGCCCGTACGACTTGCCTGCCTGCGCCGTGGGCAGCGGTGTACGCGAGGTGGGTGACGGACTGCTGATCGTCGGCACCACCCTGGCCTGCCAGGTCCTCACCGACGAGGTCAGCGGCGATCCCTCAGCCGAACCGGCCGGCATGTGGCTGTGCACTCCCGATCCCGGCCGGTGGCTGCGCTCGATGCCCGCCATGGTCGGCACCGCCGCCCTCGAATGGGTGCTGGCCCTCACCGGTACGACCACGGGCGACCTCGATCAACTGCTCGCCGACAGCCCGCCGGGCGCGAACGGCGTCACCGCGCTGCCCTTCCTGTCCGACGCGGGGGAGCGCGCGCCCTTCGTCGACCCGGCCGCCCGGGGCCGCCTCGACGGACTCAACCTGGCCCACACCCGCGCCGACGCGGTACGC
Organism: Streptomyces sp. H27-C3; assembly: GCF_030063415.1. GTDB lineage: Bacteria > Actinomycetota > Actinomycetes > Streptomycetales > Streptomycetaceae > Streptomyces. The sequence goes on along the minus strand of NZ_JASITA010000001.1, from coordinate 215,661 downwards.
GCCATGTGCGAGGCCATCGGCTACGCCGCCCGCCACTGCCTGGAGACCGCCGGTCTCACCGGGACGCTGGCCGCCTGTGGTGGTGGAACTCGCTCCGGGCCGTGGTCGCAGCTGTTCGCCGACATCCTGGGGCGCCCGGTGCGCATCCCGCAGGAGAGCGAGGTGGGGGCGCTCGGCGCGGTGCGGGTGGCGCGTCGCTTCCTCGGTGAACCGCCGGAGACGAAGGCGCAGTTGTTCCGCACGGTGGAGCCGCGCGTGGCCTCACGCGCCGTGTACGAGGACGGCTACGCGGCGTACCGCTCCGCGCTCGATGGGGCGCGGGCGCAATGGGGCGACGCGACGTCCCGATAGCGCGCGGTACTCGATCGCCGGGCCGGTCTGGAAACAGGCCGGCCCGGCGATCGCCGTTCACCAAGTACGCGATCGACTTCGTGAACCTGGAGCAGGTCGGGCAGGTCGCCAACCCGGACCCGGCGACCTCCACGGTGCCGGCCGGCTTCACCCACCAGGATGTGCAGAACGCCTTTCAACCAGAAGTATCCGAACGTCAAGATCGACGGTAAGTCGACCCCCGGCCAGTGCGAGGAGCCCGCGCGCTTCACCGCGGCCCTCAAGGGCAAGTCGCAACCGGACGTCTTCTACACCTACTTCACCGACCTGCAGCAGGTGCTGGACAACGACGGCGCCGCGGACATCACGGCCTACGTGAACGAGAAGACCGTGCCCGCGCTGGGCACCATCGACCCGGATGTGCTGAACGTCCTGAAGAAGGACGGCAAGCTCTACGGTCTGCCCACCAGCAACTACACCATGGGTCTGCTGATCAACCGCAAGCTCTTCGAAGAGGCCGGACTCGACCCGAACGCGCCGCCCATCACCTGGGAAGAGGTCCGCACGGCCGCCAAGTCCATCGCGAAGCTCGGCGGGGGCACCGCGGGCTTCGGCATGGGCCCGATCCCCGGCGGTAAGGCCACGCTGTTCGGCGGCAACGATTACATGTTCAAGAAGGGCAGCTCGCCCGACGAGCTCAAGGCCGCCATCGCCTGGGTGGACTTCAAGACGCTCACCCCGGGCAAGGGCCAGTTCGACTGGGCGCGCTCCAAGGCGGACAAGCTCCCCGTGGGACTGCCCCAGCCGAACTTCTGGACCGGCGAGACCAAGACCAAGGACGCCGCGGAACGGGCCTCGAACGCGACCATGCCCGTCGAGAACTTCAAGCCCTTCATGGACCAGCCGGTGCCTGGCAAGGCGGAACCGGCCAAGGCGCAGCCGGATCCTCGACCAGACCGCTGACGGCGTCAACTTCCACTGGGGCGTCACCAACTCCTCGGTGGACAACACCTTCGTGCGCAACTCCGGGGACGACGGCCTCGCGATGTGGGCCGACACGAAGAACAACGTTGGCAACGCGTTCACCGGCAACACCGTGGTGCTGCCCATCCTCGCGAACAGCATCGCGATCTACGGAGGCAAGGACATCTCGGTCACCGGCAATGTGGTCGCCGACTCGCTGACCAACGGCGGCGGACTGCACGTCGGCAACCGCTACCCGGGCGTCACCCCCGGCCAGGGCGCCGATGTGTCGGGCACCTTCACTCTGGCCCGGAACACCACCATCAGGGCGGGCAACGGCGACTGCGGCTGGCCGTTCCCGATCGGCGCGACCTGGTTCGACTCCCGCAACAGCACGATGGACAAGGCGACGATCAACGTAACCGACACCGACATCCTCGACAGTTCGTACGCCGCGATCCACTTCGTCTCCGGCACCATGAAGGGCGTCCACTTCAACCGCGTCAACATCGACGGCACCGGCACGTTCGCCCTACAGTTCAACGACCCCGCCGTCACCACGTTCAGCGACGTCACGGCGAAGAACATCGGATTCACCGACCCCGTCTACAGCTGCCTGGGCAGCCAGCTCGGCCTCACGCAGGGCGCGGGCAACTCCGGCTGGAACGAGAAGCTGCCCGCCACGTACTGCGGCCCCTGGCCGGAGCCGGACTACGACGGCGGTCCGGGCCCCGACCCGACGCCCACGCCGCCCGACCCGGACCGCAACCTCGCCAAGGGCCGTCCCGCCACCGCGTCCGGCCAGGTGGACGGCTACCCGGCGGCCAAGGCCGTCGACGGGCGACGCCGGCTCGTACTGGGAGAGCGCCAATCACGCCTTCCCCCAGTCGCTGTCCGTCGACCTCGGGGCCTCTCAGGCCGTCGGCCGCGTGGTGCTCAAGCTGCCGCCGGCCGCCGCCTGGGCCGCCAGGACCCAGACCCTGACCGTCCTGGGCAGCCCGGACGGCTCCGCGTTCAGGACGATCGTCGCGGCGAAGGGCTACCGCTTCGACCCGGCGACGGGCAACACCGTCAGCATCACGCTGCCGGTCGGCATCCAGATCCGGCATCTGCGCCTGACGGGCACGGCCAACACCGGCTGGCCCGCGGTCCAGCTCAGTGAGGTGGAGGCCTACCGGTCCTGAGCCCGACCCGAAGACCGCCCCGCCCGCTCACGGCAATGGCCTGAGCGGGCGGGCGCGTCCGTGCCTGCGACCGGGCGGCTGACAGGCGGGGACAATCCCGGCGATGGGGGAAGGCTCGAAGGGACAGCACACCGGACCTGCACACCGGACCTGTACACCCACAAAAACCCAGGGAAGGACACCGGCGATGAACCGCCCCACCGGCACCGACACGGACGGCACCAACACGGACGGCACCAAGACGAGCAGCGAAGACACCAACGGCAGCACGGACACCAAGGACACCAAGGGCTACGGAAAGGCGCCCTTCAAGCGCTCCAAGAGCCACTTCGCGGACCGCATCACGGCCGACGGCCGGGACAGCTGGCCCGTCGAGGCAGGCCGCTACCGGCTGGTGGTCAGCCGCGCCTGCCCGTGGGCGAGCCGCGCTCTCGTCTCGCGACGCCTCCTCGGCCTGGAGGGCGCGCTCTCGCTGGCCGTGACCGACCCCATCCAGGACGACCGCAGCTGGCGCTTCACCCTCGACCCCGACGACCGCGACCCCGTACTGGGCATCCGCCACCTCGCCGAGGCCTACGACACACGGGAAAAGGGCTACACCGGCGGCGTCAGCGTGCCCGCGATCGTGGACGTACCCAGCGGCAGGCTGGTCACCAACGACTTCCAGCAGATGACCCTGGACCTCGCGACCGAGTGGACGGACCTGCACAGGACAGGCGCGCCCGACCTCTACCCCGAGCCACTGCGCGAGGAGATCGACGAGGTGATGGACGGCGTCTACCGCGACGTCAACAACGGCGTGTACCGGGCCGGTTTCGCGACGGGCCAGAGCGAGTACGAGGAGGCCTGGCACGATGTGTTCCGGCGGCTCGACCTGGTGTCCGAGCGGCTCGCCGACCGGCGGTATCTGGTGGGGGAGAGCATCACCGAGGCCGACATCCGGCTGTTCACCACACTGGTGCGCTTCGACCCCGTCTACCACGGCCACTTCAAGTGCAACCGGTCGAAGCTCGCGGAGGACCCGGTGCTGTGGGCGTACACCAGGGACCTGTACCAGACCCCCGGCTTCGGCGACACCGTCGACTTCGATCACATCAAGCGGCACTACTACCAGGTGCACTCCGGCATCAACCCGACCGGCATCGTGCCGCTGGGCCCCGACTTGGCCAACTGGCTGAGCCCGCACCACCGCGAGGAGTTGGGCGGGCGCCCGTTCGGCGACGGTACGCCGCCGGGCCCGGTGCCCGCGGCCGAGGAAGTGCCCCGGGCCGGGCGGCCCCCGGGCCGGGCGGGCTGACCGGTTTCGGCCGGTCAGGCGGCGGCGCGGGACTCCCGGATCGGGGCTCCGGCGTGATGGAGACTGGCCAGCGCCTGCTTGTACGAGGTGAGCAGGCTGGTCTCCAGGTAGCTGATGCCCAGCTCCTCACAGTGCTGCCGCACGATGACCTGGGCCTTGCGCAGATGCACACTGGGCATGCTGGGGAACAGGTGGTGCTCGATCTGGTAGTTCAGCCCGCCGAGCGCGACGTCGGTGAACCAGCCGCCGCGCACATTGCGTGAGGTGAGTACCTGGCGGCGCAGGAAGTCCGGGCGGTCCTTGCCGGTCAGGATCGGCATGCCCTTGTGGTTCGGGGCGAAGATGGAGCCGAGGTAGACGCCGAAGAGGCACTGGTGGACGGCCAGGAAGGCGATCGCCATGCCGGGCGGCAGCACCAGGAACAGCGCGGCCAGGTACACCGCGAAATGACCGAAGAGCAGCGCGCCTTCGATCTTGCGGTTCTTCAGAGCCGGGTTGGCCAGTCCCCGCACGCCCGCCACATGCAGGCTGAAGCCTTCCAGCGTGAGCAGCGGGAAGAAGAGGAAGGCCTGCGAGCGGCCCAGCAGCCTGGGCAGGCCCTTGGCGGCGCGGGCCTGGTCCTGCGACCAGACCAGCACGTCGGGGAGGACGTCCGGGTCCAGATCCTCGTGGTTGGGGTTGGCGTGGTGACGAGTGTGCTTGTCCTGCCACCAGCCGTAGCCCATCCCGATGCCGGCGTTCCCGGCGATCCACCCCGACCGCTCGCTTGCCTTGCGCAGCCGGAAGACCTGGCGGTGGGCCATGTCATGGGTGAGCAGCGCGACCTGGCCGAAGACCACGGCGAGGAAGCCGGCGATCGCCAGAGTCCACCAGCTGTCGCCGACGAGGACGAAGGCGGCCCAGCCACCGACGTAGAGCGTGGCGACCGCGGCGATGCGGGCCGCGTAGTAGCCGGGGCGGCGGCTCATCAGCCCGGTCGCGATGACCTTCTTCGAGAGCCGGGCGAAGTCACTGCCGGTCTGACTCGGCGGCGGAGGCGGAGGACGGACGGAAGTCTGCACGGTCATGAGGTTGGACCCTTCTCTGGTGGGGCACAGGAGGCGTCGTGACAACGTGCCGTGGTGGGGCAGGGCTCAGCGGCGGGGCCGCCGGACGGGAGTGGGGCGCGGGCGGGCGTGCCCGGTCTACAGCGCGATGTACTCGCGGATCTTGCCCCGCACCATGGGTCTTGGGGCGCCGATGTTCAGCGGAAAGGCGGGAAATCGTTCGGCCAGGGCGTCGGGGCTGAGCGGCCGACCGAGTGGCAGCGCGACCTTGCCCTGCGGATTCTCCTGCCAGGGGCCTTCCTCGATCTCACGGACCCGGGTCACTTTGCCGTCGGCCACATAGGCGACGGCACGCAGGAGGGGGCGCTTGCCCTTGGCCACGGTAAACCACATCCGGTCGGCGTCCCGCTGGGCCGGACTGTCCTCGCCCTGCCCGGTCTCGCCGTAGAGACGCCCGTCCGTATCGATCTTCTCGGTGTGCGTTCCGCGATAGACCACCATGACCATGCCCGCTGCGCGCTCACGGGCCCGGACGGTCTTGGGGTCCAGACCCAGCAGAGCAGCGGCCTGACTGACCCCGCCGGCTTGCGCCACTATCGCGCGGACCACCGCCGCCTGCTCCTCGCGAAGCTCCTTCTGTCGGGTCTCGATGGTGCGGAGTCGATCAAGGAGATCGCGGATGCCGGTCCTTCGTTGCATGGGCCGGAGGCCCTTACCTTTCATTTGTCCCCTGTTTACCCGCCGATGTCAATGAAGGGGAATGACACGGAGACCTTTATGGATCACTTATCCGCCCCCGGTCCGTCGGCTTCGGCAGCTTCTTCCGGGGGGGTCGAATTCGATGATCTACTGCATGAGGAGGACGGCGTCATCGCCGGAGAACTGCTGCTGGAAGGGTGCGTATCGTGCTGATTGATCTCATGGGAAAGAACGCTCTGGTCACCGGATCGACCAGGGCATTGGAGCGGCCATAGCGACCGGTCTGGCGCGCGCCGGGGCCCGGGTCGCCGCCAACGGACGTACGGAGAAATCCGTCGACGCGGCGCTCGAGCGGCTGGGCGGCGAGTCGCCCGAGGTCGAGTTCCTGGCCGCGCCGGGCGACATCTCCACCTACGACGGCGCCCGGCAGGTCATCGAAGCGCTCCGGTAGGCGGACATCCTCGTCAACAACCTCGGCACCTTCGGTGCCAAGCCCCCCTCGACATGAGCGACGAGGAGCGGCGGCGCTACTTCGACGTGAACGTGCTGACAGCCGTGCGGATGACCCGCGGGTACCTGCCCGGCATGACGACGAGGTCCTGGGGGCGCATTCTGAACATCGCCAGCGACTCCGCGGTCGTCATCCCCGCCGAATCCATTACGGCATGTCCAAGACCGCACTTCTCGCGGTTTTCCGAGGCTTCGCGAAGGAAGCGGCCGGCACCGGGGTCACCGTCAACTCGGTGATCGCCGGACCGACGCACACCGGCGAAGTCGAGGACTTCGTGTACGAGCTGGTGGACAGCGCGCTTCCGTGGGACGAGGCCCAGCGCGAGTTTATGCGGTTGCACCGCCCCCAGTCACTGATCCAGCGCCTGATCGAACCCGAGGAGATCGCCAACATGGTGGTCCACCTCAGCTCGACGCTCGCTTCGGCCACCAGCGGTGGCGCCGTCCGCGTGGACGGCGGATACGTCGACTCGATCCTTCCCTGACCCTCGCGCCCCGCACGACAGGTTTTCTCTCCTGGCATCGGCGCACGGTCGCCCGGGGAGCCCGGTGCGCGACAGCGGAACCGGGGCCGCCCGGCTGGCCGTACACTCCACTTATGGGTCGCACATGTGGAGTAAGGGAGTGCCTGCCGCAGGTCTCCCATGCCCTGTGCCCGATCGCGCCCGGCGCGACGGCCCACGGCCCGGCGAATGAGCCGCAGTGCGGCTGCCGGGCCCTGCACGGCCACGGCTAGCGATCCTCGCCCGCCCCTCAGAGGCCCCCGGCGGTTCCCGCCCCGTTCGTTGACACTCCTTTCCGCACGGTCCGCTCCTCTTCCCGGGGCGCCGTAGTAACGTCCGCAATATCTCTGCCTCCGGGCCGATCCGCTGTGTCCCGGCCCCGTACGCACGACCGCGCACCCCTTGCACGACCTTCTTCGGCGCCCCCGGGCGCCGCCCTTGACGACCGCCGGACGGCCGGCTGTCGTCCGTTCCCTCCGAGAGGACCCCTGTGAAGTTGAGCGAGTTGCTGGCCGGCCACGACCACGAGGTGCTCCAGGGGGATCCGGAGACGATGATCACCGCGGGAACCTGTTTCGACGCCCACCGGGTGTCGCCGGGATCCCTGTTCGTCGCCGTCCCCGGACACCGCGAGGGAGGCCCGGAGGCTGTCGGGCCCGCTCTCGCACGTGGCGCGGCGGCCGTACTCGTCGAAGGCGCTTCGGACCACCCCGCGCCGTCGTGGGCGTCGGACACCGGCGTCTGTGTCGTCCGGGTCCCGAACACCAGGACAGCGGCCGCGGCCGTCGCCTCTCGCTACTACGGCGAGCCCGGACGGCAGTTGGACATGGTGGCCGTCACCGGCACCAACGGGAAGACCTCCGTGTCCTACATGGTCGAGTCGGTCCTGCGGATCGCCGAGTCCGCCGTGGTCGGCGTCATCGGCACGGCCGGCAGCCGGATCGGGGACGATGTGATCCCGATGCCGAGGTCGGTGCTGAGCACCCCCGAATCACCCGACTTCCAGTACCTGTTGGGGCACATGCGCGACCGCAGGGCGAGCACCGTCGTGCTCGAAGCCACCTCGATGGGCCTGCTGAACCACCGCATCGACCACTCGTTCATCGATGTCGGAATCTTCACCAACCTGACCCAGGACCACCTGGACGACCACGGCACCATGGAGAACTACCGGGACGCCAAACTGCGCCTGTTCGAGGGCCTTTGCGAGCGTGCCGTGGTCAACGCCGACGACTCGGTGGGCGCCGGGATCGTCGCGACGATGCCCGGCCGGGTGACCACCTACGGCGTCGACTCACCCGCCGACTACCGCGCGACCGACCTCGACATGGACGGCTTCGGCACGCGCTTCACCCTCCACCACGACGGTCGCAAATACCCGGCGGCGATTCCGGTACCCGGCCGCTTCTCGGTCTCCAACGCGCTGGCCACCGTGGCGGCCTGCCACCTCCTGGGACACGACCTCGTGGGACTCGTCGCCGCGCTCGACCGGATGCCGCCGGTCCCGGGGCGCCTGGAGCGCTACGAGACCCCGGCGGGCACCTCGGTGATCGTGGACTACGCGCACTCCCCGGACTCGCTGGAGAAGGTCCTGACCGCGATCCGCGGCTTCGCCAAGGGCCGGGTCGTCACCGTCTTCGGCTGCGGTGGGGACCGGGACGTAACCAAGCGCGCCCAGATGGGCGAGATCGCCGGTACCCACTCCGACCTGTGCGTGCTCACCTCGGACAACCCCCGGGACGAGGACCCCGAGGCGATCCTGGATCAGATCGTCCCGGGCCTCACGGCGACCGGCACCCGCTTCGAGCGGTTCGCCGACCGCCGTGAGGCGATCGCCTTCGCGCTGTCCGCGGCCGGGCCCGAGGACACCGTGCTGATCGCGGGCAAGGGCAGCGAGCCGTACCAGATCGTCGGGGAGCAGCTGATCCCGTTCAGCGACATGGCGACGGCACGCGAACTCGCCGGGTCATAAAGGCTGTTACTGGTCCTTTCCGGTTTTCAGGTGGACCACGTTGGACTGCTTTCCGTAGGTGATTGCGCGGACCCGGTAGGAAGCATTCTTTTCGTTCGGCAGAGTGATCAGCCCGAAGGAATTGATATCCGGGTCCAGGACGCCGGTCGGCCGGAATGTCCGGCTGCCCGCCGGTTTGGTCTCCAGCAGATAGCCCGCCTCGTCGGAGGCGTGGTCGGTCCAGGTGAACTTGAGGCCGTTAACGTGCTCGACGGTCGCTTTGAGGCCGCTCGGTGCGGAGCCCGCGCTCCGCACGGGATGCGCGGACACGTTCTTGCCCCGGACCGTGCGCGGAGGCGCCCACTCGTGGTCGTCCTGCTGGTCCATCCCCGTCAGTTCCCCTGGGGGCAGCGCGACTTCGACCGGTGGCGAGGCCGGCCCGTAGTAGGGGCGAAGGCGATAGTGGAACGGCGTCAGGGGCATGAGATCGGGGTGCCGGTAAGTCCGGGTGCCCGGAGCCAGGTACTCCAGAATCGTGTACGGGCCTGCCGGATCCGTCGCGAACTCGACGATGCGGCCGGCCTCGCCCCGGGCCTCGCCCGTCCACTTCAGGGTGACGTCGACGGGCGGGGCGAGTTCGGCCGTCAGCATGGTGCTGTTGACCGCGAAGGCCGCCGCCGCGCTCGGCGGCCAGCCTCACGGACAGGATCGGCATCCGGTCTCTTGAAAGCCCACGCAACTGAAAGGCTCCTGAATCCGGAATCCGTCGGCTAAGGGCTGTCCCGTAATCCCTGGTGGATCAGCGCACGGCGTCAGATGCGGTGCATCGCAAGGCGGAGGGACGTTCGCATACTGGACGTATTCGGGCGTTCCGACAACGCGGCGAGGTGCCGTAGCTGTCGTCGTGCGCCTGCCAGGGATTGCGGGACAGCCCTTAGTTGTTCCGGATGAACTGTTTCGCCAGCGCCTCGCCGCGCGCGGTCGCGGCGCTGTTGCTCTCGATGGGGGAGACCTTCGAGTTCTTGAAGAGGATGTACGTGACCCCCGACGCGGTGCCGCCGTTCGTCGGGTGGGGGGCGATGCCCAGGGACCGTGCCGCCGCGTACGACGCCTCACCGATGATGCGGCTGGGGCCGGTGTCGCCGACGACGGCGTACCGCACCCGGCCGCGGTAGACGACGGCGGCGACGGCGCCGCCGCGGATGCCCGACGCCCGGTGATTCCAGATGCCGCTTGCTCCCGGCACGACGACGAACGGCAGCTTCTCCGAGTTCAGCGGTTTGCCGTCGGACTGCTGGAAGGCGGTCGCGCCCTGGAACCAGCGGTCGGTCTTCTTGTTGCACCGCGCGGTGACCTGGCCGTCGCAGTCGATGTCCATGTCGGCCTTGAAGAACACCGCGCCGTTCTTGCCGCACACGGGGACATCGGCCTTGGAACCCTCGTCGGACCGGTATCTGCCCTTCGAGATCTGAGAGCAGCTCCTGACCTTGGCGAGCAGCGCGTCCGCACCGACGGACCCCGCCTCGGCGGGCCGGGTGGACCCCGCCTCGGCGGGCCGGGTGGACCCTGCCTCGGCGGGCCGGGTGACAGGGGGCAGTGCGGTGGCGGGCAGTGCGGCGGTGGCGAGCAATGTGGCGCCGAGGACAGCGAGGAGCTGTGTCCGGTGGTGCACTCAAGGTTCCTTCCGGGCGCGGTTCATGGGGGCGGTGGCGGGGGACGGTTGTCCTGTATACGGGAGGCGAGTCGGTCGAGGAATACGCGCTGGCCGGTGACGAGCCGGTCCTGGGCGCTGCTCGGTGTGCACCAGGCGACCCGGTCGAGCTCCGGGAACTCACGCAGCACCCCCGATCCCCGCGGCCACTCCATGCCGAACGTCCCGAAGACGGCCCGGCCAATGTCGAGATCCGCCTCCATCGCCCAGATGGTGACGGTCTTGCCGCCCGCCTGAAGGGACTCGCCGAGCGGAATCCGCTCCCCGTCGGGCACCGGCAGACCGAGTTCCTCCGTGAACTCCCGACGGGCAGCCGCCTCGGGCTGCTCCCCGGGCCCGTACTCGCCCTTGGGAATTGACCAGGCCCCGGCATCGCGGCCGGCCCAGAACGGACCGCCCATGTGACCGATGAGCACCTCGGTCCCCGCCTCCGACATCCGGAAGAGGAGGAGTCCCGCGCTTCGCTTGCCCGACATGCCGTCAAGTCTGCGCGCGGGGAAAGCACGACGCCATCGCAGAGAGCCGGGCAGTGACGGGCCCCGGCACTACGTTCTGCCGTGCTGACTGGGGCCCGGACCGACCGCCCCGGAAACTGTGCCTCATTGCGCCGACCGGGTTCCGCGACCACAAGAGCGAAGAGGAGGAGGCGAAGGTGGCCGACTTCAACGACCGGATCCAGCTCGTCCACCGAGAGGTGAGGGACCGGCGGACGGAGGCGGGCGAGGTCAGGAGCGTACTGCTACGGCGTACGCACGATGCCCCGGCCACCGAGGTGCGGGACGCCTGCACCGACGCCGGGCGCATTGGGAGCTGGCTGCTGCCGGTCACCGGTGAGCTGAGCGTCGGCGGCACGTACCGGCTGGAGGGCAACGCCGGCGGGACGGTGCTGCGCGGCGAACCGCCCCGGCTGCTGAAGGTGAGCTGGTTGTACGGCGAGGTCGCGGAGAGCGACATCAGCGAGGTCGAGGTGCGGCTGTCCCCGGATCCGGAGAGCGATGACCGGACAGTCTTCGAGCTCGGACCACGTCGCGACCGTCGGCCCCAAGATGTGGGGCGAGTTCGGACCCGGAGCCGTCGGGTTCGGTTGGGACCTCGCACTGCGCGGCCTGTACGCGCATCTGCGCGGCGAGTCCTTCGGCCCCGACTGGCAGTCGACCCCGCAGGCCGGGGAATTCATGACCCTCAGCAGCCGCGCCTGGGGCGTTGCCCACGAGGCGTCGGGCGCCTTGGCACCGGTGGCGACCGCGGCGGCGGAGAACACGGCGAAGGCGTACGTGCCCGAGCGGTGAGGCCGGGCCGGTACCGGCCCCGACACCTCCTGACGCCAGGTCAGGGATTTTCGTGCGCGCAAACGGTGAACACAACTCTCGCACCGCCCGTACCAGGGGGCGGACGCGTCCCCCCGGTTTCCGTCGGCAACCGGGCTCCATGTCCCCTGTAGGAGGCGACGAGTTGAGTCACAGGCGAATACCCAAGCGGAAGGCCATTCTCGCAGGAGCCGGGGCGGTGGGCGTCGCGGCAGCGGCCATCCTGCTGCCCAACGCCAACGCCTCGCAGACCGAGGACGACGCGGCGTCGGACCCGGCGCCCAGGGTGATGAGCGCCGCATCGGTGGCTGGGCTCATCGAGAAGCTGGCCCCGCAGCTCGGCGAGGCCTATGGCGGGGCGTACTACGACGCCGAGAAGCAGCAGGTCATCGTCAACGTCGTGGGCAACGACAACGAGGTGAACGTCGAGGTGAAGAAGGCCGGGGCGGTCGCGCGGAGCGTGCAGAACAGCACCGACCGCCTGACATCCGCCACCCGCACCCTGACCAGCCGGGCCACCATCCCGGGAACGGCCTGGGCCGTCGACCCCAGGACCAATCAGGTCCTGGTCACGGCGGACCGCACGGTTACCGGCGACCGGTGGAACAGACTTGAGTCGGCCGTCGAATCACTGGGCGCCGACACGGCCCGAATCCAGAAGTCCACGGGGGAGTTCAAGCCCTTCCTGGAAGGCGGGGACGCCATTTTCGGCGGCGGCGCACGCTGCTCCCTCGGATTCAATGTCACCACTCAGGACGGTCGGCCCGGCTTCCTGACCGCGGGTCACTGCGGTGTCGCCGCCGACCAGTGGTCGGACGCCCAGGACGGCGCGCCCATCGGTACGGTCCAGGCCGCCACCTTCCCGGGCGACGGCGACTTCGCGCTCGTGACGTACGACGACCCGGCCGTCGAGGCGCCGAGCGCGGTCGATGTGGGCGGGGGACAGACCGTGGAGATCACCCAGGCGGCCGACGCGGCGGTCGGCCAGCAGGTGTCCCGCATGGGCAGCACCACCGGGCTGAACGACGGAGAGGTCACCGGGCTCAACGCGACTGTGAACTACCCCGAAGGCACCGTCACCGGCCTTGTCCAGACCGATGTCTGCGCCGAACCGGGCGACAGCGGTGGCGCGCTCTTCACCCAGGACGGGAGCGCGCTCGGTCTCACCTCGGGTGGCAGTGGGGACTGCACCGCGGGCGGCGAGACGTTCTTCCAGCCCGTGACGACGGCGCTGGCCGCAGTCGGCGCCGAGATCGGTGCGGGTGCGGGCGGCAACGGGGACGCAGGGGAAGCCGGTGACGCGGGCGCCGCTAACGCTGGTGCCGGTGACGCGGGCACCGCTAACGCCGGGGCCGGTGGCGAGGACGCCGGAAACGCCGGGGCGGGTGACGCCGGCGCCGCCAACGCCGGAGCAGAGGATGCCGGGGACGCCGATGACGCGGGTGCGGGCATCGAGGGCGTCGGAATCCCGGGCGTCGGAGAGGTCGGCGCCGGCCGCAACGGCTGACGCGCACCAGCCCCCGGGCATCGGCGGATGCTCGGGGGCTCGATGGTCCCGACAACCCCTCACGAGGACGGCCCCGAACCCGATGCGGTCGGCCGTGTCACCGGCCCGAGGGGCCGGGCAGGACGAAATGGGCTCCGGCCCCGGTGGAGTCGACATGCACAAGGTGACGGCCCACCCGCGCGGACTGGGACTGTACGGGCCCGGACTGCACGGGCTGGGACTGGGGCTGGGACCGTGCGTCCCCCACGCGCCAGGACCCGTCCTGCCCGTCACTGGACGTACTGCCAGCCGTTCTCGTACGGGCCGAAGTCCCGCGCCCGCGGGTGGGGATGCGGAGTCGTCCCTGAAGGAACGTCAGAACCCGCCCTTCGGCGGTCCCGTCCTGTGCGGCGGCCCCGGGAACAGCTTGAGCACATGCTCGTCACCGACCGCGTAGACCGGCTGCGACCCCTCGGGGAAACGGGTCAGCGGTCCCCGCCGAGCCCGAAGCGGGTACTGAGGTCCGCCGCCCCCGGGCCCATCACCATCTTCGGGGACGATCGCGTCCCACTCCTCGTCCGTCTCCACCACAGGCAACATGATCGGGACCGTAGGGGGGTGCGCCACCGGGAGGCAACGCAATGTCGACCGGAGGCGCTGCCGTTCGACGCGCGCGCCCGGCCGAACGCCCCGGGCCGGATCAGCGCGGGCCCTCGTAGGCGTACCCGGCGACCCAGGTCATGTCGAGCTGCGCCGAGGAGCCGGGCTCGGCGGGCGGACCGTACAGTGCGCTCTCGTTCTGCAGGATCCAGGACAGCGGCTCCGACGGGGTGCCGCGGGTACTGGAGCCGACGAGTTCACCGTCGAGGTAGTACCTGACCTCGTCGGGCGTCCACTCCACGGATGTGGTGTGCCAGTCCGTCCACCGGGCGCCGGTGGTGAACACGTCCTGCTGCCCGCCGTCGCAGGGGTGGGTGAACGCGAGGATTTCGTCGGTCCAGTTCTGCTCGGGGAAGTCCATCTCGCAGCCGTTGCCGTACCAGAGGTGCGCCGACTTGTAGCCGGGCGCGGCGTCGACCACCCGGAACCGCTCGCTGAACTTTCCGTACGTCTGCTCCATGAGCTTCTTCGGCACGACGGCCGCGGCATGCACCGGGCCGCCGTCCTCGGGCCGCCACATGCGGATGTTCATCCGGCCGTCGCCATTGTCGGCGGGACCCACACTGAGGGTGTCCTCGGGGTGGTATGCGCCGCCGACCGACCGCACGGAGTTGCCGTCGGCCCCGGACGTCGCGGTGTCCCGCCAGGCCGCCGGGTACGCCCACCAGTCCTCCCGGTACTTGCCTTCGAGGCCCGCGCAGTACGCGTCGCGGGTGTCGGCGTAGTGGTCGCAGTCGCTGAACGAACCGAGCGGCACCGTGTCCCCGTTGAAGTTCTCGGCGAAGATCTGCCGGAAAGGCCCGCAGTCGCCGACCGGCATGCTGTCCCCGGTCGTGCGGCAGGCGTCCTGGGAGGCGACGGAAGCGCCCGATGTGGGGGTGAGCCAGGCGAGGAGGAACGACACCGAGACGAGAGCCAGCGTGGCCGGCAGGAGATGGCGCCGGGGGCGACGGTGCGTCAGGTGCCGCCGGGGGCGACGGTGCTTGTGGGCGGTCATCCGGTGCGTATGGGCGGTCACGGTGGCCGCTCCTCCACTGGGTCGACGGTCCACCGGGGCCGCGGGGCCCCGGTGGCGCGTGCCTGTCCTGGACGGTGCGTCACAACCGTAAGGGGCGCGGCGAGATCACGTACACAGGACGGGAGAAACCAGTGCTCCGAAGTGGCTAGAGGGGGTCCGGAGCTGCCTCCACCAGGGCGTCGACGCTGCCGGACATGATGGTGCGCATGTGCCGCGTGAGGTGTTCCATGGGCCAGTCCCACCAGGCGACGGCCAGTAGGCGGGCTACGTCGGACTCGTCGTAGCGGGTGCGGATCAGCCTGGCCGGATTGCCGCCCACGATGCCGTAGTCGGGCACGTCGTCGACCACCACGGAGCCGGAGGCGATGATCGCGCCGTGCCCGATGTGGACACCGGGCATCACCATGGTGCTGTGGCCGAACCAGACGTCGTTGCCGACGACGGTGTCGCCGCGGCCGGGCAGCCCCGTGATCAGATCGAAGTGCTCGGCCCAGGAGCCTCCCATAATGGGGAACGGGAATGTCGAAGGCCCGTCCATCCGGTGGTTGGCGCCGTTCATGAGGAAGCGCACGCCGGTGCCCAGCGCGCAGAACTTCCCGATGACGAGTCTCTCCGGCCCGTAGTGGTAGAGCACATTGCGGGTCTCGAACGCGGTCGGCTCGTCCGGGTCGTCGAAGTACGAGAACTCCCCGACGTCGATCAGCGGGGACTTCACCAGGGGCTTCAGCAGGACCACCCGCGGCTGGTCCGGCATGGGGTGGAGCGCCGTGGGGTCGGCGGGGCCTGGTGACATGGTGAGACCGCTTCCGTTCGGTCGGGGAGCACACGTGCCGAACATCGTGCCCCACGTACGCCATTCGAGCGGCCCGGCACCCGGGCCGATATGCGGACCTGATCATGTGGTACGAGCACGGCATGAGCACCTTGAGCAGTGAGCCGGTCGTTCACTTGGCCGCCGGAGCGTTCCCC
This sequence comes from Streptomyces sp. H27-C3, assembly GCF_030063415.1. Classification (GTDB taxonomy): domain Bacteria; phylum Actinomycetota; class Actinomycetes; order Streptomycetales; family Streptomycetaceae; genus Streptomyces. Next base: position 200,027 of record NZ_JASITA010000001.1, on the reverse strand, counting down.
GCAGTCCTGTGGGCCCTGGTCGGCATCGTGGTTGTCGCGCTGCTCCTCGGCGCCTTCTGGTGGGGCAGCAGGCGCACCGCCGAAAGGCCGATGCCCCCGCAGGAGCCGCAGCCCCGGTCCGACTCCTGGCAAACCCCGGACGAGTCGCTCCACGGGGACGACGGGCCCCAGGACCCCGGGAACGAAGGCCGGCGCTAGGCGTGTCCCAGCCCCACTCCCGGCGTACCCGCGTTGTCACCCGGGGGGGGAGTGCGGGTCACGCCCGCGCCGGCCTCCTGGAGGGAGAGGTCGGCGCCCCGCGCGTACGCGTGTTCGTAACTCCGCTCGTCGAGCGCCGCCCGCACCTCGTCCCCGGCACGCCGACGGATCTCCGCCTCGGCCTCCGGCCGGTACTGGTGGAAGCCGAAGCACTCGGGCATCGAAGTGTGGTGGTCGTACGCGCCGCGTCTGCTGCCTCGGCAGCGCGGTCCTGCGTCCGCCACCCGGCAGACCATCGACCAGCCGGAAACGGTCGTCGAGACGGTCCGCGATCTGGCGCGGGGTGAGCGCGCGCAGCCGGGCCGCGGCCAATTCCACGGCCAGGGGCAGCCCGTCCAGCCTGCGGCAGATCTCCGCGCAGGCGGCCGGGGCGTCGTCGGTGTGGAACCCGGGGCTCGCGGCGGCGCCCCGCTCGGCCAGCAGTCGCAGCGCCACCTCCTGCGGCAGCGGCTCCACCGTCCGCACCCGTTCGCCGGTCGCCCCCAGGGGCTCCCGGCTGGCGGTCAGCACACTCACCCCCGGACATCGGGTGAGGACCGCCTGCGTCAACCCGGGTACGGAGTCGGCGACTTGCTCACAGTTGTCGAGCGCGAGCAGCATCCGCCGCGCACCGCAGTGCTCCACCAGCCGCTCCAGCGGATCCTGGGCCCCGGCGTGGCCGGGCCGCGTACCGCCACCGGTTCGCGTGCGCCGAGCGCGCTCAGCACCGACTCAGGCACGGTTGCCCCGTCCCGTACGGACGCGAGCTAGGCCACCCACACCCCGTCGGGCCACGCCCGCGCGGCCGTCGCGGCGGCCTCCAGTGACAGGCGGGTCCTGCCCACGCCGCCGGGCCCGAGGCGGCAGCGCTGCTGGACGAGGCGCTGGAACAACGCCGCGGCATCGTCGGCGGGCGGTGCCTCCTCCTCGCCCCAGACCCGGTCGACGAGCTCCTGGGTCCGCGCCGCCCGCCCGCCGCCCGCGGCCGGCGCGGTCCGCAGCGCCCGCAGACGGGCCCCGCCGACCGGGACCCCGGTGCCGTCCGGACGCAGCACCTGGGCGGGGCCGAGCACGCGGTAGTAGGAGTTCACCTGCCCATTCTCCCCGCCCCGCCTCCCGAGCAGTTCCCGGCGTTCACCCGGACGCGCCGATCCGGCGGGCCCGGCGTCGTAACGGTTCATACACCCGGCCACCGGCTACGGTGCCTACTGTTCGCCGCACGGTCGCCCCCACCCCCTGGTGAGTGGGTAGGAACGCAGAGACGCTGTCCGCCGACAGTGCTTTCGCGACCAACCAGCATTCCTCCAGGAGGACTTGTGGACCTTGGCCGAGTGGGCCGGCCCGTCGTGCTGCTCGCGACGGTGACCGCGCTGACCGTGGGAGCCGTGTCACCCGCCGTCAGCGACTCCACCCCCGATCCCCGACCCCGGAACTCCGCCGAGATCCTCAGACCGGTCGCACCACCACCGGCCCGCTCCGCCCCCGGCAGCCCCAGATCCGTCGCCGACGGCGACGGCATCGGGACCGCGCGCAGCGCCCGCCCGGTGGCCCCGGGCGTCCGCCTCGACTCGTACGACCGGCTCGAATCCGACAAGTGGCTGCGGGTCGACGCGCTTTCCGTCGACCTCGACGACCGCGGCGTACGCACCGACTATCTGCACTCCGGCAAGGTCGCCGACCGCCGCACGGTCTCCGAGCTCGCCGCCGCTCACCGGCCGGGCGCCGGCCGCCGCACTGTCGCCGCCGTCAACGCCGACTTCTTCGACATCAACCAGACCGGCGCCCCGCAGGGCCCCGGCATCAAGGACGGCAAGGTCGTCCACTCCCCGTCCGCGGGCGCCAACCGCGCCGTCGGCATCGGACCGGGGGTCGCCGGGCGCGTCCTGGAGCTGTACTTCGACGGTACGCTCACCGTCCCGGCCGGCACCCACCCGCTGGCCGCCTACAACGCGGCGAATGTTCCGAGCGGGGGAGTGGGGGCGTACACCTCGGGCTGGGGCGAGGCCGATCGGGCGTTGACCGTGGACGACGCGACTCCGGTCGCCGAGGCCGCCGTACGAGACGGCAAGGTCGTCTCGGTGGCGGACCGGCCCGGCGCCGGACCCGTCCCCGAGGGCACCACGGTCCTCGTCGGCCGCGAGGCCGGGGCGGCGGTGCTCCGCGCGCTCAGGCCCGGCGACCCGGTGGCCACGGAATACCGGCCGCGCGCCGACAGCGGACCCGTGCCGCGCACCGCGGTCGGCGGACGCGAACTGCTTGTCGTCGACGGCGTCGCGCAGAACCACGACGGCCAGGGCAACAACACCGCCGCGCCCCGCACCGCCGTCGGCTTCTCCAAGGACGGCCGCGACATGCACGTGATGACCGTCGACGGCCGGCAGGCCGACAGCGGCGGGGTCACCCTCACCGAACTCGGCCTCATGATGAAGCGCACCGGGGCGCACAGCGCACTGAATCTCGACGGCGGCGGCTCCTCGACCCTCGTCGCCCGCGAGCCGGGCAACGACGCACTCCACCTGGAGAACAGCCCCTCCGACGGCAGCGAACGCACCGTACCCAACGGCCTGGCCCTGACCGCCCCCGACGGCACCGGCCGGCTGCGCGGCTTCTGGGTCGAGACCCGCACGCCCGCCGGTTCCGCGCCGACCGTCGACCCCGTGAAGGGCGGCCACCCCGAGCGGGTCTTCCCCGGCCTGTCCCGGCAGATCACCGCGGCGGGGCACGACGAGACCTACGGTCCGGCCGCGGGGACCCCGCACTGGCAGGCCGTACGTACCGAGGTCGGCCGGGTCGACAACCGCGGGCTGTTCACCGCGCGCCGCGGCGGCACCACGGACGTACGCGCGCTGCGTGGTCCCGCCCGCGGCAGCATCCGGCTGACCGTGCTCGACGACCTTGCCCGGATCGAACCGACCACCCGGCGCGTCGGCCTCGCGGACGCGACGGCGAGCGGCACCTTCGGCATCGTGGGGCTCGACGCCCACGGCAACAGCGCGCCCGTCGAGCCGCGCGATGTGACGCTCGACTACGACCGTGCGCTGTTCGACATCCGGGACGACGGCCGGGGCTCCTTCACCGTGACCTCGCGCAGCGGCAGCGGCGCGGGACGTATCAAAGCCAAGGCCGGGGGCGTCACCACCGCGCTGGCCGTCAGCGTCGGCCTCGCCGAACAGGCCGTCTCCGCCTTCGGCGACGCGGCCTCCTGGACCTTCAGCCAGGCCCGCGCGAGCGGCTCGGTCACCGCGACCCCCGAAGGACACACCGGCACCGGGCTGAAACTCGGCTACGACTTCACCCAGTCGACCGCGACGCGCGCCGCCTACGCCAACCCGCCCCGGCCCATCGTGGTCGAGGGGCAGCCGCAATCCTTCACGGTGTGGATCAAGGGCGACGGCAAGGGCGCCTGGCCGACCCTGCACATCAAGGACGCAGCGGGCTCCGACCAGTTGCTGCGCGGACCGTTCATCACCTGGACCGGCTGGCGTCAGGTGACCTTCGCGGTCCCGCCGGGCGCGGCGATGTCGCTCAAGGTGCACCGCTTCTACCTGGCGGAGACCGCCGCCACCCAGCAGTACACCGGCGCGATCGTCATCGACGACCTGACCGCGCAGGTGCCGCCCACCGTCGAACTCCCGAAGCAGCCGACACCTCGGGACCCGCTGATCGACACCGCGGCGCAAACCGGGTCCAGGGACTGGCAGTTCGCGGTGATGTCCGACGCGCAGTTCGTCGCCCGCGACCCGGACAGCGCCATCGTGGCGCAGGCACGCCGTACTCTGCGCGAGATCAAGGCGGCGAAACCCGACTTCCTCGTCATCAACGGAGACCTCGTCGACGAGGGATCCGCCGCGGACCTCGCCTTCGCCCGCCGCATCCTGACCGAGGAGCTGGGGGACGCCCTGCCCTGGTACTACGTGCCGGGCAACCATGAGGTGATGGGCGGCCGGATCGACAACTTCGTCACCGAATTCGGCCCGGCGCAGCGCACGTTCGACCACGAGGGCACCCGCTTCATCACCCTCGACACCTCCAGTCTGAGCCTGCGCGGCGGGGGCTTCGCACAGATCCAGCAGCTGCGCGCCCAACTCGAGTCGGCGGCCAGGGACCGCACCATCAGCTCGGTCATGCTCATCGAGCACGTCCCGCCACGCGACCCGACCGCCCAGAAGGGCAGCCAGCTGGGCGACCGCAAGGAGGCCGCGCTGATCGAACAGTGGCTCACCGGGTTCCGCCGTACGACGGGCAAGGGAGCGGGCCTCATCGGCAGCCACGTCGGGGTCTTCCACGCCGCCCAGGTGGACGGCGTGCCGTACCTGATCAACGGAAACTCCGGCAAGTCACCGGCGGGCCCGGCGGACGAGGGCGGCTTCACCGGCTGGTCACTGGTCGGCGTCGACACGGTCTCGCGCACCGAACAGACCGCGGCGCGGCTGCGGCCCTGGGCGGGCGGCCCCGACTGGGTGTCCGTACAGACCCGAGCGCATGTCGACGCCCTGACGCTCGACGCCCCGGTGGAGCTGGCCCCCGGGCGCAGCGCTCCCGTGGCGGCGACCGTCACGCAGGGCGCCGCCCGTCTGGTCCCGGTCGCCTTCCCGATGAGCGCGGACTGGACCGGCTCGCCGAACCTGCACATCGGCGCCCCGGACGACGCCGGCCGCCGCCACGCGGCGTCCTACGACCCGGCCACCGGCAAGCTCACCGCGCTGCGCCCGGGGACCGTCACGCTCGCGGTGACGGTCAACGGCACGACACAGCGGTCGGAAATCCGGATCGCGGCGGCAGGCACGGCCATGCGGGAGAGAGCGGCATAACGGGAGTGGCCCCGCGTCCTCGGGGGACGCGGGGCCACTTGCGTACCAAAGCGGTGAACGGTCACGCCTTTCAAGGCGGTGAAAGGTCACACCTTGCGGTACTCGTACGCCTCCTTGGCCGCCGCCTCCACCGCGTTCAGATCCGCTCCGGCCGACGCCGTGACCACCGCCGCCACCGCGCCCTCCACGAACGGCGCGTCCACCAGCCTGGTCCCGTCCGGCAGTTCGTCGCCCTCGGCCAGCAGCGCCTTCACCGTGAGCACCGCGCTGCCCAGATCGACGAGCACCGCGACCCCCGCGCCGCCGTCCACCGACCTGGCCGCCTCGGCGATCAGCTCCGAGCTGGTGCCGAGACCACCGTCCGGCGTACCACCCGCGGCAGCCACCGGCGCGAGCGTCCCGCCGCCCGCCAGCCCCTTCGCCAACTCGGCGACCGAGGTCGCGACCGACGCGCTGTGCGAGACGAGCACGATCCCGACCAGCTTGTCCCCGCTCACGCGGCGTCCCCGGCCACATCGGCAAGGGTGTCGATCAGCAGGGCCGCCGACGTCGCCCCGGGGTCCTGATGCCCGATGCTCCGCTCACCGAGATAGCTCGCCCGACCCTTGCGCGCCTGGAGCGGTACGGTCGCGAGCGCACCCTCGTCCGCCGCGGCGCGCGCGGCCTCGAAGGACTCACCGAGCGCGTCGGCGGCCGGGACCAGCGCGTCGAGCATCGTCTTGTCCCCGGGCTTGGCCCCGCCCAGCTGCGCCACGGCGTCCACGCCCGCGCGCAGCGCCTGCGCCAGCTCCTGCGGCGTGACCTGCTCCGCTTCGCCGAGCGCCTTGCCCGTGCGCCGCAGCAGCGTGCCGTACAACGGCCCGGAGGCCCCGCCCACGGTCGAGATCAACTGCCGCCCCGACAGGGCGAGTACGGCGCCGGGCGTGAGCGGCGGCTCCTTCTCCAGCGCGGCGGCCACGGCACGGAAGCCCCGCTGGAGATTGCTGCCGTGGTCGGCGTCACCGATGGCCGAGTCGAGATCGGTGAGGCGCGCGGCCTCACGTTCCACGGCGGCCGCCATGGCTGTCATCCAAACGCGGAAGAATTGGGCGTCGAGCACAGAGTCTCCTTGGTACGGTCCGTACGGCTCAGCGGCCCCAGCGGAGCGCGGCGGTCTCGACCGGCGCGTCCCACAGGCGCAGCAGTTCCTCGTCGATCTGGCACAGCGTCACCGAGCAGCCCGCCATGTCGAGCGAGGTGACGTAGTTTCCGACGAGCGTACGGGCCACGGAGACACCCCGCTCGGACAGCACGCGCTGCACCTCCGCATTGAAGCCGTACAGCTCCAGCAGCGGCGTGGCGCCCATTCCGTTGACGAGCGCGATCACGGGCCCGGTGGGCCGCAGGTCCTCCAGGACGGCGTCGACCGCGAAGTCGGCGATCTCACGCGACGTCATCATCGCCCGCCGCTCGCGCCCCGGCTCCCCGTGGATACCGATGCCCAACTCCAATTCGCCCGGCGGCAGATCGAAGGTCGGCGAGCCTTTCGCGGGCGTGGTGACGGCGCTGAGGGCCACCCCGAAACTGCGCGACGATTCGTTCACCTGCCGCGCGACGGACTCCACCCGCACCAGCGAGGCACCCTCCTCGGCCGCGGCGCCCGCCAGCTTCTCGACGAAGAGCGTCGCACCCGTGCCGCGCCGGCCCGCTGTGAACAGGCTGTCGGTCACCGCCACGTCGTCATTGACGAGCACCCTGGCGACCTGGATGCCCTCGTCCTCGGCGAGCTCGGCGGCCATCTCGAAGTTGAGTACGTCGCCCGTGTAGTTCTTCACGACGAACAGCACCCCCTTGCCACTGTCGACCGCGGCGGCGGCCCGGACCATCTGGTCGGGCACGGGCGAGGTGAACACCTCACCGGGACAGGCGGCGGACAGCATGCCGGGCCCGACGAACCCGCCGTGCAGCGGCTCGTGCCCACTGCCACCGCCGGAGACGAGGCCGACGTTTCCGTTGACGGGCGCGTCCCGCCGTACGATCACCCGTTTCGCCACGTCGACCTTGAGCGCGGGGTGGGCGGCGGCCATGCCGCGCAGAGCGTCGTCGACGACGCTCTCCGGCACGTTGATGAGCATCCTCATGGGTACCTCCTGGTGAGACGGACTGCGAGCATCAGACTGATGATGGCCGACGCGTTGCCCTCGGCGCGCGTAGCAGTCTGCGGGCCGCGACGCGTGTCGCTCAATAGGCGCGTGTCGCTCAATGAGGCCGGCGTCATGGGGGCGTCTCAGTACGACCGTCCGTCGAATCTCTCCGCGACCGCCTCCTCCAGGGTGAGACCGCTCGCGTCCTCGTCCGGTTCGAGGAACGCGTGGATCACCGCGAGCGCGACCGTTCCCATCAGGGAACGGCGGTTGTCGTGGTCGACCACACCGGCTCCGGGGTCGCCGATGGCCCGCAGGATCGTCCCGTCGGTGGCCACCGACAGCGCGTTCGCCAGGTCGTCGAGGCTGAGGCCCGGACGCAGCCGCAGGCCGCGCTCACGCATGACAGCGGCGTACAGCTCCTTCCACGACCCGAGGTAGTCCTCGTACATCGCGGAGATCGCCGTGGTCACCTCCTCGTCCCCGTCGGCCGTCGTCATCAGGGCGAGACCGAGCCGGACGGACGGCATGTCGACGCCCTCGGTGGTGTGCTGGAAGGCGGTCTCGTGCACCGCGCCCACGAAGTCCTGCCCGCTCACCAGCTTCTTCGTGTTGACGGCCCGCTGCTCCCGATGGCCGGGTCGGTAGTTGTCCCGCCACACGGCGAAGTGGATCAGGTCGGCGACGAAGTCCGACTGCGCGCTCCAGCGGTCCCGCAGCGACGCCACGCTGCCGTGCCGGGTGAACGGGCGGGGATTGCCGGTGACCTCCGCGGCGACGGCGCGCTGCGAGAGGAAACTGAGGAACGGGCGCTCGCCGTGGGCGCGCTGCGGGGTGCCCGGCCCCAGGTGGCGTCCGAGCAGCCGCATCCCGGCAGCGAGGTACGACGCCGTCACCGGATCGTTCGAGAGCCGGGTGCGGAAGGTGCGCGTACGGCGGTTGAGATGGCGCAGCACCTCGGAGAGGTCCTGGTCGTAGGGGAAGGGCAGCTCCCGCTTCCAGGACTTGCCCTTGGGGGTCCGCGGTTTGTTCACGTTGGCCATGCCCGCATACTTCCCCGGCGCCCGCCCGGCCGACAGGGGCGCAGCTGCGTGGAAGTCGTACCGGGCGGGCGGGTACCGCGCGACTGCGGGGCAGCGGAACCGCACGGGGCCACGCTAAACCGGGGGCCTCCCGACTTCCGAAGGTGCGTGACCGATGATGCTCACCCTCACCATGGGCGCTGCCGCGTGGCTGCTCGCCTCCGTCGCCGTCAGTAGAGCTCTGGTCCGGCTGATCCTTGGAGTGCTCACCGCCCATGCGGCCCGCAAGGCGCTCGGCCCGTCGGCCGGGTCGCAGTCCGCCGACCGACTGCGCGCGCACCGGCTCGCGGTGTTGCGCGCGCTGCTCAACGGGTTGAAATCAAAGGGGTGACCGGCGTCCTCCGGACCGTGCCCGTCGAGCAGGGGGCGGCCGGGCCCGCGGCTCCGCCGGGGGTGTTTCTCCGCCGGGGGACGGCCGGCGTCTGCCAAGGTGGCCGGATGCTCGCCGAACTTGGTGCTACCGGCCGAAGTCTCCCGCATCCCCTCCTGCCCCGTCGGGCCATGCTGCGCGCCGGTGCGGCGGCGCTGGGGGCATCGGCCGCAACGGCATCCGCCGGCCGGGCGCAGGGCGCCGCGCGGCCGTGGCCGGGGCGGCTGATCCTGGCATGCGACCAGGCATCCCGGTCCGTACTCCTCCTGGACGAGGCAGCCACGAACCGCAGTGCCCGTGGCTGGGCGCGCCCAGCCGACCTGTCACCCCTGTGGGCGTGGAGCGCCGAGACCGACCCGCAGGTGGCCGACCTGGACCCGCAGCGGTTCTGGCGCAACGTCAGCGAGGCCAAAACCGTCTCCGCGGGAGGCGCTTCGCTGATTCTCACCTGCGCGTCGGAGGGACTCGCGGCCGTCCTGCGGGTGGAAACGGGCCGGGTGGCCTGGGCCGTCTCACTGCCCCTGGCCAATCTGCACAGCATGGAACTGCTGCCCGACGGAAACATCGCCCTGGCCGCGAGCACAGCCGGATTCGTGCGCGTGTACGCCGCCTCCCAGGGCCCGCGCGCCGACACGCACAGTGAGGTCCCGCTTCCCGGCGCCCACGGACTGCACTGGGACGCCAACGGTGGGCTGCTGTGGGCGCTGGGCACCCGGGTGCTGATGGCACTCGCCGTGGAGGGTTCGGCGCGCCACCCCCGGCTCACGCCGGTGAGGACGCTCCCACTGCCGGAGCCCGGGGGCCACGACCTCTCCCCGGTGCCCGGCGCGCCGGGGAGGATGTGGCTGTCGACCCGCACCCGGGTGCACCAGTTCTCCGTACGCCGCTCCGAGTTCACCCCGGGCTCATGGTGGTTGCGTCTCGACCGGCTGTCGATCAAGAGCGTCAGCCAGAACCGGCTGACCGGGAGAATCCTCACCGTAAGCCCCGACCCTGCGTCGCCCTGTACTTGGTGCACCTCGCGCATCCAGTTCCACAGCCCGCACGCCACGGCGGAATTCGCCGGGTCGAGCCTCTACAAGGCCCGCTGGTGGGACCTGGCGGACGTGCCGGCTCCCGCTCCGGCCGGTGCCCCGTAGCCGTTCAGGCTGGTGTTGCCCCATTGGTCGCAGGTGTTCCAGACGGCGGCCTGGGCGGGGGCCTACGCGAGGCCGATCAGGCCCACCAGGGCGAGAGCGGGTGCGGCGAGGGTGCATGCGAGAGTACGGCGTGCCATGGGTGTTCCCTCCCTGGTGATTCGCAGTGGGGTGCGTGGGGATTCCTGGGGGGCGAGCCGGTCACGACCGGAGCACTCGCACTCCGTACCGCTGCAGTTCCACCCGGCGACACAGTGCCGGGCTTCTTCGGGTCGACTGCCACGCCGCCGTAGGCGAAGGCGCCACTGGCCGGTTCGGGGGTGATGGCGGTCCACCGGCCGGTGGGTGTCGAGCTTGTGGACGGAACCGTCGGTCTGGCTGTTGGGTCCGGCGGTGTTGGCGTACGTGACGTACAGCGCCCGGGTGCTGGTGTCGTACGCGGCGCGGTTCGCACCCTGGCGCTCTCGCCGGCCGGCTGTGTGCAGAACGAAGCCGCCACCGACCCGCTGCTGGCGCTGCTGCGCCAACGGCGCCTGGCGGTGCCCGAGGACGTTTCGGTGGTCGCCATCTGTCCCGACCAGGTCGCTGCCAACGCCTCGGTGCCGCTCACCTCGGTCGCGGTCCCGGCCCAGGAAATGGGGCGCCACGCGGTCGAGCAGGTGGTCGCCAGGATCGAGAGGCGCGGCATGGGCGAAGTTGTGGTGCTGGCACCGGAGTTGACCCTTCGGGAGAGCACCGGGCGGAGCGCTGTGACAGCCTCGACGCCGCTGGGCGCCTGAACCGGCTCAGCCAGGACGCACCGGGCCGATCGGCTACGTGGTCGGCCGGCCCGGCGGCACGGACACCGACGCGGCGCCCGTGCCGCCGGACACCGACTGTCGACAGACCTGCTGTCGGCATCAGCGGGCGGAGAAACTGTGCACGGTGGCCGAGCGGTAGGTGTCACCGGGGCGCAGCACCGTGGAGGGGAAGGGCGGTTGGTTCGGTGAGTCCGGGAAGTGCTGGGTCTCCAGACACATACCGTCGCCCTGTCGGTAGGCCCGCCCCGACGAGCCGGTGAGGGTCCCGTCCAGGAAGTTGCCCGAGCAGAGATACACGCCGGGCTCGGTGGTGGCGATCCTCATGGTCCGTCCCGAGCCCGCGTCGCGCAGCTGCGCGAACGGTTCGGGACGGTCCGTGACGCCCTTGTCCAGAGCCCAGTTGTAGTCGTACCCCTTGGCCGTCACCAACTGCTTGTGCGCCGCGCGGATGTCGTCTCCGATGCTCCTTGAGCGCCGGAAGTGCAGGGCGTGCCACCACCTTGGCGGGTTCCCCGGTACGCCTTTCAGCGCACGGTTACGAAGACGATCGGTGAGACCGCGCTGCCACCGACCATCCGCAGTGAGTTGCGGCCCTTGAGGCCGAGCTTGACCCGCAGGTTGTAGGCGGCCTTGTTGTTGGTACGCATCGACACGGGCAGCGCCACCCAACGCTTGCCCTGCTTCTGCTGCAGAGTTACCCGGGTTCCCGTCTTCAGGTGCTTGCTCGCGCCGTAGATACGGAACTGCTGCCAGGCCCGCACGTGGTTCGCGGTGACCTTCGCCGTCAGTGTGGGCCGCACGGCCGTGGTCGTGGCCAACTGCGGGGTGGCGGTGGCGCCCGCGACCGGGCCCACCAGCAGGGCGGCGGCGGTCAGGCCGACGACCGACACGTACTTGAAGCGGTTGATGGACACTTCCTCAACTCCAGCTCTGGGTTTTCTCGCCTCGATGAGACTGCCAGCCTAGGCAAATAGTAATGAAATATCATGTATCGACTCACCGGCGGCGCGGACCGGCGATTACGCTGGGCCCGGTGTTCACCTCCCAGGGACCCACCTTCCGCGAACTGACCGTCCAGGCCCTCTCCTCCATCGAGCGCGGCTACGACCTGCTGGCCCCGAAGTTCGACCACACCCCCTTCCGAACCCCGGACCGCTTCCTGGGCGAGGTCGCGCGCACCCTCGGCCCGCTCGGGCCCTTCGACGCGGGCCTCGACGTCTGCTGCGGGACCGGCGCCGGCGTCCGGGCGCTGACCCCGCTGTGCCGGGAGCGAGTCACCGGGGTCGACTTCAGTGCCGGGATGCTGGCCACCGCACGCGAGACGCCGGGCGACGAGGGATCGGACCGGCCCGCGGTGGAGTGGGTGCGGGCCGACGCCCGCGCCCTGCCGTTCTCCGGGGCCTTCGACCTCGCGGTGAGTTTCGGGGCATTCGGGCACTTCCTGCCCGCCGAGCGTCCGGGGCTGTTCGCCGAGGTGCACCGGGCGCTGCGGCCCGGCGGCATGTTCGCCTTCCCCATCGGCGCGCCCCCGCCCCTGGACACCCCGCTGTACTGGACGCTGCTCGGCTTCGACGCCGTGATGCGGGTGCGCAACCTGCTGTGGCGGCCGAAGTTCGTCATGTACTACCGGACCTTCCCGCTTCGGGGCGTACGGGAGGACCTCCTCCGGGCCGGTTTCACGGTGGAGCTGCTGCCCCTGGAGGAATTCGGCCGTCGCCCCGACGGCAGCCCCAACTGCCGACTGGTGGTGGCCCGGCGGAGCTGACCGCCGCCCCGCCGTCACCTTTCCGCCGCCACATTCCCGCCCTACGGCCGCAATGCCCGCGCAACACCCGGCGCGCGTTCGGCTGTTCACGATGCGGGCAGACTGACCATGATGCGGGCAAGCGTTTGACCGGGTTCCGGCGCTCCAGCTACGTTGCGCGCCATGCGGCGATCCGCACACCTGACGGCTCGAGGTCATGCCGACCTCAAGCGTGTGTGCTTCGCCGCGTGTTGCCGGGCCTGAGAATTCGGCGCCCGAGCGCGCACGCCACCCGGGTGTTCCCCCGGCCGGCGACCGCCTCCTGACCGATGCGCAGCGACCCCCGTCCGGCGTTCCCGGCTGACGTGGGCCCGCGCCGGCGCCGATTCTGCCGTGACGCACCGCCGAGGAGCACATATCACAGCCCGCCGACACCCGAGGATCTGGAAGACGCCTGTGAAGAGTCTTCCTGCGCCCGTCCGCCACGCCGATCCCGCCCGCCGCATCCGCCCCGCACGCAGCTCGGACATACCGGCCACCGCGCCGGCGGCCCTCCGCACCTCGGCCACCGGGGTCGTACTCGGCGCGATCCTCGATCACGGCCCGGTCGCCCGCAGGCGCTGGAACAGGACGCCGAGCTGGAGCGTCTCTTCGTCCCGGAGTACGCCAGACGGCAGCTGGCCAAGCAGCTGAAGATCGAGCCCGAGGCTCTGCGTCTCGACGAGGAACTGCCTCTGGACATTCCCATCGGGGACGAGATCCAGGGGGCGAAGAGCCGCTACACCCTGATCGTCGAGCTGGCCAGACGCGAGCGGCTGACCGTACGACAGCTCATCGGCAGGCTCGGCGGTGGGCGCGGCCACCGGACCTTCGCCGGTACGGCGGAGCAGGTGGCCGACACGATCGAGTTCTGGTACGACAGCGGGGCCGCGGATGGCTTCAACATCATGCCCGCCGTGCTCCCCTCGGGCCTGGACGTCTTCGTGGACCGGGTCGTTCCGATCCTCCAGGGGCGCGGCCTGTTCCGAACCGAGTACACCGGGGCCACCCTGCGCGAGCACTACGCTCTGCCGCGCCCCGCGAACCGTCTGTTCGACACGCCGGGTGCCCGGTGACGGACCGTAGTCGTTCGACGTGCAGGGACGGCTGAGCCCTGGTTCGCTGGTGGGGCCCACTCTCCCCAGCGTCAGAGGAGTGACCATGAGCGTCGCAGACGAACCCCGTGGCCGAGCGCAGCAGATGCGCGAGAAGGCGAAGCAGCTGAGTGACGCCGCAGAGCGTGCCAGCGACCCGCAGGACCGTCAGAGGCTTCAGGAAAAGGCCCGGCGGTTGCAGGATCAGAGCATGCAGGAAGGCTCGACGGGTGGGCAGGACCAGTACTTCCCCGAGTGACACACCCGGCTGTTCACGGCCGAATGCCTCCCGTCCGCCGAGCGGACCGGGAGGCATTCGGCCGCGCCGCAGGAAGGTGACGACCCGGTGCTCCGGATCGTCGTCGAGAGGGTCGATCGGCGGAGTTCCTGTCACGGCAGGCTCGATCGGCGGAGTTCCGGTCATCGCGGCCGCCGCCCAGAACTCGGCCACCAGCGCCACCGGCACCGGACGGCTCGCCGCCACACCAGCGCGAGCAGCAGCCAGGTCAGCGGGTCTGCCTGCCGGTAGCCGGTTCGTTCACCGCGGCGTCGGATGCGGTGAACAGGCCGACCACCGCCACCACCAGCAGATCCTTGGCCCGCGGAGGCAGCGCCCGCAGACGCTCCGAGAGGCGTCCGGGCAGGCGGTCAAGAGCTGTCACGCGCTTCACGGCTCTCACGCTATGAGACGCACCACCCCGGCGCCTACGGCAGCGGGAGTACATCTCGGCGGCACGTGTCGGCGGGTCCGGCGGGTACCGGGGCCGTTCCCGGGTACGCGACGCGTCCGCGTTGCGGGGCGGCCCGGGGCGCGGCAGGGTCGAGGGAGCGAGCTCTAGGAGGACACCCCCATGCCCATCGCCACAGTGAATCCCGCGAACGGCGAGACACTCAAAACGTTCGAAGCGCTGGGGGCCGAGGAGATCGAGCGCCGCCTCGCGGTCGCCGCTGCGACCTTCCAGCAGTACCGCACCACCGATTTCGCCGAACGGGCCCGGCTGCTCGGCCGCGCCGCCGACCTGCTCGAGCAGGATCAGCAGGACATCGCCCGCACCATGACCACCGAAATGGGCAAGCCCGTGGCGGCCGCCCGCGCGGAGGCGGCGAAGTGCGCGAAGGCGATGCGCTGGTACGCCGCGAACGCCGCGGAGCTGCTGGCCGACGAGTACCCGTCGGACGACGAGGCCAAGGACGCCGGTGCCTCCAGGGCGAGCGTCCACTACCGCCCCATCGGCGTGGTCCTGGCCGTGATGCCGTGGAACTTCCCGCTCTGGCAGGTCGTACGCTTCGCCGCGCCCGCCCTCATGGCAGGCAACGTCGGCCTGCTCAAGCACGCGTCGAACGTGCCGCAGACCGCCCTCTACCTGGCGGACCTCTTCAAGCGGGCCGGCTTCCCCGAGGGCTGCTTCCAGACACTCCTCGTCGGCTCCGACGCGATCGAAGGCATCCTGCGCGACCGCAGGGTCGCCGCCGTGACACTCACCGGCAGCGAACCGGCAGGCCGCTCGGTCGCGTCCATCGCGGGCGACGAGGTCAAGAAGACCGTCTTGGAGCTGGGCGGCAGCGACCCGTACGTGGTGATGGCGTCCGCGGACGTCGAGCGGGCCGCGAAGACCGCGGTCACGGCCCGGGTGCAGAACAACGGGCAGTCGTGCATCGCGGCCAAGCGCTTCATCGTCCACACGGACGTCTACGACGCCTTCGTCGAGCGCTTCACCGCCGGTATGGCCGCCCTCGCGGTGGGCGACCCCATGGAGGAGTCCACCGACGTCGGCCCACTGGCCAGCGAACAGGGCCGGGCCGACCTGGAGGAGCTCGTCGACGACGCCGTGCACCGGGGCGCGCGGGCCCTGTGCGGCGGCGGACGGCCCAAGGGCCTGGACGCCGGCTGGTACTACACCCCGACGGTCCTGGCCGGAGTCACCTCCGACATGCGCATCCATCACGAAGAGGCGTTCGGCCCGGTCGCGACCGTCTACCGGGTCGCGGACCTGGACGAGGCCGTGGCGCTGGCCAACGACACCCCCTTCGGGCTCAGCTCGAACGTGTGGACCCGCAGCGACGAGGACGTCCAGCGGTTCGTACGCGACATCGAGGCGGGCGGTGTTTTCTTCAACGGCATGACGGCCTCCCACCCGGCGCTGCCCTTCGGCGGTGTCAAACGGTCCGGCTACGGGCGTGAACTCGCGGGCCACGGCATCCGCGAGTTCTGCAACATCACCACCGTGTGGCACGCCGCCGAACCGGGCGGGTGACGCCCCCGCAATCGGACGGCATCCACGGCACCCCCACCGGAGAGGCGCGACAACCGTGCAGCACACCAGCCCGTAGAGGGTGACCGAGGACACGACCCGGTCCCCCGGTCACCCTGGATGTCAACGGCACCGCACACACCATCGACCTCGATCACCGCGCGACCGTCCTCGACGCGCTCCGGGGGCACCTGGACCTCACCGGCGCCAAGATAGGGCTGCGACCACGGCCAGTGCGGCGCCTGCACGGCCATCGTCGACGGGCGGCGCCAGAACAGCTGCCTGCTGCTGGCCGTCGCGCACGACGGCGCCACGGTCACCACCGTCGAGGGCCTGGCCGACGGCGAAACAACTGCATCCGCTCCAGGCGGCGTTCCTCGCGCGCGACGCCCTGCAGTGCGGCTACCGCGCCCCCGGGCAGGCCGGCGCCGGTGATGATGTGTTTCCAGGTGGTGAAGCGCAGGGTGGCCGGGTAGTGGGGACCGAACTTCTGGGTCCGCTGACGGACCGTCTCGTACGACAGGACGAGGCCGCGCTCCAGCATCAACTCCCGCACCTGACGGAAACTGAGCGCGAAGCGGTGGTACAGCCACACGCAGTGGCTGATGATCTCCGGCGGGTAGCGGAAACCCTTGTAGGAGAGGGTGTCCACGAACGGCCCTTCCGGCTGCGAGAACAACCCGATGATCATGCCCGCCAGACGGGGATACGACCAAGTCGACAACGCACGCGCGGGCGGCCGTCGTCACACCAGCAGTGGCAGGGACTCCAGGCCCCGCATCAACCGGGTGTGACGCCAACGGAGTTCCTCGGCGGGGACCGCCGGGCGGGCCTCCGGGAAACGCGTGATGAGCGCCCGGAGCGCGATCTCGGCCTCGGCACGCGCCAGGGGCGCGCCCACGCAGCGGTGGATGCCGTGGCCGAAGGCGAGATGCGCCTTGCTGTCCCGGTCCAGGTCGAGCCGGTCGGGCTCGGTGAAGCGGGCGGGGTCGCGGTTGGCCGCACCGGGCGCGATGAGCACCGGGACGCCAGCAGGGATCTCGGTGCCGCCGAGTGTGAGTGCCTCGGTGCTGTAGCGGAACGTGGCGATGCCCACGGGGGAGTCGAAGCGCAGCAACTCGTCGATGGCGCCGCCGAGCAATTCAGGGTCCTCGCTCAGCTGCTTGAGCGAGTCCGGGTGCTGCACCAGGGCCAGCGCCGCGTTGCCGATGAGGTTGGTGGTGGTCTCGTGACCGGCCACCAGGAGGAGCACGGCGAGCGAGACGAGCTCCGCCTCGGACAGCCGGTCGTCGCCGTCCCGCACGGCGATGAGGTCGTCGATCAGGCCGTCCCCGGGCCTGCCACGCTTGGCCGCGATCAGATCGGTCATACAGTCGGCGATGGCGTGCGAGGCCGCGTCGGCCCGCTGCGGTTCCCCCGCGGCGAAGAGTTCGCTCGACCACTCGCGCACGCGCCCCCGGTCCGCCTCCGGGACTCCGAGCAACTGGCAGATGACAGTCACCGGCAGCGGCACCGCGAGGCTCGCCACGAGATCGACTGGCCTCCCGTTCCGCGGCCAGTCGTCGAGCATCGTGTCGACGAGGCCGGTGATGTACGGGCGCAGCCGCGCGACGGCCCCCGTGGTAAACGCCTTCGTCACAAGGCCCCGCAGCCGAGCGTGTTCCGGCGGGTCGGTGGCCAGCATGCTCTGGGAGACGGCCGGATGGATGTCGCGCCGCGACGGCTGACCGGCGAAGAATCGTGCGGTGTTCTTCGAAAGCCGGGGGTCGGCGAAGGCCTCGCGGGCCTCCGCGTGGCCGGTGACCAGATAGCTGTACCGCCCCCCGGAGCCGGTGGGGACCCTCTGTACCGGGGCCGCGCCGCGCAGCTTCGCGTACATCGGGTACGGATCGGCGAAGAACCGCGGGTCCTGCAAAGGGTCGCTCATGCCCGCGACCCCGCTTCCGCGGAGGCCGGTGCGCCGTCGGCGTCACGCACGATGTCGCCGTGCGCGTACGCGTGGGCGACGAGCAGCAGCCACTCGGTCTCGGCCCGGAGGTTGCCCTCGCGGGACTCGGTGCCGGGAGCCTGCGGGGCGGCCTCGCCGGGCAGTTCGTCGCCCGCTGCCTTCGCGCGGACGGCGGCCGACAGGACGGCCGCCTCCACGATCGCGTCGCCCTGTGCGGTGTCCGCGAGACCGAGCGAGGCGACGGCCCGCACCGCGCTCTCCTGGACTGCCACGGAGCGGTGGGGGCGCAGGGCGAGCCCGCCGTCGTTGATCTCGATGACCCGGCGGTGCAGGACGAAGTCCGAGTCGTCCGCGTGATCGTCCTCGTGGGAGTCGGCGGGGTCGAGGACGACTTCGGGGGTCACGCCGGTGACCTCCTTCCAGAGCGGTCCGAGCGCCGCGAAGGACCGCGACTCCCACCGCCGCCGCAGGAACTGGCTGAACGGCCAGGCCACAGCGGGGAGTGTGAGGCCGAGGGTGATGAGAAGCACGGCCAGGGCCGGCGAGGTCACACTGAACAGGCAGCGCACGGGGACGAGGGGCGACGAGCACCGGGAATGGTCCGCGACGAGGCCGAGCCCGAGCCCCAGCGAGATCATGACGAACACCTTGTACGCCGAGTACAGCAGCGCGAACAGGCAGCCGACGGCCGTCATGCGCAGCCCGACGCGCTGGCTCGTGCGCCGGGAGCGCTTGGACTGCTTCCAGGTCTGTACGAGGAAGTCCTTCGCGGTGATGCCCAGATACGAGATGTAGATCAGGACGTAGAGCGCGTAGATCCTCGGCGAGCGGTCGTTCATCTCCTCGGCGGCGAACAGCGCGGTCATCCCGGTGACGGCGATACCGAGGAAGAGCACCCGCAGCCGGATGCTCCGCCGGGCGACTTCTGGCTCCAGATTGAGCTGGAGCATGAAGGCCAGCACCGAGGTCGCGGCGGCCAGCGTGAAGGAGTTGCTGAGCAGCCGGCCCACGTGGGGGACCACGCTCTCCGCCGCGTTCTCCAGGAGCGGTGTGTACGACGCGAAGGCGAGGGCGAAGGAGACGAGCAGCGCGGCCATGGCCCACGTGCCGGTCGGCCGGTGGCCGCCCCGTCCGCGAACCCAGTAGACGGCTGCGAGGAGCAGCACGATGGCCACTCCGGAGAAGAGCAGGCTGATCATGGGCGGCGGCGGCCCTTCCTGGGTGGTTTGGCGAACAGGGCTTCCCAGCTCTCGGCGCCCTTGGCGGGCCGGCTGGGCGGGAGTTCACGCCCGCGGTAGATCCGCTGGCGGATGACGGTGGCCATCATCTCGGCCTCGCGCTCGTCGTCGGTGGAGTAGCTGGTCCGGCCCGACATGCGCTGGACCAGAGTGGGGTTGAAACCGATTGCGTGGAACGCCTCGGCATCCAGCTCCAGGCTGCCCGGGTGGTCACAGAGGATGTGACTCACCTCGTGCGCCAGGATGTGATTCTGGTGCAGCGACGACGTCGCCTCCTCATAGAAGAGGAGGTCGGCCTCCGGCGTCTCCAGACGGATCCCGCACGGTGCGTCGATCGCGCCGAGTGTGCTCAGTGGCCTGAGGATGATCGGACGGCCGCGCAACTCCGCCACGGCATCGCACAGATGCCGGGTGTTGAAACGGTGGGGCAGCCGCAATGCTCCCACGCGCTCCTCGCACTCCGTGCGGAGCCGCTCAAGGTCCATGATCGTCCTGACGTCGCTCGGGTCTGGACCCATGTGGGCGCAACCCGGGTGCGGCTGGGGGATGATCCGGAAGAGCTTGCCCCAAATCGCTCGAAAGCTTAGGCGATTGCTCGGACCGATTCAAAAAAATGTGCCCTCCCCGGCGAAACACCGGGCAAGGGGGACCTCTAGTCGTCGAATTTGAGGTTGTTCGTCGGTGTGTCTCCCGGCAGGCCCTCCAGTCGACGCGCCTGCTCGATCACCGCGGACAGCATCTGAAGGCTCTCCGTACTCAGGCCATTGGCCCGCAGCGCCACGGTCCGCACTCCCTGGTCCCGCATGGCGGCCAGGACGGCGATCTCCGCGCGCGCGCGTTCGGCGGTCTCCTCGTCGAAGAAGTAGCCCGCGGGCACACCGAAGAAGCCGGCGAGCGCTTTGATGGTGTGCCGCGTCGGGTTCTTCTTGGCGCCGGTGCGCAGCTGCTGGATCGCGCTCGCGGTGAGCCCCTTGCCCTCGCCCCCCGACGCCTCCTGGATCCCCTCGGCGACCTCTGTGTACGTGTACGGCCCGCGGGCGGGCGGATGAACCTCCCTGAAGAGGTGGTCCAGCAGCTGCGCGAAGGTGTGCCCCGCTTCGTCTGTCACGTCCAGTACATCCTTCTCGCCATGATCGCCGCGCTGTCCACTCTGGTGTGGGAGGAGCCCGGTATGTGGTGGTCCCGCCCAACTGTAGTTGACGCAGGCCCGCAACTGAGGTGTACGTTTCAGTCAGTGCCAGTCACACCAGAGTGTTGCTCTGCTGATCAGGTGCCATATGCTGCCCTGGCCACACGGCCGAGGCCACTGGGGCGGCGGCCGGGTTCCACGGGGGTGGGCCCGGCCGCCACACTGGAAGATCGCACAGCTTTCGGGCCCGTCCGGTCGTCCCGTCAGGACTTCACGCTCACGGCCGGGCGCATGGCTGTGGGCCGCCCCCGCGCGGGAAGCGGCCCACCTCTTCACTGCACCTGTTCACTCCACCGGAGTGCTCAGCACTCGCGCAGACCCGGCGCCGGGTCCACCGTGGTCCTGAGGTCGACGGCCGGCATGTTGCCCCACTGGCCGTTGTCCAACTGGGTCCAGTACCAGATGTTGTTGCCGCCCCCGTGGCTGTCGCCGCGGCCCCAGCAGGCGAACCAGCTGAACGTCGAGTTCATCTGGCCGCGCACGGCCGAGCCGTACGACCGGTGTGCGTAGCCCTTGGCGCCCTGCCGGTTGCCGCAGTAGAGCCTGCCGTCCAGCGGACCCCGCACTCGGCCGCGGGCCCGGCGGGCGCCGCCGTGGCGGGCGCGGTGACAGTGACCAGACCCGCAGTCAGGGCGAAGGCGGCGAGAGCGGTGGCGAACTTCTTGCGTGCGTTCATCAGGTCTCCTTGAGCGAGGTGCAGATGGTGCGGCAGAAGTGCTGGACGGGCCCGGCGGCTCGTCGCGGACAGCTGGACGCGTCCGGAATGCCAGGTTCGGCCCGGCACTCGAAGCCTGGTCCGCGCGGCATGGGCTGTCGAGGACCCTGGTGTCTCCTGAGGCGACAGGAAACGGGAAACCCCCAGGGAAACGACCGTCAGAAAGCGGCACACCCCGGCCGCTGGCGCCGGTCGGGGATCAGCCGCTTCCAGAACTCGGCGTCCACGTCACCGGTCAGGTCGCAGATGTGCGTACCGCGTCGCCGTACGTCGACGCTCCACAAACGCACCGTGCCGTCGTTGCTGCTGCTCACCCACGTGCGCGTGCGCGGATCGAAGACCACGCCCCAGACCGCACCGGTGTGCCCCGACAGGGTGGCGGTGAGCCGGCGGCGCGCGGTGTCCCAGAGCCGCACCGTGCCGTCGCTGCCACTGCTCGCCAGCGTCCGCCCGCCCGGATCGAAGGCGACCGCGCGCACCGCGCCGCTGTGCCCGGTGAGCGTCGCGAGGGGCCGGCGGCCCGTGGTGTTCCAGAGACGGACGGTGCCGTCGTTGCCGCTGCTGGCGAGTATGCGGCCGTCGGGGCGGTACGCCAGACCGCGCACGGAACCCGTATGGCCCCGCAGGACGGACCGCACCCGGCGTTCCCGCACGTCCCACAGCCGCACGGCCAGATCGTCGCCGCCGGAGGCCAGTGTCCGGCCGTCGGGGCTGAAGACGACGGTGTTGGCGAAGTCCTGATGCCCGGTGAGGGTGGTGAGGAGGGTACGGCGGCGGGCGTCCCAGACCTTGACGGTGCGGTCGGCGCTCGCGGAGGCGAGGAGTCGTCCGTCGGGGGAGAAGGCCACGCCGAAGACCGAACCGCTGTGCCCGGTGAGGGTGGCGAGGAGCGTGCGGCGGCGGGCGTCCCAGACCTTGACGGTGCGGTCGGCGCTCGCGGAGGCGAGGAGTCGTCCGTCGGGGGAGAAGGCCACGCCGAAGACCGAACTGCCGTGGCCGGTGAGGGTGGTGAGCAGCGTGCGGCGACGTACGTCCCACACCTTGACCGTACGGTCCACACTCGCCGAGGCCAGCAGCCGCCCGTCCGGCGAGAGCGCCGATTGCCAGGCCTCGGCGAACGGGCGCGCCGTGAGCGCCGCCCTGCCCAGGTCCCACAGCACCACGGACCGGTCGAAGCTCGCCGTGGCCACCACACTTCCGCTGACCGCGGCCCCGAGCACATAGTCGGTGTGCCCCGACAGTGTGGCGGTCACCCGGTGGCTCGCGGTGTCCCACACCTTCGCCGTGCCGTCGCCGCTGGTGCTGACGACGGTGGCCCCGTCCTCGCCGTACGCCACCGCGTTGACGTCGTCGCTGTGCCCGGTCAGCGTGGCCCTGACCCGGTGACGCGGCAGATCCCACACCCGCACCGTACGGTCGGCGCTCCCCGAGGCCACGCTCCGGCCGTCGGGGCTGAACGCCACGCCCAGCACGCCGTCGCCGTGTCCCTTGAGCGTCACCTGGAGTTCGCGGCGTGCCACGCCCCAGACCTTCACCGTACGGTCGGCGCCGCCCGAGGCGACACTTTGCCCGTCGCGGGCGAACGACACGCCCATGACGCTGTCGCCGTGTCCTCGTAGCGTTGCCCGGAGCCGGCGGCTCGCCACGTCCCAGATCCGCACCGTGCGATCCACGCCGCCCGACACCAGGCTCCGTCCGCCGAGGCCGAAGGACACCGACCGCACCACGCCGACGTGGCCGACCAGCGTTCCGGCGGGCTGACGGTCCGCCACCCGCCACAGCCGTACCGTCCCGTCGTAGCCCGCTGACGCCAGGAGCCGCCCGTCCGGGCTGAACGCCACCGCGACCACCGCACCGCCGTGCCCCGTCAGGGTGTCGACCGGGCGACGGTGGCCGGCCCCGCCCCACAGACGGACCGTGCCGTCCGAACTCGCCGACGCCAGGAGGCCACCGCCGGGGCTGAACGCCACCGCGTTGACCGGCCCCGTGTGCGCGCCGAGCCGGCCCGCGAAGTACTGGGCCTGCGTGCTGAGGAGCGCGCCGCGTGCCTCCGTGGTCGGCGCGGTGCGGTAGGCCTCGGCCGCCAGCAGTATGGATGCCTCCGGCTGCCCCGACGCCAGCGCGCCGGACCGTACCGCCATCGCCTGGGACATCGCGGTGCGGCGCTCGTCGAACGCCCGGGACCGCTGCTGGAAAGCCAGGGCGCCCGTGGCGACCGCGACGACCAGTAGCGCCGCCAGAGTGACCAACAGCCTTCGGCGGGTGCGGACCTGCCGGCGCTCGGCCCGCCGCCTGCCTGTCTCCTCCGCCCGGCCCGCGTCCAGGAACCGGGCCTCGGCCGGCCCCAGTGCGGCCCTGCCGTCGCTCTGCTCGGCCCACTCCCCGGCCGCGGCCAGCCGCGTCCCCCGGTAGAGGAGCCCCGGGTCGCACCGCTCGCGCAGCCACTCGGCGGCGGCCTTGGCGAGCTGCTGGTGGATCAGCAGCCCGGCCCTGCCGGTCTCGATCCAGCCGCGCAGCCGGGGCCAGGCACGCAGCAGCGCCTCATGGGTGATCTCCACCGCATCGCGGTCGACGGTCATGAGCCGCGCCCGTACGAACGCGTCGAGCGCCGCCTCCACCCCGCGCCGATCGGGCAGTTGGTCGAGAAGCAGCTCGCGGCTTGCCCTGCGCCGGGTCGCCGTGCCGCTCTCGCCGTCACCGACCTGGACCAGCCTGATGAGGATCCGCCTGGCCATCTCCTGCTCGGGCGGGTGGAGGCGGCTGAACACTTCCTCGGCCGTCCTCGCCACGGCCCCGTGGATGCCGCCCGTTCTCTCGTACCCCGCCACGGTCAGCGTGCGGCCGGTGCGCTGCTGCCAGGTGACCAGCAGCGCGTGCGCGAGCAGCGGCAGGGCGCCCAGTGAGGCGGGAGCGAGATCGTCCGGTCGGCCGGGGCCCGCGCCGCCGACCCCCACGTCCCGCAGCAACAGCCCAATCAGCCCGGCCTCCAGGACGAGCCCGGCGCGCTCCGCGGGCAGCGTGATGGATTCGCGCAGCTCGGCGCCGGTCATCGGGCCCAGGGCGAACAGGCCGTGCGAGAAGACGGTGGCCAGCTCGGGGTGGTCCAGGCACCGGCCGCTGAAGTCGGCCCGTACCCCCAGGACCACCACCGCCTGCGCGTCCGCCTGCGCGTCCGCGGTGGCCAGGGCATCGAGCGCCGCGACGAAGGCGCGCCGCTGCGCCTCGTCGGCGCACAGCGTGAAGGTCTCCTCGAACTGGTCGACCAGCAGCATCAGCCGGGCCCCCGCCAGGAGGGGCCGTACGGTTTCGGCGAGCAGCACGGGCTGCCCGCACAGCGCCTCCGGGCTCACACCGAGCCCACGCCCCAGGGCGTCGGACACACCCCGCAGCAGCTCCTTGAGCGGATCTGCGGTGGGCGTGCACACCACCACCGGCCAGTTGCCCGAGCCGGCGCCCGGCAGCGCCCCGCGCCGCAGCGCCGGCACCAGTCCGGCCCGCAGCAGCGAGGACTTGCCCGCCCCGGACGACGCGACCACGGCGAGCGGCCCGTGGCCCACTCGTTCCGCGAGCCGCGCCACCAGCTCCGCGGTGGCCCGCTCCCGGCCGAAGAACCACTGCGCGTCGGCCGGGCCGAAGGCCGCGAGACCACGGTAGGGGCACACCGAATCCACTGGCCCGGACGGCACCGCCTGGCGCGCCGCCGGGACATCGGGCACCAGCCGCACCAAGGCCCCGCCCGCGTCCAGGACCTCGTCGCAGCGCCTGGCCACATCGGGCGTCGGCGGCTTGCCACCGTTCTCGATCTTGCTGAGGTAGCCCTTGCTGTAGTGGATCGAACGGGCCAGCGCGGTCAGTGAGATGCCGCGCTCACCGCGCAGCCGCCGCAGTTCTTCCCCGAAGGAACATGTGCCTCGTACCCCGTCCATGCGGGGCACCGTACAGGTCGGTAACGGTCAATTCCCCTATGTACCAACCCGTTTGCCTGAATTCCAGCGAGTGTGACGTATGGGTACCGGTCTCGCGGTAAAGAGGGCGCCCGGGTCAGGTGCGGGACGGCCTTACGACGGTGAGGGCGAGCAGCGCCCCGGCCCCGCACAGCGCGCCGACACCGACCCACAGCGGGTCGTACGAGCCGAACGCGTCCCGCGCCGCACCGCCCGCGAAGGCCGCGATCCCTGCGCCCAGTTGGTGCGCCGCGCCGACCCAGCCGAAGACGATCGCACTGTCACCGCCGTACAGTTCCCGGCAGAGCGCGAGTGTCGGCGGCACCGTGGCGACGTCGAGCAGCCCGAAGAGCACCACGAAGGTGACCATCGGCGGGCCGGCCGTCGCGGTCATCAGCAGCGGCAGAGCGAGCAGGGTGAGGCCGCGCAGGGCGAAGTACGCGGCGAGCAGGCGCCGCGGATCGAAGCGGTCGGTCAGTCGGCCCGAGGCCACGGCCCCCACCACATTGAAGACACCGATCATCGCGAGGAGCGAGGAGGCGACGGTGGCGGGCATTCCGTGGTCGTGCGCGGCCGGTGTGAAGTGGGTCCACATCACGCCGTTGGTCGACGCGCCGCAGATCGCGAAGGTCGCCGCCAGCAGCCAGAAGGGCCCGGTGCGCGCGGACCGCAGGAGCGCCCGCACTGTGCGCCTGGCCGCCCCCGGCGCCGACGCGGGGCGTGCGGTGAACTCGCCCGCGCCGTAGGCCCGTACGCCCACGTCCGCCGGATGGTCGCGGAGCAGCAGGAGAACCAGCGGGAGTACGACTGTCACCGCCACCACGAGCGTCAGGGCCGCGGTGCGCCAGGCGAAGCGCTCCACGACCCGGGACAGCAGCGGCAGGAACGCGAACTGCCCGAAGACACCGGCGGCGGTGAGCACGCCGGTGACCAGACCGCGGCGCCGTACGAACCAGCGCTGGGTGACGGTCGCGGCGAAGGCCAGCGCCATCGAGCCGCAACCGGCCCCGACGAGAACGCCCCAGGCGAGCACGAACTGCCAGGGCGCCGTCATCACGGTGGTCCACAGCGCCCCGAAGGCGACCAGGGCCAGCGCGGTCCCCACCACCCGGCGCATCCCGAAGCGGTCCATCAGGGCGGCGGCGAAGGGGGCGGTGAGCCCGTACAGCACCATGTTCACGGACGAGGCGAGACCGATCGTGGAGCGCGACCAGCCGAACTCCCGGTGCAGCGGGCCCACGAGCAGGCCCGCCAAGGTGGTGAAGGCCCCCGCGGTGATCACCGCGAGCGCCGCGACCCCTGCCACCGGCCAGGCCCGGTGCACCCGGTTGCGTACGGGTAGGGGTTGGCGCCGCGCGGGGCAGTGCTGCTGAGGACTTCGGAGACTCTGCCGCATGCACTCGACCCTGGTCCGGTCACCCACACCGAACCAGTGGCTGGATGGCCATGGTGTGAAAGAATCTCGCCATGCCCGCATTCCGGAGCCCAGGAAGTCCAACAGAGCGCGGAAGTCCAACAGAGCCGGGAAAACCGGCAGGCCCGGGAATCCCGGCGGGTCCGCACCGGATCGCCGTTCTCGTACGCGGGGGTCTGCTCACCATGGAACTCGGCATCGTGCACCGCCTGTTCCGGCAGGCCGTGTCACCGGCGGGCGATCCCCTGTACGAGGTGCTGACCTGCACGGTGACGCCCGGCGAGATCCGTACGGACGCCGACGTCAGTATCAATGTCGTGCACGGCACGGAGATTCTCGCCGAGGCCGACACCGTGATCGTCCCGGCCTCCGACGAGGACTACACGCCCGGCGTCGCCCCGCACCTGTCGGCCGAACTCGCCGACGCGCTCAGCCGCATTCGCCCCGGTGTCCGCACGGCCTCCATCTGCACCGGCGCGTTCGTGCTCGCGGCGGCGGGGCTGCTCGACGGCAGGCGGGCCACCACGCACTGGCGATCCACCGCCGACCTGCAAAGGCTCCACCCGGCGGTGCGCGTGGACCCCGATGTGCTCTACACCGACGATGGTGAGGTACTCACCGCCGCCGGCGTCGCCTCCGGCATCGACCTGTGCCTGCACATGATCCGCCGCGACCACGGTGCGCAGGTGGCCAACGAGGTGGCCCGCGGCACGGTCGTCCCGCCGCACCGCGACGGTGGCCAGGCCCAGTACGTCCGGCGCCCCGTCCCCACGCCCCACCGCTCCTCCACCGAGCCGGCCCGCGCCTGGGCCCTTGACCACTTGGGGCACCCCGTCACCCTGGCGGAGCTCGCCGCACGGGCCTCGATGAGCACCCGCACCTTCTCCCGCCGCTTCTGCGAGGAGGTCGGCCTGACCCCGGTCCAGTGGCTGACCGCCCGGCGGGTCGACCGGGCCCGCGAGCTGCTCGAGGAGTCGGACCTGCCCGTCGACCGGGTGGCGGCGGCGGTCGGCTTCTCCACCGCGGTGTCGCTGCGTCAGCATCTGCATACCGCGCTGGGGGTCTCGCCGAGCGCGTACCGCTCGACCTTCAGGGGCGCCATGGTGACGGATGCCGACCCGGGCGGTCCGGTCGAGAGAGCAGAGCAGCAGAAGGAGCAGCCGTGAAGCCGGACGCCAGCATCTCCTACCAGCAGGTGGTCTTCCGGGACCGGACCGCGGGGTTCGCGTTCCTCACCCGCTCGACGGCCACCAGCGAGCACACCATCGAATGGGACGACGGCAATACGTACCCCGTCGTCGACGTCGAGATCTCCTCGGAGAGCCACCCCTTCTACACGGGGAAGGCCAGGACGCTGGATGCGGAGGGCAGGGTCGCGCAGTTCGAGCGCCGCTACGGGCAGGACGGGCAGGACGGGCAGGACGGGCAGGGCGGCGAGCCCCCCGCGGCCGGACAGCCCGACCGCCGACGGGTCCTGACGCGGCCGAATCATCCTGCGGGCGGATCGTCCCGCCTCCGGGTCCGCCGCGGTCAGATCTCGTTCAGGTCCTCGATCAGTTCCTCGGTCAGCCCTTCCTCGGGGCCCTCGTCCCGGTCCTCGTTCGGCGCGTCCGGGTCGTCCTCCTCGTCGCCGGTCGCCGGTTCGATGTCCGGCTCCTCCTCGGCGAGCAGCTGATCGAGCGATTCGCCGCGCCGCGCCTCCTCGGCCGTCGTACCGAAGGACTCGGCGGGCGACCAGTGCTCGGCCGGGGTGATGCCCGCGTCGAGCGGGTCGGAGTCCAGGTCGTCGCTCATCAGCGTGTCCTGCGCGTCCAGAACGCCGTCATCCTCGGGAAGCTCCGTGTTGTCTTCGCTCATCAGTCCCACTCCGTACTCGGTTACGGCCTGGCTGGGCTCCCCACGCTGCCGCAGGCGGACGCCCTTCGCATCCGGAACATACGACAGTGCCGGATGTGAAGGGGGTGGGCGAAGTGAAAGTCGAGCGGTCACCTGATGTTCACCGGATGCGGGCCGGGTAGGCGCCAACCAGAATGCCGACTGACTGATCGACGAAACAAGGAGGCGGTATGAGCGAGGAATCCGTTTCGAAGCGAGACCCGTCGGAAGTGACCCCCGACAGCTTGCTGCACACCGGCGCCAGCGACGACGTCACCCCCGAGGACCTGGTGCTCGCCTCGGGGCGCGACGTGACGCCGGAAACCCTGGAATGGGCGCGGCGCCGCTTGGAGAAGGAGGGCCGCGCGGCCATCGACGCTCAGCTTCCTTAGCGTGTACGGGTTCGGCCCGTCGCGTAGACACGGCTGACGAAGTCGGCGAGCTGCTCGGCGGGCAGGCTCCGGGCCAGGTCCGCCTCGGTGACCACACCGGCAGGCCTGCCGTTGTCCAGGATCAGCAGCCTGCGGATGCGTGCCTCACCCATCACCCGTATGGCGTCGGACGCGTCGGCGGACACATCGACGGACACGGGGGCACCCTCCGAGAGGTCCCCGGCGGTCACCTTCGCCGGGTCGTGGCCCGCGGCGACACACTTCACGATGATGTCGCGGTCGGTGACGATGCCGATGAGTTCCTTGTCGCCGTTCTGTACGGGCAGCGCGCCGATGCGGTGGTCCCGCATCAGCTGTGCCGCGCGGTCGAGTGTCTCGGTCGCCGGAATGCACCGGACGTCACGGGTCATCAGGTCACGGACAGTGGTCACGAAGATCCTCCGGGGTCGACGGATGCGCCACAGCCATGCTGGACGTACCCCGGGTGGTCAGCGACCGGACGGGCTCTTACGGGTGACTCGGGGTTCACCGGTGCGGGTGAACCGTGGAGAGGCAGGACGCGCCGGAGCCGCCCGGCCCGGGGGAGCTGACTTGGGCCGGACGGCTTCGGCGTGACGCCACAGGAGACCGCTCCGTCATGACGCCTCTGCGCGGTCGGCCCGTCGCCCGTGGGCACGTGACGTCTTCCACGTCCGCGCACCTGCCGGGCCGGGGCGCTCGCGTCGGCGACGACGCGCGGACGCCTCCGGGAGTCGCGGGCCGACCGCCGTCCTTGTGGTGGCAACCCTCGTCGCAGTCGCTCCACGGCGGCAACTCGCGTCGTTCGTGCGCCGTATCGTCGGGAGATGGACATCGAAAGCGGGACATCGCCCGAGGCCGGGATGACAACCGGGGCCGTGGCGCTGCGACTTGGTGTCGCCCCGACGACGCTGAGGTCTTGGGACCACCGGTACGGTCTTGGCCCCGCCGCGCGCGAGGGTGGCAGGCACCGGCGCTGGGCGCCCGACGACGTGGCCCTGCTGGAGCGCATGTGCCGCCTCACGGCCCACGGTGTCGCGCCGGCCGAGGCCGCCCGGCTGGCCCGCAGGCCCGACGGGCCGCAGCACGGACAGGCAACGCCGGGGCACGACACGCGCTCCGGCCGCGTCGTCCCGATCCCCGCTCCGCGCACCGCCGCGCGGGCCGGCCGTGGTCTTGGCCGGGCCGCCGTACGCCTCGACTCTCCCCGCCTCGACACCCTGTTGGCCGCGTCTGTCACCGAGCACGGACTCGCCGGGGCCTGGGAGGTGGTGATGTCGCCGACGCTGCGCGCCATCGGCCGCACCTGGGCCGAATCCGGTGACACGGCGGGCGAACGGTACGTCGAGGCCGAGCACTTGCTGTCCTGGCACATCTCCACCGCCCTGCGCGGCGGCTGCCGCCCGAAGGACCCGGAGAGTGACGAGCCCCCGGTACTGCTGGCCTGCGTACCGGGCGAGACGCACACCCTCGCCATGGAGGCGCTCGCCGCCTCCCTGGGTGAACGAGGCCGGCCGGTAAGGATGTTCGGGGCTGCGGTGCCCGCCGGGGCCCTGTCCGAGGCGGTGCGCAGGACGGGGCCGCGCGCCGTGGTGCTGTGGTCCCAGACCCGCCTCACGGCCGACCGCGTCCTGGTGAACCTGGTGCGCGCCACGGCCTGGGGCATCAGGGGCGCACGGTTCCGGCCCACCGTGCTGATCGCCGGTCCCGGCTGGACGAGGATGCGCGAGACGGCCGGGGTCCGCAGGCCCAGGAGCCTGGCGCAGGCGCTGGACTTCATCGAGGCGGCGAACGACGGCTGACCCGGGGGGCGATCGGCCGCGCACCCGAACCCCCGGAGGCGCGGTTGGGGGAAGCCCTTCCAGATTCTTGGAACACGTTCTAGTCTGTGCGCCGCCATAGGGAACGCGATACTCCTGGAGGGGCCGTGCACCTCGAATACACGCCTGAGCAGCAGCAGTTGCGCGCCGAACTGCGCGCGTACTTCGCCGAGCTGGTGCCGGACAACGTATATGCGCGGTACGCCGACCCGGCGGCCCAGAAGCGCTTCTACCGTGAGACCGTCCGCCGCCTGGGCACCGACGGCTGGCTCGGTGTGGGCTGGCCCAAGGGGTACGGCGGGCGGGGACTCTCGCCGATGGAGCAGTTCATCTTCTTCGACGAGGCCGCGCAGGCCGGTGTGCCGCTGCCACTGATGGCGCTCAACACCGTGGGCCCGACGATCATGCAGTTCGGTACGGACGAGCAGAAGACGTACTTCCTGCCCAGGGTCCTCGCCGGCGAGATCGACTTCGCGATCGGCTACAGCGAACCCGACGCGGGCACCGACCTCGCCGCCCTCAAGACCCGCGCCGTACGCGACGGCGACGAATATGTCGTCAACGGCCAGAAGATCTGGACCACCAACGGCGACACCGCCGACTGGGTGTGGCTCGCCGTCCGCACGGATCCGGACGCGCCACCGCACAAGGGCATCACCATGCTGCTCGTGCCGACCGACGACCCCGGCTACTCCTGCACCCTCATCAACACCCTGGCCTCGCACGACACCACCGCCAGCTACTACGAGAACATCCGCGTCCCGGTCTCCCGCCGCGTGGGCGACGAGAACAAGGGCTGGCGGCTCATCACCAACCAGCTCAACCACGAGCGCGTCACCCTCGCCGCCCACGGCACCATGGCCATCCGCGCCTTCCACAACGTCCAGCGCTGGGCCGCCGACACCAAGCTCGCCGACGGACGCCGGGTCATCGACCTCGGCTGGGTACGCGGACGCCTCGCGAAGACCCACATCAAACTCGACGCGATGAAGCTACTGAACTGGCAGATGGTGTACGCCCTGCAGAACGGCACGCTCACCCCGCAGGACGCTTCGGCGGTGAAGGTGTACGGCTCCGAGGCACGCCGTGACGCGTACGCCTGGCTGATGGAGATCGCCGCCGCGGCAGGCCCGCTGAAGGAGGGCTCGGCGGGCGCGGTCCTGCACGGCGAACTCGAACGCGGCTACCGCTCCGCCGTCATCTTCACCTTCGGTGGCGGCAACAACGAGATCCAGCGGGAGATCATCTCCTGGATCGGCCTGGGGATGCCGCGGGTGCGTCGCTGACGGGCGGAGCCATCGGACGGCACGCATGCCGGACTTGCCGCCGACGGGCCTTTTGGGCACTCGTCGGTCGGAGCGCACTGCGCCGGCGGGTCAGCCACTTCGTCGGCGTTACGCCCACCGCGTGAGCCGACCGGTGAAGGCGGCTCAGGGGCGGCCGACCTCGGCGCAGCACGCGACAGCCTCCTGCCCGGAGGTGAAGCTCCGCCGGCCGGGCCCGGTTCCCGCCGCGGCGCTCCCCAGCCGGCCCACTACGGCCACCGGGCGCCCCTGAGCGCCCAGGCCCGTGAGGGCGGCCCGCACCATTTCCGTGGCGCGGGCATCGACGCTCATGACGTCCGCGAGGTCGAGGACCACCCCGCCTCCGGTCTTCAGGGCGAGGGGGGACAGTGCGTACAGCAGCCGTTCAGCGGCGGTGAAGTCGATGGCCCCTTGGGCGGCCACCAGGGTCACCCGCTCGTCCTGCCCGCCGCTGAGGGAGAACGTGGGGGCGCCGCGTGCCGGGTTGTGCATCAGGTGCAGGCCGAACCGTTCGGAGAGCTCCCGCATCGCCGCCGCGCCGCGCACCGGCGTTCCGGCCGGATCCAGCGGCGGACTGAAGGCGGCGACGCCGAATCGTGCGGGGCTCGCGGCGATCAGCCCGCCCGCGACCCCGCTCTTCGCCGGCAGCCCGACCCTCAGCAGCCACTTGCCGGAGGCGTCGTACATGCCGCACGAGGCCATCACCGCAAGCACCTGCACCGCCACCGGCTCCGGCACGACAGCGCTGCCTGTCACCGGGTTGGTGCCGCCGTTGGCCAGGGTCGCCACCATGACCGCGAGGTCGACGGCGGTCACCCGCACCGCGCACTGGCGGAAGTAGGTGTCCACTGCCCCGGACGGGTCGCCGGGCAGCGACCCCGTGCTGCTCATCAGGCAGGCGAGCGCGCGATTGCGGTCCCCGGAGGCCGACTCCGAGGCGTACACGCTCTCGTCGACATCGAGGTTGCGCCCCGCGAAGCGGCTCAGGATTCCCAGGATGCGATCGAAGCGCCGCGCCCCGGTGGGGCCGGGGATCAGGGCCGTGCAGGCGATGGCCCCGGCATTGATCATCGCGTTCGCCGGACGCCCGGTCCCCGGTTCGAGACTGATCGCGTTGAACGCCTCGCCGCTCGGCTCCGCGTCCACCCACCGCGTCACCTCCTCCAGGCCCAGCTCGGCCAGGACCAGGGCGTAGACGAAGGGTTTGGACACAGACTGGACGGTGAACGGCGACTGCGCGCGGCCCGCCCGGTACTGATGGCCCTCCATGCTCACCAGGGCAAGACCGAAGGTGCCCGCGTCGGCCAGGGCGAGCTGCGTGATGTAGTCGGCGAGTTTGCCGTCGCGCTGGCTCGCCAGCCGGGCGTGGACCTGCGTCAGGGCGGCGGTCACCGGGTCATGCATCGCCATTTCGTCATGGAATGCAGCGATTCGCCCCCGTGGTGGCCTGGTCCCGTGGGCAGCGAGCTGATAGAGCAGACCGTACGGGGACCAGCACTGGGGAGGCGGGACATGCGCGACGCCGATCCGGGCCTGTTCGGGCCCGAGTCCGTCACCTGGCAGATGCACGGCGACCCGATGATGTGGGTCGCGGGCATCCGGGCCCTCTACCTCCAGGCCCTGCACCCGCGCGCCGTGCGCGGAGTCATGCAGAACAGCGACTTCCGCAACGACGCCTGGGGCAGGCTGATGCGCACCGCCGGTTTCGTCGGCACCATCACCTACGGCACGAAGGAAGCGGCCGAACGGGCCGGCGCCCGGGTCCGTAAGATCCACAGCATGCTGGGCGCCACCGACCCCGCGACGGGCGAGCGCTACGGAGTCGACGAGCCCGAGCTGCTGCGATGGGTGCACTGCGCCGAGGTCGACTCCTATTTGCACGTCCTGCGTCGCTCCGGCTTCCGCCTCGACGCGGCCCAGGCCGACCGCTACATCGAAGAACACCGTGAGGGCGCGCGGCTGGTCGGCCTGGACCCCGCGACCGTCCCCGCGTCCACGGCCGGGCTCGCCACATACTTCGAAAAAGTGCGGCCACAACTCGCGGTGGGCCCCGAAGCGCGCGCCGTCGACGGTTTCCTCCGCAAACCGCCCGTTCACCCGCTGCTCGTACCGGCGCGCATGCTGCTGTGGCGGCGCGTCGCCGGGCTCGCGTACGCCTCCCTGCCCCCCTACGCCCATGAGCTGTACGGACGTCCCGCCCCCTCCGCGCGCACCGTCACCCGCCGCCTGGTCGTAACCGGAACCGCCCTGCGGGCTGTCCCCGCGCGTGTGCGCTGGCAACTTCCACCGGGCCACATCCTCAAGGCGATGGCCCGGCTCGGGCCCGACGCGCGTCCGGCACCGTACAAACTCACCCGTCGGGCGGCCATACTGGACGAGCCGGGGAGGGCGCAGCAAAACGACGGGGGCGACAGCACGAGATGGCGGACACCAGGCTGATCCAGGGCCGGTACCGGCTGCTCGATCTGATCGGGCGCGGGGGCATGGGCGAGGTGTGGCGTGCCCGCGACGAGTCGCTGGGCCGACGGGTC
The DNA here is from genome assembly GCF_030063415.1 of Streptomyces sp. H27-C3. Taxonomy (GTDB): domain Bacteria; phylum Actinomycetota; class Actinomycetes; order Streptomycetales; family Streptomycetaceae; genus Streptomyces. Next base: position 165,951 of record NZ_JASITA010000001.1, on the reverse strand, counting down.
GCCGTGAAGTGCCTCAAGCCGATGGGCCCCCAGCACGATCAGTCCTTCACGAGAGTCCTTCGCGAACGCTTTCGCCGCGAGGCGCGCGTCGCCGCCGCTCTCCAGCACCGGGGCGTCACCGTCGTGCACGACTTCGGGGAGCACGAGGGCGTCCTCTATCTGGTCATGGAGCTACTGGAGGGGCGCAACCTCAGCCAGCTCCTGGAGGACAACAAGGCCCACCCGCTGGCCGTCCCCGATGTCGTCGACATCGCCGAGCAGGTCGCCTGGGCCCTCGCCTACACCCATGAACAGGGCATCATCCACCGTGACTTGAAGCCCGCCAACATCATGCGGCTGACCGACGGCTCGGTGAAGATCTGCGACTTCGGCATCGCGCGCCTGGGCCACGACATCGGCATCACCTCCCGGCTCACCGGCACGGGCATCGCCATGGGTACCCCCCACTACATGTCGCCCGAGCAGATCGGCGGCGTCCACGTCGATCACCGCAGCGATCTCTACTCGCTCGGCTGTGTGCTGTACGAGATCGCCACCGGAGTGCCGCCGTTCGACCTGGACGACGCCTGGGCGGTCCTCGTCGGCCACCGTGACACCCAGCCGGAGCCACCGCGCACCCACCGCGAGGAACTCCCCGAGTTCTTCGACCGGATCGTCCTCGACCTGCTCGCCAAGGCCCCCGACGAGCGACCGTCCGACGCCAGGGACCTCGCCCACCGCCTCACCGCGGGGCGCGCATCCGGCGCCGTCTACGCCCTGGCGGCCGTGCCCTCGCCCGTACCGCGCCCGTTCGGCGCCCGCCCCGAGCAGCCGCCCTCGCTCGCGCCCAGGCTCCCGTCCTGGACCCGGGGGATGACCACCGGGCACAAGGCGAGCGGGACCTGGCCGTCGCCGGCCGCCGCGCACGACCACTCCGCCGGGCTGACGGGGGAGTGGACCACCGGCGTCGGTCTGCGCGCCGGGGTCACCGTGCAGGCTCCGCAGCGCCAGGAGCGGCCCACGCCGCCGCCCGAGGTGCTCACCGTCCTCAACAGCAGGCACAACGCGGGCCTCAGCCTCGGGCGGCTGGGCCGTTGGACGGAGGCCGGTGAGGTGCACCGCGCGGTCGCCGTCGAGCGCGAGCACGCGCTGGGCCCCGACCACCCCGACACGCTCGCCAGCCACTACGAGGTCGGCTTCACCCTCAGCAGGACCGGCCGTGCGGCGGACGCGCTGCGCGAGTTCGGCCGGGTGGCGGACGGCCGGGAGCGCACCATGGGCCCGGACCACCCCGAAACCCTCGCCGCGCGCCAGGAGATGGCGTACGTACTGGGCCAGCTCGGCCGGCACTTCGAGGCCCATCAGGTGTACGCCGCGGTGCTCGCGTCGCGCGAGCGCACCATGGGACCCGAGCACCCCGACACCCTGCGCTGCCGGCACAACCTGGCGTTCAACCTGAGCAGGCTCGGTCGCCTGGAGGACTCGTACCGCATGGCGCACGAGGTCGCGGCGGCCCGTACCAGGGTGCTCGGCGCGACCCACCCCGACACTCTCGTCACCCAGTACGAGGTCGCCTACGCGCTCGGCCAGCTGGGCCGCTGGTCGGAGGCGCTCCAGACCTACCGCGAGGTCGCGGCGGCCAGGGCCCAGGCGCTCGGCGCCGACCATCCCGACACGCTCTCGGCCCGCTACGAGGTCGGTATAAGCCTCGGCCGCCTCGGCCGCAGCGCGGAGGCCCTGGAGCTCTACCGCTCCCTCGTGGACGACCGCACCCGCGTGCACGGCCCCGCCGACCCCGAGACGCTGCGCGCACGGCACGGCCTCGGCGTCAACCTCGGGCGGCTCGCCCGCTGGGAGGAGGCTCTCGCCGAGGCGCGCGACGTGTGCGCGATACGAGAGCGCGTGCTGGGGCCGGACCACCCCGACACGCTCGTCAGCCGGCGTGAGGTCGCCGTCGGCCTCGGCTGGCTGGGCCGCTGGGCCGACGCCCTCGAGGTGTACCGGCAGGTCGCGGAGGCCCGCCAGCGCGTGCTGGGCGCCGACCACCCCGACGCCCTGGCCAGCCGCAACGACGAGGCGCACTGCCTGGAGCAACTCGGTCGCGGCGCGGAGGCCGTGGAGCTGTACCGGCGGGTGGCGGCGCTGCGCCAGCAGCGCGGAGCCCAGAGCCTCTGACACCACTGACGCTTCGCTTCTGACACCACTGACATCACTGACGCCTCCGGGCCACACTGGACAGCGGTGGGTCCGGAGCCCGGAGCCGGCGAGAGAGCAGTACCCGAGACAGGAGCGTGTGAGGCCATGCCCGTACAGGACGCCCCCCGGACAGGCGGGGCAGCCCATGACTCCTACGACGTCGTGATCGTGGGCGGCGGTCACAACGGGCTGGTCGCCGCCACCTATCTGGCGCGCGCCGGGCGCTCGGTCCTCGTCCTGGAGCGGCTCGGCCACACCGGCGGAGCCGCCGTCTCCACCCGCCCCTTCGCGGGGTTCGACGCCCGGCTGTCCCGCTACTCGTACCTGGTCAGCCTGCTGCCGGACAAGATCGTGCGCGATCTCGGGCTGCGCTTCACCGTCCGGGAACGCACCATCTCCTCGTATACCCCCGCCCAGCGGCACGGCGCCCCGACCGGCCTGCTGGTCGGCGGTGGCGAAGACCGCACCCGCGGCTCGTTCCGGGCGCTCACAGGAGCCGACCGGGACTTCGAGTCCTGGCAGCGGTTCTACGCGATGACACGCCGGGTCGCGGAGCGGGTCTTCCCCACACTCACCGAGCCGCTCCCCACCCGCGAGGCCCTGCGCGAGCGGATCGGCGACGCGGACGCCTGGCGGATGCTTTTCGACGAGCCGCTCGGCGTCGCGATCGAGGACACCTTCGAGGACGACCTCGTGCGGGGCGTCGCACTGACCGACGCGCTGATCGGCACGTTCGCCGACGCGCACGACCCGTCCCTGGCACAGAACCGCTGCTTCCTCTACCACGTGATCGGCGGCGGCACCGGCGATTGGAACGTACCGGTGGGCGGCATGGGAGCCCTCACCGACGCACTCGCCACCGCCGCCCGGTCGGCGGGCGCGCGGATCGTCACCGGGCGCGAGGTGACCCGTGTCGAGACCGACGGGACCCGGGCCGAGGTCTCCTGGCGCACGGACCAAGAGGAGGGCGCGGTCGCGGCCTTCCAGGTCCTGGTGAACGCGTCTCCGCAGGCGCTCGCGGCCCTGCTCGGCGACGCGCCCCGGGCACCGTACGAAGGTGCCCAGCTCAAGGTCAACATGTTGCTGCGCCGCCTCCCCGAACTGCGCGACCGCGCGGCTTCGCCGAGTGACGCCTTCGCCGGGACGTTCCATGTGGCCGAGGGGTACGAGCAGTTGGCGGTGGCGTACCGGGAAGCGGCGGCGGGCAGGCTGCCGAGCGCGCCGCCGTCCGAGATCTACTGCCACTCGCTGACGGACCCGTCGATCCTCGGCCCCGAACTGGCCGAGCAGGGCTACCAGACCCTGACGCTCTTCGGACTGCACACCCCTGCGGGGCTCTTCGCGCACGACAACGACGGGGCGCGCGAGAGCCTGCTCAAGGCGACCCTCGCCCAGCTCGACGCCCACCTCGCCGAGCCGATCGCCGACTGTCTCGCGCTCGACGAGGACGGGCGTCCCTGCATCGAGGCGAAGACCCCGCTCGACCTCGAAGCCGAACTGCGGCTGCCCGGCGGCAACATCTTCCACCGCCCGCTCGCCTTCCCGTACGCCGACGAGTCGGCCGGGACCGGAAGGTGGGGTGTGGAGACGGCGCACGCGAACGTGCTGCTGTGCGGGGCGGGCGCCGTCCGGGGCGGCGGAGTCAGCGGCATCCCGGGCCACAACGCGGCGATGGCGGCGCTCGGCCGTTGAGAGGTGCCCGAGCCCGGCGGCCCCGGACACCTACCGCCACCGGAACCGGCACAGCGGTCAGCAGCGCCGATACGAGTACCACCGCGCCCAGCGCCACCAGCGCCACCAGCTCCACCCGGGCCGCCAGGAAGGCACCCGGCCCGCGCCGCGTCCGGTGCAGTCGCCGCCTGGCCACCAGGGCGAGCAGCCCCACCAGGGCGACCGGGAGCAGCTTGGCCAGCAGCGTACGGCCGTAGGCACTGCTCAGGATCTGATCGAGCGGCAGCCATCAGCGAGGGAACGGTCAGGAAACGCCACAAAGTGATCGTCTCCGGAGGGATGCGTTCCCTGTAAGGCGGGTTCGGGTCCTGTTCGGTCACTGGAGTCCCCGGTGGGACTCTGCGCGCATCCACCAGAGCCCTCTAACGACCTCACCCACGATTGGCAGCGGCGTCGCGGCGTCTGGGACCTCCGCCTCCGGCGTTGTCGTCAGTCGCGATGGCCCCGCCATCACTCCCTCCTCCGCCTTGGATTTCGAAGGCCCCAGACGTCGCTCCTTCTCCCACTGTCAATCGCGGGTGAGGTCGTAACGTGGTCCCATGTCGAAATCGCGTTTGTCGCTCTGGTCGTCGGACTCGGTGCTGTCGATCGGCTCTGTGGGGTCGGTGCTTTCCATCGGGTCGGTCGGCTCCGCCCTCAGTGTCGGCTCGATCGGCAGCTCACTGTCGATCGGCTCGGTCGGGTCCGCCCTGTCGTTCATCTCGATCGGCTCGGCCCTGAGCACCGGGTCGGCGCTGTCCCTGCAGTCCCAGTGGTCGGTGCTGTCCGTCCAGTCCCGGCGCGGCGTCCTGTCCGCCGGGGCGGCGGCGGGGCTGGCCGGCGCCGCCCTCCTGCTCCTGCGGCGCCGGGGCCGGTAGCGAGGCCGCGCCTGCGAGCGCCGGTCAGTCCTCGGAGGCCGTCCAGCCGACGGCCTCGATGCGGGCGGCGTCCCGTGGCCTGGACTCGTCGAAGACGGTGCGGCGCCCGTTGTCGACCCGCAGGGCGTCGACGTACGCGCCGCGTCCGACGTACAGCGTGTCGGTCGTGTACCGCCAGCGCAGCGTCACGTCCGTGCCGCCCCAGGCGGTCAGGTCCGCGGTCAGCCGGTGCCAGACCCGCCCGGACCAGCCGGTGGCGGAGCCGTCGGGGTGCGGCTCGGGCTCATGGGCGTTGTCCTCGCGCTCTGTTCGTACGGTGGTGAACGGCACCGGCTGCCAGGGGGCGCCCTCATCCGCCGAGGCTTCGAGGAAGAGCCGGTCCGAGCCGGGTTCGGTGTCCCACCACAGCGAACAGCGCAGCCGTGGGCAGTCCTTGGGCAGGCGCAGTGCGGGCAGGGTGAGTGTGGCGGTGCCGGCGACGGCCATGCCGGAGAACCAGGCGGTGCGGTCGTGGGCCGGGCGTACGGCGACGGCGCGCGCCAGATTATTGGCGGCGGCGAAGCGCGGGGCGCTGCCGGAGCGCCAACCGCGCACCGGGTGGACCGAGTTGCCCAGGACCACGAGGAAGGAGTCGGTCGACGGGTCGAGGACCAGGCTGGTGCCGGTGAAGCCGGTGTGGCCCGCGGTGCGGGGCGTGGCCATCGCGCCCATGTACCAGTGCTGGTAGAGCTCGAAGCCCAGACCGTGCTCGTCGCCTGGGAACGCGGTGTTGAAGTCGGTGAACATCAGCTCGACCGACTCCGGCTCCAGGATGCGTCGGCGGCCGTACGCGCCGCCGTTGAGCAGCGTACGGGCGAGGATCGCGAGGTCCCAGGCGTCGGAGAAGACCCCGGCGTGGCCGGCGACGCCGCCGAAACCGAAGGCGTTCTCGTCGTGCACCTCGCCCCACACCAGGCCGCGTTCGAGACCCGACCAGGGCAGCCGGGCGTCCTCGGTGGCCGCGATCTTCGGCTTCCAGGAGGCGGGCGGGTTGAAGCGAGTGCGGTGCATCCCGAGCGGAGCGGTGATCTCGTCGTGGAGCAGCGCCTCCAGAGTGCGACCGGTGATCTCCTCCAGGACCAGCTGGAGCGAGATCAGGTTGAGGTCCGAGTAAAGGTACTTGGTGCCGGGGGCGCTGGTCGGCGCCTCGTTCCACAGCAGCCTCAGCTTCCCCTCCCGTGTCGGCTCCTTGTAGAGCGGGATCCAGGAACGGAACCCCGAGGTGTGGGTGAGGAGCTGACGTACCGTGATGTCCTGCTTTCCCGCGCCCCCGAACTCCGGGAGATAGGCGGTGACCTTCCCCTCCAGCTCCAGCGCGCCGCGCTCGATCTGCTGCACGGCGAGAATGGACGTGAAGAGCTTGGAGACCGATGCCAGGTCGAAGACGGTGTCCTCGGCCATCGCGATCCGCTGCTCCGCCGGGAACTCGACCCCCGTGTCCGTCTTCTCGTCGTACGCCGAATAGCGCACCGCCGAGCCGATCGGCCGGTGCAGCGCCACGGTGCCGCCCCGGCCCGCGAGCAGGACGGCCCCCGCGTACCAGGGGTGCTTGGGGGAGGGGGCGAGGAAGCGCTCCGCGTCCGACACGAGCTGCTGCAGGGGGCCCGGGAGCAGCCCGGCCCGCTCCGGCGAGCCGCGCCGCAGCGTGGTCCTGCCACCGGAGGGCGGGGCCGCCGCTGCCGCCGATGCGGGCAGTCCCGCGAGCGCCAGGGCGCCACCGAGCGCCATGAGGCCACCACCCAGTCCGCGCCTGCTGATCCCTCTGTCGGCCACACCTTCGGTCACGGGCCACCCCTTGTGAAAGTAACTTCCGTCTTACGCCCAACCCCTGAAACTTTCTTGCAGGCGGAGAGTGCTGTCAACTGCCCAAATAATCTGACGCAGCATCAGGAAACCTCTTCCCTCGTCCGCCCCGCTGCGGCATCCTGCGGCCCATGGAGACGGAGCTGAGCAAGAAACTGGGAGTCGAGCACGCGATCTTCGGCTTCACCCCCTTCCCCGCCGTGGCCGCCGCCATCACCAGGGCGGGCGGACTCGGCGTACTCGGCGCGGTCCGCTACACCGCACCCGACGACCTCGCACGCGACCTCGACTGGATGCAGGAGCACACCGACGGCAAGCCGTACGGCCTTGATGTCGTCATGCCCGCGAAGAAGGTGTCGGGGGTGACCGAGGCCGAGGTCGAGGCGATGATCCCCGAAGGGCACCGCGAGTTCGTCACCCAGACCCTCGCCAAGCACGGCGTACCCGAACTCGACCGGGGCGAAGCCTCGGGCTGGCGCATCACCGGCTGGATGGAAGAGGTCGCCCGCAACCAGCTCGACGTCGCCTTCGACTACCCGATCAAGCTGCTCGCCAACGCGCTGGGCTCGCCGCCCGCCGACGTCATCGCGCGCGCCCACGACCACGGCGTCCTCGTCGCAGCGCTGGCCGGCAACGCCAAGCACGCCCGGCGGCACGCCGAGGCGGGCATCGATATCGTCGTCGCGCAGGGCTACGAGGCGGGCGGCCACACCGGTGAGATCGCCACCATGGTCCTGGTACCCGAGGTCGTCGAAGCCGTCCACCCGCTGCCCGTACTCGCCGCCGGAGGCATCGGCAGCGGCGAACAGATCGCCGCCGGGCTCGCACTCGGCGCGCAGGGCGCCTGGCTCGGCTCGATCTGGCTCACCACCGAGGAGGCCGACCTCCACTCGCGCGCCCTCACCGCCAAGCTCATCTCGGCGGGTTCCGGCGACACCGTCCGCTCCCGGGCACTGACCGGCAAGCCCGCCCGCCAGCTGCGCACCGAATGGACCGACGCCTGGGACGACCCGAGCGGCCCGGGCACCCTGCCCATGCCGCTCCAGGGCCTCCTGGTGGCCGAGGCCGTCTCCCGTATCCAGAAGTACGAAGTCGGCCCGCTCCTCGGCACCCCGGTCGGCCAGATCGTCGGCCGGATGAACTCCGAACGCGGCGTCCAGGCCGTCTTCGACGACCTCACCTGCGGCTTCGAGCGGGCCGTGGACCGTATCAACCGGATCGCAGGACGGAGCCAGTCATGAGCGAGCCGCTCAACGGTTTCTGGGCGCAGGCGACCATGAACCCCGACCGCGTCATGCTGGTCGCCCCGGACGCCGAGGAATGGACGGCGGGCCGGCTGCACGCCGCCGTCAACCAGCTCGTGCACGGCCTGCGCGCGGCCGGACTCGAACGCGGCGACTCCTTCGCCGTGGTCCTCCCCAACGGCGTGGAGTTCTTCACGGCGTATTTGGCCGCATCCCAGGCCGGGCTCTATCTCGTCCCGGTCAACCACCACCTCGTCGGCCCCGAGATCGCCTGGATCGTCGCCGACTCCGGCGCGAAGGTGCTCATCGCGCACGAGCACTTCGCCGACGCGGCCACCGCGGCCGCCGACGAGGCGAAGCTGCCGCCCTCCCACCGCTACGCCGTCGGTGCCCTCGACGGCTTCCGTCCGTACGCCGAACTCCTCGACGGACAGAGCGAGTCACCACCCGCCGACCGCACCCTCGGCTGGGTCATGAACTACACCTCGGGCACCACGGGACGCCCCCGCGGCATCCGCCGCCCGCTGTCCGACCGGCTTCCCGAGGAGTCCCACCTCGGCGGCTTCCTCGGCATCTTCGGCATCAAGGCCTTCGACGACAACGTCCACCTCGTCTGCTCGCCGCTCTACCACACCGCCGTACTGCAGTTCGCGGGCGCCGCACTGCACATCGGCCACCCGCTCGTCCTCATGGACAAGTGGACGCCCGAGGACATGCTGCGCCTCATCGACCGTCACGCCTGCACCCACACCCATATGGTCCCGACCCAGTTCCACCGGCTGCTGGCGCTGCCCGACGACATACGCACCGCGTACGACGTGTCGTCGATGCGGCACGCCATCCACGGGGCAGCGCCCTGCCCCGACCACGTCAAGCGGGCGATGATCGACTGGTGGGGGCACTGCGTCGAGGAGTACTACGCGGCGAGCGAGGGCGGCGGCGCCTTCGCGACCGCCGGGGACTGGCTGAAGAAGCCGGGGACCGTCGGCCGCGCCTGGCCCATCAGCGAACTCGCCGTCTTCGACGACGACGCCAATCGGCTGCCGCCCGGTGAGCTGGGCACCGTCTACATGAAGATGAGCACGGGCGGCTTCAGCTACCACAAGGACGAGGGCAAGACGAAGAAGAATCGCATCGGTGACTTCTTCACCGTCGGCGACCTGGGCGTCCTCGACGAGGACGGCTATCTCTTCCTCCGCGACCGCAAGATCGACATGATCATCTCGGGCGGCGTCAACATCTACCCGGCCGAGATCGAGGCCGCCCTCCTCACCCACCCCGCCGTCGTGGACGCCGCCGCCTTCGGCATCCCGCACCCGGAGTGGGGCGAGGAGGTCAAGGCCGTTGTCGAGGTGGCCGAGGGGCACGCCCCCGACGATGTGCTGGCCGCGGACATCCTGGTGGTCTGCGAACAGCGGCTCGCCCGCTACAAGCGGCCCAGGACCGTCGAGTTCATCGAGACGATGCCCCGCGACCCGAACGGCAAGCTCTACAAGCGCCGGCTGCGCGAGCCCTACTGGGAGGGCCAGGAGCGCGCGGTGTGAGGCGGGGGCGCCCGGCGGCAGGTGAGCGCTGAGCGGGGTCAGGCCGCGTCGGTCCGGGCTGCCGGGGCGTCGGCGTCGGCCTCGGCGGCGTCGGCCTTTGCTTCGGCGGCGTCCGCTTTCCCCTCGGCGGCGTCCTCGGCCGCGTCCGCCTTTGCTTCGGCGACACCCTTGGCGGCCTCCGCCTTGGCCTCCGCCGCGTCCTTCAGGGCCTCTTCCTTGTCGTCCGCGGCGTCGTCACCCACGGCGGGCGTGTCCACGGCCGCGCCCTGGACACGGTCCTGGTCCTGGTCCCGCACGATCCGGTCCGATCGGTCGCCCACGGCGTGCGCGCCGGCCGCCAATGCGGCCCCCGGCAGCGCGGCCATGAGGGCGAAGGCCAAGGTGGCCGAAGCGAGGGAATCCCTGGGAATGCTGCGATGCACGCGTATGCCTTCCATGGGCCGGGCGGTGGGAGAATCTACCGCTTCCATGGCATCGCGCCCGGCAGGAACGGGCGACCCGCGAAGGCCAAGTGAGTGCGACCCGGCCCGTGCGAGGCGCGGCACGAGGCGCGCTCAGCGGCAAACGCGCCGCAAACGACTCGGCCGAGTGGCCGCGCGTACGGTGCGGGTGTGACCCAGGCCACTTATTGTGAATCCGGAGCTCGTCGCAGACCGTACGCACCACTCCTCTTCCCGTGCGAGCCCGGAGGGACGCCATGCCGGAGCTGTTCATCGGTGGCCAATGGACCGCTGCCGTCGAGGGTGGGACACGCGAGATCCGCTGTCCGGCCGACGGAACACTCGTCGCGACCGTCGATGAGGCAGGACCCAAGGACGCCGCCGCCGCGGTCGGCGCCGCACGCGACGCGTTCGACCGAGGGCCGTGGCCGCACACCCCGGCCGCCGAGCGCGGACGGCTGCTGCTGCGCGTCGCCGACCTCCTCGACCGCGACACGGACGCGTTCGCCCGAGCCGAATCCCTGGACACCGGGAAGCGGCTCGTGGAGAGCGAGTACGACATGGCGGACATCGCGAACTGCTTCCGCTACTTCGGCAACCTGGGCGCGTCCGGCGGCACCGACCGGGTCGTCGACGCGGGGAACCCGGAGACGGACAGCAGGGTGGTGCACGAGCCGGTCGGCGTCTGCTCGCTGATCACACCGTGGAACTACCCGCTGCTGCAGACGGCCTGGAAGGTCGCCCCCGCGCTCGCCGCGGGCAACACCTTTGTCCTCAAGCCCAGCGAGCTGACGCCGCACACCGCCATCCTCCTGATGAAGGCGCTCACCGAGGCCGGACTGCCGCCCGGCGCCGCCAACCTGGTACTGGGCGCCGGAGCCACCGCGGGCGCACCGCTCAGCACCGACGAACGCGTCGATCTGGTCTCCTTCACCGGCGGCCTGATCACCGGGCGGCGCATCATGGCCGCGGCCGCGCCCACCGTGAAGAAGATCGCCCTCGAGCTGGGCGGCAAGAACCCCAACATCGTCTTCGCCGACGCCGACTTCGACACGGCGGTCGACTACGCGCTCATGGCCGTGTTCCTGCACTCCGGGCAGGTCTGCTCGGCCGGCGCTCGGCTGCTCGTCCAGGACGAACTGCACGACGCCTTCGTCGACGAGGTGGTGCGCCGGGCCCGGGAGATCCCGCTCGGCGGCCCCTTCGACGAGCACGCCCGCACCGGACCGCTGATCTCCGCCGCGCACCGCGACAAGGTCGAGGCGTACGTCGCCGCGGGCCTCGCCGAGGGCGCCGTCCTGCGCTGCGGCGGCGCCCGCCCCGAGGATCCCGCGCTGCAGAACGGGTTCTACTACCCGCCGACCGTCCTCGACGAGTGCACCCCCGGCATGTCGGTGGTACGTGATGAATCGTTCGGTCCGGTCCTGACCGTCGAACGGTTCCGCGACGAGGCCGAGGCGCTCGCCCTGGCCAACGACACCGTCTACGGCCTGGCCGGAGCGGTCTGGACGCAGGACAGCGAGCGTGCCCACCGGGTCGCCGCCGGGCTGCGGGCGGGCACCGTATGGGTCAACGACTTCCACCCCTATGTGCCACAGGCGGAGTGGGGCGGGATGAAACAGTCCGGCGTCGGCCGTGAACTGGGACCCGCGGGTCTTGCGGAGTACCAGGAGGCCAAGCACATCTGGCGCAACACCGCGCCCCGGCCGCAGAGGTGGTTCGAGTGAGCACGAACGGACCGGAACGTTCCGGAACACGACCCGATGGCACCCACGACGACGACTCGCTCCACGAGCTCGGCTACAAGCCCGAACTCAAGCGCACCCTGGGCAACTTCCACACCTTCGCCGCGGGCATCAGCTACATCTCGATCCTGACCGGCACCTTCCAGCTCTTCTACTTCGGAGTGAGCTTCGGCGGACCGGCCTACTGGTGGTCCTGGCCCATGGTCTTCGCCGGTCAGCTGATGGTCGCCCTGTGCTTCTGTGAGCTCGCGGCCCGCTACCCCGTCGCCGGCTCGGTCTACAACTGGGCCAAGGCCATGGGCGGCCCGCACACCGGCTGGCTCGGCGGCTGGATGATGATGACGGCCACCATGGTGACGCTGTCGGCCGTGGCGCTCGCCTACCAGCTCACGCTGCCGCAGATCGACTCCTGGTTCCAGTTCGTGGGCGACGGCAGTGGCAAGACGGACGCGGCGGCCAACGCCGTCCTCCTCGGCTCGGTCCTCATTCTCTTCTCCACCGCGGTCAACGCCTTCGGCGTCAAGCTCATGGCCCGGATCAACTCGGCGGGCGTATTCATCGAGCTGATCGCCGCCGTCGCCCTGATCATCTTCCTCGCGGCGCACATCACCCGCGGCCCCAGCAGCGTCCTGACCGAGACCAACGGGCTCGGCGCCGGCGAGAGCCTCGGCTACTTCGGCGCGTTCCTCACCGCGTCGCTGGCCTCCGCCTACGTGATGTACGGCTTCGACACGGCCTCATCGCTGGGCGAGGAGTCGCACAACCCGGGCCGCAACGCGCCCCGCGCCATCCTGCGGGCCCTCGTCGCCTCCTTCCTCATCGGCGGACTCATCCTGCTGTTCGCCCTGATGGCCGTGCCGGACCTGGCCGCGAAGGAGCTGTCGACGGGCGGTCTGCAGTACGTCGTACTGGAGACACTCGGCTCGACCATCGGCGAGATCTTCCTGTGGGGCGTGGTCATCGCGATCACCGTCTGTGTGCTGGCCGTACAGGCAGCGGGCATCCGCCTGATGTTCGCCATGGCCCGGGACAACAACCTGCCGGCCGGCTCGGTGCTCGCCAAGGTCAGTCCCCGCTTCCAGACCCCGGTGGTGCCCGCCGTCGTGATCGGTGTGGTGGGCGTCGTCATCCTGGTGATCAACGTCAACCAGCCGCAGATCTTCTCGGTGATCACCAGTATCGCGATCATCATGATCTACGTGGCGTACCTGCTGGTCACCGTGCCCATGCTGATCCAGCGGCTGCGCGGCAACTGGACTCCCGCCGCGGGGAAGTTCTCGCTCGGCCGGTTCGGTCTGCCGATCAACATCGTCGCCGTGGTGTGGGGCGCCGTCATGTCGCTCAACCTCGCCTGGCCGCGCGCCGAGGTGTACAACGCCACGGGACCTCAGCACTGGTACCTGCGCTGGGGCGCGTTCCTCTTCATCGGCATCGTCGCCCTGGGCGGCTTCGCCTACTACTGGTTCGTGCAGCGCCACAAGACCGGCGTCCTCGAAGGCCACCGCGCCGAGGTCCGCGGCGACCCGACGGCGCCCTGACCCCGCACGGACACCACCGCCCCAGCCGCTTCCCGCACTCACGTTCCCTCCCCCCACCGTTTCCTGGAGAGAAGATGCCGGCCGAGAGCCACCCGCAGGAGCAGTTCGACTACGTGGTCGTCGGTGGGGGTACGGCCGGGGCGGTGGTCGCCGCCCGGCTGACCGAGGACCCGGCCGTCACCGTGTGCGTACTGGAGGCAGGGCCCTCCGACGTCGGCGACGAGAACGTCCTGCGGCTCGACCAGTGGATGGGGCTGCTGGAGTCCGGCTACGACTGGGACTACCCCGTGGAGCCCCAGGACAACGGCAACAGCTTCATGCGGCATGCCCGCGCCAAGGTCCTCGGCGGCTGCTCGTCGCACAACTCGTGCATCGCCTTCTGGGCGCCCGCCGAAGACCTCGACGAGTGGGCCGCCCTCGGGTGCGAGGGCTGGAGCGCCGCGGACTGCTTCCCGCTGTACAAGCGGCTGGAGACCAACGACGCCCCGGGCGAGCACCACGGCCGCAGCGGACCCGTCACCATCCGCACCGTCCCGCCCAACGACCCGTGCGGCACAGCCCTCCTGGAGGCCTGCGCCGCCGCCGCCATCCCCACCACGCCGTTCAACACCGGCACCACGGTCAAGCGCGGCGCCCACTGGTTCCAGATCAACGCCCGCCCCGACGGCACCCGTTCCTCGGCCTCGGTCTCCTATCTGCACCCCGTCATGGGCAAGCGGCCCAACCTGGAGGTGCGCACCGGACTGCACGCCAAGCGGCTGGTGCTGGACGCCGACCGGCGCTGCACCGGGGTGGAGTACCTGGCGCCCGACCTCATCCACACCCGTACCGTCGGCGCGCGCCGCGAAGTGATCGTCGCCTGCGGATCGATCGACACTCCGAAGCTGCTGATGCTTTCGGGCATCGGCCCGGCCGAGCACCTGCGCGACAACGGGGTGGAGGTCCTCGTCGACTCCCCGGCGGTCGGCTCCAACCTCCAGGACCACCCGGAGGGCGTGATCATGTGGGAGGCGAAGCGGCCCATGGTCACCTCGTCCACCCAGTGGTGGGAGATCGGCATCTTCGCCGACACCGAACCAGGCCTGGACCGGCCTGACTTGATGTTCCACTACGGCTCGGTGCCCTTCGACATGAACACCTACCGACGCGGCTACCCGACCGCCGAGAACGCCTTCTGTCTCACCCCCAACGTCACCCGCGCCCGCTCCATGGGCACCGTGCGGCTGCGCACCCGGGACTTCCGCGACAAGCCGCGCGTCGACCCGCGCTACTTCACCGACGAGCACGACGTACGCGTGATGACGGCCGGTCTGCGGCTCGCCCGGGAGATCGTCTCGCAGTCGCCGATGGCCGAGTGGGCCGGGCAGGAGCTGGCTCCCGGCCCCGCCGCACAGTCCGACGAGGATCTCCTGGACTACATCCGCAAGACCCACAACACGGTCTACCACCCGGCGTGCACCGTCCGGATGGGCGCCGCCGACGACCCCGGGGCCGCGCTCGACCCGCAGCTGCGGGTCAAGGGCGTGCGGGGCCTGCGGGTGGCCGACGGGTCGGTGATGCCGTTCCTGCCCGCCGTCAATCCGTGCATCACGACCATGATGATCGGCGAGAAGTGCGCCGACATGCTCAAGGTCGACCAGGCCTGACACCGCGAATTGGGTCCGGCCCGCCACATTGGCGGGCCGGACCGTCGCACGTACCCGCGTCAGCGCTCGCGCGCCCACACCACCCGCAGCTTCGGCGAGGTGAGGATGTCCTTCTCGCAGAACCGTGAGGTCACCCAGCGCTCACCCGAGTACAGCTGCGTCTGGTCGCTGAAGTACGGCGAGTTGGGGTTCGAGGACTGCGCGTACGTCAGCAGGGTGCGCGCCTGCGGGCACCGGCCGCCGTTCCAGCCGACTGCCTGGATGTAACTCGATCCCGTCGTCACCTCGGTGTAGCCGCCGCCCGCCGGATTCCACATCGGCTCCACCTTGTTCCAGATGCCCAGCGACTCCGTGCCACACTGGGAGCGAAGGCCGCGTCGGCCTTACTTGGTGTCACAACCTCAGGATTACGACGCGGCCGTCGTCTTGTCCGGCGTTTTCCCATGCGAGGAGCTCGAACAACGTCTGTTCGAGACCGCCAGGTTTTACGGCAAGCTTATAATACTGCGCCGCTGAGGCGGTGCGGGCCCGGTTCGCCGAGATCCACGGCAACCTCCTGGAGCAGCGCGGCTGCGGATTTCTGACCGATACCGGTCGGAGTCGATTCCGGGCGCGTTGAATACGTCCGTCCGTATCATGTCAGGTCCCGGTCAAAAGGCGACCTGCTCGGAGCTGGAATTCGTTTCCGGGAGGAAATCTGGTGAGAGTCTGGGCTCCCGTCAGAAACCCGTCAATGCGAGGGGTGCGGTGCGATCCAAAGCCCCGAGGAAGTGCATGCGGACAACGACGTCGGGGCCGCCGGTCGGTGCCCGTTTGAGGGCCAGCGCCGCCGCGTGTTCCGCTCCGGCAGGGATGTCCTTGACCATCCAGCCGGGCGGCCGGGCCGGGGCCCCGGGTCCGGGGTCGCCGAGGTAGTCAAGGGCCGGGCTGCGGCCGATGCCGGTGCCGAGGCCCTTGAGGTAGGCCTCCTTGCGTGCCCAGAGCCGGGCGAAGACCGCGGGCTGCAACGACGGTTGTGCGGCACGGATCGCCCTCTGCTCGGCGGGGTGGAGCGCCTCGCCGACAGTGGCCGCCTTGTGCGGCGCCGGGAGCCCTTCCACATCGACGCCGACGGGCCGGGCGGCCACGGCGATCAGTACCAGGCCGTCGGTGTGGGACAGCGAGAAGTGCGGTGTGTCAGGGCCGGTCAGGGCGGGCCGGCCGTGCGGTTCGCCGCAGCAGGGGCAGCGTTCGCGCTGGAACCTCAGCTCCGCGGGGGCCTTGTTCTCGTAGGCGCAGAGCACGCGGCGCAGCGTGAGGTGTGCCGCTGCGTAGAGGTCCCGGTCGACGGCGTACACGAAAGAGGCGGCCCGGGCGCGTTCCTCGTCGTCCAGCGGGGAGTGGTCGAGGGCGACGGACCGCAGGGACGCGTCCGGGACGTACAGCAGCCACAGATCCAGGGAGCCTTCGGCAGGCCGGGGCCGCGCCGCGGGCCACCGTGCGGCGGTCCACCCCGGCGGCGGGCAGGCGAGCTCTGGGGAGGGATGCACAGGAGACTCCGGTCGGTCGGCGTCGGCGGACGGCTGCTCCAGCACGATAACGCAGTCAATAGAAGGCAAATTGATGGCCGGATATCAGCCACGTAAGGCTCACGGATTGATGACTGTCCGGTTGTTCCTTTGGTTGCGCGGGAATTGGGTGAAGTGGAAAGGCTGAAACGTGGTGCACCTTTGCGCCAGTTACCGGGGGGTGCAGGGCGTGCCTCGGCCAAGGGCCGGGGCATTCTGTCTCGAATCTGCCGGATCTTCTCAGGGTTCTGTTTTAGCATCGCCTACGATCTTGGAATCACGGAGGAATCCGGCGTTCGGACATCGGCTGCCGGGAGTGGTTCCGCGGAGGAGGAGGAGGGAAACGCTGTGGTGGTCACCGCCGCCGATGTCAGGGACCAGGGCCCGCCCCGGAGCCCGGACAGCCGTACCGCCCCACTGGACGCCCTTCTGCGCCATGCCGCCGACGCCCGGGCGGGCGCCGCGCGGGCCGTCCTCGTCAGAGGGCCCGCAGGTGTCGGCCGGACACACCTGTTGGCCGCAGTGAGCGAGCGCCTGGCGGCCGAGGGAGTGACCGTACGGCACTTCACCGGCCTTCCCGACGGCGCCGCCGCCGTCCGCGCGGTCGACGCGCTGCTGGTGCCGCCGCCCGCGGCGGCACCCGGGCGGCTGGACAGCGCCGGGCCGCACGACACCCACCACGACTGGCACAGACTTCACCGGCACGCCCTGGAACTGCTCGCCGACGGCCCCGTGGCCCTGGTGATCGACGACGCCCAGTGGTGCGACGAACCCTCCCTGCGCTGTGCCGACTTCATCCTGCGCCGGGCCGCCGGCCAGCCTCTGCTCGTCCTCCTCGCCCAGCGCACCGACGCTCCGGGCCCCGGGACCCCGGTGCTCGTGGAGATCCTCGCTCAGGATCGCTGCGTTCTGCTGGAACCCGGCCCGCTGGGCGAACGCGGCACACAGAACATGATCACTCGCTTGTTCGGTGGCCCCGCGGACCCGCGATTCGTCCAGGGCTGCACGGAGATCACCGGCGGCAACCCGCTGCTGCTCGACCGGCTGCTCACCACGCTGCGCACCGTGGGGATCCCGCCCGACGTCGATGCCCTGCACCAGCTGAGAACCGTTCACCAAACGACGCTGACCTCACTGATTCCCGACCTCCTCGCAGTCGGGCCCCGCCCCGTACGGCAGGTGGCCACCGCCCTCGCGGTGCTCGGCCGCGCCGCCGTCGACCCGCTTGCCGCGCTGTGCGGATTGAGCGGCCGGCGCGTGCAGTCGGCCCTGGCCCGGCTGCGCGACATCGAGGCCGTACTGCCGGGCTCCCCGGCGGAGATGCGCGAAGGGATCCGTACGGCCGTCCTCGCCACCGTACGCGGGCCCGCGCTACAGGAACTGCGGGCCCGGGCCGCCCGGATCCTCAGTGACGCCGGGCGGCCCGCAGCCGAAGTAGCCGAGCAGCTCGCCCTGCTGGAGCGGATCGACGAACCGTGGATGTTCGCAGTGCTGCGCGACGCGGTCTCCGAAGCCCCGACGCGCGTCACCGTCGCGGCCGCCGCCCGCTGGCTGCGCGGCGACACGGGCCGCCGGCTCACGGCCACCGAACGCAAGGACCTGCACGTCGAACTGGCCCGCGCGGCCAGCCGTACCGCCGTCGCACCCGCGCACGCGCTGCGGCACCTGCACCAGGCACTCGCCGTCACACCCGACCCGCGCGAACAGGCCCCCGTCGCGGTGCAGTACGCCATGATGGCGCTCGGCACCCGCAGGGCCCCCGAAGCCCTCCGATTACTGGAGCGGGTGCTGGCCGACCTGCACGGTGCGGCGGGCGCCCGTGCGGAGCCAGTGGACCGCGATCTCGTGGTAACCGTCGAGTCCGCCCTGCTGGCCACCGCGGTCAACGACCGGACCGCACTGCCCGCCGCCCGCGCCCGAGCGGCCTCCGTGGCCGTGCCGAGCGGACACAGCCCGGCCGACCGCCGGCTGCTCGCCGCCCTGAGCGCCTTCGCCGCACTGGACGGCGGATCCGCCGGCCGGGCCGCCACGCTCGCCCGGCAGGCCCTGCGGGCCGACGAGCCGGGCACCGTGGGCTGGGGGGTGTTCTGCTCCTCCGCCGTCCTCGCGCTCTCCGACTGCGTTGACGAAGCGCTGGCCGCACTGGACCAGGCGCTGTCCCCGGCCGAGGCCCACCCCCCGTTGTGGCCACTGCGTGCCGCGCTCGCCGGCCGGTCCCTGATCCTGCACGGCATCGGCGATGTGTCCGCCGCCGCACGGGACGCCTGGGCCGCCGTCGAGGTCGTCGGACCGACAGACGCCCCGCCGCTCGCCCACATCGCGCTGAGCTCCGTACTGCTCTCCCAGGGCGAGGCTCCGCGTGCCGGCGCCGTCCTCGACCGGCTCGCGCGCACGGCGTCGGACCTGGACCGGAGTGTCTGGGAGTGGCACCACTACCTTTACACCAAGGGCCGAATCCTGCGGGAACTGGGCGACCTGGAGGGCGCGCTCGCACTGTGGCGGCAGTGCGGCCGGAGCCTGGAGGAGGCAGGCATCACCAACCCGGTGCTCGTTCCCTGGTGGCTGCCCACCGCCACCACGCTCGGCCGGCTGGGCCTGGGCGCCGAGGCCTCGGGCATCGTCGAGGCGGCCCAGGAACGCGCCCGGCTCTGGGGCACCCCGCGAGCCGTGGGCCTGGGGATGGTCGCTGCGGCTTCGGTCGTCGAGGGCCGCAGGCGTACGGCTTTGCTCGCGCAGGCCGTTGACATCCTGGCCGACTCCCCGGCCCGCCTGGAACTCGCCAAGGCCGAGTACCAGCTGGGCTGTGAACTGCTCGGCCTCGGCGACGCCCGGGGTGCGCGCGGCCATCTGCGCCAGGCCATCGAACGCGCCACCCGCTGCGGCTATCACGTGCTCGGCGCCATCGCGCGCGAAGCGCTGGTGACGGCGGGCGGGCGGATGCACCGGCTCGCCGCCGTCCCCCTCGACTCGCTCACCCACAGGGAGCGCCGTATCGCGGCACTGGCCCAGCGCGGCCACAGCAACAAGAGGATCGCGGAAACACTGTTCATCACGCCACGCACGGTGGAGATGCACCTGACCAACGTCTACCGAAAGCTCGACGTGCGCGGTCGCGCCGAACTGCCGAGTGGCCTCGGCGCCCGCGGGCACCGCGGCGTCCCCTGGCAGGCCGACGGCCCGAACACCCCGAATCACTAGGTGGGGCCGGGATCTGGGGCGTCGCGACCCCGGCCCGATACCTACGACACCCCTGGAGGACGGACAGTCATGGTGCCGACGACAGCGGCGGAGGCGGCAGGCCGGACACAGCCGGGCAGCCCGAGCTACCCGGCGGTGCCAGTCGTCGGGCGGGACGCCGAGGACAGGCTGCTGCGCGGCCTGCTGGAGGACCTGCGCGCGGGACGGCCCGCACTCGTCGAGGTGTCCGGGCCGCCCGGCATCGGGCGCAGCGCGCTGCTGCGCCGCGCGGCGGCCCTCGCCGAAGGGGCGGGGATACGGGTCGCCGCCGCCCAGGCGGCGCCGGAGGAGGCCGGACTGCCCTACGGTGTCGCCGCCCAGCTCCAGGCCCAGCCTCTCCCCGCGACCGCCCCGGCCGGTCACACCGTGCCGTGGACACCCTCACACCCCGGCGACGCGTCGACCTGGCGGCCCGCCGACCTGTGTGCCGTCTTCCTGGCCGCGGCCCGCAGTCGGCCCCTGCTGGTCGTCGTCGACGACTTGCAGTGGGCCGACACGCAGTCGCTGCGGTGGCTGCAGGCGCTGGCCCGGCGGCTGGCAGGGGCGCCGCTCATGCTGCTCACGTCCCGTAACAGCGCCGTACCGCCCCTTCCGTACGACCGGATCGAGCCCTGCACACTGGCCGGTGAGCGCTCCGTGTCCCGGCACTCCCTGGTCCTGGCCCCGCTGTCGGACGACGCCGTCGGCGAGGTCCTCGCCGGGACCTGGCGCACCCCGGCGGACGCGGCGTTCCGCGACGGCGCCGTCCGGCATCTCGAAGGCAGCCCGGCCTTGCTGCACTCCGTCGTCGGACGCTTCGTCCGGAGGGGCTGGACGCCCGTCGCGGGGCATCTCGGCCACCTGGCCGAGAGCGCGGCGGAAGCGGTCAGGGAGCGCACCGTACGCACCGTCGCCCTGTTGCCCGGCGAACTCCTCGACGTACTGCGCGCCATCGCCGTCAGCGGACCCGACTGCACCCCCGGCCTGATCGACTCCCTCACCGGCCCCCGGACCGTCGGTACCGCCCGGGCGCTGGCCCTGCTGTCCGGAAGCGGCCTGCTGGCCCCCGGACCCCGGCCCGCGCTGCGGAACAAGGATGCCGCCCGCGCCGTCCTCGCGGACCTCGGCACCGAACACCGCGAGGAGCTGCACGCCCGGGCGGCCGAGTGGGCCCACCGCGCGGCTCTCCCCGACCGCGCTCTCGCCCGGATGCTGTCGGGTGCCCGGAGGATCGGCGCCCCCTGGGCAGTGGAGGCCCTGCGCCGTGAGGCCGCCGAGTGCCGTGCCACAGGCCGGCCCGCCCTGGCCGCCCGGCTGCTCGAACGGGCCCTGTGCGAGCCGGTGCCGCCGGCCCTGAGGATCCGCTTGCTGACCGACCTGAGCACGGCCGTACTGCCCACCGCGCCCGAGGCCGCGAGCCGCCATCTGCACCGGGCCCTGCACACCCCCGCGGACGCACCCGTGGACGCAGGGACGGGCCGCGCCCGGCTGCGAGCCGCGGAACTCCTGGTGGCCCACGGCGACATCGTCACGCCCCGCTCCCGGATCGCCCGGGCCGCCGCCGACGCACGCCCGGGCAGCGCCGAGCACTCCGGACTGCGCGCCCTGTACTGGATCTCCGAGTACGGCAGGCCCGACCCGGCCGACGACTGCGCGCCGTCCCTGCCCGGCAACCGGCCAATGCGCCCGGAACAGGCCGCCGAGGGAGCCGTGGCCGCCTGGCGCACCGCACAGCGCGGCCGGGACATCACCGACGCCCGGCGGCTCGCCCGGGCCGGACTGGCCCCGCAGGCCCGTGAACACGTACCGCTCACCGTGCGGGCGGCGGCCGCGCACGCGCTCGTCCTCACCGGGGACACCATGGAGGCACGCGGCGCGCTCGACGACATCGTGGAGTGCGCCGAACGCAGTGATGCCCGTCCGGTCGCCGGCCTCGCCCTGCTCGTCACCTGTCTCGCCGAACTGCGGGGCGGCCGCGACGCCGCCGCGTCCGAGGCCCTGGACCGGTGCGAGGAAATCATGCCCAGCCACTACTGGCACCCGCTCATGGCACCCGGACCCCTCGCGCTCAGGGCCCTGGTGGACCTGCGGCGGGGCGACCTGGACGCGGCCGGGCGGGTCATCCGGGCTGAGCTGCCGTCGGGCGCCGAGGGCGGCCTGTCCTGGGCGTACCTGCTGTACGCCCGGGGCCGGGTCCGGCTCGCGGGCGGGCTGCGCGAACCCGCCCTCGCCGACCTGCTGGAGTGCGGCCGCCAACTGCTTGCCCGGCAGGCGGCCAACCCCTCCCTGCTGCCGTGGCGTTCGGCCGCCGCCCGGACCCGCGAGCCGGGAGACCCGCTGGCCGTGGCCCTGCTGGCCGAGGAGCGCCGACGGGCTCTGCTGTGGGGTTCGCCCGCCACGATGGCCGAGGCGCTGCGGGAGGGTCCTCCCGGCCCCGGCGGCGCCCGGGCAACGCCGCGGCCAGGGCCGGGCCGGCGCGTCAGCTGGCAGTACCGGCAGGCGCTGGCCGCTCTCGGCACGGCCCCGTTCTCGGGCCACCTCACCGTCGATTCGCTGCTCGGCAGTGACCGGGCGGCGGCCCGGCCGTCCGCGCTCGTCACCGGGCCCGTACATCCGTCCGCGCCCGCGCCCCCGCGGGCCGCCGCCGGCGGGGCCCCGGGGCGGGTCGGCGGGGGCGCGGGGCCGCTGACCGGCGCCGAGCTGCGCGTTGCGGTCCTCGCCGCCGAAGGCCGGGCCAATCGGGCCATCGCCGAGGAACTGGCCGTCACCCCCCGGACCGTGGAACTGCACCTGACCAAGGTGTACCGCAAGCTCGGCATCCGAGGGCGCCCGCAGCTGCCCGCGGCACTGGGCCGGACATCGAGGGAGAAACCATGAGGCCCCTGCTCCACCGGACGAAGGAACTCGACCTGATCACCGGTTCGATGGACGCCGCACGCCACGGCGGCGGCTCGATGGTGGTCGTCACCGGCGGCATGGGGATGGGCAGGACCGCCCTGCTGCGGGCCCTGCCGGCGCTCGCCGAACGCCGGGGGACGCGCGTCGTCACCGCCAGCGGAGCCGTGCACGAACGCGACTTCGACTTCGGCGTGCTCAGCCAGTTGCTGACCCCCTTGCTGCCCGGGACCGCCGTCGCACTGCCCGGCGACCGCGCCGACCCCACGGCGGGACCCGAAGGGGACACCGGGCTTCTCGCCCTGGTCGCCGAACAGAGCGCCCGCACACCGCTGCTCATGCTCGTGGACGACCTCCAGTGGGCCGACCTCTCCTCCCTGCGCCGGCTCGGCGGGCTGGCCGGACGGCTGGCGGAGCTGCGCGTCACCCTGGTCGTCGCCCTGCGCGAGGGCGATCCCGGCGAGGACGAACCCCACCTGCGCCAACTCGGCGAACGCGCCGCGCACGTGGTGCGGCTGTGCCCGCTGCCCCCCGAGGGCACCGCGGACCTGGCCCGCGCCCACTTCGGGCGTCCCGTCGACCCGGCCTACGGACAGGCCTGCCACGAGGCGACCGGCGGGCATCCGCTGCTGCTCACCGCCACCCTCGACGCGCTGACGGGCCCCGGTGAGGCGGCTGCGGACGATATCCGGGCCATCCGCGAGACCCGCCTGCCGACGCTCCACGAACGGTTCGCCGTCGTCCTGCGCAACCAGCACACGCCGGTGTGGCAGTTCGCCACCGCCCTCGCGGTCCTCGGTGACGGCGCCGACGAGGAGCTGGCCGGCCGGCTGGCGGGCCTCGACGACACCGGTCGGGCCGAAGCGGTCAGGGTGCTGCGCAGGCTCGGCCTGCTCTCCGAGGGCCCTGTGGCCCGGTTCGTCCACCCGGTGGTGGCCGACGCCGCCGAGGAGGCGATGACCCCTGCCGAAGCCGAGAGCACCCGGGTG
This sequence comes from Streptomyces sp. H27-C3, assembly GCF_030063415.1. Taxonomy (GTDB): domain Bacteria; phylum Actinomycetota; class Actinomycetes; order Streptomycetales; family Streptomycetaceae; genus Streptomyces. The sequence continues at coordinate 142,542 of NZ_JASITA010000001.1, read as the reverse complement.
CACGCCGCCCTGCTGCTGCACCAGGGCGGCCACCCGGCGGAGCGGGCCGCGGCCCAGCTCCTCTCCGCCGTGTCCTGCAGCGAGGGCTGGGCGGTCGACGTCCTGCGTGCCGCCGCGGCCGCCGCACTGCGGCGCGCGGCCCCGGACGACGCCGTCCGCTATCTGCGCCGCGCCCTGCTCGCCAGTTCGCCCGACGGGCCGGACCGCGCCGAGCTGCTGGCCGAACTCGCCGGCATCGAGCGCGATGTCGCGCCCCGGGCCGCGTTACGGCACTTCGCGCAGGCGCTGCTCCTGCTCCCGGACGCGGGCCGACGCGCTGGGATGGCAGGCCGGATTCCGCCGTTCCTCCTCGACGGCTGCCCGCCCTCCACCCTCGACACCATCGTCAGGACGGCCGCGGAACTGGGTGACGCGGCGACGCTCACCGGCACCGCCCGCGGGCACGCGCTGCGGCTGGAGGCCCGCCTGCGGCACACGGCGGTGGCCGGCTCCGCAGAGCTCGCCACGTGCGGGGACCGGCTACGAGCCATGGGCCCGGCACCCTGCCTGGACACCGCCGCCGAACGCGAACTCGTGACCGTCCTGCTGCACGGCGCCACCATGGCCCAACAGATCACCGTTGCCGAGGCCGTACCGCTTGCCGAGCGCGTGCTCCAGCACGAGCCCGCCGCCCCGGACCACGTCCACACCGCGCTGCCGCTGCTGACGGACATCCTGGTCGCCGCCGACTCCCTCGACACGATCGGTCCCTGGCTGCACACCGCGTACGAAAGGTCCCGCCGCGCGAACGCCGACGTACCCCGTGCCGTCATCGCCGTCGAGCTGACCCATCTCGCGCTGGCCAGGGGCGAACTGACGAAGGCACGGGCGCACACCGAAGAGGCACTCGGCCTGGGCATAACCGAGTGGGCCACGCTGCAGACCCTGGCCGCCGTCGCGCTGGCCGCCTTGGAGGCCCGGGACGTCGAGCTGTGCGGGCGCCTGCTGTCCGGCTGCCGGGACGACGCCGTCCAGGGCTACCGGCCCTCCCTGCACCGGCTCGTCCGGGGCGGCTCGGCCGCCCTGCGGGACGATCTGCCGACCGCCCTGGAGTACTTCCTCGACTGGGGGCGCACGGCCGAGCGGGCCCACTGGCGCAACCCGGCCATCGCGCCCTGGCGTTCGTGGGCATCGGCGCTGCACTACCGGATGGGCCGGCCCGATCAGGCCCACGACCTCATGGACGAGGAGTACGAGCGCGCCGTGAGCTGGGGCAGCCCGGTGGCCATCGGCCGGGCTCAGCGGGGCAAGGGCGCCATCACCGAGGGGGAGCGGGGCATCGGGCTGCTGCGTGAGTCTGCGGTCACCCTGGAGCAGGCGGTCAACGCCCTGGAGCGGTCCCGTACCTCACTGCTCCTCGGCCGGCGTCTGCTGGCCGCCGGAAGGGAGAGCGAGGCCGAACACCGGCTGATCCAGGCCCGCGAGGAGAGCCTGGCCTGCGGCGCGCCCTGGATCGCCGAACGGGCCGGCCGGGCGCTGCACGCCATGGGTGGCTCCCAGGGGGCCGCCGCGGTCGCCGCGCTGACCCCCACCGAACGCCGGGTCGCGGGACTCGCCGCCCATGGAGCCTCCAACAAGGCCATTGCCGAGCGACTCGGAGTGAGTTCGCGTGCGGTGGAGAAACACCTTACTCAGGCCTATCGCAAGCTGCGCATCGATGGGCGCGCCCAATTCGCCCCGATGACATACCTATTCCCCGTCGGGGATGGTCACGCAAGACGGTAGGTTTGCGGGGGTAGGGACAACCGAACCGAACCGAAGCCCTTACGGTACCGCCGGTAACCGTACACTCGGCCTCGTGTCCACAGGGTTAGCGCACATGGGATTGATTTCGTTGACACTCTTCACCGCCTCTCCATACCTTCATATTTGCGATGATCGAACTGCGGTTCAGGTGGCGTTCGATTCGAAGAAGGCCATGTCCAGGCCGGTTTGAAGTCGTGTTCAGGCCACGTTCGAAGAGAATCCCAGCCATAAAGTGCCAGCCGTGAAAGGGCGGAAATGAGCCAGGGTACACCGGTGACTTTTTCCACTGTCCGAGAGGGATTCTTCAATCCGCCGCCGACGACGCAGTTGCTGCGCCGGACCGAGCCGATCGCCCGGATGGAATTCGCGGACGGACACCTCGGCTGGGTCGTCACCGGATACGCCGCCGCCCGAGCGGTCCTCGCCGACGCGCGGTTCAGTGCCCGGGGCGAACTCAAGCATCCGCCGGTACCGCGCGCCGCGACCCTGGAGGAAGCTCCGGCCGCGCCGCCGGGCATGTTCATCCAGCACGACGACCCCGAACACCAGCGGTACCGGAAGCTCCTCGTCGGGCAGTTCACAGTACGCCGGATGAAGCTGCTCACCGAGTGGATCGAGAAGGTCACCGCGGAGCGTCTCGACGCCATGGAGCGCCTCCGCTCTCCAGCCGACCTCTTCGAGCACTTCGCGCTGCCCATCCCGTCCCTCGTCATCTGCGAACTGCTCGGCGTGCCCTACGCCGACCGCGCCGGATTCCAGCACGACACCCACGTCTGGAGCAGCTTCGGCGAGTCCACCGAGGACGTCACCGCGGCCTTCATGTCACTGGCGGCCTACCTGAACGGCCTGGTACGGCTCAAGCGCACCGAGCCCGCCGACGACATCCTCAGCGGCCTGATCGCCGCCGCGGACCTCACCGACGAGGAACTCACCTCGATCGCGTTCCTCCTGCTGGTCGCGGGCCACGAGACCACCGCCAATCAGCTCGCCCTCGGCACGTTCGCCCTGCTGGAACACCCCGAACAGCTCGCCGCGCTGCGCGCCGACCGGGCCCTGATCGAGGGCGCCGTCGAGGAGACGCTGCGCTACCTCAGCATCGTCCACCACGGCCCCACCCGCGCCGCCCTGGAGGACGTCGAGATCGAAGGCACCCTCGTCAAGGAGGGTGAGGTCGTGATGGTCTCCCTCGCCGCGGCCAACCGGGACCCCGACCGCTTCCCCGAGCCGGAGTCCTTCGACGTGACCCGGCGCGCCGCCGGTCACCTCGGCTTCGGGCACGGCATCCACCAGTGCCTCGGCCAGCAGCTGGCCCGCATCGAACTGCGCGTCGGCTTCACCGCACTGCTGGAGCGCTTCCCCGGACTCCGCCTGGCGTGCCCCGCCGAAGAGATCAGGCTCCGTCACGACATGCAGGTCTACGGCGTGTACGCGCTGCCCGTCGCCTGGTGACGGGCAGCCCGCTGCGGGTCGAGGTCAACCGGCAGCTGTGCTGCGGCGCCGGCATGTGCACCCTGGTCGCCTCCGAGGTCTTCGACCAGAGCGACGAAGGCGTCGTGGTGCTGCTCGACGCCCGCCCGCCCGCCGCCGCGCTCGCCGCCGTGCGCGAGGCCGCCGACCAGTGCCCCTGCTCGGCGATCACCCTTCACGAATCCCCCTGAGGCCCCCCCCGCCACCGCTCGCACCACGGGAAAGCCAGGTACACACAGTGGAACAGCACCTGTCACGACGCCGCATGCTCGGACTCACGGCCCTCGGGGCCGCCGCCCTCGCGGGCAGCACCACGATCGGCGCCACCCGGGCGCTCGCCGCCGACCGTTCCGGCAGCCCGGCGTTCGTCCCCGCCGTGGTCATCGGGACGGGCTACGGCGCCGCCGTCACCGCGTTACGCCTCGCCGAGGCCGGGGTCCGCACGGTCATGCTCGAAATGGGCCAGCTGTGGAACCAGCCCGGCCCGGACGGCAACGTCTTCTCCGGCATGCTCAAGCCCGACAAGCGCTCCAGCTGGTTCAAGACCCGCACCGAGGCACCGCTCGGCAGCTTCCTCTGGCTCGACCTGGCCAACCGGGACATCGACCCCTATGCCGGTGTCCTGGACCGCGTCAACTTCGACCAGATGTCCGTGTACGTGGGCCGCGGCGTCGGCGGCGGCTCCCTCGTCAACGGCGGCATGGCGGTGGCCCCGAAGCGCTCGTACTTCGAGGAGGTGCTGCCGCGGGTCGACTCCGCCGAGATGTACGGCCGCTACTTCCCGCGCGCCAACTCCATGCTCAGGGTCAACAACATCGACAACGGCTGGTTCGAGAACACCGAGTGGTACAAGTTCGCCAGGGTCTCGCGTGCCCAGGCCCAGAAGGCCGGACTGGGCACCGTACACGTTCCCAACGTCTACGACTTCGACTACATGCGGCGCGAGGCCGACGGGTCGGTCCCCAAGTCCGCGCTGGCCGCCGAGGTCATCTACGGCAACAACCACGGCAAGCAGAGCCTGGACAAGACCTACCTGGCCGCCGCCCTCGGCACCGGCAAGGTCACCATCGAGACCCTCCACCAGGCCAGGACCATCCGGCAGCAGAACGACGGGACCTACCTGCTGACCGTCGAGCAGAAGGACGCCGACGGCGCGCTGCTCGCCACCAGGGAGATCTCCTGCCGCCATCTGTTCCTCGGCGCCGGCAGTCTCGGCTCCACCGAACTGCTGCTGCGCGCCCGGGAGACCGGCACGCTGGCGAACCTCAACGCCGAGGTCGGTGCCGGCTGGGGCCCGAACGGCAATGTCATGACCGCCCGTGCCAACCACATGTGGAACCCCACGGGCGCCCGGCAGTCGTCCATACCCGCCCTGGGCATCGACGACTGGGACAACCCCGAGGCCCCCGTCTTCGCCGAGATCGCCCCCATGCCGGCCGGTCTGGAGACCTGGGTCAGCCTTTACCTGGCGATCACCAAGAACCCCGAGCGGGGCACGTTCGTTTACGACGCGGTCAACGACCGGGCGAACCTGCGCTGGACCCGCGACCAGAACATCCCCGCGGTCAATGCCGCGAAATCCTTGTTCGACCGCATTAACAAGGCGAACTTCACGATGTACCGGTACGACCTCTTCGGCAAGCAGATGAAGGCCTTCTCCGACGACTTCTCCTACCACCCGCTCGGCGGCTGCGTACTGGGCAAGGCGACGGATGACTACGGCCGGGTGTCCGGCTACAAGAACCTTTACGTGACCGATGGTTCCCTCATTCCCGGATCCATAGGTGTGAACCCGTTCGTCACCATCACCGCACTGGCCGAGCGGAATATAGAGCGCATCATCCAGCAGGATTTCGCTGCTTCGTAGAACGGCCGGGGGAGCCGCTCCGGCCGAACCGCCGGGCCATCACACCGGGATTCGGCGTGGGGTCTCCCCGGCATGCCCGCACGCACCGAAACGCGTTGCGGAACCAGCGAGTTGGAAGTAGTTCAACGGGTCGATGGAGCACATTATGCGCGAGTCTGTTTCGATGCCGGACGAATCCGGGACCAGCACACACGACGTGATCGTGGCGATCGGGTCAGCGCACCGCCCGCCGGGCGGCACCGAGGTGTCCCAGGTGTTCGACGCGGAATTCCTCGCGGATTCCCCCGGAGCCCCGTCGGCCCGCGGCTGGACCGGCGCGCTGCCGTACGGGCCTTCCGCGGCGGAGGTGTGGTGGCAGGCGCTGGAGGATGCCGGCGTCGTCCTGGCGGCGATGCCGGGACTGCGGACCGGCGCCTTCCTCGCCGTACCCGAGGGCGCGGAACTCCCGCAGGACGGCGCGGCGGCCGCCGCCGTGAGCGCCGTCCTGCGACCGGCCCCCGGCTCCGCCCCGGTCGTCCGCCGCGTCCCGTCCGGCGCGCACGCGCTGCGGGCGGCCCACGACAGCCTCCACCGTGGCGAGAGCACCCTGGCCCTGGCAGCCGGCCCGGACCTGCGGCTCCCGGGCGCCGAGGACACCGCGCCGGAAGCAACCGTGCCCGGCGGCTACGGCGCCGTCCTGCTCAAGCCCCTCGCACGGGCCCTGGCCGACGGCGACCGCGTACACGCCGTACTCACCGCCGACGGGCAGCTCACCGCCCCCGGGGACGTCACGACGGCCACCGGCACGGACCAACCCGGTCAGGACGACACCGGCATCGAGCACCCGCTGCCCTGGATCCTCTCCGCCGCCGGACCCGGGGCCCTGCGGGCCCAGGCCCAGCGCTTGCACGACCACCTCACCGCACACCCCGACCTCGACCCCGCCGCCGTGGGACGGGCCCTCGCCACCACCCGCCACCGCTTCTCGCACCGCGCCGTCCTCCTCGGCGACAGCCGTGCGCAGCTCCTCGACGCGCTGGCCACCGTGGCACACGGCGGCTTCGCCGCCGATGCCGTCCGCGGCACCGCCGCCGCCCGCCCGGCCGCGTTCGTCTTCCCCGGCATCGGCTCGCAATGGCCCGGTATGGCCGTCGAACTCCTCGACTCCTCACCACAGTTCCGCGCCGCCATCCACACGTGTCAGGACGCCCTGCAGCCGTTCACCGGCTGGCTGCTCACCGAGGTGCTGCGCGGTGCCCCCGGCGCCCCGGGCCTCGACACCCCGGACGTCAGCATCCCCGCCACCTTCGGCATTCAGATCGCGCTCGCCGAGACCTGGCTGTCCTACGGGGCCAGGCCCGGCGCGTTCGCGGGCCACAGCATCGGGGAGATGGCGGCCGCCCACCTGTCCGGCGCGCTCACCCTGGAGGACGCCGCCCGGGTCATCACCTCCTGGGGCGACGGCCTGGCCGAACTCGGCGCACGCGGGGGCGACATGCTCGCGGTGTCCCTGCCCGGCCACCGGATGGCCGACCGGCTGCGGCCCTGGGACGGCGGGCTCGGCATCGCCGCGTACAACGGCCCCGAGTCCGTCGTCGTCTCCGGCGACACCGACGCCGTACACGAACTGCGCGCCGAGCTGGAGGCGGAGGGAATCCGCTGCCGCCGTGTGGCCGTCGGCGCCGCCGCCCACTCGGCGCACGTCGACGACATCCGAGACCGGATGCTGTCCGAACTGGCCGCTGTCGCCCCGCGCGCCACCCACACCCCGCTCTACTCCTCGGCCACCGGTGGCATCGTCGACGGCCGCACCCTGGACGCCGCCTTCTGGTTCGAGACCCTGCGCCGCCCGGTACGGTTCGAGCAGACCACGCACGCGCTGCTCGCCGACGGCTACGAAGCCCTCATCGAGGTCAATCCCCACCCGTCGCTCACCGCCGCGATACAGGAGACCGCCTCTTCCGCCGGACGCCGCGCCGTCGCCGTCAGCACCCTCCACCGCGACCAGGGCGGCCCGCGCCGCCTGCGTACCTCACTCGCCGAGGCCTACGTGCAGGGCGTGGACATCGACTGGGCCGCGGCCTTCCCCGGCACCCCGGCCGGGCGACTCCGGCTGCCCCCCTACCCGTTCCAGCGGCCCGATGCCGGGACCGGCGCGACCGCTGACGAACCGGCCTTGCGCCACCGGCTGTCAACCCTGCCCGAGGCCGAACGCGGGCGCGCTGTCGGCGCACTCGTCCGCTCCGTCACCGCCGCCCTGCTCAGCCTGCCCGACCCGGCGGCGATCGCCGCCGGACAGGCCTTCCGGGACCTGGGCCTGGACTCCGTCACCGCCATCGAACTGCGCAACCGCCTGAACGAGGCCACCGGCCTGACCCTGCCGCACACCGTCGTCTTCGACCACCCCACCCCGGATTCGCTGACCGGCCGCATTCTCGCCGAAGCGCTCGGCACCCACGAAGAGGCCGACGACGACACCAGCACGGCCGCCTGGGACGAACCCGTCGCCATCGTGGCCATGAGCTGCCGCCTGCCCGGCGGGATCGACACGCCCGAGGCCCTGTGGCAGCTGCTCACCGAAGGCGGGGACGCCGTGTCCGCCCTGCCCGGCGACCGGGGCTGGGACGTCGAGGGCCTCTACGACCCGGAGCCGGGCCGCCCCGGCCGGTACTACCAGCGCGAAGCCGGACTGCTGCGCGATGCCGGCGACTTCGACCCGGAGTTCTTCGGGATCTCCCCGCGCGAGGCCCTCGCCATGGATCCGCAGCAGCGGCTGCTCCTGGAGACCGGCTGGGAGGTGCTGGAGCGCGCGGGCATCGACCCCGGCACGCTGCGCGGTACCCGCACCGGAACCTTCGTCGGCGCCATGACCCAGGACTACGGCCCCCGGCTCTACGAAGCCTCCGAGGACGTCAGCGGCTACCTGCTGACCGGCAACACCGCCAGCGTCGCCTCCGGCCGCCTCGCCTACACCTTCGGGTTCGAGGGCCCCGCCGTTACCGTCGACACCGCCTGTTCGTCGTCGCTGGTCGCCCTGCACCTGGCTGCCCAGTCGCTGCGCACCGGCGAGTGCTCTCTGGCCTTGGCGGGCGGCGTCACCGTCCTGCCGTCGGCCGGCTCGTTCATCGAGTTCAGCACACAGCGCGCGCTGGCCCCGGACGGCCGCTCCAAGGCGTTCTCCGCCGAGGCCGACGGATTCGGCCTCGCGGAAGGTGTCGGCATGGTCCTGCTGGAGCGTCTCTCCGACGCCCGCCGCAACGGCCACAAGGTGCTGGCCGTCGTACGGGGCTCCGCCATCAACCAGGATGGCGCGTCAAACGGGCTCACCGCGCCCAGCGGTCCCGCCCAGCAGCGGGTCATCCGCCAGGCGCTCGCGAACGCGGGCCTGGCGGCCACCGACGTCGACGCGGTGGAGGCGCACGGCACCGGTACGAAGCTGGGTGACCCGATCGAGGCGCAGGCGCTGCTGGCGACGTACGGCCAGGACCGGCCTGTCGACCGGCCGCTGTGGCTCGGCTCGCTGAAGTCCAACATCGGCCACACCCAGGCCGCCGCGGGCATCGCGGGTGTGATCAAGATGGTGCTGGCCCTCCAGCACGGCGTCCTCCCCAAGACCCTGCACGCCGATGTGCCCTCGCCTCACATCGACTGGGCCGGAGGACAGGTGCGGCTGCTCGGTGACGCCGCCGACTGGCCCGAGACGGGCCGTCTGCGCCGCTCCGGCGTGTCCTCGTTCGGGATCAGCGGCACCAACGCGCACACCATCCTCGAACAGGCCCCTGCCGGGACCACCGCGGCCGGGACCACCGCGGCCGGGACCACCGCGGCCGGGACCGCCGCTGACGCACCGGCCGTGCCTTGGCTGCTGTCGGCCCGCACCCCCGAGGCGCTCGCCGCCCAGGCCCGCGCTCTCCTCGCGCACACCGAGACCCACCACGGCGCACGCCCCGCCGACATCGGGCACTCGCTCGCCACCACCCGCGCGGCCTTCGAGCACCGCGCCGTCGTCGTCGGCACCACCGAGGCGGAACTGACCGAAGGCCTGCGCGCACTGGCGAACGGCGGCTCGACGCCCCGCACCGCCCAGGGCGCCGCCGCCGACGGGCGCCGCGTGGCGTTCGTCTTCCCCGGCCAGGGCTCCCAGTGGGCCGGCATGGCCGTCGAACTCCTCGACAGCTCCGCGGTCTTCCGCGAGCGGCTGCGTGCCTGCGGCGAGGCCCTGGCCCCGTACGTGGACTGGTCCCTGGAAGCCGTTCTGCGCGGGGCACCCGGCGCACCCGCCCTCGACAGCGCCGACGATGTCGTGCAGCCCGCGCTGTGGGCCGTCATGGTCTCGCTCGCCGAGCTGTGGCGCTCCTTCGGCGTTCAGCCCTCGGCCGTCATCGGCCACTCCCAAGGCGAGATCGCCGCCGCGGCGGTGTCCGGTGCCCTCAGCCTCGACGACGCGGCCCGCGTCGTCGCTCTGCGCAGCCGCCTGCTCGGCAGGCTCGCGGGACTCGGCGGCATGATGTCCGTGCCCGAGCCCCTCACCGACGTCACCCGACGCCTGGAGCAGTGGGGCGACCGGCTCGGCATCGCCGCGATCAACGGACCTCGCTCCATCGTCGTCTCCGGTGACGCGGGCGCCCTCGACGAACTGCTCGCGGCCTGCACCGCCGACGGTGTCCGGGCCAAGCGGGTCCCCGTCGACTACGCCTCGCACTCCGCCCACGTCGAGGCCATCGAGAGCGAACTCGCCGAGGCCCTCGCCGGCATCACCCCGCAGGTCCCGCAGGTGCCGTTCTACTCCACCGTCACCGGCGAGATCACCGGCTCCGCCGACCTCGACGCCTCCTACTGGTACACCAACCTCCGCACCACCGTGCGGTTCGAGCCCGCCGCCCGCCGGCTGATGGAAGACGGCCACCAGGTCTTCATCGAGTGCAGCCCACACCCGGTACTCGCCATCGGCCTCCAGGAGACGGCCGAGGCGGCGGGCACCACCGCTGACGTCGTGCCCTCGCTGCGCCGTGGCGACGGTGGCTCCGCCCGCTTCCTCACCTCGCTCGGCGACGCGTACGTCCGCGGCGTGCCCGCCGACTGGTCCGCCGTGTTCTCCGGGCAGCGCCCCCGTGCCGTTGCCCTGCCCACCTACCCGTTCCAGCGGCGCCGCTTCTGGCTCGACGCCGCCGCACCGGCCGCGCTCGCCGCCGGCACCACCGGTGCCTACAGCGACGAAGAGGCCCGCTTCTGGGCAGCCGTCGAGAACGCCGACGTACAGGCCCTGACCAGCTCGCTGGACCTGGCCCCCGACGCCTCCCTCGACAGCATGGTCACCCGGCTCGCCCACTGGAGGCGCCGGTCCACCGAGAGCGCGCTGATCGACAACTGGCGCTACCGAGTGACCTGGACGCCCACCGCCACCCAGGCCCAGCGCGGCAGCCGGTCCCCGCTGACGGGCACCTGGCTGCTGGTCACCGACACCGCCACCGCCCACGGCGAAGGCGCCGTGGCCACCGCGGTCCATGACGCGCTCACCGCGCGCGGCGTCCGGGTCGAACGGATCACCTTCGACCCGGCCACCGGCAGCGACCGGCAGACCGTGGCCCGGCTCCTGACCGACCGACTGGGCCAGGCCGAGCTGGAAACCGACGCGGTCACCGGAGTGTTCTCGCTGCTCACCGAGAACGCCGGGAAAACTGGGAACGCCGACAGCACCGAAAGTGCCGGGAACGCGGACAGCCTGCCCGGACACCGGGTCCTGGCCGGCCTCGCAGGCACGCTCGCCCTCGTCCAGGCCCTCGGCGACACCGGCATCGGCGCACCCCTGTGGTGCGCCACCTCCGGCGCCGTCGCCACCGGACCCGCCGACCCGCCGCGCCACCCCGAGCAGGCCCAGCTGTGGGGCCTCGGCCTGGTCGTCAGCGCCGAGTACCCCCAGCGCTGGGGTGGCCTCGTAGACCTGCCCGAAACCCTGGACGAGCGCGCCCTCGACCTCCTCACCACGATCCTCGCCGACCCCGACGGTGAGGACGAGGTCGCCGTGCGCGCCACCGGCACCCTCGCCAGGCGCCTCGTACGGGCGGACACGAACACGAACACGACCGCCCCCGCCTCCGAGTACGCCCTCGCACACCCGCACGGCACCGTCCTGATCACCGGCGGCACCGGCACCCTCGGCGCCCACGTAGCCCGCTGGCTCGCCCGGTCCGGAGCCGGACACCTCGTCCTCACCAGTCGCAGCGGCCTCGCCGCCCAGGGCGCCGCCGAACTCCGCGACGAACTCACCGCCCTCGGCAGCCGCGCCACCATCGCGGCCTGCGACGTCACCGACCGCGACGACCTGAGCCGGCTCCTGGCCTCGCTGCCCGACGAGCACCCCCTCACGGGCGTCATCCACGCCGCAGGCGTCCTCGACGACGGCGTCCTCGACGCCATGACCACTGAACGCCTCGCACACGTACTGCGCCCCAAGGTCGACGCCGCGCACAACCTGCACGAGCTCACCGCCGGGTACGACCTGGACTTCTTCGTACTGTTCTCCTCCATCGCCGGTGTCGTCGGCAACGGCGGCCAGGGCGGCTACGCCGCGGGCAACGCCTTCCTCGACGCCCTCGCCCACCAGCGCCGCGCCCGGGGACTCCCCGCCACCGCCATCGCCTGGGGTTCCTGGGGCAGTGGCCGCATGATGGGCGACCTGGCCGAACAGCACCTCACCCGGCGCGGCATCCTCCCCATGCCCGCCGACCTCGGCATCGCGGCACTGCGCCGGGCCATGGAACACAACGACACGGCCGTCGTACTCGCCGACATCGACTGGGACCGCTTCGTCCAGGCGTTCGCGATCAGCGGTGACTACCCGCTGCTGCGCCGCCTTCCCGAGGCACAGCGCATCCTCGCCGCCGCCGCCCCACCCGCCGCGGCCGCCGCCGGCGGCCCCGCGCTCGCCCAGCGGCTGGCCGGACTGTCCGAGACCGACCAGCTCCGGGCCTTCGTCGAACTCGTCCGCACCCAGGCCGCCACCGTGCTCGGGCACGCGGGCACCGACGCCATCAAGCCCCAACGCGCCTTCCGCGACACCGGATTCGACTCCCTCACCGCCATCGAGCTGCGCAACCGCCTGGCCGGTGCCACCGGGATGCGCCTGCCCACCACCGTCGTCTTCGACTACCCCAACCCCACGGAACTCGCCGGCTACCTCCACGCCGAGATCTCCGGGAGCCCGCAGGCCGCCCCCTCGGCCACGACGGCCGCCCAGCCCGCCGACGACGAACCCATCGCCATCGTCGCCATGAGCTGCCGCCTCCCGGGCGGAGTGACCTCCCCCGAAGACCTGTGGCAGCTCCTCACGGAGGGCAGGGACGCCCTCTCCGGCTTCCCCGGGAACCGCGGCTGGGAACTCGACACCCTCTACCACCCCGACCCGGAACACTCCGGTACCACCTACTCGCGCGAAGGCGGTTTCCTTTACGAGGCCGGCGACTTCGACGCGGGCTTCTTCGGGATCTCCCCGCGCGAGGCCCTCGCCATGGACCCGCAGCAGCGGCTGCTGCTCGAAGTCACCTGGGAGGCCTTCGAACGCGCGGGCATCGACCCCGCCACCCTCAAGGGCACCCAGTCCGGAGTGTTCATCGGCTCCAACGGACAGGACTACGCCTCGGGCCTGCGCCGGGCCCCCGAAGGCGTCGAGGGGTACCTGCTCACAGGCCGGGCCGCCAGTGTCGTATCCGGCCGCCTCGCCTACACCTTCGGCCTGGAAGGGCCGGCGCTGACGGTCGACACGGCATGCTCGTCGTCCCTGGTCGCCCTCCACCTGGCCGTCCAGTCACTGCGCCAGGGCGAATGCGAACTGGCGCTCGCGGGCGGTGTAACCATCATGTCCACCCCCGGGATCTTCGTCGAGTTCAGCCGCCAGCGCGGGCTCGCCGCCGACGGCCGCTGCAAGGCGTTCGCCGCGGCCGCGGACGGCACGGGCTGGGGCGAAGGCACCGGCATGCTGCTCCTGGAACGGCTCTCCGACGCCCGCCGCAACGGCCACCAGGTGCTGGCTGTCGTACGGGGCTCGGCGATCAACCAGGACGGTGCGTCGAACGGCCTGACCGCTCCGAACGGTCCGGCGCAGCAGCGCGTCATCCGCCAGGCACTGGCCAACGCCGGCCTGGCGGCCACCGACGTCGACGCGGTCGAGGCACACGGCACCGGTACGAAGCTGGGTGACCCGATCGAGGCGCAGGCGCTGCTGGCGACGTACGGGCAGGACCGGCCGGAAGGCCGGCCGCTGTGGCTCGGCTCGCTCAAGTCCAACATCGGCCACACGCAGGCCGCGGCCGGTGTCGCGGGCGTCATCAAGATGGTGATGGCCCTCCGGCACGGGGAACTCCCCAAGACCCTGCACGTGGACGCGCCGACCCCGCACGTCGACTGGACGACGGGCCAGGTCGAACTTCTGGACCGGCCCGTGGCGTGGCCCGGCGACCGCGAACACACCCGCCGGGGCGCCGTCTCGGCGTTCGGCGTGAGCGGCACCAACGCCCACGTCATCGTCGAGCAGGCCCCCGAGCCGGCGTCCGAGACGACCGCCGACGCCCCGGAAGCCCCGGAGTCGCCGATCGCGGCCGTCCCCTGGCTGCTCTCCGCGAAGACCGCCACCGCCCTGCGCGCGCAGGCCCGGCGCTTGCGCACGTACCTGGCCGACAACGAGGAAGCCACCCCGGCCGACATCGGACTCTCACTCGCCACCGGCAGGGCGGCCCTTCAGCGACGCGCCGCCATCGTCGGCACCGACCGTGACGAACTGCTCCGCGGCCTGGCGGCCCTCGCCGACGAGGATCCCGCGGGTGTGGCGTCCCAGGTCGTCACAGGCGGTACCGACGCCGGTGGCGGGAACGACGCCAACCGGACCGCGTTCTTGTTCTCGGGGCAGGGGAGTCAGCGGTTGGGGATGGGGCGTGAGCTGTATGCGTCGTTCCCGGTGTTCGCGGATGTGTTTGATGCGGTGTGTGCGCATGTGGACGGGTATCTGGAGCGTCCGTTGCGGGATGTCGTCTTCGGTGAGGACGCGGAGCTGTTGAACCAGACGGGGTATGCGCAGCCGGCGTTGTTCGCGGTTGAGGTGGCGTTGTTCCGGTTGGTGGAGTCGTGGGGTGTGCGGCCGGACTTCCTGGCGGGTCATTCGGTGGGTGAGTTCGCGGCGGCTCATGTGGCGGGCGTGCTCTCGCTGGAAGATGCGGCGGCTCTGGTGGCTGCGCGTGGCCGGCTGATGCAGGCGCTCCCTGGTGGGGGAGTGATGGTCGCGGTCCAGGCCTCGGAGGACGAGGTACGGGCGCTACTGGCCGGACTCGAAGACCGTGCGGGCATCGCCGCAGTCAACGGGCCGTCATCGGTGGTGGTTTCGGGTGCCAAGGACGCGGTGGCGGCGGTGGTGGAGAAGCTGTCGGCTGACGGCCGTAAGACCAAGGCTCTGTCCGTCTCCCACGCGTTCCACTCGCCTCTCATGGACGCGATGCTGGCCGATTTCCGGGCCGTCGTGGAGAGTGCTTCCTTCGAAGCCCCGAGGCTGCCGATCGTCTCCACCCTCACCGGTCGTCTGGTGTCGGCGGCAGAGTTCTGCTCCGCGGACTACTGGGTGCGTCACGTCCGTGAGGCGGTCCGCTTCGCGGACGCGGTCAACTCCCTCGCCGCAGAGGGTGTCGGTACCTTCCTGGAGGTCGGCCCGGGCGGTGTCCTGACCGCCATGGCCCAGGATTCGCTGGACGCGCAGGCGGTCACGGTTCCTCTCCTGCGGGCCGACCGCGCCGAGGACGTAGCGGTCACCACCGCCCTCGCCCAGCTCCACGTCCACGGCACGGCCGTCGAGTGGACGGCCGTCTTCGCCGGGCGCGGCGCACGACGCGTCGACCTGCCCACCTACGCCTTCCAGCGCGAGCACTACTGGCTGAACGCCCCGGCGACCGCCGACGTCACCGCGATCGGTGTCGCCGATACCGAACATCCCATGCTGGGTGCCACCGTTGTGCTCCCGGACGGCGCCATCGTGCTGACGGGCCGGCTGTCGCTCGCCACGCATCCCTGGATCGCGGACCACTCGGTGTCCGGAGTCGTACTCGTCCCGGGCACCGCCTTCGTGGAGCTGGCGCTGCGGGCCGGGCAGGAAGCCGGCTGCGAGCAGATCGAGGACCTGACCCTGGAGGCCCCGCTCGTCCTGCCCGAGCACGGCGGGGTCCAGCTCCGCCTCACGGTCGGGGCGCGGGACGTGTCCGGGCGCTGCACCCTGGCGCTGTACTCCCGCCCGGAGGACGCTTCCGCGGCGCAGGACTGGACGCGCCACGCCGGCGGCACGCTGTCCGCCGAGCCGCCGACTGCCGCATCGTCCGAACTCACCGCGTGGCCTCCGCAAGGCGCCACACCGGTCGGCACCGACGGCCTCTACGACCTGCTCCACGACCTCGGCTTCGGCTACGGGCCCGTCTTCCGCGGTCTGAAGGAGGCCTGGCGCCAGGGCGACTCCCTGTACGCCGCCGCGGCCCTCCCCGCGGAGTCGGCGTCCGACGCGGGCGCGTACGGACTGCACCCGGCCCTTCTCGACGCGGCGCTCCACGCCTCGTGGCTCGGCCTGCTCTCCGGATCCGAGACCGGCCAGGGCCTGCTGCCCTTCTCCTGGAGCGAGGTGAACCTGCGGGCCGCCGGCGCCGCCGCCGTACGGATCAAGCTCACCCCGGCCGGGACCGACGCCGTCTCGGTACTCGTCGCCGACGGATCGGGGCAGCCCCTCGCGTCGGTCGGCGCGCTCGTCCTGCGCCCGGTCTCCGCCGACCAGCTGCGCCTGGCGGCGAAGCCCCGCAACGACTCCCTCTTCCGCCTCGACTGGACCCCGGCCGAGCTGCCGGCGGATGGACCCGTGCCCGACTACGACGTGGCGACGGTCCGCCCAGCCACCGGGGGGAGCTCGCAGGCGGGCCAGGTGGTGGCCGAAGACGTACGGGCCACGAGTCACCGGACGCTCCGGCTGATCCAGCAGTGGCTGGCCGAAGAACGCTCCGACTCGGCGCCGCTCGTGCTCGTCACCCACCAGGCCGTCGCGACGGACGCCGGTGAACGCGAAGCGCTCGATCCGGCCCAGGCCGCCGCCTGGGGCATGGTCCGCTCGGCGCAGTCGGAGAACCCGGGCCGCTTCGTCCTCCTCGATCTGGAACCCGATCTGGATCCGGACGGCGACCTCGGCCGCGCTGCCGTTCTCGCCGCCCTGAGCACGGGCGAACCGCAGCTCGCGGTACGTGGCGGCGCGCTGCTGCGCCCTCGCCTGGCGAGGGCGACGGGCGAGGCGGAGGACGGCCAGGGCCAGACGTTCCCGGCCGGAGGGACCGTGCTCGTCACCGGGGCGACCGGCACGCTCGGCCGCCTCGTCGCCCGCCACCTCGTGACCGAGCACGGCGTACGCAACCTGCTCCTGACCGGCCGTCGAGGACTCACCGCCGAAGGCGCGGCCGGCTTCGAGGCCGAACTGAACGCACTCGGCGCCCAGGTCGTCACCGCCGCATGCGACGTGGCCGACCGCGGGGCACTCGCCGAGCTGCTCGCGACGATTCCCGCCGAGTACCCGCTGACCGGCGTGGTGCACGCGGCGGGGGTGACCGACGACGGCATCGTCTCCGCGCTCACCCCCGAGCGCGTCGACCACGTGCTCCGCCCGAAGGTCGACGCCGCACTCAATCTGCACGAACTCACGCGGGACATTGACCTGACCGCGTTCGTGCTCTTCTCCTCGGTGTCCGCGACGCTCGGCGGCGCGGGCCAGGCCGGCTACGCCGCTGCCAACTCCTTCCTGGACGCCTTGGCCCAGCAGCGCCGCGCGGCCGGGCTGCCCGCCGTGTCCATGGCCTGGGGCCTGTGGGCCGAGGGCAGCGGGATGACCAGCAAGCTGGACTCGGCCGACCTCGCGCGTATCCGCCGGATGGGCCTGGTCGCCATGGACTCCGCCTTGGGCCTCGCCCTGTTCGACGCCGCGTGCGCGGCCGACGGCGACGTCCTGTTCCCCGTTCCGCTGGACCACGCGGGGCTGCGGACGCAGGCCGCCGGCGGCACGGTGCCCGCACTGCTGCGCGGACTCGTCAAGGCCCCGGTCCGCAAGGTCCACGCCCAGCACGACGGTGCCACCGGCGCGGCCGCCGACCGTGCCACCGCTCTGGCCCGGAGCCTGCACGGTCTGCCCGAGACGGAGCAGGACCGCGTCCTGACCGACCTGGTGCGTCTCCAGATCGCCACGGTGCTCGGCCACGCCTCGCCGGACCAGGTCGAACCGGAGCGGCCCTTCAAGGACCTCGGCTTCGACTCGCTCACCGCCGTCGAACTGCGCAACCTGCTCAACGCGGCCACCGGCACCCGGCTGCCCGCGACCCTGGCTTTCGACCACCCCACACCGCTGGCCCTCACCCGCTTCCTGCGGGGCGAGATCCTCGGCAGCGGGACCGGTGGGACGCAGACCGCCGTGGCGGCCCTGGCTCCGGTCGTGTCCGCCGACGAGCCGATCGCGATTGTCGGGATGAGTTGCCGTTATCCGGGTGGGGTGCGGTCTCCGGAGGATTTGTGGCGGCTGGTCGCCGAGGGTGGTGATGCTGTCGGAGGTTTCCCGGTTGATCGTGGCTGGGCGGTGGATTCGCTGTATCACCCGGATCCGGATCATGCGGGTACGAGTTACGCGAAGGACGGCGGGTTCCTTTACGACGCGGGGGAGTTCGACGCGGCGTTCTTCGGGATCTCGCCGCGTGAGGCGCTCGCCATGGATCCGCAGCAGCGTTTGCTGCTGGAGACCTCGTGGGAGGCGTTCGAGCGGGCCGGGATCGACCCCGCCGCGCTGCGTGGTTCCCGTACCGGTGTCTTCGCCGGCGTGATGTACCACGACTACGGCTCCCGCCTGTCCGTCGTGCCCGAGGGATTCGAGGGATACCTGGTCAATGGAAGCGCGGGCAGTATCGCCTCGGGCCGGGTGGCGTACACCTTCGGTCTGGAGGGGCCCGCGGTGACCGTGGACACGGCCTGCTCGTCGTCCCTGGTCGCGCTGCACTTGGCGGCGCAGTCGCTGCGCCAGGGCGAGTGCTCGATGGCTCTGGTCGGCGGTGTGACGGTCATGGCGACCCCGAACATCTTCGTGGAGTTCAGCCGCCAGCGCGGGCTCGCCGCCGACGGCCGCTGCAAGGCCTTCTCGGCCTCGGCCGACGGCACGGGCTGGGCCGAAGGTGCGGGCATGCTCCTCGTGGAGCGTTTGTCGGACGCCCGGCGCAACGGCCACCAGGTGCTGGCGGTGGTGCGCGGTTCGGCGATCAACCAGGACGGCGCGTCGAACGGCCTGACCGCCCCGAACGGCCCCGCGCAGCAGCGGGTGATCCGCCAGGCACTGGCGCAGGGCGGCCTGTCGGCCGGTGACGTCGACGTCGTGGAGGCGCACGGCACCGGTACCAGGCTGGGCGACCCGATCGAGGCGCAGGCGCTGCTCGCCACGTACGGGCAGGACCGCTCGGAGGACCAGCCGCTGTGGCTCGGTTCGCTGAAGTCCAACATCGGTCACACGCAGGCGGCCGCCGGTGTGGCGGGTGTGATCAAGATGGTGATGGCGATGCGCAACGGTGTGCTGCCGAAGACGCTGCATGTGGATGAGCCGTCGCCGCATGTGGACTGGTCGGCGGGTGCGGTGCGGCTGCTGACGGAGCCGGTGGAGTGGGCCGAGTACGGGCGTCCGCGCCGGGCAGGCGTCTCCTCCTTCGGCGTCAGCGGCACCAACGCGCACGTCGTCATCGAGCAGTCTTCGGCGCACGAGCCGGAGCAGCGGCACGACGATGAGGGGACCGCACCGACGGCCGGCACGGCGGTCGCGTGGCCGATGTCCGCCAAGAATCCGGCAGCGCTGCGTGAGCAGGCCGAACGCCTGCTCGTACACCTGACGGAACACCCGGACATCCGCCTTGCCGATGTCGGCCTGTCCCTGGCGACCTCACGAGCCGCACTGGACCTCCGGTCCGCGGCCGTCGGCACGAGCCGCGAGGACCTGCTGGAGGGCCTGGCCGCCATCGCCGCGGGCCGACCGGCGGCCACCGCACTGCTGCGCGGTGAGACGTCGGCCGGCGCGCCCGCAGGGGGAAACCGGACCGCGTTCCTCTTCTCGGGGCAGGGGAGCCAGCGGTTGGGGATGGGGCGTGAGCTGTACGCGGCCTACCCGGTGTTCGCGGAGGCGTTCGATGAGGTCTGTTCCGCGCTGGATGACCAGGTGGAGCGTCCGCTGCGGGATGTCGTCTTCGGTGATGACGCGGAGCTGCTGAACCAGACCGCTTACGCGCAGCCGGCGTTGTTCGCCGTCGAGGTGGCGCTCTTCCGGCTGGTCGAGTCGTGGGGCGTACGGGCGGACTTCCTGGCGGGGCATTCGGTCGGCGAGTTCGCCGCGGCCCACGCGGCCGGTGTGCTCTCGCTGGCAGACGCGGCGCGGTTGGTGGCTGCTCGTGGCCGGCTGATGCAGGCGCTCCCGGTCGGAGGCGTGATGGTCGCGGTCCAGGCCGCGGAGGAAGAGGTACGGGCGCTGCTGGCCGGGCTTGAGGGCCGTGCGGGTATCGCCGCGGTCAACGGGCCTACGTCGGTGGTGGTTTCGGGCACGGAGGACGCGGTCGCGGCCGTGGTCGAAGGGCTGTCGGCTGACGGCCGTAAGACGAAGGCGCTCTCTGTCTCGCACGCGTTCCACTCGCCGCTGATGGACCCGATGCTGGCCGAATTCCGGGCCGCCGTGGAGAGCATCTCCTTTGGAACCCCGAAACTGCCGATCGTCTCCACCCTCACCGGGCGTCTTGTGCCGGCGGCAGAGTTCTGCTCCGCCGAGTACTGGGTGCGCCATGTCCGCGAGGCCGTCCGCTTCGCCGATGCGGTCAGCTGCCTGGCGCTCGAAGGCGTGAGGACGTTCCTGGAGATCGGCCCGGGCGGTGTGCTCACGGCCATGGCTCAGGACTCCCTGGACGAACAGGCGGTCACGGTTCCCGTCCTGCGCCCTGACCGCGCCGAAGACCTAGCCGTCACCACCGCCCTCGCCCAGCTGCACGTCCATGGGGTTTCCGTGGACTGGGCAGCCGTCTTCGCCGGGTGCGACGCCCGGCGTGTCGACCTGCCCACGTACGCCTTCCAGTACGAGCACTACTGGCTCGAAGCGCCGGCGGCCCCCGGCGATGTCGCCGCGGCAGGACTGACCGCCGCCGGTCACGCGCTGTTCGGGGCGGCAGCCCTGCTGCCCGACGGCGCGGGATCGCTGCTGACCGGCCGACTGTCGCTGGCCACGCACCCGTGGCTGGCGGACCACACCGTCTCCGGTGTGACGCTGCTGCCGGGCACCGCCTTCCTGGAGATGGCGGTACGGGCCGGCGACGAGCTCGGCTGCGGCCGAATCGACGAACTCGCCCTCGCCGCACCCTTGGTGCTCCCGGAGCACGGCGCGGTTCAGGTGCGGGTGGTCGTCGGCACCGCCGACGATGATTCGGGCCGGCGCACGGTGAAGATCTACTCACGTGCCGAGGCCCCGGACGAGGCCGGTACGCAGACCTCGTGGACGCGCCATGCCACGGGCTTCCTGGTTCCCGACACCGAGGGGACGCCGGCTCTCGACGTACCCGGCAGGCCCGGAACCTCCGGCGCATGGCCGCCTGCCGACGCCAACGCGGTCGACATCCACGACTGCTACGAGCAGTTGGCCGAGTCCGGCTTCGGATATGGGCCGGTGTTCCAGGGCCTGCGCGGCGTATGGCGGCGAGGGGACGACGAGCTGTTCGCCGAGGTAGCCCTTCCCGAAGGCACTTCGGTCGCCGGGTTCGCCGTCCACCCCGCCCTCCTCGACGCGGCGCTGCACGCCATGAGCGTGGGCGAGTTCCTCACGACGGGCCAAGAAGGCCGGCTGCCGTTCGCCTGGAACGGCGTGAGCGTGTACGGAACCGGCGCCGAGACGCTGCGGGTTCGCCTGAGCCGTGCCGTGTCCGGGCCGGAGTCCGTGTCGCTGCTGATCACCGACGGCCTGGGTCGACCGGTCGCATCGGTCGACTCACTGATGCTGCGGGCGGTGACTCCCGAGCAGCTGGCCGAAGCGAGCAGTACGCACGGAAAGCCGATGTCCCGGGACTCGCTGTTCCGAGTGGACTGGGAGCGGTGTGAGCCGGCAGCGGGGGCAGAGCCCGTCGCAGTGGTGGTGTGCGCGAGCCTGTCGGGGCTGGACCTGGGTCCGGACGGGACTCCGGTCCCGGAAACCGTGGCCGTCTCGGTGCCCGCGACGCTCAGCGGCAGCGACGATTCGTCGGCTGCCGTCGCGCAGAGGGTGTTGACGCTGCTTCAGGAGTGGTTGCTGGAGGACAGGTTCGGCGCCTCGCGCTTGGTCGTTGTGACGCGAGGCGCTGTGGCGGCCACCGCGGGCACCGCTGCTTCCGCTGCTTCCGGGGTCGACGTGGATGTGGCGCAGGCCGCGGCATGGGGGCTCGTGCGCTCCGCGCAGTCGGAGAACCCGGGCCGGTTCGTGCTGGTGGACGTCGACAACGACGACGTCGCTCAGCTGTCGGCCGCGGTGGCCTCGGGCGAACCGCAGGTGGCGGTCCGAAACGGTGAGCTGCTCGTCCCGCGTCTGGTGCGGGTGGTCGACACGGCCCTGGCCGAACTGCCGGATGTCTCACGCGACATGGATCCGCGTCCTGCCTTCTCGGCCGAAGGCACGGTGCTGATCACCGGTGCCTCGGGTGTGCTGGGGCGCTTGGTCGCACGCCACCTGGTCATGGAGTACGGGGTACGGCACCTGCTGCTCGCGAGCCGCCGGGGCCCAGACGCCGCGGGCGCGCCGGAGTTCGCCGAGGAACTGCGGGCGCTGGGCGCCGACGTGCAGACGGTCTGCTGCGATGTGGCGGACCGCGCCGCGCTGGCCGAGCTGCTCGCCGCGATTCCGGTCGAGCACCCGCTGACCGGTGTGGTGCACGCGGCGGGTGTGACCGATGACGGCATCGTCTCCGCGCTCACGCCGGAGCGCGTCGACCACGTGTTCCGTCCGAAGGCCGATGCGGCCCTGAACCTCCACGAACTGACCCGGGACGCGGATCTCTCCGCCTTCGTCCTGTTCTCCTCCGCCGCCGGCATCCTCGGCAGCGCCGGGCAGGCCAACTACGCGGCCGCGAACTCCTTCCTCGACGCCCTCGCCCACTCCCGGCGGGCCGAGGGACTGCCCGCGGTGTCGATCGCCTGGGGCCTGTGGGCAGAGACCAGCGCGCTCACGGCAGACCTGGCCGCCGCGGACCGGCGCAGGATCAGCAGGTCCGGGCTGATCGCGCTGGAGGTGGAGGAGGGCCTGGCGCTCTTCGACGCCGCATGCCGCTCCGCCCCCGCCACGGTGGTTCCGGTCCGGCTGGACAGCGGCGCGCTCCAGGCGCAGGCCCGCGCCGGAGCACTGCCCCCGCTGCTGCGGAAACTGGTGCGCACCTCCGTACGGCGTGCACTCGAAGGCGCTCGCAAGGCGGCGACGGAGTCCTCGGTGGCCGCGCGGATCTCCGCACTGCCGCCGGCCGAGCACTACGACTTCGTCCTCGGCCTCGTCCGGACCCAGGTAGCGGCGGTTCTCGGTCACGCATCCGGGCGATCGGTCGCGGTGGACCGGCAGTTCAGGGACCTCGGCTTCGACTCGCTCACCGCCGTCGAACTGCGGAACTCCCTCAACTCCGCCACCGGCCTGAGGCTGCCCGCGACCCTCGTCTTCGATCACCCGACCCCCGGGGCGCTCACCCGATATCTGCTGACCGAACTGGTGGGCACGGTGCCCGGCGCCACGGAACAGACGCCGGCTCCGGTCGTGTCCGCCGACGAGCCGATCGCGATTGTCGGGATGAGTTGCCGTTATCCGGGTGGGGTGCGGTCTCCGGAGGATTTGTGGCGGCTGGTCGCCGAGGGTGGTGATGCTGTCGGAGGTTTCCCGGTTGATCGTGGCTGGGCGGTGGATTCGCTGTATCACCCGGATCCGGATCATGCGGGTACGAGTTACGCGAAGGACGGCGGGTTCCTTTACGACGCGGGGGAGTTCGACGCGGCGTTCTTCGGGATCTCGCCGCGTGAGGCGCTCGCCATGGATCCGCAGCAGCGTTTGCTGCTGGAGACCTCGTGGGAGGCGTTCGAGCGGGCCGGGATCGACCCCGCCGCGCTGCGTGGTTCCCGTACCGGTGTCTTCGCCGGCGTGATGTACCACGACTACGGCTCCCGCCTGTCCGTCGTGCCCGAGGGATTCGAGGGATACCTGGTCAATGGAAGCGCGGGCAGTATCGCCTCGGGCCGGGTGGCGTACACCTTCGGCCTGGAGGGGCCCGCGGTGACCGTGGACACGGCCTGCTCGTCGTCCCTGGTCGCGCTGCACTTGGCGGCGCAGTCGCTGCGCCAGGGCGAGTGCTCGATGGCTCTGGTCGGCGGTGTGACGGTCATGGCGACCCCGAACACGTTCGTGGAGTTCAGCCGCCAGCGCGGGCTCGCCGCCGACGGCCGCTGCAAGGCCTTCTCGGCCTCGGCCGACGGCACGGGCTGGGCCGAAGGTGCGGGCATGCTCCTCGTGGAGCGTTTGTCGGACGCCCGGCGCAACGGCCACCAGGTGCTGGCGGTGGTGCGCGGTTCGGCGATCAACCAGGACGGCGCGTCGAACGGCCTGACCGCCCCGAACGGCCCCGCGCAGCAGCGGGTGATCCGCCAGGCACTGGCGCAGGGCGGCCTGTCGACCGCTGACGTGGACGCGGTCGAGGCGCACGGTACGGGTACGAGGCTGGGCGACCCGATCGAGGCGCAGGCGCTGCTCGCCACGTACGGTCAGGGGCGGCCGGAAGGCCGGCCGCTGTGGCTGGGTTCGCTGAAGTCCAACATCGGTCACACGCAGGCGGCCGCCGGTGTCGCGGGTGTGATCAAGATGGTCGAGGCGATGCGGCACGGCGTCCTCCCCAGGACCCTGCACGCCGACGAACCGTCGCCGCACATCGACTGGTCGTCCGGCGCGGTGCGGCTGCTCACCGAACCGCTGGACTGGGCCGAGCACGGCCGTCCGCGCCGGGCGGGCGTATCGTCCTTCGGCGTCAGTGGAACGAACGCGCACGTGGTGCTGGAGCACGTTCCGAGCGCGGAGCCCGCCCCGGCCGCCGAGCCCGACTCAGCGCCCGGCGTCGTCCCGTGGGTGCTGTCCGCCAAGGACGAGACGTCCCTGCGCGCACAGGCGCAGCGCCTCGCGTCCCATGTCACCGAGCACCCGGCCCTCGGCCTCGCTGACATCGGGCGGTCGCTCGCCATGTCGCGGGCGGCGATGGAGCTGCGCGCGGCGGTGGTGGCCGCAGAGCGCGACGACCTGCTGGAGGGCCTGATGGCGATCGCCACGGGCCGCCAGGCAGCCGGCGTCGTACGAGGCGAACGGGAGCCTGGTGCGGCTGCCGGTGGAGACCGGACCGCGTTCCTGTTCTCGGGGCAGGGGAGTCAGCGGTTGGGGATGGGGCGTGAGCTGTACTCGGCCCACCCGGTGTTCACCGAGGCGTTCGACGGGGTGTGTGCTGAGCTGGACGCGCATCTTGAACGGCCGCTGAAGAGTGTGGTGTTCGGTGATGACGCCGAGCTGCTGAACCAGACTGCTTACGCGCAGCCGGCGTTGTTCGCCGTCGAGGTGGCGCTCTTCCGGCTGGTCGAGTCGTGGGGCGTACGGGCGGACTTCCTGGCGGGGCATTCGGTCGGCGAGTTCGCGGCGGCTCATGTGGCGGGCGTGCTCTCGCTGGCAGACGCGGCGCGGTTGGTGGCTGCTCGTGGCCGGCTGATGCAGGCGCTCCCGGTCGGAGGCGTGATGGTCGCGGTGCAGGCCTCGGAGGATGAGGTGCTGGAACTGCTGGCCGGGCTTGAGGACCGTGCGGGCGTCGCCGCAGTCAACGGGCCGTCGTCGGTGGTCATTTCGGGTGCCGAGGACGCGGTCGCGGTGGCCGTCGAGCGGCTTTCGGGCGAAGGCCGCAAGACGAAGGCACTGGCGGTCTCCCACGGGTTCCATTCCCCGCTGATGGACCCGGTGCTGGCCGAGTTCCGAGAGGTCGTTGAAGGGGTGGTCTTCGGAACCCCGAAGCTGCCGGTCGTCTCCACGCTCACGGGGCGCCTGGTGCCGGCGGCGGAGTTCTGCTCCGCGGACTACTGGGTGCGCCATGTCCGCGAGGCCGTCCGTTTCGCGGACGCCATCAACTCCCTTGCGGGTGAAGGCGTGAGTACGTTCCTGGAGGTCGGCCCGGGCGGTGTCCTGACCGCCATGGCCCAGGATTCGCTGGACGCGCAGGCGGTCACGGTTCCCCTCCTGCGTGCGGACCGCGCCGAGGACGTAGCGGTCACCACCGCCCTCGCCCAGCTCCACGTCCACGGAACGGCCGTCGACTGGACGGCCGTCTTCGCCGGGCGCGGCGCCCAGCGTGTCGACCTGCCCACCTACGCCTTCCACCGACGGCGCTACTGGCTCGAGTCAGGTTCCCCGGCCGGTGACGTGGCGTCCGTGGGGCTCGTGGCGGCCGAGCACTCCCTGCTGGGTGCCGCCGTCGCACTCGCAGACGGCGAGGGGGCCCTGCTGACCGGCCGGCTGTCGTTGGCCACGCACCCGTGGCTTGCCGACCACACGGTGATGGATGCGATTCTGCTGCCCGGCACCGCCCTGGTCGATCTCGCGCTGCGCGCCGCCGATGAGGTGGGCAGTGACCGCGTGGACGAGCTGACGCTCGGGGCCCCGCTCGTCCTACGGGAGCAGGGGGCCGCACAGCTCCAGGTCGTCGTCGGCGGGCCGGACGCCACCGGGCACCGCACGGTCAACGTCTACTCCCGCCCCGAGACCGCCGATGCCGTCGAACCGTGGACCTGCCACGCGACCGGTGTCGTGTCCGTGGACGCACAGGGACTGGGCGCGGAGCGGCACGACCTCGTCGACTGGCCCGCTCCCGAAGCGGAACGCCTGCAAACCGGCGGAGCGTACGAGCGGCTGGCCGGCCTCGGCTTCGGCTACGGACCGGTGTTCCAAGGCCTGCACGGCCTGTGGCGGCGCGGGGACGAGGTGTTCGCCGAAGTGCGGCTGCCCGCGGAGACGGAAGTCGGGGGCTTCGGGGTCCACCCGGCCCTGCTCGACTCCGCGCTGCACGCGATCGGCCTCGGCGGCCTGCTGCCCGACGCCGGACAGGGGCGGATCCCCTTCGCCTGGAGCGGCGTGAGGGTCCACGCCACCGGCGCGACGGCCCTGCGGGTCAGGATCACCCCGGCCGGCGCCGACGCGGTGGCCCTGCTGGCCACCGACGAGGCGGGTCGGCCCGTGGTCTCGGTCGACTCCCTGGTTCTGCGTCCCGTATCGGCGGCGCAACTCGCCCAGGCGAGCCGGGACCACGGCACGCACGACTCGCTCTACCGAGTCGACTGGACCGCTCTTCCCCTCACCGCGGAGGCTCCCATGAGCGGGACGGACGAGCAGTGGACCCTCATCGGCGGCGACGACGGTCTCCGCGCCGCCCTTGAGGACTCCGGCATGCGCGTCGCGTTCCGTACGGATCTGAACGGTGAACCGGAGCTGCCCCCGGTCGTGCTCGCGGCCGTCGACGTCCACCCGGACAGCGACCACCCGGTGGCGCACGTCCACGGGACCGTGCACCGGACGCTGGAGCTGCTCCAGCAGTGGCTGGCCGCCGACCGCGACGCCGAGGCCCGGCTGGTCATCCTGACCGGCAATGCCGTCGTCGCCAAGGACCGGGACAAGGAGATCGACCCGGTCCAGGCCGCGATCTGGGGCCTGGTGCGTTCGGCGCAGTCGGAGAACCCCGATCGGTTCGTCCTCGTCGACCTGGACCGCGACGCGGCCTCGGTGCGGGTACTGCCCGAACTGCTGGCCTCGGGCGAGGACCAGTTCGCCGTACGCGGCGGTTCGGTGCTCGTGCCCCGGCTGGCGCGGGCCGAGAGCCCGGTCGCCCTGGGTGACGTGAGCCCCGCGTTCACGGCCGACGGCACGGTCCTGGTGACCGGCGCCTCAGGCCTGCTCGGCCGCCACGTCGCGCGGCACCTGGTCACCGAACACGGCGTACGGCAGCTGCTGCTGGTCAGCCGCAGCGGCGGCCGGGCCGAGGGCATGGCCGAACTGGAGGCGGAACTCGCCGCGCGGGGGGCGCGGGTCACCGTGGCCGCCTGCGACGTGGCCGACCGGGAGGCGCTGGCCCGGCTGCTGGCGGTGATCCCCGCCGAGCACCCGCTGAACGGTGTGGTGCACGTGGCGGGTGTGACCGATGACGGCATCGTCACCGGCCTCACCCCGGAGCGGATCGACCGGGTGTTCCGGCCGAAGGTCGACGCAGCCCTGCACCTGGACGAACTCACCCGCGACTTGGAACTGTCCGCCTTCGTCCTCTTCTCCTCCGCCGCCGGTGTCTTCGGCGCGGCGGGTCAGGGCAACTACGCCGCCGCCAACTCCTTCCTGGACGCCCTCGCCCTGCAGCGCCGCGCGGCCGGGCTGCCCGCCGTATCGCTGGCTTGGGGGCTGTGGGCCGAAAGCAGCGGAATCACCGGTGAGTTGAGTGATGCGGACCGGAGCCGTATGGCCCGCAGTGGTGTGCTGCCGCTGGCCACCGATGAGGCCCTCGGTCTCTTCGACGCCGCGATGGCCCACCCGCAGAGCTCCGTGGTTCCGGTACGCCTGAACCAGGCGGAACTCCGCGGCCAGGCGGCGGCCGGCTCGCTGCCCACCCTGCTCACCTCCCTCGTCCGTGTCCCGGCCCGACGTTCGGTGGCGACCGCGAGCGGGGGAGCGGGGACAGGAGCGGCAACCGGCATCGGGGCCGGGCTGTCCGGGGCCTCGGACCAGGACCTGTCGGCCCGGCTGGCCGGTCTCACCGAGGTCGAGCAGCGCAAGCTGCTGCTCGACCTGGTGTGCGAGCATGTCGCCGCGGTCCTCGACCTCGCGTCACCCCGGGCGGTACGGCCCGGCCAGGCGCTCCGCGACCTCGGATTCGACTCACTGACCGCTGTCGAGCTGCGCAACCGGCTGGGCAAGGACACCGGACTGCGGCTGCCTCCCACGCTCGTCTTCGACTCCCCGACCCCGGCCGAACTGGTCGAGTACCTCAAGGCCGAGGCGGCCCCGTCCGGGCAGAGCGTCACCGGGCTGCTCGCCGAACTCGACCGGATCGAGACGGCTCTCCAGCTCACGGCGACGGCCGACGCGGATGGCCGCAGCGCCGTCACATCGCGCCTCCAGGAACTGCTGGCCCAGTGGGCCGCGGCCGGCGGTACGGGTGAGGCGGACGCGGCAGGAGCCACGCCAGATACGGCAGATGTCGCGGACGAACTCGATTCCGCCACGGACGACGAAATGTTCGACTTCATCGGCAAGGAATTCGGGATCTCCTGAACCAGGGAGCCGGCGGGCAACTCGCCACACACATGACCCATCTGCCGACCTCCGGCCCCTACAGGCTCAACGTAAAAGGTGACCTCAGGTGACTGACCTTCAGGCGAACAACAACGAGGAAAAGCTGCGGTATTTCCTCAAGCGGGTATCGGCGGATCTGCATGAGGCCCGTGAGCGGCTGCGGGACATCGACGCGGCACAGCACGAGCCGATCGCCATCGTCGCGATGAGCTGCCGGTTCCCCGGCGGCATCACGTCACCTGAGAGCCTCTGGCAGTTCCTGATGGACGGCGGGGACGCCATCACGGAATTCCCCGTCGACCGGGGCTGGGACCTGGAAGCGCTCTACGACCCCGACCCGGACAGCCGTGGCACCAGCCACGTCCGGGAAGGCGGATTCCTCGACGGAATCGACCTCTTCGACGCCGGCCTCTTCGAAATCTCACCCCGCGAGGCCCTGACCATGGATCCCCAGCAGCGCATTCTGCTGGAATCCTGCTGGGAGACATTCGAGCGGGCCGGAATCGACCCCACATCCCTCAAGGGCAGCCGCACCGGCGTGTTCACGGGCGTGATGTACCACGACCACTCGTCGGTTCTGCAACACGCGGTGGAGGACGTCGACGGCTACATCGGCACCGGCAGCGCGGCGAGCGTCGTCTCCGGACGAGTCTCGTACACCTTCGGTCTTGAGGGGCCGGCGGTGACGGTCGACACGGCGTGCTCGTCGTCGCTCGTCGCACTGCACCTCGCGGTGCGGGCGCTACGCCAGGGCGAGTGCGATCTGGCCCTCGCGGGCGGTGTGACCGCGATGCTCACCCCGACGTCCTTCGTGGACTTCAGCCGGCAGCGCGGGCTGGCGGCCGACGGCCGGTGCAAGGCGTTCTCCGTGAACGCCGACGGCACGGGCTGGGCCGAGGGCGTGGGCGTGCTGCTGGTGGAGCGGCTGTCGGACGCCCGGCGCAACGGTCACCAGGTGCTGGCGGTGGTCCGTGGCAGTGCCGTGAACCAGGACGGTGCGTCGAACGGCCTGACCGCCCCGAACGGGCCCGCGCAGCAGCGCGTCATTCAGCAGGCCCTGGCCAGTGCGGGGTTGTCACCGGCCGATGTGGATGCGGTGGAGGCGCACGGTACGGGTACGAGGCTGGGCGACCCGATCGAGGCGCAGGCGCTGCTCGCCACGTACGGTCAGGGGCGGCCCGAGGACCGGCCGCTGTGGCTGGGTTCGCTGAAGTCCAACATCGGTCACACGCAGGCCGCCGCCGGCGTGGGCGGGATCATCAAGATGGTGCAGGCGATGCGGCACGGCGTCCTGCCCAAGACCCTGCACGCCGGTGAACCGTCGCCGCACATCGACTGGTCGTCCGGAGACGTACGTCTCCTCACCGAGCCCGTCGCATGGACGGAGGGCGACCGGCCCCGGCGGGGAGCGGTCTCCTCCTTCGGCTTCAGCGGGACCAACGCCCACGTCGTCCTCGAACAGGTGCCGGCTGCCCGGCCCGAGGACACGACGGAGGCGACGACCGCACCCCCGTTCCCGTTCGCGGCGCCCTGGGTGCTGTCCGCCAAGAGCCCGGACGCGCTGCGCGAGCAGGCCCGGCACCTCTTGTCGTACGCGAAGGACTACGCAGACGGACGCGACGGAAGCCAGGCAGCAGCCGATGTGGCGTACTCACTGGCCACGAGCCGCACCGCGCTGGAGCACCGCGCCGCCGTCATCGCGCCGGACGCGGCCGGCGTCCTGGAGGGGCTGATGGCCCTTGCCGGCGGCGAGCCGTCGCGGTCCGTGGTCCAGGCCGTCGCCGCACCGGGCGGGAAGCGGGCGTTTCTCTTCTCGGGGCAGGGGAGCCAGCGGTTGGGGATGGGACGTGAGCTGTACGCATCGTTCCCGGTGTTCGCGGATGCGTTCGATGGGGTCTGCGCCGAGCTGGATGCGCATCTCGAACAGTCCTTGAAGGACGCGGTGTTCGGGGATGACGCCGGGCTGCTCGACCAGACCGGCTACACGCAGCCCGCGTTGTTCGCCATTGAGGTGGCCCTCTTCCGCCTTGTCGAGTCGTGGGGCGTGCGGCCGGACTTCCTGGCGGGCCACTCCGTGGGTGAGTTCGCGGCGGCCCATGTCGCGGGCGTGCTCTCACTCGAAGACGCCGCGCGGCTGGTGGCGGCTCGCGGCCGTCTGATGCAGGCGCTCCCGCACGGCGGCGCCATGGCCGCGGTCCAGGCTTCGGAGGACGAAGTACGGGAACTGCTGGCCGGTAGTGAAGACCGGGCAGGTATCGCTGCGGTCAACGGGCCCTCGGCAGTGGTCGTTTCGGGTGCCGAGGACGTGGTCGCGGCGGTCGTCGAGCGGCTGACGGCCGACGGCCGCAGGACGAAGGGGCTCTCCGTCTCCCACGCGTTCCACTCGCCGCTCATGGACCCGGTGCTGGCCGACTTCCGGAAGGTCGCGGAGACGGTCACCTTCGGAACCCCGAGGCTGCCGATCGTCTCCACGCTCACCGGCCGCCCGGTGTCGGAGGAGGAGTTCTGCTCGGCGGACTACTGGGTGCGGCATGTCCGCGAGGCCGTCCGGTTCGCGGACGCCGTCAACTCCCTTGCCGCCGAGGGTGTCGGCACGTTCCTGGAGATCGGCCCGGGCGGTGTGCTCACCGCCATGGCCCAGGACGCCCTGGAGGAGCAAGCGGTCACGGTCCCCGTCCTGCGGACGGACCGCACCGAAGGCCTCGCCGTTGCCACCGCCCTTGCCCAACTCCACGTCCACGGAACGGCCGTCGACTGGGCGGCCGTCTTCGCCGGGCGCGCCGCCCAGCGCGTGGACCTGCCCACGTACGCCTTCCAGCGCACCCGCTACTGGCTCGAAGCGGCCCCAGCGCCCGGCAACGTCGCGGCCGCCGGACTCGCCGAGGCGGGCCACCCCCTGCTCGGAGCCGCGGTACCGCTCGCCGGCGGGGAAGGGCTCGTGCTGACCGGGCGGCTGTCGCTCGCCACGCATCCCTGGCTCGCCGGCCACGTGGTGATGGGCGCCGTACTGCTCCCCGGTGCCGCCCTGGTGGACTTGGCGCTGCACGCGGCTCTCGACGAGGCCGTCGGGTGCGACCGGCTGGACGAGCTGACGCTCGGGGCCCCGCTCGTCGTTCCCGAGGACGGCGCAGTCCAGGTCCAGGTACGCGTCGCGGCGGCCGACGGCAACGGCCGTCGTCCGCTGGAGATCTACTCCCGCACCCAGGGCGCGCCCTCCGCCGAGCCGTGGACGAGCCACGCGGCCGGAACGCTGTCGTCCGCCGCGCCCGCCGACGCGGGTCCGGTGACGGACACGGAGACGGCCGGACTGACGGAGTGGCCCCCGCCGGACGCCGTCGGCGTCTCCGGCGAGTCGCTGGACTCCCTGTACGAGCGGATGGCCGGCCTGGGGCTCGACTACGGCCCGTTGTTCCGGGGGGTACGCGCCGCGTGGAGTCAGGACGACGTCCTCTTCGCCGAGGTGGCGCTGCCCGAGGGGACGGACGTTTCCGGATTCGGCCTGCACCCCGCGCTGCTGGACGCGGCGCTGCACACGGTCGCGCTCGGCGACGGCCTGCTCGGCCCCGACACCGGCTCCGATCAGGCACGGGTGCCGTTCTCGTGGAGCGGGGTCATGCTGCACGCCGTGTCCTCAGCGTCCTCCGCGCCGTCTGGGGGGCCGGCGGCCCTGCGGATCCGGCTGGCACCCGCCGGTCAGGACGCCGTCTCGCTGCTGGCCACCGACGTCACCGGACAGGCCGTGGCGTCCGTCGACTCGCTCGTCCTGCGGCCGATCTCCCCCGAGCAGCTCGCCGCCGCGCGGGCGGGGCGGTCCCAGGACTCGCTGTTCCGCGTCGACTGGACCGCACTGGCCCTGCCGGCAGCCCCGGAGTCACTGCCCGTCGCCGATCACATCGAGGTGCTCGGCCCGGAGCAGTCGGACCACCCGGACCACCCGGCAGACTCGCCCGACGCGGTAAGGTCCGCAGTCCGCCCCGCCCTGGCCCTCGTACAGGAGTGGCTGACGGGACCTCACCCCGATGAGGCGGATGCGCGGCGGCTCGTCCTCGTGACCCGGAACGCGGTTTCCGTCGGTGCCGATGACGCGGCGCGGCTCGACCCGGCCCAGGCCGCCGTGTGGGGCCTGATCAGGGCCGTCCAGGCAGAACACCCCGAGCGCTTCGTCCTCGTGGACGCCGAAACGAGCGGGGACGCGGACTCCGTGCCGCCGGCCGGGCTGACGGCCGCTCTCGCCACCGGCGAGCCGCAGTTCGCCCTCCGCGGAGGCCGGGCGTTCGTGCCGAGGCTGGCACGTGCGGCCGCCGCCGGAACTCCGGGGCTGCCCGCGTCCCTGGGGCTGAACCCCCAGGGGTCGGTCCTGGTGACGGGCGCCACGGGCGCGCTCGGCCGGCTCGTGGCACGGCATCTGGTCTCCGCGCACGGCGTGCGGCACCTCGTGCTGACCAGCCGCCGGGGCCCCGCCGCCGACGGCGCGTCCGCCTTCGCCTCCGAACTGGCGGCGCTGGGCGCCGAGGTGTCCACGGTGGCCTGCGACGTGGCCGACCGCGCCGCGCTCGCCGCCGTACTCGACGGCATCCCGGCCGCGCACCCGCTGACCGGCGTGGTGCACGCCGCCGGGGTGCTCGACGACGCCCTCGTCGGCTCGCTGACGGCCGAGCGGCTGGACCACGTCCTCAAGCCCAAGGCGGACGCGGCCCTCCATCTGCACGAGCTGACCCGGGACCTGGACCTGGCGGCCTTCATCCTGTTCTCCTCGCTCGCCGGTACGTTCGGCAACGCGGGCCAGGCCAACTACGCCGCCGCCAACGCCTGCCTCGACGCCCTGGCGCAGCGGCGCCGGGCGGCAGGACTCCCGGCCGTCTCGCTGGCCTGGGGGCCCTGGGCGGAGGCCGGGGGCATGCAGGGCATGCTCGGCGAGGCCGGCGCGGCAGCGCTCGCCCGGATGGCCCGGGCCGGGGTGTCGCCGCTGTCCCCGGACGAGGGCCTCACGCTCTTCGACACCGCGACCACCACGTCCCGTACCGGCCCGGAGTGCGTGGTCCTGCCCGTCCGGCTGAACCTCGCCGCCCTGCGCCACCGCGCCGGGACCGAGCCGCTGCCCGCCCTGCTGCGCGGCCTGGTACGGGCCTCCTCCCACCCGGCGCATGCTGCCGGGGCCGGGGCCGGGGCCGGAGCGGACGTTCTCGCCGAGCAGCTGGCGGGGGCGTCGGACGAGAAGCGCCGAAGGATCCTGCTCGGCATCGTCAGGGCACAGGTCGCCGGGGTTCTGGGCCACGCCTCGTCCGAGGCGATCGGTGCCACCCAGGCGTTCCACGACCTCGGCTTCGACTCGCTCACCGCCGTCGAGCTGCGCAACCACCTCGGCGCGGTCACTGGGCTGCGCCTTCCGGCGAGCCTGCTGTTCGACTACCCCACCCCGTCGGCCCTCGTGGACCACCTCGACGCCGCGCTGCCGGCCGCCGGGAGCGGCGGGGGAGAGGCTGCCCCCTCGCTCCTCTCCGAGATCGACCGCGTGGAAGCCGCGCTCGCGCAGTCCCCGGACGACAAGGGAACGCGCGCCGCGGTCACCCTGCGCCTGGAGGTCCTGCTCGCCAAGTGGCGCGAAGCAGGAAATGAGACGGGAGGCGCCGGTCAGAGCACCGCGGACGCAGCCGCGATCTCGGTCAAATCGGCCTCCGACGAAGAACTCTTCGAGCTGCTCGACGGAGAGCTCGGCACCCACTGATCGACCAGCACGACATCCCTTCGCGTTGAGGAACAGAACTCAGATGACGACAGACATGAACAAGCTCCGCGACTACCTCAAGCGTGCCACCGTCGATCTGCGTCACACGCGTCAGCGACTGCGTGAGGCCGAGGGCAAGAACCGAGAACCGATCGCGATCGTGGGCATGAGCTGCCGCTTCCCCGGCGGCGTCCGGTCCCCCGAGGACCTGTGGGACCTGATCGCCTCGGGCGGCGACGCGATCTCCGGCTTCCCCACCGACCGGGGCTGGGACCTCGACGCGCTCTACGACCCGGACCCCGAGAACCCCGGGACGAGCTACGCGCGGGAAGGCGGATTCCTCTACGAGGCGGGCGAGTTCGACCCCGCGTTCTTCGGGATCGGCCCGCGCGAGGCCCTCGCCATGGACCCGCAGCAGCGGCTCATCCTGGAGGCCTCCTGGGAGGCGGTCGAGCGGGCCGAGCTGGACCCGCTGTCGCTGCGCGGCAGCCGCACCGGGGTGTTCGCCGGAGTCATGTACCACGACTACGTCTCCCGGCTCCCGGCGATGCCCGAAGGCATCGAGGGGTATGTGAGCACCGGCAACACCGGCAGCGTCGTCTCCGGCCGCATCGCCTACACCCTGGGCCTGGAAGGCCCCGCCGTGACCATCGACACGGCCTGCTCCTCCTCCCTCGTGGCGCTGCATCTCGCCGTGCAGGCGCTGCGCCAGGGCGAGTGCGACCTGGCGCTCGCGGGCGGCGTCACCGTGATGGCCGGCCCGACGACCTTCGTCGAGTTCAGCCGCCAGCGCGGGCTGTCGCCCGACGGCCGCTGCCGGGCATTCTCGGCGTCGGCCAACGGCACCGGCTGGTCCGAGGGCGTCGGCATGCTGCTCGTCGAGCGGCTCTCCGATGCCGTCAGGCTCGGGCACCCGGTGCTGGCTGTCGTCCGCGGCTCCGCCGTCAACCAGGACGGTGCGAGCAACGGGCTCACCGCACCCAACGGCCCCGCCCAGCAGCGTGTCATCCACCAGGCGTTGGCCAACGCCCTGCTGTCCCCTTCAGACGTGGACATCGTCGAGGCGCACGGCACCGGCACCACGCTCGGCGACCCGATCGAGGCGCAGGCGCTCCTGGCGACGTACGGGCAGGACCGGCCCGGGGGTCAGCCGCTGTGGCTCGGTTCCGTCAAGTCCAACCTCGGGCACACCCAGGCGGCGGCCGGTGTGGCGGGCGTCATCAAGATGGTGCAGGCGCTGCGCCACGGCGTCCTGCCGAAGACCCTGCACGCCGACGAGCCGAGCCCGCACGTCGACTGGTCGGCCGGGGCCGTCTCCCTGGTCACCGAGAACGCCGCCTGGCCGGAGACCGGCAGGCCCCGGCGCGCCGGCGTCTCCGCCTTCGGGGTCAGCGGCACCAACGCGCACATCGTCGTCGAACAGCACCTCGCCGCCGCAGAACCGGCAGACGCCGAAGCCGCGGACGCCGGTACCGCCGCAGCCGAGGTCGGGGCACCCATCGCAGAGGCCCCCACCGCAGACCCGGCGGGCACCGCACTTCCCCTTATCCCCTGGACCCTTTCCGGCAAGAGCCCCGCCGCCCTCTCGGCGCAGGCCGCCCGGCTCCGCTCCCACCTGGCCGCCGGACAGCCCGCTGCGGACCCGGCCGCCGGCCCCGGCCCCGCCGCGGTCGACGTCGCGTACTCCCTCGCGACCACCCGTACCGCCTTCTCCCACCGCGCCGTGCTGCTCGCGGCGGACCGGGCGGGTCTCGACCGGGCCCTGGACGCCCTCGCCGACGGCAACCCCGACGCCGCCGGCACCGGCCTGGTGCGCGGCACCGCCGGCGACACCCGTCAGGTCGCCTTCGTGTTCCCCGGCCAGGGCTCCCAATGGGCCGGCATGGCCGTCGAACTCCTCGACACCGCACCCGTCTTCCGCGAGCGCATCCGCCAGTGCGAGGAGGCCCTCGCACCTCACGTCGACTGGTCGCTGACGGACGTCCTGCGCGGCGCGCCCGGCGCCCCCGGGTTCGACCGGGTCGACGTCGTCCAGCCCGTCCTGTTCGCGGTCATGGTCTCGCTGGCAGAACTGTGGCGCTCCTACGGCGTGCATCCCTCGGCGGTCGCCGGCCACAGCCAGGGCGAGATCGCCGCCGCGTGCGTCGTCGGCGCGCTCTCCCTGGAAGACGCCGCGAAGGTGGTGGCGCTGCGCAGTCAGGCACTGACCGCACTGTCCGGCCGGGGCGGCATGCTGTCCGTCGCCCTGCCGCTCGATCGGCTGACCCCCCGCTTGGCGGACTGGGGCGACCGGTTGTCGGTCGCAGCCGCGAACAGCCCGACCTCCACCGTCGTCTCCGGCGACTGCGACGCGCTCACCGAACTGCGCGACGCCCTGCACGCCGACGACGTCCGGGCCCGGCTGATCGCCGTGGACTACGCCTCCCACTCCGCGCACGTCGAGGCGGTCCGCGAGCGCGTCCTCGCCGCGCTCGCCGACATCACCCCCCGGGTGTGCGACGTGCCGTTCTACTCCACGGTCACCGGCACGGTCGTGGACACCGACGAACTCGACGCCGAGTACTGGTACCGCAGCCTGCGCCAGACCGTGCAGTTCGAAAGGGTCACCCGCGCCCTCGTACAGGACGGACACAGTGCCCTCATCGAGGTCAGCGCCCACCCCGTCCTGACCATCGGCATCCAGGAGACCCTCGACGACCTCGGCAGCACTGCCGTCACCCTCGGCACGCTGCGCCGCGACGCAGGCGGCGCCGACCGCTTCCTGCGCTCCGCCGCCGAGGCCCACGCCCACGGCGTCGCCCTCGACTGGGCGGCCGTCTTCACGGGCACCGGGGCCCGAAAGGTCCAACTGCCCACCTACGCCTTTCAGTACGAGCGGTACTGGCTCGACGCCCCGCCCGCGGCCGCGGACGCCGCAGGCCTCGGTCTGGCCTCGTCCGACCATCCGCTGCTGGGCGCCGTCGTCAGCCTCGCCGACTCCGACGGCCTGCTGCTGACCGGCCGGCTGGCCACGCACACCCACCCCTGGCTCGCCGACCACGTCGTGATGGGCGCGGTCGTCCTTCCCGGTACGGCGTTCGTGGAACTCGCGGTCCGCGCGGGCGACCACGTCGGCTGCGACAGCCTGGCCGAACTCACCCTCCAGGCACCGCTGATCCTGCCCGAGCACGGCGGAGTCGTCGTGCAGGCCGCGGTCGGCCCGGCCGACGGATCCGGCGACCGGCACTTCGCCATCCACTCGCGCCCCGACACCGCCGCCCCCGAGGACAGCTGGACCTGCCACGGCACCGGCGTACTGACCTCGGCCCCCGAGGCCCGGCCCCAGGACGAGGAGCTGGCCGACTGGCCGCCCGCCGGCGCGACCCCCGTCGACCTCGGCGACTTCTACGCCCAGCTCGCCGAACGCTCCTTCGCCTACGGCCCCGTCTTCCAGGGCCTGCGCGCCGCCTGGCGCCGCGGGGACGAGGTCTTCGCCGAGGTGGCCCTTCCGGCGGACGCCTCCGCCCAGTCCGACGCGGGCAGGTACGGGCTGCACCCGGCACTGCTCGACGCGGCGCTGCACAGCGTCGGGTTCGGCCCGCTCGGAGACATGGGAACCGGGCGGATGGCCTTCGCGTGGGAGAACGTACGCCTGCACGCCACCGGAGCCACCCAGCTGCGAGTGCGGCTGACACCCGTCGGCGAGGACGCCGTGGCCGTCACCGCCGCCGACACCGGCGGACGCGCCGTGGCCACCATCGGCACACTCACCTTCCGCGAGGTGCGCGAGGAGCACCTGCGGGCCGCGCTCACCGACCACCACGAGTCCCTCTACCGCGTGGACTGGCCGGTACTGCCGCTCGCGGACACCACCCCCGGCACCACCGCGCACTGGGCCGTCGTCGGCGTCACCCCGGAGGCGGACGCCGACGAGGTCGCCGACGCCCTGCGGACCGGGGGCCTGCGGCCCGACACCCACCCCGGCCTGGCCGCCCTGGCCGAAGCGGTCGGGGCGGGCGCGCCCGTGCCCGACGTGGTGGCCGCCGTCGTGCCTGCGGCCACCGGGGCCGAGTCCGGCGCCGAGGCCGTCCGGGCGACCGCGCGGGACGCCCTCGCCCTCGTCCGGGCCTGGCTGGCAGACGAACGGTTCGCCGCCTCCCGGCTGGTCGTGCTCACCCGGGACGCCGTCGCCGTACCGCACGACGGCGAGGACGGCGAGGACGGCGTGAGCGCCACCCGGCCGGCGCACGCGCCCGTCTGGGGTCTGATCCGCTCGGCCCAGTCCGAGCACGCCGACCGCCTGGTCCTGGCCGACACCGACGGCGAGCCGGACTCCCTGCGCCGCATCGCCGCGGCCGTCGCGACCGCGGAGCCCCAACTGGCCCTGCGCGCGGGCCGGATGTCCGTCCCGCGGCTGGCCCGGGTCCCGGTCGGTACGGAACCCGCCCCCGCTCCCGCCCTGGACCCGCAAGGCACCGTACTGATCACCGGCGGCACCGGAGCGCTCGGCAAGCTCGTCGCCGCGCACCTCATCACCACCCACGGCATCCGCAACATCGTCCTCACCAGCCGCCGGGGCCCCGACGCCGATGGAGCGGCCGGACTCCGCGACGAACTCGCCGCACTCGGCGCCACCGTCACCGTCGCCGCCTGCGACGCCGCCGACCGGGACGCTCTGGCGGCCCTCCTCGCGACCATCCCCGACGACCGGCCGCTCACCGCCGTCGTGCACGCCGCCGCCGTGGTGGCCGGCGGACTCGTCGACTCCCTCACCGACGACGACCTCGACCAGGTCCTGCGGCCCAAGGTCGATGCCGCGCTCAACCTCCATGAACTGACCCGCGGCCTGGACCTCTCGGCCTTCGTCCTCTTCTCCTCCCTGGCCGGCACGCTCGGCGGCGCCGGACAGGCCGCCTACGCGGCGGGCAACGCCTTCCTCGACGCCCTCGCCCACCAGCGCCGCGCCCAGGGCCTGCCGGCCTCCTCCCTGGCCTGGGGCGTCTGGGACGAGCGCGGCGACCAGACCCGCCTGGAGGCGGGCGACCTGCGGCGCATGGCCCGCGCCGGTCTCGTACCGCTCGGCGCGGAAGAGGGCCTGCGTCTGCTCGACACCGCCCGGACCCTGGACGACGCGGTACTGGCGCCCGTACGCCTCGACCTCGCCGCGATGCGCGCCCAGGCGGCGGCAGGCTCCGTACCGCCCTTGCTGCGCGGGTTGATCCGCACCCCGTCCCGGCGCTCCGTGGAAGCGGCCTCCGGCCCCGGCGGCCTTTCCGCCGAGCTTTCACGGCTGGCCGCCCTGCCCCTCGCCGAGCGCAAGGACACCCTCGTCGCGCTGGTGCGCAACCAGGTCGCCGCCGTACTCGGCCACTCCGCTCCCGAGGCCATCGACCCCGGCCGGGCCTTCCGCGAACTGGGATTCGACTCGCTGGCCGCGATGGAACTCCGCAACCGGCTCGCCATGGCCACCGGCGTACGCCTCCCCGCGACCGTCGTCTTCGACCACCCCACCCCCTCGGCACTCGCCGGCCACCTCTTGGACGAGATTCCCGGCGGCCACCCGGGCCCGGCCCGCATCACGGCCGCGTCCGGCCGCGTCGTCGTCGCGGACAGCGACGAGCCCATCGCCATCGTTGCGATGAGCTGCCGGCTGCCCGGCGAGGTCCGCAGCCCCGAGGACCTCTGGGACCTGGTGGCCAACGGCACGGACGCCATTACCGGCCTGCCCGCCAATCGCGGCTGGGACCTCGACTCGCTGTACGACCCGGACCCCGACCACCCGGGCACCAGCTACGTCCGGGACGGCGGATTCCTGCACGACGCGGGCGACTTCGACCCCGAATTCTTCGGGATCTCGCCGCGTGAGGCCCTTTCCATGGACCCGCAGCAGCGGTTGCTGCTGGAGACGTCGTGGGAGGCGTTCGAGCGGGCCGGCATCGACCCGGCCGCGCTGCGCGGCAGCCGTACCGGAGTCTTCGCCGGCACCAACGGCCAGGACTACGCCATCGGCCTCTCCCAGCAGCAGACGGAGGGCATGGAAGGGCACCTCCTCACCGCCAACTCCGCCTCGGTCGTCTCCGGCCGGGTGGCGTACACCTTCGGTCTGGAGGGGCCGGCGGTGACGGTGGACACCGCGTGCTCGTCGTCCCTGGTCGCGCTGCACCTGGCGGCGCAGTCGCTGCGGCAGGGCGAGTGCGACCTGGCCCTGGCGGGCGGTGTCACCGTCATGTCCACCCCGGGTGCGCTGATCGGCTTCAGCCGCCAGCGCGGGCTGTCCCCGGACGCCCGCTGCCGCGCCTTCGCCGCGGCGGCGGACGGCACCGGTCTGGCCGAGGGCGTGGGCATGCTGCTGGTGGAGCGGCTGTCGGACGCCCGGCGCAACGGCCACCGGGTGCTGGCTGTCGTACGGGGCTCGGCGATCAATCAGGACGGTGCGTCGAACGGCCTGACGGCCCCGAACGGTCCTGCGCAGCAGCGGGTGGTCCGGCAGGCCTTGGCCAATGCGGGCCTGGCGGCCGGTGACGTCGACGCGGTCGAGGCACACGGTACGGGTACGACGCTCGGTGACCCGATCGAGGCGCAGGCCCTACTGAAGGCCTACGGCACCGACCGCGCCGCCGACCGCCCGCTGTGGCTGGGCACGGTCAAGTCGAACATCGGTCATACGCAGGCTGCCGCGGGTGTGGCGGGTGTGATCAAGATGGTGATGGCGATGCGGCACGGTGTGCTGCCGAGGACGTTGCATGTGGATGAGCCGTCGCCGCATGTGGACTGGTCGGCGGGTGCGGTGCGGCTGCTGACGGAGCCGGTGGAGTGGGCCGAGTACGGGCGTCCGCGCCGGGCGGGCGTCTCCTCCTTCGGCGTCAGTGGCACCAACGCGCACGTCATCGTGGAACAGGCACCGGCCGAACCGGCGAGCGAGACGGACGCCGAGCCGAACGCCGATACCGCACGGCCTGCGGTCCCCTGGCTCATCTCCGCGAAGGACGAGAACGGCCTGCGGGCACAGGCAGAACGCCTCCTCGCGTACGCCCAGTCCGCCCGGTCCGCTCACGAGACGGACATCGCCTTCTCGCTGGCGACCACGCGCGCCTCCTTCCCACACCGCGCGGCGATCGTCGGCGCCGACCGCGCCGACCTGCTGCGGGGACTGACCGCCCTCGCGCACGGCGAGACCCCGGGCCCGCAGACCGTGCAGGGCACGGCGTCCGCCGGAGGAAGCCGGACCGCGTTCCTGTTCTCCGGGCAGGGGAGCCAGCGGCTGGGGATGGGCCGCGAGCTGTACGCGGCCTTCCCGGTGTTCGCCGAGGTGTTCGACGGGGTCTGTGCCGCACTGGACGCGCATCTCGAACTGCCCATGAAGGACGTGGTGTTCGGTGACGACCCGGAGCTGCTGAACCGGACCGGGTACGCGCAGCCGGCGCTGTTCGCCCTTGAGGTGGCGTTGTTCCGGCTGGTGGAGTCCTGGGGGGTACGCCCCGACCTCCTGGCCGGGCACTCCGTCGGCGAGTTCGCCGCGGCGCACGTCGCGGGCGTGTTCACGCTCGAAGACGCCGCTAAGCTCGTGGCGGCTCGCGGCCGGCTGATGCAGGCACTCCCGGGTGGGGGTGTGATGGTCGCGGCCCAGGCATCGGAGGAAGAATTACGGGCGCTGCTGGCCGGGTTCGAGGACCGTGCCGGTATCGCGGCGGTCAACGGGCCCTCCTCGGTGGTGGTTTCAGGCACGGAAGAGGCCATCGCGTCGGTGGTCGGGCGACTGTCCGCCCAGGGACGCAAGACGAAGGCCCTCTCCGTCTCCCACGCCTTCCACTCGCCCCTGATGGACCCGATGCTGGCCGACTT
Source organism: Streptomyces sp. H27-C3 (assembly GCF_030063415.1). Lineage (GTDB taxonomy): Bacteria > Actinomycetota > Actinomycetes > Streptomycetales > Streptomycetaceae > Streptomyces. The sequence goes on along the minus strand of NZ_JASITA010000001.1, from coordinate 100,491 downwards.
CCGGAAGGTCGTCGACGGCGTTTGCTTCGGCACCCCGACGCTGCCGGTCGTTTCCACCCTCACCGGCCGGCGGGTGTCGGCGGAGGAGTTCTGCTCCGCCGACTACTGGGTGCGCCACGTCCGCGAGGCCGTGCGGTTCGCGGACGCCGTCGACTCCCTCGCAGGCGAGGGCGTGGGCACGTTCCTGGAGATCGGCCCGGGCGGGGTGCTGACCGCCATGGCCCAGGACTCCCTGCACGAGACCTCGGTTGCTGTGCCCGCCCTGCGCGGTGACCGCGCCGAGGACCTGGCCGTCACCACAGCCCTCGCCCAACTCCACGTCCGCGGAAAGACCGTCGACTGGCAGGCCGTCTTCGCCGGACGCGCCGCACGACGCGTCGACCTGCCCACGTACGCCTTCCGGCGCAAGCCGTACTGGCTGCTCCCCGCCGACCCCCAGGAGGCCGGACCCGCGACGGCGGACCCGGCGGAGGCCGCGTTCTGGGAGGTCGTCGAGAGCCAGGACCTGGCCGCCCTGGCGGAGCGACTGGAGCTCGCCGGGGACTCCCCGCTCAGCTCCGTACTGCCGGCGCTGTCCCAATGGCGCCGCCGGCAGCGCGACCGGTCCGTCGTCGACGCCTGGCGCTACCGGGTCTCCTGGAAGCCGCTGACCGGACGGGACGCCGCCGAGCTGACGGGTACCTGGCTGCTCGCCGTCCCGGAGGGCGCCGAGGAGGACCGTACGGTCCTCGATGTCGCGGCCGCCCTGTCCCGCCACGGCGCCGACGTCGTACGCCTTGCCGTACACGCCGACGAGGACCGCCCGGAACTCGCCGGGCGCCTGCGCCAGGAGCTTGCCGAGACGGCACCGGCCGGCGTCCTGTCACTGCTCGCGCTCACCGAGGAGCCCCACCCGGCGCACCCGGACCTACCCGCCGGTCTCGCCCTGACCACCCTGCTCGTCCAGGCACTGGGCGACGCGGAGGCGGCCGCACCGCTCTGGTGCGTCACCCGGGGAGCCGTCACGGTCGGCCGCTCGGACATCCTGACGAGCCCGCACCAGGCCATGGTCTGGGGCCTCGGCCGCTCGATGGCACTCGAATACCCGGACCGCTGGGGCGGACTCGTCGACCTGCCCGGCGCCCTGGACGAGCGGGCGGGGCGCCGCCTGGTGTCCGTACTGTGCGCACCGCCCGTGGCGGGCGAGGCGAGCGGCGAGGACCAGATCGCGGTCCGGCCCTCCGGAGTCTTCGTCCGGCGTCTGAGCCGGTCCCTCTCCGGTGGCGTACCGGCCGACAAGGCCTGGCAGCCGCGCGGCACCGTACTGATCACCGGAGGCACCGGCGCGCTGGGCGCACAGGTCGCGCGGCACATGGCACGCGGCGGCGCCGAGCACATCGTGCTGACCAGCCGGCGGGGCCCGGAAGCCCCAGGGGCCATCGAACTCGCTTCGGAGATCGAGGAGTTGGGGGCCAAGGTGACCGTCGTGGCCTGTGACGTCTCCGACCGCGAGCAGGTCGCCGACCTACTCTGGGCACTGCCGGTGGACCGGTATCCGCTGAGGGCGGTGGTGCACGCGGCCGGCATGTCGCAGTTCGCGCCCACCGACACCCTGAGCCTCGCGGACCTCTCGGCCGTCGTCGCCGCCAAGGTGGCGGGCGCGACGCACCTCGACGAACTGCTGGACGACCGGCAGCTGGACGCCTTCGTCCTCTTCTCGTCGGTCGCTGCCGCATGGGGCAGCGGCAGCCAGGCCGCCTACTCCGCCGCCAACGCGTACCTCGACGCACTCGCCGAGCATCGCCGCGCCCGCGGCCTCGCCGCCACGGCTGTCGCCTGGGGACCCTGGGCCGACGGCGGCATGGCGGGCGACGGCGAGGCGGAAGCGCACCTGCGGCGACGGGGGCTGCCGGCGATGTCCCCGGACACCGCGATCGCCGCGCTCCAGCGGGCACTGGACCACGACGAGACCGCCGTCGTCGTCGCGGACGTCAACTGGGACCGGTTCGCGCCCGCCTTCACCGTCGCACGGCCCAGTACGCTCTTCGCCGACCTGCCCGAAGTCCGCAAGGCCCTCGCGGCAGGCGACGGCGCAGCAGGCACCGGAGGCCCGGCCGACGCCGCGGCGCCCTCCCTCCGTGCCGAACTCGCGGGCCTCGCGGAGCCGGAGCGCCACCGCGTACTCCTGGATCTCGTCAGGGCCGAAGTGGCCCAGGCAATGGGCCACTCGGGTCGGGAGGCGGTGGCTTCCGACCGGTCCTTCAAGGACCTCGGCTTCGACTCGCTCACCGGTGTCGAACTGCGCAACCGGCTGAACAAGGCCACCGGGCTGCGCCTGCCCACCACCCTCGTCTTCGACCACCCCAACGCGGAAGCGCTCGCCGGCTTCCTGGCCTCCGAGGTGTCCGGCTACGCGACCGCGGCCGTCTCCACGGGCGGCCCGGCACCGGCCGACCGCGCCGAGGCAGCCCTCGACGAGCCGATCGCGATCGTCGCCATGAGCTGCCGCTTCCCCGGTGGCGCCAACTCGCCCGAACAGCTCTGGCAGTTGCTCGTGGACGGCGTCGACGCCGTGTCGACGTTCCCCGCCGACCGCGGCTGGAACCTCGACGCCCTGTACGACCCGGACCCCGAGCACCCCGGCACCACCTACGTCAACGAGGGCGGATTCCTCTACGACGCCGGCCACTTCGACTCCACGTTCTTCGGCATCTCGCCGCGCGAGGCCCTCGCCATGGACCCGCAGCAGCGGCTTCTCCTGGAAGCCGCGTGGGAAGCCCTGGAACGGGCCCGGCTCGCGCCCTCCTCGGTACGCGGCAGCCGCACCGGCGTCTTCATCGGCTCCGGCTACCAGGGATACGGCGCCGGGCTGGGCGACCTGCCCGACGGAGTCGAGGGACACCTCCTCACCGGCGCATCCAGCAGCGTCATGTCCGGCCGGATCGCGTACTCCCTCGGCCTTGAGGGACCCGCCATGACGGTCGACACGGCGTGCTCGTCCTCACTGGTCGCGCTGCACCTGGCCACGCAGGCACTGCGTCAGGGCGAGTGCGAACTGGCGCTGGTCGGCGGAGCGGCCGTGATGTCCAGCCCCAACGCCTTCGTGGAATTCAGCAGGCAGCGCGGCCTGGCGGCCGACGGCCGCTGCAAGCCGTTCGCGGCCGCCGCCGACGGCACGGGATGGGGCGAGGGCGTCGGCATGCTGCTCGTGGAGCGGCTCTCGGACGCGCAGCGCCATGGCCACCCGGTCCTGGCGGTGGTCCGTGGCAGCGCCGTGAACCAGGACGGTGCGTCGAACGGCCTGACCGCCCCGAACGGCCCGGCGCAGCAGAGGGTGATCCGGCAGGCGCTGGCGAACGCCGGCCTGTCGACCGCTGACGTGGATGCGGTCGAGGCGCACGGGACCGGAACCGCGCTCGGTGACCCGATCGAGGCGCAGGCGCTGCTGGCGACGTACGGCCAAGGCCGCCCGGAAGACCGGCCGCTGTGGCTCGGCTCGCTCAAGTCGAACATCGGCCACACCCAGGCCGCTTCCGGAGTGGCCAGCGTGATCAAGACCGTGATGGCGCTCCGACACGGCATGCTGCCGAAGACGCTGCACGTGGATGAGCCGTCGCCGCACGTCGACTGGTCGGCGGGCGCGGTACGGCTGCTCACCGAGCCCGTGGCCTGGACGGAGACCGGCCACCCGCGCAGGGCGGCCGTCTCCTCCTTCGGGGTGAGCGGCACCAACGCCCACACCATCATCGAGCAGGCCCCGGCCGCCACCCTCGCCGAAGCGGGCGGTGGCGAAACGCCCGCCGGAGAGCAGCACTGCCTGCTCTGGATCGTGTCCGGCAAGGACGAAGCGGCGCTGCGCGAGCAGGCACGCAACCTCCTGGCCCACACGGAGAACCACCCCGGCCTCGCCCCGGCGGACCTCGCCCTCTCGCTGGCAGAGTCCCGGACCGCCATGGCACACCGGGCGGTCGTGCTCGGCCGGACCACTGGGGAACTGGCCGCGGGCCTGGACGTCCTGAGCAAGGGGGAGTCGGCCGCGGACCTCGTACGAGGCGTCGCGAGCCCGGCGGAAGGGAGTACGGCGTTCCTGTTCTCGGGGCAGGGGAGTCAGCGGTTGGGGATGGGGCGTGAGCTGTATGGGTCGTTCCCGGTGTTCGCGGATGCGTTTGATGCGGTGTGTGCGCATGTGGACGGGTATCTGGAGCGTCCGTTGCGTGATGTCGTCTTCGGTGACGATGCGGAGCTGCTGAACCAGACTGGCTACACGCAGCCGGCGTTGTTCGCGGTTGAGGTGGCTTTGTTCCGGTTGGTGGAGTCGTGGGGTGTGCGGCCGGATCTTCTGGCGGGTCATTCGGTGGGTGAGTTCGCGGCGGCTCATGTGGCGGGTGTGTTCTCGCTGGAGGACGCGTCGGCCGTGGTGGCTGCTCGTGGCCGGCTGATGCAGGCGCTCCCTGGCGGGGGTGCGATGGTCGCGGTGCAGGCCTCGGAGGAAGAGGTACGGGCGCTGCTGGCCGGGTGTGAGAACCGCGTGGGTATCGCAGCGGTCAACGGGCCTACGTCGGTAGTGGTTTCGGGCGCGGATGACGCGGTCGCGGCGGTTGTCGAGAGGCTGTCGGCTGACGGCTGTAGGACGAAGGCGCTGTCCGTCTCGCACGCCTTCCACTCGCCGCTGATGGACCCGATGCTGGCCGACTTCCGGAAGGTCGTTGAGGGCGTCTCCTTCGGCTCCCCGAGGCTTCCGGTCGTCTCGACGCTCACCGGTCGTACGGTCACGGCGGAGGAGTTCTGCTCTGTCGAGTACTGGGTGCGGCATGTGCGTGAGGCAGTCCGCTTCGCGGACGCGGTCAACTCCCTTGCCGGCGAGGGCGTGGGCACGTTCCTCGAGATCGGTCCCGGCGGTGTTCTGACCGCGATGGCCCAGGGTGTCCTCGATGGCGGTCAGGCCGTCATTCCCGCGCTGCGCGCGGACCGTGCCGAGGGGATGGCGGTCACCACCGCCCTCGCCCAACTCCATGTCCACGGCACGGCCGTTGACTGGACGGCCGTCTTCGCCGGGCGCGGCGCCCGACGCGTCGACCTGCCCACGTACGCCTTTCAGCGCGAGCATTACTGGCTTGATGCAGCCCCCACCGGGACTGTCGGCGCCGCCGGATCCGTCGATGCGGCCGAAGCGGAGTTCTGGGAGACCATCGAGAGCGGCCGGCCCGAGGCACTCGCCGAGCGGCTGGGCGTGGAAACCGGGGCACCGCTGGATTCGCTGTTCAGCGCGCTCTCGACCTGGCGCCAGGAGAGCCGCACGCGTTCCACGCTGGACAGCCGGCGCTACCACGCGGTGTGGCAGCCGCTCACCGGCACGCCGTCCGGCCCGCTGTCGGGCACCTGGCTGGTCGTGGCGCCGGACACCGAGGACGCCGAGCCGTACGCCCGTACGCTGCGTGACCAGGGCGCCCAACCGCTGTGCGTCACCGTCGCCGACCCGGGAGCCGACCGTGAGGTGCTCGCCGCGCTGCTGCGGGAGGCCGGAGCCGTGGGTGGCCTACCCGTGGCCGGTGTCATGTCCCTGCTGGCGCTCGACCAACGCACCCACCCGGTCCACACCGGTCTGCCGACCGGCCTGACAGCCACCTTCGCGCTCGTACAGGCACTGGGCGCGCTGGAGCTGGACGCGCCGCTGTGGTGCGTCACCCGCGGTGCCGTGTCCGTCAGCGGCTCCCAGCCGGTCACGCGGCCGCTGCAGGGCCTCGTATGGGGCCTGGGGCGTGCGGTCGCGCTGGAGACGCCGCAGCGCTGGGGCGGTCTGGTCGACCTTCCCGAGAACCCGGACGAGCGGGCACTCGCGCGCCTGGCCGGTGTGCTCGGTGGCGCCGGCGGCGAGGACCAGCTTGCGGTGCGTGCCTCCGGGGTACTGGTCCGCAGGCTCGCGCGGATGTCCCGTAGCGCGGGTGTCACCGACGGCCGCTGGAAGCCGCGCGGCACCGTACTGATCACCGGCGGTACGGGCTCGCTCGGCGGGCACGCCGCCCGGTGGCTGGCCCGGGGCGGCGCCGAGCACCTGGTCCTCACCAGCAGGCGGGGCGAGGCGGCCGAAGGTGCGGCCGAACTCGCGGCCGAACTACGGGAATTGGGGGCCCGAGTGACGGTCGCCGTGTGCGACGTCGCCGACCGTGCGGCCCTGGCCGGGCTGCTGGACGGGCTCGCCGATGACCCCTCGCCGCTCACCGCCGTCGTCCACGCCGCGGGGCTTGCGCAGTTCGCCGCCGTCGCGGACACGAGCCTGGACGAACTGGCCGCGGTCGTAGCGGCCAAGGTGGCCGGCGCGGTTCATCTGGACGAGTTGCTCGCCGACCGGGAGCTGGACGCGTTCATCCTCTTCTCGTCCGTCTCCGGAGTGTGGGGCAGCGGCAGCCAGGCCGCCTACTCCGCGGGCAACGCCTTCCTCGACGTGCTTGCTCAGCACCGCCGGGCCAGGGGACTCGCCGCGACCGCCGTGGCCTGGGGCCCCTGGGCCGAGGGCGGGATGGCCGCAGACGGCGGGGCGGAGGAGTACCTCCGGCGCAGCGGGCTGCCCTCGCTCTCCCCGGCCCTGGCGGTCCAGGCCCTTCAACTCGCCATGGACCGGGACGAGACCGCCGTGGTGGTGGCCGACATCGACTGGCCGAGGTTCGCACCGTCCTTCACGATCGGACGGCCGAGCGCGCTGCTCGCCGGCCTGCCCGAGGTGCGGGCGGCGCTGGACGGCGGCGACGAAGGTGACGACGCCGGCAGCACCGCCGCCCCCGTGGTCGCGGAGCTGGTGCGGCGGCTGTCCGACCTCACCCCGGAGGACCGGCACGACCTGCTGCTGGAGCTGGTGCAGAAGGAGGCCGCGGCGGTGCTGGGCTACCCGCGCACGGATGTGATCGAGCCCGACCGGGCCTTCCGGGACATCGGCTTCGACTCGCTCACCGCGGTCGAACTCCGCAACCGGATCGGCGCCGCGACCGGGCTCAGGCTCCCGATGACGATGGTCTTCGACCACCCCACCCCGAGCGCCCTCACCGACCAGCTGCTGAGCGACCTGCTCCCCGCACGGGCCGCCGACGGCGACCCGGACGGGCGTCCGGACGAAGACCGCGTACGGCAAGCCCTCGCGACGATCCCGCTGGCACGCCTGCGGGAAGCCGGGCTGATGGACGCGCTGCTGGGCCTCACACGGCCGGACGGCGGCGCGACGTACCCGGACGGCGCCCCCGACGACGGGAGCGGCCCGGACGCCGACTCCGCCATCGCGGAGATGGACCTCGAAAACCTCATCGAACTGGCGCTTGGCGACAGCGAAGCCTGATCAACGGCCTGAGTACGGAGCACACGATGACCACATCGAACGAGAAGATCGTTCAGGCACTGCGGGCCTCCCTTCAGGAGACCGAGCGGCTGCGCCGGCAGAACCGGAAAATGACGGCCGACTCCCGCGAGCCCATCGCCATCGTCGCGATGAGCTGCCGTTTCCCGGGCGGGGTGACCTCGCCCGAGGACCTGTGGCGGCTGGTGGCGGAGGGCGGCGACGCGATCTCCGGCTTCCCCGCCGACCGGGGCTGGGACCTGGACGCGCTGTACGACCCCGACCCGGACAACGCGGGCACCTGCTACGTCCGCCACGGCGGATTCCTCGACGGCGTGGGCGAGTTCGACGCCGGGTTCTTCGGAATCTCGCCGCGCGAGGCCCTGATGATGGACCCGCAGCAGCGGCTGCTGCTGGAGACGGCCTGGGAGGCGTTCGAGCGGGCCGGCATCGACCCGGCGGCCCTGCGCGGCACCCGGACCGGGGTCTTCGCCGGCACCAACGGCCAGGACTACGCCCGGCTGTCCACCTCCCCGGAGGACTTCGACGGATACCTGGGGACGGGCAACGCCGCCGCCGTCGTCTCCGGACGCCTCGCCTACACCTTCGGCCTTGAGGGGCCGGCGGTGACGGTCGACACGGCGTGCTCGTCGTCCCTCGTAGCCCTGCACCTCGCCGCCCAGGCGCTGCGCAAGGGCGAATGCTCGCTGGCCCTGGTCAGCGGTGTGACGGTCATGTCCACACCGGGCGCGTTCATGGAGTTCAGCCGGCAGCGCGGACTGGCCGCCGACGGCCGCTGCAAGCCGTTCTCGGCCGCCGCCGACGGTACGGGCTGGAGCGAAGGCGTCGGCATGCTGCTCGTCGAGCGGCTCTCCGACGCCCGGCGCAACGGGCACAAGGTGCTGGCCGTGGTCCGCGGCAGCGCGGTCAATCAGGATGGGGCGTCCAACGGCCTGACCGCCCCGAGCGGTCCGGCGCAGCAGAAGGTGATCCGCCAGGCCCTGGCCAACGCCGAACTCGCCGGGGCCGACGTGGACGCCGTGGAGGCGCACGGCACCGGCACCTCACTCGGCGACCCGATCGAGGCCCAGGCCCTGCTCGCGACGTACGGCCAGGACCGGTCGGCCGGCCGCCCGCTGCTGCTCGGCGCGCTCAAGTCGAACATCGGCCACACCCAGGCCGCCGCAGGCGTCGCGGGTGTCATCAAGATGGTCATGGCCATGCACCACGGGGTGCTTCCCGGCACCCTGCACCTCGACGAGCCGTCGCCGCACGTGGACTGGTCGGCGGGCGCCGTCCGGCTGCTGACGGAGTCGGTCGAGTGGCCGGAGAAGGAGGGGCCGCGCCGGGCGGGCGTCTCCTCGTTCGGTGTGAGCGGCACCAACGCCCACGTCGTACTGGAACAGCCGGCCCCTGAAACGGCCGTCGAAGCAACGGAGTCGGCCCCCGAGGCCGCCCAGGCCCCGGTCCTCTGGCCGATCTCGGCCCGTACCCCCGAGGCACTCCCCGAACAGGCCCGGCGACTCCTCTCGTACGTACGGGAGCACCCGCAGACCCTGGCGGCCGACATCGGTCACGCGCTCGCGACGACGCGTGCCGGGCTGCCGCACCGCGCGGCCGTCGTGGGGCGAAACCTCGAGGGACTGCTGACCGGACTCGCCGCGTTCGCCCGCCACGAGTCGACGGGGCATGTCTTCGAGGGTACGGCGGTGCGCAAGAGCAAGGTGGCGTTCCTGTTCCCGGGGCAGGGAAGCCAGAGGACCGGGATGGGGCGCGAGCTGTACGCGGCGTTCCCGGTGTTCGCCGAGGCCTTCGACGCGGTGTGCTCGGAGCTGGACCCGCATCTTGAACAGCCCTTGAAGGATGTGGTGTTCGGTGAGGACGCGGAGCTGCTGAACCGGACCGGGTGCACGCAGCCGGCGTTGTTCGCGGTCGAGGTGGCGTTGTTCCGGCTGGTGGAGTCGTGGGGTGTGCGCCCGGACGTGGTGGCCGGTCATTCGGTGGGCGAGTTCGCGGCGGCCCATGTGGCGGGCGTGTTCTCCCTGGAGGAAGCGGCGCGGTTGGTGGCTGCTCGCGGCCGCCTGATGCAGGCGCTTCCGGCCGGGGGTGTGATGGTCGCGGTGCAGGCCTCCGAGCAGGAGGTACGGGCTCTGCTGGCCGGGTTCGAGGACCGTGCGGGTATTGCGGCGATCAACGGGCCGTCGTCGGTGGTGGTTTCGGGTGCCGAGGACGCGGTCGCGGCGGTGGTCGAGAAGCTGTCGGCCGACGGGCGCAAGACCCAGGCGCTGTCGGTATCCCACGCCTTCCACTCGCCCCTCATGGACCCGATGCTGGCCGACTTCCGCAAGGTCGTCGGGGGCGTGGCCTTCGCCGAGCCGGTCATTCCGGTCGTGTCGACCGTGACGGGCCGTCCGGTGACGGCGGGGGAGCTGGCTGACGCCGAGTACTGGGTGGGTCAGGTCCGTGCGGCGGTGCGGTTCGCGGACGCGGTGGGGGCGCTGTCGACCGCCGGTGCGTCGGTGTTCGTCGAGGTCGGCCCCGGCGGCGTACTGACGGCCCTGGCGCAGTCGCTGCTCGATGCGCAGTCCGCGGTGGCCGTGCCGCTGCTGCGCGCGGACCGCCCCGAGGACCTCGCGGTGGCCTCCACGCTGGCGCAGCTCCACGTCCACGGTGTCGCGCTCGACTGGACCGCCCTGCTCGGCGACCGGAACGCCGGCCTCCATGACCTGCCCACCTACGCCTTCCAGCGCCGCCGGTACTGGCTGGAGTCGACGGCGTTCTCAGGTCGGCAGACGGTTACGGAAGCCGGGGGAGCGGATCCGGCGGAGGCCGGGTTCTGGGAGTCCGTGGAGCGCGCGGACCTCGCGGCGTTCGCGGAACGGCTCGACGTGGCGGGTGACGCGCCCCTCAGCTCGGTGCTGCCCGCGCTCTCCATGTGGCGCCGCAAGCACCGCGAGCAGTCCACGGTGGACAGCCGGCGCTACCGGATCGGGTGGAAGCCCGCAGGCGGCTCCGCACTCAACGCCACACGGTTGAGCGGCACATGGCTCGTCGTGGCGCCCGCCGGTCGAATGGCGGACGGCCAGTGGGGGGCCGCCACGGTGCAGGCACTCCGCGACCACGGGGCAGAGGTGCGGCCCGTGGCGGTCGAGCCCGGCACGGGCCGGGAAGCACTCGCCGACCAGCTGCGGAGCGCCCTGTCCGGCGCCCGGGATGCCGCCGATGTTCCCGGCGGAACCACGGACGTCGTCGGAGTGCTCTCCCTGCTGGCGGCCGACGAGCGGCAGCCCCCCGTGCACGCCGTGCTGCCGGAGGGGCTCGCGTCGACCCTGGCGCTGATCCAGGCCCTCGGCGACGCCGGCATCGGCACACCGCTGTGGTGCGCGACCCGGGGCGCCGTGTCCACCGGATCCTCCGACCCGCTCCGCAGCGCTCATCAGGCACAGGTCTGGGCACTCGGCCGTACCGCGGCGCTGGAGCACTCCGGACGCTGGGGTGGTCTGGTCGACCTTCCGGACGTGCTGGACGCCCGCGTGGCGCGGCGCTTCGCGGCAGTGCTCGCAGGTGCCCACGGGGACGAGGACCAGCTGGCCGTGCGGGCCGCGGGTGTCTTCGTACGACGCCTGCTGCGCTCGCCGCAGGGCGACGCGACCGGCGCGACCGCCGGGTGGCAGCCGCGCGCCACCGTCCTGATCACCGGTGGCACGGGTGCCCTAGGCGCCCACGTGGCCCGGTGGCTGGCCGGCGCGGGCGCGGCGCACCTCGTGCTGACGAGCCGACGCGGGGCAGCGGCGGCGGGCGCCGACGCGCTGCGCGCCGAACTGGAGGAACTCGGCGCGAAGGTCACCATCGAGGCCTGCGACATCGCGGACCGGGACGCGGTGGCGCGCCTGCTCAAGGGTCTGGAACAGGAGCACCCGCTGAGTGCCGTCGTGCACGCGGCCGGAGCGGGCACCCCCGGCATGCTGGCCGAGACGACGCCGGAGGAGTTCGCCCGGGTCCTCGCGGCCAAGGCGGCGGGCGCCCGGCACCTGGACGACCTGCTGGGCGACCGCCCGCTGGACGCCTTCGTCCTCTTCTCGTCGATTTCCGGCGTATGGGGCGCGGCAGGGCAGGCGGCGTACGCGGTGGCGAACGCCTCCCTCGACGCCCTCGCCGAGCAGCGCAGGGCGCGCGGGCTCACCGGAACGGCCGTGGCCTGGGGCCCGTGGGCCGGTGGCGGGATGGTCGAGGACGGCGACGCCGAGGAGCGGCTGCGCAAGCGCGGACTGCCCGCCCTCTCCCCGCCGTCGGCGATCGCCGCACTGCGCGGAGTCGTCGACCGCGACGAGACGGCGGTGACGGTGGCGGACGTCGCGTGGGACCGCTTCGCACCCTCCTTCACGCTGCTCCGGCCGAGCCCGCTGCTGAGCGAGATCCCCGAGGCCGCCACCGCCCTGGCGGCAGCCGCGGCGGCATCGGTGCCGGGCGGCGGGGCGGGCCACGGCGAGCTGCCCGAGTTCGTCCGCCGGACCATGGCCCTGACCGGGCCCGAGCGGGCCCGCGCGGTCCTCGGACTCGTACGGCGCGAGGCGGCAGCGGTGCTCGGGCACCAGGACACGGAGGCGGTTGCCGCCGACCGGGCCTTCCGCGAGCTGGGCTTCGACTCCCTGACCGCCGTCGAGCTGCGGAACCGGCTGAACAAGACGACCGGTGCCGGGCTCCCGGCCACCCTCGTCTTCGACCACCCGTCCCCGGCCGTACTGGCCGCACACCTCCTGACCGAGCTGACGGCTGCCGCCACCGGTATCGCGGCTGCCGCTGCCCATGCTCCGGCGGCCGCAGCCCGCACGTCCGAAGACGACGAGCCGATCGCGATCGTCGCCATGAGCTGCCGCTACCCGGGCGGGGTACGTACCCCGGAAGACCTCTGGCGCCTGGTCGCCGACGGCCGTGACGCGATCGGCGGATTCCCCGTCGACCGGGGCTGGGACCTGGACTCGCTGTACGACCCGGACCCCGACCGGCCCGGCACCACCTACGCCAAGGACGGCGGTTTCCTCTACGACGTCGCCGACTTCGACCCGTTGTTCTTCGGCATCTCGCCGCGCGAGGCGCTCGCCATGGACCCGCAGCAGCGGCTGCTCCTTGAGATCGCCTGGGAGGCGTTCGAGCGGGGCGGCCTCGACCCCACCTCGCTGCGCGGCAGCAGCACAGGGGTCTTCATCGGCTCCGGCTACCAGGACTACGCGTCGCGCCTGCTGAGCGTCCCGCAGGACCTGGAGGGCTACATCGGCACCGGAAGCTCCGGAAGCGTCGTCTCCGGCCGTATCGCCTACTCCTTCGGCCTTGAGGGGCCGGCGCTGACGGTGGACACGGCGTGCTCGTCCTCGCTCGTCGCCCTGCACCTCGCCGCTCAGGCACTGCGGCGCGGCGAGTGCGACCTGGCCCTGGCCGGCGGTGTGACGGTGATGTCCAGCCCCAACGCCTTCATCGAATTCAGCAGGCAGCGCGGGCTGGCCGCGGACGGCCGCTGCAAGTCGTTCGCCGCCGCGGCCGACGGGACCGGCTGGGGTGAGGGTGTCGGCATGCTGCTCGTGGAGCGCCTGTCGGACGCTCGCCGCAACGGGCACAAGGTGCTGGCGGTGGTCCGTGGCAGTGCCGTGAACCAGGACGGTGCGTCGAACGGCCTGACCGCCCCGAACGGTCCGGCGCAGCAGCGGGTGATCCGCCAGGCGCTGGCGGATGCCGGGCTGTCGGCCGCGGATGTGGATGTGGTGGAGGCGCACGGTACGGGTACGCGGCTGGGTGACCCGATCGAGGCGCAGGCGCTGCTGGCGACGTACGGGCAGGACCGGCCCGCCGGCCGGCCGCTGTGGCTCGGCTCGCTCAAGTCCAACATCGGGCACACACAGGCGGCTGCCGGCGTGGGCGGGATCATCAAGATGGTCGAGGCGATGCGCCACGGCGTCCTGCCCAGGACCCTGCACGTGGACGCGCCGACCCCGCACGTCGACTGGTCGGCGGGCTCAGTTGAGCTGCTGACCGAAGCTGTCGACTGGAAGGCCGACGGCGAGCACACCCGCCGCGCCGGAATCTCCTCCTTCGGCGTGAGCGGCACCAACGCCCACATCATCATCGAGCAGGCCCCGTCGGAGACCCCGGCCGCCGACGAGGCGCGTACCGAGCCGGTCGCAGTCCCCTGGCTCATGTCCGGTACCGGCCCGGAAGCCCTCCGCGAGCAGGCCCAACGCCTCCTCGCTCACATCGAGAGTCACCCGGAGCTCGAACCGGCCGACGTGGCCCTTTCGTTGGCGGCCTCGCGCGCTGCCCTGGAGCACCGCGCTGCGGTGCTGGGCACGCAGCGCGAGGATTTCCTCCCGGCGCTGCGCGCACTGGCGGCGAGTGACACCGCCGGGATGACGGACTCGGCACTCCGCGGCACTGCTTCCTCGGAGCGCAAGGTGGCGTTCCTGTTCTCGGGGCAGGGGAGTCAGCGGTTGGGGATGGGGCGTGAGCTGTACGCGCTGTTCCCGGTGTTCGCGGATGCGTTTGATGCGGTGTGTGCGCATGTGGACGGGTATCTGGAGCGTCCGTTGCGTGATGTCGTCTTCGGTGACGATGCGGAGCTGCTGAACCAGACTGGCTACACGCAGCCGGCGTTGTTCGCGGTTGAGGTGGCTTTGTTCCGGTTGGTGGAGTCGTGGGGTGTGCGGCCGGATCTATTGGCGGGTCATTCGGTGGGTGAGTTCGCGGCGGCTCATGTGGCGGGTGTGTTCTCGCTGGAGGACGCGTCGGCCGTGGTGGCTGCTCGTGGCCGGCTGATGCAGGCGCTCCCTGGCGGGGGTGCGATGGTCGCGGTGCAGGCCTCGGAGGAAGAGGTACGGGCGCTGCTGGCCGGGTGTGAGAACCGCGTGGGTATCGCAGCGGTCAACGGGCCTACGTCGGTAGTGGTTTCGGGCGCGGATGACGCGGTCGCGGCGGTTGTCGAGAGGCTGTCGGCTGACGGCTGTAGGACGAAGGCGCTGTCCGTCTCGCACGCCTTCCACTCGCCGCTGATGGACCCGATGGTGGCCGACTTCCGGAAGGTCGTTGAGGGCGTCTCCTTCGGCTCCCCGAGGCTTCCGGTCGTCTCGACGCTCACCGGTCGTACGGTCACGGCGGAGGAGTTCTGCTCTGTCGAGTACTGGGTGCGGCATGTGCGTGAGGCCGTCCGCTTCGCGGACGCGGTCAACTCCCTTGCCGGCGAGGGTGTGGGCACGTTCCTCGAGGTCGGTCCCGGCGGTGTTCTGACCGCGATGGCCCAGGGTGTCCTCGATGGCGGTCAGGCCGTCATCCCCGCGCTGCGCGCGGACCGCGCCGAGGGGATGGCGGTCACCACCGCCCTCGCCCAGCTCCATGTCCACGGCACGGCCGTTGACTGGACGGCCGTCTTCGCCGGGCGCGGCGCCCGACGCGTCGACCTCCCCACCTACGCCTTCCAGCGCGAGCACTACTGGCTCGACACCGGGACCATGGCCGGGGATCTGGCAAGCACGGGACTGCGCTCGGCGGACCACTCGCTGCTGGGCGCCGCCGTGCCGCTCGCCGACGGTGAGGGCGTGGTGCTCACCGGGCGGCTGTCGCTGACGGCGCAGCCCTGGCTGGCGGAGCACCAGGTCATGGGATCGGTGCTGCTGCCCGGTACGGCGCTGGTGGACCTCGCGATCCGGGCCGCCGACGAGACGGGCTGTGACCGGGTCGACGAACTCACCCTCCAGGCTCCGCTCGTTCTGCCTGCTCAGGGCGCCGTCCAGCTCCAAGTCGCCGTGACCGGCCCCGACGACAACGGGCGCCGGACCGTGCGGGTTCATTCCCGCCCGGACGCCTCGGGCCTCGACTCGCCCTGGTCGACCCATGCCATCGGAGTACTCGCCACGTCGGCCTCGGCACGGACGGACTCGCTCGGGCAGCCCGGCCCCGGGGCGGACCTGACGCAGTGGCCGCCCGCCGCCGCGCAGCCGGTTCCGGTCGAGGGCTACTACGAGCGGCTGACGGAGCTCGGCTTCGGCTACGGGCCGGTCTTCCAGGGGTTGCGCGCGCTGTGGCAGCGCGATGGCGAAGTGTTCGCGGAGGTCGCCCTGCCGGAGGACACCGCCGTCGACGGATTCGGCGTGCACCCGGCACTGCTCGACTCCGCTCTGCACGCGGTCGGTCTCGGCGGACTGCTCCCGGACACCGGGCAAGGGCGCATCCCGTTCGCCTGGAGCGGTGTACGGCTGGACGCGACGGGGGCCACGAGCCTGCGGGTCCGCCTGGCCTCGCCGGCCCCTGACACGGTGTCGCTGCTCGTCGCCGACGGCACGGGCCGGCCGGTCGCCTCGGTCGAATCCCTCGTGCTGCGGGCGGTGACGGCCGATCAGCTGGCCTCCGCACAGCAGGTCGAGCACCAGGACGCGCTGTACCGGATGGACTGGCCCGCCCTCCCGCCGGGGGACACCGATGCCCCGGGGACGGGCGCCATCGCCAGGGTCGAGGACCACGCGGGACTCCTCACGCTCCTGGCCGCCCTCGACGGCGGGGGCAGGCTCCCGCAAGCCGTTCTGGTCCCGGTGCCGCGCGGCGATGGCGGTGCCACGGCGCACGACGTCCGCGCGGTGACCCGGCAGGGCCTCGAACTCCTGCGGACCTGGCTCGGCGACGACCGGACCTCGGGCTCGCGGCTGGCGCTCCTCACGCGGGGGGCTGTCGCCCCCGAGCCCGGTGCCACGGTCGCGGACGCGGCTCAGGGCGCGCTGTGGGGACTCGTACGGTCCGCGCAGTCGGAGAACCCTGAACGGCTGGTCCTCGTCGACCTCGATCGCCTGGACGACCTCGACGGTCACGAGCGATCCGAGCGGGCCCTGCCTGCCGCCCTGGCGACCGGCGAACCGCAGCTCGCGCTGCGCGGCGGCACCGCCTACGTGCCCAGGCTCGCCCGACGGACGGCCGGTGACGCGCTGCGCCCCGCCCCCGGCGTCACCAGCTGGCGGCTGACCACAGGCGCAACCGGCGCCACCGGCACCCTCGACGACCTCGCGCTGACGGAGAACCCCGCGGCCACCGCCCCGCTCGGCGAGGGCCAGGTGCGGATCGCGGTGCGCGCCGCGGGCGTCAACTTCCGCGACGCCCTCATCGCGCTCGGCATGTATCCGGGGGCCGCGACGCTGGGCAGCGAGGCCGCCGGTGTCGTGGTCGAGACCGGGCCCGGGATCACCGCACTGGCGGTGGGGGACCGGGTGTTCGGAATGATCCCCGAGGCGTTCGGCCCCCTCGCCGTCGCAGACCACCGGATGGTGGCGCGGATGCCGGAGAGCTGGACGTTCACCGAGGCCGCCTCGGTGCCGATCGTCTTCCTGACCGCCTACTACGCCCTGGTCGACCTGGCGGGCCTGCGGGCCGGGCAGTCGCTGCTGGTGCACTCGGCGGCGGGCGGCGTCGGCATGGCCGCGACCCAGCTGGCCCAGCACCTCGGCGCCGAGGTCTACGGCACCGCGGGACCCGGCAAATGGGCGGCCCTGCGGGCAGCCGGCCTGGACGACGACCACCTCGCCTCGTCGCGCGAACTCGGCTTCGAGCAGCGGTTCCTGGCCGCCACCGGCGGCCGGGGCGTGGACGTCGTACTCAACTCCCTCGCCGGCGACTACGTCGACGCCTCGCTGCGCACGCTCGCCGACGGCGGCCGCTTCCTGGAGATGGGCAAGACGGACGTCCGCGACCCGGAGCGGGTCGCCGACGAGCACCGCGGCGCCGCGTACACGGCCTTCGACACCATCGAGGCGGGGCCCGACCGCATCGGCGCCATGCTCCGCGAACTCGTAGCGCTGTTCGAGGCCGGGGCGCTGCGGCCGCTGCCCGTCACCTGCTGGGACGTACGCCAGGCACCCGAGGCGCTGCGCCACCTCAGCCAGGCCCGGCACATCGGCAAGCTAGTCCTGACCGTCCCTGCCGCGCTCGACACCTCGGGCACCGTGCTCGTCACGGGCGCCACCGGGGCACTGGGCGGGCTGGTGGCCCGCCACCTGGTGGCCGAGCACGGCGTACGGCACCTGCTGCTCACCAGCAGGCGCGGCACGGCCGCCGACGGGGCGGCCGGGCTGCGGGACGACCTGCTCGCGCAGGGTGCCGCGACCGTCACGGTGGCGGCGTGCGACGCGGCCGACCGGGAGGCACTTGCCGCACTGCTGGCCACCGTCCCCGAGGACCGGCCGCTGACCGCCGTGATCCATGCGGCCGGCGTACTCGACGACGGCCTGGTCGCCTCGCTCACTCCGGACCGGCTGGACGCGGTGCTGCGCCCCAAGGTGGACGCCGCGCTCAACCTCCACGAGCTGACCCGGGGCCTGGACCTGTCGGCGTTCGTGCTGTTCTCGTCGGTCGCCGCGACGCTGGGCAGCGCCGGGCAGGGCAACTACGCCGCGGCCAACGCGTTCCTCGACGCGCTCGCCCAGCGCCGCAGGGCGGCCGGCCTGCCCGCGACCGCCATCGCCTGGGGCCCCTGGGCTGACAGCGGCATGGCCTCGGGCATGGACGAGTCGGGACGAGGCCGGATGGCCCGCTCCGGACTGGTCTCCTTCCGCGCCGCAGAGGGCCTCGCACTCTTCGACGCGGCCCGGACCGGCGCGTACGCCGTCGCGGTACCGGTGCGCTTCGACACCTCGGCGCCGACGGCCGGCCCGGACGCCACCCAGGCGGTCCCGGCGATCCTGCGCGGCCTGGTCCGCCCGGCCGCCCGGCGCACCGCTCGGGACGTCATGTCGGCCGGGGGCGCCGACGCGCTGCGCGACCGGCTGAACGGCCTGTCCGCGCCCGAACGGGACAGCGTCCTGCTGGACCTGGTGCGTACCCAGGTGGCGGCGGTGCTCGGTATCGGAGGCCCGCGGGACGTCGACCGGAACCGGGAGTTCAAGCTGCTCGGCTTCGACTCGCTCACGTCGGTGGAGCTGCGCAACCGGCTGGGCGCCGCCACCGGACTCCGACTGCCGGCCACCCTCGTGTTCGACTGCCCGACGCCCCTCGCGCTCGCCGAACGCATCCGCCTCGACCTCGTGCCCGAGCAGACACCGGCCTCGTCGGCCCTGTCGGTCTTCGGTGAACTCGAACGGCTGGAGACGGTCCTCGCGGCCGTCGGAGCCGACGACGAGCTGGTCCGGTCCCGGATCAGGACCCGCCTGCAAGGCGTGCTCACGGCGTTCAGCGAGAGCTCCGCCGCCACCGAGGGGCGAGGGGGCGGTCCGACGCCTGACGAGGCATCCGACGAGAGGCTCCAGAGCGCCACTGTCGACGACATCTTCGCGCTCATCGACCAGGAGCTCGACGGCTCCTGAACACCCGGACAAGCGCGGTGCACACCATCGCGGCCGCACCACCACACCACTTTCCTGACACTTCTTGGCGGGTGAACGAGACATGCAGAACGAAGCGAACACAGAGAACGCACAGAACGAGCAGAAACTGCTGGACTACCTCAAGCGTGTGACGGCGGATCTCAAGCAGACCCGGCGCCGGTTGCACGAGGTGGAGGCCAAGAACCAGGAGCCGATCGCCATCGTGGCGATGAGCTGCCGCTATCCGGGGCAGGTGGACAGCCCCGAAGCACTATGGCAGCTGGTCGAGGGTGGCGCGGACGCCGTCACCGGCTTCCCCACCAACCGTGGCTGGGACCTCGACGCGCTGTACGACCCCGACCCGGGCGTGCCCGGCAAGTGCTACACCCGAGAGGGCGGGTTCCTGCACGAAGCCGGTCGGTTCGACCCCGGCTTCTTCGGGATGTCCCCCCGCGAGGCCCTGGCCACCGACCCGCAGCAGCGGCTGCTCCTGGAGGTCGCCTGGGAGGCCTTCGAACGCGCCGGGATCGCCCCCACCTCCGTCAAGGGCTCCCGGACCGGCGTGTTCGTCGGCCTCGCCTACCAGGGGTACGCAGGCAGCGGCGACACCCGGGAAGAGCTGGAGGGCTTCCTGCTCACCGGCACCGCTCCCAGCGTCGCCTCGGGCCGGGTGTCGTACACGTTCGGTCTCGAAGGCCCCTCGCTGACCGTCGACACCGCGTGCTCCTCCTCTCTGGTGGCCCTGCACCTGGCGGTGCAGGCACTGCGGCAGGGCGAGTGCTCGATGGCGCTGGCCGGCGGTGCCGCCATCATGGCCGCCACCGGCATGTTCACCGAGTTCAGCCGCCAGCAGGGCCTCGCCGTCGACGGCCGCTGCAAGTCCTTCGCCGCCGAAGCCGACGGAACCGGCTGGGGCGAGGGCGTCGGCATGCTGCTGGTGGAGCGGCTGTCCGACGCCCGCCGCAACGGCCACCCGGTCCTGGCGGTCGTCCGGGGCAGTGCCGTCAACCAGGACGGCGCGTCCAACGGCCTCACCGCCCCCAACGGCCCCGCCCAGCAGCGCGTCATCGAACAAGCCCTGGCCGGCGCCGGGTTGTCCCCGGCCGATGTGGATGTGGTGGAGGCGCACGGTACGGGTACGCGGCTGGGTGACCCGATCGAGGCGCAGGCGCTGCTGGCGACGTACGGGCAGGACCGGCCGGAAGGCCGGCCGCTGTGGCTCGGCTCGCTCAAGTCCAACATCGGGCACACACAGGCGGCTGCCGGCGTGGGCGGGATCATCAAGATGGTCGAGGCGATGCGGCACGGCGTCCTCCCCAAGACCCTGCACGCCGATGAGGCGTCCCCGCACGTCGACTGGTCGTCCGGCGCCGTACGTCTCCTCACCGAGCCCAGGGCCTGGACGGAGAACGGCCGTCTGCGCCGGGCCGCCGTCTCTTCCTTCGGCGTGAGCGGGACCAACGCCCACACCATCATCGAGCAGGCGCCGGCGGTCCCCGACGCCGAAGAGGATCTCGCAGGGCAGCACGCGACCGATCCGGCCGCCGGGCCTCTGCCCGTCGCCTGGACCCTCTCGGGCCGTAACAGCGCGGCCTTGCGCGAACAGGCGGAGCGACTGCTGACGCACGTCCTCGGCCTCGGTGATGTCACTGCGGTGGACGTGGCCCATTCCCTGGCCACGTCGCGGGCCGTGCTGGAACACCGGGCCGCTGTGGTCGGAATAGACCTGCACGAACTCGTCGCCGGCCTGAAGACGGTGGCCGAGGGAAAGTCCGCCGCACAGGTGGTCGAGGGGGTGAGCGGCCGTGATGGCGGGACCGCGTTCTTGTTCTCGGGGCAGGGGAGTCAGCGGTTGGGGATGGGGCGTGAGCTGTATGGGTCGTTCCCGGTGTTCGCGGATGTGTTTGATGCGGTGTGTGCGCATGTGGACGGGTATCTGGAGCGTCCGTTGCGGGATGTCGTCTTCGGTGAGGACGCGGAGCTGTTGAACCAGACGGGGTATGCGCAGCCGGCGTTGTTCGCGGTTGAGGTGGCGTTGTTCCGGTTGGTGGAGTCGTGGGGTGTGCGGCCGGACTTCCTGGCGGGTCATTCGGTGGGTGAGTTCGCGGCGGCTCATGTGGCGGGCGTGCTCTCGCTGGAAGATGCGGCGGCTCTGGTGGCTGCGCGTGGCCGGCTGATGCAGGCGCTCCCTGGTGGGGGAGTGATGGTCGCGGTGCAGGCTTCGGAGGATGAGGTGCGGGCGCTACTGGCCGGACTCGAAGACCGTGCGGGCATCGCCGCAGTCAACGGGCCGTCATCGGTGGTGGTTTCGGGTGCCGAGGACGCGGTGGCGGCGGTGGTGGAGAAGCTGTCGGCTGACGGCCGTAAGACCAAGGCTCTGTCCGTCTCCCACGCGTTCCACTCGCCTCTCATGGACGCGATGCTGGCCGATTTCCGGGCCGTCGTGGAGAGTGCTTCCTTCGAAGCCCCGAGGCTGCCGATCGTCTCCACCCTCACCGGTCGTCTGGTGTCGGCGGCAGAGTTCTGCTCCGCGGACTACTGGGTGCGCCATGTCCGTGAGGCGGTCCGCTTCGCGGACGCGGTCAACTCCCTTGCGGGCGAAGGGGTCGGTACGTTCCTGGAGGTCGGCCCGGGCGGTGTCCTGACCGCCATGACTCAGGCCGTTCTCGATGGTCCCGTCGTCATCCCCGCGCTGCGTGCCGACCGCGCCGAGGACGTAGCGGTCACCACCGCCCTCGCCCAGCTCCACGTCCACGGCACGGCCGTCGACTGGACGGCCGTCTTCGCCGGGCGCGGCGCACGACGCGTCGACCTGCCCACCTACGCCTTCCAACGCGAGCACTACTGGCTCGAAGCGGCCGCCCCCATCGGCGGCCGGCGATCCACGGTCGAGGACTGGCAGTACGGCATCACGTGGAAGCAGTTGAGCGATCCGGCGGCCGAGGCCGACGCCGCGGCCGTGACCGCCGACGGGCACTGGCTGCTGGTGCTGCCCGCCGACGGGCCGGACAACACCGCTGGACACATCGCGGCCGGACTCCGGGACGCACTCCTCACACGTGGTGCGCGCACCACCTGCCTGACCGTCGACGGCGCCGAGGACCGGGACGCGCTCGCCGCCCGGCTCCGTACGGCCACGGCCGGCACTGCCGCGCGCACCGTCGTCTCGTTGCTCGCCCTGGACGAGCGCCCCCTGGCGGGCCTGGCCGCCCTGACCGGCGGCGTCGCCGGCACCCTGACCCTGATCCAGGCGCTGGGCGACGCGGGGGTCGAGGCACCGCTGTGGTGCGCCACGCGCGGCGCGGTGTCGACATCGCCGGACGACGACGCGGTGACGGCCCCCGGTCAGGCGCAGATCTGGGGACTCGGCCGAGTGGCCGCACTGGAGCACCCGGGCCGGTGGGGCGGCCTCGTGGACCTGCCGCAGGAGTGCGACGAACCGGTACTGGCCCGGCTGGTCGGCGTACTGACCGCCGACGGCCCGGAGGACCAGCTCGCCGTACGCGCGGGTGGTGTGCTCGTCCGGCGGCTCGCTCACGCCACCGCGGCCGAGGTGCGGTCGATCGCGCAATGGCGCCCGCGGGGCACCGTCCTGGTCACCGGCGGGACCGGCGCGCTCGGCGGACATGTCGCCCGGCTGCTCGCCGGCCGAGGCGCCGGGCGCCTCGTCCTGACCAGCCGCCGGGGTCCCGCAGCCGAGGGCGCCGACGAGCTGCGCGCCGAGCTGGAGGCGCTGGGCGCCCGGGTGACGTTCGCCGCCTGCGACGTGGCGGACCGGGACGCGCTGGCCCGGCTGCTCGCGGACACGGTGGCCACGGCGGGCGCGGACTGCCCGCTCACCGCCGTGGTGCACACGGCGGGCGTGGACACCCCGGCGCTGCTGGCCGACACCGATCCGGCCGCCTTCGCTGCCGTCCTGGCCGCGAAGGCGGCGGGCGCGGTCCACCTCGACGAACTCCTGGGCGAACTCCCCGCCGGACACGAGCTGGACGCGTTCGTGCTCTTCTCGTCCATCGCCGGGGTGTGGGGCGGGGGCGGCCAGGCCGCGTACAGCGCCGCCAACGCCCATCTCGACGCGCTCGCCGCCGCCCGCCGGGCGCGCGGCCTGCCGGCCACCGCCCTGGCGTGGGGGCCCTGGGCCGACTCCGGCATGGCCGGCACCTCCGAGGTCGCCGACAGCCTGCGGCGGCGCGGCCTCGAACCGCTGGCGGCGGAGTCCGCGATCAAGGCGCTGGACCGGGCGGTCGGGCGGGGCGCGACCGCGGTGACCATCGCGGACGTGGACTGGGCGCGCTTCGCCCCGACCTTCACCGTGGGCCGGCCCAGCCCGTTCCTGGGCGAGCTGCCGGAAGTCCGGGAGGCCACCGCCGCGCCGTCCGGGCGGTCCGACGAGGCGGCCGACACCGCCACGGCCCTGCGCCGAGCCCTCGCCCAGGCGGACCCGGCCGAGCGGGACCGTACGCTCATGGAACTCGTACGGGCCGAGGCCGCGGCCGTGCTCGGACACCCGGGTCCCGAGGCCGTCGAGCCCGGGCGGGCCTTCCGTGACCTGGGCTTCGACTCGCTGACGGCCGTCGAGCTGCGCAACCGGCTGATCCGGGCCACCGGCCTGGCGCTGCCCACGACCCTGGTGTTCGACTACCCGTCCGTGCTCGACCTGGCGGGCTGGCTGCTCGTCGAACTGCTGGGCACCGGCGACGAGTCCGAGGCCGCGGGCGCGCGGCTCCGGGCGGACGACGAGCCGATCGCGATCGTCGCGATGAGCTGCCGCTACCCGGGCGGCGTCAGCTCGCCGGAGGAGTTGTGGCGGCTCGTGGAGGAGGGCACGGACGCGATGTCGGTGTTCCCGGACAACCGAGGCTGGGACCTGGACACGCTCTACCACCCGGACCCCGATCACCCGGGCACGACCTACGCGCGGGCCGGCGGATTCCTGTACGACCTGGCCAACTTCGACGCCGCGTTCTTCGGTATCTCGCCACGCGAGGCAACGGCCATGGACCCACAGCAGCGGCTGCTCCTGGAGACCTCCTGGGAGGCGTTCGAACGGGCCGGCATCGACCCGGCGACCGTGCGCGGCAGCCGCACCGGGGTGTTCGTCGGCTCCGGATACCAGGACTACATCCGGCGCGGCCTCGCCGTCCCCGAAGGCGTCGAGGGCTATCTGGGCACCGGCAACGCCGCCAGTGTGGCCTCCGGGCGCATCGCCTACACCCTCGGTCTCGAAGGGCCGGCCGTGACGGTGGACACGGCGTGCTCGTCCTCGCTGGTCGCCCTGCACCTGGCGGCCCAGGCCCTGCGCCAGGGCGAGTGCGACCTGGCGCTGGCGGGCGGTGTCACCGTGATGTCCAGCTCAGGTGCGTTCGTCGAGTTCAGCCGGCAGCGCGCGCTCGCCGCCGACGGCCGCTGCAAGGCGTACTCCGCCGACGCCGACGGCACCGGATGGGGCGAGGGCGTCGGCATGCTGCTGGTGGAGCGGCTGTCCGACGCCCGCCGCAACGGCCATCAGGTGCTGGCGGTCGTCCGGGGCAGTGCCGTCAACCAGGACGGCGCGTCCAACGGCCTCACCGCGCCCAGCGGCCGGGCCCAGCAGCTCGTGATCCGGCAGGCGCTTGCCAACGCCGGGCTGTCCGCCGCTGATGTCGACGTGGTCGAGGGACACGGCACGGGCACCCGGCTCGGCGACCCCATCGAGGCCTCGGCGCTGCTGGCGACGTACGGCCAGGACCGGTCCGGGGACCGGCCACTGTGGCTGGGCTCGTTGAAGTCCAACATCGGGCACACCCAGGCCGCCGCCGGAGCGGGCGGCATCATCAAGATGGTGCAGGCACTGCGGCACGGCGTACTCCCCAAGACCCTGCATGCCGAGCAGCCGACCCCGCACGTCGACTGGAGCGCCGGCGCCGTCCGGCTGCTGACCGAGCCCGTCGCCTGGGGTGCGGCCGACCGTCCCCGCCGGGCCGGGGTGTCGTCCTTCGGGATGAGCGGCACCAACGCCCACGTCATCATCGAAGAGGCGCCGCGCACCGATTCCGGCGCCGACGGTCCCGCGCGGGACCCGGAGCAGGAGCCGGAGGCCGCCCCCGCACAGCAGCCGTTCACGTCGGCGGCCACAGCGCTGCTGCTGTCGGCCCGGACCGGGGCGGCCGTGGAGGAGCAGGCAGACCGCATGGCCGCGCTCCTGCGCGAGGGCCGGACCCGCCCGTGGGACGTCGGGTACGCGCTCGCCACCACCCGCACCCTGTTCGACGAGCGCGCCGTGGTGGTCGGCGAAGACCGCGAAGAGCTGATCGCGGCCCTCGACGCGCTCGCGTCCGGCGGCTCCCACGAGCTCGCGGTCCGCGGCTCGGCCGGGGCCCCCGCCCAGCCGGTGTTCGTCTTCCCCGGCCAGGGCTCCCAGTGGGCGGGCATGGCCGTCGAACTCCTCGACACGTCGGCCGTCTTCAAGGAGTGGATCACCGCGTGCGGCGAGGCACTGGACCCGTACGTGGACTGGTCGCTTGAGGACGTACTGCGGGGTACGGACGGCGCCCCGCGGCTGGAAGGCCCAGACGTGATCCAGCCCGTGCTGTGGGCGGTAATGGTGGCGCTCGCCGAACTGTGGGGCTCGTGCGGAGTGCGCCCCGCCGCTGTCGTCGGCCACTCGCAGGGCGAGATCGCGGCGGCCGTGGTCGCCGGGGCACTGACCCTGTCGGACGGTGCCCGGCTCGTGGCGCGCCGCAGCGCCCTGCTCGCCCGGCTGTCAGGGCGGGGCGGCATGGTCTCGGTACCGCAGTCGGAGGCCGAGGTCACCGAGCGCCTCACCCGCTGGCAGGGCCGGCTGAGCGTGGCCGCCGTCAACGGGCCGCGCACCGTGGTCGTCTCCGGCGACCTGGACGCGCTGGCCGAACTCCTCGACGCCTGCGCGGCCGACGGCGTACGGGCCAAGCGCGTCCGGGTGGACATCGCCTCGCATTGCGCCCAGGTCGAGGCCGTACGGGACGAGCTGGCCGCGGAACTCGCCACGCTCGCGCCGAGCGCGCCGAAGACACCGTTCTGCTCGACGGTGACGGGCGAACCGCTCGACACCGCGCCGGACGCCGCGTACTGGTACCGCAACCTGCGCCAGACCGTGCGTTTCGAGCAGGCCACCCGGCGCCTGCTGGCCGACGGACACCGGGTCTTCATCGAGATCAGCCCGCACCCGGTGCTGGTGTACGGCCTCCAGGACACCGTCGACGACGCGCGTACGGACGGTCCAGCGGCGGCCGTCGTACCGACGCTGACCCGCAACGCGGGAGGCGCCCGGCGCTTCCTCGCCTCCCTGGGCGAGGCGCACGCGCACGGTGTCCCGGTCGACTGGAACGCGGTGTTCGGGGGCCGCACCGGCGCGCCGGCCGAGCTGCCGACGTACCCCTTCCAGCGGCAGCGGTACTGGCTCGACACGCCGCAGCCGGCGGCCAGCACCACCCCGGCGGCAGAGTCCGCCGTGGACGCCGAGTTCTGGGCGGCCGTGGAACGCGAGGACCTGGCCGCGCTCGCCGAGGGGCTGCGGATCGACGAGGACGCCACCCTGCGCTCCGCGCTCCCAGCGCTGAACGCCTGGCACCGGGGCCGCCGCGACGAGGCCGCCACGGAATCCTGGCGCTACCGGATCAGCTGGAAGCCGGTGCCCGACGCTGCGCCGCCCTCCCTGCCCGGGGTCTGGCTCGCGGTCGTCCCGCGCGACCGGCCCGACGACCCGGCGGTGGAGCTGGCGCTGGACTCCCTCGCCGCGCACGGCGCCGAGATCGTACGGCTGGAGGTGGCGGGCGACGAGGACCGGCGCACCCTCGCCGACACGCTGCGCGAGGCGGGCCGTGGCGTACGCGGAGTACTGTCCCTGCTCGCCCTCGATGAGCGGGCCCACCCGGAGCACCCCGTAGTGCCGCTAGGCCTCACCACGGCCCTGCTCCTCGTACAGGCGCTCGGTGACGCGGACGTCGACGCACCCCTGTGGTGCGTGACCCGGGGCGCGGTGTCCACCGGGCCCGCCGACCCCGTCCACGCCGTTCGCCAGGCGCCGGTGTGGGCACTGGGCCGGGTCGCGGCTCTGGAGCACCCGGCCCGGTGGGGCGGCCTCATTGACCTGCCCGCCGGCGTACGGGCCACCGACGGGCGGATCGGGCGCCGGCTGGCCGCGGCGCTGTCCGGAGGCACCGCAGAGGACCAGCTCGCGGTCCGCGCCGAAGGCAGCTACGCCCGAAGGATGCTCCGCGCCACCGGCGGCGGCGCCCCCGCCGGGCCCGGCTGGCAGCCGCGCGGCACCGTCCTGGTGACCGGCGGCACCGGCTTCATCGGCGGCAGGGTCGCACGCTGGCTCGCGGCCGACGGCGCCGAACACCTGGTACTGACCAGCCGCCGGGGCCCCGCCGCCGAGGGCGCCGGGGAACTGCGCGCCGAACTGGAGTCGCTGGGCGCCCGCGTGACGATCGCAGCCTGCGACCTGGCCGACCGGGAGGCGGTGGCCGGACTCCTGGACTCACTCGCCGGCCTGCCGCCGCTGAGCGCCGTCGTGCACGCCGCCGGCGTCGGCACGCCCGCCATGCTCGCGGACACCACCGTGGCCGACTTCGCCGCCGTACTGGGCGCCAAGGCGGCGGGCGCGGCCCACCTGGACGAACTGCTCGCCGACCGCGAACTGGACGCCTTCGTCCTGTTCTCCTCCGGCGCCGCCGCCTGGGGTAGCGGCGCGCAGTCCGCGTACGCGGCGGCGAACGCCTTCGTGGACGCCCTCGCCGAGGACCGGCGGGCGCGCGGGCTGCCCGCCACCTCCATCGCCTGGGGCGCCTGGGGCGGTGGCGGCATGGTCGACCGGGCGGCCGAGGAGCGGCTGCGGCTGCGCGGTCTCGACCCGATGGACCCCGCCCTCGGTGTGCTGGCCCTACGGCGCGCGGTCGAGCAGGGCGACACCTCGGTGATCGTGGCCGACGTGGACTGGACGCGTTTCCTGCCCGGCTTCACCGCGGCCCGGCCCAGTCCGCTGATCGGTGGCCTGCCCGAGGTGCGGCGCCTGCTGGCCGCCGAGGAGACCGGCCCGGGCGACCCGGCCGACGGCGAGCCTCTCCTGGTACGCAGGCTGGCCGGGCTGACCGGGGCCGAACACGAGGCGGCGGTACTGGAGTTCGTACGGTCCGAGGCCGCGGCCGTGCTCGGCCATCCGTCCGAGGACGCGGTGCGGGACCGGCACGTCTTCCTGGAGCTCGGCTTCGACTCGCTCACCGCCGTCCAGCTCGCCAAGCGGCTGGGCCGGGCCACCGGCCTCAAGCTGACCAGCACCCTGGTCTTCGACCACCCCACCCCCGTCGCGGTGACCGCGCGGCTCGTCGCCCTGCTGGCAGAGGTGCCCGGTGGCGGCTCCCGCCCGGCCGCACCGGCCGAGCAGGACGACCTCCTCGTCGGCCTCTACCGTCGGGCCGGCGAACTCGGCCGGCTCGTCGAGGGCATCGAGATGGTCACGGCCGCCGCGCGGTTGCGGCCGGCCTTCGACGCGGCGTCCGCCGCCGCGCACCGATCGGCCCCGGTCCGGCTGGCGCAGGGCGAGGAAGGGCCCCATCTGGTCTGCTTCGGCCCGTACATGGCGCCCTCAGGGGTGCACCAGTACGCCCGGTTCGCGGCCGCGTTCGACGGCCGGCGCACCGTCTGGGGGCTGCCCGAGCCGGGCTTCGGCCCGGGCGAATCGCTGCCGCAGGACGTCGACGCCCTCGTGGAGGTACACGTCAGGGCCGTCACCGAGTGCGCGGGCGAGGAACCGGTGGTGCTCGTCGGCTACTCCTCCGGCGGCTGGGTCGCGCACGCCGTGGCCTGCCGGCTGGAGGAACTGGGCCGGCCCGTCGAAGGCATCGTGATGCTCGACAGCTTCACCCGCGAGCACGGCATGGCCGACCGGTTCCAGTCGGCGGTGGTGCGCGAGCAGTCGGAGCGCTTCGACTTCATCTCCGCGCCCGGCACCCAACTCACCGCGATGGGCGGCTACCTCGGCATCTTCGCGGACTGGGACGCTCCCGTGGCCAAGGCGCCCACCCTGGTGGTCCGCGCGGACGACTGGATGGCCGGCGACGAAGCCGGGTCCGACGACCGGCCGCCGGCCCCCGAACACGCCGAGACGGTCACCGAAGTGCCCGGAAACCACTACACGCTGATGGAGCGGTACGCGCGGTCCACGGCGACCGCCGTCGACGAGTGGGTCCGCAAGCTGCCCTGAACATCGCCCAGTTCCCGTCCTCCCGCCTCCCGAAAGAAAGTGATCACTTCCGTGAACGCCTCGACCCTCGCCCACGACAGCCTGTGGATCCGCCGGTTCCAGCCGCGGCCGGACAGCACCGTCCGACTGGTCTGCCTGCCGCACGCGGGCGGCTCCGCGAGCTTCTACCTCCCCGTGGCCCGCGCCATGCCGGACTTCGCCGACGTGCTGTGCGTGCAGTACCCCGGCCGGCAGGACCGCCGCACCGAACCCCTCATCGACAACATCCCCGAACTCGCCGACCACGTCTTCACGGCGCTGCTGCCCTGGGCGGACCGGCCGCTGGCATTCTTCGGCCACAGCATGGGCGCCTCGGTCGCCTTCGAGGTCGCCCGCCGTTTCGAGCGAGAGAAGGGCATCGTCGCGGCGGCCCTGTTCGCCTCCGGCCGCCGGGCCCCCTCGGGACCCCGCCACGAGACCGTCCACCTGCGCGACGACCGGGGCCTGATCGACGAGGTCAAGAGCCTCAGCGGCACCGACACCCAACTGCTCGGCGACGAGGAGGTGCTCCGGATGATCCTCCCGGCCATCCGGGCCGACTACCGGGCCGCGGAGACCTACGCCCCCGAGCCGGGGGAGCCGCTGCACTGCCCCCTGCTCGCGATGGTCGGCAGCGACGACCCCAAGGTGACCGTGCAGGAGGCCGCAGCCTGGGCCGAGCACACCGAAGGCCCGTTCGCCCTACGGGTCTTCTCCCAGGGCCACTTCTACCTGGTGCCCTACCAGGCCGAGGTCATCCAGACCATCTCCGACCAGCTCCACACCTCCCTGGGCACCTGACCCTGTGCCGCTCGAAAAGTCATCGCTGCTGGTCAAGCGGCGAATCGGTATTCGTTGATGGTTCCGCCGAGGACGCGGGTTCGCAGGAGTCTGCGGTTGCCGAGGTCGTCTGTTGAGGCGGAGGCCGGTTGCTCCTGTGCGTCGGGTGGTGGCTGGTTGCGGGACTGGTGGGGCCTGTGTCCGTTGTCGTGGCTCTGGTATTCGGCCAGGACGCGGCGGGCGTGGGCTTCGTTGGTGATGAGGACATGGTCGAGGGCTTCGCGGCGGACGGTGCCGATCACGCGCTCGCAGTAGGCGTTCATCCTCGGCGCTTGTGGGGCGCTGAGGAGCACATCGATGGGTGTTGTCAGGTTGAGTGAGTCCTTGGGGATGTGTTCCGATTCGGGGCGTGTCTGGGCGTGGTGGTGGCTGACTCAAGCCGCGGTGGGTGGGCCGACGGTGCCGGTGATCCGGTCCCAGATGGCGAAGCGGATGTTTTTTTCGGTGCGGTGGTGGCTGGCGGTCATGAGGTGGCGTGGGGGTCGGAAGTGGGGTGAGATGCCGCTGAAGGCGGCGAGGAACCGTTGGGCGGCGCCCACCGAGCGGAAGCCTTTCATCGCGCGTTCGCGTTGCCTCGTTGGCTGGTGGCTGTTCTCGGCGCGGTTGTTCAGGCCCTTGTGGGAGCGGTGCTCGACCGAGGGCATGACCGTGCGGTGGGCGGCGCCGTAGGAGCGGAGCTTGTCGGTGACGATCACCCGGGGCACCGCGCGGGTCTTCTTCATCAGTTTCCGGAAGAAGCGCCTGGCCGTGGGCTCGTCGCGGCGGTTCTGCAGCAGGATGTCGAGCACGTTGCCGTCGCTGTCGACGGCGCGCCACAGGTACCGCTGCCTCCCTTGGATCTTGACGAAGACCTCGTCGAGGTGCCACTTGTCGCCCGGCTTCGGGCGCCGGCGGCGCAGCGCCGCGGCGTAGGCCGGGCCGAACCGGCGGGTCCACTGGTGGACCGTCTCGTAGGTGACCTCGATGCCGCGCTCGAAATCAGCTCCTCGACATCGCGCAGGCTCAGCGTGAACCGGTGGTACAGCCACACGCAGTGGCTGATGATCTCCGGCGGGAAGCGGAAACCCCGGTACGACACCGTGCCCACGAGCAGCCCCTCCGGCGATCCGACCAAGCCGGATGACCATGCCACCGGAGAAGCCTCCCGCTCAACCTGACAACACCCGGCTGACAGCTTGCCGGAGGAGGGGTGCCGGTCGCGGGAATCGGTGTCGGCGGCCGCTGCCGACGGCAGTGAAGCCGTGACGGTGGTCAGGGCGATCGAGGCGAGCGCCAGGTGTCTCAGGCGGGTTCGGAAGTGCAACGTGCCTCCCAACGTGTCGGTGGCGCAGGGTGGTTGGTCCATGCACCCAGCCGGGCGGACGCATGTCAACATCCCGTTCGGTATTGGACGTGGCCCGCTTGACCCGCGGGGCGCCGCCCCGCAGGATCACGCCATGAGAGCCGTACGCAACAGCACAGTCGACGGTGTCCTGCGGCGCAGCGCCCGGCGCACCCCCGACCGCACCGCCCTGCGGTACGCGGACCGGACCTGGACCTACGCGGAGCTGGACGAAGCGGTCTCCACGGCGGCGGCCGAACTGACCGGGCAGGGCCTGGAGGGCGACGACCGGGTGGCGACGTACGGCCACAACTCGGACGTGTACCTGATCGCCTTCCTCGCCTGCGCGCGGGCCGGCCTCATCCATGTGCCGGTGAACCAGAACCTGACCGGTGAGGACCTGACGTACATCCTGGAGGATTCGGCCAGCGCGCTGGTCCTCGCCGATCCGAACCTCGCCGGGCGCATTCCGGAGGGTTTCGCCGTACGTCCGCTGCGCGACGCACCGGGTTCGCTGCTGGAGGCGCTGGGCAGCACGCAACCGTACGAGATCGACCGGGAGGCCCGGGACATCGTGCAACTGCTGTACACGTCGGGGACGACGGCCCTGCCCAAGGGCGCGATGATGACCCACCGGGCGCTCGTCCACGAGTACGTCAGCGCCATCACCGCGCTCGACCTCAAGGAGAGCGACCGTCCCGTCCACTCGCTGCCGCTCTACCACTCGGCGCAGATGCATGTCTTCCTGCTGCCCCACCTCGCGGTCGGCGCGACGAACATCATCATCGACGGGCCCGATCCGGTGAAGATCTTCGACCTGGTGGAGGCGGGCGAAGCGGACAGCCTCTTCGCGCCGCCCACGGTCTGGATCGGCCTGGCCAACCACCCCGACTTCGCCACCCGCGAGCTCGGTGGGCTGCGGAAGGCGTACTACGGGGCGTCGATCATGCCCGTACCGGTTCTCGAACGGCTTCGGGAGCGGCTTCCCTCGCTCGCCTTCTACAACTGCTTCGGGCAGAGTGAGATCGGCCCGCTCGCCACCGTCCTCGGCCCCGACGAGCACGAGGGAAGGATGGACTCCTGCGGGCGGCCCGTGCTCTTCGTCGAGGCCATGGTCGTCGACGAGCACGGCGACGAGGTCCCCGACGGGACAGCGGGCGAGGTCGTCTACCGCTCACCGCAGCTGTGCGAGGGCTACTGGCACAAGGCGGCGGAGACGAAGGAGGCCTTCCGGGACGGGTGGTTCCGCTCCGGGGACCTCGCGGTGCGCGACCGCGAGGGGTACTTCACGATCGTCGACCGGGTGAAGGACGTCATCAACTCCGGTGGTGTGCTGATCGCTTCACGCCAGGTCGAGGACGCGCTCTACACCCACCCGGGCGTCGCCGAGGCAGCGGTGGTCGGGCTGCCGGACGAGCGCTGGATCGAGGCCGTCACCGCCTTCGTCGTGCCGCGCGGCGAGGTCACCGAGGCCGAACTGATGGTCCACGCACGCGAGAAGCTCGCCCACTTCAAGGCTCCGAAGAAGGTCCAGTTCGTGGACGAACTGCCGCGCAACGCCAGCGGGAAGATCCTCAAGCGCGAACTGCGGGACCGCTTCAGCGAGGACGACGGTCCACGATCCGCTTGAACTTGCCCACCGACCGCTCCAGCGTCTCGGGGTCGAGGATCTCGACTCCGACCGACACTCCGATGGAGTCCTTCACGGCCGTCGCGACCGCGAGGGCGGCGGCCTTCCGCTCCTCGGCGGTGGCATCGGCCCTGGCCTCGGCCAGTACGGTGAGTTGATCCATCCGGCCCTCGCGGGTCAGCAGCAGTTGGAAGTGCGGGGCGAGCGCGGGCGTCCGCAGTACGATCTCCTCGACCTGGGTGGGGAAGAGATTGACCCCGCGCACGATCACCAGGTCGTCGCTGCGGCCGGTGACCTTGTCCATGCGCCGGAAGACCCTGGCCGTACCCGGCAGCAGGCGCGTCAGGTCCCTCGTCCGGTAGCGGATCACCGGCATGGCCTCCTTGGTGAGCGAGGTGAAGACCAGCTCACCCTGCTCACCGTCCGGCAGCACCTCACCCGTGACGGGGTCGACGACCTCCGGGTAGAAGTGGTCCTCCCAGATGTGCAGCCCGTCCTTCGTCTCCACGCACTCCTGCGCCACCCCCGGACCGATCACCTCGGACAGCCCGTATATGTCGACCGCGTCGATCGCGAACCGCTCCTCGATCTCATCGCGCATCGCCTCGGTCCACGGCTCGGCGCCGAAGATGCCGACCTGCAGGGAGGTGGAGCGCGGATCGACGCCCTGGCGTTCGAACTCGTCGAGCAGGGTGAGCATGTACGACG
The DNA here is from genome assembly GCF_030063415.1 of Streptomyces sp. H27-C3. GTDB lineage: Bacteria > Actinomycetota > Actinomycetes > Streptomycetales > Streptomycetaceae > Streptomyces. Next base: position 67,128 of record NZ_JASITA010000001.1, on the reverse strand, counting down.
GCGTCACCATGATGACCTCGGGGCGAAAGTCCTGGATCAGCTGCACCTGGCGCGCGGTCATGCCGCCGGAGGCCGGGATGACGGTACAGCCGAGCCGCTCGGCGCCGTAGTGCGCGCCCAGGCCGCCGGTGAACAGCCCGTATCCGTAAGCCACATGCACCTTGTGGCCGGGGCGTCCGCCGGCCGCGCGGATCGAGCGCGCGACCGTGTCGGCCCACATGTCCAGATCGCCCTCGGTGTAGCCGACGACGGTCGGACGGCCCGTGGTCCCGCTGGAGGCGTGGATACGGCGGACCTCGGACTGGGGGACGGCGAACATGCCGAAGGGGTAGTTGTCGCGCAGATCGGCCTTGGTGGTGAACGGGAAGCGGGCCACGTCGGCGAGCGAGGTGCAGTCCTCGGGGCGCAACCCTGCCTGGTCGAACGCCTGCCGGTAGAACGGCACCTGGTTGTACGCGTGGCGCAGAGACTTCCGCAGCCGCTCTAGTTGCAGCGCTTCGAGCTCCCCGCGGCCGAGCTGTTCCGCCGCGTCCAGCAGCACCGTCATGGGTGACTCTCCCGTCCAAACCGGACGACCGATCATTCGGTCGAGCTTCTGGGGGATCAGTAATTCAGGAGCCCGTCCCATCGTCAAGGCATGCGACCGGCCCGGCTTCCTGGGGACCTGAGAGGATCTTCGGCATGGGGATATTCGGCACGCACGACGGCGCGGAACTCGGCTACCGCCTGGTGGGGGAGGGGGAGCCGCTGATCTGTCTGCTGGACGGCGCGCCGAGTGCGTCGGAGCAGCTCAGGGACCTCGGTGGGCTGGGCGCGCACCGGGAGCTCGTCCTCCTCGACCGGCGCGGCGTAGCTGAATCCGCGGCCCCGGCGGGCCCGTCGACGTACCGCGCCCCGACCGTCGACGACATCGAGGCCCTGCGTGAGCACCTCGGCCTGGAACGGACGGACGTGCTGGCGCAGGCGTCGGGCGCCGACCTCGCTCTGCGGTACGCCGCCGAGCACCCCGGGCGGCTGCGCTCCCTGGTACTGGTCGATCCCGAGCCGGACGCTGCCTCCGGCGCGGGGCCGACCGCGCCGACCGGGGTGAAGGCGCCGGTCCTGCTCCTGGCGGGAGAAGGGGAGGGCGCCGGGGCCCAGTGCGAGCGCGCCGCCGAACTGGCGGGCGTGCTGCCCGACGCCGAGCTTGTTGTCCTGCCCGGCGGTGGCAGCCTCCCGCGGGTCGGTGACCGGGCAGGGTTCCTCCGGACCGTGCTGTCCTTCCTCGATCCGGACGTGCTCACCGTGCGGGCGAACGGCCTGCGGATGGCGTACCGCACCTGGGGCGACCAGGCCGCGCCGCCCGTCGTTCTGCTGCACGGCAGGTCGGCCAACAGCGCCCGCTGGGCGCACATCGCCCGGGAGCTGGCGGCGATCCGCCGGGTGTACGCCATCGATCTGCGCGGCCACGGGGCGAGCGACTGGCCCGGCAGCTACGGATACGCACAAATGCGGGACGACGTAAGGGCGTTCCTCGACGCGCTCGGTCTGGACCGGGTCGACCTCGTCGGCCATTCCATGGGCGGAGCGGTCGCCGCACTGGTCGCCCAGGCGTACCCGGAGCGGGTCGGGCGGCTCGTCATGGAGGAGCCCCCGCCGTTCCCCGCCGACCCGAGGCGTCCGGACCCGGTGCGCACGGACGAGGTGCTCGACTACGACTGGGGCGTGGTCGTCGAGACCGACGCGCAATACAACGACCCCGACCCGGCCTGGGTCGACGACCTCGCCAAGATCACGGCGCCCGCCCTGCTGATCGCAGGCGGCGCCGGCAGCTTCATGCCGCAGGACCGCCTGGCGCGGATGGCGGAGCGGATCCCGGGCTGTCGCTTCGTGACGATCGAAGCGGGACACCTGATTCACCAGCGGGAGCCCGTCGCGTACCTGGCGGAGCTCAGGACGTTCGGCTGCTACTGACACGGTTGCCGCATCAGCTCCTGACGCGGCGCCTGCCACGGCTGCTGACACAACGTCTAGCAATGCGGTCTACTGGCAGGTAATAATCGTGCTGCCGTCCGCCGCCCCCAGCTCCGACCGCCCAGGAGGCCCCAGTTGCCCGCCACCGAACGCTCCGCACAACTGCTTGTCGGTCTCCTCGCCGCGGCGGGCGCGGCCCACGCCGTGGCGCCGAAGCTGTTCGACGCCACCGTCCCCGATGCGCTGCCGGGCAGCGCCCGCGCCTGGACCCAGGGCAGCGGGGTCGTGGAACTGCTGCTCGCGGCGGGCGTATCGGTGCCGCGCACCCGGCGGGTGAGCGCGCTCGCCACCGCGGTCTTCTTCGCGGCCGTCTTCCCCGCCAACGTGAAGATGGCGTACGACTGGCGGCACAAGAAGGCTCCGCTGAAGGCCCTCGCCTACGGACGGCTGCCGCTGCAGGCGCCGCTGGTCCTGTGGGCGGCGAGGGTCGGCAGGGACGCGGCCCGCTGAGTCAGCGCGACTTGCGGGTGCGGGTCGTTTTCCGCCACCCGAAGGGACCAGGCAGGTCCATGGAGGTGGTGCGGCGGCCCGTGCTGCTCGTCGTGCGGCGCGGGCCGTTCCGGCCGCCGGTGGTGATGGACCAGGAGCGACGGTTGATGTTCAGCCGCACTCCGGGGAGGATCCGGAAGCTCTTGCGGAAGGTGATCGGCATGGTCTGCATCCTCGCGTCGGGGGTGTGATGCCCTACGTGTTACCGGCGTTGGCGTGAACCATGCGCTTCAGACCGATGGACTCCAGCGGCACGCACGCGGCTAGCACCGCCGCGCGCACTGGCATGAGGGCCCGCGCCCGGCGCCAACTGGCCTACGCGCACGACCGATTCGGCCGAGCGATGTCGGACGGCCCGTCAGACGCGGACGACGATCTTGCCGCGCGGGTGGCCCTCCCTGAGGTGCTGGACGGCGGCGGGGACGTCGGCCAGCGGGTAGACGCGGTCGATGACGGGTGTCACCGATCCGGCCTCGACGAGTTCCGTGAGAAGCGCCAGGTCGCTGTGGCGTTGCGTGGCGACGAGCCCGCGCAGCCGGTGGCCCACGAACGGTGACAGCAGGAGCGCCCCCAACTCCCGGTTCGTACCGCCGATCCACTTGCCCCCGCCCTCGCCGCCGACGATGACCAGGGTTCCGCGCGGGGTCAGGGCTCTGCGCAGCCGCGCGAGGGGGCGGTTGCCGCCGGTATCGACGACGAGGTCGTAGCGGCGGGCGCCGTCGGTGGGGTCCTCCTGGGTGTAGTCGATGACCTCGTCGGCGCCGACGGAGCGGACCAGGTCCGTGTTGGCGGTGCTGCAGACGCCGGTGACATGGGCGCCGAAGGCCTTGGCCAGCTGTACGGCGAACGTGCCCACGCCGCCCGACGCGCCGATGACGAGGACCCGCCGGCCGGACTTCAGCCGCCCTCCGTCGCGCAGGGCCTGGAGGGCGGTGCACGCGGAAACCGGGACCGCGGACGCCTGCTCGAAGTCGAGGTTCGCGGGCTTCGGCGCGAGGCTGTCCTCCTTGGCGCACGCGTATTCGGCGAACGACCCCTTGCAGGTGCCGTACACCTCGTCGCCCGGCCGGAACCGGGTGACGTCCGGGCCGACCGCCTCCACCCGCCCCGCGGCGTCCGTGCCCCGGACGCGGGCCTTGGGAGCCCGCAGGCCGAAGCCCGCCGCGCGGAGGAGGTACGGGCGGCCCGTCGTGAGATGCCAGACCCCCGGGTCGACGGACGCGGCATGGATCTTGACGAGGACCTCCCCCCGGCCGGCGACCGGTCGCGCTACCTCTTCGAGGCGCAGCACCTCGGGCGGTCCGTAGGTGTCGTGAACGATGGCCTTCATGAGCCCCCCATGTAAAGAAAACCTGACACTCGTGAGTGTCAAGCACCCCGGATATGGTGTCAAGTCTTCTTTACCTGCGATGTGGAAGGAGGGCGGCGGCCCGCTACTACTCCGGCTTCTCCTCGGTCAGGACCGGCCCCGACGCGAGCACCGTCTCGACGGTGTCCGCCTCGGCCGCCGCCTTGTCCTCCCGGTGGCGGACGACCCGCGCGAACCGGAGCGTCACCCCTTCCGGGTATCGCGTGGACCGCTGGAGCCCGTCGTACGCGATCTCCACGACAAGCTCCGGGCGTACGGTCACCACGTACCCCTTCTCGGACGTCGCCAGCTCCTGTAGACGCTTCGTCTGCCAGGCCAGCATCACATCGGTGAGCCCCTTGAACGTCTTGCCGAGCATCGCGAACGTTCCGTCGGGCCGGCGCGCGCCCAGATGTAGATTGGACAGCTTCCCGGTCCGCCGGCCGTGGCCCCATTCGGCGGCCAGTACCACCAGGTCCAAGGTGTGGACCGGCTTCACCTTGAGCCACGAGGCGCCGCGCCGCCCCGCCTGATAGGGCGCGTCCAGCGCCTTGAGCACCACCCCTTCGTGGCCGCGTTCAAGTGTCCGCGCCCAGAACTCGTCCGCCGCGGCCCGGCCGTCGGCGCCCGTCACCACCGTCCGGCGTACCCGCATCGGCTCGGGAACGAGCCCGGCCAGCCGCTCATGGCGCTCCCGGTACGGCAGGTCGAGCAGGACCTCCCCGTCGAGAGCCAGCACGTCGAAGAACACGGGGGACAGGGGCAGCGCCGCGCGGGCCGCCGCCACATCGAGGCGCGAGCCGACACGGCCCGCGATGTCCTGGAAGGGCAGCGGGCGTCCGCGAGTGTCGAACGCGATGACCTCGCCGTCGAGAATGAACGAATCGGCGCTCAACTCCATCGCCGCCGAGGTGAGTTCGGGAACCCGGTCGGTGATGTCGTCCAGGGTGCGGGTGAAGACGCGGACCCCCTCGCCGTCGCGGTGCACCTGGACCCGGATGCCGTCCAGCTTCTCCTCCACGGCGCACAGGCCGAGCTTCTCGACCGCCGCCCCCACACCGGCCGCGGGGCTCGCCAGCATCGGCGGCACGCCACGCCCGACCCGCAGGCTGAATTCGGTGAGCGCCGCCGGGCCCCGGGCGAGCAGCGCCCGGCCGACCTCGACCAGCGAGCCGCCCAGCGTCACCGCCCGGCGCACCGCCGCCGCCGGTGCCCCGGCGGCGGCGGCCAGGCCCTCCGCGGCCAGCGCGTCCAGGGCACCCTGCCGCACCTCGCCGGTGAGCAGCCCCGTCAGGAAACGCTGCTCCTCGTCCGTCGCCGAGGCCATCAACCCCCGCACCAGGCTGCCGCGCTCCGCCTGCGCACCGCGCCCGGCGACCGCCACGAACGCGGTCAGCGCCGCGTCCACCTCGCGCAGCGTCAGCGAGGGGTCGGCGGCCGGGGCGACGTGCTCGCTCAGCAGACTCCAGCCGATCCCGATCCGGCCCTGGGGCAGCCGGCCCGCCAGATACGCGATGGCGATCGGTACGTCGTCGGGTTCCGCGGCCCGGAAGAGCTCCGCCAGCAGCGCGGTCTTCCCCGAGCGCGCCGAGGTCGAGGTGATCTCCCGGGAGACCCGGGCGAGTGTGGCCAGCAGCATGCCCCCATCGTGCAACGGCATCCGTCATCCCGCAGGCCTAAGCTCGCGCTGTGGCCCTCTTCCGTATCGAACGACGCACGCACCTGTCCGCCGACGAGGCCTGGCGCCGCCTGACCGCGTGGGAACGCCACGGCGCCCAGGTCCCCCTCACCCGCGTCACCGTCACCACGCCGTCGCCGACCGGCCCGGGGACGGTCTTCGTGGCCCGTACGGGCGCCGGTCCGCTCGGGTTCGACGACCCCATGGAGGTGGTGCGCTGGGAGCCGCCGCGGGCGGACGGCCCGGGGCGCTGCCGCCTGGAGAAGCGCGGCTCCGTCGTGCTGGGGTGGGCCGAGTTCGATGTACGGCCCGTGCCCGGCGGCGCCTGCGTCGTCTGGACCGAGGACCTGCACGTCCGTGGGCTCCCCAGGGTGTTCGACGGGGCGATCGTGCGCGCGGGCCGGCTGCTCTTCGGCCGCGAGCTCAAGAGCCTGCTGGCCGGCCGGTAGGAGGCCCGCGCGATCCGTCGAACGCCGGGGCTCAGCGGATGTCGATATGGGCGTTGTAGGTGATGTTCCGAATGGTGACGAACAGGTTCCCCTGTTTGCCGCGGCGTGCGAGCGTCGCACCGCCCCCCTTGACCTTCTCCTCCTTGTTCTCGACCGGCAGCCAACGGAACGACTGGAACTGCGTGAGCCCCTGGCCCGAGGCCCAGGTGCCCAGCGTCTTCCAGTTCGCGCCGAGTGCTTCGCACGCGGTTTCGGTCAGGGGCGCGCCGTAACTGAAGTCCACTGGGGATCCCGAGATGTACTGGGCCCGGCACTGGCTTGCGATGTTCTGGACGGCGCCGCCGATCGTGGCCGTACGACCCGGCAGGGTGGCCCACTGCGTGGCGAGCGCGTCCCGGCGTGCCTTCCTGCGCGTCTCGCTCTGCAGCTCTTGCAGCTCCTGCAGCTCCTGCAGTTCCTGCAGTTCGGTGAGCAGCGCGCTCTCCGCCACGCTGATGCCTTCCTTGGGGTCGCAGGCGATCCGCGGGGTCGTGGCCCAGATGCTCTCGGACACCAGCGCCCTGTCCAACTCGATGCCCTTGGCGTAGGCCTCAAGCAGAATCCTTGGCCTCGGCCTCGTTCTCCGCGTACAGCACGCCCTTGCCCGATTTCTTCGGCATGGCCTTTCCGATTCCCGCTGATGACTGCCCGATGGCCCGCGGCGTCTTCACCGGGGGCGGCGGAAGTCACCGGGGGCGGCAGGGGGAGCCACGGCGGGGGAGCCCTATCGGCCGTTCGTGCCCACCGCGACCGTCCGGGCCCACCGGTAGTCCGCCTTGCCGCTCGGTGAGCGCTGGATCTCGGGTGCTATCACCAGCTGCCGGGGGATCTTGTACCCCGCCAACCGGGTCCGGCAGTGCGCCTGGATGTCGTCGAGGCTCGGCTCGCCCGCCCCCTCGCGCAGCTGCACCACGGCGGCCACATGATTGCCCCACTTCTCGTCGGGGACACCCGCCACCAGCGCGTCGTACACATCGGGATGGGACTTCAGCGCCTGCTCGACCTCTTCCGGATAGACTTTCTCACCACCGGTGTTGATGCACTGCGAGCCCCGGCCCAGCACCGTGACGATGCCCTCGTCGTCGACGGTCGCCATGTCGCCGAGCAGCACCCAGCGCTCGCCGTCCGCCTGGAAGAAGGTCTCGGCGGTCTTCTTCGGGTCGTTGTAGTAGCCGAGCGGTACGTGTCCGCGCTGGGCGATGCGGCCCACCTCGCCGACCGCGACCGGCGTGTACGTCGCCGGATCGACCACCGCTGTACGGGAGTTGACGCGCAACCTGAACCCCTTCTCGGGCCCGGAGTCGTCGGTCGCCGTGCCGTTGAAGCCGGACTCCGATGACCCGAAGTTGTTCAGCAGCGTCACCGTCGGCACCAGCGCCTGGAACTGTGCGCGCACCGTCTCCGACATGATCGCGCCCGAGGACGAGACGCTGAACATCGACGAGCAGTCGGTGCCCCTCATCGGCCCGTTCAGTGCGTCGATCAGTGGCCGCAGCATCGCGTCGCCGACCAGCGACACGCTGGTGACCTTCTCCTTCTCGATCGTACGAAGTACCTCTTCGGGCGCGAACTTGCGGTGGATGACGATCCGTTGGCCGAAGAAGAAGCCGATGAACGCGGTGAGGGTCGAGGTGCCGTGCATCAGCGGGGGAGTGGGGAAGAAGGTGATCCCGTCGCCGCCGGCCGCCACCCGCTCGGCCAGTTCCTGGGGGGACTTCACCGGGTCACCGGTCGGCGCGCCGCCGCCGAGCCCGGAGAAGAACAGGTCTTCCTGGCGCCACATGACGCCCTTGGGCATGCCCGTGGTGCCGCCCGTGTAGATGATGAACTGGTCGTCGGCCGACCGCGGACCGAAGCCCCGCGCGTCGGACGCCGTCGTCGCGGCCTCCGCGAAGGGCACGGGGAGCACGGCGGGTTCGGGGACACCGGGCGGGGGAGTGCCCACGCGCACCAGATGCCGGAGCTTGTGGGTCTGCGGCAGGGCGGCCGCGACCCGCTCGGTGAACTCGGCGTCGAAGACGAGCGCCGTCAGGTCCGCGTCACGGTAGAGGTAGATCAACTCCTCTTCGACGTAACGGTAGTTGACGTTGACTGGCACAATGCGTGCCTTGAGACAGCCCAGCACGGTCTGCAGATACTCGATGCCGTTGTACAGATGCAGGCCCACATGCTCGCCCGGCTTGATGCCCGCGTCGATCAGGTGGTGCGCGACACGGTTGGCGGCCACGTCCAGCTCGGCGTACGTGAGCCGGCGCTCCGCGCCCGTGCCGGGATGGTCGATGTACACAAGCGCCTCGCGGTCCGGGACCGCGTCGACGACCGACTCGAACAGGTCGGCAAGGTTGTACTCCACCGTTCCTCCTGACTGCCCCGGGTGCAGAACTGGCACGACTGGCTCGACGGCCATCAGAGCAAAGCCCGCCCCAAGTGGGAAGGGCCTGCACCGAAGAAATCTGACTGACTGTCAGAAAACTATTGAACTGGAACCCGCCCTCCTGCAACCTGTTCCACGTCCGACGAGTGGAGGATGGTTATGGGTGGTACGGAACACCTCGGTACGGAACACCTCACCGCGCGGCGCGAAGGCGCCACTCTGGTGCTCACCCTGAACAGGCCCGAGGCGAAGAACGCCCTCTCGCTGCCGATGCTGGTCGGTCTGTACGACGGCTGGCTGGCGGCCGACGAGGACGACACGGTCCGCTCGATCGTGCTGACCGGCGCGGGAGGGGACTTCTGCGCGGGCATGGACCTCAAGGCGCTCGCGGGCGACTCGATGGGCGGCGAGCAGTACCGGGACCGCATGGAGGCCGACCCCGACCTGCACTGGAAGGCGATGCTGCGCCACCACCGCCCGCGCAAACCGGTGATCGCCGCCGTCGAGGGCTACTGCGTGGCGGGCGGCACGGAGATCCTTCAGGGCACCGACATCCGGGTCGCAGGCGAGAGCGCCACCTTCGGTCTCTTCGAGGTCAGACGCGGCCTCTTCCCGATCGGCGGCTCGACCGTGCGCCTGCCCCGCCAGATCCCGCGCACCCACGCCCTGGAGATGCTGCTGACCGCCCGCCCGTACAGCGCGGAGGAGGCCAGGGGCATCGGGCTCATCGGCCACGTCGTGACGGATGGCGCCGCTCTGGAGAAGGCACTGGCCATCGCCGAGCAGGTCAACGCGTGCGGTCCGCTCGCCGTGGAGGCGGTGAAGGCGTCGGTGTACGAGACGGCGGAGATGACCGAGACCGACGGCCTCGCCGCCGAACTCGAACGCGGCTGGCCGATCTTCGCCACCGACGACGCCAAGGAGGGCTCCCGCGCCTTCGCCGAGAAGCGTCCCCCCGTCTACCGGCGCGCCTGACGGACGCAGGTCCTGGGGGCCTGCGTCCGACCCGACCCAAGGAGTGACCGTGCCCGAAGTCCTCAGTGCCCCCCTCGTCGTCGAGTTCCCCTTCACCCGCTCGCTCGGTCCTGTCCAGAGCGCCTTCCTCACCGGCCTGCGCGAACGCACCGTGCTGGGCGTGCGCGGCGCCGACGGCAAGGTGCTCGTACCGCCCGTCGAATACGATCCGGTGACCGCCGAGGAGATCCGCCACCTGGTAGAGGTCGCCCCCACCGGGACCGTGACCACCTGGGCCTGGAACCCGACCCCGCGCCGCGACCAGCCGCTGAGCACGCCCTTCGCCTGGGTCATGGTGAAGCTCGACGGGGCCGACACCGCCCTCCTGCACGTCCTCGACGCGCCACGGGCGGACGCCGTGAGCACCGGGATGCGCGTCCGGATCCGCTGGGCGGGCGAACGCAGCGGCGCCATCACCGACATCGCTTGCTTCGAGCCGTGCGAAGGCGGGGCGGCCACCGGGGCCGCCCCGCACGACGGGCACTTCGAGAACCTGGTCACCGGCATCACCACCCCCGCCCGCCTCGACTACACCTACAGCCCCGGCCGCGCCCCCACCGACTACATCAACGCGCTCGCCGAACGGCGCACCGTCGGCGAGCGCTGCCCCTCCTGCCGCAAGGTGTACGTGCCGCCCCGCGGCGCCTGCCCCACCTGCGGCATCGCCACCGAGGAGCGCGTCGAGGTCGGCCCGCGCGGCACCGTCACCACTTTCTGCATCGTCAACATCAAGGCTGCATATACGGCGAATCTCGACATCGAAGTGCCGTACGTCTACGGCCACATCGCCCTCGACGGAGCCGACCTCGCCCTGCACGGCCGGATCGGCGGCATCCCCTACGACCAGGTGCGGATGGGCCTGCGCGTCGAACCGGTATGGACCGAGGACGGCCGCCATCCCGACCACTACCGACCCACCGGCGAACCCGATGCCGACTACGACGTCTACAAGGAGCTGATCTGATGCGCGAGGTGGCCATCGTCGCCTTCGGGCAGACCGACCACAGGCGGCGCAGCGACGAGCTCTCGGAAGTCGAGATGCTCATGCCCGTGCTGCACGACGTACTCGGGCAGACCGGACTGAAAACCAGTGACATCGACTTCACCTGCTCCGGATCGAGCGACTATCTCGCGGGCCGCGCCTTCTCCTTCACCATGGCTCTCGACGGCGTCGGCGCCTGGCCGCCGATCTCCGAGTCCCATGTCGAGATGGACGGCGCCTGGGCGCTGTACGAGGCCTGGGTCAAGCTCCTGACCGGCGACGCCGACACCGCACTGGTCTACGCGTACGGGAAGTCCTCGCCCGGCGAGCTGCGCGACGTACTGACCCGCCAGCTCGACCCGTACTACATCGCCCCGCTGTGGCCCGACTCGGTGTCGCTCGCGGCGCTCCAGGCGCAGGCACTCATCGACGCGGGGGACACCGACGAGAAGGCACTCGCAGGCGTCGCCGCCCGCAGCCGCGCCGCGGCCGAGGCCAATCCGCACGCCCAGCTCAGCGGCTCCGTCCCGGCGGGCGACTACCTCGTCCACCCACTGCGTACCGGCGACTGCCCGCCCATCGGGGACGGCGCCGCCGCCGTGATCCTCGCGGCAGGCGACACCGCGCGCAGGCTCTGCGAACGCCCGGCGTGGATCCGTGGCATGGACCACCGCATCGAGGCGCACAGCCTCGGCGTGCGCGACCTCACCGACTCACCGTCGGCCCGGCTGGCCGCCGAGCGGGCGGGCGCCTTCGAGCGGCCCGTCGACACCGCCGAACTGCACGCGCCCTTCACCTCGCAGGAAGTCGTGCTGCGCAAGGCCCTGCGCCTCGACGACAGCGTCACCATCAACCCGTCGGGCGGCGCGCTCGCCGCCAACCCCGTCATGGCGGCCGGCCTCATCCGCCTCGGCGAGGCCGCGGCCCGCATCCACCGCGGAGCGTCCGACCGCGCCCTCGCCCACGCCACATCGGGCCCGTGCCTGCAACAGAACCTGGTCGCCGTCCTGGAGGGGGAGTCATGAAGGAGCCCGTGGCCGTCGTGGGCATCGGCCAGACCAAGCACGTCGCGGCCCGCCGCGACGTCTCCATCGCGGGCCTGGTCCGCGAGGCCGCCAAAGCGGCTCTCCAGGACGCACAGCTGACCTGGGCGGACATCGACGCGGTCGTCATCGGCAAGGCCCCGGACTTCTTCGAGGGCGTGATGATGCCCGAGCTCTATCTCGCCGACGCGCTCGGCGCCGTGGGCAAGCCGATGCTGCGGGTGCACACCGCGGGCTCGGTCGGCGGCTCCACCGCGCTCGTCGCAGCGAACCTGATCGCCGCCCGCGTCCACGGCACGGTCCTCACGCTCGCCTTCGAGAAACAGTCCGAGTCCAACGCCATGTGGGGCCTGTCGCTGCCCGTCCCGTTCCAGCAGCCGCTGCTCGCCGGGGCCGGGGGCTTCTTCGCCCCGCACATCCGCGCGTACATGCGGCGCACCGGCGCACCCGACACGGTGGGCTCCCTCGTCGCGTACAAGGACCGCCGCAACGCCCTGAAGAATCCGTACGCGCACCTGCACGAGCACGACATCACCCTGGAGAAGGTCCAGGCGTCCCCGATGCTCTGGGACCCCGTCCGCTACTCCGAGACCTGCCCGTCGTCCGACGGCGCGTGCGCCATGATCCTCACCGACCGTACGGGCGCCGCCCGTTCACCGCACCCGCCCGCGTGGGTGCATGGCGGGGCGATGCGCAGCGAGCCGACCATGTTCGCCGGCAAGGACTTCGTCTCACCGCAGGCGGGCAAGGACTGCGCGGCCGACGTCTACCGGCAGGCGGGCATCACCGACCCGCGGCGGGAGATCGACGCCGTCGAGATGTACGTGCCGTTCTCCTGGTACGAGCCGATGTGGCTGGAGAATCTTGGGTTCGCCGCCGAGGGCGAGGGCTGGAAGCTCACCGAGTCCGGCGCCACCGAACTCGACGGTGACCTGCCCGTGAACCCGTCGGGCGGCGTTCTGTCCGCCAACCCTATCGGCGCCTCCGGCATGATCCGCTTCGCCGAGGCCGCGCTCCAGGTCCGGGGGCAGGCTGGGGAGCACCAGGTGGGCGGCGCCCGCAAGGCACTGGGCCACGCCTACGGCGGCGGCGCCCAGTTCTTCGCGATGTGGCTGGTCGGGGCCGACTCGCCGGCCGGCTGAGCGCCCCGCCGCACCGGACGGGCCGCGGTACTCCTGCCGTGGCCTGTCCCGGACCGGTGGCGATCGCTAGTCTGACCCACGGACGACGAACCGGGAGGAGCAGACGTGGCCGAGAGCACCACTCAGCAGCGGCGTGCGGGCTGGGACAAGCCGGAGCTGGATCTGAGCAAAGCGGACTGGCAGTCGAGCAGTCAGGGGGCCGGCGATGTCCAGATCGCCTTCGTCGAGGGGTTCATCGCGATGCGCAACGCCACCAAACCCGGCAGCCCTTCACTGATCTTCAACCCGGCCGAGTGGCGTGCCTTCGTACTGAACGCGCGCGACGGCGCCTTCGACCTCACCTGAGGCGCTCACCCGAGGTCCTCACCCGTGGCGACCTCGGGTTCGGTCGCGGTGGCCGTATCCTGGTGATCATGAGCGGCGAACGCGAACTGAGGAAATTGCTGAGCGGCATACGGCCCGAACTGAACCCGGGCCGGTATGTCTTCACCACCGTGGCGGGCGGCGTCCCGCCGGGCCTGACGCCGGTCGTCACCGTGACGGAGCCGGAGGGGCTGACCCTCGTCGTGCGCAAGGAGGACGCCGACGCGGCGAACCTGCCGTACGACTACGAGGCGGGCTGGATCACCCTGCGGGTGCACTCCGCGCTGGACGCCGTCGGCCTCACCGCGGCCGTCTCCCGCGAGCTGGCCGAAGCGGGGGTGAGCTGCAACGTCGTCGCGGGCTTCCACCACGACCACCTCTTCGTGCCGCACGGGCTGGCCGCCGGGGCCGTCGCGCTCCTGGAGGGGCTGGCGGAGCGCTCCGCCTAGCGCCTGCCCGGGCGCCCGGGCAGGCGCTAGACCGTCCACGGAGTGGGACGCCCCGGCTCAGGCGGCCAGCCCCGGCCACGTACCATGGCACCATGTCCTTCCTCCGCCGCCGCCCCGCCGCCACACCCGCCGGCCCGGACTTCGACGTCCTGGCCATGGACCCGGGGGACTGGCCGGGCAACCTCGGAGCAGGCCTGCTTCCCGCCCCCGACGGAAGCTGCCAGGGCGTCTTCCTGCGCTACGACCTGTTCGGCGGCCGCGGCCCCGCGATGGTCATCGGCAACTTGCCCGAGGGCTCGTCCGCCCGCGACCTCGTCGACGGACAGGTGCCCTTCGAGGTGGCGCAGCTGCTCGCGGCGCTGGAGAACGACGAGCCCGTCGAGGTGGTGAGCACCGAGGACATGCCCGTCATGCAGGGCGACAACCTGCTGATCGTGCGCCGCCTCAAGCTTTCCGAAAGCCGCATCTCCTGCGTGCAGTTCGACCGCAGCGACAATGTCCTCGTCACTATCGCCAGCTGGGACCGGCCGATCACCGATGATCTGTACACGCTGCTCAAGCCGCTGCCGGCGGAGATGTTCCAGCAGGGCTGATCGACCGCCCGCGCGCCGCCCGCAGCGCACTCCCACCCACTTTCGTCCAAGAGCCGGCCCTGTTTGGTCAAGGGCCGGTCTTTCGTGCATCTTGTCCTGTCAGTCATTGGACCTTTAGCGTCGCAGCATGACTAAGCGGATCAGTCGAAGAACTACGATGGAGACCGCACTCGGGGCAACAGGTGCTCTGACGCCCGGAGGTACGCTCTCCATGGGTGAAGCGGTCGCAGCGGACACCTCCGATGAATGGGCGCTCTGGTACACCTCTCCGGCAGCCTCCTGGGAGCATGAAGCCCTGCCGATCGGCAACGGCGCTCTCGGGGCCTGCGTATTCGGCGCACTCGTATCCGAACGGCTCCAGTTCAACGAGAAGACCCTGTGGACCGGCGGCCCCGGCTCGGCGCGGGGCTACGACTCCGGCAACTGGACCACCCCACGCCCCGGCAGACTCGCCGCCGCACAACAGCGCCTCGACGAGCAGGGCGCGATCGACCCGGCCGCCGCCGCCAAGGAGCTCGGCCAGCCGCGCCGCGGCTACGGCGCCTACCAGACCTTTGGCGACCTGCGGCTCGACGTGCCCGGCGCACGGGCGGCGCCCGGCGCCTCCTACCGGCGCGCCCTCGACATCCGTACCGGCGTCGTCTCCGTCGCGTACACCCACCAGGAAGTGCGCCACCAGAGGGAGTTCTTCGCGTCGTTCCCCGGCCACTTCATCGCCGGACGGCTCAGCGCGCCGACCGGCCGGGGCAGGTCACCTCCACCCTGCGCCACGCCTCACCGCGCACCGACTTCACTGCCACCGCCGCCGGGGACCGCATCACCGTGCGCGGTGCGCTGCAGGACAACGGGCTGCGCTTCGAGGCCCAGATCCGCCTCCGAACACAGGGCGGCGCCATCACCACAGGCGCCGACGGCAGCCTCACCGTGACCGGCGCAGACAGCGCCTGGTTCGCGGGCCCGTGGCGGCGTCACCGTCGACATCACCTGGCGCGGCGGCGCGGCCCGACGCATCGTGCTCACCGCCCGCCGCTCCGGTGAACTGACCGTACGCAACGGCCTGTTAACCGGCGGTGAGAAGAGATTCCGGGCCCACGGCGGGCAGCGCTACACCTTCACCGCGGCCGACTGACCCAGCAGCGACCCGACCCGGGCCGCCGAAGTGCCCAGCCCCGTGGGACCGCTCAGGTGCCACGGGGCGCCCCCGGTGCCCGACCGCAGATCCTCGTCGCGGTAACGCACGCAGTCACGATGCCAGTTGAGGATTCCGGCCAGCCAGTCCTTGAGCTCCTGCACATAGCCGTCAAGGATCTCGCGCGCCTCCCCGTCCAGCGCGAAGTCGACATAGAGCAGAGGCAGTTCGAGCTCGATGACATGCTCGAACTGGCGCAGTCGTCCCTTCATCAGGTCGTGCACCATGGCCATGGCTGTCGGGTAGTCGACGTCGAAGAAGTTCTGCACGACGAGGACGCCGTTGTGCACCTCGCCCTCGTACTCGATCTCCTTCTGGTACGAGAAGAGATCATTGAGCAGCGTGGCGTAGTCGACCGCGGCGTTCTCCAGCGAACGGATCGCCCCGCTGCGGTAGATCTCCGGCGGCACCCGGTCCCCGTGCGAGAGCCGGCACAGCCGCATCGTCAGGTCGGCGCCGAAGGTGAAACGCCGCATCTCGACGTAGTCCACCGGGTCGGGGATGCGGTTCTGCGCCTGGTTGGCCAGCTCCCACAGCCAACTCTCCAGCATGTCCTCGACCGCCTTGCGGAAGGTGATCCGCGAAGCCTCATTCATCGGCCCCGACGTGCGCTCCCACAGATCGGCGAGCCCGCGCTCCATCGCGTCGGACGGCTCCGGTGTCGGCCCGCCGTCCAGCGGAAGGAAGAGCAGCAGCCGCTCATGGGCCGCCCGCGCCCCGGGGAGATCGCGGGTGCGCCCGTAGATGACCGGGTACAGATCGTCGCCGTACGTGCCCCAGGTCAGCCAGTTCGACGACAGGTCCAACTCCTGGGGCGTCGCGCTCGGTTGCAGACCCGCCGAGCACAGGGGCAGATCGATGTTGCGCGCCCGCCGCTCGTCCCAGACGTGCGAGTCGGGACGCCCCGGCTGGGGCTGGAGAATCCCCATCCGGTGCGCCCACTCGATGTTGCGTTCCCGCGCGCCCGACAGATGCGGACTCAGGGTGACGTCGTAGGGGAGATCGAAGGCGGGCAGCAGGGACGGGCCGACGTGCTGGTACGGCACATGGGTGTGGCTGCGCCGGCGGGCCGTCTCGGCCCGGGGGGTGAAGTTGATCGAAGCGGCGGCCATGGCCCAGCCTGACTTGGCGGCCCCGGCCCCGGCCGCGACCCCGCCGTCGTTCATGTAGCGGCTGGAGCGCATGTGCCACTCGTGGCCGCCGGACTGCCAGTCCTGCAGACCCTTGGTGTACGCGAGGATGGAGGCGGTCTCGGCGGATGTGAGGCCCATCGAGGCGCACAGCGGCCCCAGTTCGGTCAGCACGGTGTTCTCGAACTGCTGGAGCCGAGAGGTCAGCAGATCGTTGACGGCGTCGGCCGCCTCCTGTGTCGTACAGCCCAAAAACGTCTCAAGGACCAGCACACCATTGCTGTTCTCGCCCTCGTTCTCCACCTCGCGCTGGTACGAGAACAAGTCGTTGCGCAGATGCACCGCGTCGGAGAACGCGTCGCGCAGCACGCACAGCGGTCGGGAGGCGGCGACCGGCGCCGGGACCTCCGCCTCCGCCGCGAACTCCACCAGGCCCGCCGACCAGGGCGCGCCGCCGACCTTGCGGCGCATCTCGATGTACTCGACGGGGTTGGCGATCCGCCCCTCGTCCATGTTGGAGAGCTCCCAGAGGGACTCGTTCAGCAGATGCTCGGTCGCCTCGGCGAACCGCATCCGCCATGCCGCGGACATGCTCGGCACGGTCCGCGCCCACAGATCGGCGAGCCCCGCCTCGACCGGATTCTCCGGCTCGGGGGTACCGTCGGCCAGATCCATCGGCATGAAGGCCGGCAGCCGGTCCAGGTACCGCTTCCCGCCCTCCCGGTCAAGGGACCGCTTGAAGGTCTCCAGGAAGTGGTCGTCGAAGAAGAAGACCCACACGTACCAATCGGTGACCAGCGCCAGCACATCGGCCGAGCAGTCCGGGTGGGTGTACGCGCACAGGAGCGCGTAGTCGTGGGCGTCGAGGTCGTGTTCCTCCCAGATGCCCGATCCCTCCAGCATCTCCATGCGGCGTGCCCAGTCCTTGGTGTGTCTGCGGGCCTCCTCCACGTGCGCGTTGAGCCGCGCCGGATACGGAACATAGAAGTCCGGCAGTGTGAAGGGCTGCTGAGCCATGTGCGTTCGGCCTTTCCAGTGGCGTCCGCGCGACAGCCGTGGCGCGGACCGGTCGATTCCGGGGCAGCCCTACCCGTCGCCCGAACGGCCCACGCACCGACCTGATTTATCACTCGAAAGGGGGACCGTCGACTCGAACAGCCGATGGTCCCCCTTGTGGACGCGGAGGTCTCCGCTACTTCACCACGCGCACGTCGGACGCCTTGACAAAGGCGACGCGGTGCCCGAACTGGATCGCGTAGTAGGCCTCCTTGCCCCGCACCACCCGATGCCCGGCGGTTTCGAAGGTCGGTGCGAAGTAGTACTCCCCGCGGGCGCGTTCGCCCGCCACGTACTTCTGCCCTGCGAGCAGCTTGTACGGCAGCGGCGTGACCGGCTGCACCGGGACGTTCGCGGGGTACGCCGCCGCCTCCGGATAGGCGCGCCCGTACACCGCGACGTCCGCGGCGCCGTTCCTGGGCGTCAGCAGCAGCCCCTTGGCGTTCACCGCGGTCGGCTGCTCGCGCGGATTGTGGAACCAGGCCGTCTGCCCCAGGTACCAGATCGCGGTCCAGTCGCCCTGCCGCCCGGCGACCGCGTACTGCTGCCCGGTGGAAGCGCGGGCGCCCGTGTCGTTGACGCCGATGTTCGAGTCCTGGCCGCCGGGCCGCAGCCCGCTGTCCTTCACCAGCGGGGCGTCAGCCGCTGGCGCGGTGTGCAGCCGGACGGCGCCCGAGCCGTGCGCGGCGCACGCCTCACCGGCCTTCACACAGCCCGTGTACGGCGGCCGGTGCTTCTGGTAGTCGGGCCGGATGGTCACTGCGCCGCTGTTGGGACCCGCCGTGCTGGTGAACGGCTTCCCGAGCAGCTGGAAGTAGTGCGCCCAGTCCCAGTACGGGCCCGGGTCGGTGTGCATCCCGGCGATGGTCGTGGCAGAGGTCCCCGGGACGTTGTCGTGGCCCAGGATGTGCCGGCGGTCCAGCGGGATGTCGTAGCGCTTCGCCAGGTACTTCACCAGCCGCGCCGACGTGCGGTACATCGCCTCCGTGTACCAGGCGTCCGGCGTCACCAGGAAGCCCTCGTGCTCCAGGCCCACCGACTTGGAGTTGATGTACCAGTTGCCCGCGTGCCAGGCCACGTCCTTGAGCGGCACATGCTGGGCGATGTGCCCGTCCGACGAGCGCAGCGAGTACTGCCAGGACACGTACTCCGGGTTCTGGACGAGCTTGAGTGTGGTGTCCCAGGTGGCCTCGGTGTCGTGGACGACGATGTAGTCGATCCCCTGGCTCTTGGGGCGGTCTGCCTTGTCGTGGTTGCCGTAGTCGCCCTCCCCGAACTCCTTGTACGGCGCGGGAATCCACTCGCACGCCACGGTGTGCGGGCACTCGGTGCGCCCGGCGTCGGCGGTGCGCAGCCCCAGCCGCGCGAGGTCGGTGTCGCCGGGCGCGAGCCCGGGGGCGGCGGGCAGGGCGACCTGCTGGCCTTCGTCGGTGGTGCGCCGCTGGCCGGTACGCAGCACGTCGTAGACGTCATTGGCATACGTCGTCGCGCTGGCGGTGTCGTCGGCTCCGGAGAAACGCGCGACCGCCCCGTACCAGTCGGCCGCGTCACCGCCCGATGGCCGCCCCAGCTCCTTCTGCGCGGCGGCCAGCAGCGCGGCGCCACCCTCGATGTTCGCCGCTGTGCTCTGCCGCAGCCGGTCGGCCGGCAGCCCGGTCAGATCGGCCGCGCGGTCCAGCGTGCGCAGCCTGGCGTGGAGTTCGGACGCCTTGGGCAGCTCGGCCTTCGCGGCCTTCCTGACGGCCCGCGCGGTGTCGCCGCGCGCGTCCTCCGTGCCCTGGCTGTGGTGCGGGGCCTCAGCGAGCGCCGTCCTCGCGTCGGTGAGGTGCATCGGACCGTAGCCGCCGGTCACACTGGGCGCCCCGCCGTGCGCGTCCCAGCGGGACTGCAGGTAGGCGACGCCGAGCAGGACACTCTGCGGCACCTGGTAGCGCGCGGCGGCCGCGGCGAAGGCGCGCTGCAGCGCGCCGGACGCGGGCTGCTCGGCGGTGACGGACGGAGAAGCCGAGACCAGGGGCAGCAACAGGGCGGCGGTCGCCACGAAGCCCCCCCGTACGCCCTGCGCGTCTGCGGGCGACTCCTGGTCGTACGGGCGAGGGGGCGGGGGCGGATCCTAGCAATGCAGCCTCCAGGAACGGGTGGTGCGCGACGGGGCCTGCGGGGCCGGACTGGACTAGGGGTATCGGCTCGCCGGCGATCCGTCAACGAGGCTCAGCCATAAGGAGTTCGCACGTCAGCGCGGGTCCGGCGGAGTTACGCACCGGTGGCGTCCGGGCCTGCGGCGCGTCAGTGGAGTGGACCAATGACCGCACGGCGAAACGCGTCTGTGCGGATGCGGTCGGTCGGCGGCCGCGTTCCGCGCGGCACGCGGACGCGCACTGGCCCACCCGGGTGACCAAACCCGGGTGGGCCAGTGCACTCCCCCCAGTCACGCGGTCAGCGCGTGCCGACCGCCGCGCGCACGGCCCGCCGTGCCAGCGCGCAGTCGTCGTGCAGCCGCCGCAACAGCAGCCGCTGCTCCTCACCGGTCGGCAGTGCGCCGGCCGGCGGCTGTCCTGCGGCGCCGTTCACCGACACGGGAGCCGTGTCGTGCATGGTGCGCTGCACAGCCGTTTCGTAGGTACGGATCTCCCGTGTCAGGATGAGCATCAGGTTCACCAGGAACGCGTCCCGCGCCGCGGGCCCCGAGGCCTGCGCCAGCTGACTGATCTGCCGCCGTGCCACCGGTGCGTCGCCCAGCACAGCCCACAGCGTCGCCAGGTCGTACCCGGGCAGATACCAGCCCGCGTGCTCCCAGTCGACCAGCACGGGCCCCGCGGGCGACAGCAGGATGTTGGAGAGCAGCGCGTCACCGTGGCAGAACTGCCCCATGCTCTGTCGGCCGACGCCGTGCAGCAGCTTCTGCAGATCGCCCAGATCCCGGTCGGTGAACAGACCCAGCGCGTGATAGCGGGCGATCCGCGGCGCGTAGTCGAGCGGCGCGTCGAACATCCCGGCCGGCGGCCGCCACGCGTTGACCCGGGCGATCGCGCCGAGGGCGGCACGCACATCGGCGCGCGGCGGGGCCTCGGCCGGATGCCGGGTGAGTGAGGCCACCCGGCCGGGCATCCGCTCGATGACCAGGGTGCAGTTGTCGGGGTCCGCGGCGATGAGCCGGGGCACCCGCACGGGTGGACGCTGCCGGACGAAGGCGCGGTATGCCGCTATTTCGTGACGGAACCGCTCGACCCACACGGGGGAGTGGTCGAGTAAACACTTGGCGACCGCGCTGGTGCGGCCTGTGGTGCCGACAAGCAGTACGGACCGGCCGCTGCGGCGCAGTACCTGTACCGGATTGAACTCCGGACAGATCCGGTGCACCGAGGCGATCGCCATGCGCAGCTGCGCGCCCTGGGAGCCGGACAAGTCGAGTCTCCCGCTGAGCGGTTGGGAACCCAGCCCTGGAGCGCGCCGGGCCCGACCGACGCCGAGCGCCGCCGCTGTGGCGTGGTTGGGGTCGAGATACGGTCCGCTGCCCGTCGCCATGGGACGGTACGGCCGAGGCGGGGCGGACACGGAGGACGATGCTGTGTACATGGGCGGTACAGATCCCTTCGCGCGCCGACTGATTACGTGCGCCGCCCGTCCCGGCAACCGACCAACACCCTGGGGAATGCCGTCCGGTTGTCGGGCCGGGGTGGCGCGTTCCTAACTGACACCCGGCTACGGGTGGCACACCATCTGGCGCACCCTGGCGAACCCTGGCGAATATCCCCGACGCATCTGACACGGGGCTACTGTCGAATCAGCCGAGAACCTGGGGGCTTGACGTGACCGGAGAATCCAACACCCGCCTGTCAGATCTGTTCGGTCTGGCCGGCTGGTCCAAGGGCGAACTCGCGAGACTGGTGAACCGGCAGGCGGCGGCCATGGGCCATCCGCAACTGGCCACCGACACATCGCGCGTACGACGCTGGATCGACATGGGGGAGACCCCACGTGATCCTGTGCCCAAGGTGCTGGCAGCTCTGTTCACCGAGCGACTCGGTCGTGTCGTGACCATTGAGGACCTCGGGTTCGGCCGGCACGGGCGCGCGGGTAATCGGCGGGACGTCAGGAACTCAGACAATCCCGACGGCCTGCCGTGGGCGCCCGAACGGACGGCAGCGGTCCTCACCGAATTCACGGGAATGGACCTCATGCTCAACCGACGCGGCTTGGTGGGCGCGGGCGCCGCGCTCGCCGCAGGCTCCGCACTCAGCAGCGCCATGCACGACTGGCTGCACAGCGACCCCGTCCTGTCGGCCGACGCTTCACGTATAGACGATCCCCTGCACGCCGACCCCGCTGGGTTCGACCGCTATGAGGCCGCCCCCATCGGGTCGCAGGAGATCGACGCACTGGAGCGCTCGGTCGAGGTGTTCCGCGCCTGGGACGCCGCTCGTGGCGGCGGCCTCCAGCGCAAGGCAGTGGTCGGGCAGCTCAACGAGGTGGGCGGCATGCTCGCCTACCATCACCCCGTTCATCTTCAGCGCCGCCTGTGGGGCGTCGCTGCCAACCTGGCGGTTCTGGCCGGCTGGATGTCGCACGACGTCGGCCTGGAACCCACCGCCCAGAAGTACTTCGTCATCGCCGCCCACGCGGCCCGTGAGGGCGGCGACCGCCCCCGCGCCGGGGAGGCCCTCTCCCGGGCCGCCCGTCAGATGGTGCATCTCGGAAAACCTGACGACGCCCTGGATCTGATGAAGCTTGCCAAGTCGGGCTCGGGCGACCAGATGCTGCCTCGCACCCGCGCCATGCTGCACACCATCGAGGCCTGGGCACAGGCCTCGTTGGGGCGCGGTCAGGCCATGCGGCGCACGCTGGGGGAGGCCGAGGACCTCTTTGTATCGGACAAGGGGGATGTCCCGCCGCCGAGTTGGATGCAGATGTTCGACGAGGCGGACATGCACGGCATGCAGGCCCTGGCCTACCGGACGCTTGCCGAGCACGAGCCCGCCGCGGCGGCCGCAGCGCAGCGGCACGCCAAGGAAGCCCTCGATCTCAGGGTGAACGGCCGACAGCGGTCGAAGATCTTCGACTACATCTCGATGGCCTCCGCCCTGTTCATCGCGGACGACCCGGAACAGGCCGACCGGTACGCACGCCTGGCGCTGGTGTCGATGGGGGAGACCTCCTCGCACCGCACCTGGGACCGGCTGCGCCACATGTACCGGCTCACCGGCCAGTACGCGGACTATCCCAAGATCGACGATCTGCGGACCGAGATCCAGCTGGTGATGCCGAGGAAGACGAACAGGAGCAGTGAGATCTGAGAATCCAGATCTGGAAGGCAATGAAGGAATGAATGAATGATCGGGGCGGCAGGTTACGCGCCGATCCTGGCGACCAGCACGCAGGCGTCGTTCTCGCGCTCCGCCTCGCCGAACTCCTCGACGGCCAGACGCACGCACTCCTGTGCGCCGCGGGCCTCGGCGAAGCGCGGCGCGAGTTCCAGGAGCCTGCCGGTGCCCGCATCGCCTGCGGGGCCACGGTGTGAAATTCCGTCCGTGTGCAGCATCAGCAGGTCATCGGCCCGCAGTTGCACCTCGGCCTGCTCGTAGGCGGCTCCGGATGTCGCCCCGAGCAGCACACCCTCGGGTGGTGTCAGAGCGCGCCCCGTCCCGTCGCGGAACAGCAGCGGGGCGGGGTGTCCTGCTTGGGCCCAGGTCAGCAGCCTGGTGGCCGGGTCGTAGCGGCAGCAGATCGCACTGGCCAGAGCGGGCTGTGTGGAGGCTTCGAGCAGCTGGTTGAGATGGCCGAGGAGGGCCCCGGGCCGGATGCCGGCCACCGCCATTCCGCGCAGCGCGCCCAGGAGCATCGCCATGGTGGAGGTGGCCGACACTCCATGACCGGTCAGATCACCGACGGTCAATAACATCTGCCCGTCGGGCAGTTCCAGCGCGTCGTACCAGTCCCCGCCGATCAGCGCACTCGTTGCGGACGGCAGGTAGTGGGCGGCGAGGCCGAGCGCGCCGGGTCCGGGACGCGGGGGTCGCAGGGAGCCGCGCCACGGCGGCAGCACGGCCTCCTGCAACTCGACCGCGACCCGGTGCTCGGTCTGTGCGATGTGCCGCTGGAGCTGCATCGAGTCGCGGGTCTCGCGCACCGCGCGCTGGCTTCGGCGCAATTCGCTGACGTCGCGCAGCACCGCCCACATGGAGGCGGTGCAGCCGTCGGCGTCGAGCACAGGCTCGCCCATCATGTGCAGGGTCCGCACGGATTCGTCGGTACGGACGATGCGGAACTCCCCGTCGATCGCCTTCCCATCCACCAGGCAGTCGGTCATCATCGTGGCCAGGGAAACCTGGTCCTCGGCGAAGAGCATCGAGGGCAGCTCGTCGAGGGAGAGCGGCCCGGCTTCGGGCGTACGGCCGAAGATCTCGTACAGCTCGTCGGACCAGGTCACCTCGTCGGTCAGCAGATTCCACTCCGCGCTGCCGACCCGGCTGAGCAGCGACCTGCTCGATGGGTCGGTGGGGACGTGTCCGGGGAATTCCTCGTGCACCTCGGTGGGCAGGCCCGTCTTCAGCTGCCCCAAGTGGGCGCCCAGATCGTCGAGTTGATGGACGGCCAGGTCGCACAGGGCGAGCTGCCAGCGACCGCGCGGGTCCTCCTCGCCCACCGAGGTGTCCTGGCGTACGGCGTCCACGTCACCGCGCAGGCGGCGCGTCCGCGTGATCAGAGCGTCGACCATGCCCCGCTCCGGAGGCTGCTGCGCAGGATGATCCGCGAACATGGGGGACGGCATCTGGTACTCCGATACAGGCGCGGCGCGGCCCTGTCTGAATGGATGGACCGGTTACGACTGTGGCACAGGCAGGTATGGCCCGTAAGGTATTTGGCAACACTCGATACGGTGGTGCTTATGGCATATGCCGTCGGCCTTGCGGGCGCCGACCGGGTCGCACTGTCGCCCGCCGCGGCCCGGTGGCCGACAGACCCGCCGAGACCTGCGGGCCCGCCCACCCGGCGGTGGGCGGGAAGCCGCCGGCCGCCCCGCGCGGGGCCGCGCGGCGCGGGCCCTACGGTGGGGCCCGCGCCGACCGAACGGTCAGGCAGCCCCACCCCGCTGTCCCACCCCGGCGGCCCGACGTGGGGGGTCGGTGTCGGGAACGCGCGCTCGGGAGATATCTTGATGTCGAGACGTGTCGACGTGAAGCGGAGTACCGGTGACTGACTCAACCATCATCTATACGCACACCGACGAGGCCCCGGCCCTGGCGACGTATTCGTTCCTGCCTGTGATCCAGGCGTACGCCTCGACGGCGGGCGTCAGCGTGGAGACGCGTGACATCTCCCTGGCCGGGCGGATCATCGCGAGCTTCCCGGAGCGTCTGGCGGAGGGGCAGCGCGTCGAGGACGCTCTTGCCGAGCTCGGCGCGCTCGCCAAGACCCCCGGGGTCAACATCATCAAGCTGCCGAACATCTCGGCCTCGATCCCGCAGCTCAAGGCGGCGATCGCTGAGCTTCAGCAGCAGGGCTACGTGCTGCCGGACTACCCGGACGACCCGAAGTCCGACGAGGACCGCGACGTCCGCTCCCGCTACGACAAGATCAAGGGCAGCGCCGTCAACCCGGTCCTGCGCGAGGGCAACTCCGACCGGCGCGCCCCCGCGTCGGTCAAGAACTACGCCAAGGCGCACCCGCACCGCATGGGCGCCTGGACGGCCGACTCGAAGACGAACGTCGCCCACATGGCGGCCGACGACTTCCGCTCCACCGAGAAGTCCGCCGTCATCGCCGCGGACGACTCGCTGCGCATCGAGCTGGCCGGCGAAGACGGCGCCACCACGGTCCTGCGCGAGTCGGTCCCCGTGCTCGCAGGTGAGGTCGTGGACGCGTCCGTCATGCACGTCGCGGCGCTGCGCGAGTTCTTCACCGCCCAGGTCGCCCGCGCCAAGGCCGAGGGTGTGCTGTTCTCCGTACACCTCAAGGCCACGATGATGAAGGTCTCCGACCCGATCATCTTCGGTCACGTGGTGCGCGCGTTCTTCCCGAAGACGTTCGCCCAGTACGGCGAGGCGCTCGTCGCCGCAGGTCTGTCGCCCAATGACGGGCTCGGCGGCATCCTCAAGGGCCTGGACTCGGTGCCGCACATCGGCGCCGAGATCAAGGCGTCCTTCGAAGCCGAGCTTGCCGAGGGCCCCGCCCTCGCGATGGTCGACTCCGACCGCGGCATCACCAACCTGCACGTCCCGAGCGACGTCATCGTCGACGCCTCGATGCCGGCCATGATCCGCACCTCGGGCCACATGTGGGGCCCGGACGGCGGCGAGGCCGACACCCTGGCGGTCATCCCCGACAGCAGCTACGCCGGTGTCTACCAGGTCGTCATCGACGACTGCCGCGCGAACGGTGCCTACGACCCGGCGACCATGGGCTCGGTGCCCAACGTCGGCCTGATGGCTCAGGCGGCCGAGGAGTACGGCAGCCACGACAAGACCTTCGAGATCCCGGCCGGCGGCACGGTCCGTGTCGTGAACAACGCGGGTGACGTCGTACTCGAGCAGCCCGTGGCCACCGGCGACGTGTTCCGCATGTGCCAGACCAAGGACGTGCCGATCCGCGACTGGGTCAAGCTCGCCGTCAACCGCGCACGCGCCACCGGCAACCCCACGGTGTTCTGGCTCGACGAGGGCCGGGCGCACGACGCCAACCTGATCGCCAAGGTCAAGGCGTACCTGCCCGAGCACGACACCGACGGGCTGCAGATCGAGATCATGACGCCGGAGGCGGCGACGGCGTTCTCGCTGGAGCGCATCCGCCGCGGCGAGGACACCATCTCGGTCACCGGCAACGTGCTGCGTGACTACCTGACGGACCTGTTCCCGATCCTGGAACTCGGTACGAGCGCCAAGATGCTCTCCGTCGTCCCGCTGATCAACGGCGGCGGCCTGTTCGAGACAGGCGCCGGCGGTTCCGCGCCGAAGCACGTCCAGCAGCTCGTCAAGGAGAACTACCTGCGCTGGGACAGCCTGGGCGAGTTCCTCGCGCTGGCCGTCAGCTTCGAGCACCTCGCGCAGACCACGGACAACGCGCGCGCCCAGATCCTCGCCGACACGCTGGACCGGGCGACCGGCACCTTCCTCAACGAGGACAAGTCGCCGAGCCGCAAGCTCGGCGGCATCGACAACCGCGGCAGCCACTTCTACCTCGCGCTGTACTGGGCGCAGGAGCTGGCCAAGCAGACCGAGGACGCGCCGCTGGCCGAGGCCTTCGCGGCTCTCGCCGGTTCCCTGTCCGAGCAGGAGCAGACGATCGTGGCCGAGCTCATCGCGATCCAGGGCTCACCGACGGACATCGGTGGCTACTTCCGGCCCGACCCGGTCAAGGCGGCGGCCGTGATGCGTCCGTCGAAGAGCTTCAACGAGGCCATCGCCACCCTCGGCTGAGGTTCCACGCAGTAACGCGAATGGTCCTGCGGACCGTCCGGGGGACGGTCCGCAGGACCTTTTCCGCGTGCTGGGCGCATGGAAGGCCCGGGGTCAGCAGGGGTTGTTCGCGTGGGTGAGGTCGTAAGCGGCTATCGCGTCCTCGCGCTCGTCCGTACGGCCGTTGTTGGGGTTGGAGTAGGAGCCGCACTCGACGATCGCGCGGGGCTTGGGTGTGCGCGACAGCGAGGCGTACTTGCTCCACATCATCTGGTCGTACGCGCCCTTCCAGGGCTGCGCCCCCGCGTTGACCTTCTCGCGGGTGAAGTCGAGCTGGCCCTGGGAGACGCGGACGCCGGGATGGACGAAGGTGGCGGGCGGCGCGTCGGCGGTCGAGGCTCCGGGCCAGCTGAGGAAACCGGCGGCCAACGCCGTCAGGGCCGCGGCGGTGGTGGCGAAAAGCGCAGCGCGCGGTGTGCGGCGGTGGCGCCTCTTCGCCGGCGTGTGGGGGTGTGGCATGTGGAGGACCATCCGTTCCTGTCTGTGAACGATGGGCGCCTCCTTGGGCGTGATGGTCGGTGAACCTAAAGGTCTGAACCAGACACGTCAAGGTGTGCGCTGGATCTGGCCGGGGCCGTGTGGGTCACCGGCCCGTCGGCCTGCTCGCGGTCGCCTCCCGCGGTGGGCGTCGCCGGCCGTCTCCGGTTGAATTGATCTCATGACCGTGTCCGAGAAAGACCTTCGAATGATCGACGGGCCGACCCTGGAGGCGTTGCTTCCGGTGGACGCCGCGATCGACGCCGTCCGCTCGGCCCTGCTCAATGGCCTCGACCCGTCGACCACCCCGCCTCGCACCCACGTCCCGGTCTCCGCGGGGCAGCTCCTCCTGATGCCGGCCGAGCACGGCGGTTACGCGGGTGTGAAGATCGCGGGCGTGGCGCCGGGCAACGCGCAGCTCGGCCTGGACCGCATCACCGGCGCGTATCTGTTGCTCGACGCCGCGACGCTGATCCCGCTCGCCGTGCTCGACGGCGCTGTTCTGACCCTGCGGCGCACCTCGGCGATCTCGGCCCTGGCGGTCGACTGCCTCGCCGCGCCCGACGCGAGCAGGCTGCTGCTGTACGGCACCGGGCCCCAGGCGCTGGCCCACGCCGAGGCCGTCCGGCAGGTCCGCCCGCTGAGCCGCGTCGACGTCGCGGGAACCCGGCCGCAGCGGGTGGACGCCTTCGTGGAGCAGTGCCGGTCCATCGGGCTGCCGGCCGCCGCTGCCGCCCCGGACGCGGTGCGTTCCGCCGACATCGTCGTGTGCTGCACATCGTCCGCCAGCCCGCTCTTCGACGGCGACGACCTCGCCGCGCACGCCACCGTGGTGGCCATGGGCTCGCACACCCCCGAAGCCCGGGAGACCGACACGGCCACGGCCACCCGCGCCACCGTCGTCGTGGAGGACTTCGCCACCGCGCTGCGTGAGGCGGGAGACGTGATCATCCCGGTGGCCGACGGTGACCTCGACGCGTCCGCTCTCGTACCGCTGGCCGATGTCGTGCGCGGCGGGTACCTGCCCGACGCCGGCCGTCCCCGGCTGTTCAAATCCACCGGAATGGCCTGGCAGGACCTGGTTGTCGCGGCCCGCGCGTACCGGGGCCGGTGAACGTGGCGTGAAGGGTCTGAGGAGCGCCCCCTGGGCGATCAAACGATTGTTCTACAAATTCGCGAGACTGAATGATGTGGTCTGTTGGTATTTAGACCATGGACATCTGCGTTCACTTTGAGCGTTCCTGTGGCTGCTTGGCGTCCGGACGTGTAACTTCGTGATCAGCTGTCGTGGTTCCGAAGTACCGTCGCCCGTGAGCGCGTTCGCGGGCGATTTTGCTGTTCAGCACATCTCCGGACCAGGGCGATCACCTCCGCCTCCCGCATGGTGCGGGAGGTGACTTGAGCCTTTGAAGGAGACAGATATGGCCAGCGGCACTGTGAAGTGGTTCAACTCGGAGAAGGGTTTTGGCTTCATTGAGCAGGACGGTGGAGGCCCCGACGTCTTCGCCCACTACTCGAACATCGCCACCCAGGGCTTCCGCGAGCTCCAGGAGGGCCAGAAGGTCACCTTCGACGTCACCCAGGGCCAGAAGGGCCCCCAGGCGGAGAACATCGTCCCCGCCTGAGGCTGAACCAAGCGTGACGCCCGTACCCCTCCAGGGTGCGGGCGTCACGCCGTTCGTCCCCGCGGGCCGTGCCCGGACGCCGTTCACCCTTTGCTCACAGGAGTCCAGGGCCAGCAGCAGACGCTTGTCGGCGAGCCACTCGCACAGCGCGGCCACCGGCATCCGGGGCGTGTGATCGGCGAAGTCGACGGCGTCGGAGACAGTGGCGAGCAGCAGCCCCTCGTCGCGCAGCTGTGCGAGGTCCGCCCGCCACACCCCGTCCGGATACCGCGGCGCGGCCTGCCGCGCGGCTCTCAGCGCCAGTCTCGACTTGCCGACGCCGCCGACCCCGGTCAGAGAGACCAGCCGGTGCCGCGCGAGCGCTTCCTGCACATGGCGCAGCTCGCCCTCGCACCGGACCAGAGTGGTCGTCTCTTCGGGAATGTTCCCCATCACGACCCCAGTCTGACCCCGCGATGAGAATGCCGTCTGCCGCTGTCGCATGCCACCCCCCCTGGTGATTTCGCGAACGACCGCGGCCGCGCCGCGAAATGAACCCGCAGCTCCATGGGTGGGAGAGGCGTGTGCGGCGGGCTGAGGGGCCGTCGGGGCAACGTGCGGAGGTCGGGACGTTTCGTATACGAGCTTTCCGCGGATGACCGCCAGAGGTCTTGACATCCCGGTTGGTCTGGACCATTTTTACGCCAGCGGTGGCCACCGTCGTCTTGTGTACCTCCCCCCCCGTCATCCCCATCCGGAGGCAGTAGTGGACCGCACCACATGCTCGCGAAGATGGTTCGGCAGAGCATTGACGGTTGTCGCCACAACCGCACTCACCGTCGCCGGACTGACCGCAACCGCCCAGGCGGCAGACGTCAATGTCGTCAAGAACGGCGGCTTCGAGTCGGGCCTCGCCAACTGGAGCTGTACCGCCGGCAGCGGAGCCACCGTCTCCAGCCCCGTGCACGGCGGTACGGCGGCCCTCAGGGCGACCCCGTCCGGGCAGGACAACGCGAAGTGCTCGCAGACCGTCGCGGTCAAGCCCAACTCGACGTACGCGCTGAGCGCCTGGGTGCAGGGCTCGTACGCCTACCTCGGTGCGAGCGGCACCGGCACGAGTGATGTGTCGACCTGGACGCCGGGCTCCGCAGGCTGGCAGCAGCTCAGCACCAGCTTCAGGACCGGCGCCAACACGGCCTCCGTCACCGTCTACACGCACGGCTGGTACGGCCAGGCCGCCTACCAGGCCGACGACCTGACCGTCGTGGGACCCGACGGCGGCGGGGGCACCGACCCCGAGCCCGGCATACCCGCCGCACCCGGCGGCCTCGCGGTCGGAGCGACCACGTCCTCGTCCGTCGCTCTGACCTGGAACGGGGTGTCCGGCGCGACCGGCTACAACGTCTACCGCAACGGCGCCAAGGTCCGCACGGAGACCGGGACTTCGGCGACCGTGACCGGGCTGAGCGCCTCCACCTCCTACCAGTTCCAGGTGGCCGCGGCCAACGCGGCCGGCGAGTCGGCGAAGTCGGCGGCCGTCACCGGGACTACCGGGGCCGGCGGCGGCGACCCGGGCAATCCCAATGTGCCCAAGCACGCGGTGACCGGCTACTGGCAGAACTTCAACAACGGCGCGGCCGTGCAGAAGCTCAGCGATGTGCAGTCGCAGTACGACATCATCGCGGTGTCCTTCGCCGACGCGACGCCCACGCCGGGCGCGGTCACCTTCAATCTCGACTCGGCCGGGCTCGGTGGTTACACCGTCGCCCAGTTCAAGGCCGACGTCGCGGCCAAGAGGGCAGCCGGCAAGTCAGTGATCATCTCGATCGGCGGCGAGAAGGGCACGATCTCCGTCAACAGCGCGGCCTCCGCGACGAACTTCGCGAACTCCGTGTACGCGCTGATGCAGGAGTACGGCTTCAACGGCGTCGACATCGACCTGGAGAACGGCCTCAACTCCACCTACATGACGCAGGCGCTGCGTTCGCTGTCGCAGAAGGCCGGCTCCGGCATGGTCCTGACCATGGCGCCGCAGACCATCGACATGCAGTCGACATCGGGTGAGTACTTCAAGACGGCGCTGGCGGTGAAGGGCATCCTGACCGTCGTCAACATGCAGTACTACAACAGCGGTTCGATGCTGGGCTGCGACGGCAAGGTCTACTCGCAGGGCTCGGTGGACTTCCTCACCGCACTCGCCTGCATCCAGCTGGAGGGTGGCCTCGCCCCGTCCCAGGTCGGCCTCGGCCTGCCTGCATCGACGAGAGGTGCGGGCAGCGGTTACGTATCGCCCACGATCGTGAACAACGCGTTGGACTGCCTGACGCGGGGCACGAACTGCGGCTCGTTCAAGCCGTCCAAGACCTACCCGGGCCTGCGTGGCGCGATGACGTGGTCGACGAACTGGGACGCGACGGCGGGCAACGCCTGGTCGAACGCGGTCGGTCCGCACGTCCACAACCTCCCGTAGGTCGCTTCCGAATCTGGCCCGGCAGCGCCGCCGTCACCCCTCCGGCGGCGCTGCCGGGCCGTACATGTACCGGCCGCATGGTCGTCGCACTCGCGGCGAAGGACGCCCAGCGGCGCCGGCGAGCCCCACGCCTCCCCGGTTGTCCTCCTGCGCGGCGAGCACGGCGTGGAGGGCCTCGGGGGTCGGTGCCTCGTGCGGAGCCCTGGACGTGTCGGGGTCCGCCAGTATTCTCGCCAGGCTCGCCATGGCGGCCGTGTGCGCGCCCGAGCCCTTCGCCGCGAGCGCGACGACCAGGTCCACGGGGTCGTTCGACTCGTGCCCGAACTCCACCGGCTGTTCGAGTCTCACCCATGACATGCCGGTCCTGAGAACGGCGGGCGAGGGCCGGGCGTGGGCGAACGCGAAGCCGGGCGCGATAACGATGTACGGCCCGTTCTCCTCCACGTTCCAGATCATTTCCGCGGTGTGGTCGCCGGTGCTGGTCCCGGTCGCGACCAGCAGCTCACCCGCCGCCCGGATCGCTTCTCACCAGTCCGCCGCCCGCACGTCCAGCCGCACGGCCTCGACGGGAATGAGCTCACTCAGTGCCACCATGTGACTGATCGATACACGCTTCCCGGGGAGCCGCCTACCTGCCCCGGCCCCGCGCACCACCGGCCCGGCAGAGGCCCCGCCACCCGTTCCATGCGTGGCTGACAACGGCCCGCCCCTCACTGAGGGCTACCTCATGTCGCTGTACGGACATGGCCCTCGCGTGGAGGCGGCACCCGCGCAGGGTGATGAGCGTCATCACGGCGGGCGGATGTGGGTCCTTCGTAGGGCGGCGGCTCCAACTCTGCTGCTGTGGTGCCGAGATGGCGGTCGGGTATCCATTTCAGCCATCCGTCTCGGGCGCGGCAGCGATGGTCGGGTGCGTGATCAGGTCGCTGACCGGGGGAGACCGAGCTAGAGTAATCGAACGGACGTACGATACGCGTATCGGGCAATTGACTGAAACAGGGTGGAGTGATGGAGGTGCGGCATGGAGGGCTTCGCCCATCTGCACGTCGCGTCCGGTTACTCCCCCCGCTACGGCGCTGCCCACCCCGAGCACCTGGTGCGGAGGGCGGCCGAGCGCGGTATGACGACGCTCGCGCTCACTGACCGGGACACGGTCACCGGCGTGGTGCGGTTTGCGCGGGCCTGCGCCGGGAGTGGTGTCCGGCCGCTCTTCGGCGTCGATCTGGCGGTGGAGGCCATTGCGCCTCCGCCGCCGGTGCAGCGGCGCCGCACCCCGGTGCGTGGTGGCGCGCACGTCGTCGAGCCGCCCCTGCGGTTCGTGCTGCTCGCGCAGAACCGGGCCGGATGGGCGCGGCTGTGCCGCATCACATCGGCCGCGCACGCCGGGACCGCGGCCGGCGCGGCGCCGGTGGTGGTGCCGTGGGAGGCGCTGCGCGAGTACGGCGGCGACGGTCTGACCGTACTGCTCGGACCGCTCTCGGAGCCGGTGCGGGCGCTGGCGGCAGGCCGGGAGGACGTCGCGGCGAAGCTGCTTGCGCCATGGCGGGAGATCTTCGGCGACGGGGTCCGGCTGGAGACGGTCTGGCACGACCAGCCCGGCACCGGGCCTGGCTCGCTGCGGCTCGCCGCCCGCACCCTGGCACTGGCCGACCGTACTGACACCACCGCCGTGTTCTCCAACGCCGTCCGCTACGCCGACCCGGACCAGCACCGGCTGGCCGACGTCCTGGACGCCGCACGGTTTCTGCGGCCCATCGACCGGCGCCGTCTGGACAGCGGGCAGCGCTGGCTCAAGGACGAGAAGTCGATGGCGGACATCGCGCGGCGGATCGCGGAGTGCGCCGGGGCGGATGCCCGGCGGGCCGAGCGCCTGCTGGTGGACACCGCGGCCACGGCGTTGGCGTGCACCGTCGATCCCGCGGCGGACCTCGGCCTCGGTACGCCGCACTTCCCGGAGCCGGCCGTGCTCGGAGCCGAGCCCGGCGCGGACGGCGCGGCGCGGTCGCTGCGCCGGCAGTGCGAGGCCGGCCTGGTCCGGCGCGGCCTGGACGGCGACCGCGCCACACTCGACCGGCTGGACGCAGAGCTCGCTGTGATTTCCCAGCTGAAGTACGACCCGTACTTCCTCGCCGTCGGACAGGTCGTGGCCGACATCCGTGAACTGGGCATCCGAGTCGCGGCCCGCGGCTCGGGCGCCGGGTCAATGGTCTGCCATGCACTGGGCATCGCCACGGCCAACCCTCTCGAACACCACTTGCTGTTCGAACGGTTCCTGAGCGTGCGACGACTCTCCCTTCCTGACATCGACATCGACGTGGAGTCCGCCAGGAGACTGGAGTGCTACGACGCGATCTTCGACCGGTTCGGCAAGGAGCGGGTCGCGGTCACCGCGATGCCCGAGACCTACCGAGCCCGCCGGGCTCTGCGGGACACCGGCCTCGCGCTGGGGATCGAGCCGGCGGACGTCGACCGGATCGCCAAGAGCTTCCCGCACCTTCGGGCATCGGACATCACCGGCGCGCTCGCCGAACTGCCCGAGCTGCGGTCCCTGGCGGCCGAAGCGGAGCGGTACGGGCCACTGTGGGAGCTGGCGGAAGGCCTCGATGCGCTGGTCCACGGCATGGCCATGCACCCCTGCGGACTGGTCATCAGTGACGCGACCCTCCTGGACCGGCTGCCGGTGCAACCCACACCTCAGGGCGACTACCCGATGGCAATGGCGGCAAAAGAGGAGATCGAGGCGCTGGGCAACATCAAACTGGACGTCCTGGGCGTACGGATGCAGTCCGCGATGGCCCACGCCGTCACGGAGATCGAGCGGGTGACCGGCAACCGCATCGACCTGGACAACCCGCAGCAGGTGCCACTCGACGACGTCTTCGCCTTCAAGCTCATCCAAGAGAGTCAGACGCTGGGCCTGTTCCAGTTGGAGTCACCCGGCCAGCAAGATCTTTTGTCCCGGCTCCAGCCCCGCGACCCGCAGGACGTCATCGCCGACATCAGCCTCTTCCGCCCCGGCCCGGTCGCCGGAGGAATGCCCGAGCGGTACATCGCCGCCCGCCACGGCGGCACGCCCTCCTACGCCCACCCGGACCTCGAACCCGTACTCGCCGACACCTACGGCGTGACCATCTGGCACGAACAGATCATCGAGACGCTGTCCGTCATGACCGGCTGCGACCGTGCTCTGGCCGAGATCGCCCGGCGGGCACTCGGGAACAAGGACCGGCTGCCCAGGATCAAGGACTGGTTCCATCGCGAGGCGCGCGCCCGCGGCTATACCACGGAGGTCCGCGACGAGGTGTGGAAGACAGTCGAGGCCTTCGGCGCCTACGGCTTCTGCCGGGCCCACGCGGTCGCCTTCGCCGTACCGGCCCTGCAAAGCGCCTGGCTCAAGGCGCACTACCCGGCCCATCTGCTGGCCGGCCTCCTCGAACACGACCCCGGTATGTGGCCCAAGCGCGTCCTCGTCTCCGACGCCCGCCGACGCGACGTCCCCGTCCTGCCCGCCGACGTCAACCGCTCCAAGGCGCAGCACACCGTGGAGCGGGCCGAAGGAGAACGCTGGGGCGTGCGGCTCGCGCTGTCCGCAGTGCGTGGCATCAGCGAGGAGGAGTGCGCCCGGATCGAGGATGGCCAGCCGTACGGATCCCTGTCGGACTTCTGGCAGCGGGCCCGCCCCACCAGGCCGGTCGCCGAACGCCTCGCCGAGATCGGCGCCCTGAGTCCCCTCCATGACGGGCGTCTCACACGGCGCGACCTGCTCCTGCAGATCGCTGAACTCCACCGGGCCTCCCGCACCCGGTCCGCGAGCAAGGGACAGCTGCCCATCGATACGAACGCCGTCGGAGGAGCGGAGCCGAGCGGCCTGCCGGAGATGACCGGACGCGAAGCCCTGGACGCGGAGCTGAACACTCTGGGCATCGACATCTCCAAGCACCTGATGGAGCATCACCACCGGCTGCT
Organism: Streptomyces sp. H27-C3; assembly: GCF_030063415.1. Lineage (GTDB taxonomy): Bacteria > Actinomycetota > Actinomycetes > Streptomycetales > Streptomycetaceae > Streptomyces. The sequence continues at coordinate 31,808 of NZ_JASITA010000001.1, read as the reverse complement.
GCGGGAGATCGGCGCAACCGACGCGGTACACCTGGCCGGAGCCCGCACAGGTCAGCAGGTCCTCGTCGCCGGCGTGCGGGCCTCCACCCAGACCCCGCCGATCGCCAGCGGCAAGCGCATCATCTTCGTCACCCTGGAGGACGGCTCCGGTTTGGTCGACCTGGCCTTCTTCGAAGACTCCCACCCGGCCTGCGCGCACACCGTCTTCCACAGCGGACTGCTGCTGGTCCGCGGCACGGTCCAGGTGCGCGGCACCCGCCGGACCATCGTCGGCACCATGGCCTGGGACCTGGACGAGATCGCCGCCGCCCGCCGCGACCAAGGCCCCGAAGCCGCCCTTGCCCTGCTCGGCGCCAGTCATCCGCACCCGACCCCCGCGCAGCCGCATCGCACTCTGCCCAACAGCACGACAGGAGCCCGACTGCATCCCTACGCCGACCTGCAAACGGCCGGCAGCCGCTCGGCCGACCTGAGGAAGCTGGGCCACACCAGCCCGGGGAGCGCGGGATGACCACGAACCGACGGCACATCGCCCACCTGCACCTGCACGCCGTGCCGGACGAAGAGCAGTACGCCGACGCGATCGACCTGCTGACCGGCATCACCCCCCATGCCCAGGCGGTCTCGCCCGAAGCCGTCCAACTCGACCTCACCTCCGCGCTCAGGTACTTCGACCTGTCTCCCTACGACCTGGTCCAGCTGGCGCAGCTACGGCTGATGGGCCTGTACGGCATCGAAAGCAGCGCAGGGCTCGCGGCCAACCGTATGCTGGCCACCATGGCGGCCGACGCGTCCGCGCCGGGAAGCGCCACGTGGGTCCCCGCCGAACAGGCCGTCGGCTGGCTGCGCCCCCGACCGGTCACCGCGCTGCCCGGGATCGGCCGCGTCACAGCGACCACGCTCGGCAGATATGGCCTGCACACCATCGGCCAGGTCGCCGACGTACCCGCCGCGACCCTGCAACGTTTCCTCGGCGTCGGCCCCGCTCGGCTGCTGGCCGAACGTGCCCAGGGCCGGGACCCCCGACCGGTCACCCCGCTGGAACCGGCAGCGCGCCTGGTCGCCAACCTCGTACTGGACCAGGACTGCCTCGACCCGGCGCGGCACCACCGGGCCGTCCTGGGACTCGCCGAGCAGATCGGCCAACGCCTGCGTGGTGAAAGCCAGATCACCGGCCGGCTCACTCTCACGGTGCGGTACGCCGACCGCAGTTCCACCACGCGCGTGCGTCCCCTGCCGGAATCCACCAACCACTCGCCCGCCCTCGCCATGACGGCCTTGGGCCTGCTGTATGCCCTCGGGCTGCAGCGCGCAAGAGTTCGAGCATTTGTGGTCCGCGCCGACCATCTGCTGTCGGCCGACGACGCTCACCATCAACTCTCCCTGGACCCCCGTGACGACCGTGCCCGCACCGCCGAAGCGGCTGCGGACCGAGCCCGCCGCCGCTTCGGTCCAAGAGCCGTATATCCCGCCGCTCTGGCCAATGACCAGCACCATCAGGACCGGCCCTTGACCACGAGTTGACGCTGTCGCGGTCGACGCCGGGCCGCAGGAGGGCGTCGACCTGGTGGCCGGGGTTCCGGTCCCAAGAAGCACGCCAAGCGGCTCATCGCGGCCGGAGTCGAGCTGAGGAGGCGTGGCGATGACCGCGTTTGACAAGTACCTGCACGCGGTCATGGTGCGGGCGACATACGAAGCCCGCGAAGACGGATCGGCGGTGGTCGAGGCACACCATCTCCTGCTGTCGGTCGCCGCCGAGCGGGAGGCCGTCACCTATCAGGTTCTGGCCTCGGCCGGGCTCGATCATGGTGGTGTCCGCGACGCGCTTGACCGGGAGTTCGAGCACAGCCTGCGTGCCGTCGGAGTGTCTCAGGCTGCCCTGGTCGTGTGGTCCGTGCCGCGTCGTCTGCGACCCGGACCCGACGGGCGGCCGAGGACGCGGACAGGGCGGCGTAGGCCGACGCGGTGTCGGCGTACACCGCCCTGGGGCGGGACGAGCTGGGGGAGGCAGCCCGCGCTGTCATGGCGGTTACTTCGGGTCGCGGCTGAACTTCGAGGTCGACCAGAAGTAGCCGAGCACCGCGAGGCCCAGGCACCAGGCGACCGCGAGCCACCCGTTGTTGCCGATCTCGGTGCCGAGCAGCAGGCCGCGCAGGGTTTCGATGGCCGGGGTGAAGGGCTGGTATTCGGCGATCGGCTGGAACCAGCCCGGCATCGTCTCGACGGGGATGAAGGCGCTGGAGAAGAGCGGCAGCAGGATCATCGGCAGCGCGTTGTTGCTGGCGGCCTCGGCGTTGGGGCTGATGAGGCCCATGCCGACCGCGATCCAGGTGAGTGCCATGGCGAAGAGCACGAGCAGTCCGAACGCCGCCAGCCACTCAAGGACGGTGGCATCGGTGGAGCGGAAGCCGATGGCGACGGCCACGGCGCCCACGAGGACCACACTCATGATCGACTGCAGGACGCTGCCGACGACGTGTCCGATGATCACTGAGCCGCGGTGGATGGCCATGCTGCGGAAGCGGGCGATGATGCCCTCGGTCATGTCGCTGGAGACGGAGACCGCGGTCCCGACCACGGTGCCGCCGATGGTCATCAGCAGGATGCCCGGGACGATATAGGCGATGTACTCGGAGCGGTCCGCACCGCCGCCGCCGATGCCCGCGCTCATCACGTCGCCGAAGATGTAGACGAAGAGCAGCAGCAGCATGATCGGGGTGAGCAGCAGGTTCAGGGTGAGCGAGGGGTAGCGCCGTGCGTGCAGGAGGTTGCGGCGCAGCATCGTGGACGAGTCGCGTACGGCGAGGGACAGGGTGCTCATCGGGCGTTCTCCTTGGGCTGGTTGGGGACGTTGGTGGCGGTGGTCAGGGCGAAGAAGACGTCGTCGAGGTCGGGGGTGTGCACGGTCAGTTCGTCCGCCTCGATGTCGGCCGAGTCGAGCCAGTCGAGGATCGAGCGCAGCTCGCGCTGGCTGCCGTCGCTGGGGATGCTCAGGGACAGCGATTCGTCGTCCCGGGTGATCTCGCGCAGGGTGACGGCCGCGTGCTCGTACGCCTGCGGCTCGGCGAACCGCAGCCGCACGTGTCCGCCGGGGATGAGCCGCTTCAGCTCCTCGGCGGTGCCCTGGGCGGCGATCTTGCCGTCGTTGAGCACGGCGATGCGGTCGGCGAGTTCGTCGGCCTCCTCCAGGTACTGGGTGGTGAGGAAGACGGTGACGCCGTCGGTGACGAGCTCGCGGATGATCTGCCACATGTTGTGGCGGCTGCGCGGGTCGAGGCCGGTGGTCGGCTCGTCGAGGAAGATGATCCGCGGGTTGCCGACCAGGGTCATAGCGAGGTCGAGGCGGCGCTTCATGCCGCCGGAGTAGCTCTGAGCGGGCTTCTTGGCGGCGTCGACGAGGTCGAAGCGCTCCAGCAGCTCGGCGGTGACCCGCCGCCCCTCGCGCTTGGACAGGTGGTGCAGGTCGGCCATGAGGAGCATGTTCTCCTCGCCGGTGATCAGCCCGTCGATGGCGGAGAACTGCCCGGTCACGCCGATCGCGGCCCGCACGGCCTGCGGGTCGGCGGCCAGGTCGTGGCCGCCGACGTGGATGTCGCCGGAGCCGGGGTCGGCGGTGATGAGGGTGGAGAGGATCTTCACGACGGTGGTCTTGCCGGCGCCGTTCGGCCCGAGCAGCGCGAACACGGACCCGGCCGGGATGCGCAGATCGATGCCGTCGAGGACGAGCTTGTCGCCGTAGGACTTGCGCAGACCGACGGTGGACACGGCGGCGGGCGGCTGGTGGCCGTTGCCACTTTTGGATGTGGGCATGACAGATGAAGGCATGGGGCCCTCCCGATCGAAGGCTGGAATGGAGAGACTGGAATGGAGTGAAAAGGCTCAGGCGCGGGCGCGGCGGACGTCGATGTTGCCCCAGCGAGTACGGGCGCGGACCTCAACGGTGTCCTCGGACTTCTCCGGGCTCTCGGAGGCGGTGAGTGTGTTGCGCACCTGCCCGCGGCCGGAGCTGACGTCGAGCCAGGCGGCGGTGCCCTCGCGGATGCCGACATCGATGGCTCCGTAGTTGGTCTCCAACTGGATGGTGCCGCAGGCGACTTCGGCGACGCGCAGCGTGCCGTGGGCGGTGGTGGCGGCGACCGAGCCCTCGGCGCGCTCGATGATGATGTCGCCGTTGGAGCCGCTGACCCGCAGGTCGCCGGTCGCAGTGCCGACGGTCGTGGTGCCGTGCGAGTTCTTCAGGACGGCGGTGCCGTCGACAGTGCCGACGCGAATGCTGCCGGAGCTGGTGGTGATCTCGGCGGGGCCCTCGACCCGGTCCACGGCGATCGAGCCGTGCGAGGCGGTCAGCTGGAGCGGTCCGGTCGTGTCGAGTCGGACGTCACCGGACGAGGTCTTCACGCGGACTTCACCGAGTCGGCCCTCGCCGAGCACCTGGGCCCAGGCGCCGGTCATGTCGACGCGCGAGCCCGCGGGCAGTTCGACCGTCACGTCGACGGTGCCGGTGCGCCCGAGGGGGTAGCGCTGCTTGGGCGTCCGGACGGTCAGGACGCCGCTCGCGTACGTGACCTCGGTCTGTTCGGCGGCCCGCACGTCCTGGTCCTTCTTCGGGTCACGGGGAGCGACGTCCACGACGGTGTCGGCGCGGTCGGCCGCGGCGAACTGGATGGATCCCGCGTCCACACGGGCGTTGACCGAGATCGGCTGGGGAGTGTCGAAAGTAGGCATGGCTGTCCCGTCCTCTTGGGTGCTCGTGGCGTCCCCGCTGGTGGGGCGGGTGCGAGTGAAGTCGTTGTGCGGGGCTGGTTAATGCACCCAGCCCGTGAAGTTCTGGCCGATGGTCCTGGTCTTCGCGGGGGCCGGCGGGGTGGCGGCGCCGCCCGTGCCGACCGCGGCCGACACGACGCGTACGAGCCAGGTGTTGACCGACAGGCCCTCGCTGCCCGCCGCCTCCTCGGCGCGGGTCTTGAGGTGGGCGGGCAGGCGCAGATTGACGCGGGCGGTGCCGCCCTCGTCCGTGTCGGCGGGGACCGGGACCGGTGCGGGCGCCGGTGCGTCGAGCGGTTCGGTCCGGTCCTCGTGCTGCGGCAGCACCACCACGAAGTCGGGGTCGAGGCCACGCAGCCGTACGTCGACCGAGCCGGGGGCGAGTTCACGGGTGATCTCGTCCATGGCGGCGGACAGCACATTGAGCAGGGTCAGGCGGGTCGCCGACTCCAGCGGCGCGGTCAGCCGCTCGGCGAGCTCGCGGGCTTCGTCACCCCCGGCTTCGGCGGCCACCGCCAGTTCCCTGTGGAGTGTTTCGATGTACGGCGTGAGGTCCATGACGCAATAGTGGCACCATTGTGGCGCCATTGGCAAGCTTGAAGGTGCGATATGTGGCGCGCGGTTGGGTTCCGGGGCAACGGATAGGCTCTTTGTCGCAGTTCAGAGGAGTGTTGCGAGCTGGCGGCGCTGTGGCGCCAAGTTGTCCCGGAGTGGTGTCGCGTGGCGCCAGCCTGGCGCTGTCCGCCGATCTCCAGGTCGATGGCATTCAGCCCGACCTTCCTCACCGGCCCGCTCACCGGGATCTACGAGCCCATCGGCACGGGCGCCATGTTCGTCGCGGTGCACGCGGTGCACGCGGTGCACGCGGTCGCCGGGCACGGAGGGCGGCTGGGCGCGGTATGACGGCGCTCGCGCTCACTGACCGGGGCACGGTCACCGGTGCGGTGCGGTGCGGTGCGGTGCGGGCCGGCGCCGGGAGCGGTGTCCGGCCCGTCTTCGGCGTCGATCTGGCAGTGGCGGCCATTGCGCCTCCTCCGCCGGTGCGGCTGTTCCGGCCCGAGGGCGGGCTTGCCGAGCCCCGTCCTGCCGTACCGAGTCCGGTGGTGTGAGGGGGCCCGGACTGTGCCCCCTCGCGCTGTTGGTTTCCTACGAGCGTCCGGGGTGGCCGACTGGCACCGGCGGCTCCGTTGGATGGCGTCCGACGGTTGGCTGGTGACTTTCAGCCGGTGTCGGTATCTCCTCGTCCTGCCCAGATGTCAGCACCCTGGGTGGGCCGAACCGAGCAGCGCTTCGGTCACCTCGTCCAGGTCGAGGCGCTTTTCCACGGCCTGCAACTGCGGCAGTCGGGCCCGGGTGCTGGTGCTGACCCGGGGCGGGGCGAGCTGGCTGCAGCAGTCCTCGTTGGGGAGGGTCGAGATATCAGCGGTGCCGATGGGCCGGGATCTCCTGCTCGTCCCAGCCTCCAGCGCGCCCGCGTCCACTACTGGTCGGACGTCGTCATCCCCGGCGCGCTCTCGCCTTTCCGGGGGAGCGGTGGGGCGGCTTGGAGGGAGTCGAGCATCCCCACGCGGTCGGCCAGCCCGGCCAGCGCCTCGTACTGAGTGCGACTGAGCGGCAGCCCGAAGTACTCGATGATGTGGCACAAGTCGTCGACCGCCAGCTCTTCTTCGGCGCTGCGGGACATGTTCAGCGTCGACCTCAGCGCCCCGCTCGCGGCGCCGCCGGCCTTGCTCGCGGCGAGCTCTTCTATGCGAGAGGCGAACTGTCCTCGCCACAACTCGTTCTCCCCGAGCATGGTCATTCGGCGTGCTCCCCTGTTCTCCGGCCAGGCAGGTCCCTGAAGGCGCGGTGCCCGCAAACAGACTGTGGGGCCGACCGGAGTGTCCTCCGGTCGCCCCCACAAGGTAACCGCGATCGTGTCAGAGCCGCGGGCTGCCGTAGTAACCGCCGACCTGCTGGTGGTATCCCGGGTCGCCGATGTGCTTGTCCTTGTCGAACTCGGGCGAGTCCTTGATCTCCGCCTTGGTGCGTGAGACGTGGATGGTCTTCTCTGCGGTGTCGATGCTGCTGACCGTGCCCGCAGGCAGCAGCACGTGCTTGCCGAAGATCCATACGCCGGTGTCGACCACGATGTAGGAGGAGCCGACATCCTCGGAGTGCTTGTCGACCTTGCCGATGCTGCCATCGGTCGCCTCGACCTTGAACCCGGTCAGATCCGTACCGGGGGTGTGCTTCGTAGTCGGCTGGTAGCCCCAGATGTCACTCACAAATAACTCCTTCATCGAATTCGGTTGAGCGTCTCTCGATCAGGCGAGTGCCCGATAAAAGGGCCCTCACACAGGTCTGCGGAAAAATTCGGACAGTGGGCGGAGTGGTCGGGCGAACAGAGGTAGAGGAATCAAGAGGCCGATTGTTGTCAACCTCAGAATCAGCCGAAAGGAGTGCCCCGGTGGAAAGCGGCCATGCGTTCAAGGTTGCGTTGTTTCGTCATTGATTTTCTGGGAACTCGATAGGTTTTTGTGCCGCACGGCAAAATTCCGTGGCGGCATGTGGGCCATGGTGCGGCTGACGCGAAAGCCTCCAGAAGGACGTGCTGAAGGCGTCGGCGGGGCGTCGTGAGGTGGGCCGCGAGGCGCGAGCGTGTCGGGAGGGGTGTGGCGGCCCATGGGCTGGCAAGCGATCCCCTGATTGCCGAGAGGGATACTGGTATGAAACGGTGGATACTCGGCTGTCGTCGGGCATGAGACAGGCGTGGCGGGAGAAACTTCATCGATCCCGTGTCCCACCGCCGTGCGCGGTGCGCGCTACGGGCATCCCCGGCCCGCTCGCGGCTGGTCCTTCGGTCTCGGCTACGGCCACCGGCCCGAATCGACACCACGAGCGACCTCGCCACGATTCTTTTCCGTGCGGTGCCGCACGGTGGCGTACGGGGCATGGCTGAGGAAGCGACCGACCGGATGGGGGGCAGTTGATCAGCATCGGAGCGGGTGCGGCGGGTGCGGCGGGTGCGGCGTCCGTGTTCTGTTTTCTCGACGTCGTCGTGGTGCTTGCCATGCTGGATGTTGTCGATGACGTGCGGCCGGCGGTCCTGTTCGGCAGCCTCGTCGTATTCGGCATCGGGATGTTCGCCCCGGCGATGCAGTCAGCCGTCGAACGGCGCACGCATCCGTAGCTGACGACCGGCCGCCGTATCGATTGATTTACCTGAAATGTCGCCGAGCGAGAGACGTGCTGAGCGGCAGAAACAAGATCTGGACCCCCTTCCGCTTGTGACCGCCACCGACGAGCCTTATCCACGGAGACCGGTAACAGTCGCGTGAGAAGTGAGGCACCTGATGAGTCCTGCGAACGCTGCCCGTCCTGAATCGACAGAGGACACCAACTGGCATGTGGATGACCGCTGTACGAACTGCGACGTCGCCCGGCAGTTGGCGCCCGACCTGATCGGCGAGGTCGGTGGCCGCTCCGAGATCCTTCGTCAGCCCCGCGGCGCGGCTGAGGAACTACAGCTGTACGCCGCCTTATTCGCCTGCCACACCCGTTCCATCCGCTCCTCCCGTCAGTCGGACGTGTCGCTCGACCCCTTCCCCTTGCGCCTGGACGACGTCGTCCACCTGTGCGGACACAATTCTCAACAGACCGCCGGAGCCAACTCCTACTTGGTGCAACGTCCTTCCGGGACCCTGCTGATGGTGGACACCCCGCGTTGGAGCGAATCGCTTGCCGCCCGGTACGAGAAGCTCGGTTCGGTCACCGATGTTCTTCTCACCCACCGGGACCACGCGGCGCACGGCCGCCGCTACGCCGACCGCTTCGGGGCCCGGCTGTGGATTCATGAGGGCGACCTGGACGCGGCCCCTGATGCCGACTGCGTCCTGCGCGGCACCGAGCCCGTCGAGATCGCCCGAGGAGTCGTCGTGCACCCGCTTCCGGGCCACACCGAGGGAAGCGTGCTGTACGTCGTCGACGAGCGGTACTGCTTCAGCGGAGACAGCTTCTACTGGTCACGCTCGACGGACGACGTCGAGGTTGCGGAGAGCGTCACCTGGTACTCCATCCAGGAGCTGGCAGCATCCTTGGCCCGCACGGCCGGCCGGCTCGACTTCGAGTGGCTGCTGCCCGGTCATGGCGGCCGCAAGCACCTGCCGGCCGAGCAAATGGCGCAGAGAATGCGGCAGTTGGCGGGGCGGGCCGGCGAGATGCGGCCGCAACCGATCGACTTCACCGCATTGCGATGGTGAGCGCCCACGGCGGTACGTGATGTCCCGCACCGGGATCCGGGGGAGGCGTACGGCTGAACTGCACTCCGGCGGCTGCCCCGCTTTCGCGACAGCTTCGCCCCTTCGGTGGCCGGAAGATGAACCAGACGCAACGCCGTCACACACCTGGCCGTCCTACCGCATGCACCTGTAATCAGCTTTTAGTGGAGGTAAGTCATGCGATGGCTGATGACAGCACCTGTGGCGCTCGTGCTGGCGGGCGCCGCTGTGGCCGGCGCGGCCGGAGCCGCGACCGCGCCGGTGGACAAGTCCGCTTCGACCGTTGTCTGCGCGATCGGCTGGGGCAGCGGCGGCAAGGCGGCCACGGAATCGGGGTCCAAGCCGCTGAAGACCATCAGGACCGGCCAGAACACCTGTTACGACCGCATGGTCTTCGACATCAGCGGTGCGGTCGGCAAGCCGGGTTACCACGTCGGTTACGTCGACAAGTTCCACCAAGACGGCTCCGGTGAGCGGATACCGGTCAGCGGCGGAGCCATTCTGTAGATCTTCGTGAACGCACCGAGCTTCGACACCGCGACCGGGAAGCCCAGCTACGCCGGTAGGGCCGGGCAGCCGCTGCCGGGCGTGAACCTCACCGGGTACAAGACGTTCAAGGACACCAAGTTCGGGGCGAGCTTCGAAGGGCAGACCCAGATCGGCCTGGGTGTTCGCGCCAGGCTCCCATTCAGGGTGCTCCAGTCCGGCGACAAGCTGATGGTGGACGTCGCACACGCCTGGTGACCGACCGGGCGCCCACACGAAAGTCGATGGGCCGCATACAGGTGCGGCCCATCGGCCCGGCTCGGCCGACGCTGTCGAGCAGGCACTTGACGTACGTCGCCGGAAGCTCGCCCAGCGGCTGCTTCAGCACCGCGGGCTCGGTCAGGGAAGCCTCCGGGTGCGGTGTCGAGCCGCCCACGATCCGGGTGATCTGCTCATCGGTGAGGTCCTGGCCGTCGTAGTCGCCCGCGGCCAGTGGAGCCCAGAAGCCGTCATTGGCGACGATCGACGCCGCGAACTTCGCCGGGCCCTCCCACCAGGCGGACGCGAACGACTGTCCCTCGGTCGGTACGATTGGAGTCGACGAAGACCACCCGGGCAAGCCGGTCGCCGATCCGCTCGGCGGCCTGGCCGACCGGGATGCCCGAATAGCTGTGCCCGACGAGAACGACATCGCGCGGATCCAGACGCTCGACCTCGTCGACGATGCCGCCGGCCGCCCCGCTCCGGTCCTGGATCGGTGCCAGGAGACGACGACACCGCACGGCCGCCGGGGCGAGCAAGGTGAACCGGCGGCGTAAACTTGGCAAACCTGCTGGTCAACTGGCCCGCGACAGGGCCATGATGAGGACCTTCCGTGTTGTACGACGAGAGGACACCGCTCATGGCTCTCCCCGCACTGACTCCCGCCCAGCGCGCCGAGGCGCTGAAGAAGGCATCCGTGGTCCGAAAGGAGCGCGCCGCGGTTCTCTCCGAGCTCAAGGAGGGCAAGGTCTCGCTCCATGAAGTGCTGGAGCGTAAGGACGCCGTCGTCGGTAAGACGTCCGCACGCCGACTGCTGGAATCACTGCCCGGCATCGGTAAGGTCCGCGCAGGCCAGCTCATCACCGACCTCGGTATCTCCGAGCGTCGTCGTGTCCAGGGGCTGGGGTCCCGCCAGAAGGAGCGTCTGCTTGAGCTCTTCCCGCCGCAGGGCTGAAGTCGAGGGAAGCGCCGGCGGCCTGTGCCGTCGCCGGTAGTGCTCCTGGGGGAATCCCGTTCATGCCTTCATCGATCGTTCCTGCGATGTCCGACGGTGATCTTGCCGCGTTCGACCAGCCCGCTCTGCCGGTCGGGGGTGATGTGCTGTTGCGTCCCTGGCTGCTCACTGATGCTGCCGCTGTGATGGAGGCGTTCCAGGATCCGGCGATCCAGCGCTGGCATGTGCGCAGGGCTGATTCCGTGCAGGAGGCGGGAGAGTGGATCGAACAATGGCAGCGGAGCTGGAGCGAGGAGACGGGCGCCCATTGGGCGATGGTCCACGCGGGCAGTGGCGCGCTGCTGGGCCGTATCGCTTTGAAGTCGCTGTCCCTGGCGGACGGTAAGGCCGAAGTGGCCTACTGGACGGTACCGGCAGCTCGCGGTGGCGGGTTGTGCCCCCGTACGGTCCAGGTGCTCACGTGCTGGGCGCTGGGTGAGGGCGGGTTCCACCGGATCGAACTTGAGCATTCGACCGCGAATGAGGCGTCCTGTCGGGTGGCGGTCAAGGCCGGGTTCGAGGAGGAAGGTGTCCGCCGTGGTGCGTGGCTGCACGCGGACGGCTGGCACGACGTGCACCTTCACGCACGGCTCCGGCAGGGCTGACCCAGCAGGTTTCCCCTCGGCAAGTCGAGACGACGGGCCCCGGACCAGCCCCACGCGGCGGGGCCCACCTCGCGCGCGTCGACGCACTGCCGCGTGAGGCGCGTCCGCCCCGCCGTTCGATCCGCGCTGTGCGCGGCGGGGCGGCCGCACCGGACTCGGGCGGTCCGGGCGAGCCGGTGGTCCCGCTTCAGGTTCCGGTGATGCCGGCGCGTGCCAGGGCCGGTAGGAACTGGTCGTAGAAGGCCACCTTCTGCTGAAGGGCCCGCTCTTCCATCTCCTTGAAGCAATCGGTCGAATCCTCACGGGCGAGGAGCTCGCGCAACCGCGTCGCCAGCCGATCGGAGTGGGTGGTCGACAGCAGGGACACGGTCGCCAGGGAATGCGCCTTGGCGTCGTGGATGTAGTGCGGATAGTAGAAGCGTGAACGGTTCTCGCCCTCGCTGGTCAGCGAGGGCCCCATCCGCTCCCACAGCCGTCCGTACTCGACGGACACCAGGACCTCGCCCCAGAAGCGCAGCACTGTCAACAGCCGCAGATCGGCGTTGTTTTGGGCGCCCGCATCGGCGATCAGGTCGAAGGTGTCATTGATCGCTCTCTTCGTCTCCGCCGTTGGCCTCGCCTCCACGAAGGCCCGCCTGGAGATGCCCAGTTGGAGGAGATCGTCCTTCATGTCCTCACGGTGCGAGGGCGTGTGCCCGCCCGCGTCGGGATACTCCTCGCGCAGAATGATGCGTGCCGTGCGCACCCCGACCTCGTCACGCAGCAAATCGATCGCGAGGTCGTAGCACGGGGTGAACGCGAGCGACAGAAAACGGCGCTGAAGAAGGATCGTGGCGAAGTCCTCGTCCGGCAGGAGCGTTACGTTCGCCAGAACCGGATGCTCCTTGTACCGCTCGATCAGTTCGTCCTCGAATCTGTCCAGTTCCTGCATGACCGTAACCTCTCTTGCCAGGATCACAGGTTGATGGTGGCGACTGATCCGCGCCAGTCGCCGAGGTCCACATCGCGGCCGATCATCCACAAGGTGTCCATCTCGTGCTGGACCTCTCTGCCCATCACGGTGTTGCACCCGTCGATCTCGATCTGGGTGGATTCGACGGCGAGTCGGCCATGCAGGAACGAACTGACCAAGTAGCGCTCGTCGGCCTTGTACACGGCGACCGACGGCAGGGAGTTGTAGACCCGCACCTGGAGCCGCGACCTGGCCGACGCCGAGGCGCCCCGGTACAAGGATTCGAGGATCGACAGGCACCGCTCGACGCTCGCTCTCACATCGTCGTCGAGCGCGGGGTCCCGTACGGTGCGTAACGCTTCGTCGCGCAGCCGGGCCACGGGCGACGACGGGTGCAGCAGGAGGACGCGTACCTGCACCTGCCGGTCGACGAGGGCCCTCTTCAACTCGCTGTCGAAGCGGTGCAGGTTGGGGATCCAAGTCTGCAGGATGGTCACCTCCCGAGCGGCGGCCTCCACGTACCCGGTGAATCTCTCATCGGGAAACCGTCGGTGCACCTGAATCGCGCCACCGTAGTGCTCCTGCTTGAGCTCGCGCGCCAGGGCATCGATATCGAGCTTGGAAAGCTGGGTGTTGACGTTGTCGAGCACCTTGAGGCGGTCGACCTCCAGGAGGAGGAACAGCGTGACCGTACTCAGGATGAGCAAGGTGATTTTCGGGAGCGCACCCCCGGGGGCCAGCTTGTCGAGCCAGCCGAGTAAGTCGGCCAGCAGGACCGCGATGCCCGCCGCGGCCATCAGGGCGAGCGCGATCCGCTCGGCCCGGTAGCGAATACCGCTCCCCATCCCCACTCCACCCTCTGAGTCACCGTCGTCGGCGACCGTACACAGCTTTGCGTGACAGCGTGGTCATATCACCGGGTCACCGTGCGCAGGCCCGTCGGTGGAACTGACGCACCGGCAGCGGAATTCGTACAAGCAACGATCGGCCACCGGCGCGGGACACGCGATGCGTCGGCCGGGCGGCCCGGTCCCGCTAAGGTGATCGACGTGCGAGTACTGCTGGTCGAGGACGACGGGGATCTGCGTTTCGGGGTGGCCGCCGCGCTGCGTGCCGCCGGGCTCGCCGTCGACGAGACCGCCGACCTCCCGCAGGCCGACGAGGCGCTCTTCGTCACCGCCTACGACTGTGCGGTCTTCGACCGGATGCTCCCCTCCGGGGACGCGGCCGACTATGTGGAGCAGCTGCGGAGCGCCGGCCGTGCCGTGCCGGTGCTCTTCCTCACCGCCCGCGATTCGGTCGCCGACCGGGTCGGAGGCTTCGCCAGCGGCGGTGACGACTACCTGGTCAAACCGTTCGCCGTGCCGGAACTCGTCGCCCGGGTACGCAGCCTGTGCCGCCGGGCCGCGGTCCTGCGCCCACCCGTCCATCGCATCGCCGACCTTGAGATCGACACTGCCCGGCGGCACGTCCGCCGCGCCGGGGTGCTGCTCACGCTCACCGGCCGGGAGTTCGCTGTCCTGGAGGTGCTGGCCACACGCGCCGACCAGGCGGTGTCCCGCGCCGAGCTGATCGAGAGCTGCTGGGACGAGATGACCGAGCCGCAGTCCAACGTCCTGGAGGTGCTCGTCTCCCAGCTCCGCCGCAAGCTGGGGAACCCGCCGCTGATCCGGACCGTGCGCGGGACCGGGTACCGCCTGGCGCCCGAGGACCCGCCCTTCGACGAGCCGCCGCCCGACGGTCCGCGATGAAGGTGATGCCCGCCCGCTTCCGTCGGTCGCGACCGCTCACCCCCACGGCGAGGGTGCGCGGGCTACGTCGGCGCAGCACCGCGCTGTTCGCGCTCACCAGCGCCGTGGGGCTCGTCGCGATGGCCGCGCTCGCCGTGCGCAGCGACGACGCGCGCTGGCGCGAACAGCTCGACCAGTCGATGAACGCGGACACCAGCTGGGCCATGGGACTGCTGGAAACCGACGAGGACGGCCGGCTGGACACCCGCGGTCTGGCCGACACGATGGGCACCGGCTGCCCGCCGCTGACCGTGCTGTCCGTGCCGCCCGGCGACGGAGCCGACCTGGTCGTCGATCACGCGCCGCGCCGCCCCTGCCTGTCCGTCGGCCCCGGCGACGTACAACAAACGGCGGCAGCGGCCGTACGCGACGAGGACGCCGCCGCGTTCGACCGGCATACGACGACGGGCGAACCGGTCCGGGTGTTCGCCCAGCCCTTCTACGCACCCGACGCCGAAGAGGGCGACGGACCGCAGGGTGCCATGTTCACGCTGTCCGGGACCTCCGACCAGCAGGCCGACCACCGCCGTCTGGCGTGGCTCGTGGCGTCCGGCTGCGCGGTCCTGGTGTGCCTGTCGGCGGCGGTCGGCCATCTGCTGTCCGGGCGCGCGATCCGCCCGGCACTGGCCGCCCTGGACCAGCAGGAGACGTTCCTCGCCGACGCCGCACACGATCTTCGGACGCCTGCTGCGTCACTGCGTACCCTCGCCGAGACCGCGCTGCGCGGCGAGACGGACAGCACCGACGTCCTTCGGCGCACGCTGCGACTGGCGGACTCGATGGGCGGCCTCGTCGACGGACTGCTCACCCGGGCGAGGCTCATGTCCGGTACGGAGACACTCGCACGGGAGCCACTGCGCCTGGACCAACTGGTCGAGGCGGTCGTCGATGACGCGCCCACCGAGGGACACCGGGTGGTGGTACGGGCCGAGGAGACCGTCGTGGTCGCCGACCCCGATCTGGTGCGCCGGGCCGTGGCGAATCTCCTGGGCAACGCGCTGGCCCACGGCCACGCTCCCGGAGAACCCGCCGACGTCCGGATCAGCGTCGCGCGCCACGGCGCCGTGACGGTCGACGACGCGGGCCCCGGGCTGCCTCCGCAGGTGGCGGACGCCCTGTTCGACCGGTTCCGCAGCGGGTCCGGGTCGACGGGACTCGGACTGTCCATCGCCTCCTGGGTCGCCCACGCGCACGGCGGCAGCCTCACCGCGGACCGGGGAGAACGCGGCGGTGCCCGCTTTGTGCTGCGCCTCCCCACCGGCGACCGGCCGCCCGCTGCCCGCGGGGCGTAGCGAGCCGGGTGCGGGGCGCAGCGCGGGGGCCACCTTCATCAAATCCTCAGCATCGACCGGGCAGGCTGCGGTGATCCGAACATGGGAGCACCTGTTGAAGCGCGCTGTCCGTCGCCACCCGCTCGTCCTGACCCTGGCCGTCCTGGCCGCCACTTCGCTGGCCGGCTGCACCGCGACGGCCGGAGCCGCCCCGGACCGGCCGCAGGCGCCGAAGGCCCCTGCCGACCCCGCGACCCGCGCGGACCTGAAGTCCTTCTACGGGCAGCAGCTGAAGTGGACCGCGTGCGGCGACCTCCAGTGCGCCCGCCTCACCGTCCCGATGCTGCCACAGGTGTTGCTGCCACCGCCTGAGTGCAGGCCGACGGCCTTGCCACCGGTGGCGGTCACATAGGCACCGCCCGAGTCACCCCCGGCAGAACAGGCGTCGGAGTAGGAAAGACCGTCGATGACGACACTGCCGTAGTCGACGGACTGGTCGACCCTGGTGATCTCGCCGCAGTGCCAGCGGCTGGTCTGCCCCGAACGGCACACGGCCTGCCCGACGATGCCGTCGGCAGAACCGGTGACGGTCACATCGCCGCTCCCGTAGCCGGAGACCTTCGGCAGCAGGTTCCAGCCGCTCTGGTCGATGTCGACCAGGCCGAAGTCGCCCTCCCGGGCGTTGATGCTGAGGCTGCCGTTCTTGTTGGAGGTGCCGACGCGGGTGCCGTCCTTCCCGTACGCGGGCTGGTCGGCGTCGTTGGTGCAGTGGCCGGCGGTGAGGAACGCCTTCGCGCCGCCCGCCCCGGTGACGGAGAAGCCGATGGAGCACGGGCTCTCGCTGCCCGGTGTCCACTTCTCGCCCCCGACGACGTCACCCTGCTCCTGACGCGGCGCGTCCGAGGTCTCGACGACGCGGATCCGGTCGCCGAGGGCCCGTATCCGGGTGAGGAAGGACGCGGTGGCCGCGGTGCGTTCCGTGCGGTGCACCCGGACCTCCACCCGGCCGCGGCGCTCGTCGATGCCCCACCCGAGCACCCCCGCGACCCCGTCGCCGACCTGCCGGGTGACGGCGCGTGAGGTGGCGTCCAGGTGGGGCTGCTGCTGTACGGCTGGTGGCAAACCAGCTCGGGGGGTTCCTCGCTCGCCGTGGCCACGCTGTGCGTTCCGTTCGTGGCGCTGTTTTCGAGGCTCCGCGACCGGATGAGGAACCGTGCTCAGGAGACGGGGATGTGGGTGCGGCGTCGCCTGCGCGGCGGGCGGGAGTAGGGGGGGACTCAGCGCATCCGGTGGACGATGCCAAGACGGGCGTCGTCGGGGGCGAGGTCGTCGACGCTGTGGATGGCTCCGGTCAGGAAGCCTCGGCCCAGGGGAGAGAACGCAACCAGCCCGATGCCCAGCTCGTCCAGAGTCGCCTTGATGCCGTTGGTCAGCAGGTCCTGGCTGAACAGGGACGGTTCGGACCGCACGGCCGCCAGCGGGTGGACGGCGTGGGCGCGCCGGATCGTATCGGCGGACGCCTCGGACGGACCGAGGTGACGGACCTTGCCGGCCTTGACCAGCTCGGCCACGGCGCCGACGGTCTCCTCGACCGGTACCTCGGTGACGATCAGCTCGTTCACATATTTCAGAGTGCCCCCTGGAGCGCGCTCCAGGTCAAGTACCGGTTTTGTGACTCACAGTGATGTCGCACTCGCCGACCTGTCTGAAGGAGGGGGGCCGGGGTAACCGGCGGGTCGAGGCCTCGCACCATTGCCGGCGCCTGCCAATATTCTGTATTGGCAGCGCGAGGCAGCGCGGGGCGAGGATGGAGGGAGCGGTCGATGCCGCTCTCGCCGACGCTCCAGGGAACAGGAAGCCATGGATACGAACCCCACAGGGCCCACAGCCACGGGCGCGATGCTGAGCCAGGAGATCTTCGGCGCACCGTGCTGGATCACCTTGATGGCGCGCGACCTGCGCGCTTCGCAGTCCTTCTACGGCGCGGTTCTCGGCTGGCAGTTCCAGCGGGCCAGACTCGGCGACGAATTCAGCGTCGCCCTCCTGGACGGCACACCCGTCGCGGGCATCGGCGCTCTCGCCCCCGCACTGCGCGCACCCGTCGCATGGACGCCGTATTTCGCCGTAGTCGACGTGGACGAGACCGCGGCAAGGATCCGGGAACGCAGCGCCACCGTCGCCGTGGGGCCACTCCGCTTCCCGGTGGGGCGCGGCGCGCTCGCGGCGGACCGTGACGGCGCGGTTTTCGGCATCTGGGAGGGCCAGCTCGTCTCCGACTGGCAGTCCTGGCGCAAGAACGCGCCCGCGTGGCTGAGGCTGCGGGCGCGGGACGCGTTCGAAGCCGCGATCTTCTACGGCGAAGTCCTCGACTGGGCCTGTGGCCGGCCGGGTTGCTGCGAGGTTGACTACGAGGCGGGTGACGTCGTACTGCGTCAGGGCGGGGATGTTGTCGCCCATCTCGGCTCGGGAGCGAACGGTGCGGCGCTCGAGGCTTTGATTCAGCCCCGGTGGCATGTCTACTTCCCGGTATCCGATGTTGAAAGGACTGTTCAGGCAGCACTCCACCATGGCGGTTCCGTCCTCGGGCGGGAATCGGACTCCACCGGCGCCGAGGCGACGCTGTGCGACCCCGACGGGGCCGTGTTCACCGTCACCACGCGGAGCCGCGGGTGAAGGGCACGGCCCAGGGCACCCGTGGCACCCCGCACGTTCACAGGCTCCCGCGGTCCGAGTCCGAAGCGGAATTGACCCACGAATTCACCCTGTGAATGCACCCTTTCGCTGGTCTATTGGCTGCCTAGAATCGTAGTCACAAGGCCGCGGGCGATGCTCACGGCCGCCGACCAGGCCCAGGGAGTACGACCATGAATGCCACCGCCCTCAAGCCCGTCCTGACGCGCGCCGCCGACGCCGAGACCACCAGCGACCCGAGCAGCGTCATGACCCTGCTTGCCGACTGCGGCACCGACGGCAGCTCGCTCACCAGCTACCGCTCGCAGTTCGCCAAGGGAGCCGCGGGCGCCCCGGCGCACTTCCACACCCGGGCCTCCGAGCTCTTCTTCGTCATCGGCGGCTCCCTGCAGGTGCTCGTCGACGACGACGTCAAGATCCTCGACGAAGGGGACTTCCTGCTCGTACCGCCGCACACCCCGCACGCCTTCGCGGCGGCTCCCGGCGCCGAGGCCGATGTGCTGTTTGTTTTCACTCCGGGCATGCCGCGCTTCGACTACCTGCGGCTCCTCGGCCGCGTGATGCGGGGCGAGGCGAGCCCGCAGGAAATCAAGGAGTCCTCCGAGCGCTTCGACAACCACTACGTCGACAGCCCGGTGTGGCGCGCCGCGCTCGACGCCGCGTAGGCCGGTGCCCCCGTCCATACGGACGCCGCCGTCGACCGAGGGATCGGCGGACGGCGGCGGCGCGGGACAACAGAGGGAGGGGGAGCGTCAGCGCGAGTGGGGCCCGCCCGCTCCGTCACTGGCCAGCACCTTCCGCAGCACCTCCGCGAACCCCTCGGCCTGCCCGAGAAAACCGCCGTGGTCGCCGGGGAACTCCACGGGTGGTGTGCCGAGCAGTTCGGCCAGCGCCGTGGAGGTCAGGTACGTGTCCAAGGTGCCCGAGTCGGCTCCGATGCCGACGACGACACGGGACGGGCCACCCGTCAGCGCGGGGACGTCCGGCAGGTATCGGGTGGTCCCCCGCAGCTCATGCGCGAAGAAACGGGCGCCATTGGCGACATCCCGCAACGACGGCTCCTCGGGCGGCGGAGCGGGGGACCCGTCGTCATCCGCGTCGAATCCGGCACTGGCCATGAACTTCATCCAGGCTGCCCCCTGCCCCTCCTTGTGGAAGGTCTCGATCATGTCGTCGACCACGGCGCGGCGCTCGACGGCGTCGGGGAGCAGCTCCAGCAGAGGAGGCTCGTGCGCCACGAGCGTCCGCACCCGCCCGGGATGCCGCGCGACCAGCGCGAGGCCCGTCACCGCGCCGCCGCTGCTGCCGAACACATCGGCGGAGTCCGCCCCGAGGGCGTCCAGGATGGCGATGACGTCGTCCGCCCGCAGCTCGGGGGTGGAATCCTGCTCGGGGTCGTCGAGAATGCTGCCGGAGATGCCCCGGGGGTCCTGGGTGACGACGGTGTGGTCGGCGGCGAGCGCGTCGGCCAGCGGGGCGAAGGCCGCGGCGTCCATCGGCGCCCCCAGAATCAGCAGCAACGGGCCCGCGCCGCGGACCTCGTAGTGCAGGCGCGCGCCCTGGGTCTCAAGGGTGTGGGTGGCAGTCATGGCCGTACGTCCTCCCGTTGATGGTCCTCCGCGGTCGCGGCGACAGGGGTAGGACTCCGGGTGGACGCAAAACTAATCGCCGGCTTCGAACAACCTGCTCCAGGGCTCGCGGCTTCGCACGATCCGGCGCGTTCCGGCCTCCGGACGGCTGTGGTTCGTCGGCGTCCGCGTCGGTACGAGCCCGCCGGCTCTGGAAGAGCACCCGCTTGATGGGCACCAGCGACAGCCAGCTCCACATCGCCGCGGCGGGGGAGACGAAGGCGATGGGAATCGTCGCCCCGAATACCACCACGTTCGTCACCAGGTCCGTGACGATCTTCCGTCCGACGTGGTGGGGGACGGGGTGTGACATCTGCGGGCGGCGCCAGACCGAGAGGAGAATCGCCAGCAGCAGCAGATCGATCACGACGATGATGCCGGCGTAGCTGACGACGGCCAGGGGTTGCGACGCGTACTCGGAAACAACGTGGTGGGAAAGGGGAGCAGCGCGATGGCTCCCGGACAGACCGGGGAGAGCCGCAGGGGCAGCCCGTCCACCCGCTGGGCCAGCTGGTGGATCCGGCAGTGGCCGCGCCCCACAGAGAGGCGAGGATGGTGAAGCTCAACGCGCAGGCGCCGATCTTGGGCAGCAGCTCGTGCAGCATGTGGCGGAAGTCGGCCGTGTCCCGATCGGACGTCACATGAGTGTCGAGCACCAGCAGCGTCATGGCAATGGCGAAGACCCCGTCGGACAGGGCAATCAGCCTGTCCCGATTTTCCTGGTCCGTTCCGCTGTCGTTCACGGGGGGCACCTTATTGGCGAATGATCACGAGGCATTTCACCGAGCGTGCGGGCGCCGGATGCCCCGGCCGGTGACCCCGGGGACGGCCGTACCGACGCGGCGTGACAGATCCATCGCGGTGGGGCGCCAAGAGGAAGGCGTCCCATCCGCCGCGGGTCGAGGCAGATGCGGCTTGGCCCGCCGTGTGGCGGGTCCCCGGGGCACGGGAACCGTCCCTCGGTTACAGGAACCGGTCCCTCGGTTACAGGAACCTGCGGATGGGGACGACGGCCGCCTCGCGGGCGCGCTGCGCCAGCGAGCGCTTCTTCCAGCGCCCCGGCCGGATGAGCTCACTCGCCGCCCTGTCCTCCTCGAAGTGCCCGTCGAGCGTTGCGGTGAACGCCACGTCCAGGACTGCGAGCATGACCTCTTCGTCGTGGTCGAGGGAGCGGCGGTTGAAGTTGGTCGAGCCGACCAGCGAGGCGACATGGTCGACGGTGATGACCTTGGCGTGCATCATCGTCGGCTGGTACTGGTAGATCTTCACCCCGCAGGCGGTGAGGTCCTCGTAGAAGTTCTGGCCGGCCAACTGGCAGACCCGCTTGTCGGTGTGCGGGCCGGGCAGCAGGATCTCCACCTCGACTCCGCGCCGCGCGGCGGCGCAGAGGAGCTCGATGAAGTAGGCGTCCGGGGCGAAGTAGGCCGTGGTCAGCCGGAATCGTTCCTCGGCCGACTCCAGCATTACCCGGATCAGTGTCTGCATGTCCTGCCAGCCGAAGCTGGCCGAGCCGCGTACCACCTGCACGACCGCGCCACCCTGCGGGCTGTGCGCGAGGAACCGGTCGCGGTCGTCGAAGAGTTCGTCGTGGCACTCGGCCCAGTTCTGGGCGAAGGCGGCGGCGATTCCGTCCACCGCGGGGCCCCGGACCTCGACATGGGTGTCGCGCCACTCGTTCTCGTTGCGCGCGTTGCCGCACCACTCCTCGGCGATCCCCACGCCGCCGGTGAACGCCACGTCCTCGTCCACGACGAGGACCTTGCGGTGGCAGCGGTGGTTCTGCTTGAACAGCGAGAGATGCATCGGCTTGCGGAACCACGCGACCTGCACACCCGCCCGGTCCATCACCTTGAGCTGATCCGCCTCGATCAGTCGGCTGCCGAAGCCGTCGAGCAGCAGCCGCACCCGCACCCCCCTGTGCGCGCATTCGGCCAGTGCCTGGGCGAACTGGCGGGCAATTTCGCCCTTCCAGTACACGAACGTCATCATGTCCACCGTGTATTCGGCGGAGCGGATGGCGTCGAGCATGGCCGCGAAGATCTCATCCCCGTTGCGCAGCGGAATGACCGAGTTGCCCTCGGTCGCGGCGATGCCTATCAGCCGCTCCAGGCGACGTCGTATCCGCGTGGTGCGGTCCTCGAGTACGGCCGATGTGTGCGCCGCGTGGGCGGGCACGGACAGTTCCGGCGGATTCTGCGTACTGGTCATGACGTCACCCGGCCGGCATACAGATAGAGGAAAACGGCGCCGCGGTTCCCGTCCGGCACGGGCTGACGCAGCCAGCAGACTCTACATCCCGGGCCCGGAGCGCACGCAGTGGCTCGGGACAGCAGTCCGATGCCGTCCGACACAGGCGATGCGTGGGAAGTGTGTGGAGCGCTTGAGTCGCCGGTGGGCTGCGCATTCCCGGCCCTGGAGATCTGCGTCGCCTGCGCCTCAGGCGGTGGGCAGGTCCGCGATACCGGCTGCGGTGAGCAGGGTGCCGGTGGCTGGTGTTGCGCCGGTCGTACACCGGTGGTGGGTTTACCGCATGGGAGTCCTGCTGCCGGGTCAGGTGACCTGGGCACAGGCACACGCCGCTGCCCGGACCGGAGGCATTGCGCCGCATGCATACGTATGTGCGTGCGGAGGCCGCCGGTGGCGGGGAGCGAAGAGAGGATCCGTGGTGAGTGAGCGGTGCGAGGGCTTGGTGCAGTACTTCAATCGTGAGCAGGGCTACGGCTTCATCGTCCCGTTCGGCCGACACGACCCCGTCTACGTCCGCCGGGAGGACATCGAGGGCGAGTGCCGCAGTCTCTCGGAGGAGCAGCACGTCTCCTTCACCCTGCAGCTGGCCGACGGGCGCTTCGAGGCGCGTCAGGTTCGTCCCTGAGGCCCCTGGCGGTACCCCTCGGTCGAGTCCACGCAGGCCTGCGCCGCCGCCCTGCCCGTAAGTCATGCCCGGACAGGGCGGCGCCGCCCAGCACCGCGCGCGGGGAGTCACCCGCCGGCGAAGAGTCGATTCGTCCACGCCGACCGTTCTCCCGCCGCGGTCAGGCGGCCGGGACGACCTCGGTGTCGTAGAAGCAGAAGTGGTCCTTGATCGCGACGACGTCGTCCTTCGGCTCGGGGTAC
Source organism: Streptomyces sp. H27-C3 (assembly GCF_030063415.1). GTDB lineage: Bacteria > Actinomycetota > Actinomycetes > Streptomycetales > Streptomycetaceae > Streptomyces. The sequence continues at coordinate 8,993 of NZ_JASITA010000001.1, read as the reverse complement.
GCCCAGACCAGATCGGCCGCTCCGGGCACCGACCAGTACGAGGCGTCACCCTTGAACGGGCAATGGGTGCGGGTGCCGGAGTCGATGAGCAGCTCCGTGCGTACGTCCTCGGGCGGCAGGTAGTAGCGCGCCGGACAGCCCGTCTCGCGGAGCACCAGAGGGCTGCCGCTCTCCGCCAGAACCTGGCCGTCGCGCACGACACGTACCGGGGTGGTGCCTTCTTCGATGGTGATGCGGTGTCCATTCGTCATACGCAGTGCAGCGCTCAGAGGCGGCTGGTTCTTCCGGGGAGCCGGGAATCTGTCCGCACGCGGAAGAGGGCCGCTATGCGGGCTTGCCCTCGACGAAGAGCATGCGCAGCTCTATCGCCCCATGCCTGGCTGTTCGAGCCTCCTGGTATTCGGCGGAGGAGTACCACTCCTTGATCCGGTCCATGTCCGGGAACTGGAGCACGGTCGCGACGCGGGCTGCGGGCCACGTCCCGCTGGACAAGTGGGCCCGTAGCGGGAAGAAGCCCACGCCGGCAGCGGTCGCGGACGACTGCCCGCGTTTCGACGCCAAGTTTGGGAGCGGCTGTTTCTACGAACCGGCCTACCGGCCCGCTCCCTATGCCTCCCGGGTCGATCCACGCCCCGGCGGACTCGCCTGGCCGGCGATGACGGCTGCCGGGGAAAGGCAGTGGAGCCCGCGTTCCGGGGGTGGGCATCGCGCCCCTGACAGGTTACGCCCGACGGGTCACGACCGCGTCGACCCGGCGCGGTCGGTGACCGGTACGTCGAGGGGGCGGGCGAGTCCCACCACGCACTCGTCGAGACGCTGCAGATGCCGCAGTACGCGGAAGGTCACCGTGCCCGACGGCAGGACACCGGACCTGTCGGCCTGCAGCGTCGAGGCGATGCTCGCACCGGACTCGACCTGACCCGCGGTGCCCTCGTCCTTCACATGCGCGGCGAGCGCCTCGATGTTGTGGGCGATGCGCCGCCCGGCCCGCTCCAGACGAGGGTCGGCCGCGACCGTCTTGCTGTGCGGCACGAGCTCGGCGGTCGCCGCCAGGGAACGGGCGTGATACGCGCACGTCTCCAGCAGCGCCACCAGATAGCGAACGGTCTGCCGACGGCCGCGCAGCGGAGAGATCGGGTGGGTCAACGGCTTGGTGGAGGCGCGCAGCTCGTCCAGCGCCGTGTCCAGATCCCGCGCCAGGGTCAGCAGATCCGACGCGGGCCCGCCACTCAGCTGCTCCACCGCCGCCGAAACGACATCGCCCAGCCGGTCCAGGACCGTGCCCAGCAGCTCGTCGGTGCGGCGGTCGGTGTGCACCGGCAGCACCAGCACGGCAGCGATGATCCCGCACGCGGCGCCGAGCGCCGTCTCCTCGATGCGCAGCACCAACACGTCGAAGCTGTAGGAGTTCAGCAGGGTGTAGAGCAGACCCAGCATCGCCGTGACGAAGAAGGACATGAGCGCGTACGACAGCGGAGCGGTGAAGAACATCCCGAAGATGAACACCAGGACCAGCGTGAACGCGACCCAGGTGTGGTCGCCGACCAGTCCCGCGAGCGCGACACCGGCGACCACGCCGAGGACCGTGCCCAGGAGTCTGCGGTAACCCTTGACCAGGATCTCGCCGGTGGAGGCGGTGTTGAGGAAGACCACCCAGCAGGTCAGGACCGCCCAGTACCAGCGCTGGGTGGAGAGCAGCTCCCCGCCGATGATGGCCAGGACCGAGCCCACCGACACCTGGAACGCCGCCCTGGTGGTGAGGCGTTGCAGCCCGGTACGGTCCGCGTCCTCGGGCTCTTCCTGGGCGGCGAGCGCGACGTCCTCCGCGTCGAACTCCTCACGGGACCTGGTGGTCGCCGGTGAGTCGTCGGACTCGTCCTGGGGCCCGTCCAGCGCGAGCCGCAGACCGAGGACGGCACGGGCGGCCTCACCGATACCGCGGAAGACGTCCTGGACGGCGGCGGTGGCGGGCGGCAGCCCGTCCTCGTCCCGGTAGCCGAGCAGCCGGTTGCGCACGTGGGCCACGGCCGTGCCCCGGTCGTCCGACGCGGGCCTGACCACCAGCAGATGCAGGGCCTTCAGGTCGCGGCGCAGCGTGATCGTCGCGTCGTCCTCGGCCGGCCTCCAGTCGCCGGTGACCGGCACGGGCGCGTGCGGCAGATGCAGGGTGAGCGTGTCCGCGCGCTCGGCGCTGCGGGCATTCAGCAGGAGCATGCCCAGCCGCTCCGTGGCGATCTCGGCGTCCGCGACCCGGCGCTGCAGCAGGGCGGCCGTGGCCGCGTCGCGGGTGCCGTCCTCCAGGCGGCTCTGGATCATCAGAGCCGCCTCGTGCAGCCGGGCCGTACGCCGTCGTACGTCGTCGAGCACTTTGTCCAGCTGCTCGGGTCCGGCGTCGAGCAGCTCGATCTGACTGGCCACCAGCTGAGCGACGCGCGCTCGGAAGGCGTCGCGCAGCCGCGTGAGGACGCGCTGGGGCGTCTCCGGCACGACGGCGAACCGCACCACCGCACTGGAGGCGAAAGCGACGGCCAGGGTCAGGTGCAGCACGGGCAGGGCAGAGGTGGTGGCGCCCACGAAGAGGGAGAGGAAGTAGATCTGGAAACCGATCAGGCCCAGCGCGGTGCCACGGTCGCCGAACCGCCGGCTGTAGACGGCGCCGAAGATGAGCGCGACGAAGAAGATGTCACCCATGATGATCCGGGTGTTCAGCAGCGCGCCCAGCGACATCGCGACGAGGGCGACCGGCAGGCCGAGCGCGAGCGTGACGGCCTGATCGCGTACCTGCTTCTCCTTGATCGCGAAGGTGGAGACCATCGCGGTCATCGCACCGGCGACCATGTGAGTGATGCCGGTATCGAGCAAGGCCAGGACAACCAGGGTCAGGGCGATCGCCGCGACCGTCCGCAGCCCCGCCATCAGCCGCAGCAGCCCCGGATCGGACGCCGCGAACCGATCCCACATTCCGGTCCCGCGCCGCCGCCCCACTGCCCTCACGCTGCCGTTTCTCCCGCTCCCCGCTGTGATCCGCCTACGCCTCAGCATCGCACGGCAGGCAATTGGGGGACGACAGGCGGTCGGTGCTCGCCGCGTTCCCGCGCGGATGCGGGCGACGGCGCGTGACCGCCGTCGCCCGGCCCCCGGCGCTCCGGTGCCGCCCGAAGGGGCACGCTCCGACGCCGTCCAACCCGTCGTGGCGCGGCGTGCAGTCCGGAAGAGGGTGCGTGCCCGTCGCGAACCCGGGCATGTGCGGAGCATGGCCATTCTGAGGACAGTCGCTCGCCCCCTGCTCGCCTCCGTCTTTCTCTCCGGCGGACTACGAACCCTCCGCGATCCGCACTCCGTGGCGCCCGTGGCCGACCCGGTGGCCCTGCCCTTGGCGGAACGCGTCCCGCAGTTGCCGGACAAAACCGTGCAGCTCGTACGGATCAACAGCGTCGTCCAGCTCGGCGCGGGCGCGCTGCTCGCGGTCGGCCGTTTTCCGCGCGCGTCCGCGCTCGCACTGGCCGCCTCACTCGTACCCACGACCCTTGCGGGACAGGCCTGGTGGAACACGAAGGACCCCGAGGAGCGGGCCCGTCAGCGCGTGGAGTTCACCAAGAACCTGGCCCTGTTCGGCGGCCTGCTGATCGCCGCGGCGGACACCCACGGCAAGCCTTCGCTGGCCTACCGCTCGCGAGCCGCGGCCACCGCCGGCCGGCGCAGCGCCAGGAAGGCCGGGCACACGGTCGGCGCCGCCGTCTTCGACAAGGCACACGGGGTACGGTCCGCGGCCGACGCCGTACGCGATCGCCTCCCGGTCGGCTGACCCCCGGCACACGCTCGGGCGGGGTGGACGTCCGCCCGAGCGGGGTGAGTTCGTGTGCGACGCGTGGTGGTGGCTCCGCGTAGTGACGGCCCCTCCGCGGCCAGGCGACTGGCCGAGGCCGCGCCGGCTGCCCGGGTGGTCAAGGCGTTCAACCTCTGCCACGAGGGCGTCTGGCGTATGTCCCCGCCCGTCTTCGACGGTCAGCCGTGGGTCTGTGCGGAGACGCGCAGCCTCCGGGTGTTTCCGGCCCAGGTCAGAAATGCGGTGAGGGCCAGGAAGGCGACGCTGATCAGCGCGCTCGCGAGGGCGACGTGGGCGTATCCGTTCGTGAAGGCGTCGAGAAAGGGGTATGGGTACCAGTCGGCCACGGGCCCTCGGACGAGGGTGTAGACGAGGTAGAGCAGCGGAAAGAGCAGCCACAGTGCGCTGCGGCTGTAGCGCAGGGGGCGCAGGGGCGGCAGCAGGAGCCAGTCGAGGAGCATGACCACGGGCATCACCTGGTGCAGGACAACGTTGGTCCACGGCAGCATGCCGGTTTCGACGTCGGTCAGGGCGATCGCGAAGACCAGTGCCGTGACGACCATGTAGAGCGTTGCCGCGCCACGCAGCAGATGGGGGACCCCGGGCCGGTCCAGCGAGGTGGCCAGGCCGCCCCAGGCGAGGACGAGCACGGCCGCACAGTTGCTCAGCACGGTGAAGAAGCTGAAGAAGTCGTCGAGCCCCAGGCCTACTTCACTGGCGTGCACCGCGCTGACCCAAAGCGCCGCCGCGGTGAGCGCGGCGAACCCGATGCGGGCAAAGGCCGTCCAACGCGTCACGAGCAGCCTCCGATGTCACGGCCGCTCTGCACGCGGCCGAGGGAGATCATCATGAGCTGTGTCGCCCGCTCAGCCGGGAAGGCAGGCCGGCGGGTCCCGGAAGAGTTCTGCCGTCCGGAGCTGTGAACGGGCACACGGAGTGGTCGCGCGGCGTAGGTGCCCAGGACATGGCCGCGCAGAGCGATCCCCGAGCGGGTCACCGACGGCTCGTCCAGATCGAAGGAGACCACACCGGCGGGGACCAGCGCGTCGAAGAGGTCGAGCTGTTCGCAGGCCCAGGCGAGGCCCGGCCGGGCGAGGGTGAGGAACTGGCTGCTGAAGGTCGGCATGAGAGGCTTTCCGGTCATCGGGACGCGCCGTGGGTAGGGGGAGCGGGCATGCGTACGGGGAGCGGGCATGCGTACGCTCTCATGACTGTGCCCGGCCACTCCGCGGTTCCCGCCAGGGCGGCGGCCGGGCCCGCAGTCGGTGGCCGTGGCGGGCTTCCCCCGTGCGGCCTCGCGGAGGGATACGGCCCACCCGACGGTCAGCCCAGGCAGCGTACGGGCGCGCCGGACAGATACGCCTGGATGTCCTCGACCGCCTGGCCGTAGTACGTGCGGTAGTTCTCCCGGGACACATAGCCGAGGTGCGGGGTGGCCAGCAGCCGGGGTGCCGAGCGCATCGGGTGACCGGCGGGCAGCGGCTCGACGTCGAACACATCGATCCCGGCGCCGGCGATCGTGCCCCCGCGCAACGCGGTGAGCAGGGCGCCCGACCGGCGGCTGAACGCGCCGTCATCGGCGTTGGCTTCGCATCCGTCGACTGAAGCACTGCGAGGGGGCGTGCCGCGCGGCCGCCCTCGCAGTTCACTGCCTGGTGGGTAGTCGGCTCAGCGAGCGCCGAACAGTACTCCCCGAGCGGCGAGTTGGGCTGTCACGGGTGGCGCCGGGCCACTTCCCGCTCGTGCTCCGGAGCGTGGTCGTGTCGGGGCAGGAGGAGTGGGGTTGCCAGGAGGAGGAGACCGGCGATCGCGATCGCGGGGCGGGGACCGGTGATGCCGGCCAGTAGCCCCCACAGGGCGGTCAGGGCCGCAATGGTGAGTTTACTGGTGACCGACCACGCGGACAGGGTACGGGAGACTCGGTCCGTCGCGGTTCGGTCGAGCCGGTGGGTGGCGAACACCGGGTTGAACACGCCCATGCAGGTGATCAGCCCGAGCTCGACGGCCATGACGAGGACAAGCCCGCCCGTCCCGGGGCCGATGAAGGCCAACCCGAGCGTCCAGCATGCTCGTAGCGTCCCGGCGGTGAGCATGACCCGGTGCCGGCCGAACCGTGCGACGAGTCGGCGGGACAGCCGCGAGCCGATGAGACCGCCGATGCAGGGGACGGCGAATGCGAGGCCGTACTGCCACGGTGCGAACCCGAGGCTGCTGAGCATGAGGACGGCGAGGAGCGGGGCAGTCGCCATGATCAGAGCGTTGACCAGGACGGTGTTGAAGAACAGCGGGCGCAGTGTCGGACGGGCAAGGATGTAGCGCCATCCGTCGAGCAGGTCGCCGGCCCGCAGCCGCGGTGCAGCGGCTCGCGCGGGGCGCGGTTCCTTGCCGCCGATGGCGTGGATCCCTGCCGCCGAGAGCAGATAGCTGATCGCATCGGCCGTCATGGTCATGACCGGGCCGAACAGTCCGATCGCGGCCCCGCCGAGGGGTGGGCCGAGCATCGTGGCCGTCCAGGTCGTGGACTCCAGCCGCCCGTTCGCGACGAGCAGGTCCTCCGGCCGTACGAGCGTCTTCAGGCATGCGCCGCCGGCCGCCGTGAAGGCGATGTCGGCTGCGCCGACCACGACCGACACGACGAGGAGCTGGGTGAAGCCGAGCAGGCCGAGCGCGAACGCGGCGGGGACGCTCATCAGCGCGGCGAACCGGACCAGATCCGTCGCCACCATCACCGGCCGCTTGCGGCGGAACTCCACCCACGGACCGAGCGGCACCGCTACCGCAGCTCCGACCGCGAGCCCTGCGGAGGCCAGCAGCGACACCTCGGTCGCCCCCGCGTGCAGCACGAGGATCGCGATCAGGGGGAACGCGTCGAACGCGAGCCGCGTGCCGAAAGCGCTCACCCCGTAGGCCGCCCAGAACCACCCGAACTGTCGCCCCAGCGACCGCTTGGCCCCCATGCCCGGCCCACCTCTCGTTCTCTCTCGCTCCCGCGTCCGATCGACTCGACATTGATCACCGAGATCAAACCGACCAGCACCGCAGCAGGTCAAACAACTGGTCGGCCGACAGCCACAACGGCACGTTGTGCGACTCGCTAGACTGGGGCGACGTGAACCTCGATGCTGTGCGTACCTTCGTCGCCGCCGCTGACGGGGGCCAGTTCCAGGGCGCCGCCGATGAGCTGTCGATCACCCAGCAGGCCGTTTCCAAGCGCATCGCCGCATTGGAGAAGGACTTCGGTGTGCGGCTGTTCACTCGCACCGCCCGCGGCGCTCGGCTCACCATCGACGGCCAGGCATTCCTGCCCCACGCCCGCGAGCTCCTCCGGGCCGAGGAGCGGGCGGCGGCCTCCGTGCGGCCCGGCCGCCGCGCGCTGCGCGTCGACGTGATCGGCCGGCAGCTCGCCCCCGCAGGGCTGCTGCGGGACTTCCACCACGCACATCCCGGGACCGAACTCGATGTCGTGACCCTCTTCGACGCCGACACAGCCGTTGACGCTGTTCGGACCGGCACGATCGACACGTCCTTCCGTGCCATCACCCAGCCCGCGAGGCAGCTCCCCGACGGCATCGAAGCCGACCGTGTTTTCGACGAGCCCCTGCTGCTCCTCACCGGACCGGCCCACCAGTTGGCCAACGCCCGAGAGATCACCCTCGCCGAGCTTGCCGGGCACAGAATCTGGATGCCCGGCATCGTCGCCGGAACCGAGTGGGCCGCCTATTACGAGGAGCTCGCCGTGGCGTTCGGGCTCACCGTCGATACGATCGGCCCCAACTTCGGCATCGAGCCGCTCCTGGACGCGATCGCAGACTCCTCCGAACTGGCGACGTTCGTCGGCAAGCAGACCCGGCTCCTGTGGCCGGCCGCCCACGACCTGCGACTCATCGCCGTGCACGACCCGACACCCGTTTATCCGCATTCACTGATCCGGCGCAGCGACAACCTCCACCCCACGCTGACCGCACTGCGCCAGTACCTCGAATCCATCCGACCCGAGCACTCCGCGGCTGGAACCTGGACACCGAACTGGGCGCGGTGATCGACAACCGCGCGCCGGCCGACATCGCTGCCCGGTATGACCGCCGGCCCCGCTCCGATCAGGCCCAGAAGGCGTCCTCGGCGTCCCGGGCCGCTGAGAACAGCCCTGTGCAAGTGACGGCCGACTGGTGGTGACGACGCGGGTCGGTCCGCGGACAGGGAGGTTGTGGTGATGGGGGCATAGGTAAGCCGCCCCCCTGCGGGGCCTCACCTATGCCCCTCGACGAACGCTGCGCAGGTGCCTCTCCTGTCTGCTGACGGCAGGCCGGGGGGTAGGTCCTTCACGGGATCCATCTTGTCCGATGGTGGCGCCCGGGACTACGGGGTTTCCCGCTCGTCGAGCGAGTGCGGGTTGAGCATCGCCGGGCAGGAGTTCCACAGCTCCACCCCGGCTCAACTCCACCACCGCACGGTGTTCGTCAGAACTACGGCGCTGCGTTCGCGCCCGCGCACCCGGTACGTGTAGAGGCTTCCCCTTCCGCGGCGAAGTCGGGTCGCGAAAACATCTGCCATGTCGGTCTTTACCTCGCCCCCATACTGATTGGACCCGCAGGAATCAATGCCGTGCAAGCCGTGCCCGTGTTGCTCGCCGACTGAATGCCTGGTGTCACGGTGTGACGCTGATGTTGGTCAGCCCTACCGTCGCCCGGGTCACGGTGTTCGACGCGTGGACGACGTTCGGCCGCTCGCGGCACTTGGACGTGGACGTGACTTTGATGGCGTACTGGCCCATGCTGCCCAGGTCGGACTTGTTGTTCCGCCATACCGTGCCGCAGCCGTTCAGGAACGACGGATAGGTGCCCGGGTTGTGTGTTTCGTAGCCATTGGCGAAAGTCCCGGGCGGGGCGAAGGTTCCGGTATTTCCCTCGATCAGGTAGTCGACGCCCTTGGCGTCGATCCACGAGTCGGCGGAATTCTTTCCGCTGATGCCTCGCCCGTCGAAGGTGTTGCCCCGGACGACACCGTCGAAGGTGCCTTCCTTGATGTCGATGGCCTCCCCGGTGTGAGGTTCCCCCGTTACTCGGGAGATGCTGATCAGCTGGTCAGGGAGGGTTGACGGGGTTTCAGGTTCGCTCTTCTGGTCGTTGCCTGATCGGAGTAGTACCTCTCCTCGAACTCGATCGGGCTG
>NZ_JASITA010000019.1 GCF_030063415.1 Streptomyces sp. H27-C3 | reverse complement strand
TCACCCATGTCCTGCACTGGTCCCACTGGCGACGACAAGCACAACACCGGGCACGCATCAGCCACTACAAACGACGAGGCCACAACCCCTGCCCTGAACCACCGTCACGCCAAACACGGTTGCAGTATTAGGCAGCAAATGCGCCGTGAAGAGCGGTTTTGGCGTTGCGCACCGTTCGGCACACGAGGTTTTCCACCGCAAGGGCGTTCACACCGAGCCCTCCCGCAGCGAGGCCGTTCGCACCGGGATCGTTCGTACCGGGCGTGTTCATACCGGGCGTGTTCAGCGCAGGTATCGGCAGATGACCGCGTACAGGGCCCTGGCCTCTTCGCCCGGCTCGTTGCCGATGTCCGCGAGACGGACGGGCTCGGGCCCCTGCGGGGACGGGAACACGGTGTGGTGCCAGGAGCGGTCCCGGGTCACGATGACAGGGTCCCGGCCGGGGAACTGGTCAGCGGTGATGTCCACCAGGACACCGTCCCGTTCCAGCCAGGCGTGGGTCTGCCGGTCCGTGCGCGCGCCGCGGTACTGGTCCCACCGGCCGAGTCCGCACTGGGCGAAGTAGTCGGCCAGCAGCACGGTCGTGGGCCAGCACGTACCGGCGGGGAAGCTCTTGAACGGCAGATACACGAGGTCAGGCCAGCTGTCCCGGGAGGCCTCGATGCCATGGCGGAAGCGCTCGGCGGCGCTGCATACGTCGTCCACAGCTCTCATCGTCCACCGCGCCCGCCGACCGCGCCCGGCGGGAGCCTCCCACCGGGTCGGCGCTCGCCCCGCACAGAACGAAGGGACCGGCTCACGACTGGATGGTCGTGAGCCGGCCCCTTCTCGCCTGCCCGAATCGGGCTACTTCTTGAAGCCGTAGTCCATCAGCTTCTTCGCGTCCGCCGTGCGGTTCGCCGACGAGGAAGAGGTGAGGACCGTACCGATGACCGTCTTGCTGCCACGGGTGGCGGCGAAGACCAGGCAGTACTTGGCCTGCGGGCCGGAACCCGTCTTGACGCCGATGGCGCCCGTGTAGGTACCGAGCAGATTGTTGGTGTTGGCCCACGACATGTAGCGGTATCCGCCGCTCTTCGTCGTGACCTTCTGCTTGGTCGACTTGGTCTTCACGATCGTACGGAACTGGGAGTACTTCATCGCACTGCTGGCCAGCTTCGTCAGCTCACGCGGCGTCGAGTAGTTCGAGCCGTTCCCGATGCCGTCGAACGAGTCGAAGTGGCTGTTGTTCATGCCGAGGCTCTTGGCCGTGGTGTTCATCTTGCCGATGAACGACTTCACACGCTTGGCTCGCGTGGAACCGCTGCCGAACTTGTCGGCCAACGCGTATGCCGCGTCACAGCCGGACGGCAGCATCAGCCCGTACAGCAGCTGACGCACCGTGACCTTGTCGCCGACGATCAGACGTGCCGACGACGCGGTGTTCGCGACGATGTAGTCGCTGTACGCCTTCTGGACCGTGACCTTGGCGTCCAGGTTGAGGTTGGGCTGCGCGAGCACAACCCTGGCCGTCAGGATCTTGGTGGTGGAGCCGGTGGCGCGACGGGTGTCCGCGGCCTTGCCGAAGAGAGTCTTGCCCGTGCCGTTGTTCATCACAAAGCCGCCCTTGGCGACAATGCTCGGCGCCGGGACCGCAGCGGCCTGCGCCGGAGTGGTCAGTACCCCGGCCGACAGAACGGCACCCGTGGTGATCGCCACTGCGGACGCACGACGCATGCTCATAACGCTAATTTTCAAGATGAATACCCCAAATACCCCTGTGGTGCGGTCACATGAGAGTGCCTCTGACTCAATGAACGCACGAAACGGCGCAATGGATGCGCGTTCTGCCATGACATCCTCACCCGGCCCGCACAATGATCCGGCGCCCAGGAGTTTAGGCCCGCCCCGCCCCAGCCCCTCCCCCGCACCTGCCCTGTAGCCGGAATGTGACAGCACCCCCCGGCCACCGAGGACCAGGCAGGGAGCGACGCGCCAGTGCCGCACTGCGGAGCTTGCGCGAGAACGGCCGTTCTCTTAGACTGCCATCAGCGAGAGAACGCACGTTCTCCACTTGTGAATGGGGTTGTTGATGACCGACCAGAGGCCTCCGTTCCCACCGTTCACCGCCGAGAGCGCCGAGCAGAAGGTCCGGGCAGCCGAGGACGCCTGGAACAGCCGGGATCCCGAGCGCGTCGCCCTCGCCTACACCGAGGACTCCGAGTGGCGCAACCGCGACGTGTTCCTCAGCGGGCGCGCGGAGATCGTGGCGTTCCTGCGCGACAAGTGGCAGCACGAACTGGACTACCGCCTGCGCAAGGAGCTGTGGGCCTTCACCGGCAACCGCATCGCCGTCCGCTTCGAGTACGAGTGGCGCACCGACCAGGACCGGTGGTTCCGCAGCTACGGCAACGAGAACTGGGAGTTCGACGAGAACGGTCTGATGCGGCGCCGGTACGCGAGCATCAACGACTTCCGCATCGCCGCCACGGAACGCCGCGTCGCGCGCTGACCCCCACCCGGGCAACGGGAGCACCACTGCCCCTCGGGGATGATCACTGCATGAACGAGATCATCCTGATGTCGGACCCCCGGGTCGCCGGCGTGACTGTCCGCGAGTGCGGTGAAGCCCCCGTCGACGTACGCCTCGACGGGTCGCTGCTGGTCGACATGCGCGCGGAGGACCCTGCGGGAGTCTTCTGCTATCTACGCGAAGGCGTCCTCGGTCGGCTCGTCAAGGCGCAGGCGTCGCTGCCGCGCGGCCTGCGCCTGCTGTACGTCGAGGGATACGGGCCGCTGTCCCTGCAGCGGCACCATTTCGAGGAGTACGCAGGTCAGCTGCGGACCGCGCATCCCGAGTGGTCCGCCGAGCAGGTCGCATCGGCGGCGAGCCGCTATGTCTCGCCGCCCCACATCGCGCCGCACAGCGCCGGCGCCGCCGTCGACCTGACGCTCGCCGACGCGGACGGACGCGAGCTCGACCTGGGCACCCCGATGAACGCGAGCCCGGAGGACAGCGCGGACGCCTGCTACACCTCCGCGGACGGCATCGGCGACGAGGCACGCGCACGCAGGGAGATCCTGGGAGCCGCCCTGACGGCGGCGGGGCTGGTGAACTACCCCACGGAGTGGTGGCACTGGTCCTTCGGCGACCGGTACTGGGCCCACGCCACCGGGACGGACGGCGCCCTGTACGGACCGCGAGAGCTGGGCCCCGGCGTCGTATGACCTCGGCGGCATCTCCGATCTCCAAGAGCCGCCGAGTGCTGCTCTACGCACACGTGCCGGGGGGCGGCGAGACATCGCCGCCCCCCGGCACGTGTGAATCCGGCAGGAGTTGGTCAGAGCGCCCCGGAGTCAGCGATGGTGATCTTGGCGCTGGTCTTGCCGTTCGAGGAGCCGTAGCCCTCGATCTTCTTGACCAGCTTCAGGCTCTCCTCGTCGGCAACCTCACCGAACACGACGTGCTTGCCGTCGAGCCACGAGGTCACGATGGTGGTGATGAAGAACTGGGAGCCGTTGGAGTTCGGTCCGCTGTTCGCCATCGAGAGCTGGCCCGGCTTGGTGTGCTTGAGCTTGAAGTTCTCGTCGTCGAACTTCTCGCCGTAGATGCTCTTGCCACCGGTGCCGTTGCCCCGGGTGAAGTCGCCACCCTGGAGCATGAAGTCCGGAATGACGCGGTGGAAGGACGAGCCCTTGAAGCCGAAGCCCTTCTCGCCGGTCGCCAGCGCGCGGAAGTTCTCCGCCGTCAGCGGTACCACGTCGTCGAACAGGTCGAAGGTGATCCGCCCGGCGGGCTCGTCGTTGATGGTGATGTCGAAGTAAACCTTGCTCGTCATACCGACATCCTGACACTTCCCGGACGCCCGAGTCTCCTCGGGGGACTCGATGGGCGTCCCGTGTCCCCCTGAGCGCGTGCCCCGTATCGGCGTGTGCGCGGTCTGGACCTCTGGGCCCACTGGGTCCACTGTGGTCCCTCATGGCCGGGCGGGAGGGAGTTGCTGTGAGGCACGCACGGGTTGCTGCACTGGCTGTACTGGCGCTGCTCTGGGCGACCGGCTGCTCGGATCCCTCGGACGCCCCCGGCGCTCCCCTGGCAGCCGCTCCCAGTCCGCCCGCCGCCGAGCGGTCCGCGGAATCCGGGCCGGGCACGCCCACCCCGAAGGCACCGAAGCAGACGGAACAGCGGCCCCGGGAGAAATCGCGCGTCCTGTACCTCGGGGACTCCCTGGCCATGGAGAGCCAGGCAGCCCTCGCCGACCGGGTCTCCGCCACCGGGCGGGCGACCGTGCACAGTGCGCCGCATTCCGGTACGACCCTGTGCGACTACCTGACCGAGACACAGCACGATTCCCTGGTGCCGCCCCGGGACAAGGCCGCCGCCCTGGTCGAGTCCGAACGGCCGAGCGTCGTGGTGTTGCAGTTCTGGGGAAACTCTTGGGGCTACACGCCGTGCATGGGCTCGATCCCCCAGGGCGGCAGCGCGCAGTACTACACGCGGTACGCGGCCGACGCCAAGACTCTCACCGAACAGATCGCGACGGCGGCACGCGACGCCGGGATCCCCCGGCCCAGCATCGTGTGGGTGCTGCAGGCTCCGGACGCCTTCTCACCGGCCCGGGTCCGCCGGGTCAACAACATCTACCGGGCCCGGGCCGCGGCCGGTCCGGATACCGTGGCGGACGCGGGCCGGCAGGTGAGCCCGGCGGGCGACCGCTACACCTGGACGAGACAGCTGCCCTGCAACGACGAGGAGCGGGCCCGCGCGCGGGACTGCACGGGCGGGCTCACCTCGCTGCACCGCGAGGACGACCATCTGCACTTCTGTCTCGCCCCGACCACGAAGAAGTCCCGCCCGTGTCCCGTGCGTTCGCCGGGCATCGTGCGCTACACCAACGCGATCGCCGAGGTCGTCGACGTATCTCTGCGCGGGAAGACCTGACCGGTCTCAGCGCAGGAAGATCTGACCGGAAGGATTGTTGGAGCGAGCTGTCGATCCGCCCGTACCTCGATCGACGCAAGGGGGGAAGCGAGCACAGCCTTCGGCGTCCCGCCGATAGGCTCAGCGGGCTGCCTTCCGGACGCACCAAGGAGTACTCCGTGTCCAAGCTGCGCGTACACAACCTCACCATCTCCTTGGACGGTTACGCCGTCGGCCCCAACCAGCGTCTGGAAGCACCCTTCGGCGACGGCGTCGAGGACCTGCACGGGTGGATGTTCGCCGCGATGAGCGACCGCGCCGAGGGCAAGCCGGGGATCGACGTCGACCCGGAGTCCGCAGCGGACGGCGGAGCGGCGGAAGCCGGGCGGAGTCGGCGGGACCGGCGACATCGATGGAGTCGGCGAAGTCGAAGTCGATGGGGCCGGCGAGATCGGGGAGGCCGGAGAGGCCGGAGCTGCGCGAGACACCGGCGGCAAGGGCGCGGGCAAGCACCGACGCCGGCTGCCGAAAGCCGCCGGACGGCCCAGGAGACGCCGCTTCGTCACCTGGCGCAAGGCACTCGCCACGGTCCTCAGCGTATGTGTCCTGGTAGGCGCGGGCTTCACCTTCCTGTACATCGCCATCGACACCCCCCGGGCCAACGCGCAGTCGAAGGCCCAGAGCAACGTCTACCTGTTCAGCGACAGCACGCGCCTCGCCCGTACCGGCGAGGTGAACCGGGAGAACGTCCCGCTCGACCGCGTCCCCAAGGACGTACAGCGCGCGTTCGTCGCGGCGGAGAACCGGGGCTTCTACAGCGACTCGGGCATCTCCCTGACGGGCACCGCCCGCGGCATCGCCAGCACCGTGACGGGCCAGGGGAAGCAGGGCGGCTCGACCATCACCCACCAGTACGTCAAGAACTACTACCTCAGCCAGGAACAGACCGTCAGCCGCAAGGTGAAGGAGCTGGTCATCTCGCTGAAGGTCGACCGGCACGACTCCAAGGACGACATTCTCGCGGGCTATCTGAACACCAGCTACTACGGTCGGCTCGCGTACGGCGTCCAGGCGGCGGCCCGTGCGTACTACAACGTGGACGTCGAGGACCTGGCCGTCGAGCAGGGCGCGTACCTCGCGGCACTGCTGCAGGCGCCCAGCCAGTACGACTGGGCGGTAGCGGCCCCCGCGGGCAAGCGGCTGGTGAAGGCGCGCTGGGGCTATGTACTCGACAACATGGTCGAGGAAGGCTGGCTGGAGCACGGGGAACGCGAGCGGATGACGTTCCCCGAGCCGGCGGCCCCCAAGCCCGGCGCGGGCCTCTCGGGGCAGACGGGCTACTTGGTGGACACCGCGAGGCGGGAGCTGGTGGACGCGGGCGTCAGCGAGCAGGAACTGGCGGGCGGCGGCTGGAAGATCACTCTCCATGTGGATCCGGCCAAGCAGCGGGCACTGGAGCGTGCGGTCACAAAGGGACTTGCCGCCGGAGGCCGCAGCCCCAAGTCCGGCGCACGGAAGCCGGATCCCGACCGGCAGGCCGGGGCGGTCTCGATGGACCCGAGGAACGGGCGCATTCTGGCGCTCTACGGCGGCCGCGACTATTTCCGGCACTACCTCAACAACGCGACCCGCTCCGATTACCAGGCCGGCGTCACCTTCGAACCGGTCGCCCTGGCCACCTCGGCGGAGGGCAAGGTGAATGGCAAGTACGACGTCGGTCCCGCCGCCGTCAGGCGGACCGCCGAGAGTCTGGGCATGCGTACGGATCCGAGCGGCTTCGCGTCACCGCAGGCGACGTCGCTCGGGTTGATGGGGGCCGCTCCGCTGGAAATGGCCGGTGTTTACGCCTCGTTCAGCAACGAGGGCAAGAAGGTCACTCCGTCGATCGTGAAATCGGCGCAGCGGGGAGACGAGCGCACTCGTCTGCCGAAGGCAGTGGGCGGCCCTGCCATCAGTCCCCCCGCCGCCGAACTGATCAACTCCCTCCTCGCCACCTCCTTGACCCGCGACATGGAGAACCGCGCCTTTGTCGTTCCTCCGAGGGCGAGCGAGAGTGGACGGGCCGTCACCGGGACTTCGGGTCCGTCCGACGACGGGAAGGCTGAGTGGTTCATCGGCGGCACACCGGACCTGATCACCTCGATCGGGCTCTTCGGCGAGGACGCCAAGTCCCAGAAGCAGGTCCCCCTCAAGAACCTCGGTGACGGCCACCCCTCCCGAATCTGGGCGCTGTACGCCGAAGCCGTATCGGGCGGTCCACCCGCCGGCGTGGGGTCCGTGCCCGGCCGCTGAGCTCATCGGCGAGGACCGGACCACGATCCCCTCGCGGGTGTGGGCCCGGCTCTCCTGAGGTGACAGTCGCGCGTTTCACCATCGCCCCCGTCGACGAGTCCTCCTGGCGGCCAGTGCTGGGGGTTTTCAACCGGGCCGGAGACTGGGAGCAGCTCTTCGCCCGCGAACTGGCCGAAGCCCACTGGAGTGAGATGCTCGTACGGTGGTGGCCGCGCCTGCTCCCCGGCCTGTTCGCCGGGCTGACGCACGGTCTCATCCGCACCGCACACGCCGTACGCGGCCTGCATGCCGCCGAGAAGCCGACCCTGTTGCGGCTGGGCGAACTGGCCGGGGCCTGGCGTACTGGGCCGCCCGCTACACCGAACCGCCGGGCCGCGCGCGACTGATCGGCTCGCACCAACTGCCCGCCGCGAGCGCCGCGTTGCCCCGCCAGGCGCCGGAGGGACCGATGGGTCCGGGGGCTGCCCGGCAGCGGCTGGACACCCTCGACAGCACACCTGGGTACACGGAGGCGCTGGATTGGCTCGCGCCGGACCAGGCGCCCAGACTGCTGAGCGAGATGACCGCGCAGTTCGCCGATGTGTACCTCGGCCACCCCGAAGTCTTCCCGGTCCCGCTGATCCACGGAGTCACCGCGCCCGCGGCCGTACGCATCGTGCTCCCGCATCCGCCGCACGAGTTGCACGAGCCGACACTGGCCGCGCTGTGGCAGGTGCACACCGCCTTCCTGCTGGCCTTCACCACCGATCGGCGCGGCGAGGGCACCATGGACTGGCGGGCGGAGGTGCCGGACCTGCCGCCGTTGGCGGAGCTGGGCACGCGAGCGGCGGAGCACGGCGATGAGCACGTCATCAAGTTCACCGAGGCATGTCTGCGCGAGTACACACTGTGGCCCGATCCGCGTTACCCGGCGGCGGCGTTCGCCGCGCAGCGGCGCATCACCCGCCTGAATGACGGAGGAGGCGTCGGGAGCGTACGCCCCTGACTGCCCCGCCCCCGAGGGCCGCGCTTCAGCGGGCGCCGCCCCCGTGGGGTGGCCTCCTTCGGTGCAGCCAGCCGCGGAGCCCGCGGGAGGACTCAAGGAGGTGGGCCGAAAGTGACCGCTCGCCGTCCGGGCAGGCAGGCGTCCGCAGCGGTCGGCCGCCCGCCGGTCGAGCGGAGGCCGACCGTGGATCCCCCGCGTCCCGGTGCGCAGAGGCCGGCGACGGTCGCACCAGGTCCGGGCGTGGGGCTGACCGCTGTTCACGGGCGTCGTCCAGCAACAGGGCCAGGCTCACCCGTTGCCAGAGAATTTCGTCCGGGTCGTCGGCCAGCAGCAACCGGCCGACAACCTCGCGCGCCGCGGCCGACTCGCTGTGCGCCACGGCGGGGCCGGGCCGGAGCTTCTGGAGGTACGCGCGTTCATAGGGATCGTCGACGACCTCCGCCAGCTGGACGGGGTCGAGCACGGAGCTGATGATCGCCGCCCGCTCCCAGGGATCCTTGGTCTGCCGCGTCAGCGGGCCGAGGCGCCGGGCGCGCCAGTTGCGCGCCCGCCAGTCCTCCCCCTCGGCGAGCATGCTTCGCATCGCCTCCGGGGACCGGCCGGTGAGCAGGCCGGGCTCGCGGGAGGCGAACGCCCTGAGGTCTTCGGCGAGATAGAGCCAGACGACCGCCCGGTAGCGGTTGAGGTAAAACTTGACGGGACTGATGTATCCGGTGCGGGCCAACCGGGTGAAACGGGCCGGGCTGATGCTCATGAGCAGGGCGCCTTCGGTGGTGCCGACCGTTCGCACCCGCTCCCGCAGAGCCTCGGGGGTCCCGTGCGCCGTCCGCAGCCTGTCGATCTCCTCGCGGGCGAACCGGCGCCGCCCGGTCCCCGGATCCGGTGTGGCCCTGAGGTGCCCGAGCTGAACGGCAAGGTCCAGCTCGGCCCGCTTCAGACCCAGCTCCTGCGCGGCCCGGGACGCGGCCAGCGGCTTGCTCGCCAGCGCCTGTGCCGGCGGCAGCGCCTGTCCCGGTGGTGGCGGTGCCTCCGCCTGTGCCGATTCAGGCGCTTGCCCCCGTGCTTGTCCTGCTTGTCCTCGTACTTGCGCTCGTGCCGGCGCACCGGCAGCAGCGGCGGCGCAGTGTACTTCCTGTACGGCCATGACGTCTCCCCGTGAGATGCGAATACTCTCGGTGACGACCGTAGCCCGTACGGTCCGATCCTCGCCCGGCCTGTGGATAACTCCACGGCCAGGCGAGTCTGCGCAGCTCAGACCTGGGTCGAACAGTTGGCCGGGCGAATCACATGCCCGTTCAGACAACCGTGCAGCCGCCCGTGCGGATTTTTGTTCAGATACCCGTTCAGACGGTTGCGGGCCCATCGGGCCTAAGGGCTGTCCCGTAATCCCTGGTGGATCAGCGCACGGCGTCAGATGCGGTGCATCGCAAGGCGGAGGGACGTTCGCATACTGGACGTATTCGGGCGTTCCGACAACGCGGCGAGGTGCCGTAGCTGTCGTCGTGCGCCTGCCAGGGATTGCGGGACAGCCCTTAGCCTGCGGAGTCGAGCAACCGGGACGTGTGCATTCGCCCCGCGTACTCGACCAGCCGCGCCAACACTTCCTTTCCCGAGTCCCGGTCCCGTGCGTCGCACAGCAAGACCGGTGTCCCCCGGACCAGGTCGAGGGCGCGTGAGACTTCGTGTGCGCCGTAGGTCCGCGCCCCCGAGAAGCAGTTGAGCGCCAGGACGAAGGGGATGCGCCGGTGCTCGAATTAGTCGACTGCCGGGAAACAGTCTTCGAGGCGGCGCGCGTGTCCGCGAGGACTACAGCGCCCAAGGCGCCCTGGGACAGCTCGTCCCACAGGAACCAGAACCGGTCCTGCCCCGGCGTGCCGAAGAGGTACAGCGAGAGTCCGGACCTGACGGTGATGCGTCCGAAGTCCATGGCGACGGTCGTGGTGGTCTTGCGGTCCACGCCCCCGGTGTCGTCCACCGTCCGGCCCACTTCGCTGAGCAGTTCTTCGGTACGCAGCGGCCGGATCTCACTGACTGCGCCGACGAGGGTCGTCTTGCTGACCCCGAAGCCACCGGCGACCAGGATTTTCAGCGCAAGGGCGGTCGTCTGCCCACCCTTGTCGTCAGAGCGCTCGGAGCCCATCGATCACTTCTTTTCTTTCAGGATCTTCTCGTCGGGTAGCTGGGCAGGCGGTACGGGCCTGCTGACCTGTACGTAGCCGGATTCGAGCAGGTCACCGAGGAGTACCCGGACCACCCCCACGGGCAGGTCCGCGGCGGCGGCGAGTTCCGCGACGGACTGGGGCTCCGCGCGGCACAGGGCGAGCAGCGAGCGGTGCTCGGGGCCGAGCAGCGATTCCTCTGCGCTGCCCGGTGCGGCGTCCAGGACCACGACCAGCGCGATGAGGTCGAACCGCACTCCGCTCGGGCCCGGCTTCGTCCTGCCCCCGGTCATCGCGTACGGGCGTACGAGCGGGCCGGCGTCGGAGTCGTACCACTGACTGCCCCGGTCGGTGGAGTCGGGGCCCCTGTCACCGGTCATGTGCGGGGCGGCGCGTACAAGTGCTCGCCGAACCGCTTGACCAGCCGGGCCATTTCGTAGGCGATGAGACCGATGTCCGCGGCGGCGGTGCTCAGGACGGCCAAGCAGGAGCCGTCGCCCGCCGCGGCGACGAACAGGAAGCCGTGGTCCATCTCCACCAGCGTCTGGCGTACGCCGCCGACGTGGACTGCCGCCCCGCGCCCTTGGCCAGACTATGGAATCCGGAGGCCACGGCGGCCAGGTGTTCGGCGTCCTCGCGGTTCAGTTCGCTCGACGTGCCGACGGCAAGGCCGTCGTTCGACAGCAGGACCGCGTGCCGTATTTCGCCCACCCCGGCCACCAGGCCGTCCAGCAGCCAGTCGAATTCGCCGCGGGGATGAGCGGCCCCGGTTCTCTCTTGCTCGATCACGTGTGGTCTCCTTCGCTGCCGCGGTCCGTGGAGCCGTGGGCTTCGCCGCCCTTCCTGGAGAGGGGTCCGCGCGGCGCTGCGTGACCGCGGGCCCATCCCTCGCGGTAGGCAGTCAGCCGGTCCCTTGCCTGCTCCGGGGTGCGCTCGTGCGATCGTCCGGGCCCTCGCCGGAAGAGGCGTGGGGTGCGGTGGCCTCGGGTGCGGCGACTTCGCGCAGTTGCGGGACGAGGCCGGCCTGCCGGACCCTGCGTGGGAGTTCGCCCTCGGACTCCCGGATCCCCGTCGTGTCCCCTCCCGGTCGCCGTCACCACCGGCACGGCCGCGGGCGCGGCGCGGTGACTCCGGCGGGCGCCGGTGCCCGTTGTTGGGCGGCCGGGGCAGGCCGGGACGGCGACGCGGGAAACGCGGTGCCATTCGTGCGCCCCTGCTGCGCGACACCCGGGGCGTGAGCGGGACGGGAGGGCGAAAGGGTTCCCCGCAGCTGCGGCTGCTCCCCACGTTCGGTGTGATCCGCATCCCGCGGTGGGCAGTCCTTCCTGGTGACGGCGCTCTGCAACAGAGGGACCGGCAGCAGGACGACCGCGGTGGTACCGCCGTAGGGAGAGGTGCGCAGATGGACCTTGATGTCGTGGCGGGAGGAGAGCCTGCCGACGACGAGGAGGCCGAGCCGGTCACTGTCGAAGAGGTCGAGGGCCTCGGACTGTTCGATCCTGCGGTTGGCCTCGGCGAGTACCTCCTTGCCCATGCCGATTCCGCGGTCCTCGATCTCCAGGGCGTACCCCTTGCCGACGAGCTCGCCGCTGACGCGCACCCTGGTGTGCGGAGGGGAGAACTGGGCGGCGTTCTCGATGAGTTCGGCGAGAAGATGGGTGAGGTCGGCGACTGCGGCGCCGACGACAGCCGTCTCGGACAGCTGCCGTACTTCCACGCGCGCGTAGTCCTCGAATTCGGAGACCGCTGCACGGACGACGTTCGTCAGCGGTACGGGTTTGCTCCATGCGCGGCCGGGGGCCGCCCCGGACAGGATGATCAGGCTTTCCGCGTGCCTGCGCATCCGGGTGGTGAGGTGGTCGAGACGGAAGAGGTCACTGAGTTCGCCCGGGTCGTCCGCGCGGTGCTCCATGCTGTCGAGCAGGTTGAACTGACGGTGGACCAGCACCTGGCTGCGCCGGGCGAGGTTGACGAAGATCCCGGAGACCCCGCCGGCGAGTTCGGCACGTTCGGCGGCCGCGACGAGAGCCGCGCGGTGCACGGTGGCGAGGGCTTCGCCGACCTGGCCGATCTCGTCCTCGGCGGGTCGCCCTTGCGGGGCTTCCGCATCGATGTCGAGTTCCTCCCCGGCGCGGAGCCGGTGCATGGCGTGCGGCAGTTTGCGCCGGGCGATCTCCAGAGCGTTGTTGCGCAGGCCGGCGAGTTCGACGACGAGGCCGTGGCCGATGCGTACGGAGATGACGAGGGAGACGAGCACGGCGACGAGTCCCAGGAGTACGGCCGCGCCCGCGGGTTCAGCACGCTGTCGGCCAGCGAGTCGGTGCGACCGGCCGCGTTCCCGTCGGCCTCCGCGCCGATCGCGCGTACGGCACGGCGCACACTGGTGTGGGCCTGCTCCCAGGTGTCCACCGGGACGGCGAGGGCGCCTTCCGGCCGGGCGCGGCGGCGGCCACCTCCTGCTCGGCGGTGAGCACGGTGTTGTACGCGCTGCCCTTGGTGAATGCGCGCCAGGCCTCGCGCTGGGGGCCCGGCAGGTCGCTTGCGGCTGACGCGGTCAAGTTCATGCGGGTCTCGATGGTTCCGCCGAAGAGGCGCAGCCGCCGCACGTCGAAGGTCCGGCCGAGTTGCGCGGAGGTGAGCAACGCGTCCTCGCGCGACAGCATCTCGCCGGCTCGGGCGAATTCGAGCAGCACGCGCGCGTCGGAGCCCAGCCTGGCCTCCTGAATGCCGGTGAGTGTTCCCGTGACGCGGAACGCGGCGTCGATGGTCCGGGTGTACTGCTCGTACGCCTTGTCCCAGTCGGCGCTGCGGTCGACGACTCCGGTACGCAGGTCGCGCAACTGCTGCGCACTGGCAACGAACGCTTCGAGTCCGGCAGTCACCGGGCCCGGGAGGTCCGCGCCGGCGGCGACGGTGTGGTCGTCGTCGAGCCGGAGCCCGGCCACTGCCGCATCAGTGCGTTTGCCCTGCTGCTCGAATATGTCAGCGCGTTCGTCGCCGGCCCCCTGGGGGGCGCCCGATAGCGCACCGCTGCCCGGCGCTCGGCCCGGAGCTCGGCGACGGTGGCGCTCACGGGGGTGCGGATCTGCTCGTCAACCCGCTGCACCTGCCGTTGCCGTGCCACGTCCTGCGCCGTGGTGACGGTGGCGAAGCCCCAGAGCACGAGGAGGGACACGACGGGCACCATCAGCAGCGAGACGACCTTCGCCCGCGCGGTCCTCGGGCGAAGCCGCCACGTCACAGGTGTCATGGCGATAGGCCGGGGGCTGCCCGGTGGTGGCCCCTGCACACGGCGTTCGTCGGCCGCGCCCCCGGCGTGCGCCCGCCGTCCGCGCGCCGGGGGCGCGGACCGGGATGGTGTTTCGTCGCCCGGGGTCCTGCGGGGTGTGCGCATGGCCTCCTCGTTCCGGATACGTCTCGCGCGGACCAGCCGCGGTGCGGGGCGGGGCTAGTGAACGGGCTCGGTTCCGGCCAGGCGCACCGCGGTGGCATCGGCCTCCCGCTCGCGCGCGGTCGGGGACAGCGCGACGAAGGCGGAGGTGAGGAAGAGGTACGACCCGAGGCCCACGGCGAGGCGGAGGATGAACTGCATCGCCGTGGCCCCCGGGAGCTCGGCGCTCGACGGGTTCACCCGCACGCTCACCGCCGCCATTCCCGTGTAATGCATGCTGCTGACCGCCGCGCCCATGACGAGCGATAAGCGACGGCGACGGCGGCCGGGGACTTGATGTTCAGCGCCGCCCAGAGAGCGGCGGTCGCCGCGACGACGGCGATGACGACGGACAGCGCGACAAGCACCGGGGCGTAGGAGACGTCGCCGTGCAGCCGCAGCGCCGCCATGCCGAGGTAATGCATGCTCGCGACGCCGAGGCCCGTGGTGAGGCCGCCAAGCGGTCACGGCCGACGCGATGCCGCGGCTGCCGGCCGTCCGCGGCGGGTCGGGATCCAAGTTGGCCTCCGTGAGGACCAGTCCGGACACCAGCTCAGGTCGCCGGTGCGCCAGCACGACGGCAACCGACCCGCCCATACTGTGCGCCACCACGACGGCGCCGCGCACATCTGCCTCGTCGAGTACGGCCCCCAGTGCCGACGCATGGTCTTCCAGCGAGTAGCCGAAGTCCGCGGGGCGGTCACTGATTCCATGGCCCGGCAGAACGACGAAGAGTGACCTTCGGCCCGCGAGGTCCGGGTGGGACGCGATGTGCGCGTGATAGACGGTCGAGGCCGCGCCGAGCCCGTGAACGTACACCCTCGCCGGTCCGGCGCCCGCCGACTCCGTCCACCTGACCACACTCCCCCGTGCGTCGAACCGTGCCTGCCGCATCCTCGTCCCCTCCCACTCGTCCCGCACTTTTCGACGCAGCATACATCGACACCGATGTATTACGTCGACGATGTACAGCGGGAATGGTGCACCATGGGGGGCATGCTGGAACTCGCCATACTCGGATTCCTCTACGACACCCCGCTGCACGGCTACGAACTGCGCAAACGCATCACCGCACTGACCGGGCACGTCCGGCCGGTCGCCGAGAGCACGCTCTATCCGGCCATCAAAAGGCTGGAGAAGGCAGGCATGCTGGCGCGCGAGACCCGGCCCGGATCCGTGGCCGCACCTCGCCACGTCCTCACACTCACCGACGCCGGCCGACGGGAACTGCGCAGGCGCCTCGCGCATCCCGAGCGGCCCGAGATCACCGACGAGAACCGCTGGTTCGCGCTGCTCGCCTTCCTGCGCCACCTGGATGACTCCGACGCGCAGGCCGGCGTACTGCGTCGACGACTGGAGTTCCTGGAAGAACCCGCGAGCTTCTTCTACGAGGGCGACCGGCCGCTGCGCGCGGAGGAGTTGGATGATCCCTTCCGGCGCGGCATCCTCACTGTCGTCCGGGCGACCAGCCGGGCGGAAGTCACCTGGCTGCGCGCCACCCTCCGGTCACTCGGCGGCGGTCGCTGAGGGCCTTATATGCGGCATCGGCCAGCCGCCCGAACCGGGCGTCGGGAACGTCCCCAGGTCGCCGACGCGGTAGCCGTCGGGACACCACTTGATCTCCGGGTTCTGCCGGGCGCGGTGCGGCGCGGAGCGCATTCGTGGCCGGGCAGGCTGCGCCCAACCGTAGGAGTCCGGCGAGCGCTTCGGCCTACCGTCCCCCTTCTGTCTCCAGCGGTCCAATTCTACGTTGGGGGGACATACTTGAAAGATCGGCGATCGAGCCACTCAAGGGGAAGGTGGTCACGGTGTTGGACAGACTCCGGAAGCTGTTCGAGTGGGCTGCGGGTCCGCGGCCGGAGCGCCCGGACACCCGGCAGCACAATATTTTCGAGGCCGCGGCGACCTACGTGTCCGCGTGCGCCGAGGACGACCAGCAGGGGATCGACGAGGCTGCCGGCTGGGTGTCGCCCGAGGCCCTCTCCTTCGGAGTCAACGAGCTGGCCTGCCGGGCGGTCATCGCGCTCGCGCGCGAGCGCGACGAGTCCCCGCAGCGCGTGGCGCGTACGCTTCTGGGCCTGCCGGCCGCCTGACCGCGCAGGACAAGGCTCGTGACAAGAACCTCGCGATCCCATTAGGGTGCGCCGACGACCGATCCGATGGGGAGGCTGCCGTGACCGGGCCGGACACCGCCGAGGACACCGAGGACGCACTGTTTGTGCTGACCGCGGTGCTGCTGACGCCCGCGAAGTTCCCGAGCGTGCTCGGCGACGACTACCCGCAGGCCTGCGCGGCGCTCGGCCTTGAGCCGTACGCCGAGGGGTACGGGCTTGTGCTCGGCCAGGACGGCGCGGGTGCGCGGTGGACCGTGGTCATCGACGACGTGTCCCTGGTGGCGGTCGCCATCGCGTCCTGGGACTGCGGCATGGAGTACGACCTGTCCCCCGACGAGCGCACGATCGTCGCCGGGCTGCCCGGCTGGCCGCTCATGCTCGCGGTCTCCGCGCCCGGCGTGCCGGAACCGCACGACCCCTCTCCGGACGACATGCCGGACGGCGGGAACCGCCCCCCTCTCACGCCTCCTGACAGCGACCAGTGGGGAGCGGCCCAGCGGCGTCTCGGTGCGGACGAGATCGCTCTGCAGTGGGCGGCGTGGCGTGAGCAGATCGATGACGCGGAGACTTTCGCCGCTCCCGGGGCCGCGCCGCACGCGGGCGTGCGGCGCGTCATCGAGGAGCTGCACGGTTATGTGGAGACCCCGCCGCCACCGGGGCGGGTGCGTTCGACGTTCGCCTCGGGTGAGGCCCGTACGCTCCGCGCCGACGGTCCCGGTTGGTCGGTGATCGCCAGGACCGACGACATCGCCTTCGTACTGCTCGATGACGAGCCGGGAGAGGTCCTCCCGATCGGCAGGGGGCACGAACTGCCGGGGTTGCTGGAGGCGCTCGACAAGATCGCCGTACGGCCCGCCTGACCGGCGTCACGGTACGCCGCCCGGTCGTTGAGTGGGCCGGTGGTCACGGGGCGCCGGGTCGACCGGGGCCCGGGATCAGACCCGGTCGAGGGGGCGGTGCGGCTCGGGTGGCAGCTCCGCCTCGATGCGGTCACCGGGCCGTATCACTCCGCCCGCCCTGACAACGCTCATGATCCCGGCCTTGCGCACGACGTGGCCGGTGGCGTCCCGGCCGACCACCTGCTTGAGAAGGCCGTCCTGAAAGGCGTCGATCTGGAGGCAGGGGTTGCGCAGGCCGGTGACCTCCAGGAGCGCCTCGTCCCCGATGCGCAGCAGGGTGCCGGCCGGCAGGCCGAGCAGGTCGATGCCGCCGGTGGTGACGTTCTCCCCGAGCTGGCCCGGTTCCACGTCGAAGCCCTCCGCCAGCACCTCGCCGAACAGTTCCTCGTGCAGGAGGTGCACCTGGCGCAGGTTCGGCGCGGTGGGGTCCTGGGCGATCCGGGAACGGTGCTTGACCGTCACGCCCGCGTGGACGTCACCCTCCACACCGAGCCCGGCCAGCAGGGTGATGCTGTCGCGCGTCGGCTTGTGGAAGGAGTACTCGGCGTTACTGCAGACCGACGTGACCATGCCACCCATTGCGCGGGACTCCCTCATCCGTTGTCCCCTACCGGTGGTCCATCGTCACCGGTAGGGGCAGGACCTGGCCGGATCAGCGGCCGATTTCCTTGCGCGAGATCCTGCGCAGCCTGCGCCGCTGCGAATCGTCCAGCATCAGGTAGGCCGCGACCGGAACTCCGACCAAGATGAGCAGGCCCGGCCAGAAGCCGACCAGCATCATCAGTGCGATGCCCACCACCACGCCACCGGCGGCGACCTTAGCGCTCTTCGACATCTTCGACGCCTCCTTCGCGGCTGCTGCCGCTCCCTGCCTCGACAACGTGCGCGACCGCCCCGCAGTTCCGCTAGGCGACCACGATCGGCTCCGGCGCCGACCTGAGCGGCTCGCCGACCTCGTGCATGTGCTGCAGCGCCTGACGGTAGGACTCGATCAGACCGGTCTCCGCGTACGACATACCCAGAGCACGGCAGTGCTCACGCACCAGCGGCTGGGCACGCCTCAGATGCGGGCGCGGCATGCTCGGGAACAGGTGATGCTCGATCTGGTAGTTGAGACCGCCGAGAAACCAGTCGGTGAGGATCCCACCGCGCACATTGCGCGAAGTGAGTACCTGGCGCTGCAGGTGCCCCCAGCGCTCGCCGTCCGGGGCGGGCATTTCCATGCCCTTGTGGTTGGGCGCGAACGCCATGCCCAGGTGAAGTCCGAAGATCGCGTGATGCAGCAGCGCGAACGCGACGGCCTTGCCCACCGACATGGTCGTCAGCAACAGCGTGGCGTATCCCGCGAGGTGCGCCACCAGCAGCGCGCCCTCCAGGATCCGCTCGCGCGCCCCCTGACGGCGCAGGTCCTGGAAGCCGGAGATCTTCAGGGCGATGCCTTCGAGCAGCAGCATGGGGAAGAACAGTCGCGCCTGGTTGCGGGTCAGCCAGCGGGCGAAGCCCTCACGCTGCGCGGCCTGCTCCTGGGTCCAGACGAGCGCCCCGACTCCGACATCGGGGTCCTTGTCGATGTGGTTCGGATTGGCGTGGTGGCGTACGTGCTTGTCGTTCCACCAGGCCTGGCTCATACCAAGCAGCAGGTTCCCGTGGATGAGCCCGATGGCCCGGCCGAGGCCGCGGCCGGCGGTTATCTGTGAGTGTCCCGCGTCGTGACCGACGAAGGCCGTGCGGCCCCACAGCACCGCGAGGGGCAGTGCGAGTGCGAGGGCCCACCAGGAGTCGCCGATGAGCACTATGCCGGTGAGAACAACGGCAAGAGCGAGCAGGTTGGCCGCGATTCCCATCGTGTACCAGCCGGTGCGCCGCTCCAGGAGACCTTGCTCCCTGACGGCTCGCAGAAGTGGGGCGAAGTCGCTCCCTGACGTCGCTGCCGTGGATTCCGCGGCAGTGGCGGCCTGGGGCATAGGGGTCTCCGGATCTTTAGAGCAGGCTTTTGACCTGATGAAACTACGGAACGGAATCCTTGTTGACCATGGCACTACCCCTATGACTTCCAACCCGACTTCACTGACGCCGGCGCCTTGACGCGATGGTGGTGGACGTGCAGCTGAGGCTGAAGTGAACCAAACGGGGCTACGTGATCCACCTCACGGCCGCCGCATGGGCGTAAAGGATGGGCGTTGCGGTACATTCGGCGACTCCACCAGCACTAGTCAAACTTGAGGAATGCTCATCGCTGTGCATCGGCATCCTTCGGCAACGACCTCCGAGATCACCGAACTCATCAGTTGTTCCGCCCTCTTCCTGCCAGGTGACCCGCCGCGCACCGGCCGGGTCGCCTTCTGGCGGACGGACGGGAGCGAGCCTCCGTCCGCGCCCGGCCCGGTCGAAGAGCTGACCATGGTCACGGCCGATGCCACGTTGCGCACCGTACGGGCGACACTCCTGCCCGTACGTAGGGCTCTGCCCGTCCTGACCAGGGCGCGCTCGTCCGCGGACGCCGATCCCGCCACCGCCTTCTGGGGCGCGGCGGCGCTCGTCGCCCTCCAGCTCGCCGCGCGCGGGCGCCTGCTGCCCGGTCTGACCGCCACCGACCACGACGCCTGGCGGGCCGGGCCACTCGCCGCAGAGGATCTTGACCGCGTACAGGAGTTGGCGGCCTCCATGCCGCCCGCCGCGCACGCCGTACCGCTCGACGCGAGCGAGGTCCCCCTCCGGCTGCCCGCGCCCGATCAGCTCCTGCGGGCGTTCCTGGACGCGGTCGCCGACGGCCTGCCGCGGACACCCGCCGCGGCGGTCGCATCCGCGGCTCCCGCCTTTGCCGCGGCCGAGCCGCAGCGGCTGCCCGAGCAGCGGGCCTGGGCCGCGGACGTGGCCGCAGGGCACGACGCGGGCGTACGGATCTCGCTGCGGATCGAGCTGCCGGGACTCACGGCGGCCGGCTCCGGCGCCGGCCGGGGCGACGGGGCCACGGACAGCGGGGACGGGCTCGTCTTCCGCGCCGTCCTCCAGATGCACAGCGTCAGCGACCCCTCGCTGGTCGCGGACGCCACCGAGGTGTGGGCGGGGAGCAGGCACAGCGGTACGGCGTTCGGGCCGCGGGCCCGCATGGACGCGCTGCTGGCCCTGCGCCGTGCCGTCCGTGCCTGGTCGCCGCTGGCACCACTGCTTTCGGCCGCCGTTCCCGACACGATCGAGCTGGCCGACGAAGAGGTCAACGAACTGCTCGGAGAGGCCGCCCGCGCGCTCGCCGCCACCGGCGTCCAGGTGCACTGGCCCCGGGAGCTGGCCCGCAAGCTGACCACCCGCGCCGTCGTCGGTCCACCGGGAACGGCCGGTGAACCCGGCGGGGGCGAGAGCAGCCACGAGGGCAAGGGCCCGCAGAAGCCCTCGTCCGACCTGCCGTCATTTCTGTCCGCCGAGTCCCTGCTCGCCTTCAACTGGTCGTTCGCACTGGGCGATCAACAGCTCACCAGGGCCGAGCTCGACCGGCTGGCCGAGGCCGGCAGACCGGTGGTGCGGCTGCGCGACCAGTGGGTGCTGATCGATCCGGATCAGGCCCGCCGCGCGCGGGACCGCCACGACCGCAAGGTCGCGCCGATCGATGCCCTCGGCGCCGCGCTGACCGGCCGCACGGAGGTCGACGGACAGCGGGTCGACGTACAGGCCACGGGGTGGCTCGCACAGTTGCGGGACCGGCTGGCCGATCCGGAGGGCCCCGGGCTCCAGACCATCGCGCAGCCGGCCGCCCTGGCGGCGACCCTGCGTGACTACCAGCTGCGCGGCCTCAACTGGCTGCACCACATGACGTCCTTGGGGCTCGGCGGCTGTCTCGCCGACGACATGGGGCTCGGCAAGACCATCACGCTCATCGCCCTGCATCTGCACCGGCAGACCGACGAGCGGGCCGCTGGGCCCACCCTCGTGGTCTGCCCGACATCCCTCATGGGCAACTGGCAGCGCGAGATCGAAAAGTTCGCACCGGGCATCGCCGTCCGGCGCTTCCACGGGTCATCGCGCAGCCTGGAGGACCTGACGGACGGCGGGTTCGTCCTGACGACGTACGGCACCATGCGCCTCGACGCACCACGGCTGGCCGGGGCGGGGCCGTGGGCCTCGTCGTGGACGAGGCACAGCACGTCAAGAATCCGCACTCGGCGACCGCCAAGCAGCTCAGGACGATCGGCGCCCACGCGCGCGTGGCGCTCACCGGCACTCCGGTGGAGAACAATCTCTCCGAACTGTGGGCGATTCTCGACTGGACGACACCCGGCCTGCTCGGCCGCGTGGGGACCTTCCGCAGGCACTACGCCCAGGCGATCGAGAGCGGCGACGACCCGGCGGCGGCCGAGCGGCTCTCCAAGCTCGTGCGTCCCTTCCTGCTACGCCGCCGCAAGTCGGATCCCGGTATCGCACCCGAGCTGCCGCCGAAGACGGAGACCGACCGTGCCGTCTCGCTCACGGCGGAGCAGGCCGGGCTGTACGAAGCGGTGGTGCGCGAGACGCTCGCGGAGATCTCCGGGGCCGACGGTTTCGCCCGCCGAGGTCTTGTGGTCAAGCTACTGACCGCGCTGAAGCAGATCTGCAACCACCCGGCGCAGTACCTGAAGGAACACAGTTCGCAGGAGCACAGTTCGCAGCATCGTGGCTCGCAGGATCGTGGCTCGCACGGTGGACGGCTTCGTATCGCGGGCCGGTCGGGGAAGCTGGAGCTGCTGGACGAGCTCCTCGACACCATCCTGGCCGAGGACGCGAGCGTGTTGATCTTCACGCAGTACGTGCAGATGGCGCGGCTGCTGGAGAGGCATCTCGCGGCACGCGGCGTGAGCACCCAGTTCCTGCACGGCGGTACGCCCGTCCCGCAGCGCGAGGCCATGGTGCAGCGGTTCCAGGACGGTGAGGTCCCGGTGTTCCTGCTGTCGTTGAAGGCGGCCGGCACCGGGCTCAACCTCACCCGGGCCGCCCATGTCGTGCACTACGACCGCTGGTGGAACCCGGCCGTCGAGGCGCAGGCCACCGACCGCGCGTACCGCATCGGGCAGACCCAGCCGGTGCAGGTGCACCGGCTGATCGCCGAGGGGACCATCGAGGACCGGATCGCCGACATGCTCGCGCGCAAGCAGCGACTCGCGGACTCCGTCCTCGGCTCCGGCGAGGCAGCGCTGACCGAACTGTCCGACGCCGAGCTGGCGGACCTGGTGGAGCTGCGAGGGGGCGCCCGATGAACGAGCGGAGCGAAGGCGAGACGTACGAGCAGGGGGCCGAGCGCACTTTCGGCGCCCTGCCTCCCGCCCAGGGGCGCGGTTTCGCGCGGACTTGGTGGGGTCTGGCCTGGATGAAGGCACTGGAGGACTCCGCTCTCGACGGGCAGCAGCTCAAGAAAGGGCGCAAGTACGCGCGCGAGGCCGCGGTCGGTGCCGTGTCCGTTCGGCCGGGCCGGATCACGGCCGTGGTCCGCGAACGGGACGGCTCGGCGTACCGCAGTGATGTGCTGCTTCAGCAGCTGAGCGAGGAGGAGTGGGACAGGTTCCTCGACATGGCGGTCGACCGCTCCGGGCACATCGCGGCGCTGCTCGACCGGGACATGCCGCCGCATCTGGTGGAGGACGCGGCGGCGGCCGGAGTCGAACTGCTGCCGGGCATGGGCGACCTGGAGCCCGAGTGCTCCTGCGAGGCGTGGGACCACTGTCCGCACACCGCGGCACTCTGCTACCAGGTGGCCAGGCTGCTGGACGAGGACCCTTTTGTGCTGCTGCTGATACGCGGGCGGAGGGAGCGCGAGTTGCTCGACGAGCTGCAGGTGCGCAGCGCCTCCAGGGCGGCGCCCCAGGAACCCCAGGGGGCGCATGAGGACGAGCGCACGCCGGAGGGCGTACGCGCCGACGAGGCGTACGCGGCGTGGAACACGCGGGCGGCACCGCCCTCTCCCCCGCCGCTCCCGGACGAGCCGGGACAGCCGCCGGTCCTCGACACGGAGACGGGGCCCGCGCCCGGGGTAGGCGCGCCGGGAATCGATGTGCCGACGCTGGAGTTCCTGGCGCGGGACACGGCTGTCCGGGCGCGGCGCATGCTGGCGGAAGCACTGTCGGCCGGGCATGAACGGCGCCCGGTGGAGGAGGAGCTGACGGAGTCGCAGGACGCGGTGCGGCTGGCCGCGAGTGGTCCCGAGCCACGGATCGTCGCACGTCTCGCGGCGGGGACCGGGCGGGACCGGGCCGAACTGGCCCTGGCCGTCCGGGCGTGGGGGTACGGAGGGTGCGCAGCGCTCGCCGTCCTGGAGGAGGAGTGCTCACCGGAGCCGGAGGCACTCGCGCGCGCCAGGACCCGGCTGGCCGAGGCGTGGGAGGAGGGCGAGCGCCCGCAGCTGCGGGCCCAGCGCAACCGGTGGACCGTGGCCGGCTCGGACGCACAGCTGCGGTACGGGCACGACGGCCGTTGGTGGCCCTACCGCAAGGAGCGCGGGCGCTGGACGCCCGCCGGTCCCGCCGACCAGGACCCGGCGTCGGCGCTCGCTGTCGTGCTTCTGGGAGACGGATGACGGGCCGCCTCTGCTGCCGCCGGCCGTCGTCGGCGGCAGCAGGGGCGACTACAACGGGTCAGCCTCGCGCGGCCAGCAGATGGTCCATGGCCAGCTGGTCGAGCCGTTCGAACGCCATGCCCCGCTCGGCGGCGGCCGTCGCGTCGAACTCCTCGTAGGACCCGCGGTCGGCCAGCAGTGCCGCCAGGCCGTCCGCGGCGGTGGGCTGCGCCAGCTCGTCGAGACGGGAGGCGATCAGCGCCTCCTGGACCTCCGGGTCGGCGCGGAAGATGGCGGCCCGCTCCTTGAGGATCAGGTAGTTGCGCATGCAGCCGGCCGCGGAGGCCCACACCCCGTCGAGGTCCTCGGTGCGCGGCGGCTTGAAGTCGAAGTGCCGCGAGCCCTCCCATCCCGACGTCTCCAGCAGGTCGACCAACCAGAATGCCTGTCGCAGGTCGCCCGCGCCGAAGCGCAGATCCTGGTCGTACTTGATGCCGGTCTGGCCGTTGAGGTCGATGTGGAAAAGCTTGTCCGCCCACAGCGCCTGTGCGATGCCGTGCGGGAAGTTGAGCCCGGCCATCTGCTCGTGGCCCGTCTCCGGGTTGACGCCGTACATCTCGGGTTGCTCCAGGCGCTCGATGAACGCGAGGGCGTGCCCGATGGTGGGCAGCAGGAAGTCGCCGCGCGGCTCGTTGGGCTTGGGTTCGATGGCGAAGCGCAGGTCGTAGCCCTGCTCGACGACGTACGCGCCCAGCAGGTCGAAGGCCTCCTTCATCCGGTCCAGTGCGACCCGGACGTCTTTGGCGGCTCCCGACTCCGCGCCCTCGCGGCCTCCCCACGCGACGTAGGTCCGCGCCCCGAGCTCGACGGCGAGATCAATGTTGCGGATCGTCTTGCGCAGCGCGAAGCGGCGCACGTCACGGTCGTTGGCGGTGAACGCGCCGTCCTTGAAGACCGGGTGGGTGAAGAGATTCGTGGTGGCCATGGGCACCACCAGGCCGGTCTCGTCGAGCGCCTGCCGGAACCGCTTGATGTGGGACTCGCGCTCGGACTCCGACGCGCCGAACGGGATCAGGTCGTCGTCGTGGAAGGTCACGCCGTACGCGCCGAGCTCGGCCAGCCTGCGCACGGACTCCGCGGGCTCCAGGGCCCGCCGGGTCGCATCGCCGAACGGGTCCCGTCCTTGCCATCCCACGGTCCACAGGCCGAAGCTGAATTTGTCCTCGGGGGTGGGCTGGTGGTTCATACACGCTCCCTCGACTATTTCGTCATGGCCCTTAACAAATTAGTTATCCGGGGGCATCCTTGGGAAGGCTTGGAAACGGAGAAATCATGACTGCCGCACCGCACGGGCCGCTCGTCGTGGGGGTCGACAGTTCCACCCAGTCCACGAAAGTGCTGGTCGTCGATACCGCGACCGGCGAGGTCGTGGCGCGCGGCCAGGCGCCGCACGCGGTCATCGGGGACGGCGGAGCCCGGGAGAGCGACCCCGAGAGGTGGTGGCAGGCGCTCACCGAGGCCCTGCATCAGTGCGGGCCTCCGGCCCGCCGCGCCTCGGCGATCGCGGTCGGCGGCCAGCAGCACGGCCTGGTCACCCTCGACGAAGCGGGCCGCCCGGTGCGGCCGGCGATGCTCTGGAACGACGTACGGTCCGCACCGCAGAGCGAGCGCCTGATCGAGCGTTTCGGCGGCCCGAAGGCCTGGGCGGAGCGGACCGGCAGCGTGCCCGCCGCCGCGTTCACCGTCACCAAGTGGGCGTGGCTGTGCGAGAACGAACCGGACGCCGCGCGCGCGACGGCGGCCGTCAGGCTGCCGCACGACTACCTCACCGAGCGGCTCACCGGCCGGGGCATCACCGACCGGGGCGACGCGTCGGGCACCGGCTGGTGGGCGACCGGCACAGAGGCGTACGACGAGGAGATCCTCGCGCTCGTCGGCCTCTCCCCCGCCCTGCTCCCCGAGGTCGTACGCCCCTTCGACGCGGCGGGTACGGTACGCCGTCTGCCGGAACTCCCGCTGGCCGAGGGCACGCTGGTGGCTCCCGGCACCGGCGACAACGCGGCGGCCGCACTCGGCCTCGGGCTGCGCCCCGGTCTGCCGGTGATGAGCCTGGGCACATCGGGCACGGTGTACGCCGTCTCCGCGCGCCCCTCCGCGGACCCGACCGGCACCGTGGCGGGTTTCGCCGACGCGCGCGGCGACTGGCTGCCGCTCGCCTGCACGCTGAACTGCACCCTGGCGGTCGACCGGATCGCCGCGCTGCTCGGGCGGGACCGGGAGGCGGTCGAGGCGGGCGGCAGCGCGGTGGTGCTGCCCTTCCTGGACGGCGAGCGCACACCCAATCTGCCCGGCGCCTCCGGCCTGCTGTACGGGCTGCGCCACGACACGTCGCCGGGGCAGATCCTCCAGGCGGCCTACGAGGGTGCGGTGTACGCGCTGCTCGCCGGCCTGGACCGCGTCCTCGACGCCGACGCCGATCCCGCCGCGCCTCTCCTGCTGATCGGTGGCGGCGCGCGGGGAACGGCGTGGCGCGAGACCGTGCAGCGGCTGTCCGGCCGCGCCGTGCAGGTGCCCGCCTCGCAGGAACTGGTCGCCCTCGGCGCCGCCGCACAGGCGGCCGCCCTGATCACCGGCGAGGACCCGGCGGCGGTCGCACGGCGCTGGGACACGGCGTGCGGGCCGCTGCACGCGCCGGCCGAGACCGACGAGGCCGCCCGGGAAAGACTGCGTACCGTACTGACCGGCGCCGACGCCCTGTTGCGCCAGGAGGGAAGCTCGTGACCACCACGCCCGGGCCATTGACCCGGCCGCTGACCCAGCAGGGCATCCGGCGGCGCAACCTTTCCCTGGTGCTGCACGCGGTCGCCGCGCACGGCCCGCTGTCCCGGGCCACTGTCGCCGGCCGAGTGGGACTGACCCGCGCCGCCGTGTCGTCCCTCGTCGACGAACTCATCCGCACCGGACTGCTCATCGAGCTCGGACGCGAACAGTCCGGGACGGTCGGCCGCCCCGGCAGCGCCCTGGCGCTCGCGCCCAACGGCCCGGTCGGCATCGGCGCCGAGGTCGGCGTCGACCACCTCACGGTGTGCGCCGTGGACCTGCACGGCAAGGTGCGCGCCCGCGCCACGGTGGAGGGCAGCAACCGGGGCCGCGAGGCCGAGCCGGTGCTCAAGGAACTCACCGAGCTGCTGCGGCAGGTGACGGACGCGGTCAAGGCCGAGGGGCTGCGGCCCGCAGGCACCGCGGTCGCCGTGCCGGGCCTCGTCGCGCGGGACACCCACACAGTGGTCCGCGCCCCCAACCTGGGCTGGACGGACGTCGACGTCAGCGAGTTCCTGCCGTACGGGCCCCTCCTGAGCGTCGACAACGAGGCGAACCTCGGCGCGCTCGCGGAACTGTGGCTCGGCGGCGACCCGGCGCCGCAGGACTTCGTGCATGTGTCGGTGGAGATCGGCATCGGCGCGGCCGTGGTCATCGAGGGCCGACTGCTGCGCGGAACGCACGGCTACGCCGGGGAACTGGGGCATGTGCCCGTACGACCGGAGGGTCCCCCCTGTCCCTGCGGCGGACGCGGCTGCCTGGAGCAGTACGCGGGCGAGGAGGCCGTGCTGCGCGCGGCCGGGCTCACGGCCGGGACCCGGCCGGTCGACCTGCTGGCCACCCGCGCGGCCGAGGGCGATCCTGCTGTACGACGTGCCCTGCGCGCGGCGGGATCGGCACTCGGCGTCGCGCTCGCCGGCGCGGTCAACCTCCTGGACCCGCAGGCGATCGTGCTGGGTGGCGCACTGTCCCGGCTGGCACCGTGGCTGCTGCCCTCGCTGGAGCGGGAGCTGACCCGGCGCACAACGGAATCCGCACGCCCCACGCTGACCGTTTCGCGCCTCGGCTCGGACGGGCCACTGCTGGGCGCGGCGCACTCGGTCGTACGGGCGGTACTGGACGACCCGGCGGCGTACGGCCACTGATCCGGCGCGGTCGGGTGCCGCCCGGGGCCGTGCCCGAACTTTCGTCCGGCGCGCAGAGCTCACCCCCTCTCGGCCGGGCAGCCGGGAAGCCTGCGAAGATCAAGGGATGGACGACACCGAGAAGCACCTGGCAGTACTGGAACTGGCCGTGAAGCGGCTGCGGGATGCCGAGGCGGCCCTCAACGCCGCGCGGCTGGACGTCGAAACGGAGGCCGTGGCCGCGGTGCGGGCGGGCGCCGATGTGCGGGAGGTCGCCGGTCTCTCCGGCATCGCGCCCGGCGACATCGCGCAGCTCGGCGCGACCATGTCGGAGAACCCGCCGGTATAGCCGAGCGCCCGGGAACGCCCGGGGCGGCGGGGGCGCGTGGGACGGGCGTTGACAAAACGGCCGGTGCAGCGCTTGTCGGGCTCCCCGGGCACGACGACGATGGCAGGAACCGGAATCGTCGTTGGGGAGGCCGAGTTGACCGACGCGTGGGTGGCTCTTCAAGCGGGCGCCGATCCGGTCGCGCGGCTCGGTGCCCTGCGCCGGGCGCACGACACGTTCACCGCGGCGGGGCGCGTAGAGCGGCCCGTGCGCCCGGTGGTGGCGGACTCCTGGCGGCGCTCGGCCAGGGCGCGGGTCAGTCCCGACGGGCACGCACGCGTGGAGCTGTGCGACGACGATCTCGGCTCGTACCGCGACAGCCATCCGTTGGCGCGCGCCATGCCCGTCGTCCGTGAGCTGATGGGGACGTACGCCCTGGACGGCGAGCACCTGGTGGCGGTGTGCGACGCGCAGGGGCGGCTGCTGTGGGTCGAGGGGCACGCGCGGACGCGGCAGCTCGCCGGGCGGATGAACTTCGTGCCGGGCGCCCGCTGGGCCGAGGCCGCCGTGGGCACCAACGCCCCGGGCACGGCGCTGGCCGTCGACCGTCCCGTGCAGGTGTTCGCCGCCGAGCACTTCCGGCGGCCCGTCCAGCAGTGGACCTGCGCCGCGGCGCCACTGCACGATCCGCGTTCCGGGCGGCTGCTGGGCGCGGTGGACATCACCGGCGGGGACGGCCTCGCGCATCCGCACAGCCTCGCGTTCGTCCAGGCCGTGGCCCGCGCGGCGGAAGCCCATCTGGCGCTCCTCGCACCTCAACCGCCGGTCACCGGCTCGGCCCTGCTGTACGCACTCGGGCGCAACGAGGCACTGCTGGTGGCGGGCGGACACAAGCTGCGCCTCAGCCGCCGCCACAGCGAGATCCTGGTCCTGCTGGCCCGCCACCCCGAGGGCCTCACCGGTGACGAACTGCTCTGTGAGCTGTACGAGGACGAGTCGGTCACCCCGGTCACGCTGCGCGCCGAACTGTCCCGGCTGCGCCGCCTGCTCGGCCCCGACCTGCTCCACTCGCGGCCGTACCGTCTCACCGCCGTGGTCGACGCGGACTTCGGCACCGTCGCGCGACGGCTGGGTTCAGGGGCGGTCGCCGCCGCCCTGAGCGCGTACGCGGGCCCCCTGCTGCCCGGGTCGCAGGCGCCCGGGGTGACGCGGCTGCGGCGGCGCCTGGAGGACCAGTTGAGGGCGGCCGTGATCGCTCGCGCGGATCCGGGGCTGCTGGCCGACTGGGCCTACAGCCCATGGGGCGAGGACGACCTGGCCGTGTGGCAGGCGCTGGATTCCGTACTGCCCGCGCATCAGCGTCCCGCGGCGCACGCGCGCGTGCGGGAACTGGACACGGAGCTGAGCGCCGGTCCTGGCCGATGACCGGGCGGCCGAAGGCCAGGACTGCCGGGCGGGTCATCGGCCCGGCGGGCGCAACGGAGTTGCAACGTCCGGCTCCCTAGTCTCCGTCCGGGCGCTGTCCAACAGCGGGCGGCGCCGTCCGAGGAAGGCCAACGCGATGACCCGTTACTCCGCGCCAGGCAGCGAGGGCGCGATCGTCTCGTACCAGCCCCGTTACGACAACTGGATCGGCGGCGAGTACGTACCGCCGGTCCGCGGCGGGTACTTCGAGAACCCGAGTCCGATCAACGGCCGTACGTTCACCGAGATCGCCCGCGGCACGGCCGAGGACGTCGAGCTCGCCCTGGACGCGGCGCACGCCGCCGCGCCGGCCTGGGGACGGACGGCGGCCGGTGACCGCGCGAACATCCTACTGAAGATCGCCGACCGGATGGAGGCCCATCTGGAAGAACTGGCGGTCGCGGAGAGCTGGGAGAACGGCAAGCCGGTACGGGAGACCCTCGCCGCCGACATCCCCCTCGCCATCGACCACTTCCGCTACTTCGCCGGGGCGCTCAGGGCCCAGGAAGGCACGCTCAGCGAGGTCGACGACGACACCATCGCTTACCACTTCAATGAGCCGCTCGGAGTCGTCGGCCAGATCATTCCGTGGAACTTCCCCATCCTGATGGCGACCTGGAAGCTGGCCCCGGCGCTCGCCGCGGGCAACGCGGTGGTGCTCAAGCCCGCGGAGCAGACCCCGGCATCCATCCATTTCTGGATGAGCCTGATCGAGGACCTGCTGCCGCCCGGCGTCGTCAACATCGTCAACGGCTTCGGTGTGGAGGCCGGCAAGCCGCTGGCATCCAGCCCACGCGTCGCGAAGATCGCCTTCACCGGTGAGACCACCACGGGGCGGCTGATCATGCAGTACGCCTCCGAGAACATCAAGCCCGTCACCCTCGAACTGGGCGGCAAGAGCCCCAACATCTTCTTCGACGACATCTGGAACGCGGACGACGACCTGCGCGACAAGGCCCTCGAAGGCTTCACGATGTTCGCGCTCAACCAGGGCGAGGTGTGCACCTGTCCGTCGCGCGCGCTGATCCAGCGCGGTCACTACAGCGACTTCTTGGAGGCGGCGATCGCCCGCACCGAGCTGATCAAGCCGGGGCACCCTCTGGACACCGACACGATGATCGGCGCGCAGGCCTCCAACGACCAGCTCCAGAAGATCCTTTCGTACCTCGACATCGGCCAGCAGGAGGGCGCCAAAATCCTCACGGGCGGTCAGCAGGTGCAGTACGAGGGCGATATGGCGGGTGGCTACTACGTCCAGCCCACGATCTTCGAGGGTGACAACCGCATGCGGGTCTTCCAGGAGGAGATCTTCGGTCCGGTCGTAGCCGTCACCTCCTTCACCGACTTCGACGACGCGATCAAGACGGCGAACGACACGCTGTACGGGCTGGGGGCCGGAGTCTGGACGCGGGACATCAACACGGCGTACCGCGCGGGTCGCGCGATCCAGGCGGGCCGCGTCTGGACGAACTGCTACCACGCGTACCCGGCGCACGCGGCCTTCGGCGGCTACAAGCAGTCCGGCATCGGCCGGGAGAACCACAAGATGATGCTGGACCACTACCAGCAGACGAAGAACCTCCTCGTGTCGTACTCGGCGAAGAAGTTGGGTTTCTTCTAGACGCCGGAAAAACGCGCCTGAACAGGTGCTTTACCTGTCAGGCGCCCTTCGTGGCACGCATCTAGGCCGTGCAGCCTGGAGGATGTGAGGATCGTCGTGTACTGCAGTGCTCACCCTGCCCTGCAGCAGGGTCACCTCGACGCAGTCCCCGATGGCCTCCTGGATCTCATGGACCCAGCGCTCAGGCTGCTCTCCGGGCAGCAGCCGCCCGTCGAGCACCACAGTCGCCTCGCTCGGCACGACGCTCTGTCGCTCTCCTGCGGACAGGAGTATGGGGGTGGCAATGTTGTGCAGCCCGGCGACGACGAATTCGCGGAGCACCGGATCGATGGGCAGGCTGTTCGCGCGTTCCCAGGTCGGTTCCTCCAGGAGACGCCCGATCGCCTCTGCCGTTGTGCCGGGTACAGCTCAGCCAGGGTCCCCAGCATTCTGCGCGAAGTCGGTTGCAGCACCGACTCCGGGGTGAAGTCCGAGCGCGGCGAAGGCGACAAGGTAGCGCTGCTCCTCCACGGAGGAATGTCGGATCACCGCACGTGGCACGCGGTGGAGGAACGACTGGTCGAGCGCGGGTACCGGGTGGTGGCCCCGGACCTGCGGGGCCACGGGCGCAGCAGCCGTGGAGAATACCGGCCGGACCTACTGGCGGACGACCTGGTAGAGAATCTGCCGACCGGGGCGGACATGGCAATGGGCCACTCCCTGGGAGGGCTGGCACTGTCACTCGCGGCGGCGCGCCTGAGTCCGGCCCGGGCGGTGTACTGCGATCCCGGGTTGCGTCTCGGCGGCCTTGCCCCCGAGACGTACACGTTCATGCGCGACATGGTCGACCAGGCCACTCCCGCGAACGTCCGGCGGGCAAACCCGCGCTGGTCGGAGCGGGACGAGGCCGCGGAGGTGGCGGGCTCGCCCTGTTCGACCGCGACTTCCTGCGCCGCGTCGCGGGCTTTGACGGGGACTACCTGCCCGACGCCCCCGTGGTGCCTTCACTCGTACAGCTGGCCGACCCGAGCCTGACGATCGACACCGAAGCGGCGGACCAACTGCGAGAGCGCGGCTTCCAGGTAGCGGTCGTGGCCGGCCACTGCATCCACCGGGACGACCTGGAGGGTCTCATGGCGTCCCTGCAGGGCTGGATCTGACACTCCCTAGGTTACACGTGCGATAGGTCCGAGATCTCGCTCGCCGCGTTCCCTGAATTCGGAATGCCCGGCTACGCCTGCGCCGCGAGTCCGGTGGCTTTCTGTACATGCCGCAGGCTCGGTTCGGCGAGTACACGATGCAGTTCCTGGAATACCTGGCGCGCGGCGACCGCGTTCCAGTCGCCCGGCAGCAGTTCGGTGGGCAGCCCGGGGTCCAGATACGGAAGGCGGCGCCACTGCGTCAGCATCGGCACGTAATGGCGGAACGCCTCTGTGGTATCCGGCTCGCCCTGCCGCGACAGCCGTTCGACGACCGGACCGTAGGCGTCGGTGAAGGCGGCGTACTGGGTCTGGATCGCCGGGAAGTCCCACCAGGTACTGACGGTAGAACGCAGATCGCTGAATGCGGCGTACTCGGCGGCGAACAGGTGCACATAGTCGCTGAGTCCGAGACGGACCAGCGTGCAGCGTACGTCGTCAAGAAGGCGGCCCGGCGCCAGCCAGACGCCGGGAGCCATGTTCCCGAAGCCCAGCCAGGTCAGCCGGGTGCGCAGCTGGTAGCGGTAGGAGCGCTCCGACTCCGGCACGGAGAAGACGGCCATGGCCCAGCCGTCGGACAGGTCCGCCGGTTCCAGGCTGCCGAAGATACGGCGGTCGCCCTCGTCGAAGATGGGATGGACGGCCGGGCTCAGCCGGTACCCGGTAGTTCCCTGGCGTTCGGGCTCCAGGACGCCCTTCTTCTTCAGCCGTGACATGGCCGAGCGCACCGCCTGGCTGTCCACGTCCAGTTCTGACATCAGCGTGATCAGGTCGGCGATGGAGATCCATCCGCCGAGGTGGCGCAGGAACGCTCCGTAGACCGTATTGATCAGTGAGCTGGGCCGGGTGGGGCTGTCCGACATGATCGCCTTCCGTCGTGTGCGGTGGCGATCCTACCGAGCGTCCACAGGGAGCCACACGGCCCACTGCTGTTCACGCCGTTGTTGCCGCCTGCTGGGCCGGGGGCGCCTCGGCGTACGCGCCGGACAGCAGGTGGCCTGCACCGGGGGCGACGGCCGGGAGATCGAGAGCGCGCAGCATCTGGTGCGCGGTACAGACCGCCGCGGACACCACGGGCTTGCCCAGGAGTTGTTCGGCTTCCTCGATCGCGCCCAGGGAAGGCATCTGCACACAGGCGGAAAGCACGACGGCGTCGGCGTCGGCGTGATCCAGGGCGCGGGCGAGAGCCGGCAGATTGCCGGGGTCGTGCGCCGCGACGGCCAGGTTGTCGGGTATCTCCAGTGCCCGGTAGTCGAGCACGTCGATTCCCTCGTGGGTGAGATAGCCGACGACGGTCTCGGTGAGGGGGCGCATGTACGGTGCGATCAGGGCGACCTTCTTGGCGCCGATGGTGTGCAGTCCATGGACCAGGGCGCCGGCACTGGTGACGACGGGCGCGGGGGCGCCGTTCTCCTGGGTGCGGCGGTGGAGGCGTTCCTCGGATGTGCGGTGGTAGCCCAGACCCATGCTCATGATGGCGACCAGGCAGGCATAGCCCAGTACGTCGACACGGGCGTCCGAGAGCTCCACGGCGCAGCGATCGGAGTCGGCGTCCATCGCCTTGAGCTGTTCGGGGGTGACATGGGTCATCCGCATGCGGCTGGAGTGAAAGGTGAAGCGTTCGGGCGCCACGGTCTGCCGGGCGCGCAAGATGGCGGGTACTTCCGTCTCCATGGTGACGTTGGAGCTCGGCACGATCTGGCCGATGCGGTAGGTGCGGTGCTGCGAAGACACGGGCTCTCCTGGTGACGGGTCGGTGCTGGGGCCGTGGTGGTCAGCGGGCGTCGATCACGGGGTTGGTGAGGGTGCCGACTCCCTCGACGGTGGCTTCGACGGTGTCGCCGGGGGTCAGGAACTCCGGCGGGACCATGCCGGCGCCGACGCCCGCGGGAGAGCCGGTGGCGATGACGTCGCCGGGTTCGAGGGTCACCCCCGAACTGATGTCGGCGATCAGGCGGGCGATGGG
Organism: Streptomyces sp. H27-C3; assembly: GCF_030063415.1. Lineage (GTDB taxonomy): Bacteria > Actinomycetota > Actinomycetes > Streptomycetales > Streptomycetaceae > Streptomyces. The sequence goes on along the minus strand of NZ_JASITA010000019.1, from coordinate 112,251 downwards.
GAACAGCATGTGGCGGGTGTTGGACTTCTGCTTGGTCACGCCGTTGACGCGCAGCGACAGGTCCAGGGCCATGGGGTCGGGCACCGCGTCGGCGGTCACGACGGCCGGGCCGAAGGGGGCGTACGAATCCTGCCCCTTGGAGAAGAACCACTGCCCGGAACGGCGCTGATCGCGGGCGCTGATGTCGTTGACGATGCTGTAGCCGAAGACGTGGCCGAGGGCATCGTCCTCGCTGACACGGAAGGCGGTGCGTCCGATGACGACGGCGAGTTCGCATTCCCAGTCCAGCTGGGACGTCAGGTCCGCGTTGTGCAGGATCGGCTGGCCCGGCCCGGTGACCGCGGTCGCCGGCTTGCTGAAGAGGACCGGGCGAGGGGGCAGTTCCTTGTCGGTGTCCAGGCTGCGGCTGGACTCCTCGACATGCTCGACATAGTTGAGGCCGACTCCGATGATCTTGCCAGGGCGCAGCGGTGCGCGGAGCGAGACATCACCGAGCCGGTGGACGGCGTCGGAGGGCCATCCGGTGGGGTCGTCGGCCAGCAGACGCTGCGCGGCGCCCTGGGCAGAGGCGCCCGCCTGGATGAACGAGAGCAGATCAAGGGGAAGCTGTACGCCGGACCGGTCGGCCAAGGCGGCGAGGTCGACGATGTGCTCGTCGTCGATCTGGGCGCCCAAGCGGTTGGGGCCGTCGTTGAGGGTGTACGTCACGAGTCGCATCGGTGCTCCTGGCGGTCGAAAGACAAAGGGCGGTCAAGAAGGTGGGGCGGCGGCAGGCTCAGGTACCTTGACCGCCGCCCCGGCGCCGGGGACGGCGCGGGGCAGAATGACCGTCCCCGGCGGCGCTGCCGCTCCGCTACCGGTGTCAGGGCCGGCGGTCGTGGTGCGGCAACGCGATCTAGGCGATGGGCTGATGCCCGTCGTTGCCGGTGTAGGACTCTTCCCGGTAGAAGCCGAGCGAGCGCATCACGGGGAAGTCATTGAAGGAGAACAGACAGGCGTCCTCGGACTGGTCGAGGTTGCTGTGCTCGTGCCAGGCCCAGGAGGGTACGCAGAAAATGTCACCCTGCTTCCACGCGAAGCGTTGTCCTGCGATCACCGATACGCCGTTGCCCTTGGCCGCGGTGTAGATGACGGAGCCGGTGTGGCGGTGGGCTCGGGTGGCCTGGCCGGGGCGCAGCAGCTGCATATGGGCCCCCATGGTGGGCATGACCGAGCCGCCGGTGACCGGGTTGGTGTACTCCGCGATCACACCGTCGTACGGAGACCCTTCGGCGGCCGTCGCCAAGTCGCACAGGGCCTCGTACGTCGGCTCCCACGGGTAGGCGAGCAGGGGGGAGTACGGCCTGGTCCACTTCTCCATGCCGTATGGCAGCAGGTTCGCGCCGTAGGTGAGGACGGAGGAATTGATCACCTTTCCGGGCGCCTGGTACAGGTCCGGGTGGACCTCGTAGAAGCCGGCGTCCAGGGCGTTGACCAGCGGAATGTCGAGTCCGTCCTGCCAGATGACTGGGGCGTCGCCGGACTCGTTGCCGTGTTCGTGCCAGGTACCGTTGGGAGTGATGGCGAAGTCGCGGGCGCCCACCTTGAGCTTCTGTCCGTCCACGACGGTCCACGCGCCGGTGCCTTCCTGGACGAAGCGCAGAGCGGCGGCCTGGTGGCGGTGGGCGGTCATGGCCTCGCCGGGTCCCATGATCTGCAGACCGGTGTAGAGGAGTCCGGCGGCGGCGCTGACGTCCCTGCGGCCGGGGTTGACGAGCATGACGACCCGGCGGCCCGCGTCGTCGGCCCTGACCAGGTCGAGCGCCTTGTGGACCAGGGGGCGCAGTTCGTCGTAACGCCACAGGGCGGGGACGGACTTCGGCTGCGGGTACCAGGGCTCGATGCCGTTGGCGACAGTCCACAGCGCGCCGGCCTGCAGCTCGGCGAGCTCGCCGTAGTAGGCCGTGAGTTCGGGGGTGTCCAGGACACGCGCCCGTCCCAACATCGTGTCGTCGTGCACCGTCTCGTCGTGTTCGGTGGTCATGCTTCCTCCTTCGTGGTGCCGTTGATCTCGGTCGCGGGGTGCGTGGCGGCGGAAGTGTGTTCGTACGGCGGGGTGGGCTCGGTCGAGAAGGTCACCGGAGTGCGCGGGCGGTTGTCGACATGGAGCTGGAAGATGTCGAAGCGGTTGTAGTGGCCGACGATGTCGTGCATCTGCTTGGGCTGGATGCACTTGGCCAGGTCGATGTCGGCGTAGACGATGCCGTCGTCGTCGATGAGGGGTTCGGTGACGGGGCGGCCGTCCGGACCGAAGATCCCGGAGAGTGCACTGCGGGGGCGGGCGAGCATGCTCCGTACGTCTTCGTCGTCACCGGCGATGGCGTCGACCATCTCAGGAGAGATGGTCGAGCAGGCCACGACGGAGAAGACCTTGCCCTCGAAGCTGTGGGCGGCGGTGCGGACAGCGATTGCATCCGCCATGTCGTAGTCCGCGGGCGCGACCGGCAGCGCGATGTAGCAGGAGGCGTGGACCAGTTCGCCCTGCGCGAGAAGGGTGAAGCGGGCCAGGGTGTTGGTGTTCTCGCCGCAGGCGAGCGCACCGAGCGGCCCGATAGGGGTGGGATGGACCTTGAGGGAACTCCCGTCACCTCCGGTCCAGGTCAGCTTCTCGGCCCAGGTGGGCACCAACTTACGGTGCACACCGAGTAGTTCACCGTCCGCGCCGATGGTGAGCAGAGTGTTGTAGAGGACGCCGAGGCTGTGCGGGCCCCGCTCGTTGACGCCGATGACAAGGACGACACCGTACTGACGGGCGGCGGCACGCAGCGCGTCCACGTGCGGGCCGGGTACGTCGATCGAGGAGCGGTAGAGGCGTTCGAACCATGGTGAGCCCTGGACCGGGTTCATGGTCCAGTTCCAGTACGGGTAGCCGGGGACGAACGACTCCGGGAAGACCACGAGTTCGGCGCCGTTGGCCGACGCCTCGCGGATGAGTGCGATCGCCTTGTCCACGGTTGCCGGGGCGTCCAGGTAGACGGGGGCCGTCTGGACCGCGGCGGCGGTGAAGCGGGGCAGGTTCTCCATCGGATCCTCCGGGTCAGTGGACGGTCGCCGGCGCGGGTGCGGTGACATCGGGGTGCGGAAGCCAGCGCTGGTGCACGGGGCCGGAAGGTGCGCGGAGCAGCTGGAGGCGGGGCGGGATGCGGTCGCTGCGGGCGCCGGGAGGCCTCTTGCTGCCCGCCCTCCAGGACGTTGGCCAGGGTGCGCCGGGTCCGGTGTAGTTCTGGGCGGCCGCGGCGTGCAGGGTCCACAGCGGGTCATGGAGCTGGGCGCGGCCGACGGCGCACAGGTCCGCCCGGCCGGCCAGGATGATGGAGTTGACGTCGTCGTACGTGGAGATGGCGCCGACGGCGATGGTGGGGATGCCAGTGGCGTTGCGGACAAGATCGGCGTACGGCGTCTGGTAGCTCCGCCCGTATCGGGGTCGCTCGTTGGAAACGACCTCACCGGTGGAGATGTCCACGGCGTCCGCTCCGGCGTCGGCCAGGGCCCGGGAGATGGCGACGGCGTCCGCTTCACTGGTGCCGCCCTCGGCCCAGTCGGCGGCGGAGATACGGACGACCAGCGCCTTACCCGAGGGCCAGACTGCGCGGACAGCCCGCAGCACTTCGAGGGGGAAGCGCAGTCGGTTTGCCAGAGTTCCGCCGTAGGAGTCGGTGCGTCGGTTGGTCAGCGGCGAGAGGAATCCCGACATCAAGTGGCCGTGCCCGTACTGGAGTTCAAGGGCGTCGAAGCCGGCACAGTGGGCCCGTTCGGCGGCGGTGACGAAGTCATGGGTGATGCGCTCCAGGTCCGTACGGGTGGCTTCGCGGGGGACCGTGCTGGCCGGGTCCCAGGCGAGCGGTGAGCATGCGAGAAGTGGCCACCCGCCGTCACCGAGGGGGACCCTGCTGCCGTTGGGGCGTGGCGTGGTGGTGGCCGCGCGACGCCCGGCGTGGGTGAGCTGAATGCCCAGGCAGGCGCTCGACTGTCCATGGACGAAGTCGGTGATCCGGCGCCAGGCCGCCGCCTGCTCGTCGGTGTACAGGCCGGGGCAGCCAGGGGTGGCCCGCCCGTCGGCGCTGACGGCCGTCATTCCGGCGAAAACCAGGCCGGAACCACCCAGGGCCTGGGTGCTCAGGTGGACGAGTTCGAAGTCGCCGGGGAGACCCTCGCGTGCGGCGTACAGGGCGATGGGCGGCGCGACGACACGGTTGCGCAGACGCAGCCCGCCCAGCTGGAGGGGGCGGAACATCGGCGGAACATCGGAGTCGGAGGCCGGTGCGACGCCGGTGTGCGTCTGCGCGTGCCAGGAGTCGACGGCAGTGGTGAATCCCACGTCCCGTACCCGCAGGTTGTCGTAAGTGACGCGGCGACTGCGAGTCAGCAGGTTGAAGGCGAACTGGTGGGGGTCCTGGTCCGTGTAACGGTCGACATTCTCGAACCACTCCAGGCTGGCCTGGGCCGCGCGCTGGGTCGATTCCACGACCGGCTTGCGCTCCGCTTCGTACGCGGCGAGTGCGGTGGGCACGCCCGGGTGTTCGTGGAGGCAGGCGGCCAGGGCGAGCGCGTCCTCCATGGCGAGCTTGGTGCCGGAGCCGATGGAGAAGTGGGCCGTGTGGGCGGCGTCACCGAGCAACACCACATTGCCGTGGCGCCAGGTGCGGTTGCGTACGGTGGTGAAACGGATCCACTTGGAGCTGTTGGGGATCAGGCAGTGTCCGTCCAGGTGCGGGGCGAGCAGTTCCTGGCACAGCCGGATGCTCTCCTCGTCGCTGGCCCCGGCGGGACGGTCGCGGGCGGCGTACTTGTCGAATCCGGCGCGTCGCCAGGCGTCCTCGTCGATCTCGACGATAAAGGTGCTGCGGGTGGGGTCGAACGGGTACGCGTGCACCTGCAGGGTGCCGAAATCGTGCTCGTCGACGATGAAGGTGAAGGCTTCGAAGACCTTGTCCGTGCCAAGCCACATGTAGCGGCAGTGCCGTTCATCCAGCTCCGGCCGGAAGGTGTCGGCGTACATCGCACGTGTAGCCGACCGTACGCCGTCACAGGCCACCACCAAGTCGTACGCCACGGCGAGTTCCTCCACCGGCGGGGCCTGGGTGCGGTAGCGGACGTCCACATCAAGGGCCGCGCACCGTTGTTGCAGGATCTGCAGCAGGCGCTTGCGTCCCAGGGCCGCGAAGCCGTGGCCGCCCGATGTAAGGAGCCGCTCCTTGTAACGGACGTCGATATCGCTCCATCGGGCGAAGTCCGCCGACATGGCCTCGAAGACCGCCGGGTCGGCCTGTGCGATGCCGTCGAGCGTCTCGTCGGAGAACACCACCCCGAATCCGAAGGTGTCGTCGGCCGCGTTGCGCTCCCAGACGGTGATGTCCCATCGCGGGGAGAGTTGCTTGGCCAGGGCCGCAAAGTACAGCCCGCCGGGCCCTCCCCCTATGACTGCTACGCGCACGGCGTCCTCCTACTAGGTTCCAGAAACAATGTATGCCGTAAATTCTACGACCGTCAAGAATTCGAGATACAGGGGTGGGGTGTTGAGGCTCTCACCAGTGGTCAGGCGAAGAGCTCGGGGGCCTGCGGGCCCGCCTTCGTGAGAACCTCGCGCACGTCGTCGGGCCAGGGCGTTGAACCAGTGGCACGGGCTGCCGAGTGCGCGATGACCATGCGTCCGGTGGCGGCCTCCTCGCCCTCACCGCGGACGGTGAAGGCGTAGTGAAGGGAGCTGCTTCCGACGCGGGTGACCCGCAGCTCGGTGCGCACGGTCTCGCCGAACCACAGCCGGGCCCGGTAATCGGCCTCGAAACGCACCCGCGGCGTGCTGCCGAAGAGATGGGCCAGCCCCAGCCGCCGCAGCAGGACGGCCTCGGCCGCCTCGACCCAACGCACCACGGTGGAGTGGTGGTAGTGGCCGGCCGCATCGGTGTCCGGCCACTCGACCCGGCGCTCGATGACGACGCTGGGCAGATTGAGAGCGGGAGCATCCGCGCAGGCGGGGACGCAGGGGCCCGTCGGGGAGGTCGTCTGCTGCGGGCTGGAGGTGTCCATGGCGCTGCCTTTCGTCCGGCCAAGAGGTGGCAGGGAGTGCGGAAGTCCGGCCTTACGGGCCGGAGCAGGGCATAGAGCGGAGGTCAGCGCGTGCGCTAACCAGCCGTCTTTCGGGCCCACTTGCGCACTTCACCGCGTTGAAGCTTTCCGTTGCTGGTGCGCGGCAGCTCGGCGACGAACTCGACGGCGCGCGGGTATTTGTACGGCGCGATGGTCTGCTTGACGTGGTTCTGCAGTTCCTCGACGGTCACGTCATCGGCGGCTGAGCCGGGCCGCAGAACCACATACGCCTTGACGACCATTCCGCGCCGCTCGTCCGGAGCGCCCACGACGGCGCACTCCTCGACAAGCGGGTGAGTCGCCAGCGCCTTCTCGACGTCGGGGCCTGCGATGTTGTAGCCAGAGGAGACGATCATGTCGTCACTGCGGGCCACGTACCAGAAATAGCCTTCGGCATCGCGTACGTAGGTGTCCCCGGTGAGGTTCCAACCGCCCTTGACGTATGTCGTCTGGCGCGGGTCCGACAGATACCGGCAGCCGGTGGGACCGGTTACGGCAAGAAAGCCCGGCTGCCCGTCGGGCACCGATTCGCCGGCTTCGTTCACCACCGCCGCCCGGTAACCGGGGACGGGTCTGCCAGTGGCACCGGGACGTATGTCGTCGTCGGCCGCGGAGATGAACACATGGAGCATCTCGGTGGCTCCGATGCCGTCGATAATGCGCAGCCCGGTGGCCGCATAAAACTCCTCCCACAGGGCCGCCGGCAACGTCTCTCCGGCTGATACGCACCGGCGCAGGCCCGCCAGGCGGTCCACCGCTCCGGCGGACATGATCGCCCGGTAGGCGGTGGGGGCGGTGAAGAGCACAGTGACGCCGTGTTCCGCGACGAGATCGGCCAGTTGCCGCGGGGCGGCCTGCTCAATGAGCAAGGTTGCCGCGCCCACGTGCAGCGGGAAGACGACCAACCCACCGAGCCCGAAGGTGAAGGCCAGCGGCGGTGTGCCGGTGAACACGTCGTCATGCCGCGGCTTGAGGACATGACGGGAGAAGGTGTCGGCGTTGGCCAATACGTCCCGGTGGAAGTGCATGGTCGCCTTGGGCCGACCCGTCGTGCCGGAGGTGAACGCGATGAGAGCCACGTCGTCGGCGGCGGTGTCGATGTTGGTGAACTCGCCCGCCTTCGCCGCACTGCGTTGCGTCAGGTCGTGCTCTCCGGGGCCACCGTAGGGGAGGACGGCGAGACCGGGGGTGTCTGCGGCGTCGAGGTCGTCAAGGTAGCGGTGGTCGCATATGGCGATCGAGGGCCGACTGATGTCGTGCAGTTCCCCGACCTCGGCCGCGCGAAGGAGCGGCATGGTGGTGACGGCGACTCCGCCGGCCTTGAGCACCCCGAACCAGGCAGCGACGAGCCATGGGTTGTTCGGGCCGCGCAGCAGGACACGGTTTCCGGGCCGGATACCGAAGTCCTCGGTGAGCACCTGGGCGATCTGGTTGGCGCGGCTCAGGAGTTCGCCGTAGGACCACCGTTCGGAAGGGGTCAGCAGACAGGGGCGGTCGGCTCCCCAGCGTGCGACGGCGTCGTCGAGCAGTCGCTGGGCGCAGTTGAGGCGAACCGGATAGTGCAACTCCGGCAGATCGAAGTGGAGTTCGGGCCACAGAGGGAAGGGCGGGAGCCGATCACGACAGAAGGAGTCGGCGTGCACTGAAGGGGATAGCTCCATGGGGCAGCACCTCAATCTCGGAGCGGCAGGGAGAGTGGGGCAAGTATCCCGCTAATCTGACGACCGTCAATAGTTCGCCATACAAGAGTTGAATGAACGGCACCCGCGCGGCCGGCGAGGCGCGTCGGCATCCGCGACCGCTCCGAACTGGACGGATCTTCCTGCGGGGTACGGGTCACCCCAGGGCTCGCTCCGCCTCCACAGGGGCCTCCCGGGGGACGGGAATGCGCACACGGAGCGCCTTGCCACAGCCTCGCGGGAGCGCGGTGACCTCGCCGCACATCTCGGCAATCAACAGGTGGACGATCAGCAGTCCGCGGCCGCTCTCGGCATCGACGTCGACCTCCCGCCCCGTACACGGCAGGACCGGATCGCCGTCGAGAACTTCGAGCTGCAGCCAGCTGCAGCCCAGTGCCATAGAGACGTGCAGGCGGTCGGTGACGGCCCCAGCATGCTGCACGGCATTGGCGACGAGTTCACTGACCAGCAGCAGACTTTCAGTGACGGCGGCGGACACCCGCCAGCCCTCGAGAACGGCGCGGACGATTGTCCGGATTCTCGGAACGGTCACAGCACTCAACCTCGGGGCGCAGCGAACGAAGGACCTGGTCGAACACGGAGGGGCGGCAGGTCGAGCGGTAGCAGCGGACATGACAGACTCCCGGCGGACGGCGAGAACAAAGATCGCTCGTTTGGCGTTACACGTGTAACATTCCAAAGCGCCACCCTTTATAAACACAAGGCATTTCGGACAAAAGGCCGATGTCCCAGTCCCCGGAGGGCTACGGAGGCCGCGCGGCCTCCCCGATGCGTGCTGACGGTCCATCGCACGTGGCAGCGGCGTCGCTTGATCAACTTCGATTGGAAGAGGCAGACATGGCTCAATCGCTTTCGGCCGAGCTCGACACAGGGTGGCCGCCGCCTCCCTACTTGGCTCCCGTTTCACCCGTGGTGGGCGAGGACCGTATCCGCCGCTTCGATGGAGTCACCTACGCAACGACTCCCGGTTACCGGCCCCGCCTGCTCGATGCGTACGTGCCCCCGGCGAGCGAGCCGGTCCCCGCCGTCGTGTGGATACACGGCGGAGGCTGGCTGGAGGGCGACCGGCGCTATCCTCCGCCCACTATCCCGGTCGAGCTGCTGCACGGTTCGATCCTGGCAGCCGGGCTCGCGCTCGTCTGCATCGACTACAGGCACAGCCTCGAGGCTCCGTTCCCCGCTCAGCTGCACGATGTGAAGGCCGCGATCCGCTACGTCCGGCGATTCGCCGACAGCTTCGGCATCGACGAAAAGAGGATCGGTGTGTGGGGCGAGTCGGCCGGCGGCCACCTGGCCGCGCTCGCGGGGCTCGTCGGCCCCGAGAGCCCGAACGGCGAGACGCTGGAGGGCAGCGTAGGGGTGCACGACGAATCCAGCGCCGTCCAGGCCGTCGTCGACTGGTATGGGGTGTCCGAAGTCAGCTCGCTGCTCGCGCATCCCATGCCGCCGTCCCCGCCCGGCACTGAGTACCCCAATCCGTTCAGCGCGCTGCTGGGCGGCTCGACCGACCAATGGACGGAGCTGGCACGGGCCGCCAGTCCAGTCACGTACGCGGAAAAAGGGCGGACTCCCCCGCCGTTCCTCCTGGTTCACGGAACGCAGGACGCTCTCGTGCCTTACAGCCAGAGCGAGATGCTCGCCGAAGCTCTGCGGGGTGCGGGCGGCGATGTCACGCTCCAGCCCGTGGACGGCGCCGACCATATCTTCCTCGGCGCCGCGGATGTCACATCAATAGTCACCGAAGGCACAGCCTTCCTCGCCCGCCATCTGACCGGCTGATCCCCGGACTGCCTGACCCCGGGCCGACTGACCGGTCCATGTCCTCGCCAGGCGGGGCGTTGCCGTGCGGCGCCCCGCCCGCTCCCTCCCAGCGGACTCGCCTCATCCCCTTACAAGCACGTCCTCCTCCCCTTGCTCACGCACCCGGCCCTGCGACTCGCCGCAGCCGCGAAAGGCCCCTCGTGCCTGACACTCCCGCCTATGCCCCCGACGCCTCCACGGCGCCCCGACCCCGTCCATCCTCTGCCGCTCCGCCGCCGGTCCGCGCGACGGCGCTGGGGCTGGTCTTCGTCCTGACCACCGTGGCCGTCGGTTCGGTCGTCCGTACCGACCCCATCCGGCCGCCGTTCCAGAGTCTCGACGACCGCTGGCTGGCGTGGATGAGCGGTCCGCGCAACGGCCTCTACGCGGCCATGGCCGATGTCCTCAACTTGTTCGGCGGGCCGCTCGGAGTCGTGGTCCCCGTCGCCCTGCTGACCCTTCTGAGCATCCGCAGGCGCTGGTGGTCCCTGCTCTACCTGCTCACGACCCATCTGGTCGGCAACATGTTGGTCGTCCAGTTCCTCAAGTACTGGGTGGACCGACCACGCCCGGAGAACCCGCTGGTCCGCGTGGACCACGGTTCCTTCCCCTCCGGGCACGTGGTGGGGGCTGCGCTCCTGGTGGTAATCGTCGGTGCGCTGTTTGTCCGGGCGGCCAGTCGGCGATGGTGGTGTCTCGTCGGCGTACTGTTCACCGTCGCGATGATGTGGAGCCGCACATGGTTGCATGCCCACTGGCTCACCGACACCGCAGTCGGCGCGATGGCCGGGGCCGCCCTGCTTCTGTGGAGGGCGTTCGCTCCCCTGCTCGCCCAGGAGGCCGGCCGTCTCGCCGACGAGGAACCGGAATCTCAGGCCCGGGAGAGCAGTTCCTCCCGGGCCTGGTGCCTGCTCAGGAGGACTGCCGGTGAACGAGAAGAGCCTCTACGCCGTCGAACGCGGGCGCCGTGCCACGTTCGATCAGCTCGTGCAAGGTATCCGCGATGAGCGCGGCCGAGGGCAGATCCAGCCGGACGGTGGTGAGCGAGGGCTGCTCCAGGGCAGAGGGCACGAGGTCGTCCGAGCCGACGACGGCCACATCGTCCGGGACGGCGATGCCTTCCTCCTGGAGCGCACGCATCAGGAGTACGGCGTACTCGTCGTTGTAGGCGAAGACGGCGTCCAGATCCAGGCTCGGCCAGCGCTTGGCCAGCTCGGTGGCGGACTCCCTGGTGTACGCGAGATCCACCGCGGTGACCGTGGCCATGTGGCGAGCGGCGACACCTTCGGCGCCGGCCAAACGCGGCCGGGCGAACGCATCGAGGCCCCGCTCCTGCGGCATGACCACGCCGATCCTGCGTCGCCCACGGGCGACGAGGTGTTCGGCGGCCACCGCGCCGATGTGGCTGTGGTCGAAAGTGACTGTGTGGGCGCCTGCGACAGGCTGCGCGGCGAATACGAGGACACCACGCACGCCGGCACGGTGCAGGAGGTCCACGGCCTGCGCCGCAAAGGAGTCGCCGTCCACGGCCAGCACCGCCGCGGGCCGCAGTTCGGCCCAAGCGCGGGCGGCTGTTACCGCGTCGGGGAACCGGCCGGCGTGGAGCACGGCGGTGTACCCGTGACGGTCCAGTTCACTGTGCAGGTCGTCCACCCAGTTGCTGACCAGACGGCCGATCGCCGAGACGGATGCGGGCATCAGCACCAGATTGCTGCGTCCTGCGCGCAGCGAACGGGCGGCCGCGTGCGGCACGTACCCCAGTTGCCTGGCCGCATCCAGCACGCGGGCGCGTGTGGCAGCGCTGACCCGGTGCGCCTGGGTGTCATTGAGCACGAAGGACACCGTGGCGCGCGACACCCCCGCCAGGCGAGCCACATCCGCGCTGGTGACGGGCCCTGGGGCGGTGATGTCCTTGGCCATGACGTCCTTGATCGATTCCGGTGGTTCACTGACCGTTTCCACCTTCAAGGTTACACGCGTTAATAGTTAATCGCGCTCGGGCCTGTCCTGGCCGGTGGACCGCGCGGCTCGTCATCCGCTCCTCCGCGCCCAGTCGGAGGTGTCACAGAAGGAGCCCGATGAATCCGAGCAGCCACGGCAGGTCCCGGCCCGGGTGCCCCGTCTCCCCCGGCCCGGCTCGCCTGTACGGCACTGGACTCGGACGGGAGCAGCCGCACGAGCTCTACGACCGGCTGCGGCAGCGGTGGGGGCCCGTCGCACCGGTCGAAATCGCTCCCGGTATCGGAGCCTGGCTCGTACTGGGGCACGCGGAAGTGCTCGAACTCATATGGAACGAGCAGGAGTTCACCAGCGATGCACGACACTGGAGCGCGCTCACAGCGGGTCTGCTGCCCATGGACTCGCCGCTCCTGCCGCTGGTGGGACACCGTCCGGCACTGGCCCGCCTTGACGGGCATGAGCACCGACAGCAGCGGCAGGTGGTGACGCAGACGCTGGACCTCATCGATCTGCGGCGGTCGCTCACCATGGTGCGACAGCGAGCCGACGCGCTGGTGGACAGCTGGGCGGTGCAGGGTGGGGCCGACCTCATCAGCCAGTACGCCGGCCCGCTCGTGTGGGGCGTGTTCGCTCAGTTGCTCGGTCTGCCGGACGACTCGGGCAGCAGGCTGGGCTCCCGGCACATCGTTGACGGCACCGACGAGGCGGCTCGCGCCGAGTCCGTGTTGGTCGGCGTCCTGATCCGGCCGGCTGCCGGCAAACGTGCCGCCCCGGGCGCGGACCTCCCCTCGTGGCTGCTGGCTCACTCGACCCCGCTGACCGATGAAGAGGTCGCGCACAACCTGGTCGTGCTTCTCCTCCTGGGCACTGACAGCACCATCAGCCGGATCGGCAACACCGTAAGGGTGGTGCTGAACGATTCTCGCGTGAGCACTGCGCTCGCCACCGGTCGGCTGACCGTGTCGGATCTGGTCGACCGGGCCCTGTGGTCCGACGCGCCGGTCCCGGACATCGCGGGACGCTGGGCGCGGGCCGACATCACGTTCGCGGGGCGGCGGATTCGCGCCGGTGATCTGCTCATACCGTGTCCGGCCGCCGCCAACGCCGACCCCGAGGTACGGGGCACGGAAGCCTCCGGTAACGACCTCACCCGCGATTGACAGTGGGAGAAGGAGCGACGTCTGGGGCCTTCGAATCCAAGGCGGAGGAGGGAGTGATGGCGGAGCCATCGCGACTGACGACAACGCCGGAGGCGGAGGTCCCAGGCGCCGCGACGCCGCTGCCAATCGTGGGTGAGGTCGTAACCGGGCTCATCTCGCGTGGGGCGCCGGTGCTCACGACTGCCCGGCCAAGGACGCCGCTCGCCTGATGGCGGAGACGGCGGTCGACGTCCTGCTGGGCAGGCTGCCCTAGATCCGCTCGGGCGCACCCGGCTCCTCCCCGCACCGACACCCCTCCCTGTGGTGCGGGACGCCGACGGGACTACCGGTGGCGTTCGCCGCGTTCCACCCCGCTGCACCGGCCCCGCCAGTCGCTCTCCCCGTCCTGCCGGTGGCGGAGCGGAGGCAGGAGGATCGCCCGGCGGGGAACGAGCGGGATCCTCAGCGATGGGGCTGGTGGAATTCGATGAACGGCTTTTGACGGACGGCCACGCGCGTCTGCGCCGACCGCAGTCTCCGGCGGCCGGCGCAGATCGTTCGGGCTCGGCGGACCAGGATCGGCGGACCGGCCCTGGCGGGCCCAGCAGGCCGGGCTCAGCCCAGCCGCAGGCCGTGCCCGTACGGGAAGAGGGAGTCCCCTGTGTCGTTGGGCATGTCCTCGGAGCCTGCCAGCACGCTCTCCATCGAGCGTGGCAGTTCGAAGGGCAGCCGCCCTTCCGCCTCCGCGTGACCGAAGAGCACGTTCAGCAATCCGGTGTCCGAAGAGCCGTAGTTGGCCACCACTGCCGCAGCCCGTTCCACGATCTCCGGTATGACCGCGGGACGGTCGAGGAAGATGTCCACGACAGTGGGAACGGCATCGGCCACCTGCAGGATGGGACGCAGTTCCTCCTCGGTGAAGTCGAGCCTGCCCGCGCGGAAGAAGGACTCGAAGCCTGCGGTCCGGGCGTCGTACGGGGTGGCGATGCGCAGGATTGCCACATCGGCCTCCTCGGGCGTGGCCACGACCGCCGCGTACCGCGCGGCGACATCGAGGGCGATCCCCCGGACGTAGAGTCGGACATCGGCCGCGAGGGGCAGCAGCGGAGCCGCGGCGTCGCTCGGCCGGTCCTTGAGCACCGTGATCGAACGGCTCTGTGCGTCGAGTCCCTCCGCAGTGAACTCGGGGCTGCCACAGACCTGGGCAGCGGCGTCGGGGTCCACGTACGGATCGTCGAAGAGACCGAGGACAAACTTCTCGCGCAGCAGTCGTGCCGCTGATACGTCGATCCTTTCGCACGTCAACCGTCCGGTGCGCATGAGTTCCAGAACGAGTTCGGGGGCGGCCTCGCCGCCGAGCTGATCGGCTCCCGCATCGAGGATGCGCTCCACTCTGGTGAGGCGGTCGAGATGCTCGGCCCCCCAGGCCCTGGCGGGGAACGGTGCCCCGAAGATCTCGGTGTCGGTGACCAGGCCCCAGTCGGTGCAGACGATGCCGTCGAAGCCGTACTTTCCGCGCAGGAGACCCGTGATGACGCCCTTGTTGAAACCGAAGCCGATTTCCTCGTACTCCGTGCCGACCGGCATGGCGTAATAGGGCATGATCTGCGAGGTCCCGGCCTCAAAGGCGGCTCCAAAGGGGATCAGGTGGTAGTCGAAGTTGTCGCCGGGATAGACCTGTTCGCGCCCGTACGAGAAGTGGGCGTCCTCGCCGCGCAGTTGCGGCCCGGCCCCCGGGAAGTGCTTGGTCATGGCGGCGACGCTCTCGGGTCCGAGCGTGTCGCCCTGCAGACCTCGGATGCTCGCGGCGACCATGCGGGCTGCGACGTCGGCATTGGAGCCGAAGGTGCCCAGGATGCGCGGCCAGCGCGGTTCCGTGGCGAGGTCGGCCATGGGGTGCAGGGCCAGGCGGATCCCGACCGCGAGGTACTCACGCCGGACAATGTCTGCCTGCCGGCGCACCAGTTCCTCGTCTCCGATGGCGGCCAGGCCCGGAGGCTCCGGCCACAGCGAGAAGCCTTCGGTGTGCACGCTGGCGGCCGGGTTGTCCACGAATGCGTTGCGAGGGTCAGTGGAGATCGTGACCGGAATGCCCAGACGTGTAATGGCGGCCAGGTCCTGCAGTCGGTTGTTCCATTCGGCCATACGGCGCGGGGCTGCGGCTCCGAACAGATTGAAGTGGTTCATGAGCTTGCCCGTCACCATCGCGGCAGTGGAGGCGCGCATGGGGTCGTCGTCCGGCGCCCCGGGGTCGGGTTCCACGAGGCTTCCGTCGGCGTTGATGGCGATCATGGTCTGGAAGAGCAAGCCCGCCTTCTCCTCCGGCGTCATACGCGACAGCAGGTCTGCTACGCGTTCGGCGACGGAGAGGCGGGGGTTCTCGTACGGCTCCATGACGCCATTGCCGTTCAGGTCGCGAAACTCCGTGCCGTCCGGGGCGGTGAGGATGCGCGGCCGGGCCGCCTGGGTCTGTGACATGGGTCTTCCGTTCCTGGCATGTGCCGGACCCCGCTGGTGCGGTGTTCGGAGGGGTGCACGGGGGAGCATTCGAGGGCCCCTGGCCGGTCGCGTGACGACGGGGACCGGGTGGCCACCATAAAACTTACACGTGTAACTGACGAGATTCGACAGGGTGAGGCCGACGGGCCGGCTCCTACCGGGGCACCCGCTGGTGCAGCAGGCGCGAGTGACCGGCCGGGTCGCCGACGGCGGCGGTGACCGAGTCGAATCGCATGGTGACTCGGGAGGGCACCTCGTACCTGCCCCAGGTCGGGAGGTCCGGGTGGTTGGGGTCTCCGGTGCGCACGAAGGAGATCCATGCCCGGTGCATGGCGTGCGCGAGTCCGTTGCGGACCGCCGGGTCGATCCCGGCCACGAGCGGCGCGTGCGACCACTTGTCGAAGTTGTCGAAGACGAAGGGCAGTTCCAGGCAGTGAGCCGCGGCGAGCCGCCCGTCGTAAGCGGGGGCCTGGAAGTCGAACTGGTACGCCCAGACGGGGCGCCCGAGCTCCGCCCTGGCCTCAGCCAGCTCCACGGCGGGCACCCGGAAGAGTTCGTCGGAGATCAGATCCATCAGCACGTCCACGGGCCGGGCGCCCGGCCGGGTCCGCTCGTAGGCGGCGTACACTTCGGCCGCCCCGTCGGGGAAGGTCTCCGCGATGCGCTCGATCACCTGTTCTTTGGCAGCCGTGCCGTGGCCCTCGTCGAGGGCGAACCCGAAGTTGGCCTCCTCGCGGGTCCAGCCGATCATCACGTCGATGTCGGCGGCCGCGCCGTGGAGCAGGGTCTGGGCGGGGTGACGGCTCATCGTCACGCCGTCGCGTACGGGCAGGAAGGGAGCCGGCCAGTAGCCCCACCGCATGGTCTGCCCGAACAGCCCTCCGGCCGCCTCGATCAGCCGGGGCCACGGCAGGGCGCGGAGTTCACCGACGTCTTTGACGCCGCTGATCTCCAGGTACGCGGCGGTGCGCGGCAGATATTCAGCCGGGGTGGGGATGCGCAGACCGAAGGGCGGGCTCTGCAGAATTACCCGCCGGAAGAGGCCTTGGGCATCGGAGTGTCCGGCCAGTGCGGCGGTGGACACCGCTCCGCCGGACTGGCCGGCGACGGTGACGCGGTCAGGGTCTCCCCCGAAGCGCGCGATGTTGTCCCGCACCCATCGCAGGGCGGTGACCTGGTCGGTGAGCCAGTAGTTGCCGGCTCCCACTGCCGCCCCGCCCTGGCCTCGCTCCGCGCCTCCGCCTTCCGCGCCGAAGTACAGATAACCGAGCGGCCCGATGCGGTAGTTGATACTCACCACCACAACATCGCCGTTGCGCGCGAATGTCTCGCCGGAGTAGTTGGGCAGCGAGCCGGACCCCGAGACGAATCCGCCGCCGTGGATCCAGACGAGCACCGGCCGGGCGGCATCGTCGGCAGACGGCGTCCAGACGGTGAGAGTCAGACAGTCGTCGTCGAACGGCGGCGAGCCGTGGCCACCGAGGACGGGGTCACCGCCTTCCACGTACATCTGCGGTGCGCTGGGACCGTCGACGGTCGCGTCCCTCGTCCCGCTCCAGCCGGCGTGCGGCTGCGCCGGGCGCCATCGGAGACCGGCGACGGGCGGCTCTGCGTAGGGCACTCCCCTGAAGACGGAGACACCGCCTTCCAGGGCGCCCCGCAGTCGGCCGACGGGCAGTTGAACAACGGGCGGGACCTGACCTTGGGCAGTAACCATGAGCTTTCCCTCTCGGTCACCGGCGGTCTGCGCAGGACGGAACGACGCTGTCGGTCGGCGCGCGCCCGCCGGGCTGGCGTGGGCCTTGTGCCGGTCAGAGACCTGCGGCCACCCTTCACGCTATGGCGCATCATTGACGCTCGTCAACACTTCTACATACCTGCTCTCAGTCCCACAAGCTGTTCGCGGCGGCGCGCTCCGCCTCCCTGCGCAGCAATGGCGCCAGCGCCGGCCACAGCGGCGCCGGCGCCACGCGGCCCGCCCACCCTTGCCGTCCAGCGCTCGTCGAAGCCCCGAAAGCGCGGCCGACCGTCGTCGCGGAGCATCAGCCCCGCCGCGACAGCCATCAACAGGAGAGCAATTCCGTCCCCAGGGCGCCGCGTGGCGGGAGCGCGGGGAGGTGATGGCGAGGGGGCGCGGTCGGTCGCGGAGGCAGACCGACCCCGGGAGCTGTGTTGAGCATCTTCGGCCTTTCACTATCAGCTCCCCGGACGGACAGGCGAGGAGAGCGTGTCATGGAGCAGGGCGTTTGCCCTCAAGAGGCCCGGACGTCGCCGCCCGGACGTCGAGGGAGCCGAGCCGGTCGCGGGCCAATGAGGGAGAAGGGTGCAGGGGCGCAAGTGGAGGCCGGCGAGGCAGCCGCGTCGTCGGTCCGACCTCGTACCGGATCCACGGTCAGCGCCAGAGCGGCCACGACCAGGGGCGGCTACGCACCGCGAAGGAGTATTGCGCATGCGTGACCGCCAGAAGCGCGGCGCCTCTTCCGAGCCACTCCCTTGCCGCACCCGACGGCCTTGGAGTTACACGAGACAATCCCACCTACCGCAGAGCATCACAATCGGCCTCGCGGTTCGGAACGACCTCTGGCGTAAGTCCGGTACGGATGCTAAACAGAGGTTCATCGCGCTGCTAACACGTGTAACACGATTGCTCGCTGATTCGAGTGGCGCAGCCGCTTCGACCCAAGACCCCACGGCCCTTCGCCCCCCTCCCCGCTCTGTCCCCGAGGAGTCGACATGTCCGTCATCAACACCCATCGCGCGCCAAGCGCCCTCAGACATCGGCGATCGTCGTGACCACCAACGAGCTGATCCAGCCGCACCGCCCGCATGCTGCGGCGAAGGACCCCGGGCAGCGGGGACTCATGCTGCTGCTCCTGGTGGCCAACGCCTCCATGCTGGCTGTCTACATGGGCGTCGGCGCGGTGCTGCTCCCCACCCAGATCGCGGCGATCGACCCCGCGAACAAGGTCGCCATTCTGGGCGTGGTCGGCGGAGTCAGCGCGGTCTTCGCGACCGCGTTCAACCCCATCGCCGGCGCCCTGTCGGACCGGACCGGCCGACGGAACCCCTGGATCATGGGTGGAGCCCTGGCCTCGCTGGTCGGGCTGGCCTTCCTCGGCAATGTGCACACAGCACTACTCGTCGGCATCGGCTGGTGCCTGGTGCAGGCCACAATGAACATCTACCAGGCAGCAGTCACCGCAGTGGTGCCCGACCGGATCCCGGCGGCCCGTCGCGGCACCGCGTCCGCGCTCGTCGGGCTGGCACTGCCGGTCGGCGGCACCGTCGGCGTGCTCATCGGCTCGCAAACCGCGGATCATCTGCGTACGGGGTACCTCGTGTTCGGCGTCATGGTCGCCGGAGCTGCGCTCCTGCTGACCACCTTCTGCCGCGATGTTCGCCGTACCGCGCCCGCACCGGCCGTCCCACGGCGCGAACAGCTCGCCGCGTTCCTGTCGGCCCTGTCCCACCACGACTTCCGGTGGGCGTTCATCGGCCGCGCGCTGATGGTGCTGGGCTACTTCTCGGTAGTGGGCTATCAGCTGTACATCCTGGACGACCACATCGCGCTGCCCGCCGGGATGAAGCCGACTGCGGCGATGGCGATCCTCACCCCGGTATCGATGGCCGCAATGGCCCTCTCGACGGTGCTCGGCGGAATAATGTCCGACCGCCTGGACCGGCGGAAGGTCTTCGTCGGGGTCTCGGCCGCGCTCGCCGGGTTCGTGATGATCGTCCCTGTCATCAGCCCCACCTGGGCCGGGATGCTCGTCTTCAGCGCGCTCAACGGCCTGGCCTTCGGCTGCTTCATGGCCGTGGACACGGCATTGGTCACGCTGGTCCTTCCCCGCGCGGAGGACGCCGCACGCGATATGGGCGTACTCAACATCGCCAACGCGGGCCCGCAGATCATCGCCCCGTTCGTCGCCTCCGTAATCGTCACCACCCTCGGCGGGTACACCCCGCTGTTCCTGGTCGGCGGCGCGCTTTCCCTGGTCGGCGCGCTGGCGATCCTCCCGATCCGCAGCGTGCGCTGACCCGCCCCAGGCCCAGATAGGCAGTTCTGGGCCCCCAAAGTCTCCGGCGGGTGCTCGTAGGGGGCGTACGCCCGCCGGTTCCACCCCTCCCATCGTTCTCGAAGGAGCACATTGTGAGACGCAAGCGCGTTCTGCCGCTGGCCGCCCTGCTGTTGTGTACGCCCGCCCTTGCCGGGACGGCCCCCGCAGCCGCCTCCCCGAAGGCCCCGCAGGCCGGCCCGCTGCGAATCCTGCTCACCAATGACGACGGCTACGACGCACCTGGCATCCGCATCATGTTCAAGCGGCTGACGGCCGCCGGACACGACGTCACCATCGTCGCCCCGCTGACCAACCAGAGCGGCGCGGGAACGAAAATGATGAACGCCACCACGGTGACGGTAAAGCACCCCGAATCGCAGGTGTGGGCCGTGGACGGCACCCCGGGCGACTCGGTGGCCTTCGGCCTCTCCGAGGTGTTCGCCGATCAGGCGCCCGATCTGGTGGTCTCCGGCACCAACTTCGGGCCCAATGTCGCGGTTCTTGCAACCCATTCGGGGACAGTGGGCGGCGCTGTGGCAGCCCTCGAGCAGGGAATCCCCGCGATCGCGGTGAGTACCGGCGGCCTCTCGGTACCGGTTTTCGAGCCGACGCTCAACGCGATGCGGCCCACCAGCGACTTCACGGTCAAGCTCATCGACCGGCTCAAGGCGCACGCGAGGTCCGGTCGGCTGCTGCCCGAGGGTGTCGGCCTGAACGTCAACCACCCAGTGGTCGGAGCGGACGGCGCCGGCAAGGCCCGCGGCTCCACCATCACGACGCAGGACCCCCAGCCCGTCCTCAAGCCGGACTTCACCGACTCCGGTGACGGGACCTGGAAGGTGAACGTGACGCTGGTCGAGTCGCCCGCCGCCCGGCGCGGCGACGTAGAGGCACTGAGCGCGGGCAACGTGTCCATCACCCCGATCGCCCCCAACTGGAACACCGGACCGGCCGACTTCGCCTCGACTGCCGTACTGGTCGCCGGGCTGCGGCCGTAACAGCCTTCGTCCGACCGTGCCCGTCCCGGCTGTTGCGGCCGGGACGGGCACGGTGAGGACACACGACGCGCTCTGCCCTTTGCATGAAGGAGGAGAAATGAAGAGGCTGCGCTTAACCCGGACTTCACTGCGCCTGTCCCTTGCACTCGCCCTGACCGCGATGATCGCCCAGGCACTGCCGGCTTCCGCGACACCCGCCGACGCCCGCTCCATACGCCCGGCCGTATCCACCAGCGACGGCCGGTTGGCAGGACAGGTCCACGATCGGGCCGAGGAGTTTCTGGGCATTCCCTACGCAGCGCCACCCCTGGGAAAGCTGCGATTCGGTGCACCACAACCGCCCCGTCGATGGAGCCGAGAACGGGATGCGACCCGCTTGGCTCCCGCCTGCCTGCAGTTCTCGCCGTTCGGGCTGCGTGACCCGCAGGCCGTCAGCGAGGACTGCCTCTACCTCGACGTATACCGGCCGCGGGGCGCCCGGCCCGGCGCACGCCTGCCCGTGCTCTTCTGGATCCACGGCGGCGGCTACAGCCAGGGCACCGGAACCCAGTTCGGTGGACGCACCATGGCCGACCTCACACAAACCGTAGTCGTCAGCATCAACTACCGCCTCGGACAGCTCGGCTACCTGGCGCTGCCCGAACTCGCCCGGGAGAACACCCTCGGTACCGGCTCATGGGGCCTGATGGATCAGATCGCGGCCCTGAAGTGGACCCGGGACAACATCGCTGCGTTCGGCGGCAACCCGAGCAGCATCACCATCTCAGGGCAGTCCGCGGGCAGCGGCTCGGCCTGTGCGATGCTCGCCTCGCCGCGAGCGGCGGGTCTTTTCGCCCGTGCCATCCTACAGAGCGGTCCCTGCACTCTGCTGCGCGCTCCGGGAACCGACCGGGCCGAGGCCCAAGGTCAGGCCTTCGCCGCTGCGGCAGGGTGCCCCAGCCAGGCAGGGCGGGCCGTCTGCCTGCGTGCCACGTCGGGCGCCGACCTGATTTCCGCCGCCCGTACACACCCGACTCCAGGCCCGGCCGTCGGCGACGGACTGCTGCCCGTTCAACCCTCCGCCACGATCGCTTCCGGCGCCTGGAACAAAGTGCCGGTCTTGATCGGCAGCAACCAGGCCGAGGGCCGATTCTTCGCCGCGCTGACCAAGCCGTACCTGACCGCGCAGGAGTACACGGACGGGATCACCGCGACCTACGGAGCGGCAGCACCCCAGGTATTGGCGCGTTACCCGCTCACTGACTACCCCACCCCGTACGAGGCGATGGCGGCGGTCCTCACGGACTCCACCTTCGCATGCCACACCTTCGTAACCGCCCAGGCCTTCGCCACCCAAGTCCCCACTTATGTATACGAGTTTGACGACCCGGACTCGCCAACACTGTACGGAGCGCAGGTCCCCGGGGTGGACATGGCCAACGCTCACAGCGCCGAACTCGCTTACCTGCACGACTTCACCATGGGCGATCGCCCCCTGACCGCCATCCAGAAGGGTCTCGCCAGCCGAATGAAGCGTTACTGGGCAGCTTTTGCACGCTCGGGCAACCCCAATGTCCTCGGGCAGACCCTGTGGCCGCCGAGCAGCACCCGCCAAACGGTACTCACCCTCAACCCTCGGACGAGTAGCACGTCCACCACCTTCGCATCCGACCACCAGTGCACCTTCTGGGCCGGGTCGACCGCGGGCGGAGCGTAGCCGACGCCCCAGGAGAGTGGCGCAGGCCTTCCTGGAAGAGCGGCTCTACCGGGCTCCACCTCAGACGACTGGTACATCACCGGTGTGTTCCGGAGAGTCACCTGAACCGCGACCGTAACACCGGCCACTGACTCGCGGCCGACGGGTACGCAGGGCTCGGCGACCCGTCACGGCCACACGGCGCGGCGCCAAGATGATCGCCATGCACACCGGACCCGGCGCCCTTTTTGTCGCTGCCGTCGCGATCGCTGTCATCATCGCGTGCCGCCTGCGCTCCCGGCGCAGAGACTCAACCCTCAACACGGGCCATGGAGGTCAGCGGACTCAAGGCGTACGCAGTCGTCGATGCGTCGGACGAGCAGTACAGCCTCCGACTGCTCGGCCAGGTCGTGTGCCCGCTGGAAGAGAGACTGGGCATGCTGGGGGTCGCCGGCCGCGGTGTGGGCCTGCGCCAAGTCGGTCAGCGCCGTCGCGAGTTCGATCCTGGCTTCACTCTGTTCCAGGAAGACAACGGCTCTTTCCAGGGGTGCCACGCGCTGCTGGGCCGGGAGGGTGGCGGCCACCGCTCGCCAAGCCATGCCCAGCGGCCGCGGCGCCCCCCATCGCTCGGCTACGTCCAGGGCTTCCTCGGCGAGCGCCCGGGCCCGCTCGCGGTGGCCGGTCTTGACCAGTTCCAGGGCCGCCGAGCTGCGCCATGGTTGGAAGCCGGGTGAGTCGATGTTCCAGGCGGCCGCCCGGCGACCGCAGTCCAGGAAGTGCGCGGCCGCCTTCTGTGCGTCTCCCCGCGCGGAACGCAGCAGACCGCGTACGTACAGCACCGTTATCCACGGCCAGGTCTCCGGCTCCGCGTAGTGGTGCGTGCTGTCCAGCCACTGTTCGGCCTCGTCGGTCCGGCCCAGGCCGATGAGGGCGTGCGCGTAGAGGGCGACCAGCGCGGCGGGGCGCCGTACGTTCTGGTCGAGCGGAACTGACGTCAGCAGCCGGCATTCGGCCACCGCCCGCCGATAGTCGCCGCGGCGCAGGGCGATCTCCGCCCGGTTCATGACCCGGCTCAGGTCGACAGCGGCGAAGTCGTGGTCGTTCGGTTGGTCGCACAGGTACTCGACCATGGTGAGGTCGTCGCACCACACACCGAGGGCAGCCCGTAGACCGACCAGTTGGCGCGGCAGGTCCGTGGGATCGGTGACGCTTCGCGCGGTGGGGAACCGTTCGAGTATCTCCTTCGCGCTGTAGCGCAGTCTCGCCGCGTCGTCACAGAGCAGCAGCGCGGCGGCTATCGCGTCGTCGGCGGGACACCCGGGACGGGGCGCGGAGAGTTTCCGGATCAGCGCGTGCCAGGTGCCCGGGGTGAGGGACGAGATCATCCATCCGGAGGCGCGAAGGGCTCGCGCGCCGCGAGGATCCACGCTCTCGGTCTCGGCGATCACCGTGTCCATGAGCTCGATGGCGGCCACCGTCCGCCCCTGGGTCACCAGCACCCAGGCGAGGGGCACCACCGCGCTCGGCGGTCGCGCGAGGTCGCGCTGGATCTGCAGTGCTTCTTGGAGGTGGATGCCGGCCGCGTTCGGGTTGGTCTGCAGTTCGGCCTGTCCGAGCCGGAGCAGGACTGCGGCTCGTTCGGCTGGTTCGGTGATGCGCGAAGCTGCCTCCAGATAGCCGATCGCCGGTGCGGCGGCTCCTTCGCGCAGGCAGTCGTTCGCCGCGTCGATGAGGACGGTCGACCATCGGGCCCACTGCGTCCCGGCCAACTCGCCGAGGTAACCGGCGACCTCGCGGGCCGGCCGTTGTGCCATCTGCGCTCGCCGCGCTGCCGCGACTCTGACGGCGGTCTTCTCCGCGGACGAACAGGCGTCAAGGAGGGCTGTGGCGATGAGCGGGTGGCGAAGCCGTGGAGGTTCGGCCGAGGCCAGAACTCCTCGGCGGGCCAGGTCGGCACAGCGCTGGAGCGCCTCCGCGAGAGGTTGCTCGCAGACCGTCGCCAGCAACTCGACCGTCGGGGTGTGCTCGGCGAGGACGGCCAGTGCCTTGACGAGTTGGGCGTCCGCCGGATCGTGGCGGGTCAGCAGGCATGACAGCGCGCGCGTGAAGTGGTCGGCTATGAGGTCCGGCGGCAGGCCGTCCCGGTGGCGGACCGGCTTGAGGTCCGCGAGCAGGGCGTGCACGAGCGCCGGAACGCCACCCGTGACGTGTTGGATGGCAGTGGCCAGCGGCTCGGAGTCCGGCGCGGCCAGGACCCGGCCGGCGAGTACGGCGATCGCCGGCACGTCGAGCGGTCCCAGCGAGAGAGCGAGCGCGGCACGGGCCTCCAGCTCGGCGTGCCACTCGGCGGCGGAGGCATCGGCGTGGGTGCCGGGCGCGACCTGTACCAGCAGGACCGGCTGGTGTCGCAGACGCTGGGCCAGGATGACCAGTGCCTGCCGGGAGGGGGCGTCGGCGTCGCTCGCGTCATCGGCAAGCAGGACGAGCGGGCGGGCGGCGTAGGCCAGCTCCCGGCAGGCCCAGTCGGCCAGGGCGCGGGCGTCGGCCGTGAATGCGGGGGCGGGCTGCGAGAGTGACCCGAGCGCCTCACGCAGGCCACCGACGAGGGAGGGTTCGCCTCCGCCTGTCAGCGGCAGCCGCCGACTGGCGGGCAGCTGCCGGCCCAGCTCGCGCAGCAGCAGTGACTTGCCCATACCGGGGCCCCCGGAGATCACCACCAGCCCGCCCTGGCCGGACGGCACCTGGTCGGCGAGCGCGGTGATCTGGCGGAGCTCGTGTTCCCGGCCCACCATCGGAAACCCGACGACCTGCCCCGGAGCGGTGGCGCTCGGAGTGGGTACCGCGGCGGCCGGTGGGGTGCCGAGTGGGCGGGGCGGGGGCTCACCGGCGAGGACTCGGGCGTGCAGGGCGCGGAGTTCGCTGCCGGGTTCCACACCCAGCTGGTCCACCAGGAGTTCCCTGGTCCGGGCGTACGCCTGGAGCGCTTCGGATTGCCGGCCACCGGCATGGAGCGCCTGCATCAGCAAGGCGTGCAGGCGCTCCCGCAGCGGATGTTCGGAGGTCAGCATCCTGAGCTGGCCGATCACCTGCTCGGCGCGTCCGCCGCTGACCGCGACCTCAAGGCTGTCCTCGACCACCACCAGCCGACGTTCGAGCAGGGCGATGCGCTGGTGTTCGGCGTAGGGGCCGGGAACTCCGGCCAGGGGCTCACTGGAGAACAGCGCGAGTGCTCGCGTGTACGACGCGTCGGCCGACTGCCACTGCTGTCGCGCTCGGGCTTGTTCCGCCCCGTTGACCAGGCGGTCGAACCGACCGAGGTCGAGTTGTTCGTCGGCGATGCGGAGTTGGTAGCTGCCATGGCCGTACAGCAGGAGGACGGGTGGGGCTCCAGCTGGGCGGGGTGGTTCCAGCACACTGCGCAGCGCCGAGACGTGGGTCTGGATCACCTTGGTCGCGCCGGCCGGAGCGTCCTCCTCATACAACGCGTCCACCAGGCTGTTCACGGATACCCACTGGCGGCGACGGAATGCCAACGCGCACAGCAGAGCACGTCGTTGGGGAGGACCGAGCGCGATGGCGTGCTCGCCGCGCTTTGCCGTAACCCCGTTGAGCAGCGCGAACTGCAAGACTTGAAGCGAACTGTCCGCTGACACGCTTTTCATCCCCCTATTGCCCTGCGGCACAGAACCCGACATGTCTACCCCGGCATGATATGTCATGTGCATTTACTCCTTGTTGCATGTTCGTTGAACGAGCTGACCATCGTGGTCATCACAAGCGGAGTGCGGCTTTTCTCCGCTGAGACAAGGAGTGACGATGTGCGTGCTGCCTGGCGCCGGCGTGGTGATCACCGGCGCCGCCAGCGGGATCGAAGCCTGGCTCGCGGACCGGTTCGCCGCCGCAGAGACTTGGTTGGCACTGGCCGGGCAGGATGAGGCGCGGCCCCCGGAGGCCGCCGGCCGCGTCGGCGCGACTGCGGTGGTGTGGCCACCGCGGTCGACACGGCGGCTAGTGCCGCAGCCTGGCGCGGCACTAGACCGGGCGGGCGAGGGGTTCCTCACCTGCCGCGCACGCGGACCCGTGCCGATGAAATCGCCAAGAAGGCCAGTTCGGATCGCCGGCTGGCCGACATGAACGCATGGCAACTGCGTCTGGAGCACCTCTTACCTGAGTCCGCGTGCTGAGCGGCAGCGGCGATGCTGCTGCCCAGTCCACCCGGCACCCCTGTCAGCGTTGTGCGCTCGGTGGCATGTCACCGAGCCCCGCTCGCGCCCCACTCCCACCCCCGCGACTCACCGCTCGGCACTCGGCCGATCTCATGCACGCCCAACGACCGTGCGGTGTGGCTTATTCCTGCCCGGGCTTGCACGGCATTGCCCCAGCGGACCATTCCACCGTTCACACCCATTCTTTATCCTTATAGGAATTCAATGAGTCTTGACATCAATGTCGCGGTAATCTACTACTCGGCCACCGGCAGTATTCACACACTCGCCGGCGCCGCCGCCGATACCGCAGAGCAGCTCGGTGCGCGGGTACGGCTGCGCAAGGTACGGGAATTGGCGCCGCAGCAGGCCATCGCGTCCAACGAGCACTGGTCGGCGCACCACGCGAAGACCAAGCACGTCATTGAGGCTGCCGTCGACGACCTGGACTGGGCCGATGTGATCCTCCTGGGCAGTCCGACCCGCTTCGGCCTGCCGGCCGCCCAGCTGAAGCAGTTCATCGACACCGCGGGCGGGCTGTGGGCGCGAGGGGGCCTGGTCAACAAGGTCACCTCGTCGTTCACGTCGACCGGCTCGGCACACGGCGGCCAGGAAACCACGATCGTGGCGATGAACAACACCTTCTACCACTGGGGGTCGATCATCGTCGCGCCCGGCTACGCCGACCCCGTCCAGCACATCTCCGGAAACCCGTACGGCACCAGCCACATCTCGGATAACGGGAAGATTCCGCCCGGCGAAACCCACCTCGCCGCCATCGCATTCCAGACCCGACGCGCAGTAGAAATCGCGACCGCCCTCAAAATAGGTCTCGCAGCTGCCTGACCGGCAATTCTTGGTAGTGAACCTGTGGAAAACATGAGTGGGGAAAACATGAGTTACGACCACATCGTCGTCGGTGGCGGCTCGGCGGGCGCGGTGATCGCACGGCGGCTGGTGGAAGCCGGCCGCAGCGTCCTGCTCCTGGAGGCCGGACCGGTGGACGACACCGAGGCGATCCACGACCCGACGGGCTCCGTCCAGCTGTGGAACAGTCCCTGGGACTGGGCCTTCCAGACCGAGCCGCAGACGCACGCAGACGGTCGGCGACTGCCGTGGCCGCGCGGCAAGACGCTGGGCGGTTCCAGTTCCTTCAACGGCATGATCTACGTGCGTGGTGCGGCGGCGGACTACGACGCGTGGGCCTACCAGGGCGCGGCGGGGTGGGCCTGGAAGGACGTCGAACCGTACTTTCGGCGGATGGAGGACTTCGACGGCGGCGCAGCGGGCGGGCGCGGCGTGGGCGGCCCCCTGCACGTCCAGCGCAACCCCGGGCCGGACTCCCTTGTCCGCGCCTGGGTGGCGGCCGGACAGCAGTACGGCCTGCCGTACAACGAGGACTACAACAGCGGCGACCAGCTGGGCGTGAGCTACACCCAGCACACCATCAAGGACCACCGCCGCCAGTCCACCTGGGTCGCCTACGGTCACGCCGTCCGGGACAACCCCCTGCTCACTGTCGTCACCGGCGCCCTGGTCACCCGGGTCATCGTGGAGGGCGAGCGCGCGGTGGGCGTCGCCTACCAGCTGAACGGGAAGGAGACCGTTGCCCGCAGCGCTGCCGACATCGTGCTGTCCGGCGGTGTCTTCGGCACCCCGCAGCTGCTGCTCCTGTCGGGCATCGGCCCTGCTGACCACCTGCGCGAGCACGGCCTGCGCGTACGGGCCGACCTGCCCGGGGTCGGGCAGAACCTGCAGGACCACTGGTCGGCGCCGCTGGTCTGGAAGTCCACGCAGCCGCTCCCCGCCTGGGCCGCGCAGGGGCTGGAGGCGCAGTACTTCGCCGCCAGTCGGCCCGGTCTGGCTGCCCCGGACGTCCAACCGCTCTTCCTGTCGTTCGTCTACCCCGTGCCGGGTGCGGACCTGCCCGAGCACGGCTTCTCCGCTGTGGGCCAGTTGCTGCATCCCTTCAGCCGCGGCGAGGTGCGGTTGCGCTCCACCGACCCGGCCGCGCCGCTGGTCCTGGACCCGAAGGTCTTCTCCGACCCGCGCGACCTGGAAACCCTGGTCGACAACCTGGAAGCGCTGCGCGACATCGCCGCGCAGAGCGCCCTCAAGGAGTGGAACGACGGCGAGGTCCTGCCCGGCCCGGGCATCGAGACCCGCGCCCAACTGCGTGACCATGTCCGCGCCACCGTGGTCTCCGGGCACCACCAGATCGGTACCGCCCGCATGGGCCTGGATTCCATGGCCGTCGTCGACCCCGAACTGAAGGTGCACGGGATCGACAACCTGCGCGTCGCCGACGCCTCGGTCATGCCGCACGAGACCAGCGGCAACACCAACGCCCCCAGCGTCATGATCGGCGAGAAGGCCGCCGACCTCCTCCTCGGCCGCAGCGCCGCGTAACCGCCCCACCGCCACGGGTGGGTGGTGGGCGTCCTCCCCGGCACGCATCAGCCATCCAGGCCCTTCCCACCTGCTCCTGCCACGGGCCGGCCCCGCCATCCAGCGGGTCGGCCCGCCACAAACGGAAAGCACTGCATGCCCACCTCAGTGACCGCCGCTGTCTCCCGCGTGGCCGGCGAGGAGTTCCGCCTCGAAGCGCTGGAACTCGACGACCCACGCCCGGACGAGGTCCTGGTCCGCTACACGGCCGTCGGACTGTGCCACACCGACCTGGAGGCGGCCGCCGGCCGCCTGCCCACCCCGCACCCGGTGGTCCTGGGCCACGAGGGCGCCGGCACCGTCGAGGCCGTCGGCTCGGCGGTCACCGGCTTCGCGCCGGGCGACCGCGTCGTACTCAGCCTGGATTCTTGCGGCAGCTGCCGCAACTGCCTGGCCGGGCAGCCCGCTTACTGCGAACACCACATCCCGCTCAACTTCGCCTCCAGCCGGGCGGACGGCTCGGTCGGTCTGCGGGACGCGGCCGGGCGGAGCGTCCACGACCACTTCTTCGGCCAGTCCTCCTTCGCCTCGCACGGCCTCGCGCATCCCCGCGGCCTGGTCAAGGTCCCGGACGATCTGCCGCTGACCACGCTGGCGCCGCTCGGCTGCGGCATCATCACCGGCGCTGGCGCCGTGCTCAATTCCCTCGCGGTGCGGGCGGGCAGCACCGTGGCGGTCTTCGGCCTCGGCACCGTGGGCCTGGCTGCCCTGATGGCCGCCGCGGCTTCCGGGGCTACCCGGATCATCGCGGTCGACCGCAACCCCGAACGCCTCACCTTCGCCAAGGAACTGGGCGCCACCGATGTGATCGACGCCGCAGCCGTCGACACCGCCCAGGCTGTCATGGAGCTGACCGGGGGACGCGGAGTGGACCACAGTGTCGAGTCCACCGGCGCCGTCCCCGTCATGAACACCGCCATCGGCGTCCTCGCCCCGCTCGGATCGGCAGCCGTTCTCGGCGTCGCCGGCCTCGACGCCGAGCTGAAGGCCAACGCCTTCGAACTGCTCAAGGGCCGCACCGTCGCCGGATCCGTCATGGGCCACCAGGCCCCCGGCGTCCTCATCCCCCGCCTGCTGGACCTCCACCGCCGGGGCCGCTTCCCCCTGGACCGCCTCGTCACCACCTACCCGCTGGCCGACATCAACCGCGCCATCGTGGACGTCCGGGCGGGCCGCACCGTCAAGGCCGTCCTCACCCACGGCTCATGAGTACCGACCGCTTCTCCGCGGCCGCCACCGCCGACTGGTCCGGCCACACCCGGCGTGCACTGGACCCTGCACGCTGCCCATGGCGGCGCCGAGACCCTCCCCGCGTCCATCGAGGCGGCGCGCAACGACACGGCCGTCGTCGCTCTCGCCGGACCCGCACCCGTGACGGGCCCCGTCACCGAGCATGTCCTGCCTGGTCCCGCGGGCCCCCTCCGTGCCCGGTCCTACCGGCCGCTGGGCGCCGGGGAGCAGGGCCCGCCTCTTCCCGGGATCTTCTACTTCCACAGCGGGGGGTTCGTCCTCGGCGGACTCGACAGCCACCACAGCTGGGTGTCGGCCCTGTCCAACGCCACCGGACGGATCGTCGTGGCGGTCGACTACCGACTCGCCCCCGAGCACCGCTTTCCCGCGGCCGCCCAGGACGCCTACGCCGCCATCCGCCACATCGCCGGTCACGCACCCGACTTCGGCATCGACGTCGCGCGCCTGTCTGTGGCCGGCGACAGCGCGGGCGCCAACCTCGCCGGCGCGGTCAACGCGGAAGTGATCGACGCGGCGCTCGGCATCATCGCCGGCCGCCTCCACCGCTGACACCCCACCCCCAATGCCTGCGGAATTCGGCGCTCCCAACGGCCGGTCCCAGGGGTGCACCCAGGTGCACCCGCACGTCTCCATCTCAACGTCCCTACCTCTTACGGAGCAGTTCCATGACCCACCCGAAGACCCCGCGCCCCGCCGCCCTCCGCGCCACAGCGCTCGCCGCGGCGGCCACGCTGGGCGTACTCGCCCCCTCCGCAGCGGCAGCACCGCAGCAGGGCGCCGCGGCACAGGCCGGCGCCAAGCCGACCGTCGTTCTGGTCCACGGCGCCTTCGCCGACGCCTCGGGCTGGAACGCCACCGTCACTGGCCTGCGCCGCGCCGGATATCCGGTGGTGGCCCTGGCCAACCCGCTGCGCGGCCTCGACTACGACGCCGCCTACATCTCCAGCCAGCTCAAGGCCGTCAAGGGCCCGAAGATCGTGGTCGGCCACTCCTACGGCGGCGCCGTCATCACCAACGCCGCTGCGGGCGTGCCCGACGTCAAGGCCCTCGTGTACATCGCCGCCTTCATCCCGGAACAGGACGAGGCTCTCGGCGCGCTGATGGAGCAGCACCCGGACTCCACCATTCCGCCGCTGCCGCAGCAGACCTTCACCTACACGCGGCCCGACGCGACCACCGGGACCGACGTCTTCCTCGACCCGGCGAAGTTCCATTCGGCCTTCGCCGCCGACGTCCCCGCCGAGGAGGCCGCGCTCATGGCCGCCTCCCAGCGTCCCATCTCCGTGGAGGCGTTCGGTCAGCCGACCAAGCAGGCCGCTTGGAAGAAGCTGCCCTCTTGGGCCCTGGTCGCCACTCAGGACCATGCCATCGGCGCGAACCTGGAACGCTTCATGGCCAAGCGGGCCGGCGCCCGGATCACCGAGGTCCGAGGCTCCCACGCCATTATGGTCAGCAACCCCGACGCCGTGAGCCGCATCATCAAGCAGGCGGACCTGGCCACCCGCTGAGTCCACGGCCTCGGCCGCTGAACGAAAGTCCGGACCTCAGCACCCTTGCCCGGCGTCCACCTCGTGTGGCGGACGCCGGGCGAGGGGCGGCCGTGCGGCCAGTACGAGAACCCGTACGGGAACTCCAGCCGCCACCACCGGCACGAAAGGCCTTGCGCACATGTCCCGGACACCGCCCCACCGCCCCCGTCGAGCGTCCTTGGCCCGCGGAGGCGGCAGGCGGGAGCTGCCGGGAGATCACGGAGATCGGCAACCCGGTAGTCCACCGGCGCTGCGCCGACATCGCCGAGTTCGGCACCGCGGAACTGTCCCAGCTCCTCAAGGACATGTTCTTCACCATGCACGTGGCCCACGGCCTCGGCCTCGCAGCCAACCAAATCGGGCTCGACCTCCGGCTGTTCGTCTACGACTGCCCCGGTGAACGGGGCGAGCGCCACATCGGGCACATCCTCAATCCCGAGCTCCACGTCACCGGCGAGTACCAGACCACCCGCAGCGAGGGATGCCTGTCCGTCCCCGGCGCTGCCTGGGAGCTGATCCGGCCGGCGAGCGTCACCGTGCGCGGCCAGGACTGGCGGGGAAACCCCGTCACCGTGTCCGGCACCGGCCTCTTCGCCCGCTGCCTCCGGCACGAGACCGACC
This sequence comes from Streptomyces sp. H27-C3, assembly GCF_030063415.1. Taxonomy (GTDB): domain Bacteria; phylum Actinomycetota; class Actinomycetes; order Streptomycetales; family Streptomycetaceae; genus Streptomyces. Next base: position 80,243 of record NZ_JASITA010000019.1, on the reverse strand, counting down.
ACACCGACGGCACCCTGTTCGTCGACCGGCTCGTGCCCGAGGAGAGGTACCGGTCCCTGTCGCAGATGTACGACAACCGCGCCGCCGTCATGGCCGAGCGCGCGGAGTGGGCGCGTTCGATGGCTCGTTCATGAACGGCGGTCCACCCACCGCACCTTGATCCGCCGTCGCCGACTCACCGAACGAGTCGATCCCTCAGCCGGCACCCCCGCCGGACGAAACGGAAATCGCCATGCCGCCACCCGCCCGCCGCACCACGCCTGACCGTCCCCCGAGCAGCCCAGCCGACACCGCGGCCGACAGCCGGGCCACGCCCGTTGAGCCACCCGCTGCCAGCCCTCGCGCACGGAGGGCGAGACGTCTCTTCAGCCTCGACCACGCCTCTCCGGCCGCGTTCCTCATCGCGTTCACCGCCATCCACCTCATCGCCGTGTGGACACGCCTCGGCCAGGCGGCGGAGAACGCACTTGTGCGCGGCTATGCCGACGGTGCGCGAATCTCCGCGATGGTCGAGTCCTGGGGTCCACCGCCCTTCACGGACGAATGGGCGACCCTCATCGGGGGCATGGCCCTGATCGCGGTGATCGCCGCGCTGCGCCGACGATGGCGGGAAGGCTGCGCGGCCCTCGCGGCGGTGATGCTCACGCTCGCCGTCACGGAATTCCTCAGCAAGGTGCTCCTCGTCCGCCCCGATCTCGTCGACGCACCGCAACCGCTGGTCGCGCAGAGCTTCCCCAGCGGTCACGTCGCCATCACCGCCGCGCTGGCCCTCGGCTGCGCCCTCGTCGCCCCCGGACGCTCCCGCCCGTACGTCGCCGCCGTCGGTGCCCTGTGGACCGCGGTCATCGCGGGCGGTGTTCAGTCGCTCTACTGGCACCGGCCCAGCGACGTGCTCGGCGCCACCCTCCTTGCTTGCGCCTGCTACGGCATCGCCGTCCGTCTCCTGAAGCCCGCCACCCGGCTGGAAGCCTCCCGGCCGCGCGCCCTGGTCCCGCTGGCCCTCGCCGCAGTCGGTGCCCTGCTGGCCGGCTCGCGCGACGACGCCCTGGCACGCCCGCTGGTGTTCGCCACAGCAGCCTTTGCCTGCGCAGTCCTGATCTGGGCGACCGTCTTCGCCACCTCGTCCACCGCCCATGTGCCGCGCGCGAGGCCGCGGTGAGCGCGCCCTGGCCGCCGACACGGCGAAGGCCGGTGGAGATCCATGAGATCTCCACCGGCCACAGGGGGGCGTACGGGGTCCGCCGGGGCGGCTCTAAGCTGCCCGGAGTCGGCGCGCCGCCTCGTAGGCCGTGCTGCGGTCCTTCGACAACTGGTCCTGCGGGGCCGTGATGCCCTGCGGCAGGCGCAGCGGGTCGAACGGCGGCTCGGTGGACGGGGCCTGGGGGCGGGTGAGGGTGAGGGTTCCGAGCGGGGTCGTCTCCGTGCCGGTCCACAGCCGGGTCGGGTCATGAAGCTCGTCCGCCGGGCCCGGGAGCTGGGCCGTCAGCTCGAAACCGGCCGGCAGGCGGTCGGCGAGGTCCCGTGTGAGGTAGTCGCCCGGCATCGCCAAGGCCTGTGCCGGGTCCAGGGACGGCAGCGGGCGCAGCGGCCGCAGGCTCAGCCGTGCCCAGCGGGTAGCGCCCGCCGCGTCCACCAGACCGAAGGCGTGCACCGCGTGGTACGTCACCCCGGTGAAGCTCGTGGCGGGCCGGGCCCTTTCGGCGAAGCCCAGCGCGGTGGCGGCCTCCGGGTGGCCACGCAGGAACGCGGGGAAGGCCGCCGGGTCGTCGGACCGGACGGCCCGGAAGAAGTCGATCAGGTCCGGTCCGGTACGGACGAAGAAGACCGGCAGGGTAAAGGTGACGAGGTCCAGGTCTCCGGCGCGGATCGCGAGGCCCTGGTCACCAGGGTCGCCGTCGTGCCCGCCGGAGCCGCCCAGCGTGGTGGAGAAGCGGGCCGTCACCGGTGTGCGGGGTGCCGCGAAGACCGCCGCCGTGCTGATTTCGGCGGCCTGAGGGGACGGGGTGAACTCACCTTCCGCCCAGTTGCCACGGGCGTGCAGCAGCCTCTGCCCGGGGTCCGCACCGGTGGCCGCAGCCAGTTGTTCCACAAGGTGAGGGCCTTCGACCCGCGTATCGCTGTTCATGACAACGACCGTAGGGACAGGGCCCCGCCCAGCGCATCGGTCACCGTATCGGTCGCGTAGAAGCACACGAATGATGTTGCATGGACGATGTTGCACGGATGGCGAGAAATGTTTCTTTTTGGTCGGGGCAAGGAAAAGACGGAGCTCGACGGCGTCCTTCGCGGGGCGCGAAAGGGCACGGGTTCAGCGTTGATGCTCTGGGGGGACCCCGGCATCGGGAAGACCGCGTTGCTGGAGTACGCGACCGCCGCCGCGGCCGACTTCACGGTACTGAGCTGCCGTGGCACCCGGATGGAGTCCGGGCTGGCTTTCGCCGCGCTGCACGAGTTGCTCTGGCCGGCGGCGAACCGGATCGACGCGCTGCCCGCGCCGCAGGCGGCCGCGCTGCACGGGGCGCTCGGGCACAGCGGGGAGGCTACGGACCGCTTCCTCATCGGGGTGGCCACCCTCACGCTGCTCTCCGAACTCGCCTGCGAGAAACCGGTGCTCATCACCGTGGACAATGCGGATCTGCTCGACGAGCCGACCGCCGAGTGCCTGGCCTTCGTCGTCCGCAGACTGCGCACCGAGCCGGTCGCGCTGCTGCTCACCGGGCACAGCGACCCCGCGACCGACGGCCTCTGGGAACTGCTGCCCGGCTTGGAGATCGCCCCGCTGTCCGACACCGATGCGGGCGATCTCGTACGTCATGACACGTCAGGGGCGGACGAGGAGAGCGTGCACCGCACGGTCCGGCTGGCCGCCGGAAATCCGTTGGCGCTCCGCGAGCTGCCGGCCGCCGGCGAGCCGAGCGGGGAGACGGGGGAGCCCGTGGAGCGCATCCCCGTCGGACCCCGGCTGCGGCGCGCCTTCGGCGCTCGCACCGCCCGGCTCTCCTCCTCCGCACAGATGGTGCTCCTGGTCGCGGCAGCCGAGGACCTGGGAGATCACCACACGGTGCGCGAGGCGGCGACCACGCTCGGGGCCGGCACAGCGGCCTGGGACGAGGCCCTTCGTTCCGGGCTGCTCCAGGTCGCGGACGGACGGATACGGTTCCGCACCGCTCTGATCGCTGCCGTCGTGTACGAGGAAGCTCCTTTCACGCGGCGGCAGTCGGTGCACCGCGCACTGGCGCGGGCCCTGCACGGCGCGGACGGCAGCGACCTGCGGGCCTGGCATCTGGCGGCGGCAGCCGACACGGCCGACGAGGAGGTGGCCGCACTCCTCGAACACAGCGCGCGAAACGGCTGGACACGAGGCGGGTACGCGTCGGCGGCGCGGGCGCTGCGCCGGGCGGCCGAGCTGTCGCCCGTACCGGCGGACGCGGCACGGCGGCTCGCGCTGGGGGCGCTGGCCGCGTGGCGGAACGGGCAGGTGGGTACGGCACGCGAGCTGCTCGACCGGGCGGACCGGCTGTCGGACGGGGAGACGGTGGCCCGCGAGAGCGAAGGGCTGCGGGGAATCATCGAGTTCGCGCACGGGGACCAGGAGCAGGCGCACCGGCTGCTGCTGCACGCCTCCCGATCGGTGGCCGAGCCGGAGAAGGCCGTGCAGCTGGCGTGCCTGGCGGTACGGGCCGGCTGGTCCGGCGGGTCCGCCGAACGACAGGCCGAGGCGCTGCACCGGCTGGAGGAGCTGGCGGTCGACGCCGACTTCGCCGAAGCCGCGCTCCTTCCCATGATCAAGCAGTGGTGGGGCAGCGGGCCCGGCACGGGCACGATGCCCCTCGCGGACGAGGCCTTCGCCCGGCTCGGCAGCGCGTCCTGGCGGCTGATCCCGCCCGCGCCGCTGGCCGTGGCGTGGGGCGTGGAGCAGCCGTTGGCCCAGGCGTACCAACGCGAGCTGGAGGTGCTGCGCCGGACGGGAGCGGTCAGCCCCCTGGTGCTGACCGTGCCGCAGACGGCGACGATCGACATCGTGCGCGGGCGGTGGACGGAGGCGGCGGCCAACGCGGCGGACACCCTGCGGGTGGCCGAGGAGATCAGCGCCGACCATGCGGCCTCGCAGTGCCGCAACACCCTCGCCTGGCTCGCCGCCCTGCGGGGCGACGAGCGCACGGTCGCCGAACTCACCGCCAGAACGCGTGGAACTGTCGGTACCGCGCGGGGTGCGCGCGCTGACGGCCGCCGCCTACTGGAACCGGGGCATGGCAGCCCTGTTCGCCGGGCGCGCGCAGGAGGCCCTGGAGGTTCTCGTACGGCTGGCCGAGCCCGGGCACCGGGCGGCGCACGCCACGTTCGCACTGCTCGCGGCGGCCGACACGGTGGAGGCCGCGAGCAGCGCGGGCCGTCCCGAGGGTGGAGCGACCGCGCTGCGGTGCCTGAAGGAGTGGGCGGAGCACACCGGGGCGGCCTGGGCCGTGGCGGCGGCGCTGCGCAGCGAGGCGCTGCTGGCGGACGAGGGCGCGGAGGAGCTGTTCCTGGGGGCCCTGTCGGTTCCGGGCGCGGCGGAGCATCCCTTCGCCCACGCGCGTACGCGACTCCTCTACGGCGAGTGGCTGCGGCGGGCCCGCCGACGGACCGACGCCCGGGTGCAGCTGGCCGAGGCGGCGGAGACCTTCCAACGGCTCGGCGCCACGCCGCTGCTCGAACGGAGCATGCACGAACAGGAGTTGACGGGCCAGCGACTGCGCCGCACCGAGTCGTACGGGAGCAGCGAGGAGCCCCTCCTGACCCCGCAGGAGCTGCGGGTGGCCAAGCTCGCCGCCAACGGCCTCACCAACCGCGAGGTCGCCGCCCAGCTCCTGATCAGTCCCCGGACGGTGGGCCACCACCTGTCCAACGTCTTCCCGAAGCTGGGAATCGTGGCGCGCGCGGAGCTGGCCCGGGTGGACTTCGACAACGGACTGCGGCTGCTGGGCTGACCTTCGGGGCGCCGGGGGGCCGGTGACCTGGGCAATGACCCATACGGTGACCGATTCCAAGCCGGTCGGAACTTCCTAGCGTGGTCCCCATGAACAACAACCCGCAGCACGACACCGTGTCCCTCCCCACCCTCGTCGTAGGGGGCGGCTCGGCCGGGGCCGTGCTCGCCGCCCGCCTCAGCGAGGACCCCGACCGCCAGGTACTGCTCCTGGAAGCGGGCCCTGCGTACGAGCCGGACGCGTACCCCGACGAGGTCGCGAGCAGCAGCGTCCTGGGCGGATACACCGGCCACGACTGGGGCTACCTCTCGGAGCCCGGTCACATCGGCCACCCCGTCGCCGCGTACCGGGGCAAGGTGCTCGGCGGCAGCTCGGCCGTCAATGGCTCGGTCGCCGTCCGCGCCCTCCCCTCCGACTTCGTCCGCTGGTCCGAACGCGGGCTCAAGGGCTGGTCGTACGAGGACCTCCTGCCCGCGTTCAAAGCGCTGGAGTCCACCGGGGCAGGTGGCGACGACCTGCACGGCCGCAGCGGCCCGCTCCCCGTCGTCCAGCTCACACGCGAGGACATCAGCCCCATGGAGCGCGCCTTCGTGGACGCGGCCCTCGCGGACGGTATCCGCCCGGTGGACGACTTCAACGGCGCCGACCCGGAGGGCGTCGGCCCGTACCCGATGAATGTGCGGGACGGCGTACGTGTCAACACCGGCATGGCCTACCTGACCGAGGCGGTCCGCGCCCGGCCCAACCTGACCATCCGCGCCGAAGTCCTTGTCGACCGCGTGTCCTTCGAGAACGGGCGGCCCGTTGGTGTGGTCCTCGCGGACGGCACCGTGGTCCCGGCGGGTGAAGTGATCCTCAGTGCGGGCGCCTACGGCAGTGCGGCGATCCTGCTGCGTTCGGGGATCGGCCCGGCCGAGGACCTCGAAGCCCTGAACATCCCGGTCGTCGCCGACCTGCCCGTCGGGCTGCGGCTCCAGGACCACCCCTTCTACTACAACGCGTACGCCGCCGTCCCCGACCGGGTGGGCGAGCAGACCCCGGTGATCGGCGCGAAGGTGTGGACCGCCAGCTCCGAGGCCGCCGAGGGCGAGCTGGACCTGCACATCACCGCCACCCACCTCTTCGACCACAGCACCAGCCCCACCGGTGTCGGCTTCGTCCTCGCGGTCGCCCTGGTGCACCCCGAGTCGCAGGGCACCTTGACCCTGGTCAGCCGGGACCCGCAGGACCCGCCCCGCATCGACCTCAACTTCCTCGCCGAGCCGGGCGACCGCCGCCGGCTGACCGAGGGCATCAAGCTCGCCCGCCGGCTCGGCGCCACCCGGCCGCTGGCCGGTCTGATCGAGCGTGAGCTCAGCCCGGGCCCGCAGGCGCAGAGCGACGCCGAGATAGAGGCCTCGATGCTCGCCACCCTGGACACCTACCACCACCCCACCTCCACCGCCCCGATGGGCGCGGACGACGACCCGACGGCCGTGACCGACCGGCTCGGCGCGGTGCGTGGGGTGCCCGGACTGCGCGTGGTCGACGCCTCGATCTTCCCGGACGTCCCGTCGGCCGCCACCAACCTCACCGTCATCGCGGCAGCCGAGCACATCGCCCGCCAGATCTGATCCCCCCGTATCCGCCCATACCAGCTCCTGCTTTCCACCCACTTAAGGACCTACCGCAATGCAGCACGCCCGCAACTTCATCAACGGCCAGTGGGTCGACTCCGCCAAGAAGACCGAGTCGCTCAACCCCTCCACCGGCAAGGTCCTCGGCACCTTCGCCGACGCTGGAGCCGAGGAGGCGACGGCCGCGATAGCCGCCGCCCGCCGCGCCTTCGACACCACCGACTGGGCGCGTGACCGCAACCTGCGCGCCCGGGCACTGTTCGAGATGGCCGACCACCTTGAGGCGCGGCGCGACGAGTTCGTCACCCTGCTCGCCCAAGAGAACGGCAAGATCCTCGCTGAGGCGGCCTTCGAGATCGACCTCACCGTTCCCAAGCTGCGGTACTACGCGGCACTGGCCCTGAGCGACCACGGCAGCTCGGGCGAGGTCCGCCCCGGCCTCTACTCCATGACGCTCCGTGAAGGCGCGGGCGTCGCCGCCGTCATCGCACCGTGGAACTCCCCGGTCGTCCTGGCCGTCCGCTCCTTCGCCCCGGCCCTGGCCGCAGGCTGCACCGTCGCCATGAAGCTCCCGGGCCAGACCGGCCTGGTCAACGGCCTGCTCAGCGAACTGATCGCGCAGACCAAGAGCCTCCCGGCCGGCGTGATGAACATTTTCACCGAGTCGGGCAACGACGGCGCCCCGCTGCTCATCGCCTCTCCGGACGTGGACGTCATCAGCTACACCGGCTCCACCGTGGTCGGCCGCATGATCGCGGCGAGCGCCGCGCCCACGCTCAAGGCGCTCTCCCTGGAGCTCGGCGGCAAGAGCCCGATGATCGTCTTCGACGACGCGGACCTGGACGTCGCCGTACCTGTCCTCACCAAGGCCATCACCACCTTCACCGGCCAGTTCTGCATGACCGGCAGCCGCGTCCTGGTCCAGAGCGGCATCGCGGACGAGTTCCGCCGCCGGATGACCGCCTCGCTGGAGGCCGTCAAGGTCGGCCCCGGCGACGATCCGGCGAGCGAGATGGGCCCGTTGATCGACGAGCGCAACGCCCGGCGCGTCGAGGGCGTCGTCGCGGACGCGGCCGCGTACGCGAAGCTGCTCGTCCAGGGCAAGCGCGACGGCGCGTTCCTGCACCCGTCGCTGATCGAGGTCGAGGACGTCAACTCGCCGATCGTGCAGCTGGAGGTGTTCGGCCCGGTCGCCACCTTCGAGGTCTTCGAGACCGAGGCCGAGGCGGTCGCCCGCGCCAACGCCACCGAGTTCGGCCTGGCCGCGTCCGTCTGGACCCGCGACGTCGACCGTCCGCTGCGCGTCGGGCGCGAGATCCAGGCCGGCACGGTGTGGACCAACACCTGGGCCATCGTCCACGACATGTTCGAGGAGGGCGGCTTCAAGCAGTCCGGCACGGGCCGGCTGAACGGGATGCGCGGCCTGGAGGAGTTCCAGGAGACCAAGCACTACGTCCACGCCGCGCCGCGTGCCTGACGAGGCGCACCCCATGTCCGAGAGCTCCCGCGGTTCCGTTCTCGCCGGGCGCGCCGACGTGGCACTGATCGCGGCGCGCGTGGTCGAGCCGGGCCACGAAGCGGCGTTCCAGCAGTGGGCGCGGGGCATTCTGGCCGCGGCTGCCGCCGCCCCCGGCAACCTGGGCGGCGGCCTCTTCCACCCGGCCGAGGATGGCGCTGCGTGGATCTTCGTACACCGCTTCCGCGACCACGAGACGCTCCATGGATGGATCGATTCCCCACAGCGTGCGAAGTTCTTCGCCCCTCACGAGGGGCACCGCCACACCGAGGTCGCGCGACGTGAACTGACCGGCCTGGAGGGCTGGTTCACCCATCCGGGGAGCGTGTCCGCCGCCCCGCCGCGCTGGAAGATGGCGGTGAGTTCCGCCCTCGGGATCTTCCCGGTCTCCCTGCTCGGCAGCGCGTTCCTCACACCCCATCTGACGGCGTTGCCCCAGGTGGCACGGACGGCCGTCTTCGCCGCGCTGTTCAGCGTGCTGATGACGTACGTCGCGATGCCCGCCGTCACCCGGACCCTGCGCCGCTGGCTCAGCCCCGGCGCCCCCCTCACTCAGCAGTAGAAGGAGAATTCCATGACCACGGCAACCAGCACGGCAACTACCACGGCAATTATCGGGACCGGAAATATCGGCGGTCGTCTGGCGGCCGACCTGGTCGCAGGCGGCGTGGATGTGCTGCTCGCCGGCCGCGATCTCGAAAGCGCGAAGTCCCTCGCCGACCCGCTGGGGGACCACGCGACGGCGGTGACGGTCGACCAGGCCGTCGAGATGGCGGACGTGATCGTCCTCGCCGTCTGGCTCGACGCGGCGAAGGAGCTTCTCGCCCAGTACGGCGACAGGCTGTCGGGCAAGATCCTGGTGGACCCCTCCAACCCGATCGCCCCGGACGGCAACGGCGGCTTCGTCAAGACGATCGGCGCCGAGGAGTCCTCCGGCCTGCTCCTGGCCGGCCTCGTCCCCGCGGGCGCCACCCTCGTCAAGGCATTCGGCACGCTGTCCGCCGACACCCTGTCCGCCGCGTCCCGCAGGGCCCCGGAGCCCGCAGTCGGGTTCTACGCGGCCGATGACGCGGCCGCGGGCGAGGTGGTCGCCCAGCTGATCACCGCGGCCGGTTTCGACCCCGTCCGGATCGGCGGCCTCGACCAGTCGATCCGCATCGAGGTCTTCGGCGATCTCCACGAGTTCGGTGCGCTGGGCAAGGCGGTGAACCGGACCGAGGCGCTCGGCGTTCTCTCGCCCCTCACCGCTGTTGACCGGTTCGAGATCTTCGAGCAGCTCGTGCGTCACCAGCGCTACATCGACAACGACGCGAGCCGTGCGTCGGCCGACAAGTACGTGGACCTCTACTGGCCGGAGGCCACGTTCACCGTCCACGACCTGCGGACGCAGACCTTCACCGGACCCGAGGGGCTCAAGAGCCTCTACGACTACGCACACAGCGTGTTCCCGCTGGACAAGTGGTTCCACGACGTCGGCTGGTTCGAGATCGACGGCGGGGGCGACACGGCCGTCGTGTCCTGGCGCTGGCGCGTCAACTGGAAGGAAGGCAACCAGGGAGTGGTGTCGACCGGCACCTACCAGGACCGGTTCGAGCGGCGTGCGGGCGTGTGGAAGGTCATCGACCGGATCTCGGACATCGATCCCAACTGGCCGGCGGCGCTGTTCCAGCCGTACGTCGACCGGCAGGACGAGCTGTTCACCATCTCCTGACCGCGGGAATTCAGGCGTGGGGTCCTCGGTTGAGACACGTGATTCAAGATTCAACTACTATAGGAGTGGGAAGCATGAGCGGGATGCAGTTCGGCATCTTCACCGTGGGCGACCTGACCGAGGACCCCACGACCGGGAAGACGGACACGGAGCACGACCGCATCAAGGCCATGGTCACCATCGCCCTCCACGCGGAGCAGGCCGGCCTCGACGTGTTCGCCACCGGTGAGCACCACAACCCGCCGTTCGTCCCCTCCTCGCCGACCACGATGCTCGGATGGATCGCCGCCAGGACCCAGAAGCTCCTGCTGTCGACGTCCACGACCCTGATCACCACCAACGACCCGGTGAAGATCGCCGAGGACTACGCGATGCTTCAGCACCTGGCCGACGGCCGCGTGGACCTGATGATGGGGCGCGGCAACACCGGACCGGTCTACCCGTGGTTCGGCAAGGACATCCGGGACGGCGTCGACCTGGCGCTGGAGAACTACGAGCTGCTGCACCAACTGTGGCGCCGGGAATCGGTGGACTGGGAGGGCAAGTTCCGCACGCCGCTCCAGTCGTTCACCTCGACTCCGCGCCCGCTGGACGAAATCGCCCCCTTCGTCTGGCACGGCTCGATCCGCTCCCCGGAGATCGCCGAACAGGCCGCGTTCTACGGCGACGGGTTCTTCCACAACAACATCTTCTGGCCCAAGGAGCACACCCAGAAGATGGTCCGGCTCTACCGGCGCCGCTACGCCCACTACGGCCACGGCACCGAGGAACAGGCAATCGTCGGCCTGGGCGGCCATGTGTTCATGCGCGCCAACAGCCAGGACGCGATCCGCGAATTCCGCCCGTACTTCAACCGCGCCCCGGTCTACGGCAACGGCCCGTCGCTGGAGGACTTCTCCCGCGAGACGCCGCTCACCGTCGGCTCGCCCCAGCAGGTCATCGAGCGGACACTGTCGTTCCGCGACTATGCGGGTGACTACCAGCGCCAGCTCTTCCTCGTGGACCACGCGGGCCTTCCGCTGAAGACCGTGCTGGAGCAGATCGACCTCCTCGGCGAGCACGTCGTACCGGTCCTGCGCAAGGAGTTCGCGATCGGCCGGGCCGCCGGCGTCCCGGACGCGCCCACGCACGTTTCCCTCGTCGCGGCGCGCGACGCCAAGACACCCGTCGCACCATGACCACCAGCCCCTCACCCCAGGAAAGCGGACCCACCATGAGCACGCTGCGACTGGTCGCAGTCACCGCCGGCTTGAGCCGGCCCTCCTCGACCCGTCTGCTGACCGACCGCCTGACCGAGGCGGCGAAACGACTCCTCGCCGACCGGGGCGTGGCAGCGGAGGTGGAGACGGTCGAACTGCGCGACCTCGCCGTCGACATCGCCACCGCCATGACCACCGGCTTCCCAGTCGGACGACTACGGGACGCCCTGGACGCGGTCGCCCGGGCCGACGGCGTGATAGCCGTGACGCCGGTCTTCACCGCGTCCTACAGCGGACTGTTCAAGTCGTTCTTCGACATCCTCGACAAGGAGGCCCTGACCGCGACGCCGGTCATCATCGCCGCGACCGGCGGCACCGCCCGACACTCCCTCGCCCTGGAACACGCGCTGCGCCCGCTCTTCGCGTACCTGCGCGCACTCGTCGTCCCGACCGCCGTTTACGCGGCGTCCGAGGACTGGGGAAACACCGACGGTCTCGTGTCCCGCATCGAGCGCGCCGCCGGGGAGCTCGCCGACCAGCTCTCCGGGGACCGCGGCCACAAGCGCGCGACGGCCGACGAGTTCGAGGACGTCACGCCCTTCGGGGACAGACTGGCAGCCCTGCACAGGGGGTGACACCACCACCCCGCTCCCTCACTACCGAACAAGGCGCTGACAGCCCGGCAGCCCGCACCCGACAGCCCGCACCACCGGTGCGGGCTGTCGGGTGGGCGCCGAAGTCACTGGGTTTGCCGTCGATTCAAGGGTGAGTCTCCCCCGGCAGAAGGTGCCCCGCGGTCTCGGTGAACCCGCACCCCAGCTCGAAGCGCGATCACCGTGTCCGATCCCGGCCCACAGACTCGTGGCAGGCGGAGGGCCGCTTACTACGACGCCCTCCGCCATAACCATGTGCCGACGCGGCCACAAGCTGCGCTGGGTCGACAGCGGGGCGTTCGCGTCTTCACACTGGTCGATGAGGGTGCCGAGAGGGCTGCTCAACCCGTGCCGTTGCCGACCATCAACGTACCGACACGCTGAGCCGCCCGCATCGCCTTGTCCGTGCGACGCGCGCTGCGTGGGGCAGGTCGCAGACGGTGGTCGACACTCGTGACAAGCCCGCGGTCATTCCTGTGTTCGTGTCGCGTGCGCAGGCCGACCGGGCTCTGCGGACCCTGCACGCGGTCTCGGCCGAGGCCGAGCGGCGGGGCTACGAGGCGGAAACGCGGACCGATTTCCATCGCGGTGAAGCCGTACACAGCTTGGTGATTGTCATCCGGGGCCGGGACTTCCCTCTACAGTAACAATCCCGGAGTGGAAGGCCAAGGTGCCGCACGAGGCGACACCGCAGGAAATCCGCAAGAAGGAGCGGTATCCCCGGACGCAGCTCCCCAGGTTCGACGAAGAGTTCAAGGTTGGCCCGGCCCGTGGCGCTCAGCCCCGCGGGGAGCGCCGGGCCGGGAGCTGTTGTGTGATGCAGTGGATCCCAGCGTAGCCGGTTGCCAGTGCGCGGGCAGGGTGCGCCTGTCGTTGATGCAGTAGGGGAACCACAGGGGTGTGTCCGCGCCGCCGCCCAGCTCGGTGAGCAGCCGGTTCATGCTGTCGGCGTCGCATCCAGAATTCTGGAAGGCGGTGATGGCGGACAGCCAGGACCTTTTACCGCCTGTGGCAGATCGGCGTCTGCGAGGTCCACCGAGAAGTACGTCTCCTGCATGAGGGTCGCCACCATGGAGCGGCTCTCGCGGCTGAACCGCTGCGAACTCGTCAGATGGAGGTCGACGTGGTGGCTTCCGGTGAGATCCCGCAGCAGCAGGGCCGTCGCGCCGACGATGACGGCTGCGGCGCTCGTGCCGGTGCTGTTCGCGATGCGGGTGACCGCGTAGTGGGCGGCGCGCGAGCGGAGGGCCGCCTGTCGGTACGCCGCCCCCTCGGGCAGGTTGGCCACGGCGTGAGGCAGCGCGAGGGGCGTCCGGTCACGGAAGAGCGATGCCACGTGGCCCAGGGTCCGATCGCGTTTGCGGATCCCCGCCGGCGATTCCTGCCATACGGCCAGGTCGGTGGGCGTCTTCGTGTCCGGAGGAAGCGGCGGCAGCGTCCGGCCGCTCCGGAAGTACTCAGTCACCTCGTTTCTGCAGGCGGGTGGTCACGTCCGGGGGCAGGATGGCGAAGACCGCGTTGGTCTGCACCGGTTGGACGATCGGTACGTCCGCAAGCCCGCTCACCGCCTCGGCCAGGCGCCGCGCCATGTCGTTGGCCTGGCGTGCGTTGGCCAGCCAGAGCCCGGACTCCATGAGGGCGATGAACTGCGCCGAGATGAAGCGCATCTTGGACGCCAGCTGCGTCGCGGCCTTGCGCAGGAAGGCCGGCCCGCGTACGGCGTCCGGATCCAGTACGACCAGGGCCTCGCCGAGCAGCAGGCCGTTCTTGGTGCCTCCGAAGGAGAGGACGTCCACCCCGGCGTCGGTGGTGAGGGTGCGTGCCGCTGCCGCCTGGGCCAGGCGCGCGCCGTCGAGGTACACGCGCATACCGTGCTCGTGGGCGTGGGCACAGATCGCGGCGATCTCCTGCGTCGTGTACAGGGTGCCGAGTTCCGTGGGCTGAGTGATCGCCACGACGGTCGGCTGTGCACGGTGTACGTCGCCCCGCCCCCACGCCTGCCGGTCGATCAGCGCGGGCGTCAGCTTGCCGTCCGGAGTCGGCACGGTGAGCAGTTTGACGTGGGCGACCCGCTCCGGGGCTCCGCATTCGTCGGTGTTGACATGAGCGCTCTCGGCACAGATGACGGCTCCCCAAGGCTCGCTCATCGCCTGGAGGCCCACCACGTTGGCGCCGGTGCCATTGAGAACGGGGTAGACGCTCGCACGGTTACCGAACTGCTCACGGAAGAGCTGCTGGAGCCGGTCGGTGTAGACGTCGTCCCCGTACGCCGCCTGGTGCCCCTCGTTGGCGGTGGCGAGGGCGGCCAGGATGTCCGGGTGCATTCCGGCGTAGTTGTCGCTCGCGAAGCCCCGCGACGCGGGGTCGTGCAGTTGGGAGATCAAGCCTTCGTCCTTCACTCGCGCGGCAGCCCTTGGTTCGGGCCGCCGCGATGTCGGCTGGATCGTGGGGATGCGGGGATATGGGATGTGCTAGGCGGTTGTCGCCGCTGGTGGGAGCCGTACAAGTCTCAACTCCCCACGCCTGTTCGGCAAGAAGATATTGCGAGATGATCTACCAATGAGCGCAAGTCTTCCGGCACAATTCTGATCAAGAAGGAATCCTGCCGTGCCGGCCCGAGGTGCCCGGCAGGAACTCGAGGAAGACGGATCATGCAGAGTTGCCCGGAAAGCACCCTGCGGCGTGCCCACAGAGGAGTCGTCGCCACTTTCGCCCTCGTCGGTGTGGTGAATGGCATCCTGGCGGCCAGGCTGCCTGGGCTCGCCGCCAAACTTGGCCTGGACACCGCCGACGTGGGGCTGGTCATCCTTTCCTGGGGTGTCGCGGCCACGGTGACCATGCAGTGCATGCGCTGGATCGTCGCCGCCCTGGGAAACCGGCTGTTGCTGCGAGTCGGCACTCCGCTGATCACCGTCGCCGTCGGGCTCATCGCCCTCAGCTCCTCATTTCCGCTGCTGCTCGCGGCAGCCGCCGGCTTCGGGGTCGCCTCCGGCATGGCCGAGGCCATGATGAACGCCCAGGGCAGTCTGGTCGAACGTCGCGCCGGACGCCCCCTGATGAACGGGTTCCACGCCGGATGGAGCGCCGGTGCGGTGGCCGGCGGACTCCTTGCCGTTCTGCTCGCCGCCCTGGACGTCTCCTACACCGCCTCGGTGCTGGGCGTCGCGGCCGTCGCCTTTCCGCTCGCCCTCACGGTGGGCTGGACCTACCTCGACGAGCCGGTAGAAGAGGAGGAGGCCGCACAACGCCGCAACCTTCCCGGCGTTGTCTACGTGATCGGTGCCGTGGCCTTCCTGGCGCTCCTCATCGAAGGACTGGTGGCCGACTGGAGCGGCCTCTTCCTCGCACGCGACCTGCGCACCACGGAGGCCGTCGCCGCCATCGCCTACCCGGCATACGAACTGGCCACTTTCTCCGGGCGGCTCTTCGGCGACCGGCTGCGCCTGCGCTACGGCAGCCGGTCAATCCTCGCGGTCGCCGGCACCACGACCGCGCTGGGCGTTCTCCTCGTGGTTCTCGCTCCCTCCGCCGTCTGGGCCATCGCCGGTTTCGGCCTCACAGGGCTGGCCGTCTGTGTCGTAGTTCCCCTGTGCATGTCCTTGGCCGGCACGCTCGCCCCCGGCCGCTCGGACGCCGCCATCGCCCAAGTGTCCGCGATCGGTTACGCAGGGCTGCTGGTCGGCCCCGTGCTCATCGGTTTCGTCGCCGAGGCCACCTCCCTCCGTACCGGCATCGCCACGGCCATCGCCGTCGCCCTGCTCATCACCGCCGCCTCGAGGCGGATGCCTCAACGGCTCCCCGCTGAAACCGAGTTCGCTTCGGAGGCCGCCGGCACCCCGACCGACGTCGGACACGACAGCTCGCAGGCTCCGCGCCAGCCGCAGTCGTAGCCAGCGCCGGCGACGAGGCAGTGCTAAGTGGCTCAGCCATATCCAACGAACCCAGAACTACGCCCTCCTGTTGACAGCCCACCTCAAGCCCGTCCCCCTCCGAGGCAGGGGCAGAAGTCATGCGGCAGGTACTCCCACGGAATGCCGGTGCGATTGACGTAGAGGATCACGTTGACGATCTCGCGCAGGTCGTGCACCCGAGCTGCTGTTCCGGGCCCGGTTCGCCTGGCTCGCCAGGCGGTGAAGACCGGTTCGATCAGAGCCCATCGGGCGTCGGAGACATCATCGCGATAGGGGCGATGGGCGTTCACGTGCGCAGGCTGGACCGCGAAGACGACCGGTCCCCACCTGCCGAGCGAATCGACGACCCACTGGCGCACTTCGCGCATCAGGTCCCCGCCCCCCAGCGCCACCCAGGAGCCGAGCGCCACCAGCAGGACCACGAGGACGGCCAGCCGTATCCACGCCGCGCGCGCCGGCCGCCGCGCCACCCCGTCCAAGGCCGCATCGGAACCGGGCCGATGTCGGGCAGCGGGTGCTCGGTTGCCGCTGAGGGGGCTGCCGGGCGATTCATATCGGCTCCTGTGACGGCTGTTCGGCGGGAAGGTCGGCCACTACGCGGCGCAGCGGCAGCTCCAGGCGTCGCCCCGATGCCGCCCACCGCGCGAGGGAGCGTTTGGCGACCTCGGCGCGGCGGGGTGTCAGTCCGGGCAGGTACAAGGCATCGGCCAGCAGCGCCGCCGCGTCGGCCGAGTCGATGGTGAGCGTGAAGACGCGTCGCTCGTCGCAGCAGACGCGGAATCCCGCCGCGCGTAGCACAGCGGCCAGTCCGTCGCGGGCCTGCGGGTTGGGCCACGGCTGGCGTACGGCGCGCAGGGCCGCCATCACCCGGAGCCAGCCGAGCATGCCGGAGGGGGAGAGCCCGGACTGGGAGGGCACCAGCGCCGCGAGCCTCCCGCCGGGCCGCAGTACGCGCCGGATCTCCCTGAGGACCTGCGGCAGGGGTGTGACGACCGGCAGGCACATGGCCGCGCAGACCGCTCCGGCGCTCGCGGAGGCGGCCGGGAGGGCGTCCGCGCCGGATCGGACCAGCGGTCCGCGGCCCCGGCGTGCCGCTTCGGCGAGTTCTGCCGCCGACAGGTCGATCCCGACCCAGTCGGCGTCGGGGAGCTCCGCACGGGTGGGTGCCGAGCCGCAGGCCAGGTCGAGGACCGTGCCCTCGACACCGCGCAGTGGTTCGGCCAGCCAGGCGTAGGGGGAAGTGTCGGTCAGGGAGAAGAGCTGCTCGGTGATGCCGGGGTGCGCCTGGTGGTAGGCGGTGATGAAGCGCCGCCAGTCAGGTTCGTCCATCCAGCCTTCGCCCCTCTTCCGTCCCCTGGGGACTGCTCTCCCCGTGTGCTTGCCCTCGGGAACCCTGCCGGGCCGGTCCCCCATTCCGTTTCGGACACGCCGGACGCGGGCTGACGCGAGATGGCCTTCGTGACCGTGATCGTGGGGCTGAGAAAGGGAAGGCCCGGACTGTGCCAGCGGGTTTCCCTCACGTCCCACGACCGCGCGCCGACCGTCCCACGACGGCGCACCGACCGTCCCGCACCGACGAGAGAGCCCGCACCATGAGTAGGTACGATCTGGTGGTCATCGGCGGCGGAAGCGCCGGCTTGACCGCGGCCCGCACCGCCGGGCGCTTCGGCGCCCGCACGCTGCTCGTCGAGCGCGACCGGCTGGGCGGGGACTGCCTGTGGACAGGGTGCGTACCGAGTAAGACGCTTCTCCACGTGGCCTCCGACGTCCAGGCAGCCCGCCGCGCTGCCGCCTACGGGCTCCCGCCCGTGACCGGTCCGGCCGACCTCGCGGCGGCCATGGCGGAGGTGAAACGGGCGATCGGCGCGATCGAACCGCACGACTCGGCCGAGGCACTCGCCCCGTACGGAGTCGACGTCACGTACGGCCCGGCGTCCTTCACCGGCCGGGGAACCCTGACCGCAGGAGGGCGGGAGATCTCCTTCCGGTACGCCCTCATCGCCACGGGCTCCTCGCCGGCCCTGATGCCGGTCCCCGGCCTGGCCGAGGCCGACCCGCTGACCAGCGACACCGCCTGGGAGCTGTCCGAACTCCCACGGCGCCTGGTGGTGCTGGGCGGCGGGCCCATCGGCTGCGAGCTGGGCCAGGCGTTCGCCCGGCTCGGCTCGCAGGTCTCCGTCGTGGAGGCGATGGGCAGGCTGGTGCCCCGTGAGGAACCCCGGGCGGCACAGGTGTTGCGGGAGCGGCTGGAGGCCGAGGGCGTCACCGTGCTGACCGGCTACCGCGCCGAGAGAGTCGACGCCGATGCCGTACATGGGCCCGGTGGACCTCTCCCGTACGACACGCTGCTGGCCGTCACCGGCCGCCGCGCCAACGTCCAGGGGCTCGGTCTGGAGGCGGCCGATGTTGAGCTGACCGACACCGGCCATGTCCGCACCGACGGACGGCTGCGCACCAGCAACCACCGGATCTACGCCGCCGGAGACGTGACCGGCCGTTCCGCCTTCACCCACCTGGGCGGCACGCAGGGAGCGGCTGCCGCCACCGACGCTCTGCTGGGGGTGCGTCGCCCCATCGACTACCGGGCGATGCCCTGGGTGACGTTCACCGATCCCGAGATCGCCCGCGTCGGATACACCTCCGACGAGGCGCACGAGAAGTACGGCGATGCCGCACGTGTCCACACGCTGGAGAACGACCGGGTCGACCGGGCGGTCGCCGACGGCCGCACCGAGGGCTTCACCACCCTCGTGCTGGGCCCGCGCGGGAAGATCGTCGGAGCCACGGTGGTGTCACCGAGGGCCGGAGAGACGATCGCCCACCTGGCAGCTGCGGTACGTCTGGGATGGACGCCCTCCGACTACGCCCGCACCGTGCACCCCTACCCCACCTACGCCGACGGGCCCTGGCACACGGCGCTGGCCGACGTCTATACCCGCCTGGCCAGGGGCAGCGGCCCGATCGGCGCGCTGCTGAAACTCCGCAGGAGGGTGATCCGGTGATCCTCCGCATCGTCCTGGGCGCCGTCCTCGCGACGATGGCGCTCGGCCAGCTCGCCTCCTTCGACGCGATGCCCGCCATCCTGACCACCTACGGACTGACATCCGGCGCGGCCTCGACCGCCCTGGCCGTGGCCCTGATCAGCGCCGAGGCCGTGACGGCCGCCTGGTTCCTCGCCCGGCCCCGCTCCCGCGCCACCGCGCCCCTCTGGCTGTACACGGGCGTCGCGAACGCCTGGGCGGCCCTGGCCGCCCAGGCGTTCGCCCGCGGACTCGTCCTCGACAACTGCGGCTGCTTCGGCACATACGCCGCCCAGCCGCTGCGCTGGTACGTCCTCGTCGAGGACGCCCTGATGCTGCTGTACGCCTGGCTCCTGTGGCGCGGGCTGCGCCGCGGACCCCGGGCCAGTCCCGCCTCGCCCAACGCCGGGGCCGCCCTATCGGCAGCCCGAACCCCGCAGGAGAACCACTGATGCGGATCATCGCGGCACTGTGTGCCCTCGAACGAGCCACCCGTCCCTACGACGCCGAGTTCGCCGCGGCCATGGAACGCCGCTGGGCGGAACTGCCCGACGCGGCCAGGACCCCGGGCCAGATTCTCGGCCGGCACGGCGTCGGCTGCGAGGGCACCCATGGTGTCTTCCCCAAGTGCAACCTCAAGTGCACCCCCTGCTACCACTCCCGGGACGCCAACCAGGTGCGCGTCGACGGCCCTCACACCCGCGACCAGATCGCCGCACAGATGACTCTGCTGCGTGAGCTGCGCGGTCCGCGCGCCCACACCCAGCTCATCGGCGGCGAGGTGAGCCTGCTCACCCCCGACGACCACGCCGCCACGCTGGCGATTATGCGGGACCACGGTCGGGAACCGATGAGCTTCACCCACGGCGACTTCGACGACGACTACCTCACCCGCCTCGCACTCGGCCCGACCGGCACACGGCGCTTTGCGCGGCTGTCCTTCGCCGCGCACTTCGACAAGTTCATGTACGGCCGGCGCGGCATCGAACGCCCGCCTCACGAGCAGTCGCTCAACCCGTACCGGGCACGGTTCGCCGCCATGTTCGCCCGGCTGCGGCGCGAGCACGGGGTGCGGTTCTTCCTCGCCCACAACATGACCGTCACCCCGGGCAACCTCGACGAGGTCGCGGGAGTGATCCGCGACTGCCACGCCATGGGCTACGGCATGTTCTCCTTCCAGCCCGCCGCCTTCCTCGGCGACGAGCGCCGCTGGAAGGAGAAGTTCCGCGAGGCGACCCCGGACGCGGTGTGGGCGGAGATCGAACGCGGCGCCGGAACCCGCCTGGACTACCGCGTCTTCGAGAACGGCGATGTGCGCTGCAACCGCACTGCCTACGGCTTCTACGTCGGCCACCGCTGGTATCCGTTCCTCGACGGCGACGACCCGCACGACCTCGCCGTACGCACCGCGTTCTTCCGCTACTTCGGAAAGGTGACCTTCACCGGCACCCCACCCGCCCTCCTCGCGGCCAGGGTCCTGCGGGTGGTGGCCCGCCACCCGTCCACCGCAGTGACGGCGCTGCGCTGGCTGGCCCGCACGGCCCGCCGCGTCGGGCTGCTGCGGCTGGCCCGCCACCGGATGCTGGTGCGCCCGGTCACGTTCGTCATGCACCAGTTCATGGACGCCGACGTCGTCGCCCCGGCCTGGGAGATGATGCGCCGCGGTGAGCAGGCAGCGGAGCCCCTGCTGCGCGAGACCCAGGAGCGGCTGGCCGCCTGTCACTACGCCATGGCCCACCCCGAAACCGGCACGCTCGTCCCCGCCTGTGTGCAGCACGCCGTGCTCGACCCGGGTGAGAACGCGGCACTGCGCACCCTGCTGCCGATCGTCGAGGTCCGTACCACCGCCGGCGGCTCGTCCGGCACGTCACCGAAGGAGAAGTAGTCCATGCGCATAGGCGTGATCACCGAATCCGGAAGCTACGACTGGCCCCATCTGGAGGGCGCCGCGGAGCGGACCGTCGTCACGGACCACGGGGCGGTCAGCGTCACCGAGGGACGCCTGGGGGATGCGGAGGTCGTGCAGCTGTCCCGGCACGGCGCCGGTCACCACCGGCTCTCCAACCAGGTCGACCACAAGGCGAACCTCGCCGCCCTGCTCGCCTGCAAGACAGAGGCCCTGGTGTCCTTCAGCGTCTGCGGCTCCCTCGACCCGGACCTGCGGCCGGGCTCCCTGGTGGTCTTCGCCACGCTGGCCGGGCACGCGCTGCCTTCCCCGGACGCCGTGAACGGGCCCGGTTTCGTCTACCGGTTCGACACGTGAACGCCGTCGGCCACGAGCACACCCCCGCGATCCTGGTCATGGCCAAACCACCCCGGCCCGGCACGGTCAAGACCCGGCCGCATCCCCTGCTGGGCCCGGCGCTCGACGGCCGCTACTACCTGATCGGCCTTCGGGTCCCGCACACGTCGCTCTTCGCCCTCGGTCCGGATGTCTGGAGCACGGACCGGGTACTCGCGGCGACCCGCGCCCTCGCCCGCGGCGAAGGGCTCAGCGTGGGGCTGCTGCGTCCACTGCGGGACCTGGACACCCCCGAGGACGCCGCCGCGCTCCTGACGGATCCGGCGCTGCCCGCGTCGATCGCCGCTCTGCTCCAGCCCGTGGAGGCGCCATGACGAAGGTGTCGATCATTGTCCCGGTGCTGAACGAGGAGGCCACGATCCACAGTGCGGTGAGCCGCCTGTGCCGGGACTTCCCCGACTGTGAGCTGATCGTCGTGGACGGTGGCTCCACCGACGCAACCGCCGAACTCGCCGCCCTGCACGCCACCGTGATCGCCAGTGAGCGCGGCCGGGCCCGGCAGATGAACGAGGGGGCCCGGCACGCGTCCGGTGACATCCTGTGGTTCGTCCACGCCGACACCGCCATCGATCCTGAAGCCCTGGGCCAGATCCGGGCCGTGCTCGCCGACCCTGCCGTGGCCGGAGGCGGCCTCACCCTGCGCTTCGACCGCAGGACAGCCGGCCTCAACTACCTCGCGTGGACGTCGAACGCCCGCGCCCGCCGCCTCCACCACATCTTCGGCGACCAGGCCATGTTCATCCGCCGCAGCGTCTTCGACGCCCTCGGCGGCTTCCCCGATCTGGCCATCATGGAGGACCTGGAGATGTCGCGTCGCCTGCACCGCCGCGGCCGGCTGTGCCTGCTGCCCGCCGCATCGTCGGCCTCCTCACGCCGCCTCGTCGCCCACGGGACCTGGCGCATGATCGCCTTCATGCAGTACCTCAAGCTGCTCTACTTCGTCGGCGTCGAGCCCGAGGCCATCCGCGCCCGCTACAGCGCCGGCCCCCACCTCTTCCCGAACAGGCCCCCGAGAGCGGCACGAACCAGCCGCACCTGAACACCCCCAACTTCTTTTCGCTTCGACACCTTGGAGACCGACTTCATGCGCATCGCAGTCTGCGGAGGGCCCTACGGGAACCCGTACGCTCTTCAGGCGTTCGTCGACGACGCCCGTGCCCGGGGCGCCGAGCGGCTGTTCTGTCTGGGAGACCTCGGCGGCTTCGGGGCCAAGGTCGATGCCCTATGGCCGATCCTGGCCGACAACGGCATCGAGTGCGTCGCCGGGAACTACGACGTGGCCATCGCCCGCGGCGACACCGACTGCGGCTGCGGCTACCGCGACGCCAAGGACAACGAGTACGCCCAGCTGATCTACGACCACACACTCGCCACCACCGGCCGCGACTTCGCCGCCTGGATGGGCACCCTGCCCACCGAGCGCCGGGAAACGATCGACGCCGTCGACGTCCACATGGTCCACGGCTCGACACTGGCGCTGAACGACTTCTGGTGGGAATCACTCCCCGAGGAGCAGCACCGCCTGCGATCCGAGGCATCCGGGGCCGACGTCGTCCTGTGCACCCACAGTGGTCTGCCCTGGCAGCGACTAATCGGCGACACCCTTGCCGTCAACGTCGGCGTGCTCGGCAAACCCGCCAACGACGGCCGCCACGAGGTCTGGTACGCGATTCTCGACCTTTCCGACGGGCACGTCACCGCCGAGCTGATCCCGCTCGCGTACGACTGGCAGGCGCAGGCCCGCTCGATGCGCACCGCAGGGCTCCCCGAGATCTTCGCCGAGACCATCGAGACCGGCTGGTGGACGACCTGCCTGGAGATCCTGCCGCCTCGTGAGCGTTCCCTGGGCCGCTACCACCTCTACCGCTCCACCCTGCCCTCCGGCTTCCGGCCGGCGGACGACGGCTGGGGCGAGGCCGCGCCCAAGACGCTGGAAGGCGACCGGCCGGTAGTCCCGCTGTTCGGCACGCCCTACTTCCCGTCGCGGCTGTGGATCTACACCAACTTTCACTGCAACCTGGCCTGCGACTACTGCGCGGTCGCCTCCTCCCCGAAGGCGGCTCCCCGCACCCTGCCCGCCGACGCCTTCCGCGCCCTCGTCGACGAGGGCGTACAGGCCGGGTTCACCGAGCTGTATCTCACGGGTGGTGAGCCCTTCCTGCACCCTGGCATCGTCGACCTCCTCGACTACGCCTCCGCCGAGCTGCCCACCGTCGTGATGACCAACGCGATGCTGCTGCGAGGCCGGCGCGCCGCCGGCCTCGCAGAGCTGACCGACCGCAAGCTCAGCGTCCAGACTTCCCTGGACGGCGCCACCGCCGCCACCCACGACCTCCACCGCGGCGCTGGTTCCTGGCAGCGCACCCTCGACGGCATCCGCCAGCTGATCGGCCTTGGACTGCCTCCGCGCGTCGCCCTCACCGAAACCGAGGACAACACCCACGAGGTCCCCGCGGTCGCCGAGCTGCTGGCCGGATTCGGCCTGCCCGCTGACCACTTCGCCGTACGTCCGCTGCTGCGCCGCGGCTTCGCCGAGACCGGAGTGGAGATCGGCGAGGACTCCAGCATCCCCGAACTGACCGTCACCGCCGACGGACTGCACTGGCACCCCGCCGGCGCCGACCTCGCTACCAGCCCCGATCTCCATCTCGCGCCCGCCGGAACCCCGCTCGCCACGGGCAAACAGCTGGTCACCGAGCGGTTCTTCGCCGCCCGCCTCACCGATGGCACCCTGCCCCGGCCCGTCCACTGCGCCATCTGACCCTTAAAGAAGGGGAGTCCCTCATGCAGCGACACGTCGCGATCCTCGGCGCCGGACCCGTCGGCCTCGACGCCGCTCTCGCCTGCGCCGACGCCGGATGGCCGTTCACCGTCTACGAAGCCGGGGACACCGTCGCCGCCCACGTACGGGACTGGGGCCATGCCCGCCTCTTCACGCCATGGGACCTCAACGTCTCCCGCCGGATGCGCACCCATCTGCCGCACGCCCCGGCCGGCCCCGAGTGCCCCACCGGAGCCGAGCTCGCGACGCGCCTGCTCGACCAGCTCGCCGCGCTGCCTGCTCTCCAAGGCCGCATCCGACCGTCCACCCGCATCGCCGGCATCGCCCGCACCGGCCTGCTCAAACACGAGCAGATCGGCACCGACACCCGCGCCGCCGCTCCCTTCACCCTCCTCCTGGACACCCCCGACGGTGAGGACACCGCCGAGGCGGACCTCGTCCTGGACTGCACCGGCACCTACTCCCACCCCAACACCCTGGGCCCCGGCGGCATCCCCGCACCCGGCGAACGCACCCTCGCCGACCGCATCACCCGCACCCTCCCCGACACCGGCGACCCCGACCGCTGGACCGGCACCGTCCTGCTCGTCGGTGCCGGGAAATCCGCCCAGACCGCGGCCCGCGACCTCGCCGCCCTGCCCGACACCCGCGTCGAATGGGCGGTCCGCAGCCCCGCGCCCGAATGGGGCGCCGTACCGGATGACACGCTGCCTGGCCGTCAGCACCTCGTGGACACCTCCCGGGCCCTCGCGGACGGCGCCAACGACCGGCTCACCGTTCACACGGGCGCCCACGTCCAGGACCTGAGCCCCGTCGGCGACCGGGTGCGCATCACCCTCACCACCGCAGCAGGCCCGCGCGAGATCGTCTGCGACCACGTCGTGGCGCTGACCGGGTACACCGGCGACGCATTCCTGTACCGGCAGTTGCAGGTCCACGAGTGCTACGCCACCGGCGCCCCCATGAACCTCTCCGCCGCCCTGCTCGGATCCGCGGGCGGGGACTGCCTCGCCCAGCCGTCCGTCGGGATCGAGGCCCTCCGCAATCCCGAGCCGCACTTCTTCATCCTGGGCGCCAAGTCCTACGGCCGCCTCAACACCTTCCTGCTGCGCACCGGCTACGAGCAGATCGACCAGCTCACCGCGGCGTACACCGACGAATCGGAGCTTCTGCCTGCCGGTAGGTAAGCGTGGTCACATACCCTCCCAATGCACTCGTCCTAGCGTCGACGAGGGTCAGCTGGTGCGCGGCCTCACTGCGCAACCCCTGGATCATCGCGACGGCCACCGCCGCGTTCGCCTGCGCGTCAGCCCCCGCCACGCGGGCCTCGGAGCCTGCTGCCCACTCACCCACTGTGCGGACGCCCCAGGCCAGCCGCCACCAGCCGACGCGCGCTTGAGGATGACATGCGGTCGCGTGTCGCTCCGGATCGTTCCGGATGCCCTTGCCCGACGCTCCCCCACTACCTTGTCGACGGCGCCCGCAAGGCCGACCCGTCCGGAGCCCGGGAGCAGCGATGCCGACTACCGTCCCCACCGACCGCCCTACCGCCACCGTGCTCAGGCAGCAGGAGCGACAGGTGCTCTCCGAGGTCGGCTGCGGCCTGCGGGACGACGAGATCGCCGCCGCCCTCGCCATCCCCGAGGATGCCGTGGCCGAGTACCTCGCGCGGATCCTGGTGAAGCTCGGTCTGCGCGACCGGGCCGCGGCCATCGTCCACGCCTTCGACTGCGGTCTGGTCGTCCCCGGGCGTGGCCCCCGCACGCCGTCGGTGAGACCGGTTCCACGGACCATCGCCGTGCGAGCGGCCGGACCGAAGGTACGGATCTCCCTGCTCGGGCCGCTGCAGGCATGGCGGGACGGGCGGCCCCTGAACCTGGGACATCTGCGCCAGCAAGCCGTCCTGGCGGCCCTGGCGCTGGGCGCGGGGCGGTCCCTCAGTCAGCAGGAACTGCTCGATGACGTATGGGGAATGGAGCCGCCGGTCGCGAACGTGGTGCCGGTGTACATCTACCGATTACGCAAGGCCCTGCGCGTCGGGGGCGGCCCGGACTCGGTCATCGAGCGCGGACTCCGTGGTTACCAACTGGTCTCCGGCGCGGTCGACGTGGACGTGGCACGCATGGAGGAGCTGGTCACCGGCATCGGGAAGGCCGATCGAGCGGGCGAACCGCTCGAGACGGTCCGCCTCTGTGCCCAGGCGCTGGAGCTGTTTCGCGAGGAGCCCCTGGCCGGTTTACCGGGGCCGCTCGCCGAACTGGAGCGGCTGCGGCTCACCGAGCGCAGGATCGCCATCGTGCAGCGGAAGTTGGAGTGGCAGCTGCGCCTTGGCCAGGATTCGGAGGCGATCGCCGAGCTGTTCGCCCTGTCGGCGGCGCACCCCCTCAACGAGCCGTTGGCCGCGATGCTGATGCGGGCGCTGCACCGGAACGGACGCCAGGCCGACGCCTTGAGGGTGTTCGAGCGCGCCCGCCGCCTTCTCGCTGACGGCCTCGGGGTTCATCCGAGCCGGATGCTGCGGCGGGCGCACCAGATGATTCTGCGCGGTGACGAAGCCGGTCTCGGCCTCACCCCCGGGGCCGGGTCCGTCACCGGCCGGTGATCACCAGGCGGCGGGGTACCAGGCGCCGTTGTACCACTGCTCGTTGGAGCCGTCGTTGTGGTGATCCATGTTGAAATCGTTGGGGTAGTTCCTGATGTGGTTGTTCGGGTACGTCCAGATGCCGGCGGACTCGTCGCAGACGTAGTCCCAGTGGCAGATCGTCTTGACCGGTACGTTACCGAAGAACCTGTCGGCGCCGGCGAGCGGAGCGCCGATGATGCCGCCGAACGGCACGGATCCCCCGTTGGCGCCGGGGTCGCCCTGGCGCTTGGGGTCCGCGATGAGAATGGCGTTGACGTTGTCGAAGGTCTGCCAGTTCTCGGTGACCCAGGTGTGGACCACCGCGGCGCCCAAGGAGTACCCGCCCATCTTGACGTGCTGACCCGGGCACGCGGCACGTTGGTCGCGCACCAGCCGGTTCAGCTCATTGACGCCCGCCCGGGCGCTCGCGCCGTTGGGAATCTGGGTGGGGTACCCGACGTGCTGCTGGATGTTGCCGGTGAAGCCGTCGTTGTTCCATGAGCTTCCCGTGCCGCCGACGACGATCGTGTAGGTGCCCTCGCACGGAGCCGCTGCGGCTTGCGCCGTGGACGCCTGTGTCACCGAAAGCCCTGCCGTCAGCAGAAGTCCGGCCAACGCGGCCGTCATCCTCTTCACTCGCATTCGATCCTCCCCATGTGGTCTGCCTACGCGTCACGACATTGGCAGTGGCCGATGACATCCCGATGAAACGCGCCCCGACGCAACGCGAGGGGAGTCCGATTCCATCGGTATTTCATCGGTGCTTTCTACTGTCGGCCGCCAACGACCGGAGTTCACGACCGAAAGGCACACCATGGCAAGAAGCGGCTTATACCGCGTACTCACCAGACTGGCCTTGATAGCCGGTATCTGGGCGTTGGTCATCGGGATGACCGCCTCGGTCGCCGTCGCCCAACCCGGACCTGTTCCAGGGCCGGGCGACGACCGGTCCGGCGTCTCCCGGTATTTCAGTGGCCCACAAGGCATGGCCATTGCGACCGCACCGTGTGATCCGGCCGGTCCGTCGGCCACCGACGGCATCATGGCCGACCAGCTCAACCCGCAGCTCAACGCGAAGATGGCCGGCTATCTGAACGCGTACAAGATGTCGTGCGCGCGGATGGTCACGCAGGCGGTGAAGGACCGCGGGCTCAACCCGAGAGCCGCGGCGATCGCCATCGCCACGATCATCGTGGAAACCAGCATGAACAACTACTCCCAGGCCGTCGATCACACCAGCATCGGGCTGTTCCAGCAGCAGGACTGGTGGGGCACCCGGGAGCAGCGTCTGAACCCGGCCTACGCCACCAACGCCTTCCTCGACGCGATGGAACAGCTGTATCCGGGCGGCTCGTGGAACGACGCGCCGATCGGCGATGTGTGCTGGCGGGTGCAGCAACCGAGAGAGGACCTGCGCTACCTGTACGGGATCGAGGCGGGCGACGCCACGCTGATCGCCAACGCGTTGTGGTCCGGTACGGGCGGCGGCCCCAAGCACCCGTACGGCTCCGGTCGGGTCGTGTCCGGGCGGTCCGTGGACGGACGCCTTGAGGCTTTCGCCGCCGGTTCCGACGGCGTGTATCACGCGTGGCAGACCGCGGTGAACGGCGCTTGGTCGCCGTGGCGGTTGGCGGGTGGTCCGCGCAACGCCCAGCTGGCGGTGGCGTCCAACGCCGACGGCCGACTGGAAGTGTTCGCGCTGTCGGACAGTACGTTCGATCACATGTGGCAGACCGGGCCCAGTTCCGGGTGGTCCGGCTGGGAGAACTTCGGCACCGGGGGGCACCGGCTGGCGGCGGGCAACAACGCCGACGGCCGGATCGAGGTGTTCGCCTCCAACGCCGACGGTGTGTTCCACCGCTGGCAGACCGCGCCCGGCGGCGGTTGGGCCGGCTGGGAAGGCACCCACGGCGGCCCGGCCAACGCGCGACTCGCCATGGAGAACGCGCCCAATGGGCGACTCGAGGTCTTCGCGCTGTCCGACTCTACGTTCGAGCATCTGAACCAGACCGGCGTCAACGGCGGGTGGTCCGCCTGGGAGAACTTCGGCACCGGAGGACGCGCCGTCACCGCCAGCTACAACCAGGACGGCAGGCTCGAGGTGTTCGCCTCCAACGCCGAGGGTGTGTTCCATCGCTGGCAGACCGGCCCGACCTCATGGTCGGCGTGGGCCGCCACCGGCGGGATCCCCAATGCCGAGCTGGCCACGTCGCGGACGGTCGACGGGCGGGTCGAAGTGTTCGCGATCAACGCCACCACCGCGAGCCATGCCTGGCAGACCGGCCCGAACGCGGCGTTCTCGCAGTGGGAAAACTTCGGTGGCGGTGGCACGTCGATCGGTGCGAGCAGCAACGCCGACGGTCGCACCGAAGTGTTCGGCACCAGCCACGCCGGCGTCTATCACCGGTGGCAGACCGGCTTCACCACCTGGTCGGAATGGGCTTGGCTGAACGATTCCGGCCCTGCGATCACCTAGCCGTCGCGGCTGGGGACCCGATCCGGGAATGAGAGCTCCGGAACGCGCGCCCGCCGTCGTCCCGCAGACCGCACCAGCGGCGGGCGGGACGACGGCGGGCGCTTGCCGTCAGACGGCGAATTCCCTCTCCAGCCTGGGGATCAGGTCCCTTAGATCCTGTTCCCAGCAGCCGGCGTTGTGGCCGCCGTTGCACTGGGTGCCCCAGGCGGCCCCGTCGCCGTAGTTGACGTAGTAGTAGGACATACCCAGAGCGTCCATGGCGGCCTTGACGTTCTTGGCCGCGCCCGCGACCCAGAACTCCATCTCGAGGGGCGAGCCGCCTCCGTCGCCCACGTAGACGGAAACCCCGACTCCGGCCTTGGCCAGTCGGTCCATGTGCTGCGACGGGTCGACCTCGTTCCACCGCCGGTCGGCGTTGAACACCGGGTAGGGCGAGCCGAACGCGGCGTCGCTGTCCACACCGGGCTTGTAGGGAGAGTCGTTGGGGTCGCAGGCTCCGGATGCCGATGCGCAGATCGCGCCCGACGCGTCGATGAGCGTGGCGACGACGGCCAGCCGGAGGTCCATGGACCTGGCCGACAGATCGATGTCTCCTGACAGGGACGCGGTGTGGCTGAACAGGTCGGGACGGGCCTGGGCGTAGTGGAAGGCGCCGAACCCACCCATGGAGACGCCGGCGATGGCCCTGGCCTTCTTGGTGGCGATGGTCCGCAGGTTCGCGTCGATGAACGGAACCACCTGTTTGAGGTGGAAGTTCTCCCAGTTCTGGGCACCGGCCGCGGTCTTCTGGTTGAGCCAGTTGGCGTACCAGCCCCGAGCGCCACCGTCCGGTATGACGGTGATCATCTGGTCCGACATCGACAGCGCCGGATACGTCTGCTGGACCGGATCGTCGGGCGAACCGTGCAGGAAGTAC
The DNA here is from genome assembly GCF_030063415.1 of Streptomyces sp. H27-C3. Taxonomy (GTDB): domain Bacteria; phylum Actinomycetota; class Actinomycetes; order Streptomycetales; family Streptomycetaceae; genus Streptomyces. The sequence continues at coordinate 50,551 of NZ_JASITA010000019.1, read as the reverse complement.
AGCACCGGGTAGCGCCGGTCCGGGGCGTCGTAGTAGCCGCTCGGCAGAACTATCTTGATGTGCTGCTCGCCCGCGACCTCGGGTGTGGTCACGGTGAGGTAGAAGTTGGTGGCATTTCCTGTCGCCGCGCCGACCTGGGTCAGGCCGAAACCGTTCGACATCGGCGGCGGCGCGGTGATTCCGTCAGCGGCCTGTACCGAACCCGTCGGCGCGACCACGGCCACGGCGGCGAGCATCCACGCCACCGCCAGTCGCCGCCAATGCGCTCTCCTTGTCACTGCGTTCCCCTCTGTGAGCTTGTCGGCATTCTCAGTTCAGAACCTTGGTCTGCAATTCCGGTGAAGCCGCGATCTGACCCTCCGTGAACCGCTCGGTCACCCACTTGCCGGCCGAGAAAAGCTTGGTCTGGTCGGCGTAGTGCGGCGAATTCGGGTTGGCCGACTGGGAGTAGGCCATGACGGAGGACGCCTGCGGCGGACCGTCGGCGGTGAACCGCACCTGCTGGATGAAGCTGGACCCGTAGACGATGTCCAGTTTTCCGTCGACCTGGCCGGGAGTGATCACGTTCAGCACACCGAGTTGGCTGATCGAGCCGTGGATCGGGATCTGCTCACCACCGCGGGTGACCTTCTGGATGTCCGACAGCGGGGCGTTCAGTGGAATGTTCGCCTTGCGCAGTGCGAGCACGGCACGCCCGAACGCCTCACGGACGGCGGAGCTACCGGTGTCCAGCGAATTGGGCGTGTGCACCGGGTCCTTGGGGTCGAAAGGCACCCGCCACGGCAGCTTCTCGATTCCCTGTCCATTGAGCAGGAGGGACCAGTAGTTCGCGAAGAGCCAGGACCCCCTGCTGTCCGCCGTGTAGTCGTGGTTCTTCCAGGCCGCCAGGATCGGACATGCCTCGCTCACGTTGACCAGGTTGCCGTCCACCAGGATGAGCCCGAAGGGGGCGTTCTGGCACATCGTCACCGTGGCGTTGAGGGCCAGGTCGGCCGCCCTGCTGTTGTCGGCGAACAGCAACTGCCTCATGGTCTCCGGTGTGAAGCCCTTGCCAGGCAGGCCGTCGGTGCCGTTGATCCGGTTCTGCGCGGTCAGGATGAGTTCCTGGGTACGCAGCGATCGGGGCGCCGAGGTGTCGCCCATCACCCGGGGGAAGGTCAGCGGTTGCTCGGGGTTGGCCAGCCAGGCGCTGTCGTTGGCGTTGCCCACGAAGTCGGAACGGATCAGGCGTGGTTGCTTGTTCGGGTCCAGCAGTCCCGGCGCGGCCGCGTTCGGGTCTTCGGGCCAGTCGCACGCGCTGCGTTTGCCGTCGAGGATGGAGATCGGCGGCACGTTCGGCAGCCGTAGTGACTGGTTGAACAGCAGCTGACCGGTCTGGGTGAGGCACGATCGCGCGTGCTCGTCGGTGATGTTCGGGGTGGCCTGGATGTCCGCGTACAGCGCGTTGCCCTTGCGGTCGGAGGCGACGGTGTTGAAGAAGGGGACGCCCTGCGTGGTCTCCAGGGTGTTCACCACGTCATGGACATCCTTGGCCTGGTTGAGCCGGAACCAGCTGTTCAGCGCCCGCAGGTTGTCCATGTTCACGTCGCGTACCGCGTGCGCGCTGACCACCCAGGGCAGCGCGACGCCCTGCATCGAGGTGGTGATCGGGCCGTAGCGGGTGGACCACAACGTCCTGGTGACCTTGGAGAGGGAGCCGTCCGGCTTCAGCACGTCGACCCCGACCCGCTGCGAGGTCATCTGCTCCCAGACGCCGTCCACCAGGTACTTGGTGGGGTTCAGCGGATCCACCTGTACGTCGAACAGCCCGAACGGGGCCACCGTGGCGATCGTATGGCTCCAGGCCACGTTCTCGTTGTAGCCGATGTTCACCGCGGGGAATCCCAGCAGGCTGGCCCCGGAGACGTTGGTCTTGCCCGGGATCGTCAGCTGGCTCTGCCACATCCGGTTCTTGCCTTGCCACGGGAAGTGCGGGTTGGCCAGCAGCATGCTGGTGCCGTCGGACACGCCCTGCGAGCCGACGGCCAACGCGTTGCTGCCCATGCTCTGTTGGCGGCTGGCCGCCATCGCGTCGCGGATCTTCGCGGCGGTCTTCGCGGGTGAGGACGCCGGCTGCGCGGCGGGCGAGGCCCCCGGGGGTGCGGCGTTCATCTGGCCGTCCAGCAGCGCGTCGGCGCTGCCCATGATGATCTCGGCATGCGCGTGCCGGTAGACGTCCAGTTCCGTGATCGGCCGCACCCAGGCGGCACCGCGGCAGGCCGGGTCGGTGATGTTGTTCACGCCGGTCTCGGTCAGGTACCTGTTGTATCCCTGGACATAGCCGCGAATGGCTTCTCTGACCTCCGGCTCCGGCCCGTCGGGAGCGGGCTTGTCGAGGAGCCGCTCCACCACCTGGTTGTCCTTGATCCGCTGGAAGTACAGATCGCTGTTGAGGTTGGTGGTGGTGTTCTGGTTCTGGCCGGGACTCGTCTTGCCCTCGGGCCCCAGGTGGCGGGACCTCTGGGCGTTGACCATCAGATAGGTGTCGGCCAGGGTGCAGATGTTGTCCTTGGCCGCCGCGTATCCGTAGCCCGTTCCAAGCCCCTCCCAGTTCGAGGCGATGATGTGCGGGATTCCGTACTCGGTGTAGCGGATCGTCGGCTTGTCCGGCCCCGGTCCGTCGGCGGCCGCCCTCGTGGCCGTCGACCCGGTGGCCACCAGCGAGCTCATCACCGCCACAGCGGCCATGACCGCCATCGGCAGCCTCGCTCTGTATCTCCTCCGTGCCATCGCCGTCCTTCCCCCTGTCGTACGGGCCGTCGTCTGAACGCGGCCATGCTAAGGAGGACCGATGAAATCTCGATGACCAGCGACAACAGGCGCCTAGCCGACGTGCTCCCGCCTGTCAGTCCGTAACCTTCCGGGGTCTTTCGGGCCCGCGCTGTTGCTAGCTTCCATACCGCCCGTCCGCACGGCCCCAACCCGTCCATCCCACTCGCCCCGAGACTGCTAAAGAGAGGAGGGCTCATGCTTCCAGGGCTTTCCCGACGCGCACTGACCTGGGTTCTCGCGTCGACAGCCGCCATGCTGCTGCCGACGCTGCTGCCCGCGACTCCGGCCGCGGCCGCCCGGACCGCCGCCGTCGCCGCCACCGCGGCCTGCCCGGCCACCGGTTTCGTGTCCCAGCACTTCCACAGCGGCCACAACGGCGTCGACATCGCCAACGACGTCGGGACGCCGATCTACGCCGTGGGCGACGGCGAGGTGACCATCTCCGGGTACGAGGCGGGCTACGGCCAGTGGATCCGGGTCCTGCACCCCGACGGGAGGATCTCCGAGTACGGGCACATGGTCCGGCGGGACGTCTCCGTAGGCGACCGCGTCGTGGCCGGCCAGCAGATCGCCCTGATGGGCGCCGAGGGGAACTCCACCGGTCCCCACCTCCATCTGCGGATCTGGGGAGACCGGTCCACCTCCTACGGTATCGACCCCGAGGTCTACCTCGCGGAGCGCGGCGTGGTGCTGCCCTGCACCCCGGGCAGCGGTCCGCGGCCCCAACCGCTGGTGTATCCGGCGGAGTCTGGCCGGGTCGTGTCGGCGCGGTCGGCGGACGGGCGCCTGGAGGTCTTCGCCGCCGCAGCCGATGGCATCCACCACGCCTGGCAGCAGGAGGTCAACGGGAACTGGTCGGAGTGGGAATCGCTCGGCGGGCCCGGCAACGCCGAACTCGCCCTCGCGCCGAACGCCGACGGCCGCCTGGAACTGCTCGCCATCAACGGGAACACCTTCCAGCACCGCTGGCAATCGAGCCCGTCCGGCGGCTGGTCGGGATGGGAGTCCTTCGGCGGTGGCGGCCGGGACACCGCGGCCGGTGTCAACGCCGACGGCCGCATCGAGGTCTACGCGTCAGGCCCGGCCGGGCTTTTCCACCGGTATCAAGTCGCCCCAAACGGCGGCTGGTCGGAATGGGAGTCCGCGGGCGGCGGCCCCGCCGACAGCCGGGTGGAGATGGGGAAGACACCCGACGGGCGCCTGGAGGTCTTCGCTCTGAACGGCAGCACCTTTCAGCACCGGTACCAGAGCGCCCCCAATGGCGGCTGGTCCTCGTGGGCCGGATTCGGCGAAGGCGGCCAGGATCTGACGGTCGACCACAACGCCGACGGCCGCCTGGAGGTCTTCGCCTCCGGCCCGGTCGGCGTCTTCCACAAGTACCAGACGGGCCCCTCCAGTTGGTCCGAGTGGGAACCCATGGGCGGCCCCGCCACTCACAGCTCACCAGCGAACGCACCCCCGACGGGCGCGTCGAAGTCTTCGCCATGAACGGCACCACCGTCATGCACATCTGGCAGACCGCCGTGAACGCCCCCTACAGCGACTGGGCGCCCTTCGGTACCGGCGGCACCGAGGTCACCGCCGCCAGCAACGCCGACGGCCGCATCGAGGTCTTCGGTACCAGCCACGCCGGTACCTTCCACACATGGCAGACCGGCTTCGCCACCTGGTCCGGCTGGATCTGGCTCAACAACTCCGCCGGCCCCGCCGTCGACTGACCCCTCTGAAGGAACTCATGCTTCCGATCAGCAGACGGAGCCTGCTGCGCCGCGCGGCCGGCGCCGGCGCCCTCCCGTTCCTGGGCGCCGGCCCGGCCGTCGCCGCGACCTCCCAGGACGCCCCGCCCCCTCACCGGGTCGGCGCGGGACCCTTCACTCACGTCTACGACCCGTCCACCTCCGCAGGCCCGCGATATCTCAACGATCACACGCTGATCGAGACTCAGGGCCGCTGGCACCTGTTCGGCATCGTCGGGAACAGCGCGCCGCGCGGCGAATCTCCGGACAGCGCGGCGGAGATCTCCTTCGCCCATGCCTCCGCGCCGAGCCCGCACGGACCGTGGACCAGCCACCCCGACGCGCTCATCGTCGACCCGTCCTATATCGGTGAGGATCACCTGTGGGCGCCGCACGTCGTCGAGGCAGGCGGCAGGTTCTGGATGTTCTACGCCGCGGGCGGCGCGAGTGGTGCGGCGATCAACCTCGCCACGTCGACCGACCTGTTCACCTGGACCCGCGAACCGTCCGGCCCGCTGTTCCGGGGGCTCGCGGCGCGTGACCCGATGGTGCTGCGGGTCGGCGGCGAGTGGGTCATGTATTACACCGAACTCTCCGGACCGGGCGGCCACCATGTCGTGGCCTACCGGCGTTCCGCCGATCTGCTGCACTGGGGCGAGCCGGGTGTCGCGTTCACCGACGCGAGCACGGACGCGACCGTCTCGGTCACCGAGTCGCCGTGCGTCGTCGAACGAGACGGCTGGTACTACCTGTTCATCGGTCCGCGCAACGGCTACGAGGGCACCGACGTCCTCGCGTCGCGGGACCCGTTCCATTTCGAGCTCGCCGGAAGCGCGGGGCATGTGCCCGGTCACTCCGTGGAGGTGGTCCGCGACGGGGAGACCTGGTACGCCAGCGCCGCGGGCTGGTTCCGGAACGGGCTGTACATGACTCCCCTGTCATGGCGGGACACGCCACCGCCGTGGCAGAGCCCCGACAACCCGGTGGCCGGCCTCGACGTCGACGGCCGCCTGACGGTATTCGCACTCGACGCCACCGACCGCGCGATGCTGCGGCGCGTCCAGCTCGACCCGCACACGGACAGCTGGTCGGAATGGGAGCCCTTCGGAGGGCCGGCCGGTGCGGTTCCCACGCTCGGACGCACCACCGACAGCAGGCTCGAGGTGTTCTCGCTCGCCCCGGGCGGCGCCAACCTGCACCACCGGGTGCAGCGGCCGGACGGCGGCTGGCACGACTGGGAGGAGTTCGGCGGCCCGGCCGGTGCCGCCCCTGCCGTCGCCCGCGACGCCTACGGTCGGCTGGAGGTCTTCGCACTGAGCCCCGGCGGCGCCTCCGTCGCGCGGCGACGGCAGAGGTCGGCCGGGTCCCCGGCCTGGGACCCGTGGGAGCCCGGATTCGGCGGGGCAGCGGGCGCGCCACCGGTTGTCGCGTCGAACGCCGACGGCCGGTTGGAGGTGTTCGCCCTCGCCCCCGGTGGCTCGGGCATCGACCACCGTTGGCAGGAATCCGCCGGCGGCCCCTGGACCGCGTCATGGCACCGATTCGGCACCGCGGCCGGCGCCGCGCCTCGGGTGTCCTGGGACGGCAGCGGCCGTCTCACCGTCGCCGCGATCGGACCTTCGGGCGTGGGAACCTTCGTCCGGCGGCAGGCCGAGCCGAGCGGCGGCTGGGACGAGTGGCTGCCGCTGTTCGGCTGGAGCGCCGCCGCCCCGGCGTTCGCCGTGAACGCCGACGGCCGACTGGAGGCGTTCTCCCTCACGCCCGGCGGAGCCCGACTCGGCCACCGCTGGCAGGTCGCTCCTGGCGGGGACGCGCATCCCGGCGGGGAGTTCGGTGAGCCCGGCATCCGGCTCGTCGCCACGCCCACGGCGGCGCTCGACGCCGCCGGGCGGCTGCACGTCTTCGCCGTCACCGTCGCGGGCGGGATACGGACCCGCGTCCAGGCCCGGCCGAGTGGCGGGTGGCAGCCGTGGACGGCCTTCGGGGATCGCACGGTCGCGCCCCTTGTGTCGGGCAGCCCCGCACTCTGAGCGGAGCATGCGAATCTCGCCATGTAAACGGGGCTTCGGTGCTTCGTGCGCGCCGCCCCTCCCCCTGCCCCGGGCTCCTGCCGTCCCCGTACGGTGACCTTCCCCACCGGGGGCGGTCTGGAACGAGGCATCCACGGCCCCGGGCGGCCGGTTCCGGCGATGTGGCCGAAGTACGCCGGTGAACTCCCCTGAGAAACGAGTATCGTTCCGCTGGTCCGACAGCGACGCGTGGAACGGGGGGAACGGTGAGCGGCGTAGTCGTCCATCTGCCGCAGGGAAGCGGTGGCGCCGTCGGCGGCGAACCGCACGGTGACGCGGTGACGTTACGGCTGGGTCCCGGCGAGGTCGCCCGCTTCGGACGGGGCGGCTCCAAGACGATCCCCGTCGAGCTGCGCCTCGACGACCCGGCGATCTCCCGCCTCGCCGGGGAGATTCGTGTGACCGACGACCACTGGCAGTTGACGAACCACAGCACCACCCACAGCTATCTCGTGGAGAACCCGGAGGGAGCGGGGGAATACCTGAGGGTTCCGCCGCGGCGGGTCGGAGCGCCGATCCCGTTCGAGTTCTCGCGTGTCGTACTGCCCACGCGCGGTGACGTCACGATCTCCTTCCAGGTGTTCGCTCCCGACCACATTTATCTGGACCCGGAGGCCATGGGTGTCCCCTGGGGGAACAGCACGGTCACCGCGTACTCCCTAAACGAGACGGCCAGGTACTTCCTCGTCCTGGTCACGCTCTGCGAACCGCGCCTGCGCGACCAGTCGCGCGTGGCGGTCCCCACCACTCCCCAGATCGTCGAGCGGCTCAGGGGGCACCTCACCTGTGGCGAGCTGACCGCGCGGGCGGTCAGCTCGCACATCGACTACCTCGCCGAGGAGAAACTGCGCATCAGCGTCCCGGACGTCCACGAGCCCGGCAAGGGCGACCGCCGCAACGGCAAGCGGGAGGAGATCGTCGGGCTGGCGCTGCGATTCGGGCTCGTACGGGAGGAGCACCTCGCGCTGTTGCCGCCCCTGGCAGGGGCCGGCGGGCGGGAGCGGCAGGCCGCACGATGAGACCGTCGCACGGCCTGGGGGGCACCACGGAATGCGACCGGACGGACCTGCTCCCACCCGGCTATCAGGTCGGAAACTGGGTGGTCACCCAACTGATCGGTTCCGGGGGCTGGTCCACGGTGTACGCGGCGCGACCGGCCGACGAGCACCCGGACCGAACCGGCAAGGCCGCCACGCCTCCGGGCCCCACCGACGTCGCACTCAAGATCATGCCGACCGCCGGGCTCGCGCCACGCCAGGCGCGCAGGATCGTGGAATCCGCCCGCCGCGAGGTCGAACTCGGGCGCAGAGCCGGGCATCCCCGGCTGATCGGACTCATGAAGTCGTTCGTTCTCGCCGCACCCGACCGCCCCTCCCTGGAGGGCGCGATCGTGCTGGTCATGGAACGGGCCGCCGGCAGCCTGCGGGAACTGGTCGACGCGGGGGTGCCCGAGGCCGATCGCGGCCGGCTGATCGCGGGCATCTGCGACGGACTCGCCCATCTCCACCGGTCAGGGTGGGTCCACGCTGATCTCAAGCCGGAGAACATCCTGTTGGGCAGGGACCGCTCCGTGAAGCTCTCGGACTTCGGCCTCGCCACCGAGCTGACGGGGACACACGGGTACGCGCCGCCCATGGGCACCCTGGACTACTTCCCGCCCGAGCGCTGGAGGGCGCCCCTCGGCGAACTCGGCGTGCGGGTCCGGCCGACCGCGGACATCTGGGCGCTGGGCATCGTCATCCACGAGGTGTTCGCTTCCGGCGGCTCACCGTTCGCCGGGGCCACACCCGTGGCGCGGGGCGCCGCGGTCCAGGAGTACGGCGAGGGGCGTGCGCCGCTGCGCATGGACCACGCCGTGCCGCCGTTCTGGCGCGCGCTGGCCGCCGACTGCCTCGCCCCGACCCACGAGGCCCGCGCCCCCCACACCGCCGAGAGACTGCTCGCCCGCATCGCCGCCCACCAGGAGACACCCGAGGCGGGAGCGGGCCGGCTGGGCGGCCGGGCCCGCGCCGCCGTCCTGGCCACCGCGCTGTGCGGGATCGTCGGCGCGACCCTGTGCTCAGACGCGGTACGGGCGACCTCGGTCACGCCGCCCGGCCGTGCGGTCGCCACGACGCCCGGCACAATCCGGGTGTACAACGCGGAGCGGGGCTGCCGGGAGCGGGTCGACCGGGACCCGCGGTGCAGCTTGGGTATGGCGATCGATCCCGTGCAGCCCTACACCGCGGAGAACGTCGTACCGACCAGGGTGTGGCACGGCGACGTTCTCACTGCCGACTGCCAGGTGCCCGACGGGGAGCCCATCATCGACGAGGAGGACCGGCGGTCCACCCGCTGGTTCCGCGTCCGCCTCCCGGCCGGCTCCAAGCTCCCCACGGCCTGGCTCCCCGCCGTACGCACCAAGGAACGCCCGGAGTTGCCGGAGTGCCTCTAGTGTTCCGACCGCGGTGGCGGAGTGCGCGGTGGTGCCCGTCCCCGACGAGGCCGTCACCAACCGGCTGCTGGCGTGCGTGGTCGTGAGGGAGTGCGATGCCGCGGACGTGGCCCGGCTCATGCGGACTTGCCGTGAGCGGCTGCCGTACTGCATGGTCCCGCACCATTTCGCGTTCCACGACACGCTGCCGAGGACATCGACGGGGAAGGTCGACCGGCGGGCGCTGCTTACCGGTGCGGGACGTGACAGCCAAACGTCAGCAGGACGTTAGCACAGGGGCGGAAGCTCAGGTGGGCGAATTCCAGGGGTCGTCGCAACACGGTGTGTGACGTGATCTTAGGCCTTGGAGTTGAGTGCCTGGACGAGCTGGTCGACGGTGGGTGACCCGGCCAGTCCGTCCGGGGTCGCGTAGACGCGACAGGTCAGTCCGTAGGTGTCGGCCGTGGGCGGGAAGAGGTCGTTGCCGTCGACTCGAATCGTGGGTGATCCGGTGAAGTGCTGGGCTTGGGCGTCCTGGTCCATTTCGACGGCGCGAAGGTTCACGCTCTGGCCAGGACGTCCGGCCCGCGTCAGTGCTTCGGCGAGCCGTTCTTCGGCGGTGTGCCAGTTCGGGCAGCCGTCGAAGTAGAGCAGTTCGATTTCCATGTGCCCATGATGCGGCAGCCGTGCCGGTTCACGGCGTCGTGATCATTAGCTGGGCGGCTGTTGAGTTCGGCAGCGGCGGCGTCCAGGTCTTCGCGGCTGTAACGGGCCAGGTCGGTGCCTTGGGAAAGTTCTGCCGTAGCAGGCCGTTCGTGTTCTCGTTCGAGCCGCGCAGACCGCCCGTTGGCTTCGGCGAGGCCTATTGACTGAACTAATTTCCTGCGTGTGGGTTCACCATGGGCCCGCTGCGGCTCGGAGGGTAAGTCCCAGGCCGACGAGGAGCACGAGGGAGGACGTCGCGATGGGTCCGAATCGGGTCCATCGTCGAACCCATACCCAACGGGTGGACTGGGTGGCATGCCTGCTGCCCGCCTCGATGCGGTCGCGTAGGCGTACAAGGATGAGGCCGGCAAGGGTGAGTGTTGCCGCCATGCCCAGTCCGTAGCCGATGACGAGCAGCACGCCGAATGCCGTGCGCCCCAGTGCGACGGCTCCGAGGAGTACGACAAGGGCTGAGGGGCTGGGGACGAGGCCACCGGCGATTCCCATGCCGATCAGACCGCCGCGTGACGCCCTTTCGGGTGAGGGGGCAGGGGCGGGGGCCGGGCTCGTGGCGGGGAGCGGCTCGTCGTCCTGCCCCTTGGTCAGGACGACGACTGTTCCCGCGTGTCTCGCGTCCTGTGCGGCGGTGGGCAGGCGACGGCCCGGCAGCAGGCGGGACAGCGTTCCGTACAGGTGCCGACCACTGCCGTCCTGACCGGGCCTCTCGCCGTGATGGTGCTGATCGCCATGGCTGTGATCATGGCTGTGGTGATGGTGCCCGTGCCCGTGCCCGTGGTGATGGTGCTGGTGCTGGTGGGTGTGCGGTGTGCCTTTACGCAGGGCTGTGCAGAGCAGCCAAAGGCCGATCCCGGTGACGAGGAGGCCGCTGGTCAGGCCGAGCCAGGCCAGCACGGTCTCCCCGGCCAGAGTGGTGGCGACGGGCAGAAGGAGTCCGAGGACAAGGACCCCCGCGGTGTGGGTGAGAGTGACGGTGGCACCGACCGCGACGGCGTCCTTGGGTGTGCCGCGCCGACCGGCGAGGTAGGCGGCCATGATGGTCTTTCCGTGACCCGGCATAGCCGCGTGCGAGGCACCGAGAATGATCGCGAGGACGAGGGCCATCAGGCCGACCGGAAGGGTCAACTCCCGCGATCCGACAAGGTCGTTGAACGTGCCGGTCACCGTGGTGAGTGCAGCAGTGACGGGTCCGGCCCCCGGCAAGTCGGGCAGGGAGGATACAGCGGTGCTCTGACCCGGTTCGGTGCGCAGGGCCGCGGTGCGCACGTCCACGGGCGTGGCGAGCGGACCCTGTGGATACGTGCGGAGTTCGCCGGTGGACGATGCCTTCGGCACGTCCGAGTCGGTGAGGGCGATGCCCTGGCCGCGTGCGATGATCTCGCGCCATCCGATGCGTCCGCTGGCGTAGGTGGTACGTACGGCGATGTCGCTGGGGGCACGCAGGTCGGCCGGGGCGGTGAGGCCGCACTCAAGGCGACTGGTTTTCAGCCCGGCCTCACCCCGTTGGTACGTGAGCCCGGCACCGGTCGGCTTCCAGACAACGGGCCTGCCATCAACATCGACGCGGAGCTGTGCGGCGAGCGTGGCGCAGCGGGACCGGGCGTAGGCCAGGGCTTCAACACTGCTGATAATGCCGTCGCTGTTCGCATCGACATTCGGGCGTTCCTGTGCGGCGGCGATTTCCGCGCGGTCCACCACGACACGGGCCTGGACTCGTTCGGTCTCCAGGGTGAGGCTGGTGGCGTAGTTGACCGTGAAATTCCCCAAGGGGTGAGCGGACGCCGCAGGTGCGCTCACCCCCACGAGCGCGGTGCCGGCAGCGGCCACGAGCGCCGCGGCCTGGAGGCGGCGGAGTTTTGTGTGGTTCATCGGGTGTGGTCGATTCGCTCAAGCGCGGCGCGCGCGTCGGGGGCGTGCAGGGGATGGAAGTGGGGGTCGATGGCCAGGGCCCGGGTGAGGTCCTGGCGGGCGGCCTTCGTGTCGCCGAGCGACTGGCGGATCATCGCGCGGTGGTAGTGGAACAGCGCGCTGCGGGTGCCCAGCGCGAGCGCCTTGTCGGCGGCTTCGAGCGCGTCCGTGTCGTTGCCGGTGCGGTGCAGGGCCCAGGCGTAGGCGTCCTGTACGGCGAGGAAGGGTCTGCTGCGTACGGCGGGGCGGGCCAGAGCGAGAGCGCGGTCCGGACTGCCGTGGTCGGCCTCGTAGAGGATCGCGTCGGTGTCGGGTACGGCCCCGCCGGCCTCGAGCAGCTGCTGCTGCGCGGCCAGGAGACGGAACTGCGCCCGGGCCTTGCCGGTGTGGCCGAGCGACTGCTGCAGCTCTCCCAAGCCGAGGAGGTACTGCGGCAGCGGCGCGATCGCGATGGCCCTCGTGTAGTCGGCGATCGCCTGCCGGGTGTCACCGAGGGCCGTGTGGGCTCGTGCCCGGGCTTCCAGAAGGGGTGCCTCCTGAGGGAGGACCTTGAGGCCCTTCTCGGCTTCGCCAAGGGCGCCCGCAGCATCCCCCGACTCCAGAGCCAGGATGGCGAGATGGGCCTGGGCAAAGGCCGCGTCGGCGGGTGTGGCGGCAGCGGTCAGCGCACGTTCCATCAGGGAACGGGCCTGCCGGGGGTCTCCGCGAAGCTCCCATGTGTAGGAGGCGCGCGCCAGTGAGGCGCTGTCGGGCCGCAGGTCGGTCATGCGCTGCACCGCTGTGAAGGCGGCCTGGTACTGGCCCAGTTGCGTGTAGGCGTCGGCGAGGACGCCCTGGGCCGCGACACCGTGCGGGTTGGTGGCCGCCGCCTTGGTGCCCCATTCCAGTGCCGCGGTGAACTGGTGCCGAGCGGCTGCCAGCGCCCCCATGCCGACCTGCGCCGGGTAGTTGCCGCCCGACTGTAACGCCATGGATTTGCGCAGGGCCTGCTCGGCTTTCGCGTAGGTGGCGGGATCGGCGGTGGTGCGCGCCTGCTGTACGTAGGCCATGCCAAGGCCGGCCCAGCCGTCGTGATCCTCGGGCAGTCGGCGCAGCCGCTCCCGTAGCGCCTCGATGCCTCCCTCGGCAGTTGTGCCGGCCCCGGATCGGCCCCCGGGCACGGAGGAGGCACCGGAGGGTGCACTGGTGGGAGCGAGGCCAATGGCACCGACCACGAACAGGGTCGCACCCGCCGCCACGGCGATGACCGCGCTGCGCAGCCGTGGGTGCCTGCTGTGCAGCCTGGAAGGGAGCGCGGGGGGATCAGACACGCGGAGATGCCTTCCTGCGAGGTCCGTAAGGGCAAGGCGGTGAGGGCGCGGTGGTGCGGGACCGGGCGGCGGGGTCGAGGAGCCGCCCGGTCCTGTGGGACCGGTCATCGAGACAGTCGAGGGACCGGCTCAGTCAGTTCAGCGGGTCGCGCGGCGGCGGCGCAGGCGGAACATGCCCGTGCCGAGCAGCAGGGCGCCCACACCGCCGATCGAGGCAGCGTTGGCGGGTTTCAGCGCCGACTGCCGCACGCCTTCGCCGGTGCCGCTGTTGACGTGCTTGGTGTGCGGCAGCGCCAGGTACGGGAACCCGTTTCCGAAGGGCACCTCGTTGGTGTCGACCTTGTCGCCTTCGGCCAGCGCGGGGACGAGTTCGCCGCTTTGAGCGGCGCCTTCGACGGCCTGAAGGGAGATGTCGACGACGTCGTCGGCCAGGCGGCGGCCGTTGGGGAAGCCCGCCAGGTCACCCGCGAGGACACCGAGCCGCTGCGGTTCGCCGGTCGGGGGGACGGCCATGTTCAGGCGCAGCTCCTCGGCCGGGACGATCTTGCGCCGGTTGGCGTCCTTGTTCAGCTGGTGCGCGTTAAGGTCGGCCTTGATCGGTCCGCAGGCCTTGCAGATACCGGTCAGGTAGATCTCCGCGAGGTCATTGCGCGGCGTCGCCGGTGCCGGGATGCCGTACACCTTCTCGATCAGCTTGGGCAGGATAGGGTCGTAGACCTTGTCCACGACCGGCTGCACGGTGCGGTCCTGGTTCGGGGAGATCGTGTTGAAGGCGTCCTTGTACTTCAGGGGTACGACGACTTCGTTGACCAGCGGGTTGCCCAGCCGAGAGACCTGGCGCCAGTCGGTGTGGGTCTTGGAACGGGAGTCCGTGACACCGGCCCCGCGGCGCTCGGTGGTCGACCACACGCCGATGACCGGGTTGCGCGTGGTGCTGCCGCGCAGGGCGAGGTGCTTCTTGGGGATCTGCAGTGCGACGGAGTTTACGTTGTAGCCGGCCAGGGTGTCCTGGCCGCGCTTGCTCAGATCACCGCCGTACAGCAGGTCGAAGACCCGAAGGTCGGCGAAGAACGGGTCCTCGGCCTGACCGGCGAACGCCTTCGCCCCACCCGGAGCCTTGCGCACGGCCATGCCGCGCAGAGCGCCGTAATCGGGCATGGACGCCTCACCCGTGCGCGACGGCGCGACGGGCGCGTTGTGGAGCAGGGTGCGGGTACGGCCGCGGTCGGTGACGGTCAGGTCGTAGACCTGACGGAAGTTCAGGTCAGGATCGTTCAGCGAGGTGACCGGGCCGGTGTTGTAGAGGAACTGGTCGGCGGCGTCCCGGATCTTGTTCTTGAAGCGCCAGGTGTACGTGACGTCCGCGCGCCCGTCACCCGTGTTGTCGATCTTGATGTGGTAGCGGGCGTCGTCCGCGAACGCATAGAAGTTCGGACCGCCGTTGGGCTCCTCGAACGGGATCCAGTTGGCGACGAGCGTGACCGTGTCGTCGCGGTTCGGGCTGGTGAACGCGTACACGTCCGTGTTGTCCGCCCGCGGGTCCCCCGCGATCAGCGGAGCCTCACGGTGGCTGGAAGCTGCGCTGATGCCGGGGGCAAGCGTCAGCACGGCCAGAGATGTGGCCAGCGCACCTGCACCCAGGACCACCATGGACTGGTCGAGCCTGCGGCGCGAGCGCGGCTGCGGAGATGGATTCTTCACGAACGGGTCCTCTCGTCGGCACACCATGTCCCGTTGCCGAGCAACGGGACATGGATATGCGGTGGGGAGGCGAATGAGACGACCCAGCGGGCAGGACATCAAAGCGTCCGGGCGGCTTCCACGAGAAGGACAGAGCTTCTCGCCGGTCGGCAATATCGCCACGCAAATACATGCGCAGCCTGCAGGAAACCATGAACAGCACCAGCGAAACGCCGAACAGGAAACGGGACCCTCTTCACGCGCAACTCCGGAAGCTGCGTACCCGCAGGTCAGCGGTAGACGCACATAGGCGCGGACGGGAAGAAATCCATTCCGATGTTCCCTGGAGAATTGCCCTCTTACGAGTGACGCCCACGTTATTGCACATGATGCGCAACAGGCGTTTATCGAACATCGTTTGAGTTCTACCACTAATCTGAAGAACCCCTTCGAGCGAAATACGCTGGGGATCCACGAGAGGCCCTCGGAGCAGTCGGCATGCGTCGTCGCACCGATGGTCGCTCCTACCCGGCCACGACCTCGCACGGCAGCCCGCAGCTCAGGGATCTGTCGCCTGGCCGGCCATGTTTTCTGATCCGCCAGCAGGCCGAGCAGATCTGGTGCACCCGGGAGCTGACTGGACAAAGCCGGGCGACCGACCTCGCCTCGGACTCATGTGGAGGTGAGCTCCGAGAGGCGGCGCGTCAGCGTTCCCACATCCTTGTAAGCGGCGCCGAGCAGCGCTAAGTGTTTCCAGTACAGCACGCCGTCCGGCCGGAGGAGGAACACCGACCGGCGCAGACCGATGCCAGGAGCAGCAATTCCGAACGCCTTGATTACTTGACGTTCGGTGTCGGCCAGCAGTGGCACGCATAAGCCGTGCCGCCTGGCGAGTGTCTCGTGGCTGTCAACCGACTGCGAGCTGATGGCCCACACTTCGCACCCGAAACCTCGGAACACGTCGAGACCTGAGGAGTAGGAACACAGCTGCTTGGTACACACGCTCGTGTCGTCGCCCGGGTAGAACGCGAGCACCAAGGGGTGACCGCGCCTTTCGCAAAGGGTGTAGTCACGGCGCTCAAAGGAGTCGCCCACCAAGACTCCGCCGGGGAGCGAGAAGTCGGGCACGTGCTGGTTGACATCAGGTACTGCGGCCACTGGGGACTCCAATCGGGCTGGTGACGAATGCCGTGGGACAGGGGGCAAGGGGGCGAGGCCGATCAAGCCGCCCCTCCGCATATCCAGTACTCCACAGCCGACTGATTTAGTCTTTTGTATCCTCGGCCTTCATGACAAGGCCGCTGCGCTCGCGAGTTTCGGGGTGCGCAGCGGCCTGGCCAGGGCCACTGCAAAACTCGCGCCATTCCTTGGACTTCAGGACGATGAAGACGGCGGCGGTGGCGTTCGGGGCATGGCCGCAAACGGCTTTCAGCATGAGCATGTAGACCTCGCTCGGCGATGGTGGGGTGCCCAGCTCCAGCATGAGCTAGTCGTTCTCATCGAAGTTGCGGAACTCCCCGCCATCGACCTGGTGCCGACGCCAGGGCGATGGCCGCACCGCCCACCGCCGTTACCGGCCTCGGGCCGGACGACTGCCGAAATCCAGCTCGACGACAGGCCAGCGCCGCATATCGCGACAGCGGTCCGGTGAGCGCGGTGAGCGCCAAGTCCCTACCCATGATGCTCACGCCCTCCATTCGGAACCCGCGGCTCAGCGGATGGGCCTCGCACGCGACCAGACGAGGTTCTCTGCCAGCCGGACTGGAGCCCCTTCAGCAAATGCGTCCTGACCGCTCGGAGAGCAGCAGCAGGAGAGGCACCGGGCGGTCCCCCTGCCAGCGTCATCACCGTGCCCGCGTACCCGGGTCCCTCTCGACCAGCCCCGGATAGCCGTCCCTCACCGAACTGGCCGAGGAGGTCAAGGGAGGGGTTCGGCGCGTCGCCCCTTCGAAGGAACTTGACGGCCATTCGGCGCTGCCTCCCAGGCGGTCAGCGGTGCTTCGTGAGCAGATGGCTTGTGCTGGTCGCGATAGTCGCGAACACGAGAGGAGGTCGTATGAGCAGGGAAGAGATCGATTCTCGGCTGCTTCAACACCTGACAGAGCAGTCCGAGGACCTCAACAGTGATGCGTTGCGGATCACACGGTCCGCTCTGGACAACTACACCGAACAACAGCCTGCGTCCCGCTCGGGCTGGTGGCGCTGGGGCGCGGCCGCCGGTCTGGCCGGGGTATCGGCCGCGATGGGTGCCGGCCGGGCGGCGGCAGCCACCAGTGACGACGTGAAGGCACTGCAGACAGCCGCGTCGCTGGAGAACCTGGCGGTGAGTGTGTACCAGACCGCCGCCGGGTTGCCGTTCATCAAGGACGGCAACAAGACGGTGGCGGCTTTCATCGCCAAGACGACGACGCAGCACCAGGCCCATGGCAAGGCGTTCAACGCGGCCGCGATCAAGGCCGGCGGCAAGGAGCAGAGGGGCCCGGATCCGAAGTATGCCGCTGTGGTCAAGAAGGCGCTGCCCACGCTGAAGACCCCGGCCGATGTTGTCGCGCTCGCCATCACCCTGGAAGACGTCGCGGCCCAGACCTACACCAAGAACATCGGGCAGGTCTCCGACGCGGAGCTGCGCAGCCTGTTCGCCTCGGTTGCCCCGGTCGAAGCACAGCACAGGGCCACGCTGCTGGCCGTGCAGGCGCTCCTCAAGGGCGGGGCCGCGAACCTCATCGCGATCCCCACCAAGGTGGATCAGTTGCCGGCCGCGGCCGGCAGCGTCGGCTTCCCCGACGCCTTCTACCCCACGTCCAAGGCATCCCCGATCGATGAAGGGGCACTGAAATGAGCCGTGATTGGGAGCTGCCCATCACTGAGTCCGAGCTGCACAAACTGACCGGTGAGCTGGATGAGGCCCATCGTGAGTCGATGCCGGGAATGCTCGCCTCCGCGGACGACCTGACGGAGGAGATCCGCTCCCTGGACGCTGCCGGTGACGCGGGCGAGCCTTCCGGAACCGCCAGAGGCCTGTCGCGAGGTCTTGACCGGCGCCGGCTGCTGTTCGGCCTGGGCGGGGTGGGAGCCGCGATGGCCCTGGCAGCCTGTACGAGCGACAAGACGGTGAAGGCCGCGGGCGCGCCTTCCGGGTCCCCGTCCGGCTCTCCCTCCTCGATGTACACCGGTGACTTCAAGGTGGTGGCGCTTGCTGCCGCGCTGGAGAACCAGGCCGTCGGGGCGTACAAAGCGGCGTTGGACGCCGCCGCGGCGGGCAAGCTCGGGAAGGTTCCGCCCGCGGTGGCCACCTTCGCGAAGACCGCCATGAGCCAGCACGCCGACCACGCCAAAGCGTGGAACGCGGTACTGACCGGGGCCGGGAAGAAAGCCATCTCCGGCGTCCCGCTCTCCGGTCACCAAGCCGTCGTCGACGCGCTCGGCAAGGTCAAAGACGTCACCGGAGTAGCCAAGCTGGCCCTGCAACTGGAGGACCAGGCGACGGAGACGTACATGTTCGCCGCGGCGAACGTGAAGAGCGAAGGCGGAATCAAGACCGCTGCGACGATCGCCCCTGTAGAAGCCATGCACGCCGCGATCCTCCACTTCGTACTCGGCCAGTACCCCGTACCGGCCGATTTCTTCACCACCGACAAGGCAGTCAGCCCCGACCAGCTGACCGTGTAGACACCCCCGCCCGGCAGCCACCACACGCGCTGCCGGGCAGCCGGGGTCCCCGACCAAAGCCCGCGCGGCGGGCCCGCTTTCGTAAAGGTGCCCGCCATGTACGCATCCCCTCTCCGCCACGGGCAGACCTCCCGCACCCAGGGCGCCCTGTTGGCCGTGGTCCTCGTGGCGGCCATGGCCGCCACAGGGTGCTCCGACTCTTCGCCGCCCTCCCCCAGCACCTCCAGCAGCGAAGTAGCGCCCTCAAGCAGCGCCGGGACCACCGCGTCGACCTCGATGACCGTAACGATCAAAGATTTCAAGTTCAGCCCCGCCCGGATCACCGTCGCCCCGGGCCAGAAGATCACGGTGATCAATCAGGACAGCAGCCCCCACACCCTCACCGCCGAGGAGGGCAAGGAGTTCGACACCGGCAACCTGGCCAAGGGCAAACGTGCGACCATCACCGCCCCACGCACCAAGGGTGAGTACGCGTTCCTGTGCAGCATTCACCCGTCCATGACCGGCACCCTCACCGTGCGCTGACAGCCCCGCCCGGCGGCGCCGCCACACCCGCCCGGCGCCGCCGCGTCTCGTCCCTACCGTCAGGGGGTACACCCCATGCGCCACACCCCACTCCACGCTTCGGACCGGCCACGCCCCCTGGAACTCGCTCTGCGCCTGATCGCGGCAGCAGCCCTCGCCGTTGACGCCTACGTGCACGCCGACCTCGCTCCGCGCTTCGACGCCAACACCGCGACCATCAGCCAGGGCGACCTGTTCCGTATCGAAGCCGGCCTCGCGGCATTCGCCGCTCTGCTCGTCCTGTTCGTACGCAACCGGCTCGCCCCGGCGTTCGCCCTCCTGGTCGCGGCGGGAGGACTCGCTGCGGTCCTCATTTACCACTACAGCGACCCGGGCAAACTGGGTCCGCTGCCCAACATGTACGAGCCGGTCTGGTACACCCAAAAGACCATCAGCGCCGTCAGCCAAATCGTCGCGACCCTGGCCTGCGGCGCCCTCCTGGCCCGCCGACAAAGTCGTACTCCTGCGCCGATGTAGGGGGTCTGTGTAGCAAACGGTGGAACTCGTTCGGGTTTCTCTAGCGGCGTCCAGCGGTGAGCCGGCCGTCGAGGCGATGTCGAAGGCTTGGAGTGCGGCCTTCCACCGCATGGTCCACCGCTTGCGGCCGGTGCCGGTGGGATCCGAGCTCATCACGCCAAGTACACGCACTTGAGGGCGGCCTGATCGTTGGGGAAATGCCCTCGGGCCCGCACGGCCTTGCGGATCCGGGCGTTGACACTTTCAGTGACGCATCTCAGGTGGGTTCCACGAGGGTGGCGATGTGGGTGGCCGCGGCGAGGGCGTCCGGGTTGCCGGTGCGCTCGAAGACCTCAACGGCGGTGTCGGTGAACTTGATGACGTGCTCGTCCCCGTGTTCGGCGGACCGTCGCACGACCTCGGCGATCGGGTCGTCGCAGTTCGGCGGCTCGGGTAGTTCCCCGCGAGGAATGCCGTGCCGCGGCTCGTACGTCGAGACGAGGGCGGCGCTGGCCGACCATACTGCGGCGAAGCTCGGCGCCCACATCTGGCGCGGCAGGGTGGGCAGTACGTGGAGTACGGCGTTGGGTGCGGTTGCGGTGTGAACGAGCAGCACGGGACTTCCGTGACCGTGTGTCAGGTACCGCAGCGTTGCCGCGTCGACGAGCTGGCGCAGCAGGGTGACGGCCTGTTCATCGGAGACCGCGGGACGCAGGGCGGCTTGAGCGTCGGACCAGCCGGGTACGCCGGTGAGTCGGCCGAGTCGTCCTGCGAGCAGTCCGCTCTGCTCCTGCAGATGGGGTAGCCCGGCAAGAGCCAGGGCGGCGTTCAGGTCGCCGGCGGGCGCGGTGGCGCCCGGGATCGGAAGGGAGCGGGCGGCCCAGAAGGCCAGGCCGTGTGCCAGTTCGGCCCGCGTGCTGTCGCTCACCGCACCGTTGGTGAGGGCACGGACGGCATGTCCGACGCGGATGACGCCGTGCGTGGCGCCGGCACCGATGCCGGGCAGGAGGCGGGGCCACCACTCGGTCAGGACATCCGCCCACGGTCGCTCGGCGACCAGCCGACCGAAATAGGCGGCCCAGTCACCGACGCGTTCGCCCCGGCCGAGGGCCTCTTGCCAGCCGGTGTCGCGGATCGGCTCGCCGGCCCGTGGCATCTCGGTCAGGCGCGGCATGTACCGATCCACCCATGAGGGGACCAGATCGGCGTATCCGCGCCGGGCCAGTACCTCGGCAGTCATGGGGCCGTGGTTGGTCAGGCCGTGGTTTCCCTCCTCGTCCCCGCCGAACTCCGGTCCGGCTGAATGCAGGCGTTCGTAGACCTCGTCCAGTACGTCGATGTTCATCGTCCAGCCGTCCTGTCGTGTGCGAATCCAGGCTCGCTCGGAATGGGTCGATCAGCTTGTTGTTACGCCGCATTGGCGTATCAGCGGCAGGTAGACCTCGTCGACGATCTCGACGAGGACGCTGTCGGGAACGGTGGCAATCCCGCGGGTGACGTATTCGTTGCGCAGCAGGACGAGGGCCACGGTGGCGACCCGCGGGTGGAGCGCCTCGGGCGCTGCTTCACCGCGGGCCACGGCGCGGCCCAGGAGGGTCAGCCAGCGGCCTGCTCCGCTGTCGCCGACCTGTTCTTGCAGTTGCGCCAGCAGTTCAGGTTCGTCGCCGATGCTCGACAGCAGCCCGCGCAGGATGTCGCCGCCCGGTGAGGACAGGTCGCGGTTGATCCGCCGCAGTAGCGCCAGCACGTCCCCGCGCAGGTCGCCCGTGTCGGGGACGCGCAGCTGGGCGTCGGCGATCTGCAGGTAGGCGGCGACACCGAGAGCCGCGCGGTTCGGCCATCGGCGGTAGATCGCGTTCTTGTTGGTGCCGGCACGCCTGGCGACCTTGTCCATGGTCAGCCCCGGAAACCCGCATTCGATGAGCTCGTCGAGCGCGGCGCGAAGGATCGCCTGTTCCAGCTCGACCCCGCGCCGCCGCGCCAGGGTCGGGCCGGGCTGCGGTGTCGAATCATCAGCCATGCTCACTCTCCCATCATAGGTACGCTTCGTACTTTGGCCGGGTTCGCATTTCTTTGGCCAGCGCTAACTTTAGGGTACGTCGAGTACCGTATACTCTCGGCGCCTGGTCTGCGGCTCTGCAAACCGGCCGCACGGGTCCGTCAGCAAAGGGGCGTCACGCATGCGAGGCAGGCATCACGTACGACACCGGCTTCATCAACGCCGGAGTGAGCACCCGTACGACGTTCGACCCCGAAGTCGTCCAGCGTGAGATGCGCGTCATCCGCGAAGATCTGCACTGCACGGCGGTGCGTGTCACCGGCGGCGACCCGGACCGACTCGAGATCGCCGCCACCCACGCCGCCGGCGCCGGCCTGGAGGTGTGGCTCTGCCCCTTCACCTGCGGCCTGACCACCGACGAACTGCTCGCCTTCCTCGCCGACTGCGCGGAACGCGCCGAGCGGCTACGCACACAGGGCGCCGAGATCGTGTTCCTCACGGGGTCCGAACTCAGCCTGTTCACCCACGGGTTCTTGCCCGGCGACACCCTCCAGGACCGGATCGGCCTCCTGTCCAAGCCTCACAACCTGCGCGAGGTGCACCGCTGCTATATCGCCGAGGTCGTCTCGTTTCTTGACGGCGGATCTCTGTCCTCCGGGCAAGATCGAGGAATGAGTCCGTCCGGAGCGATGAGTTGGGCGGCTTCACCGGACTCGGTCGGCAGCCACAAGCCTCGATGTCTCGCCCAGTGGTGCCGGCGGACAGCTAGGCTGCGCCCACGACCGTCCGTCTTCGACCGGCCAGGCACCTCTTGCGCCGGCTAACGACCGGTTGTGCCGTGGCGCCACTCCTGGCGATCCACGCATGAAATCCACTCCGGAGAGCGGCATGCGCCGCATCGTCATAGCCCTCACGCTGTCGGCCGTCGCCCTGGTCGCCGCTGGGGGGCTCACGGACCGGATGTGGCTCCTGGGGCTCGGCGTCTGGGCTCTGATCGCCGCATTCATGATCGAAATGATCTATCGGCCGTGAGCCGCTCCGCCTGGGACCAGATCTTTCCGGGCCGGTAAGCGCGACGCGGCCCCGGAGTGAAACGCGCGGCCGAGATCCCTTGGCCCGACCGACCTGGGCCGAAACGCCGGACGGGTCCGCGCCCCCTCGTTGGTCGCGGACCCGTTCAACCCGCGTGTCGTGAGCAATCGGCACGCGGTGTGCAGTCGCGCCTGTCCGACTGCACGCCAGGCGCTACGCCCCTCCGTCACGGGTGGTCGCCCGCCCCCTCTCACGTCGGCCAGTCTGGCACCGCTTTCGATCATCAACGCCCCCTTTTGATGCTCCACTGACGCTCTTTCGATGCCTCCTGATACGGCCTTGACGGTCGAATCCTGCTGTCCGTATGAGAGTCGCAAATACCGGCTCAGCCAGGCCATTTGGACCGCCACGGGGGCTTAGGTTCGACTGCGCCCGCCTCCCCGGCGGATGAGTACGCGTTGGCATGCCCGTCATCACGTCGCCGCGTCCCGGCAGCCCCTCCTCATGGGCCAGGGCACAGATACGGGCAGGCGGCGGAGCCACTCATTCCTTGCCGACCCCGTCAGAAGGCCGTCAGCCATGCTTCCCGCCGCTTCATCGTTCGCCCCTACGTCCACGAAGGCACGTACGCCCCGAACCGGCCTGGGCCCCCAGCCGTCGGGGCAGCGGCGCGCGCCCGGTGGCCTCTTCGAACCCGCGCAGTTGGTGAAAGGCCTCCCCGAAGCGCTGCGCAAACTGCATCCGCGCGACCTCGCCAGAAACCCTGTGCAGTTTGTGGTGGCCACCGGCGCCGTGCTCACCACGCTCTCCGCGGTGATTCATCCGTCGGTATTCACGTGGGTGATCAGCTGCTGGCTGTGGTTGACCGTCGTCTTCGCCAACCTCGCGGAAGCCGTCGCCGAAGGTCGCAGGCGGACGTCGGCGTGGCCATGAACACCGGCACCTCGGCCGCGAAGGAGGCCGGGAACATGGTGGACCTGGACTCCAACCCGACCAAGCTCATCGAGATCATCGAGATCGGCAAGCAGCTCCTGATCACCCGGGGGGCGCTGACGACGTTCTCCATCACCAACGACGTCGCGAAGCACTTGGCGATCGTCCCCGCCATGTTCACCGGCGCCCACCCCGGGCTGGAAGCTCTGAACATCATGGGGCTGCACAGCCCCACCTCGGCGATCACTTCCGCGATCATCTTCAACGCGCTGATCATCATCGCGCTCATCCCGCTCGCCCTGCGCGGTGTGCGCTACACCCCCGCCTCCGCCCACGACCTGCTACGGCGCAACCTCACGCTCTACGGCCTCGGCGGCCTCGTTCTGCCATTCGTCGGCATCAAGCTGATCGACCTCTTGGTCTCCAGAGTGCCGGGCCTCGGCTGAGTACGCAGCCGGGACCCTCATCAGGGCTTTATCAAGGACATCTCGTCCCTCTTGAAGCCACATCGCATGAGGCGAACCGGTCGTCCTGGCGTAGACCGCTGTTCATGTTTCCCATCCAATCGGCCAAGGACACCTCATGCCGTCAGCATCGCCGGACCGCCGTACCGCTTTCGTGACCGGAGCCACCTCCGGCATCGGCTGGGAGACCGCCCGGCTCCTCGGGAAGCAGGGTTGCCATGTCGTTGTCCACGCACGCGACTACAGCTCCGGCGAGGAGGCCATCACCCAGCTCGACCTGGCCGTCGCCGACTTCTCCCGACTGGGCGAAGTCCGTTCCATGGCGCAGTCGGTGGCCCGCCACCACCCCGCCGTCGACATCCTGATCAACAACGCGGCCGTCGCCGCCCCAGAGCGCCACACCATCACCGCCGACGGCGTGGAACTGACCTTCCAGGTCAACTTCCTCGCCGCCTACGTCCTCACCCGCGCCCTCAAAGGCCCGCTCACCGCACGAGCGGGCAGCCGTGTGGTCAACGTGTCGTCGTCGATGCACCGCACCGCATCCATTTCCTGGAATGACATCAACCGCACCCGCCGCTAATCCAGGCTGGCCGCTTACGCCCAGTCCCAGCTCGCACTGACGGTCTTCGCCCGAGCCGAGGCACCGCAGGGCTGCACAGTGGTGAGCATGCACCCGGGCATCTGCGAGGGCGGCGATGAGGAGGGTGACGGGGACGGTGAATCCGAGGCCGTGGCCACCCGCCGCCGCGAGGACGAGCACGATCGCTTCCGGCCCATAGGCGACGGAAGCCATCGCGTCGAGGGACAGGGCGGCAAGCCCGGTGACGGCTGTGAGCTTGTGCCGCGCGTCTGTATCTGGAGGCTCCTCGACGCCGGACTTCGCGTCGTTCTCCGAGGTCAAGATGGTCATGCGGATCAGCGTGCGGGCGCGTGCGGGCGCCGGGGATCAGCACTGGCGTGGTCTTGGCGCGAATCCGTGTCTTCTTCACGCACCTCTGACGGGAGTACGGGACGGCCGTCAATGACCCGCTCGCGTTCCGTCAGTACCGCGTCAATCTCTCCTCAACCGGGCTGCCTTCGGCTCTACCGTCGCTGTCATGAGACGTATCCAAGACGTCGGGAGCGTCACGCCCGGTGCATCAGCGGTGCGGGACAGCGGCTGGGCCGCGAACGCGAAGTTCGCGGTCGGCTGCGCTTTGCTGCTTCTCGGGCTGCTGCTGCTGATCGACGCGGGCGCGGCCGGTCTGACGGTATCGCGAGCCGGGCTGTGGGCCGCACTCGCCGTCCTGCTGTTCGTCGTGCTCCTCCCCCCGAGAGTCTCCGCGTGTCCGGGCCTGCTGGCGTCCCGGGGTCTGCTGCGCGAGCACATCGTGCGCACGGACCGCCTGGTGTCGGTGCGCTGGACCGACGGGGTGGCGCGGCGACTGGTCCTGCGGGACGCGGACGGGGGCCGCGTCGAGATCGATCCGGAGGTCCTCGTCACCAACCCGCCGCTCTGGCGGCTGCTCGACGAGGACGCTCGCGCCTCCCACGCCCGCGGGTCGCTCCTGTGCGGTGCGACCGGAATGCGGCAGTTGTCGGCACGTATCGACCGTGAGACCGCGCAAGCCGTCTTCAAGGTGTCCGATCTGAGCTAGCGCGAGGCGGAGGGATCAGCCACCGACGTGGATGCCGGGGCGTCGGTCGGGATCGGGTTCGTGGCTTCGGATGATCTCGCGGGTGACCGGGGCAGTGTCGCCGCGGCCGAGCAGGAAGTAGCGGAACATGTGCCGCAGCGGGCTGCCTTCGGCCCAGGCGAAGTAGCAGTGCGGCCGGACACCCGTGGCATCGCGCAGAGCGAGCAGGATCGTGGCGATGGCGTTGGGGGCGGCCGGCGCTTCGACGCGGAGGATCCGGTAGCCGTCGACCTCAACGCCGCGTACGTCAAGGGTTTCGCTGAAGTCGGAAGGGTCGACCACGTCGATTTCGAGGAACAGCACATCGGCGGGGCCGGGCACGGGATTGCTGCCGCGCTGCTCGCGTTCCTTGTCGGCGTACTCGGCGGCGTCGCCGGTCTCGCGGCGGTTGGCGATGATGTTGATGGAGTTGTCGTGGGCGATGGTGTCGGTGATGAGCCGGCGTGCGGCCGGATCGAAGACGATGCGGTCGGCGCGCAGCTCGGTGGTGCGCGAGACCCGGGAGATCAGTGACACGGCGATGATGCCGGCGATGAACATGCCCGAGATGGCGATGCCGTCGGGCTTGTCGACGATGTTGGCGATCAGGGCGTAGAGCAGCACCGCGGTGAGCAGGGCGAAGCCTGTTGCCTTGGCGCGCCGGCGGCGGCGCACGACCGAGACGGTGACGGCGAAGGCGCCCGAGACCATCATGGCCAGGATGCCGGTGGCGTAGGCGCCGGCCTGGGCATCGACGTCGGCGTCGAACGCGATGGTGATGGCGATGCACAGCGCGGTGTAGACCATGACGACCGGGCGTACCGCGCGGCCCCACTCCGGCGCCATGCCGTAGTCGGGCAGGTACCTCGGGACGATATTGACCAGCCCCGCCATCGCCGACGCACCCGCGAACCACAGGATCAGGATGGTGCTGACGTCGTAGACCGTGCCGAAGGCTTCCCCTACGTGCTCGTGAGCCAGCCAGGCCAGGGCCCGGCCGTTGGCCGCGCCGCCCGGCTCGAACTCCTTGTGAGGAATGAGCACGGTGGTGACGAAGCTCGCGGCCAGCAGGTAGACGCTCATGATGAGCGCGGCGGTCGTCAGCAGCCGGCGGGTGTTGCGGATCCGTGAGCGCAGCCGCTGCTCGGCGGTGTCACCATCGGAGGCCACGAGCGGCATCATGCTCACCCCGGTCTCGAAGCCGGACAGACCAAGCACCAGCAGCGGGAACGCAAGCAGGGCAGGCCCCATCAGGTCGCCGAAGCCTCCGCCGCCCTCGACGAGCGCGTCCGTCCACGCCGAAAACGCCCCTGGCGTGGTGACCACGTGCGCCACCCCAACAGCGATGACAACCGCGTTGAGCACCAGGAAGACCGCGACCAGGGGGATGGCCACCTTGACCGCTTCGCTGAACCCGAGCAGGAAAACCCCTCCGAGCACCAGCAGGAACGCCACGGTGAGGGCGACTTCGTGGCCGTGCAGGGCCTGAGGGAAGTAGGGGTTCTCCACCACGTGCACGGAAGCGTCGGCAGTGGACAGGGTGATCGTGATGATCCACGACGTGGCCACGAAACCGAGCAGGATCAGCACGAACAGCTTGCCCCACCAGAACGGCAGCAGGTCCTCCAGCATCGCTACCGACCCGGCCCCGTTCGGGCTCTCCCGGGTCACCCGCCGGTACATCGGCAGCATCCCCACCAGGGTCAACGCCACGATCAGTAACGTTGCCAAGGGCGACACCGCCCCGGCGGCGAGCGCGGCGATCGCGGGTACGTAGGCCAGGCTGGAGAAGTAGTCCACCCCGGTCAGGCACATGACCTTCCACCAGGGATGCTGTTCGGCGTGGCCCTCCTCTGCCGCGGGACCGACGGGCTGCACCTGATGGCGCAGCAGCCACCGTGCCAGGCTGCCGGTCGGCTGTGAGCGCAGAGCCGGGCTCTCCACCACTTCCGGCACGGCCGGTTCGTTCGTGTCCTTCATATCCCCGTAAGCCTTCCTTGCCTGCCCAGCGCGCCGGTCACCGCAGGCACGCAAAGCGGCACCGCGACGATCACTGATTATGCGGTCTCCGGTTCGGCAGCACCTCCAGGGGGTGCGAGATGGCTTCCATCCGCGTCGGTCATGGGGACGGGCAGATCATGTCCGGCGAGACTGGTGTCACATCCACCGATCACCGGGGCGGCCTGGCCAGCCACACCCGGATGGGACCGATCCATCAGGGGAATCAGCGCTCTTTGCTCTCCGTGACCCCGCACGAGGACTCCGTCAGCATCGAGTACCGCGTCACTCCTCAACTGCGGGACGAAGAGGACGTCGACAGTCCCCTCCTCCTGATCCTGGACGCCCGCGACGTCTCGGCCAGGCCGCGCATACTCATGCGCCACGCGAAGTGACTCATGCGCCACGCGAAGTGGAGGAAGTCCTCTCCCTCATGACCAGCGTTTCCAGACCATCCTTGGGCCAGGTCAGGT
The DNA here is from genome assembly GCF_030063415.1 of Streptomyces sp. H27-C3. Classification (GTDB taxonomy): domain Bacteria; phylum Actinomycetota; class Actinomycetes; order Streptomycetales; family Streptomycetaceae; genus Streptomyces. The sequence continues at coordinate 22,655 of NZ_JASITA010000019.1, read as the reverse complement.
GGGGCGGCAGAGCAGAGGCTTCGCCAGTTCCGCGCAGGGCCGGTGTCCCTGGGAGCGGAGCACGTCCTTGCCGACTTCGTTCGCCAGGTAGCGCAGGAAACCCGCGGCGATCGAGTCTGCGGGAGGTTCCCCGTAGGTGTAGGCGAACTCCGTCTGCCAGTACGGGTATGCGCCTCCGTCGACGCCTTCCAGGGTGGCTGCGTAACCGTCGATCCGTACCTGTTGCAGGTCGTCGCGGTTGTTCGTGGCGCCGATCTCGCTGTGGCCGAGAGCGCCGGGGGTGGCTGACACGGTGTCCAGGAGTGTTCCGGTGTCACCGACCTCGCAGCGGCCGGGACGGCCCGTGTCCAACGCCGCGCAGTCGCCTTGCGTGACCTCCATCAACTCCTTGCCGCCAAGGACCTGTTGGACGAGCGTGGAGCGGGTGCCGGAGCCCGGGTTGCGGCTGATGAGCTGAATGGGAATGTCGTTGCCGCCCACTTGCCGCCAGTTGGTGACTCTCCCCGCGTAGATTTGCCTGACCTGACTCTTGTCGAGGTCCTGGACACCGGTGTCCTTGCTGACAACCAGGGTGAAGAGCGCCAACGCAACCGGTCTGGGGAGCAGTTGCGGGCGTCTGATGCTCTTCTTCCCGTCGGTGAAAGCCAGCCGGTCGGGAGAGCCCGCGTTGCCGCCCTTGGTTTCCTTGTCCGCTGCGGCGAGTGTGTCGAGTCCGGCGACGCTGCCCTTGAACGTGTTCTCCGTGATGGGAATACGGGCGTCCGGGCATGTCTTCTCGTACTGTTTCGCCGCTTCTCGCACGACTGGGGCGAACGCGGTGGAACCGGAGAGGGCCAGCGTCCCCTGCGCACAGTCCAGTGGGGCTGCGCGGACATCGTCTCTGGTGAACGTCGTCAGGGACTGGGCGGCGACCACCAGAACCAGCATGGCGATGAACGTCATGACGGGTTTCGAGGCGAGTACGTGGCTCGCTGTCTTCCTGATCGAACCGCCGTGCACCCCGCCCTTGATCCCGGCGACGACTTGAGGATCGGGGAACTCCTCCCCGGCGAAGTCCCGTTCGCGTTCGAGAACCGCCAGGACCTTGTAGTGGTTGCCCCGATTGAGCGTCACCTTGGGGAGCGTGATCCGGCCATCGACCACTTCCAGACCGGGGGCAGCCCCGGCCGGGGCGCCCTCGCGGTGAGTGCTCACGAAGGAGCGACGCAGGTAGTCGTGACTCATCTCGGTCGCGACCATGCCGACGACGCGCCGACCGGGGAAGCGCACCTCTATACCGGCATGTTCGGAGCCCTGCGAGACGTAGTCGCCCGAGTCGATCAGTGTCCAGCCGCTGTTCTCAATACGCAGCAGCACGAATGACGGGTCGCGCAGCGAGGCGTTGTCCCGCTGCATCTGCCGCAGCACTCCGGCGTGCAGGGCTTCGGCCGCGTCCGGCGCGGTGGTGTCCATCTGGATCCGGTAGCCGAGACGCTTACGGCCGGCGAATGCGAACTCCCATGCGGCGGCGGCCAGCGGAATGGCGAGGCCGAGCATCGCGATCGCCGACTCCCAGGGAAAACCGTTCACCGACGACTCCTGACGATCCGGATGCGGACGTGCGCCAAAGTTACGAGCGCCTCGGCCCAGTCGCCACGCCTGCCGTGAATCTTCCGGTCCCGTTCATCGTCCCGTCGCCGGAGACGCCGGGAGTTCACTTGTGGGTTCTCGCTACCGCATCAGCCCTTCGTGAGCCGCGCGGCCGTGCCGACAGCACAGCTTCTCCTTCTTGTTGATCTCCGGGAAGCCGCCGTTCCGGCTCGTCATCCGCGAACACCCGGGGCGCCACCCGCAACCTCCACGACAACCGCTCACATCTCGTGAGCACCGTGCGCGACACCGTAGAAGCCATCGCGTCCTTGCTCACGGCCCCTACGATCGAGCCGTGTCGTCCTGCGCGCCGCTGCCCAGAGCGCGAAGGACGGGTGTGCCGCAGAAGGATGTGCGGGGCCCAGGCGGCACGACAAGGTCCCCGTCCGCTCGGGAACGGACGGGGACCTTCTGGGGCACTGGGCGATCAGACCGACGTCGCGAGGGCGTGCAGGAGACCCATCGCAGCAGCCGTGGCCGAGGGGACGTAGAGGCCGACGAGCAATTGGCCGAGGCCCGCGACCGCCGTGAAGGCGAGCCTCCGCACCAGATCGACGTGGGCAAGGACATGCCGTCCATCCGGTGGAGGACACCCGCGGTGAGGGCGATCGCCGTCGCGCTCAGCAGCACGCGAGCGTCACGTTCGGCGTCGGCGTCGTCAGGGAAAGGATGCTGAGCGGGCTGGCGCCGACGAAGGTCTCCGGCGGAGGATCATCGCTGTCCTCCTACAAGACTTCGGAAGCGAGGCCGGAACCGAGCGTGGTGTCAGGCGCCGGATCTGCACACGCCGGGAGGCCATACGACATCGACGCTCAGTCCGGCCGAGCGGGCCGCTGCCACGGTGCCCGCCGTGCCGCCGCCACGGCCGGTGGGCGCGCTGCCGTCCCAGACGGCCAGCAGACGGTCCGCGCCCTGGAGCGGGCGGAGGTTGGCCGCTTCGTAGGCCGCGCGTCTCGCGTGCTCGTACGGCATGATCACCACCTCGTCGGCGGCCTCGCACCGCGCATCGAACCTGACGAGGTCCGCCGGGGCCACCACCGCGTCCCGGTAGTCCCTGGAGCGGATGATCGCCGACAGCCGGCCGCCGAGGGCCGGGATCTCCTCGGCGAAGAAGGTGTCAGCGCCGCGGGCCAGGCAGGTACGCCCCACGAGCGCGTCGCCGCGCAAGCCGGCCAGCAGTTCGTGCTGGGCCGTGCGCACCGGCCCGGCTGCCTCGGCGGCCAGGTCCATGTGACCGGTGACGGCGACGGCGACCGTGACCATGCGGCAATCCCCTTCCGGCCCGGGCGATGTGGCCGTCACTCCATCCGGTGGCGGTGGCGGTGCGCGCCGAGCGAGCCGATCGAGCGGTACAGAGCATCCACGGGCTTCACAGAGCCATGGCGGCGCCGAATCCCAGGACGTAGGCCCTCTGCCTCATCGCGGCCAACGCCGCCCTGCTGGGGTCGAGACGTACAGCGGACTTGTGCATCAATGGCACGGCGTCATCGAGGGCGCTGAACAGCTCTCTCTTTCCGCCTCCACCGCCAAGGTGCTGCTGCGTACCGCTGTCCGTGCCGACCGGCGCCGAGCATCATCTGGTGCGTGATCACGGGCTCCTCAAGGAGACAGGCGCTCGCAGCATCGCGCACGTCGTTCCGCTACGGTTCGCCGAGATCGTGTGTGGCAAGCATTCGGCGGCGGGCCGCCGCGAAGGAGCAGGCGATGGACTCGGTGGGAACTCCGGCCGGTGGCGGCGAGTTGAAGCGGTACCTGGGCGTCTCTGACGCGGTGCTGATCGGTCTCGGGTCGATGATCGGGGCCGGCATCTTCGCCGCACTGGCTCCGGCGGCCCGGGCTGCCGGGTCCGGGCTGCTGCTCGGGCTGACTCTCGCGGCGGTGGTCGCGTACTGCAACGCGACGTCCTCGGCGCGGCTGGCCGCCCGCTACCCCGCCTCCGGCGGCACCTACCTCTACGGCCGCGAACGCCTCGGCGACTTCTGGGGATACCTGGCCGGCTGGGCGTTCGTCGTCGGCAAGACCGCCTCCTGCGCGGCCATGGCCCTGACCGTGGGCACCTACGCCTGGCCCGGTCAGGCCCACGCGGTCGCGGTCGCCGCCGTGGTGGCGCTGACCGCCCTCAACTACACCGGCGTGCAGAAGAGCGCGCGGCTGACCCGCGTCATCGTCACGGTGGTCCTGGCGGTCCTCGCCGCGGTGGTCACCGCCTGCCTGACCGGCGGCACCGCCGTGGCCGCGCGGCTGGACATCGGCGCGGACGCCACGGCGGGCGGTGTTCTGCAGGCGGCCGGTCTGCTGTTCTTCGCCTTCGCCGGCTACGCCCGCATCGCCACCCTCGGAGAAGAGGTCCGCGATCCGGCCCGCACCATCCCCCGCGCGATTCCCCTCGCCCTGGCCATCACCCTCGTCGTCTACGCCTGCGTCGCGGTCGCGGCCCTGTCGGTGCTCGGGCCCGTCCGGCTCGCCCACGCATCCGAACCGCTCACCGAGGCGGTACGGGCGGCCGGCGCCCCCGCCCTGGCCCCCGTCGTGCGCGTCGGTGCGGTCGTCGCAGCTCTCGGTTCCCTGCTCGCGCTGATCCTCGGCGTCTCCCGCACCACCCTGGCCATGGCCCGCGACCGGCACCTGCCCCACACTCTGGCCGCGGTCCACCCGCGCTTCGGCGTTCCGCACCACGCCGAACTCGCTATTGGCGCGGTCGTCGCCATCGCCGCCGCCACCGTCGACGTGCGCGGCGCGATCGGCTTCTCCTCCTTCGGCGTCCTGGCCTACTACGCAATCGCCAACGCCGCCGCCCTCACCCTCACCCCGGCCGAGGGCCGCCCGCCGCGGGGCGTTCCCGTCCTCGGGCTGGTCGGCTGCGCGGTTCTCGCCTTCGCCCTGCCGCTGAACTCGGTCATCTCCGGAGCCGCTGTCCTGGCCGTCGGCGCCGCCGTCCACGGCGCGCGAAAGGCAGGCGTCCGCAGCTGACCCGCGCTCGCCTCGCCCCCTGGCGCGGGCGGAGCACGTCACCGGATCCAGGGTGGCCGGTAGACCGGCGACCGGGCCGGACCGTGTGGAGGTAGACGCAGCCGTGACGGGACACAAGCAGGACCCCCACCTGGCCCAGGCACAGCGTCGGCGTTGGCAGCACACCCACACCGCTCGCCCCGGCAAGTACGGCGAACGGCCCTCCGACCCCGGCGTCCATGCCGCCGGGATCTTCCGTCCGGCGGAGCCGGGACGTCCTGGAACTCGGCCCCGGGCACGTGCGCGACGCGCTGCACTTCGCCCGGATGGGCTTCACCGTCCAGGCCACGGCTCCTCAGCCACCGGCCTGGAACAGCTCGGACCCGTCGCGGAACCTGATGACGCGCATGCCGTCCACGCCCTGCGCCTTGCCACCGGCGCGGCCGACCCGGCCGCGGCCCGGCGAGCCGCGGCCCGCGCGGATCAGCGCAGGATCCGGTCGGCGCACAAAGTGCCGCGAGGGACGAGGCGTAGACGCGCCCGGTCTCAGCTGCCGCAGGCGCAGCCCGTGGCCGCCGTCGCGGGCGCGGCGGTCCCGGCGCTCTCGTTCTGCCCGGAACAGCAGGCATCTCCGCCCAGCGCGGGGCTCTTGCCCAGTTGGTCGGCGTCAGCCTTGACGACGTAGACCTCCCACGGCTCCTTGCCGGGGCCGTGCACCCACACCTTGTCCTGGAGGGCGTAGCAGCAGGATGTGTCGTTCTCCTCGAAGGTGGCGAGCCCGGCGTCCTTGAGCCGGGTGGTGGCTGCGGTGACTTCCTCGGTGGTGTCGACTTCGACGCCGAGGTGGTCCAGGCGGGTTTCCTGGCCCGGCTCGCCCTCGATGAGGACGAGCTTGAGCGGCGGGGTGGTGATCGCGAAGTTCGCGTAGCCGGGGCGGCGCTTGGCCGGCTCGACGCCGAACAGCTTGGAGTAGAAGGCGACCGACGCTTCGAGGTCGGCGACGTTGAGTGCGAGCTGGGCACGGGACATGACGGTCTCCCCGATCAGGTGTATTGATGTCTGTCGATTCAAGATTGCACCTTGGATCGAAAAACGTCAACATAGAAGCATGTCGAAACAAGAGCTTGTGATACTCGGCCAGGACGTTGCCGACGGATGCTGCCCCGCCCTGCGGACCGCTCCCCTGGACGAGGGCAAGGCCGCCGATCTGGCGAAGGCGTTCAAGGCCCTGGGTGACCCGGTGCGGCTGCGACTGCTGTCGATGATCGCTTCCCGGGCGGGCGGGGAAGTCTGCGTCTGCGACCTCACCCCGGCCTTCGAGCTGTCGCAGCCGACGGTCTCCCACCACCTCAAGCTGCTGAAGCAGGCCGGGCTCATCGACTCCGAGCGGCGCGGGACCTGGGTGTACTACCGGCTGCTCCCCGCAACGACCGACAAACTCGCCGCCGTCCTGACCCGCCCCGGTGCCCCGGCCGCCGAACGTGTCGGGGCCGCATCGTGAGCGGGACAACTGCCACGGCTGGGCCGGTGGCCGGGCGACTGTCGTTCCTGGACCGGTTCCTCGCCGTGTGGATTGTGTTCGCGATGGCCGCCGGCCTCGGCCTGGGCCGCCTTGTCCCCGGTCTGGGGGACGGGCTCGCGAAGATCACCGTCACCGACGTCTCACTGCCGATCGCACTCGGCCTGCTCGTGATGATGTACCCGGTCCTGGCCAAGGTTCGATACGACCGCCTGGACACCGTCACCCACGACCGGCGCCTGCTCACCTTGTCCCTGATCCTGAACTGGATCGTCGGCCCGGCCCTGATGTTCGCCCTCGCCTGGGTCTTCCTGCCGGACCTGCCCGAGTACCGCACCGGCCTGATCATCGTCGGCCTCGCCCGCTGCATCGCGATGGTCATCATCTGGAACGACCTCGCCTGCGGCGACCGCGAAGCCGCCGCCGACCTCGTTGCCCTGAACTCCGTGTTCCAGGTGATCGCGTTCGCCGCGCTGGGCTGGTTCTACCTAAACGTGCTGCCCGGCTGGCTCGGCCTGGAGCAGACGGCGCTCGATGTGTCCGTGTGGGAGATCGCCCGCTCCGTTCTCATCTTCCTCGGTATCCCGCTGCTGGCCGGGTTCCTCACCCGCCGCCTGGGCGAGAAGACCAAGGGCCGCACCTGGTACGAGACGAAACTGATCCCGCGCATCGGCCCATTCGCCCTGTACGGACTGCTCTTCACCATCGTCGTACTCTGCGCCCTCCAGGGCGAGGCCATTACCTCCAAGCCCCTGGACGTCGTGCGGATCGCACTGCCGCTACTGGTGTACTTCGCCGTGATGTGGGCCGGGTCCATGGCCGCCGGCCGCGCGGCCGGACTCGGTTACCCCAAGGCGACGACGCTGGCATTCACCGCCGCGGGCAACAACTTCGAACTCGCCATCGCGGTCGCCATCGCCACCTTCGGCGCCACCTCCGGCCAGGCCCTCGCGGGAGTCGTCGGCCCGCTCATCGAGGTCCCCGTCCTCATCGGCCTCGTCTACGTCGCCCTCGCCGCTCGCCGCTTCTTCCTCCAGCCCACACCATCGGCCCCACCGGCCGTCTCCACGGAAGGTTCCGCCCGTGTCTGAGACCAGGCCGTCCGTGCTGTTCGTGTGCGTCCACAACGCCGGGCGCTCACAGATGGCCGCCGCCTTCCTCACCCACCTCTCCCAGGGCCGTATCGAGGTCCGCTCCGCCGGGTCGACGCCGGCCGACGCCGTGAACCCGGCTGCCGTCCAGGCCATGGCAGAGGCCGGTATCGACCTGTCCTCCGAGACGCCGAAGGTACTGACAGCCGACGCTGTGCAGGCGTCCAACGTAGTGATCACCATGGGCTGCGGCGACACCTGCCCCGTCTTCCCCGGCAAGCAGTACCTCGACTGGAAGCTCGACGACCCCGCCGGCCAGGGCGTCGAGGCGGTCCGCCCCATCCGGGACGAGATCGAGCGACGCATCCGCGGCCTGCTCGCCGAACTCGGCATCGAGACCGCATGACCGCCGCGGCGGCGGCAGGCGGGCACATCACAGCGATGCGACCCGAGCACGCGGAACAGGTCCTGGCGATCCATCAGCTCGGCATCGAAGAAGGCAACGCCACCTTCGAGACCACCGCCCCGGACTGGAAGAGATTCGACGCGACCAAGCTGCCCGAACACCGTCTGGTCGCCCTCAACGAGGAGCAACGCGTGCTGGGTTGGGCTGCCGTAGTGCCGGTCTCCGACCGCTGCGCGTATGCCGGAGTGGTCGAGCACTCCGTCTACGTCGGCCCCGAAGCCCGCAGCCGCGGCGTGGGACTCGCCCTCCTGACCGCCCTGTTGGCCTCTACCGGCGCCGCCGGAATCTGGACGGTGCAATCCGGGATCTTCCCCGAGAACACAGCCAGCCTCGCCCTGCACCACAAGGCCGGGTTCCGGATCATCGGCACCCGCGAGCGCATCGGCCTCCACCACGGCCAGTGGCGCGACGTCGTCCTCGTCGAACGCCGCAGCCCGACCATCGGCTGAGCGCGGCCACGGCCATGCCCCTCCAGCCGACAGCAACTCGACCGCCACAACAACCCTCTTGCACTCGACCGACGAATGCCAGTGCTTCGCTGACCCGCGGGCCGGCCCCGGCTTGCAGCGGCCCGGGCATGACCTGGGCCGCAGAAGGAAATCTGCTTCGGCCAGGACCTTCGCCCATGGGCAACCCCTGATCGCCCAACTCGATCCAACCCACAACGAGACGGCAGAAGTTGCCGATGCTGCCACGCCTCCACGATGCGGAGAGAACATCAGAACAGCTGGTGGACCCGCCCTAATAGGGCTGCCGTGCGTCGAGACAGGAGAAGCGACGCCAGAGCTGCTCGCATCACTCTCGGCCGAGCGGGACCGCATCGACACGCAGATCAGCGACCTGGCGAGCGCCCGGGACAGACTCGACACGGTCATCGCCGACGTCACCACCACCTGGCGCACAGGCGCACGCTGCCGCCCTCAGTGAACAGCGCGCCCGGCTCCACGACCGGAAAGGGAAGGCTCATCGAGCGACCGCGGCATGAGCAGGATCCTCGCTGACGGAATCACCAGGGCGCGCAAGCGCGGGCAGCGGGGAAGGAACGTCTTGATGCCCGGCGGGTAACCGGCGTCACGCCGCCGTGGCAGCCGGGGCACCCGCCAGAGCAAATGTGATCCGTACAGCCGCCATCGAGGACGCCCCCCTGGAACGGACTCAGAGGTCGACGGCAGCAGGGGCGTCGAGCCAGAAGAAACCGGCGCAGCAGCGCTGGCCCGGCGGAGGTCGCAGGGCCGCTCCGGTGGATCGGATCAGCAGGTCCGACGGACGTACTCCTTGTTCCCCGGGGCGGTGACGTCGAGATCACGCAGAACGACACTGATCCGGTCACCGAATCCGGAACAGGTCTTCCTGAAGGCCTGCTCCTAGTCCTCGATCACGATCACGTTGTCACCGAATCCCTCGGTGTAGTCACCGCACTCGTCCCACTCGCCGCACTCTTCCGTGATGGCGAAGTCGAGGCCCGTCTCCTGACGAGCGGTGGAGAAGCTCAAGGTGTTCTTCTGCGCGATCGCCAGGTTCTTCCAGTGGGCGTGATCGGAGAGCAGTCTGATGAACGCCTTGGCGTTGGCCTCACTGATCAGATCGGTCCGCTCGAAGGTATCCAGGTTGTCCGGCTCGACAGCCTGGAAGCCCTTGCTCGCGCAGATGTCGATCCAGGGGTTCACCTTGGCGGCGATCCGCTGCCGCTTACTGTCGGTGCGGACGTCCAGGATGGCCTCGCCCCAGTCCTCGTCATAGACGATGTCCCCGCGCGCGTCCCGCAGCAGCAGATCACCCCACTCCTCTGCGGCTCCTGGCTGGGCCTGGAAGGCGTTGACGTAACAGATGTTATACAGGCCCGCCGTCGGCGAGGCGGTGTAGTCACGACTGAGTGTGGGAGCCGAACCCGGCCTGGTCGGCGTCCTGATCGCCTGCGGCGGCCTGGGAGGTGTACTGGGAGGGCTCGCTGCCGGACGGCTGGCGCGCCGCTTCGGCACTGCGCGCGCCCTGCTGACCATCCAGCTGACGACAACGCCCTTCGGACTGCTCATCCCCCTCGCTGATCCGGGCCCGTGGCTGTCTCTGTTCGTGTTGGGGACCACCGTGGTCCTGGCCGGCGTCGTGGCCTGCAACGTCATCATCGTCAGCTTCCGGCAGACCTACTGCCCGCCCGACATGTTGGGCCGTGTCACCGCGACCACGCTGGTTCTCAACTACAGCACCATTCCGCTGGGCACGGTGATCGGCGGCGCCGTGAACACGCTGCTGGGTCCCCGCACCACAATGTGGATCGTCGTCGGTTCCGTGCTCGTCACCAACTGCCTTCTCCTGTGCTCCCCCTTCGCCGCCTTCGGGATTTCCCCACCACGGCGCCACGCACCCAGCAGGAGGTGGCAACCCCGGGCCGGTTGCCGGGGCCTCGAACGGAAGATCAGCGAACCGGGTGACAGCCTCCTGCCCGCGTATCAGAATGTAGGCATGTCAGACGCCCCCACGACAGAGCCCCTGCCCCGCCGAGTCGCCGACACCTACGTCGAAGAACTCGTTGTCCTGGACCCCGTCACCGGGACGTATCTGGGCGTCGAGGACAGCCACGCCAAGCTCCCCGATCTGTCGCCCAGAGGCCGGGACTCATTGGCCCGCCTGGCCCGGACCACCCTGGGTCGGCTCGATGAGGCCGAGCGAGCGCCCGGCGCCGCCACCGACGTGGAACGCCGCTGCGGACGTCTGTTGCGGGAGCGCCTCGAGGCCAGGCTCGCCATCAGCGCGGCCGACGAGCATCTGCGTGCCGTGGCGAACATCGGTGGGCCCGTGCATTCCATTCGCGAGATCTTCGCCGTGACGCCCGCGGAGACGGAGCAGGACTGGGCTGTGATCGCTGAGCGGCTGCGCACGGTCCCGGCGGCGCTGGCCGGTTACCGCACCGCGCTCGAGCTGGGCCTCGAACGCGAGCTGCACGCCTCACCACGCCCCACAGCCACCTTCATCGGTCAACTCTCGGCGTGGGCCGGGGACACCGGGGACAAGTGCTGGTTCGAGCAGTTCACCGAGCCCGGTCCCGCATCGCTGCGCAGTGAACTCGATTCCGCCGGCGCGGGAGCGACCCAAGCCGTGGTGGACCTCCGCGACTGGATGCGCGAGGTGTACGCCCCTGCCATCAAGGGGTCTCCGGACGCGGTCGGCCGCGAGCGGTACGCCCGCTGGTCCCGCTATTACAACGGCGCGGACCTGGACCTGGACGAGGCCTACGCGTACGGCTGGTCCGAATACCACCGCATCCTCGGTGAGATGGAGACCGAGGCCCAGAAGGTGCTGCCCAGTGCGACCACCCCGTGGGAGGCGCTCAAGCACCTCGACGAGCACGGCGAGCACATCGAGGGCGTCGACGCCGTCCAGTCCTGGCTGCAGACCGTAATGGACGAGGCGACGGACGCGCTCGACGGCACCCACTTCGAACTCGCCGACCGGGTACGCAAGGTGGAGTCCCGTATCGCCCCGCCGGGCGGCGCAGCTGCTCCGTACTACACATCGCCGTCGGAGGACTTCACCCGCCCTGGCCGAACCTGGCTACCGACGATGGGCGCCACCCGCTTCCCCGTGTACGACCTGCTCTCGACGTGGTACCACGAAGGTGTGCCAGGACATCACCTGCAACTCGCGCAGTGGGTGCACGTCGCTGAGAGTCTTTCCCGCTATCAGGCGACCGTCGGTGCGGTGAGCGCCAACTGTGAGGGCTGGGCGCTGTACGCGGAGCGCCTCATGGACGAGTTGGGCTACCTCACCACCCCTGAGCGCAGGCTCGGCTATCTGGACGCCCAGATGATGCGCGCCATCCGGGTGGTCGTGGACATCGGCATGCACCTAGAGCTGGAGATCCCCACCGACTCGCCGTTCCACCCCGGTGAGCGGTGGACTCCCGCGCTCGCCCAGGAATTCTTCGGTCTGCACAGCAGCCGCCCCGCGGATTTCATCGAGAGCGAACTCACCCGCTACCTGTCCATGCCGGGGCAGGCCATCGGCTACAAACTCGGCGAACGGGCCTGGCTTCTGGGCCGCGAGAACGCCCGCCGCGCACACGGCGATGCCTTCGACGCGAAAGCCTGGCACATGGCGGCCCTGTCACTGGGCTCCTTGGGTCTGGACGATCTCGTCGAGGAACTCTCCGCTCTCTGACCGAGCGCTGTTCCTGGCCAGGACTGACAGGATCGGACTCCGGTTCTCCTGGCGCTCGCACGGATTGCGCCCCGAGCAGGGCCGGTTACTACCGTCATCAGAGACAGTGGAGGTGCCTCAGCACGGCGTGGGGCACCGACATGTCGATTAACGTTGCGTCCGTCGGGCTTCCGGACCCGGCCGGGAGCACCAGGGACCCTCCGAGCGCGGAGGCGAGCGAGGCGGCCGCCGATCTCGCTTCGAGGTGGTGGATGCCACCATCGCTGCCGTACGCGATACTCGACACCACCGGAATTCGGCCGCTGTCGAGCAGCGTGCGGACCACTCCCGTGTCGACCAGCAGGTCCGCCCCGTCGCGGACCGTCAGGGTCCGGCCGTCCTCGCCGGTGATGCCGACGGCGAACGGGGTGCGGTCGTTGAGCAGGCCCACCAGCTCCCGCTGGACGTATCCCGCGACGTACCCGCGAAGTGCGGCGGCGTCGTTTTCCGGCCGAGTGAGAAGGTGAGGCCCGCCGTCGTGCACCACGACGGGCCTCATCCCGCTGTACCGCAGGAAAGCGATGTCGCCGCAGAACGCGTGCCTGAGCCCCTCGTCCGCGAGGACGGAGTGTCCGGCCACCACGACCACTGTCTGGCCATGGAGCTCCCGCAGGCGGGGCAGGATGCCGATGAGGGCCTCTGCCACGCCGTGCGCCGCCGCGGAGCCGGAGCGGGAATCCTGCGAGATCACGGTTCGGCTCAGCCGTCCGTCCTCTGGTACAGCGTCCCGGCGCTCCAGATCCGGGAGACCCGGCCCCACTGCGCTGCGGAAGCCACGTTGGGGAAGAAGCCGTGCCCATTGAGGTTGGCGCTGGTGTTGCACAGCACGGGGACACCGCTGAGCCGGTGATAGGCGGACAGTACGGTGAAGAGCAGGCTGTCGTCCTCCGGGCCGACCGTCTGCAGTCGTGCGGTGCCGTCGAGGTGAATGACCGCCGGTATGCGTTCGCGCCAGTCCGCCCGCACCTCGTGGTCGAAGAGCATGTGCGGGTCCGGCGTACCGGGCGAGAAGATCGCCGGGGCCTCGCCCTCCAGGCAGATGGGAGCGATGGGCCGGTAGGGCTCACGGTCCTTGACGCGGTTCAGCTCGTCCTTCATCGACGCCATGACCGGAGCCGCCAGAATGCTTCGGCCGCCGAGTGCGCGGGGGCCGAGTTCGGCGCGGCCGTGCAGGACCACCACGGGCTCTCCGGACTCGTGGAGGATCCGGGCGAGTTCCTCCGGAGTACAGGCTGCCATAGACCAGTTGACGGGCAGCTCGGGCGAAGGGGAAAGCGCCGGGCCGAGCCGGGGGTTCCAGGCCATCGGCGTCATACCGGCGTGCTGAGCCCGTCCCAGGGCTGCCGCGCCGATGGCCGATCCCGAGTCGTTGGGGAACGGCGGGACCCACACATCACTGAAGTCCGGCGCCTCGCGCAGCGCACTGTTCCACTTGATGTTCAGCGCGCAGCCGCCGGCGAAGCACAGATTCCATGGGCCGTCGCCCTTCGCCCCGCGGACCTTGGCGGTTATCCGTTCGACTAGGAGGCCTTCGAAGAAGGCGTGCACACTGGCCAGCGCGTCCTCGTCGCTGACTCCGTTGTCCACCACCCTGGCGCGTACCGCCGAATAGAACTCGTGCACCGGCGGTACCGACTGCTCGAAGAGGCTGCCGTAACCGCCGACCGTCGCGCGGTACTCCACAGCGGCCGGTTCGTCGCTCTCGAAAACGCGATGGAACTCCTCCCGCAAAATGGCCAATGCGCCCTTGTCCACCTGGCCCAGCGCGATGTAGGCCATGAGTTTGCCTGCGATCGACAGGTCATCGACCATGTTCGACTGGACATCCCTGCGGAAGGGCCCGAAGTGGTGTCCCGCGATGGCGTAGGCATGCCCGAGGAGAGGAAAGAGCTCTCCCAGGTTCTCCACACCGGCGTCCGGGTCCACCCAGTAGAGGCGCGGGAAGAGTCCGCCGTCCCAGACGAGGACGAAGGAGCTCTCGCCCCGTTGGGCGAACGGGCTGGAGACGTACGCGCTCGCCACGTGTCCCGCCGCGTGCGGGTAACTGGTGTACGGATAGCTCTCGCCGTCCATCGGGTAGGTGCCCGAGACGCTGGGCCGGTCCAGCGCCGGGCAGGCCTGCGACTCCCGGTACGGACCGACCACGACCTCCGTCGGCCTACCCTGGTCGAGCAGGGCCACCGTGCCGGACACGTCGCCGTCCCAGCCGTCGATGACCCACTCGTCCACGTCCTCCGGCTTGTAGCCGAAGTCGGCCAGGATCCCGGGGATGAGGCTGAAGTCGCCAACGGTGCTGTAGCGCAGAGCGTTTCCCAGCTTCTCCATCTCCACACTGAAAACCAGGCGTTCGTCGTCAAGAAGGGCGACGGCACCGTCGTGCGTGAGTTTCAACCCGCAGATTATCAACTGTGTCACTCCTCGGTCGGCATGAGCATGCACGCGGACATGAATCAGTCTCCGGACCGCTCGGCGGTCAGTCTCAACCGATAAAGGCTGGATTTTCGGCCGGGGCGGAACAGCGTGTGCCATTCGTCGCGGATCTCGCCCACCGGTATTTTCGAGAATCCCAGCGTCTCGAACCATTCTCCGCCGTATCGGGAGACGGCCAACAAGGAGTGATATCCCTGTTCTCTGCCAGTACTGGCGGCAACTTCGATCAGATCGCGGCCGATTCCCCGGCCTTGCCATTCTGCGGCGATGCACAGGTTGTAGACGACCAGGCTCCTCCCCGATCGGGTCGTCCCCGCACAGCCGACCAGGCGGCCTCCTTGCGAGGCGACCAGGAATTCATGCACTTTTTCGGCCAACTCTGCGGGAGGCCGAGCGATGAGCAGTCCGTCCTCGACAAAGGGTGCCGAGAGCAGCGAGATCTGCTCCGCGTCCTCGGGGCGCGCGGGTCTCGCGACGAGGCCGTCCCGCGCGTTCCCTTCCCGGGAGGCGGCCCGCACGGACTCACGTAACATCCGCACCGTCCGCTGGAGTGGTCCGGCTGCCGGCGAACCCAAGCCCGAAATTCTGTTCGGACGGCATCAGTTCGATCATGTTTATGTTGACGTGGGCCGGCCTTGACACACACCAGGCCACCGCTTCCGCCACGTCGTCGGCAGTGAGCGGGTCGATGCCCTCATAGAGCGCGTCCGCCCGCTCCACGTCCCCGTCGAAACGGACCTGGGCAAACTCGGTTTTCGCCATCCCGGGCGCCACGCAGCTCACTCGGACGCCCGTGCCCTGGAGGTCGACGCGCATGTTCAGCGACAGTTGATGCACGAAGGCCTTGGTGGCAGCGTAGACATTCCCGCCCATGTAGGGGTAGTTCGCAGCGATCGAGCCAATGTTCACCACATGACCGGAGCCGCGGGACACGAGTCGCGGAAGCAGCACCTCGCTGACGTTCAGCAGACCGGAGATGTTCGTGTCGATCATCTCGCGCCAGAACTCAGGATTGCCCGATTGCAGAGGCCCGAAACCCCGGGACAGGCCGGCGTTGTTGATGAGGACCGAGATGTCGCGGAAATCCGGGGGCAGGTCATCGAGGGCTCGTGCCAGGCCCTCCCGGTCCCGGACATCGGCGACCACCGGCAGGATCGCCCCTGTGGAGTCCTGCTCCGCCAGGACCTTCAGACGGTCCGCCCGGCGGGCCAAAGCAACCACCGAGTAACCCTGCCGGGACAACAACTGCGCGATTCTCTCACCGAATCCCGACGACGCACCTGAAACCACGGCTACGCCACGTTCGTCCTGCGCCATTCCACACATCCCCTCGGTCCCGTCGCGCTGTATCGCCACGAAGACTTCACGCGGTCACCCCACACCCCGATCGGAGCGTGAGATACGGGCACCTGTCCAGCGGCATTGGGTTCTCCGCGCGCGCTGACTGAACCAGAGCCACTCCTGCTTACTTC
Source organism: Streptomyces sp. H27-C3 (assembly GCF_030063415.1). Lineage (GTDB taxonomy): Bacteria > Actinomycetota > Actinomycetes > Streptomycetales > Streptomycetaceae > Streptomyces. Next base: position 6,905 of record NZ_JASITA010000019.1, on the reverse strand, counting down.
GAGCAACCCGCACCAGAAAGGAGCCCAGGTCGACTTGACCTCCACTCCACAAATTCCGTGCCAGTGAATCATGCACCGATACAGCACAGCCATGTGACGTACAGCACACCGCTATCGACTTGATACTCCATCACCGAGTAGGACTATGCTCTTATTTGACTCCGACTCGGACACAACGGACGGTCGAGATATATCTCTTGCCCGTCGAAGTGCGCTCCGTGATAGGAATGTTGGCGACGGGGTAGGGGGCATGCGAATTCACGATTGCGGCTGTGTCCGAGCAGCAGGTGCGGCCGAGCCGTGCCACCATCTCCCTGTGCTGCGTGTGCCGTTGATGTCGTGTCCGGCTGCCGAGCCATGGACCGCACTCTGCCGCTGAACGTCACTCTCGACTCGCAAGGGAAACAGTGTGTCTGCCATTCAGAAACGTCACCTTCGCGCGTCCGTCGTCGCCCGGCCCTTGCCTCATCGGCGTTACACCAGGCCACACTTGAACCCGGGGCACCACTCCGCTGCTCCTGGCGGACCGGAGAGTCCCGGGCTCAAGCCGGAGGAACTGGCCGCCGACCGGGCTGTGGTGGCAGAAGTCCTCTGTGTGCGGGCCGACCGCGTGCGTTCCTGAGCCCCCGCGCCCATGACTGCCCCCCACGCATCGACGACAGGCGCTTCCCGCAGCATGGTGCGCACCGCACCGCGCCCGGACGCCCACACCACCCTGTACTGCCTGCCCCACGCGGGTGGCGCCGCTTCGGCATACCGCGACTGGTCCGCATATCTGCCCGCCTGGTTGGAGGTCGTGGCGGTGCAACTGCCCGGCCGGGAGAACCGGGTGGCCGAGCCCTCGGCGGTCTCCCCCGAGGACACGGCGGCCGCCGTAGCGGCCGACCTGAGCGCGCATCCGGACCGGTCCATCGTGCTGTTCGGGCACAGCATGGGGGGTCTGCTCGCCTTCGAGGTCGCTCGGCTGCTCGCAAGAGACAGTGGGCCGGCTCTCGCCGGGCTGTTCGTCTCCGGCTCGGCGCATCCCGCCGCGAAACCGCACACCGACCCAACCGTCTCCCAACTGTCCGACACGGACCTGCTCGCCTGGGCTGTCGCCCTCGGCGGGATGCCGGCCTGGATAGTGGCGGAACCACAGATGCACGAGCTGGTGCTGCCCGTCCTGCGCGCCGACTGCGCATGGCTGGAAAACCATGTTTACCGGGCCGACGCACCGCTCGCCTGCCCGATCACCGTCATGGCGGGCGAGGCCGATGCCCATGTGGGAACCACCGGACTGCAGGCCTGGCAGGTGGAAACCACGGGGATCTTCCGCATGCGCCGCCATCCCGGTGGGCACTTCTACGCCGATGACACACTGCCTGAGGTCCTGGGCGGGCTCGCCGACGACGTACGGGAGTGGCTGTGAAGCCGGGTCCGCTCGTGGAGTGGGAGCCGCCACGCGGCGCGAGGGCTCTGTTGGTGTGTCTGCCCCACGCCGGTTCCGGCGCCTATCAGTTCCGCCCGTGGCAGGAACTGCTCGGTCCCGACGTGGCGTTGCTGGCCGTACAACTGCCGGGCCGGGAGAACCGGTGGCGGGAGGAGCCCGCGACCACCATGGCGGAGGTGCTCGACGAACTGGCCCCGGCGCTCGCCGCACGGCTCGACCGGCCCTACATGGTGTTCGGCCACAGCATGGGAGCTCTGGTCGGGTACGAGCTGGCCCGTGTCCTGGGCCGGGCACACAGCCGGTGGCCGAGCGGATTCGTCGCGTCGGCGGCCCGGGCGCCGGATGCCCAGGGGGGCCCGTCCCGCGCGGTTGAACTGAGCGATCAGCAGCTCGTCGCGGAACTGGTCGCCGACGGGGCCGTGCCCGCGGCCGTAGCGGCCAACGGCCGTCTGGCAGCGGCGATCGCACGGCCCCTGCGCGGTGACATCACGATGTGCGACTCCTACACACCGCCCGTCGCGGACACCCTCCTCCCCTGTCCGATCAGCGCATGGAGAGGGCAGGAAGATACGGGTGTGACCGAAGATCACGTCCACCGGTGGAGTAGGTGCTCCACCGGAACCAGCACGGTACGGACGTTCGCAGGAGACCACTTCTACCATCTCGCCGACCCCCACAAGGTGACCTCTGAGCTGCGGAGTTTCATCGCGGGCCAGCTGGGACCGGGTAGCTGACCGACGACGTCCCAGGGCGTCCCCCCCGACGCACGACGCCCCACCTCCACTCCTCTCAGCCACCCCGCCCGACCCCGGACATCCGGAGGTCGGGACAACCCGAAGGAAGTCGCATTGCCGAGCAACAATCCACTGCCCGAGCTGGGAGATCCGGATCTCCGCTCACCCAAGAGCTATCTCCGATGGCTCATCGGCAGGCAGTCGAGCACACTGTCCCTCGGAGTGTTCTGGGGCTGTTTGTGGATGGCCAGCATGGGCCTGAGTCCCTTCGCCATCGGCCGGGCCATCGACGCCATGTCGGACAAGGACACCGACGGACTACTGGTCTGGACGGGGGTCATCATCGGGCTCGCCCTGGTGACCACCGTCGGCAGCGTGTGCCGGCACCGCTGTGACACGATCGGCCGACTCAAGGCCAACTACCTGACGATCCGTCTCGTGGCCGCCCAGGCCGCGCGACTGGGCGCCGGGCTGCCGAAGCGGGTCTCCGCCGGCGAAGTGGTCGCCATCGGTACGGCGGACATTGCCCGCATCGGAGCCCTGCCCGGAGCCGTCGCCCGAGGTGTCGGTAGCGCGGTCACCATCGTGCTCGTCGCCGCGGTGCTGCTCTCCACGTCACTCACCCTGGGGCTACTGGTCCTGATCGGCGTCCCCGCCCTGCTCGCCGGAACGGGCCCGCTGCTCAGCCCACTTCACAAGCGAATCGGCAACTACCGCGACCTCCAGGGCGAATTGACCGCCCGGGCCAGCGACATCGTGTCCGGTCTGCGTGTCCTGCGCGGCATCGGCGGCGAGGCCTCGTTCGGCGAGCGCTACCGCAAGGACTCGCAGCGGGTGCGCCACGCTGGAGTGCGCGTGGCGAAGGTCGAATCGGTGCTGCCCGCCGCCGAGGTGCTGCTCCCCGGGATCTTCGTGGTGGCGGTCGTCTGGATCGGGGCACGTCTCGCCGTCGGGGGCGGGCTCTCGGCCGGTGACCTCGTCGCCGCCTACGGATACGCCGCGTTCCTCATGATGCCGATGCGCACCGTCACCTCGGCGGTGCAGTCGTTCGTCGGCGCCGGCGTGGCCGCGGAGCGGGTCGTGCGGGTACTGGCCCTGGAGCCCGACCCCACCGCAGGCACCCCCCGGGTCGACCTCAGCGAGGCGCCGGACCTGTACGACGCGGCATCGGGACTGCGGATCCGGCCGGGGCTGCTGACCGCGATCGCCGCCGCCACACCGGAGGAAGGCGCCGAAATCGCCGACCGGCTCGGGCGCTACGCCCAGGGCCAGGTCACCGTCGGGGGCGTTCCGTTGGAGACCCTGCCGCTGGAGCAGGTGAGGGATCTCGTACTGGTGGCCCGCAACGACGACACCCTGTTCTCCGGAGTCCTGAGCGAGGAACTGGGCGGGTCCTCGGACCGGGTGCGGACCCAGGCTCTGCACACGGCCAACGCGGAGGACATCGTCGAAGCCCTGCCGGACGGTATGGACACCCTCGTCACCGAGGGGGGCTCCACCTTCTCGGGCGGCCAGCAGCAGCGCCTGCGGCTGACGCGGGCCCTGGCCTCCGTTCCCGGAGTGCTCGTCCTGGTCGACCCGACCAGCGCCGTGGACGCGCACACCGAATCGATCATCGCCGAACGGCTGCACAGCTCCAGGGAGGGGCTCACGACCGTGGTCGTGAGCAACAGCCCGCTGCTGCTCGACCAGGCCGACGAGGTCGCCTTCGTCGAGGACGGCAAGGTCGTCGTGATCGGCACACACCGTGAACTGGCTTCCGGGACGTCCCAGTACGCGGCCGTCGTCATGCGGGAGGAGACGTGACCGTCTCCTGCCCCGACCCTTCCGACAGCCGCCCCCAAAGGAGTGCACAGTGAGTCTTCCGGTAGCCGATGCGAAGACGGTCCGCCGTCACGTACGGGAGTTGGTGCGCAGTCATACCGGCCTACTGACCCGCACCGTGTTCTGGTTCGTCCTCGCCACGGCATGCGGCCTGGTCGTTCCCGCCCTGCTTGGCGCTCTGGTCGAGGACGTGGAGAAGGGCATCACCACCACCGAGGTGGATGTCACTGTCGCGGTGATCGCCGGACTCCTCCTGATCCAGGGTGTGTTCACCCGCGTCGCCCGGCTCCAGGGCGCCCGGCTCGGGGAACTGGTACTGGCGGACATCCGGGAAGGATTCATCCGGCGGGTCCTGACGCTGCCCATGTCCACCGTGGAGAAGGCCGGCGCCGGTGACCTGCTGACCCGCAGTACCCGCGACGTGGATTCGCTGTCGCGGGCGGTACGTTTGGGCGCGCCGTCGATCCTGGTGGCGAGCCTCTCGGTGGCGCTGACGCTGGTCGCCCTGATCGTGACCAGTCCGATCATGGTGCTGCCGTGCCTCGTCGCCGTACCGCTCATCGTCTTCTCGACGCGCTGGTACCTGGCGCGCGCCCGGGAGGCTTACCTGGCCGAGGCTGCCAGTTACTCCGAGCTCACCCAGGGACTCTCCGAGACAGTGACCGGCGCCCGGACGGTCGAGTCGCTGCGCCGGGCCGGCTCGCGCGTTCGCCGCACGGACAAGGACGTCGAGCGTTCGAACGGGGCCGAGCGGCACACGCTGTTCCTGCGCAGCGTCTGGTTCCCGCTGATGGACTTCGGGTACATCCTGCCGGTCGCCGCCACGCTGCTGTTCGGCGGACTCTTCTACATCGAGGGCTGGGTGAGCCTCGGCGAGGTGACCGCCGCGACCCTCTACACCCGCGCCGTGATCGACCCCCTGGACGAACTGCTCGGCTGGCTCGACGAGTTGCAGGTCGGCGATGCCTCACTGGCCCGCCTGATCGGCGTCGGGGCCGCACCCGCCCCGGGGGGCGACTCCGCCCGGCGGCCCGACGGCGACCAGCTCGCCGCGGAGAGCATCACCTATTCCTATCGCGACGGTCACGACGTGCTGGAAGACGTGAGCCTCAGCACCAGCCCCGGTGAGCGCATCGCCATCGTCGGCCCCTCGGGGGCCGGGAAGACCACCCTCGGCCGGATCCTCGCCGGGATCCACGAGCCGCGCACCGGGTCGGTCACGCTGGGCGGCGTACCTCTCCACGAACTGCCGTTGGAAGAACTGCGGCGCCACGTGGCCCTGGTCACGCAGGAACACCATGTGTTCCTCGGCACGGTGCGCGAGAACGTCGCACTGGCCTCGCCGGACGCCACCGACGAACAGGTGACAGCGGCCCTGGCCGCCGTGGACGCGGTGGCCTGGGTAACCGCGCTGCCGAACGGTCTCGACACCGAGCTGGGCACCGAGGAGAGCCCGGTGTCGCCCGGCCAGGCCCAGCAGCTGGCGCTGGCCCGGCTCGTGCTGGCCGACCCGCACACCCTGGTACTCGACGAGGCCACCTCCCTGCTGGACCCGCGGGCCGCCCGCGACCTGGAGCGTTCGCTCGCCGCCGTGCTGCGCGGACGCACCGTCATCGCCATCGCCCACCGACTCCACACGGCCCACGACGCGGATCGCGTAGTCGTGATGGAGGAAGGCCGCATCACCGAGCAGGGGCCCCACACTGAACTCGTCTCAGCGGGCGGCGCCTACGCCGGCCTGTGGCAGTCCTGGCACGGACGCGCCCCTTCAGCCCATTCGAACACCTCCGACAAGTCGGAACACTGAGGCCAGGAGAGACCCTTGCATGGTGAGCACACACACATAGTCGACGCCGAAGCCATCTCCGCCATTGTCGCGAAGGTGGGGCTTGGGCAGCTGTACGATCTGACGATCGAGCGCATGGCCGCCGTCCTCACGGGTGGCTCCGGCGCGACAGTGGAGATGAAACAGCGGGACGGATTCCTTCTGACCACTCCGCAGTTGGGTCTGCTGGAGTGGATGCCCGCGGTCCGGCACGGTGCCACGGTCTCCATCAAGATGGTCGGCTACAACCCGCACAACCCCGTCAAGAACCAGCTCCCCACCATCCTGTCGACCCTGTGCGCCTTCGACGCGGACAGCGGCCACTTGCGGGCGGTCGTCGACGGGACCTTCGCCACGGCCATCCGCACGGGCGCGGCATCCGCGCTGGCCAGCCGGGTGCTCGCCCGGCCGGACTCCGCCGTGCTCGGGCTGGTGGGCTGTGGCGCGCAGGCCGTCACACAGTTGCACGCCCTTTCGCGCGTCTTCCCGTTCGCCGAGGTGCTGGTCTGCGACACGGATGTGCGGGCCGAGAATTCCTTCGCGGCCAGGGCCCGGCTGCCCGAGGGAGTCGTGCGGGTCGCGGCGCTGCACGAGGTGGAGGAGCTGGCCGACGTGCTGTGCACCGCCACCTCGGTCGCTCCGCACGAGGGCCCGGTCATCCGCGGAACCGCGCTCAAGCCATGGGTGCACGTCAACACCATCGGCTCCGACATGCCCGGAAAGACGGAGCTGCCGCTGGACCTCCTTCGTAAGGCGGTCGTCGTCCCCGACCACCTGGAACAGGCGAGGGCCGAGGGCGACTGCCAGCAGCTCGCTCCCGAGGAGATCGGGCCCCCGCTCTCCGAGATTCTCCAGGACACCGACGCGCACCGCAGGCTGTCTCCGGTCACCACCGTCTATGACTCGACCGGCCTCGCGGTGCAGGACCTTGTCATGGTCGAGGTGTTCGAGGAACTGGCGCGAGAACTCGGTGTCGGTCATCGCATCGCGATCGAGGCCACGGCCGACGACCCGCAGGACCCCTATTCGTTCCTGCCCGGAGCGGTCACACATTCCTGGGCCGCGCGGCTGGGGTCACGGTCGTGACCCCAGC
>NZ_JASITA010000018.1 GCF_030063415.1 Streptomyces sp. H27-C3 | reverse complement strand
CCCCCCCCTGGCACTCGTAGACCATCAGTACGCCGTACCGGGCACCGAGGTACCGGTCCAGCCCGGATACAGTTCCCGCGCAGCCCTCCCGCGCACTGATCGCCGGATTAGCGTGCGAGGCCGGCGTGCGCCCCGCCTCCGCCCACGCACCACCCGCGGGCCCAGGAAGATCCACGTGAACAAGGAGCACCATGGATTGCCTCTCCACGGCCTCTGCCTCAGCCGTCGTCTCCCTGTTGGAGGACTTCTCCCTGGAGATGACGGGCAAGGACGTCCCCACGCTCGAAGAGGCCCGCGACTGCATTCCCGCCGGTACCCGCATCAACATCACCTTCCTGGGCAACGAAGACCTGGGCGTACGCCTGGCCGCGGCCCGCGCCGTCCAGCAGTTCGGGTACACCCCCGTTCCCCACATATCGGCCCGCCGCCTGCGCTCCCGCGCGGAGCTCGAACAGTTCCTCGACGCACTGCGCTCGGCGGGTACAGCAGAGAACGTCTTCGTCATCGGCGGCGATCCGCCCACGCCCCACGGCCCGTACGACGACTCCCTCGCCCTCATCGAGTCCGGGCTCCTCCAGGAATACGGCGTGCGCCACGTCGGCATCAGCGGTTATCCCGCGGGGCACCCCGCCATCGCAGGCCCGACGCTCTGGTCGGCGATCAAGGACAAGACCGCGGCCCTGGCCCGGCACGAGCTGACCGGCGACATCATCACCCAGTTCGGCTTCGACGCCACCCCGGTACTGACGTGGGTCGAAGCCGTACGCGCCCGAGGCATCGACACACCGGTACGCATCGGGGTCCCCGGCCCTGCCGGGATCAAGCGGCTGATGACCTACGCCACCCGCTTCGGTGTCGGCACCAGCACCTCCATCGCGAAGAAGTACGGATTCTCGATCACCAACCTGATGGGAACAGCCGGCCCCGACCGTTTCGTCCGCGCCCTGGCGGACGGCTACGACCCACACCGCCACGGTGTCATCAAGCTGCACTTCTACACCTTCGGCGGGATCAAGGCCTCGGCCCGGTGGGTCGCCGACTTCCGTACCCAGGAAGCGAAACTGACGTGACGCTCCTACAGAAGGCCCCCGCGCGCACCACCACCTGGCCGTGCCGCCAAGGCCCGGTCACGCCGGTGGTCCTTCTGGTCCATTGATGTCCGTGAAGTCAGGGCTCGTGAAGTCAGGGCTCGTGAAATTCGGGTGTGAGTCCGGTGGGGAGCCGTCACCGGGACTGGTGAAGTCCGGGCGGGCGTAGCCCAGGCGCGCACTGCGTTTCGTCGAAGCCGACGGAGTGCTACGACGCCGGGTTTCCGAGTCGGGGTCGGCGAGGGCCTCCCGTAAAAACGGCAGAAGTCCACGTTCCAGCAAGGCCTCCTGCCAGGCTTCCTTGGCCCGCGCGACCTCACCCGCGAGCACGTCACCTCGCTCGCCCTCGCCGCCCACACCCGTGGGGCCCGGCCCCGCCGATCCCCACGTGGGCGGTACAGGCGGGCGTGCGCGAATACCCAACAGGGCGGCCAGCGGCAGGCGAAGCTGCCACGGGCGGGCCGGATCCACTCCCGTGCTGCCGCGGCGATCGACGCCCAGGACTACCCCACAGATACGCCGACTCAGCCCTTCATCTGGGCGGACGACGAGATCACCGACACCGACCGGGCGTGGGTATCCGCCCACCATCGAGGACAGGCTCTACTTCATCGCGTCGACCCCCACGAGGGCCTCACCACCGCTGACTACGTCGCGCTCGACGAGTGGTTGCGCAGGACTCACGACGGGCCTTCGTCGCGTGGCGCGGACGTCGAAAGGCGCGGCCCCGGCGAAGCAGGCTGCGGATGAGCGGCGTTGGCGATGGTGGTCCCGTCCGACACCTGGGCGTGCACGGCGTACAAGTAGGTCGCCATCTGGTCAGCACCCTGGCGTGCAGCGGCGCGCAGGCCTGGGGGCATGATGGCGCTCGGTGCCGCGGCCTCGCGGCCGATCGCAGGGGGAATGCGTGGGGATCAGCAAGGAGCCGTCCGAACGCGCCGAGACGACGCTGCATGAAGACGTGAACCCTCGCAACGTGCGCCCGCCGCAGCGCTTCAGCCGCAGGACCATCGCCACTGCGCTCGGGGTGGCCGGTCTGCTGCTCGTGCCGGCGGTACTGGTCGGCGGGCCGGCTGCTCTCCTGATGATGGGACGCACACTGAGCCCGCCCCCGGTGCCGCAGGGTGCCGCCCTCGTCCTGCAGGCCGAAGCGGTCGTAGGCACCTGGCAGGACGACCGGGGCGGGCAACTACTGGTGCGTCCCGACGGCTCGTTCACCTCGGTCGGGGCGTGCGGCGATTTCGTGGACGAGGACCTGAACAGCGTGTTCACCCCGGACTCCGGTTCCGGCACCTGGAGCAGCTCGTCCTCGGCCGACGGGAACGACGACCCCCGTGTGACAGCGGTCCACATCGCCTTTGCGCCGAGCGCCGTCTGGACCGAGTACGAAGCCCGGGGAACCACCCGGCGGCCCGTGCTGTGGACCTACATCGGCGACCCTGACAATGGGGAGCTGTGCGTCCTGGAGAAGCAGCCCTGACCGGACGCCGCGGCTCCCTGGCCCAACGCCGGTTCGCGCCCGCCGGAACGCCCGGCCAGGGCGGCTCCACGGGTGATCGTTCAGCGAGGGATGAACCTCTGAAGGCGTTTGAACGTCTGGTACGACGAGTCCTCGTTCGCGGCGCGGACCGCAAGCGGCAGGCATGGATGACACTCGTCAATGAGGTCTAGCGAGAGGGCACGGAACACATGGTGACGTCCGATCCGATCACCCGTCGGCTGCAGCGGCTCTTCACGGCCCTTGACACCGCGGGCAGGGGCTTTGTGACCTGGGACAACTACCAGCACATCGTGGACAGGTACACGACCGGCTACGCGTTGGCGACCAGTGATGCCAGGATCGAGCACCTGCAGAGGGCGTACTGGGCACAGTGGCTGGGACTCCTGTCGCAGGCGACCCCCGGGCAGGACCGGCTGTCCCAGGGCGAGTTCGTCGCCGCACATCGCGCGGTGGGTTACGGCACGCATGCGGCGCCGTTGCTGGAGGACCTCGCGCAGGCCGTTTTCAATGTGCTGGACGTCGATGCCGACAAACGCATCAACAGAGATGAGTTCGCCAGATATCTCGATTTCTGCCAGATCTCCAGCTCTGACGCCGCGATCATCTTCCGCCAACTGGACCTGGACCGCGACGCTTTCATCTCCCAGCGGGAGGTTGCCAGGGCGATCCGCGCCTTCCACCTGTACAACGACGACCTCAACACGCCGGGGGGTATTTTCCTCGGCCTCTACCACTGAGGCCTCTACCACTAGGCCTTTACACGACAATGAAGCGGTCGCGCAGCTCGCCACGGAGGTGGTCCGGAGGCAGCCGTCGGCCGTATGCGAGCAGGAGAAGATCCTGGGCGGCGCCGTGCAGAGGCGTTCCGGTACCGAAGGACCATTCGAGGTCGTCGGCGCGCAGTTCGATGCCTTTGAGGTCGGCTCCGAAGAACTTGAGGGTCCTGGCGTCGTGATCGACGAACCCCTGGTCGCTGCCGTCTCCCCGGGCGACCCGGCCGTGACGTACCTGGGCCGCACGAGCATTCCGCTGGCTGGGCTGCGCGATCGCCCGCTGATCAGCCTGCCCCGTGGCACAGGATTGCGTGGGGTACTCGACCGCGCGTGCGCGCAGGCGGGGTTTCAGCCCCGCATCGCCTTCGAGGCGGCGGCGCCACCGTTCCTCGCGCAGCTCGCCGCCCGCGGTCTCGGCGTGGCGGTGATTCCGGCACTCACCGCCGACGAGGCGGCAGGCTTCGGGGTGCGGACGCTGGAGATAACCGAGCCGAAGCTGCGCGGCCGGGTCGCTCTGACCTGGCGGACGGACGGTCCCTCCACACCCGCAGCCACAGTTTTCCTGGACCTGCTGCGCACACGTCTCACCGTGCCAGGGGCGGGCTGACGGTTGGGCCCACCAGCGCGACAAGTGCGCCCCACCGAACAACCTTTGCCCAAGTCAGGCTGCAGCCTTGTCAGTGGACACCCCGACGTCGACGCGTGTCACATAACTCATAGGGTCACAGGGGTGAACCATTACGACGCCGTTTCCGCGCCAGACGCCCCCGATACCGCCCTGCCGATGCTGAATGGCGCGCAGGCCGCATACCTCCGGGCACTCGCCGCCCCCTACGTTCAGGCCGATCACCAGTACTCCTTGCACAACCTCGCCCACTATTGCCGCCGCGCACCGCAGGAACGCTGGCCCGAGCTGGTCGCGGCACACTTCACCCAGCTACGGGGAGCGAGCCAAGGCGGCGAGAGCGCCGAGGAGTTGCTGCGCGGCGCGCATGCGCGACTGGTACCCGTCGACTCGTTGCCCCCGGAAGTCGCCGGCTCGCTGAGCTACGCGCGCGTGGTGGCCGAGGGGCTGGTCTTCACCTACGCCCTCGACAGTCCCACCAGCGTGCGGATCCTCACCGACGTCGATGTGGAGCGCGCCGGGCTGGAGGCACTGGGTGCGGCAGCGTACGCGAACCTGATGCGGGTGCCCTTCGAGTACGACGAAATAGCAATCGAGGGGCGGGCGTTGCTGCACTCGGTGCACGGCGAATCCCCGTTCGTGGCGGGCAGGGCGCTCTTTCTGTCCGCTCTGGCCCGGGAGGTCACCGGCGAGTCGTTGCCGGACGCCGGAGCGCTCGTCGTCATGCCGACCCGGCACCTGCTGGCGTTCCATCCCATTGTCGACGGCTCGGTTGTCGACGCCGTCAACGACCTTGCCGCGTACGCCCTGGGCGCGCACGAGGACGGCCCTGGCGCGCTGTCGCCGCGGGTCTACTGGTGGCAGGGCGGTGGTCTGACGTCACTCACGGACATCGACCACGACACCCTCACCTTCTCACTTCGTCCGCCGCCGCAACTGCTGGCGCTGATGAAGGGCCTGGTCCGTCTCGACGGCGCTGGACGGCTCGCCACTCGCGCCGCTGCCAAGGCGCCCGACATGGCCGGACTCACCGCCACCACCACCCAGGGGATAGCCCGCCTCACCGAAAGCCCGTCCGGGCTCGCCGACACCTTCTCCTCGGCTCTCACACTCGGCCTCGCCCGCTGCGCCGCCGACCCCCAGGGAGCGCACATCGACACCTGGGATGCCTGGGCCGTCGCCGTACAGCTCGGTTCCGCGCTGTTCACCGGCGCACAGCCGCAGCAGTGCAGCCTGGGCGAGGACTTCCTACGGCAACTGCCCGCCCTCGCCGCCGAGCCGCCTGCGGACGCCCACGCATGGCTCGATGCCCTCTATCTCGCGGTCGTGTGCCGCCAGCGGGACCGGATCAGCCGGCTGTGCCAGGTGCCGCTGCAGACGCTGCGGCAGGACGACTCCGTCGACGAGTACGTGCTGCACTGGATCGACACGCTGCAGACCTACTTCTCCGAGAGCCCCGTGGACGATGTCGTGGCGAAGCTGCTCACCACCATGCAGGCATCCATGCCGGAGAACCTGACCCGGGCGCCGAAGGACTTCGTGAACTGCGTCGACTACCAGCCGGTGGCCCTCTTCCATCGCCTGATCGCACGCGACCCCGACGCCTTCGCCGAGACACTCGCCGAGGCCCTCGCGGACCACGGCCGATACTGGGGCGACTCGGCAGCACCGCGCGCCCAGGTGGCCCTTGGACCGCTGGCTGTCGCGAGCCTTGCGCACGACCAGGGGTTTCCCGTCGTCTCGAAGCAGCCGTACCTGCCCCTGTATCTGCTCAACCGTGAACGAATCGAGACGATCCCCGGCTGAGACCCGCGGTGGCGCCACCACGGAGGGGCTGGATCGCGTACGAGTCGAACACCGCCGGGCGCCGCGGTGAACGATCCCGCAGGATCCGGCCCAGCCCTTCCTGGAGGGGGCGACGTCCCGTAACCACTCGGCAGTGTGGTGGGCCAGAAACCTGCCGGACAGTTGGCGGTACTTTGCCGACAACCGGCCGCAGGAGCGACTTGGCGTGCCGCAGGAGGTCGCCTCGCGCTTCCAGGCGGGCGACCGTGTCGAGCTGACCTTCTGGCGCGGCGGAGTGGCGGAGGTGAGGGGCGAGGGGGACGTGTGGCGCGCTTACATGACCATCCCCGGGAGCGTGGCCGTCACCACAGCCCTGTGCGTCCTCGCCGCGGGTTATCCGGGAGCCCTGATGCTGCTGCGCCTGCGCTGGCGTCGGCTGGCCGACGACGAGGTCCTGCCGTCGGCCCTTCCGTTCACGGGCGCGCGTACCGCATCGTCCAGGAGGCGATCACCAACGTGGTCCGCCACTCGGGCGCCCACTCCTGCCGGGTCAGCATCGACCGCCGACAGGGCGACCTCTCGCTCGAAATCACCGACGAGGGCCGCGGTCTCTCCGGCCTGCCCGATGCGGCCGGCTACGGACTGACCGGCATGCGGGAGCGAGCAGCGCTGCTGCACGGCGAGTTCACCGCCGGACCGCGCCCCCAGGGAGGCGGCTTCCGCGTGGCGGCGCGCCTCCCCATACCCGCGGCGGCGGTCGAATGATCCGGGTGCTGCTCACCGAGGACCAGCCCTTGATCCGGCACGGGCTCCGGGTGCTGATCGCCGACCATCCCCGGCTGGAGGTGGCGGGCGAGGCGACGAACGGCGAGGAGGCGGTGCAGCGCGCGGAGCAGCTGGCGCCCGATGTGGTGGTGATGGATATCCGGATGCCGGGCATGGACGGTATCGAAGCCACCCGGCACATCGCCGCGAGCTCGGAGACACCGCCGAAGATCCTGATCCTCACCACGTTCGACGACGACGAGTACGTCTACGGGGCGCTGCGCGCGGGGGCGAGCGGCTTCCTCGTCAAGGACATGGACATGGATCAGATCCTCACCGCGATCGAGGTCGTCGCGGCGACGCCCTCATCGCGCCGAGCGTGACACGCCGCCTGATCGCGGAGTTCGCAGCCCGGCCCGCCGACACTCCGCCACCCCCGCGCCCCGTGGAGGGGATCACCGCCCGGGAATGGGAGGTGCTCGCGCTGGTGGGCCGCGGGCTGTCCAATGCGGAGATCGCCGCGCAGCTGCACATCAGCATGGCCACCGCGAAGGCGCACCTGGGCAGACTGCTGACCAAACTGGATGCGCGCGACCGGGTGCAACTGGTCATCCTGGCCTACGAATTGAGGCTGGTGACACCACCGTAGAGGTAGGGGCACCTGCCGAGCCGCGCGGTCAGCCGACTACGGTCCAGGTGTCGTTGCCGGCGAGCAGTGTGCCGAGGTCGCCTTTGCCGAGTTGTTCGACGGCGGTTTCGAGTTGGTCGGCCATGAGGGTGTCGTAGACGGGTCGGTGGATGCTGCGGAGTACCCCGATGGGGGTGTGGTGCAGCGTGTCGGGGTCGGCGAGGCGGGAGAGCGCGAAGGCGGTGGTGGGGCTGGTCGCGTGCGCGTCATGGATCAGGATCTGGGCTTCGTTGTCGGGGGTGACGGCGATGACCTTCAGGTCGCCGGTGGCCGGATCGCGCACGACGCCCTTGGCGCGGCCGGCGCCGAAGCGGATCTGTTCGCCGTGTTCCAGGCGGATGACGGCTTCTTCGGCCTGTTGTTTGTCTTTGAGAGCTTCGAAGGCGCCGTCGTTGAAGATGTTGCAGTTCTGGTAGATCTCGACCAGGGCGGTGCCGGGGTGGTCGGCGGCCTGGCGCAGGACGCTGGTGAGGTGTTTGCGGTCGGAGTCGACGGTGCGGGCCACGAAGCTCGCTTCGGCGCCGATCGCCAGGGATACGGGGTTGAAGGGTGCGTCGAGGGAGCCCATCGGGGTGGACTTGGTGATTTTGCCGACTTCGGAGGTGGGTGAGTACTGGCCCTTGGTCAGCCCGTAGATCCGGTTGTTGAACAGCAGGATCTTGAGGTTGACGTTGCGGCGCAGGGCGTGGATGAGGTGGTTGCCGCCGATGGACAGCGCGTCGCCGTCGCCGGTGACGACCCAGACGCTCAAGTCCCGGCGGGAGGAGGCCAGTCCGGTGGCGATGGCGGGGGCGCGGCCGTGGATGGAGTGCATCCCGTAGGTGTTCATGTAGTACGGGAAGCGCGATGAGCAGCCGATGCCGGAGACGAAGACGATGTTCTCTTTGGCCAGGCCGAGTTCGGGCATGAACCCTTGCACGGCGGCCAGGACCGCGTAGTCACCGCAGCCGGGGCACCAGCGCACTTCCTGATCGGACTTGAAGTCCTTCGCACTCAGGTGGAGTTCGCTTTTGGGGACAAGGGAGAGCATTTCAGTGCTCATGGGTGGCCTCCTGAAGGACGTCGGCCAGCTGCTCGGCCTTGAACGGCATCCCGTTGACCTGGGTGAAGGACTGCACATCGACCAGGTATTTGGCCCGGATGAGGGTGGCGAGCTGGCCCAGGTTCATCTCGGGGATCACCACCCGGTCGTACGAGGCCAGGACGGTACCGAGGTTGGCCGGGAACGGGTTGATATGGCGCAAGTGGGCCTGGGCGATGGGAATGTGGGCGGCGCGCAGCCGACGCACAGCGGCGGTGATCGGCCCATAGGTCGAGCCCCAGCCGAGGACCAGGGTGGTGGCGCCGGCGGGGTGGTCGACGTCGAGGTCGGGGACGGTGATGCCGTCGATTTTGGCTTGGCGGGTGCGGACCATGAAGTCGTGGTTGGCCGGGTCGTAGGAGATGTTCCCGGTGCCGTCCTGCTTCTCGATCCCCCCGATCCGGTGCTCAAGGCCGGGGGTGCCGGGCACCGCCCAGGGGCGGGCGAGGGTGTGCGGGTCGCGCTTGTAGGGCCAGAACACCTTGGTCCCGTCGGCCAGGGTGTGGTTGGGTCCCGTCGCGAACTGCACCCGTAGATCCGGTAGTTGATTCACCTCGGGTATGCGCCACGGCTCGGAGCCGTTGGCCAGATAGCCGTCGGAGAGCAGGAGCACCGGGGTGCGGTAGGTGACCGCGATCCGGGCCGCGTCGATGGCGGCGTCGAAGCAGTCCGCCGGGGTCTGCGGGGCGACGATCGGCACCGGCGCCTCGCCGTTCCTGCCGTACATGGCCTGCAACAAATCCGCCTGCTCGGTCTTGGTCGGCAGCCCGGTCGAGGGCCCGCCACGCTGGATCGCCACCACCAGCAGCGGCAACTCCAGCGACACCGCCAGCCCGATGGTTTCCGACTTCAAGGCCACGCCCGGTCCGGAGGTGGTGGTGACGGCCAGTTGCCCGCCGAACGCGGCGCCGAGTGCCGCCCCGATCGCCGCGATCTCGTCCTCGGCCTGGAAGGTGCGGACCCCGAAATTCTTGTGCTTCGACAGTTCGTGCAGGATGTCGGAGGCCGGAGTGATCGGATACGAACCCAGATACAGCGGCAGGTCGGCCTGCTGCCCGGCCGCGATCAGCCCATACGACAGGGCCAGATTCCCGGAAATATTGCGGTAGGTTCCCGCCCTGAACGCTGCCGTGGCGGGGGCGACTTCGTAGGAGACGGCGAAATCCTCGGTGGTCTCCCCGAAGTTCCACCCGGCCCTGAACGCCGCCACATTCGCCTCGGCGATCTGTGGCTTCTTCGCGAACTTCGCCCGCAAAAACTTCTCCGTGCCCTCCGTCGGGCGGTGATACATCCACGACAGCAACCCCAGCGCGAACATGTTCTTGCTGCGCTCGGCCTCCTTGCGCGAAAGCCCGAACTCCTTGAGCGCCTCGATCGTCAGGGTCGTCAGCGGCACCGGATGGACGCTGTAGGCCTCCAGGGACCCGTCCTCCAAAGGTGAGGTGTCGTAGCCGACCTTGGCCATCGGGCGCTTGGTGAACTCATCGGTGTTCACAATGATCTCCGCGCCCCGCGGCACATCCCCGATGTTCGCCTTCAAAGCGGCCGGGTTCATCGCCACCAGCACATCCGGCGCGTCGCCGGGGGTCAGGATGTCGTGGTCGGCGAAGTGCAGCTGAAAACTCGACACCCCCGGCAGCGTCCCGGCCGGCGCCCTGATCTCGGCCGGGAAGTTCGGCAGCGTCGACAGATCATTCCCGAACGACGCCGTCTCCGACGTGAACCGATCCCCCGTCAGCTGCATCCCGTCACCCGAATCACCCGCAAAACGAATGATCACCCGATTGACGATTTTCACCGTCTTCGCCGAGGCGTCGACCGACACAGAGGGCTCCTTGTTCAAGGTCGCAGGGGCACATTCAAGGTCATGGAAAGGCAGAAAAACGGGTCGGCCCCCGACCGGGGGTGTCTGGAGGGCCGACCCTGTAACGGGGTGGGGGTGAAACACAGTCTGCGGAGGCCGCCTGTAAGTGGTCTGCATTTCTCCTGGACAGTCCGTGCCGCCGGCCGCTCACTGCCTGTCTCCACTGGCTTCAGCCCCAGGTGATCAGTCGCTTGGGTCGCTCCAGAATCGCCGCGACATCCGAGAGAACCTTGGAGCCCAACTCCCCGTCGACCACCCGGTGATCGAAGGAGAGTGCAAGCGTCACCACCTGGCGGGACCGGATCCGCCCCTTGTGCACCCACGGTCGCGGCCTGATCGCACCGATGGCGAGGATCGCGGATTCGCCGGGGTTGAGTATCGGTGTGCCGGTGTCGATTCCGAAGACGCCGATATTGGTGAGGGTGACCGAGCCACCTTGCAGCACGCCCGGGGGTGTCTTTCCCAGCCGTGCGGTGGACACCAACTCGATCAAGGCGTCGGCAAGTTGTGGGAGTGTCAGTGCATCGGCGTCCTTGATGTTCGGCACAAGCAGCCCACGGGGCGTGGCGGCTGCGACGCCGAGGTGGACGTAGTGCTTCTGCACGATCTGTTGCGCGGCCTCGTCCCAGGACGCGTTGACCTCGGGGTTTCGTCTGATCGCCGTGAGCAGCGCCTTGGCGACGAGGAGCAGCGGGGTGATGCGCCGCCCGGTCAGCTCTGGGTCCTGTTTGAGGTCCTGTACCAGTTTCATGGTGCGTGTCACGTCCACCGTCACGAACTCCGTGACGTGCGGCGCGGTGAACGCGGAGGCGGTCACCGCCGCGGCGGTGGCCTTACGTACCCCCTTGACCGGGATCCGGGTCTCACGCGGCCCGGGCACAGGCCCCATCACCGGTTCCGGCACCGGGGCGTCCACCCGTACCGGCGCCGGAACCGGCACTACCGCCGCGTGCACATCGTCGCGGGTAACGGTGCCGCCCGGCCCTGAAGGCAGCACGGCCGCCAGATCCAC
Source organism: Streptomyces sp. H27-C3 (assembly GCF_030063415.1). GTDB lineage: Bacteria > Actinomycetota > Actinomycetes > Streptomycetales > Streptomycetaceae > Streptomyces. Next base: position 150,808 of record NZ_JASITA010000018.1, on the reverse strand, counting down.
GCCGAGGTCCTTGGCCAGCTTGCGCACCGGTGGCTTCGCCAGTGCGCGGCCGGGGACGAGGGAGGCAACGTCCACGGTGACCGGCTTGCGCGGCCGGCGTTTCGTGGTGCCTTGCGCGACCCCGTACCCGACCAGGACCGGTTCACGGTTCAGCGCGCCCGATGCGGGCGACGCGGCAGCCGGGGCATCTGCGGCAACCGAGATGATGACCTGGCCCACATTGGCCATCTGCCCCTCGGCGAAACGCAGTTCCTGCACGACGCCTTCGAACGGGCACGGTAGCTCCACCACCGCCTTGGCCGTTTCGATCTCGCAGATGATCTGGCCGTCGGCCACCGTGTCGCCCTGCCGGACGTGCCACTTGAGGATCTCCGCCTCGGTCAGGCCCTCGCCCACATCGGGCATCCTGAACTCGTGCAGGCGGCTGGGTGTGTCAGTCATCGGGTGGTTCCTCAATATCCCATCGAGCGGTCAACGGCATCCAGCACCCGGTCCAAGCTTGGCAGGTATTCCTCCTCCAGTCGGGCTGCCGGGTACGGTGCGTGGAAGCCACCGACGCGCAGGACGGGTGCTTCGAGGTGGTAGAAACACCGTGTGGTGATCCGGGCGGCGATCTCCGCGCCCGCGCCGAAGAACACCGGGGCCTCGTGCACCACCACCAGACGGCGGGTTCTTTCCACCGACCGCTGCACCGCGTCGAAGTCCACCGGTGAGACCGACCGCAGGTCGATCACTTCCAGGGAGGTGCCGTCCTCGGCCGCCGCGGCCGCTGCCTCAAGGCAGAGCTTCACCATGGGCCCGTACGCCACGAGCGTGACATCCGTCCCGGCGCGTACGGTCCTGGCCTGGTGCAATGGGGCGGCCGGCGCCGTGCGGTCGACCTCGGACTGGTCCCAGTAGCGGCGCTTCGGCTCGAAGAAGATCACCGGATCGTTGCTCTTGATGGCCTGCTGCAGCATCCAGTAGGCGTCCGAGGCATTCGAAGGCGAGACCACTTTCAGCCCGGCCACGTGCGCGAACAGCGCCTCCGGGGAGTCGCTGTGGTGCTCAACGGCACCGATGCCCCCGCCGTACGGGATCCGGATCACCACCGGCATCGGCAGGAGGCCCCCGGAGCGTGCGTGCAGCTTCGCGAGCTGGGTCACGATCTGGTCGTACGCCGGGAAGACGAACCCGTCGAATTGGATTTCCACCACGGGGCGGTAGCCACTCAGCGCGAGGCCGATCGCCGTACCCACGATGCCCGACTCGGCCAGCGGCGAGTCCATGACCCGCTCTTCGCTGAAGTCTTTCTGCAGGCCGTCGGTGACCCGGAACACACCGCCGAGCCTGCCTACGTCCTCACCCATCACCAGCACCTGGGGGTCGTCCTCCAGGGCCTTGCGCAAGGACTCGTTGAGCGCCCTCGCGAGCGTCATTTTCTCTGCAGGCATGGTTACTTGGCCCCGTCGTCGGCGAAGGACTGCTGGTAGGCGGCGAATTGCGCGCGCTCCTCGTCCACGAGCGGGTGTCCGCCGGCGTACACGTGGCTGAAGACCTCCATCCGGTCGGGATTCGGCATGGTGCGTACCTCGCGTCGGATGCGATGGGTGAGCTCCGTGGCCTCGCGCTCGACGCCGTCGAAGAATTCCTGCGTGGCATGGTTCTCGCTGATCAGATGGGTCCGGATCCGATCGATCGGATCCTTGGCGCGCCACTCGTCCACTTCGGCGGCGCGCCGGTAGCGGGTCGGGTCGTCCGAGGTGGTGTGGGCGCCCATGCGGTAGGTCGACGCCTCGATGAAGAAGGGCCCGTTGCCGGTCCGTACGTGCTCCAGCGCTGCCTGGGTCACCGCGTGTACGGCGAGCACGTCGTTCCCGTCGACCTGGACGCCGGGGAATCCGAAGCCGTGGGCGCGCCGGTACAGCGGTCCGCGCAGCTGGCGCTCGACGGGCTCGGAGATGGCCCATTGGTTGTTCTGGCAGAAGAAGACGACCGGTGCGTCGTAGACAGCGGCGAAGGTGAAGGCTTCGGACACATCGCCCTCGCTGGTGGCGCCGTCGCCGAAGTAGGCGATGACGGCCGCGTCGGAGCCCTTCTTGGCCAGGCCCATCGCGTAGCCGGTGGCGTGCAGGGCGTGTGAGCCGACGACCAGGGTGTAGAGGTGGAAGTTCTTCTCCCGTGGGTCCCAGCCGCCGTTCGTGACCCCGCGGTAGATCCTGACGACGTCCACGGGGTCGACCCCGCGGCACCAGGCGACACCGTGCTCGCGATAGCTGGGGAAGGCGTAGTCGTCGGCGCGCAGGGCGTGGGCCGAGCCGATCTGTGCTGCTTCCTGACCTGTCAGCGGAGGCCACAGGCCCAGTTCGCCCTGGCGCTGGAGTGCGGTTGCCTCGGTGTCGATACTGCGGGCCATCACCATGTCCCGGTAGAAAGCACGTAGTTGGACGGGATCATAGCCAGGCGTGTCGTCCGGATGGTGTACGAGGGTGCCTGCGGGCGTCAAGAGCTGGATCGGTGCGGGCTCCTCGGTGTGGGTGGTGAAGGCATGGGTGGTGAAGGCACTCAGTGCGTCGGAGAAGTTCGCCGCGTGGGACGTCCTGGGCACAGTCATGAGGCTTCCATTTCGGCTTCGGCGTAGTGGGCAGGGCTGTCGTGCCGGGTCGGACCGTTCACACAGCGCCGCCGGGCGGGCGCTGCCGCCCCGTGAGGTCGAGGGTGTTTTCGGGCGTCCAGTGCCCGTACCAGCCGGAGCGGTGGACGTCCTCGGAGAGCCGTGAGGGCCCGATGGCGACGAGTTCGCCATGTCTGTGCCGTGGCAGGGTCTCCCCCGCCGGCCCGAGCACGCGGAGCAGGACGGGTGGCACCGGGCCTCCCACGTCGAGGGTGCTCGGGCGATTCGCGTCCCCTGCGAGGAGTTCCTGCGCCGTCCAGGGCACGGATCCGTCCGCCGGGGCGAACTCCGCCCAGAGCCGGGTGCCGGGGCGGGCGCGGAAGTGGCGGGCGATGATGTCCCGCGAGCAGGGGCCTCCGATGAGCACCACGGCCGCCGGGTTCACGGCGGATCCCTGCGGCGGCAGGTCGGTCGGCTCGGTCGCGAGGTGGTGGGCGTAGTCGGCCGGAGTGAGTACGGCGGCGCTGTCAGGCCCCCCGGTCAGGGGCCACTGCCCGTCGCTCTGCCAGGGGGCGGTGTGGAGTGTGCCGGCCCGGGAGAAGGCCCACCACATGGCGGCCAGCGCGGCCGGGGACATGGGAGGTTCGTCGATGGTCACGGTCTGTGGCTCGCTGCCGATGCGGCGGGAGCGGTCGGCGGCCGACCTGAGCCAGGAGCGGTGGTCGATGAGCCGGCCGTGGGCGGTCGGGCTCGTGTCACCGCCCAGCAGGAGGTACGCGGCTGCCTCGGGGGCGGACCTCGGCAGGGTCGGTTCCGGTGCGGCCGAGGCGATCCTGCGCCAGGTGGCCGGGTCGTCCAGCGCCAAGGAGGGGATGGAGCCCACGTCCTTGTCGTAGGTGGAGCGGCTGCACAGGACTGCGCGCGCCGAGATCTGCCGGGCGGCGGCGGGCAGACCGCCCTCGTAGGGCGCGCGGGGGGTGGGCACGCATACGCCACCCGCCTTCAGGACGGCCAGCTGCGCCACCAGGGCGTGGCGGTGGTTCTCGCAGTGCACGAACAGCGGGTCGCCGAGCTGGACCCCGCCCTGGACCAGGGCCGCGGCGAGCTGGGTGGCCTGGCGGTCGGTCTGGCCGTACGTCAGTTGGCTCCAGCCGTCCTGGACCGCGATCCGCGTCGGGTGGTGCTGCGCAATCGTCGCGAAGACCTGGTCGAGGGTGAGTCCGGTGGCTTCGGGCTGCCTTGCCGAGAGTTGCGTGGGACGGCGAAGGGCCGTCGCCTGGTCGGTGATCACTGTTCCCCCCTCGTTCCGGTGGTGTGCCTGGCCGTTTCAAGAAATCCCGGGCCGTTTCAAGAAACCCTGGTCCGTATCAAAAAACCCCGGGCCGCTTCAGGATTGTGAGAGGTGTCAGGAGTGTCAGGAGATGAAGTCGTACGACAGGAGGTCGTCGGTCTCCGGCCAGGTGGCGAAGCGGCAGAGCCCGTAGAGCAGGGGGTATTGGTCGCCCCCGAGGCGGCTGACGGCCATGACTCCGCCCATGATGACGACGTGGTCGCCGACTTCGTGGTGGGCGGTGACCGAGCAGTCGGCGATGGTGTGGGCCGCTTCCAGCAGGTGTGGGCCGGCGGCAGGTGCCTGTGCGTGCCACGACACCCGGTCGAACCGGTCGGGTGCTCCGGAGGCGAAGAGTTCGGCGGTGGTCCGGGCCCTCAGGTGCAGCAGGTTGACCGCGAACGACCCGCTTTCCAGGACGGCGTCGAGGGTGGGGCTGCCCGTGCGCATGCAGACCAGGAGGACGGGCGGGTCCAGGGAGACGCTGCACAGAGAGGTCAGGGTCATCCCGCGGGGGATGCCGTCGGCACCGCAGGTGGTCACGACGGTGACGCCGGTGGGGAACCCCGACATCAGAGAGCGGAAGTCTGTTGGCTGCTCACGTGGCACTGCCGAGAGGGCCCCGGAGACGGGCGGGCCGGCCAGTTGGTGTGCCGGGTGCTGTTCTGACGTCATGCCGTGTCCTCCTGGCAGGTTGGTCGATCGGGTGGGGTCCCGCAGCGGAGCGCCTACATAAGGCGCTCCGCTGCGGCACTGGTCGTGTCAGGTACCGGGTGCGGCGGCTTCGAGTCGGCCCAGGGCGTGTTGGATCTCGGAGGCCAGTACTGCGGTGAACGCGGGGAATGTCTCTCCGAAGAAGTGGAAGTGCCCGCCGTCGAAGACCTGTTGACGCAATCCCATGGTGGTTTCGCGGCCCCAGGCGGAGGCTCCGGACGGTGCGGCCATCGCGTCGTCGGTGGAGGCGAAGACGGTGAGCGGGCAGGTGAGCGGCTGCCGCTGCGGATCGGGCCGGTAGGAGTCCAGGGCCCGCAGGTCGGCGCGGATGAGCTTGATGAACCGGTCCCGGAACTCGGGCAGTTCGTCCAGCCGGGCGGGCAGCCCGCCCAGGCGGGCCAGTCGGCGGGCCAGCTCCACGTCGGAGAGGCTGGGGTCGAGCAGCCGGTTGGCGGGCTGGAGTACGGGCGCCTGCCGACCGGAGACGCCGACCCACACCGGGGCGGCACCCTGGGCCTGCAGGGACCGCGCCGCTTCGAAGGCGATCACCGCACCGAGGCTGTGGCCGAAGATCGCGGTCGGGGTGGCGTCGGAGACGGCCAGGATGTCGTCCGTGACCCGGGCGACCACGGAGGTCATGTCCACCAGCGGGTCGGAGGTGTGCCGTCGGCCGCGCCCCGGCAGGTCGAGCAGAAGTAGTTCCCAGGTGGGCGGCAGGGAGCGGGACATGGGGTAGTACACGTTTCCCGAACCACCCGCGTGCGGCACCACGACGAGGCGCAGCGTGGGGGTGTCGACGGTGCGTGCCCTGGTGAATGCGTCGGCGGCGCTCATCGACCTGCCCCCCGCTGGCTCGCCTCTGCGGTCGCGCCGGTGCCCTCGCCGGCGCCCTTGGCCCGCCGCTTCGCCTCGGCGGTCGCGCCGATGCTCTCGGCGAGTTTCCCCATAAGGTCGCGCAGCGGCATGTCCAAGGAGAGCTGGTCGGCGGTGATGCCCACCTCGTAGCGTGCCTCGACTCGGGTGATGAACAGGGTGGACAGGAAGGAGTCCCCGCCCAGGTCCAGGAACGAATTTTCCGGGTCGATCTCATCGGCCTGCAGTACGTCCTGCAACTGGGCCAGCAGATAGTCGACGAGGCCGTCCTGGTCGAGGGTGAGGGGCGCGAGGATGCTCTGCGGGTCGCCCTGTGGCTGCCCGGCCCCTTCGTCGGACGCGGCGGGTTCGTCGATCCAGTGGCGCTTGCCCTGGAACGGGTACGTGGGCAGGTCGCCCGCGAAGCGGGTACCGGGAGCGCTCAGGGCGTCGAGGCGCAGGTCCGCTCCGGTGAGGAAGAGGGCGCCCAGCGCGGCTTGGAGCAGGACCGGCGCGGTGTCCGGGTGCTCGTTGGCCAGCGGCAGCGTGTGGCGGACGCCGGCCGCCTCCCACCCGATCTCGGCGAGTACCCCGGTGGCGCTCTCCTCCCGGCGGTGCAACTGCACGCGGAGCCCGAAGTGTTGCAGCAGGGACCGCCACCGTGGCCCCGGACCATCGCCGCCCAGTACTTCGGTCAGCGCCGGGAAGGCGCTGCCCAGGGCGGCCAGCGCGGCCTCGAGCCGTTGCCCCTCGCCGGTGACGTCAAGGGTGACGGACAGCGGTGCCGCCAGGGTGGGTGCGGGCGCCCTGGGCGGGGTGGCGCGCAGGGCTTCGGCCAGTTCGCCCGCCGTGGATCCCGTGACGGCGATCCGATGGGCGAAGGGGGCCCGTCCGGCGCGCAGGGTGTGGCAGACGCCGGGCAGTGCGGCGGCGTCCGCCTGATCCAGGTGCCGGGCGACCTGCTGGGCGAGCCGGGTGAGGGCGTCGGCGTCCTTGGCGGAGAGGGTGAGCAGTTCGGGTCGTACGACCGCCTCGCTCGTCCCGGCTGTGGGCTCGTAGGCCTCCAGGACGGCGTGGACGTTGACGCCGCTCATGCCGAAGGAGTTGATCCCCACTACGCGGCGCGGCAGTTGGGCGGGCCAGGGCTGGTTCTGTCGGGGGACGGTGAACTTCATCCGGTCCCACGGAATGTGTGCGTTGAGCTCCCCGTCGTCGGGTGCGGCGGCCGCCGGGATGACTCCGTGCTGGAGCATCAGGACCGTCTTCATCACGGCGGCGATCCCCGAGGCGCCTTCGAGGTGCCCGAGCCTGGACTTGACGCTGCCGATCGACAGCGGCGTACCGCGGCCCCGTACTGCCTTGCCCAGCACTCCGTCCAGGGCGCCGATCTCGATCGGGTCGCCGAGCACGGTCCCGGTGCCGTGGGCCTCCACGAAGCCCACCTCGGCCGGGTCGATCCGCGCGTCCGCCAGCGCGGTCCGGATCACTTCCTGCTGGGCGGGGCCGTTGGGCGCGGTGAGGCCGGATGCGGCGCCGTCGTGGTTGACGGCGGAGCCCCGGATGACCGCCAGCACCGGGCGGCCCTCGCGTTCGGCGTCATCGAGGCGCATCAGGGCCACGACCCCGACTCCTTCACCTCGCCCGTAGCCGTCCGCGGAGGCGAGGAAGGACTTGGAGCGGCCGTCCGCCGACAGTGCCCTGGTCTGGCAGAGCGCGACCATCAGGGTGGCGGAGAGCAACAGGTTGGCGCCGCCGGCCAGGGCGTAGCGGCACTCGCGGTTGCGCAGCCCCTGGATCGCCAGGTGCAGGGTGGTCATGGAGGAGGAGCAGGCCGTCTCCACGCCCATCACCGGGCCGGAGAAACCCAGCAGGTGGCTGACCCGTCCGGCGCCGAAGCTCAGTCCGCCGCCGGTGACGTAGTACGGGTCGATGCGCGAGAGGTCGGCGCGGTCCTCGTTCCGCTCGCTGTATTCGGAGGTCATCATGCCGAGGTAGATCCCGACATTGAGCCGGTCCGCGCGACGGACCGCGACACCGGCACGCTCCAGCGCCTCCCACGATGTCTCGAGGAGCATCCGCTGCTGGGGGTCGAGGAGCTTGGCCTCTCGCTTGGAGATGCCGAAGAAGTCGGCGTCGAAGTGGGCTATCTCGTCGAGGAATCCGGCGTGTTGGACGTAGGAGCGTCCGGCCCGGCCGGGTACCGGGTCATAGGCGACCCGCAGGCCGGGGCGGTCCTCGGGAATCCCGGCTCGGGCACTGTCGGTGCCGAGGAGGAACTCCCAGTACTGCTCAGGGGTGTTGATGGCGGGCGGGAGGCGCAGGCCCATGCCCACCACGGCCACGGGGGCGTGCCGCTCGTCCTCCAACTCGCCGATCCTGGCGCGGAGTCGGTGGGAGAGCCTGAGCTGGTCCTCCATCAGAGTCCGGATGCTGTCGGGGTTCATGGCGTCACTCATGGCCTGCCGTCTCCTTTCTGGGCCGAGACATCGCTCTCGACAGCCCGGATGAGGTCTTCGAAGGACAGCTCGGTGAGGTCCTCCTGGGGTGCTGCGGCTGCGGGGCGCTGCGGTGCGGCCGGGGTCGGGGCGGGGTCGGGCTCCTCCTCGTACAGCAGGCCGAGGATGTGCGTCGCGATCCGCGGGATGGTCGGGTGGTCGAGTGCGACGGTGGCCAGGAGGTCGATCCCCAGGGCGTGGGAGAGCCGGGTCCGCAGATCGATCACCATGATCGAGTCGAGGCCCATGTCACCGAAGGTGATCTCGTTGTCGACCGGCTCCGGGGCGCCGAGCGTCTCGGCGGTGGCATCCCGGATGAACTGCTGGAGTGCGTCGCTGCGGGCCTGTGCGCTCAGGGCGTCGAGGCCTCCGCCGCTCCTCTTGAGCCAGCCGCGCGGCCGCCCGCCCGGCTGCGCCGCCTTGCCGGTCCGGCCCGCGGTGTCCGCGAGATCCGTGAGCAGGGCCGCACGGGGGTGGTCCCCGAGTTGTGCGGTGAACCGGTCGGCGGTCACATCGACCGCCACCAGCCTCGCGGGGCCGTCGGTGAGGGCCGTTAGCAGCAGCGGCTGCGCCGACTCGTCGGTGAGCGAGCCGATTCCGAGCCTGTCCGCGGCACGGCGTACGGCCTCGGCGGCTGCCAGCCCGCCCCTGGCCTGCGGAATCCACGGGCCCCAGGCGATGCTGGTGGCCGGGATCCCCTCGGCGCGCAGAGTGTCGGCCAGGCCGGACAGAAAGCCGTTGGCGGCTGCGTAGTTGGCCTGCCCGGCCGAGCCGAGCACGCTGGAGGCCGAGGAGAACAGCACGAAGGCGTCCAGGGTGTGGCCACGCAGGGCCGCTGCGAGTCGGGTCGCGCCCAGGGCCTTGGCCGCGAAGACCCGTTCGAGGGCCGGGCGGTCCACGCGGATGAAGGCCCGGTCGTCGGTGGTTCCCGCCAGGTGCAGGACCGTACGCAGCGATGCGTGGGAGCCGGCCTCGGCGACGGCCCGCGCGCAGTCCGCTGGGTCGGTGACATCGCCTTGGACGATGCTCACGCGGGTGCCGGTGGCGACGAGTTCGTCGATGATCTGCTGGGTCTGCGGGTCCGGGGCCGACCGTGCCATCAGGGTGATCGCGGGGCAGCCCTGTCGGGCGAGCATCGCCGCCGAGCTGAGGCCGAGTGCCCCGAGCCCGCCGGTGATCAGAGCGGCGCCGGTGTCGTGTGCCGGGGCGGTGGCGGGCGCGAGGTGGCCGCTGTACGGAGCGAGCCGTGCCACCTGAACGCCCTGACCGCCGACCTTGAGCCGGGGCTCGGCAAGGCCGTCGCCCAGTGCCCGGTCCAGGGCGCCGACCAGGCCCTCGCCGTCCCATCCGGCGGCGAGGGTGACCCGCAGGAGACGCCGGTCGGTTTCCTCGGCCTCCAGGGAGGCGAGCATTCCCCAGAGCGTCTCGCGGACGGGGGCCTGCGCGGGGTCGTCGGCGCCGAGCACGGCGTAGGGGATGTCCGGGGATGCCGTCTGGAGGGTCCGGGTGAGGGTCAGTGCCGCGTCGAGGGCGGTCTCCGCTTCTGCCGGTGCGTCTGCGGCCGGGTGGAAGCGGGCGTCGACGATCAGGTCGGCCGCCACGGTGGCGAAGTCGTCCTCGGCGAGGGCCGTCATCCGGTGCCCCAGCTCCTCACCGGCTTTGTACACCTCCCGGCCTGCCGAGGTGTCGGCCCCGACGACCGCGATGTGGTGCGTACGGTCCCTTCCGCTCGCGGCGGCCGGCTCGGGCCGGTCCGCCCAGGTCAGGCTGTACGCGTGCCAGGTGCCCTGCCGCAGGGACGACTGCAGCAGCGCCTTGGAGGCAAGGCGGAAGCGGAAGCCGTCCATCGCGAGGATCGTCGTGCCGTCCTCGTCGAAGATCTGCAGGTCGGCGGTGTCCACCTGGTGGAAACCTGCCTCAGGCACCTCTCGTAGCGCCGCATGCACGTGGCCCCACAGGGGCCGACCGGGGACGGGCCGGCCCGGGAAGGACACCCGGGCGGCGGCGAAGGGGATCACCAGGGCGTCTTCCTGGTCCTGCGGCTCCGGGTCCTCCTCGTGCACCGCGAAACTGACGGAACTCTGCAGCAGGGAGTCGAACAGCCCCGGGTGGATCTGGTATCCCGCCGGGTCCTCGTTCATCTCCTGCGGCCAGTCGAACCGGATCAGCGCCTCGTTTCCGCGAATCCATGCGTCCCCGACCCAGCTGAAGGACGGGCCGAGGAGGTAGCCGATCCCGCGCAGGTAGCGGTAGAAGGCCTCACCGCTGAGGTGACGGTCGGCGCCGGCGATGAACGCGTCGGTGTCCGGCGCCATCCTGTCGCCAACCGGGTCGGCGCCGGGCAGCCGGGCGGTCAGGTGCTCCTGCCACTGGCCGCGTTCCGGGTCGAGCAGGCTCTGGACACTGACCGTGCGGGTGCCGTGGTCGGCCTCACCCTCGATGACCTGGAGTTCGTAGCGCTCGCCGTCGTGGAGCACAAGAGCGCGGGGGAAGTGCAGGTCTTCCAGCACCACGGGTTCGCCGGCGCTGCCGAGCGCCGACAGGACGGTGGCCGTCTGTGACGCGCCTGCGACCTGAACGGTGCCGAAGAGGCGGTGGTCGTCGAGGTGCGGAGGGTAGACGGTGCTGCGCTCGGTGACGAACACGCGGCCCTTGACGGCCGGCGAGCGCAACTCGGTCCCCCACGGCGGCCCCACGGGTGCACTGGGCTGTGCCTGACTCACCGCAGGTACGCCGGTGGGGGTGCTCTGCGCAGGGCTGGGGCGCCAGTGGGTGGTGGCGGCGAAGGGGTAGAGCGGCGCTGCGCTCCTCGCCGTGCGGCGCGGCGCCTGGACGGCCCGCCAGTCGATTTTCTGGCCCTGTTCGTAGAGGGCTTTCACGGCCGCGAGCACAGCCGCGCGGTCGCCGGAGCCTCGGTACAGCGACGGCACGACGCCGCCGTCCGGGGCGAGCCCGGCCGCGCGCACCAGGTTCACCAGGGTGCGGTCGGGGCCGATCTCCAGGCAGATGTCGATGTCCTGGGCGCTCAACTGCCGGGCCCCGTCGTGGAAGCGCACGGGGTTGCGGGCGTGGCGCACCCAGTACTCGGCGTCGATGGTGGTGGGTCCTGCGAGCTGTCCGGTCAGGTTGGATACCAGCGGCACCTGTGGCGGGCCGAACTCCAACGGCTGCAGTGCGGTGCGCAGTTCATCGAGTACGGGGTCGAGCAGTCGGGAGTGGAAGGCGTGCGAGACGCCGAGTCGGATGTTGCGTACGCCCTCGTCACCCAGCTTTACCATCAGCCGGTCGATCTCGGCGGGATCCCCGGAAACCACCGTGGCGGTGGGGGTGTTGACCGCGGCGATGTCCAGCTCCATGCCGGCGATCCAGCCGAGCACCTGCTCCTCGGCGGCCACGACGGCGAGCATGGCACCGCGTTCGGTGCCTTGCATGAGGTCGGCCCGCCGGGCGATCAGCAGGAGTCCCGTCTTGAGGTCCATGACTCCCGCGTGGACGGCGGCGGCGACCTCGCCGACGCTGTGGCCCATCACCAGGTCGGGGGTGACGCCCCAGGACTCCCACAGGGCGGCGAGGGCCAACTCCATTGCGAACAGAGCCGGTTGGGTCACCCGCGTCTCGTTGATGGCGTTCGGGTCGGTGCCGTGCAGGGTCAGCTCGACCAGTGAGCCGCCCAGGGCGGGGGCGAGTTCACGGTCGCAGGCGTCGAAGACGTCGCGGAAGACCGGCTCGGTCTCGTACAGGTCGCGGCCCATGCCGAAGCGTTGGCTGCCCTGGCCCGAGAAGAGGAACGCGATACGCGGCGCTCGGACCGGCTGCTTCGGGAGCGGCGCGGCCAGCTGCGTGATGAGCTTGTCGCGGGTCGCTCCGAGCAGCACCTGACGGTGGGGGAAGTGGCTGCGGCCCGCGGTGGCGGTGGCGGCCAAACCGGCCAGCTCCTCGTCGGCCGCACCGCGCAGGCGCTCGCCCCAGGCCTCGGAGAGGCGGGCGAGACCTTCGGAATCAGGGGCCGACAGCGGCAGGATGTGGGTGGCTCCGGCCTGCTCGCCGCTTGTGACGGCGGGATTGCCGGCCGGGGCCTCGGCGAGCACGATGTGGGCGTTGGTGCCGGTCAGTCCGAAACCGGAGACGCCGGCCACACGGGGCTTGATGCCTGTACGCCAGGGGGTCGGGGTGGCGACCACCCGGACGTTCATTTCGGGCCAGTCCACATGCGGGTTGGGTTCGCTGAAGTGGAGGTTGGCCGGGATGAGATCGTGTCTCAAAGCCAGGATGGTCTTGATGAGCGCCGCCATTCCCGCGGCGGACTCGCAGTGCCCGATGTTGCTCTTCACCGAGCCGACCTGAAGCGGTTCCCCGGGCCTGCGTCCGGGCCCGAGGACCTTCCAGGCGGCGCCGAGCTCGATCGGGTCGCCGAGTGAGGTTCCCGTACCGTGCGCCTCCAGGTACGAGACGTCCGCACCGTTGACGGAGGCGTCGGCCAGTGCGTCGGTGAGCAGCGTCTGCTGGGCCAGGCCGCTGGGCGCGGTGAGCCCGGAGGACGCGCCGTCCTGGTTCACCGCGGTTCCGCGGACCACCGCGAGCACCTGGTCGCCGTCGCGCTGTGCGTCGCTGAGCCGCTTGAGCACCAGGACTCCGCACCCCTCGGCGCGGACGAAGCCGTTGGCGTCGGCGGAGAACGTACGGCAGCGGCCTTCGGGCGACAGCATGTGGGCGCGGCTGGCCGAGACGGAGGCCAGAGGGTCGAGGATGACGTTGACCCCTCCGACGAGTACGGCGTCGGACTCGCCGGAGCGCAGGGAGCGGACCCCCAGGTGGAGGGCGACCAGGGATGAGGAGCAGGCGGTGTCCACGGCCATCGCGGGGCCGCTGAGGCCGAGGCTGTAGGCGAGTCGCCCGGCGGCCGCGTTGAGCGAGGTGCCGGTGCTGTAGTAGGCGTCGACGTGCTCGGAGCCCGACTCGGCGAGCAGCCGCGCGTAGTCCGCGTAACTGATGCCGACGAAGACTCCGGTCCGGGAGTGCTTGAGTGAGTGCGGGGAGATCCCGCCGCTCTCCAGGGCGTGCCAGGCCGATTCCAGGAGCAGCCGCTGCTGGGGGTCGAGGTTCTCGGCCTCGCGGGCCGGGATGCCGAAGAACGCGGCGTCGAAGCGGGCGATGTTGTTGAGGAAGCCGCCCTGGTCGGTGGTGATCCTGGGCGGTTCGCCGTCCTCGCCGTGGAAGGCGGCCTTGTCGTAGCGGCCGTCGGGGACGGGGCCGATGGGGTCGCTGCCGTCGCGCAGCAGGTCCCAGAGTTCGTCCACCGAGTCGGACTGGGGGAAGCGGCCGGCCATGCCGACGATCGCGATGGGTTCGCGTTCGCCGTCCTGGGCCGGGCTCTGGGCGGCGGGGGCCGTCATGCCGGTGAGTGCGGCCGGGTGCGACTGCGGGGTATCGGCGGCAACGGGGAGTGCCTGTGGCGCCGGGTCCGCGCTCAGCAGGTGCTGCGCGATCCGGGCCACGGTCGGGTGGTTGAAGACGTCGGCGGCGAGCACGGCGACCCCGAACGCCTGGGAGAGCCGGGCCACCAGGTCCACCGTCATGATGGAGTCAAGACCGAGGTCGAAGAAGCCGGTGTCGTCGCCGATGGCCTTTGCACTGTCGTGCCCGAGCTGGGCCGCGACTATGCGGGCGACATGGCCGCGGGCGGCGCCGGCCCGCGCGCGCTCCGGCAGGGCCGTCAGCTCCGCGGCGATGGACGGCTCCCGTGGGATGTCGCTCACCTGGGCCGGGGCGCCGTCCGCCGTCGGGGCGCCGGCGAACAGGCCGCGGCGCCGGATGCGGGACATGACCGGCAGGAACCGGGTCAGGTCGAGCGGGCAGACGATCAGGTGGCCCGAGCCGTCGGAGGCCTGCCCGGTCAGGGCCGCCCGGCCGGCCGCGGCGTTCAGGGCTCCCACCCCGACGCGTGCGAATGTGTCGCGGGACGCGGAGTCGGCCATGCCCGAGTCGCCGAGGTCCCACGGCCCGTAGGCCAGGCTGACGGCCGGCAGGCCGAGCGACGTACGGTGCGCGGCGAGGGCGTCGAGGCCGCCGTTGGCCGCCGCGTACGCGGCGCAGCGCTCGGTGCCCCACACCGCGGACACCGAGGACACGGTCACGAAGAAGTCGAGTGCCCAGTCCAGGGAGGCCTGGTGCAGCAGCCAGGCTCCGGCGAACTTGCCGCGCAGCGAAGCCGCGAACTCCTCAACACCGGCTTCCTTGGCGGGAGTTCGCTCCAGCGTCCCCGCCGCGTGAAGGACACCACGTACGGGCGGCAGGTCGGCGAGGGCGACCTGCACGGCCTCCATCGCCTCGGCGGTGTCGCAGCCGCCGCCGCGATAGACCACCTGGACGCCATTGTCGGTCAGCTCCCGCAGCAACGCGGATGCAGGGGCGCCGAGCTCGGCCTCGGGCCTGCGGCCGATGAGCAGCAGATGCCGGGCGCCGCGGGCCACCAGTTCGGAGGTCAGCTCACGGCCGACGCCGCCCAGACCGCCGGTCACGAGGTACGTGGCCTCCTCGCGCACCTCGAGAGTGCCGGCCGGGGCGGTGCTCGTCCGCAGCCGCGCGACCTTGAGCCCGTCGGCGCGGACGGCAGCAAGGTCCTCCAGCAGGGAGGTTCCGTCGGCAGGGACCGCCCCCTCGGAGGCCACGAAGGCGAGCAGGGTGTCGAGTTCCTGTTCCGCGGGTGCGTCGGTGAGGTCGACGATCCCGCCCCAGGCCGGGCCGAATTCGAGGCCGAGCACCGGCGCGAGCCCCGGGAGCAGGCCGTGGTCGGTGGCCGCGACCTGCTCTTCGGGGTTGCTGCGGCAGGCGGAGCGGGTGAGGGCGAAGGCGCGGTGGGCGCGGCCGCTTTCGGCGAGGGCGGCGACCGCCGTGGTCACCGTCGCGCACAGCCGGGCGCCCGCTTCGGCCGGGTCGGTGGCCGGTGTCCCGTCCTGGGCGACCGGCAGAGCTGTGGCCCGCAGGGCGAGAAGCAGCGGGGTGGATCCGGAGGTGGTGTCGGCTGCCCAGAAGCGGGCCCAGTCGGTGGCGTCACTGGGCAGGGTGACGTGTCGCCAGCCCTCCGGCAGTGCCGTCACCGGGTGCGGCGCCAGGACGGTACCGCGCAGGCCGATTCCGGCGGCGCGGTCGGTCAGCCCGGTGAGCAGCGCCTGGTCGTCCCCCGCGAGGAGAAGCTCGCCGCCGGGGGTGGCGGTGCGCGGCTGCGCGGCCTCCCACACCACCGCGTGGTGGGTGGGCAGTTGCGGCGTCTCGGCAGCGGGGGCGGGCGCGAGCTGCTCGGGGGCGAAGCGTCGGCGCTGCCAGGGGTAGGCGGGCAGGTCGAGCAGGCGGCGCGGCAGTGCGGCGACGAGGTCGTCGCCCGCACTTTCCCGGCCCTGGGTGAGGGTGATCTGCGGCGAGGGCTCACCGGCGGCGAGCGTGCGCAGCGCCGCGGCGGCGGTGGCCGGGTCCGCGGCCGCGATCCGGGCCCCGGCCTCCAGCCGGGAGCGGCCGGCCGTGGCGGTGTAGGCGAACGCCGCGTAGTCGGCGGGGTCGATGGCGGCGAGATGCTCGGCGTACTGCGCGGCGCGGGCGCGGAGGGCTTCGGGTGTCTTCGCGGAGAGCTCGAACCCGGCAACGTCGGCCGGGGTCTGCTCACCCCGCCGGTCGACGGGCACCTCGTCGGGGTGCAGTGGACCGACGATGGCGTGGGCGTTGGTGCCGCTCATGCCGAAGGAGCTCACGGAGGCGCAGTCGCCCGATTCGGCCGACCAGTCCTGGAGGGTGCCGGGCACGAGCATGCCGGTGCCGGACAGATCGATGCGCGGGTTGAGGGTGCGGAAGTGCACCACCGGGGGGACCTGGCGCCTGCTCACGCAGAGCATCGCCTTGATCAGCCCGGCGATGCCCGCCATGCCTTCCAGGTGGCCGAAGTTGGTCTTGACGGCGCCGACCGGGAGGGGGGCGCCGCCGTTGCGCCGCCCCAGTGCGGTGGCGATCGCCTCCATCTCGATGGGGTCGCCGAGTGCGGTGCCGGTGCCGTGGGTCTCGGCGTAGCCGACGTCCGACGGCTGAAGTCCCGCGTCGGCGAGGGCCGTCTCGATCAGCGACACCTGGGCCAGCACATTGGGGGCGGTGAACCCGCTGGAGCGGCCGTCCTGGTTGACGGCGGTGCCGCGGATCACGCCGAGCACCTGGTCGCCGTCGCGCAGGGCGTGGTCGAGGCGCTTGAGGAGTACGGCCCCGATGCCCTCCCCGCGGGTGAATCCGTTGGCCCGTGCGTCGAACGTCTTGCACAGGCCGTCGGGAGACAGCGAACGGGTCTCCTGGACCAGCTTCATGGTCCGGGGGGACATGATGAGGTTGGCGCCGGCGGCGAAGGCGATCTCGCAGTCCCCGCGCCGCAGGGCCTGCACCGCGAGGTGGACGGCGACGAGCGAGGACGAGCAGGCCGTGTCGACCGTCATGGCCGGTCCGGTCAGTCCCAGTGCGTACGCGATGCGCCCCGCGGCGAAGTTGTGGCCGTTGCCCGTGGCCCAGTAGGCGTCCGGCTCGCCCTCGCACCACTCGCGGTAGTCCTGCCACATGACCCCGAGGTAGAGGCCGGTACGGGCGGCGGCCAGCGTGTCGGAGGGCACTCCGGCGTGCTCCATGGCCTCCCAGGCCACTTCGAGCAGGAGCCGGTGCTGGGGGTCCAGGTGCCGGGCCTCGCGGGGGCTGATGCCGAAGAACGCGGCGTCGAAGTCGAGCACTTCGTCGAGGAATCCGCCGCGTTGCGGCAGGCCCTCCCACTCCTTGGCGAAGGGGCCCTTGCGGCTGTGCGGCATGGGCCGCACCCCGTCCCGGCCCTCGGCGAGCGCCGCCCAGTAGCCGTCGAGGTCCTCGATGCCCCCGGGCAGCCGCAGTCCCGCACCGATCACCGCGACGGGCTGGCTGCCCTGCTCGGCGCCCAGTTGCCGGCGCAGTGTGCGAATGGTGTCCAGAGCCCTGGTCAGCGGGGTCTGCTTGCCTCCCCCGGAGGCAAGTGTCGCTTCCAACGAGTCCATCGGGGTTCCTTGCGGTAGAGGGCCGGGGTGCGTCGGGCGGTCGGTCGGGCCGGCCATTACCGCACCTCGTCCGTCGGGGTGATCTGGGCGAGCAGGGCGCCGGAGAGTGCCTGCAGGGTTCCGTAGGTCCACAGGAGGGTCGGCGACAGACGCAGCCCGAAGGCCGCCTCCAGCCGGTTGCGCAGTTCGAGGCTCATCAGCGAGTCGAGGCCCAGGGAGTCGAACAGGGCGGCGCGGTCGAGCCGTTCCGGGGCGAGGCGCAGCACCCGGGCGGCAAGCTCCCGTACCTTCGCCTCGACCAGGGCGGGGCGGTCCTGCGGCGGGGTCTGGTGCAACGCGGTCAGGAAGGCGCTGCCCGAGACGGCGGCGCTGTCCTCCTTGAGGGCGGCGTACAGCTCGCTCCAGGCGCTGAGGGAGACGGTGTTGGGGTAGGCGTCGAACCACCGGCGTGTGTTGACGGGGACGTACCCGACCACCGGCTGGTCCTGGCCGAGCAGCCGGACGAGCGCCGTCCAGGCCTCCTCGACGGAGAAGCTCTCCAGGCCGCGCTCCCCCAGGCGGGCGCCCGCCTGCGCGTCCTTCGCCGCGAGACCGATGCCCGCGAACGGGCCCCACTGCACGCTGAGGGCCGGCAGCCCGCGCATCCGGCGGGACTCGGCGAAGGCGTCCAGATAGGCGTTGGCCGCCGAGTAAGCCGCCTGGCCCGGGTTGCCCACCAGGGTTGCCGCGGAGGAGAACATCACGAAGAGGTCCAGCGGGTCCTGGGCGGTGACCGCGTCCAGGTTGCGTACGCCCTCCACCTTGGGCTGGAGCACCTTGGCGATCTGACGCGGTGTGACATTGGCGATCGTGGCATCGGCCACCACACCGGCCGCGTGCACCACCCCACGCAGCGGCGCCAACCCGCCGTCGCGCAGGCCCTGGAGCGCCTGGCGCAGGGCGGAGCGGTCGGCGATGTCGCAGCGCAGGATCTCGACGCCAGTGCCCTGTGCGCGCAGCGTGGTGATGCGCTCCATGGCCTCGGTGCTCGGTGCCGAGCGGCCGACGAGGACGAGGGTGCCGGCGCCGTGGGCGGCCAGGTACTCGGCCAGGGACAGGCCGAGCGCGCCCAGTCCGCCGGTGATGAGGTAGCTCGCGTCGGCGCGGAAGCGGCCGCCCGGCATCGGCTCGGGCGCGACGTGGTCGACGCCCTGGAGCCCGGTGAGCACGAGCCGCGCCAGATCGTGATCGTGGGTGAGATCCGCGGTCGTCCCGGCCGGCGCCAAGCAGTCGTAGGTCCGTACAGGCAAAGGGGTGAGTCGGCCCGCGGCGGCCAGGGCCCAGACCGCCGCGAGCAGGCGGGCGAATGTCTCGGGCTTGCGTTCCCGCAGCCCGTCCAGGTCGACGGAGCTGACGCTGATCCCCTTGCGGGGGACCTCGCGGCCGGGGAACGGCTGGGTGGTTTTTTCCCCTGCGTCGGCGATCTCCACGAATCGGCCGTCGAGCGCGAGCAGTTCGAGGGCCGATGCTGCGGCGGGACCGGTCTGCGGCCCCAGGACGATGTCGGCACCGCGGCCGTCGGTGGCCTCACGTACGGCGGCCGGCCAGCCCAAGTCCTTTACGTCAAGCACCAGTTCGGCGCCCGCCTCGATCAGCAGTGCATGCTGCTTCGGACCCATCGCCGCGACGACGACGGGTCGGGCGCCCTGACCCCGCACGATCTGGACGGCCGCCAGGCCGTCCGCGAGGGAGGGCGAGTGGATCAGTACCGTCTCGCCTGCGGCGAGCCGTCCCACCTCCGTCAGCGCGTACCAGGCCGCCACCGTCGGCAGCGACAGCGCCGCAGCCTCCGCGTCCCCGAACCGCTCGGGGATCCGCAGGACATGGGTGGCCACCGCGACGGTGTGGCTGGCGAGTGCACCGGCGGCCACCGCGACCACGCGGTCGCCGATGTGCAGGGCGGAGACGTCAGGGCCCACGGCGGTGATCCGGCCGACGCATTCGCGGCCGATCCGCAGGGACCCGCCGACTGCCAGTTCATCCGCGTCGGCGGAGGACAGTGCGCCCGCGGTCACCTCGATCTCGACCTCGCCGGGGCCGGGCGCGGTGCGTACCAGCGGAAGGAACTCCGCCGTCGTACGTCCGGGGTGCCGGGCGGCGCCGATCCGGAAGGGCTGCTTTCCCGTACGCCACCCGGGCAAGGGCGTGACGGCATCGCCGTCGACGGCGCCCCGGGTGATGCGGGCGGCCAGCTGCCGTCCGTGGCGCAGGGCCAGCTGGTCCGCTCCCCCGGTGGCCAGGATCGCCGCCGCGCAGGCCCCGGCCCAGTCCTGGGCGGAGGCGTCCACATCGATGAGGCGGGGCTCCAGCTCGGAGTGCTCGCGCTGCGCGACACGTCCGTAGCCCCAGTAGAGCGCGGCGCCCGGGTCGGGGACCTCGTCGCCGCCGGCCAGCTGGGCCCGGTCGGTGATCACGGTCAGCCGGGGCAGGGTGGCCAGGCCCGAGCAGGCCCGGATGACGGCGGTGAGATGGCCCAGGCCCCGCTGCTGCGCGTCGGCGCCGGCCGAGGAGCGCGGCGCCACGAACACCACACCAGCGGCGTCGGAGACATCACCCAACGGCTCCGCCGTGCAGGCGTCGGCCCCGAGGTGGCGGACCTGCGCACCGGTCGCGGACAGCGCGTCGGCGAGGGTCTGGGCCATGGCGTCGGTGCCACCGCAGACGATCCATTGCCCGGCGGGCGCGGCCGACGCAGGTTGCGCCGGGATCTCGGTCCAGCGGATACGGTGCAGCCGGTCCGCGTCGGCGTCGCGCCCCGCGTTGCTGGGCAATGGCTGGAGCAGCAGGCCCTCCATCACCAGCAGCGCGCGATGGTCGGCGTCGAAGAGCCGTACGTCCAGGGTGCCGTCCGCGTTGCGCAGGACATGGGACCAGAGGCGTTCGACGGGCTCCGGTGGGGTGGTAAGCAGGTGGACGGCGCGCACGGCCGTCGGCATCAGTGCTTCCCGCCCCTGGTTGAGCGCCAGGCCGACCTGCAGCGCGGCGTCCCAGAGGGCCGGGTGCAGGACATCCGGGCGGGCAGCCGCCCGGAGTTTCCCGCCGAGCCGCACCTCGCCCAGGGCTTCGTCCAGGGAGGGGTGGCTGTACAGGCTCTGTACGCCCTGGAAGGCCGGCCCGTAGACCTGGCCGCGTTCGGCGCCCTGGCTGTAGAAGGCCTCGATGTCGGCGGATTCCAGTGCGGTGGCCCAGCCGGGGAACTCGGGTGCGGGCAGGGCGGCTTGGCCTTGGTCCGCGTGCGCCGTGGCGATGACGTCCCATGCGGCGGCCCCCGGGGACAGGGACAGCAGTCGCGTGTCGCCCCCGCCGCCCGGGGCGTCCTGCCACTCGGTGGTGAACCGCACGGGGTCCTGGCCGAGTGTCACCTCCTTACGGAAGGCGATGCCGGACAGTCGGCGCGGCAGCGCGCCAGTGCGGGCCAGTGCGGTATTGAGTACGAGGACCAGCATTCCGGCCGCCGGCAGCACAGGGGTGTCGTACAGCTTGTGGTCGCCGAGCCAGGGCTGGTCGTCCAGGGACAGCTCCAGCGCGCCCTGCCAGACGCCGGACCGGCCGGGCGCCGGAGCGAGGGGGGCTTCGAATCCCTGCGAGGCCCCGGTGGTGCGGCGGGGGCCGTCGGCGGGCCAGAAACTCTCCCGCTCCAGGGGATATCCGGGCACGGGGAAGTGGCTGTCGTGGGGCAGTGCGCCGAAGGGCTCCAGGCCGGTCGTGTAGCTGCGGGCCAGGGCCTGGGCGAAGTCGCGGACGCCGCCCTGCTCCCGGCGCAGGGTGGTCAGTACGGCGGGTGTTTCCGGGCGTGTGGCCGCGAGCTGCTCCAGGGACGGGGAGATCACCGGGTGCGGGCTGATCTCCACCACGTGGGTGACTCCGCTGTCGAACAGTTCCGTCATGGAGGTGACGAACTCGATGGGCCTGCACAGGTTCTGGACCCAGTAGTCCGCGTCGAGTTCGGTACCCACCACCAGTCGGGCATGCACCGTCGACATGACCGGGGTCGTCCCGGCCATCGGCTGGATGGGGGCCAGCGCGGACATGAGGTCGTCCCTGAGCTCTTCCATCCCGGCGCTGTGCGAGGCGTAGTCGATGTTGACCAGGCCGCAGTAGGTGCCGTCGGCCTCCAGCAGCTCCTTCAGGGCCAGGATGTACTCCTTGTCCCCGGAGAGCACCGAGGAGTTGGGCCCGTTGTGGGCGGCGAAGGACACCAGGCCTTCGAAGCCCTCCATCGCCTCCATGGCGGCCTCGCGGTCGAGATCGACCGCGAGCATGAGCCCGCGCCCGGAGACCCGGTCGGCAATGAGGGTGCCGCGGCGGGCCAGGATCAGCGCCGCGTCGTCGTACGAGAGGACACCGGCGAAGGTGGCCGCGGTGATCTCGCCCTGGCTGGTGCCGAGTACGACGTCGGGGGTCACACCGGACGACGTCCACAACTCCGCCAGACCCAGGGACATGGCCCACAGTGCGGGCTGGAGCACATCGGTGCGCCGCGTCCAGGTCTCGGCGATGCCACTCGTCGCGGTGGCGTGGTCAGCATCGGTGGCGTCGTCGGCATCGGCCGCGTCGTTGCCGAAGATGTCGATCAGGTCCCAGTCGATGTGCGGCGAGAGTGCCTTGGCGCAGCGGTCGACGACGGAGGCGAACAGCGGGCTGTCGCGGTAGAGCTCCCGGCCCATGTCCCGCCACTGCGAGCCCTGGCCGGGGAAGATGAAGGCGGTCCTGCCGCGCGTTGTCGCCCGTCCGGTGACCACACCGGCAGCCTCGGCGCCCTCGGCCTGCGATCCGCTGAACGCATCGAGTGTGGTGCGCAGCTCGTGTACGTCACCGGCCACGAAGGCAGCCCGGTGGGCGAAGTGGTCGCGGCGCCAGGCGAGCGCCCCGGCCACGTCGTGGGTGTCGGTCTGCCTGACGGCGAGCTCGTTGGACAGTTGCGCGGCCCGGCGGGCCAGCAGGGGTGCGCGCTGAGCGGAGAGGGCGACAACCGCAGGCAGGCCGATGTCGGCCGTCGGCCGGTACTGGTGACGGGTGGCTTCGGCCGCCACCGGAGGCGGGCTGGCCACGACGATGTGGGCGTTGGTGCCGCCCCAGCCGAAGGAGTTCACCCCGAGGTAGACGGGCCCCTCGGCGGGGAGCTGCAGGGGCTCGCGCACCACGCTGAGGTTCAACTCGTCGAAGGGGATGTCGGGATTGAGCTCCTCGGCGTGCAGGGTCGGGGGCACGACGCGGTGGCGCAGCGAGAGCAGTACCTTGACTAGCCCTGCCAGGCCCGAACTGCCCTCCAGGTGACCGATGTTGGTCTTGAGGGAGCCGATCGGGAGCGGATCGCCGGCGGGCCGTGCGCGGCCCAGGACTGCGCCGAGCGCGCCGGCTTCGGTCGGGTCGCCGCGCTTGGTGCCGGTGCCGTGCGCCTCGACGTACGACAGGGCCGCGGCCGGTACCGTCGTCCTGCGGTAGCTGCGGCGCAGCAGGTCCTCCTGGCCTTCCTGGCTCGGGCTGACGATGCTGTAGCCACCGCCGTCGTTGTTGGTCAGGGTGTTGACCAGCACCCCATGGACGCGGTCGCCGTCCGCATGGGCCCGGCTCAGCGTCTTCAGATACACCGCGACGACGCCCTCACCGCGGACGAAGCCGTTGGCGGACTTGGCGAAGGACGCGCACCGGCCGTCGGGCGACAGCCCGCCGAAGTGGGTCAGGCCGACGCTGACGTGCGGGTCCATCATCAGGTTGGTGCTGCCGACGATCGCGGCCTCGATGTCGCCGTGGCGCAGCGCGCGGGCGGCCAGGTCGAGCCCGACGAGCCCGGAGGAGCAACCGGTGTCCACGGCCAGGCTCGGGCCGCGCAGCTTCATGAAGTACGAGAGCCGGTTGGCGAGGATGTCGCGGCCGGCTCCGACCAGGGTGTGGGAGGTGTGCCGGGCGCCGCGCGCCTTGCGCAGCAGCTCGTAGTCGTGCCAGACGGTGGCCACGTACACACCGGTGCGGCTGCCCGCGAGGTCGGCGACGCGCTGGCCCGCGTCCTCCATGGCCCGCCACCCCACTTCAAGGAGCAGGCGCTGCTGGGGGTCCATGGCGGCGGCCTCGCGGGGGGACACTCCGAAGAATCCGGCGTCGAAGAGGTCGATGTCGTCCAGGAACCCGCCGAAGGCGGGGATACGCAGCTGCGGGTCAAGCTGGGCCGAGCTGTCCCAGCGGGCGGGTGGCACGCTCTGGATCGCCTCTTGGCGGTCCATCATGAGCGTCCACAGGCTGTCGATGTCCGGGGCCCCGGGAAACCGGCCGGCCATGCCGACGACGGCGATCGAGTCCGCGGGGTCAAGCAGTGCATGCGCGTTCATTCGCTGCCTTCTCATCCTGGAGGAGTTGACCGGTCCCGGTCGTGCACTCGGGGTCTGCAGGTAACTCCCCGGACCTCTACAGCCGCTTTTCACAGCCGGATATCCGCGGTTCACCTGCACTTGAGACTATGAGCCGGTCGTCCCCGGGGAAACCCCCTGCCTCATCGGGCGGCGAGTTTCCCCGGGTCCCCCTCAAGGAGAGATAGGGGTGGGGCTGCCCGGGGGTGCCCAGGCGCTTCCGGGGTGTTTACCTTCCGGCCCGCAACCGCTGACGCACAAGACCCTTACTCGCGTTGATCATGCGCTTTCCGATTTCCGGCGGGGCGTCATTGCGGCACCAGCGGGCATTCATCGCCATCTTGCCCGGCGACATGGCGAAGCACCGGGTGTCGCGCTCACCAAATTTGAAGGACGGGGCGATGAAGTCCGCGTCACGGATGTGCGTGAGGATCTTTCGTGCCGCGTCGCCGGGTTGTTCGCCGCCTGCCTCGACGGCACGGCACAACTCGCGGGTCATCTTGCCCATTTCGTTGAAACCGGAGCTGACGGGGAGCGGGGATCCCGGGTGCCCGTGCGTCTCCAGCTCACGGAATACGGCGTCGTTTCCGGTGCGCTCGAACCGGTAGTACGCATCTTCCAGCATGACGTTGCCGAGCATGGTGCCCAGCATCCAGGTCCGGTTCACCGCATTCCACAGCTCGTAGTCGCGGAAGCCCACGAACGAGCTGTAGACGATGTCGTCGTGGAAGTCGAACAGGCCCTGCTGGAGCTCTTCCAGGTAGCCGAAACGCTCCAGGGACCAGTCCCCGTCCTTGGAGGCCTCGATGATGCGCCAGCCCAGGGCGTTGACGAGTTCGAGGGTGTTGGTCAGGCCGCGGGAGTACAGGGCGTCGATGAAGCCCGACGCGTGGGAGGTGAGGCAGTAGCGCTCGCCGACGACCTGCTTCGTCGAGTACTGGAGCCGGCCGGTGGACACCCAGGGGCGTACCGGCTTGGCGTTGCGGAACTGGTGGGCGATCTCCGGGAACCGCCGCAGGAACTCGTCGAACTCCTGCTGGGGAGTCTCCTCGCCCTTGGGGAAGACCCGGGGGTCCAGCGTGAGACCCACGCTGCACAGCGGGTTGAGGGACTCGGAGTGGTTGTCGAAGGGGATGACCCACAGCCAGCCGCCGTCGAACACATGGTGAAGCGTGCCGTTGTGCCAGGGGTTGGGCTGGTCGTGGTTCCGGGCGGCAGGCGACTTGTCGAAGGCCTCCACTCCGGTCATGTGCGTGAACAGGCAGCGCGAGTTGGTCCGGGCGCGGGTGGGTGTCTCGCGCAGGTCGAACTTGTCGGCCAGCGGTGAGCGGAAACCACTTCCGTCGACCACATAGCTGGCGCGGAATTCCTCACCGCTGTCGGTACGCAGGACGGCGCCCGTTTCGGGGTCCACCTCTATGTCGACGATCCTGGTGTTCAGGCGCGGGACGGCGCCGTATTTCACGGCGACATGGAAGAGGTACGCGTCGATGTCCTGGCGGAACAGATGGGTTTCCGTACGCAGGATGGACGGCACCACCAACTGGTTGATCTCCTGGGCGTTCTGGGCCCGGCCCTCGCGGTGGTAGACGAATCCGAAGTTCTGCTTCTGCCCGCAGTTCCGCGACACCTTGTCGCGAATTCCCTTGAAGCTCGACAGGGCCCGGAGCTCCGGCACTTGGTAGCGGTCGGCGACCAGCCGCGTCATGCCCGAGGTGTAGGGAATCGTCGACTCGCCCACAGCGAACCGCGGATGCGTTCCGGCGTCCAGCAACAGCACCTTGACGCCGTTTCGGGCCAGGACCGCTCCGAGCATCCCACCTGCCATACCGCTGCCGAGAATCGCGACATCGTACTGGTCTTTACGAGCCATGGTCTTCCTCTTCCTCTCAATCCATCAATCGCTCAAGGTCGTCGAATCCGTGGGTGAACCTGCCGGGACAATGCGTCAGCCCGCGGCCGCCTCAATGACCGCGCGCTGCGGAAGGTCGCCGCGCGTACGCACACCCAATTTCCGGAATATCCGGGTGAGGTGCTGCTCCACCGTGCTGACGGTGATTCCCAGGCGATCGGATATCTCCCGGTTGGTATGGCCTCGGGCCGCCAGGTCGACGACGCGCTGCTCCGCCGGGCTCAGCAGATGGAAGGCCCGCTCCACCGTCTGGCGGTCCGCGCGTGCAGATCCGATCGGTACGGGCCGGGCCGCGCGCAGTTCCTCCCCGAAACCTGTTGTGCCGCATTCCTGGGCCAGCCCGGCGGCCCGGCCCAGGAGCGCCTCGGCCCGGTCGAATCGGCCGGCCCGTATGTGCGTGGTGCTCAAGTCGGCCAGGGCATGAGCCAGTTGCAGCTGGTCGCCGCACTCCTCCAGGATCCCCACGGCAGCCGTCAGCAGGCTGCCGCGCTGCGCAGGCCGGCTCGCCGCGGCCAGGGTCCGCAGCGAGATGCCCCGGGTGCGCGAGAGCCCCTCGCCGGCCAGCGCGATCTGCTCGCGGGCCAGCGCCAGCGCACCCGCGGTGTCGCCCAGAGCGAGCTGCGCGCGAGCGGCGCCGGATCGCCACGCGATGAGCGTCGGCTGATCCAGCCCCCACCGCCCCATCACCGCACCGCAGTTGAGGAAGTCGTCGAGGGCCGCCTGGGGCTGGCCGGTCGCCAGGTAGTGGCTGGCGCGCGCGTGCAGGTAGTACAGGCCGAACCGACTGTGGAACATGCCTGCGGGGAGGGCGACTTCCAGGTATTCCGCCGCAGCTGCATGATCACCGATGTCGGTGTTGGCCTGGATAAGGTTGGCCAGGGGGCCACCGATGCACACCCCCCAGCTCTCGGCCTGCACCTGCGCCAGGGCGGCCTCGGCGAGCTCGCGCGCGAGCACCGGCCTGCCCTGGCGCAGGGCGATCCCCGCGCGCAGCGAGGAGAACTCGGCGATCCACAGGGGGACGCGTCGGCTGCGCGACTGCGCCAGCCAGTGGTCGCACCAGTCGGCGGCCTCCTTGATGCGGTCCGCGAACAGGAGGGCCGACACCGCGCAGGTGAGCCACTCGTGGGTGTTCCTGCCCAGCCGCATGGCGCGCATGGAGGCCTGCGCGGCGGCGACGGCCTCGGGTCCTGGCCCGTGCCGCAGCACGTCGGAGAGCGCGGCCGCCCCCCTGCTGCGCGGATCGCTGGGGAGTGGCGCCTGCTGTCGCGCCGATGCCGGGCGGGCGCTGTTGCTGGGGACGAGCGCCGGGTAGGTGGCGGAGAGGAGCTCGCGGGTGGCGCGTGCCTCGGCTGCGGCGATCGGATCGGGTTCGTCGCCGGTGCGGGTGATCCGGTCGATGGCATCGGCGGCTTCGTCGTACTTGCCGTGCCACAGCAGATACTTCGCCAGCATCAGGGAGTAGTGGGCGGGCAGCCGCCCCTCGCGCACCGCCACGGCCAGCTCCACGAGGTGGCGGGCGCCGACCGACGGGTCAAGGACCCAGGCCGTGCCGGCGAGCAGCGCCTTGATGCGCAGGCGCTGCGGTTCCTCGGCGCACACGCGCAGGGCCGCCTCGAGGCAGCCCTGCGCCTCGGCCGGCCTGCTGGCCACCAGATGCCGTTCGGCGGCTTCCTGCAACTGGGCCACGGCCCAGGGGAATCCGGAGGGCTCGGCGGCCGCGAGCAGGTGGCGTGCCACTTCCACCGCCGGCGCGCCCTCGTCGTACAGGAGGGCTGCGGCGCGCCGGTGCAGTGCGGAGCCTTCCTGACCGGTGAGGCCTCCGAGCGCGGCGCTGCGCAGGGCCGGGTGGCGTGGGCGGCCTTCGGCGAGCAGGCCCGCGGTGTCCAGCGCCTTCATCCCGCGGGCCAGTACGGCGCCCTCCACATCCGCGAGCTGCGCGACCAGCTCCGGTGGCGCGCTGTCGTCGTGCAGGACGGCCAGCGCCTGGGCGATGCGCAGCAGGGCCGGCCAGCCGCGGTGCAGGCAGCCTGTCGCGGCGTCGAGGTAGGCGTCACCGACCGCCGGGTGCGGGCCTGCGCCGTCGGCCCCGAGGTGGCGGGTGTCCTCCGCGAGCGCCCTGACAAGGAGCGGGTTGCCGCCGCTGACGGCGTGGCAGCCGGGCGCCAGAACCTGCGCGACGGCGGCGAGGCCGTGCTGGGAAAGGATGGTGGCGACCCCGGCCGGGGAGAGCCGGTCGAGCGTGATGGGCCGGTATCCGGGCTGGCGCAGCAGTTCGGCGTGCAGCCTCGGGTCGGCGGGCCGCGAGAGCGTGCACTCGGTCATCGCGAGGGTGATCCGGGTGGTGGGCAGTCTGCGGAGCATGAGCAGCATCCAGTGGACCGACAGCGCGTCCATGAACTGCACGTCGTCCACGCACAGCAGCAGCGGAGCGGCCTGTGCGCTGCGCTCGACGGCGTCGCACAACCGCTGGAGACTCCGGGAGGTTTCCGGTTCGAGAGCGGACGGACCGAGTTCCGCCACTGAGCCCGCTGTGCTCTGCCCGATTGACTGCGCCGACAGGTCCGCCAGGGCCTCGCGGTCATGGAGCGGAAGGTCCACGTTGCGCAGCAGTTGGCCGAGTACGGCGCCGGGCAACTGCCGCTCGGCCAGGGAGCCCGCCGCGCCGTGGACCTCGAAGCCCTGCGCGGTGGCGCGGGCCGCGACCTCGGCCAGGAACGACGTTTTGCCGCATCCGATGCCGCCGGCGATGAGTGTGACGTGGCCGCCGCTGTTGGTGCTCTGGCGGAGCATGTCCGCCAGTACCGACAGCTCCCGGTCGCGTTCGACCAAGCGCATGATCTGTCCCCCCATGGTGTCCCGCTGACATTCCCGGTGGACCGGCGGGCCTCTGGACCAATGGCCAGGTGGACCAATGGGCCAGGTGGACCGGCGGCCCGGTGGCCCTACAACGGCACGTCGGTGCGCTCCCTGGCCGGCGCCGGTTCGGGAGTGGTCGCGGCCCCGGCCACCGCACCGGCTTCGGCCTCCGCCTCGACCGCCTTGGGCCGGATGCGCGTCAGCAGGGGGCCCGTCATCACGGTGGTGACCACGGCCATGACCACCATCAACGAGTACAGCGGGCCGTCCAGCAGCCCCAGCTTGAGTCCCACCCCGAGGATGACCAGCTCGGTCAGACCACGGGTGTTCATCAGTGCTGCGAGCGTCGCCGCGTCCCGTCGCGGCAGCTTCTGCGACCTGGCGCCGAGGTAGGTGCCACCGAACTTGCCCAGTACGGCCACGAGCAGGATCAGTCCCAGCTCAAGCAGTCCGGACAGGCCGATCCCGCTCAGGTTGACCTGGAATCCGGCGACCACGAAGTAGACGGGCAGCAACAGTGAGGTCAGGTGCCCGGTGCGGTCGTGGATGTCGGCCCTCAGCGCGTCGGCGCCCTTCCTCGGTACGACAAGTCCGAAGAGGAAGGCTCCGAAGATGTGGTGCATGCCCATGGCCTCGGTGGCCGCGGCCGACAGCAGGGCGCCGACCACAACCACGGCGTACTTGAGCGCGGTGGCCGGCGCGGGCTTGCCCTCGGGTGTGAGGAAGTGGCTCAGGAGCGGCCGCACGACGAACAGCATGACGGCGAGGTAGGGCAGGATCAGGGCGACCAGCCAGTTGCTTCCCCCGGCGCCCACCGATGCGTTGACCCCGGCGAGTGCCGCCCAGGCCGCGACGTCGACGAAGGCCGCCGTGGTCAGGGCGATCGCGCCGATGGCGGTGCGGCTCAGTCCGCGATCCGTGAGGATGCGGGCGAGTACGGGGAAGGCCGTGACCGATACGGCCAGGCCGATGAAGACCACGAACGCCCCCTTGTTCGGGGTCTCGTGGCGGGAGAGCAGGATGAAGGCCAGGCCGATACCCAGGACGAACGGCACGATCGTCGAGCCGATCGCCGATGCGACGGTGACCCGCCCGTTGCCCTTGAGCGTGCCGGCCTCGATCTCCAGACCGATGGCGAACATGAACAGGGCAACACCCAGGTTGGCGATCCCGATCAGCATCGGGCGCACTTCCTCGGGGAAGAGCAGCTCGCTCATCGCCCCGTCGAGCAGCGTGGGGCCGAGGAGGACTCCCGCGAGGATCTCACCGACGACCGGTGGCTGCTGGATCCGCGTCGCCAGGTATCCAAGTCCGCGCGCCATGATGAGAATAAGCGCGATATCGAAAAACAGAATCTGCAACTGATGGCTGGTCATTGCCCCGTGGCCTTCATCAATCGACTGCGCGAATTTTCGGACACACCTGTGACAGCCGCCCGCTGCGGCGGCTGTCACAGGAGAAATTCAGGACTGCGCGATCACCGGCTGCGACACATCCGCTATGAGATCGTCGAGATTGATGTGGAACATGGGGTGATTTCCGCTGAGGCCGGAAATCAGCGTGACGAAGTCATCGGCGGGCTTCTGCTCGTGCTCGGGGTCGATCATTTCCTGGGCGAGGCTGTGGTAGAACTCCTTGTACTTCGTGCGGTCGTAGAACCGCTCGACGAATTCACGGATCTCGTCGAAGAAGGTGGAGTAGGCCGTGGCGTACCGGTCGAGTGCCTTGGTCTCGATCTCCGGGTGCTTGATGATCTGGTCGACGATCTGCGCCAGCGTGCTGCCGGCCAGCGTGGCCAGGGCCACCCCGGTGGAGAACAGCGGGTCGACGAAGGCGGCCGAGTCGCCGACCAGCACCCAGCCGTCGCCGTAGAACCGGTCCGAGTGGTACGACCAGTCGCGGGCCGTACGGAAGCCTGCGGACTGACGCCCGCCGCTCAGCATCTTCTTGAGCCTGGTGGTCCGGCCGACCTCGGAGTGGAAGAGCTCCTCCAGGGAGTGCCCGGCCTCTCCCGCAGTCGCGGAGCGGGTGACGTACCCGACGCTGACGGTGCCCTTGTCGATCGGGATGGCCCAGAACCAGCCCTCGTCCAGGCCCTCGATGAGGATGTTCGTATACTCGTCGCCCTCGAGGCGTTCGCAGTTGTCGTAGTACGTCCACACCGCGACGTTGCGGAGCTCCTCGTGCCACTTGACCTCGGTGAAGCGGCGGCTGAGGACACGGGCCTGGCCGGAGGCGTCGATCACGAGCCCGGCCCGCACCTCGCGGACCCCGTCCATGCCGCGCAGGGCGTAGCGGATGCCGACGACGCGGCCGTTCTCCTCGATGGGCTCCTTGACCGTGGCGTCCTCGATGATGTGCGCGCCCAGCTCGCGTGCACGGTCGAGGATCATCGCGTCCAGGTCGGCACGGCGGGTGTGGTACGCGTAGGGGTACTTTCCCTTGAGGAAGCCGAACTTCCACGGCACCTGGTTGTTTCCCCAGACGAGACTTCCGCCGTACTTGCGCTCGAAACCGCGCTCGTCCATGCGCTCAGTGAGTCCCATTTCCTCCATAGGACGCATAAACGCGGGAATGAGGGACTCACCGACGTGATAGCGCGGGAACCGCTCCCGGTCGAGCACGAGTACGCGGTGTCCTCGCTTGGCAAGGAGGCCGGCCGTCGTGGCTCCGGCCGGGCCTCCCCCGATGACGATGACGTCATATTCGGCGGAAATGCCGAAGATACTGGACGACATGCGTAGACCTTCCCCTAGTCCTATGCAGAGGCAGGCGGGTGAGGCTGTTTCAGCACCCGCCGTATTGCGCGTCGCCAGTCTGCATTGGACGTACTGGAGAGCGTCTGCATCCGATCTGGATTGGGCCTGGGCGGCTCTACAGACACCGCTGAAGGATCAGTTGCGGCCCAAGACGCGGGACCCGCCCACGGGAAGATCCCACAGATCGTCGGCGGGCAGCTCGGCCGCCTTCCACGCAGCTCGCACCCGGTGCAGGGGCTCGAGCGGCGGCTCGGCGGAGAGCAGGAACGTCGCCCAGTGCATGGACGACATGATCCGCGCGCCGAGATCCACGCAGGCCTGGACCGCCTCCTCGGGAGACGTATGGACGGGCGAGAGCATCCAGCGCGGCTCGTACGCACCGATTGGCAGGAGCGCGATGTCGATTCCCGGGTATCGACTGCCGATCTCCTCGAACCAGTGGCCGTAGCCGGTGTCACCGGCGAAGTACAGCCGCTGCCCGCCGGGCACGGTCAGTACCCAACCGCCCCACAGGCTGCGGCAGGTGTCGTTCAGGCCGCGGCGGCTCCAGTGGTGGGAGGGCACGAAGTCGAAGCGGACCGGGCCGGCTTCGCCCTGCAGCTCCACCGCCTCCCACCAGTCGAGTTCGGTGACCTGGGTGAAGCCCCTGCGACGTACCCAGGCGGCCAGCCCCGCCGGCACGAACACCGGTGTTTCGCGCGGCAGTCGTTCCAGAGTGGGGGCGTCCAGGTGGTCGTAGTGGTTGTGGCTGATGACCACGGCGTCGATCCGCGGGAGGTCGTCCCAGGCGACACCGACCGGGGTCACCCGCTGGGGGGTTCCTACGATCCGCCGCGACCAGACCGGGTCCGTCAGGACGTTGAGACCGCCGATGCGCAGCAGGTAGCTGGCGTGGCCGACCCAGGTCAGGGCCAGTTCCCCGGGGCCTGCTTCGGGCAGCGGGCCGGGCTCGAAGGGCAGGTCGGCGATCTGGGCCCGCCCTGCGGGCGACGGGTGCAGGCGTTCACCCCGCAGCGCGAGGCGGACGAAGTCGGAGACGCCGGGTAAGGGCGAGGTGAGGCGGTCGGTGAAGGAACCCGGCCAAGTACGGATCTCGCCGAGCGGCCGGGGTTCGGACAGCGAAGGGTGTGCGTGGGCAGTCATCGGGACTCCTTGAGTGGCCTACCGCATCCGGGCCCGGTCCGGCCCCATCCGCACGTCTGCGGTGGGGCCGGGCCGGGCCCGGATGCCAAGTGGTCTGGAGGCGGTTGGGTGTGTCTCGCTGTGCGCCTAGACGGTGGGCTCGCTGCGGACGAGCGCGCCGTTCAGTACGCCGTCGATCATGTCGCGGATCTGCTCGTCGACGAGGGGTCGCCCCTGCCCGAGGAAGAGGCGGAGGATCACTACCCCGCCCAGCATGTCCACGATCCCGATGATGTTCACATCGGGTCGTACGCGGCCCTCGTCGCGGCCCTGGACCAGCACGGCCTCCACCGCGTCACGCCAGGGGCACACCCACGATTCCATGTGGCTCGACGGGAAGTTGGGGTCGCTGACCGCCTGGGCCGCCAGGTGCGGCAGCAGCCGCCCTTCGGGGGCCGTCAGCAGCCCGTTGCGGAGCCAGCAGGTCATGGCGAACAAGTCGCCGTGAAGGTCGCCGGTCGCCGTGACGTCGAAGTCGGCCATCAACGTGTCGAGCGCGTTGATGATCATCTCTTCCTTCGTCTTCCAGCGCCGGTAGACGGTGGCCCTGCCGACGCCGGCGCGCCGTGCCACCTGTTCCATCGTCAGGTTCTGGAACCCCGACTCTCCGAGCAGCGAGACCGTCGCCTGGAGAATCGCAGTGTCCGCCTGACGCTTGCGCGGGCGTCCGATACGTCGTTCGTCGGCCTGTCGACCTTCACGGGTGTCCTGCATCTCTACCGTCAGCTCCTCCGTATGCGTGGCATCACAGTCCCGGTGCGCCACGAAGTACTCATCGTACGGGCCCCGCTCCCGACGTGGAGAGTTCGTCGGCAGGGGCTTCCGTGGCGTGGACGACGGCCTTGGAGGGCATCCAGGCGAACACCACGGCGGCGAGAGCGAACAGCACGACCGCTCCCCCGATGAGCGCCAGGTCCATGCTGTCCACGTAGGCCTGGCGGGCCGCCGCGGCAAGTCCCTCCCCCTGCGGTCCGAGCTGCTGAGCGACGCGCAGTGCCGCGCCGACCGTGTCCCCTGCGGCTTCCGCCGCCTGCTCGGGAAGCCCCCGCGTGGCCGATTTCATGTCGTCGCGGTACGCGGTTCCCAGCACACTGCCCAGTACGGCGACACCGATGACGCCGCCGACCTGCCGGAAGGCGCTCGTCGATCCTGATGCCTCGCCGGACTTCTCGTCGGGCACGGTGGACAGGGCGGTGTGCATCGCGATAGCCAGGGTGAGACCGATGCCGATGCCCAGCATCAGCTGGCAGAGCGCCACTTGGGTGTCTCCCGAATCGACGGTGGTCGTGGTGAAGAGCAGCAGCCCGCCGGCCATGAGCAGCAGCCCTGCCGTCACCGGACCGCGCGGCCCCACCCGTGGGGCAAGCCGCTCGGCAGCGCCCGCGCCGACCATGACGGCGAGCACGACGGGCAGCATGCGCACGCCGGTCCCGAAGGACGAATTGCCGAGCACCGCCTGAAGGTAGGGGCTGAGCATGAACAGGAAGCCCGTCATGGCGAAGTGGACGAAGAGCAGGGCCACCACGGAGGCACCGAAGTGCCTTACGCGGAAGGCCAGTACATCGAGCAGCGGGTACGCGGTGGTCCGCTCACGCAGGACGAAGAGACCGAGCAGGGCGAGCCCCGCGGCGGAGCCGCCCAGGGTCTCCGTGCTCAGCCAGCCCTCCTCCGGCGCCCGGGTCAGGGCGAAGGTGAGCGAGGCCAGGCCGAGTACCGACAGCACGGCCCCCTGCCAGTCGAAGGCGTGCTCGCGCTGCCCCTTGTGCTCGGGGAACAGCACCAGGCCGGCCACGATGGCCACGAGGAGGATCGGAATGTTGATCAGGAACACCGAACCCCACCAGAAGTGCTCCAGCAGCCAGCCGCCCGCGAGCGGGCCGATCGGCAGTCCGAGCGCCACACCGGCGGACCAGATCGCCAGGGCTCGCGCACGCTCCTTCGGAGCGAAGAGCACCGGCAGCATCGCCAGCGACACGGGTGTGACGATCGCCGCGCCGAGGCCCATCAGCGCCCGCCCGAGGATCAGTTCCCCGGGGCTGTCCACGCTCATCGCGTAGGCGGACGCGAGCCCGAACACCGCCAGACCGACCATCAGGAGACGCTTGCGGCCGATCCGGTCGGCGAATACTCCGAAGGGGAGCATCAGGCTGGCGAAGACGAGCAGGTAGGCGTTGTGGAACCACTGGAGGTCAGAGTTCGTGGCGCCCAGCGACTCGACGAGTTGCGGCATTGCCACATAGAGGATCGTCGCGTCGAGACCGTTCACCAGTACGCAGATGACGAGGACGCCGAGCGCCCACCATCGTTTGGGGCTGCTCCAGACCGCAGGACCGGGCACAGTGCTCTCCTTCTTGAGTTTTGATACGAGACTGTCCCGTATCAAATCACGGTCGCACCGGCCCCACATCCCCTACTCGATGCGTCAGGGTCTGAAATCAGCCAGCCGGCCCAGTGGTTGGGCCGGTCGGCTACCTCACGCGGCCGCCGATACGACGCCCCTCAACGCCCTGACCCGACGTCAGCTGACGGGGCGTGGGCAGCCGTATCGCCTCGGACTGCGCCTCGGCGCGCTCGGCGCCGTAGATCCGCACCAGCTCGTTCAGCCCGTAGCGCTCGGGGCCGACACGCTCCAGCAGGCCATGGTTCACCAGCGACTCAAGACATTCCGTAACCGCGGTGACGGAGGTCCCCATGAGCCGCAGAGAAGGCAGCAGGCCGATCTCCTCCAGCCCCGCCGCGCACAGCAGCCGCAGCATCCGGGCCGCCTCGTCCGACAGCTTGCGGTAGCTGGCCGTGAACATGGCGCGGACACTCAGCTCTTCGTCACCGTCGACCGCCAGCAGGTCCAACCGCACGGCGGGATCCTCGTACTGCGCCACCAGCCGCTCGGGAGGCCCATACAGATCGCCGAGCAGGGTTCCGGCGGTGATCCTGATGGCCAGCGGAAAGTACCCGCACAGTTCGACCAGCCGGTCGATGGCGCACGGGCGCTCCCGGCCGTACTCAACACCGGTCAGCCTCAGCAGGAGTTCCGCCGCGGTCTCCGGATCCAGTGGCTTCAACCGGATGCGATGGGCCCCGTACCGCACGACCAGAGCGCGCTGCGACTGGCGGCTGGTAACGATGAGGCAGGCTGACCCCTGAGGTATCAATGGCCGTAACTGATCGGCGTCCACGGCATCGTCCAGCACCACCAGCATCCGCCTGCCGTGCAGCAGACTGCGGTAGAGCAGGACCCGGCCGGACAGATCCGCCGGCAGGGAGGCCCGTTCGATCCCCAGGCTCTGCAACAGCTGCGCCAGCGCGTCGAAGGCGCTCAGCGGGCTGTCCCCGGTCCCCCCGAGGTCGACGTACAGCTGACCGCCCGGAAAGCGGTCCAGTGACTCATGGGCCAGCTCCAGAGCCAGCGCGCTCTTGCCCACCCCGGGGGCGCCGTCGATGGCCAGGATGGGGGTGGCACGGCCCCGCTCGGGGTTGTCCTGAGTGAGCATCACCCGAACGGCGGCCAGCTCGGCGCTCCGGCCGACGAAGGTGCTGGCGCGGGAGGGAAGGTGGCTCGGCATACAGTCGGACGACGACGGCATGCCGCCCGCTTCCGAGCCTCGTACCGCTTCCGAACCGCGCGTCGGGGCCAGTCTCGAAGGACGGATCCGGCCGGACCCCTCACTCTCGACCGTGCCCATGAGGATGCGGGAGTGCAGATCCCGCAGCTCGACGCCGGGAGTGATACCCAGCTCCTCGTCGAGATAGACGCGGGTGTCACTGTAGACGTGGAGCGCGTGTGCTTGACGGCCGCACAAGTACAGCGCAAGCATCAGCAGGTATCGCAGCTTCTCGCGCAGCGGCTCCTGGATGATCGCCTCGTTCAGCACGACGATCGCCTCCTCGCTCCGCCCCGTCGCGATCATCCCGCCGGTCCACTCCTCGACATCCGTGAACCGCATCTCGCGCAGCCGGCTGCGCTCGAACGCCGCGAAAGGCCCGGGTACCCCGGCTAACGCATCGCCCTGCCACAGCCCGAGCGCCATCCCCAGCCGCTCGAACGCTTCGTCCGACCGCCCCGCGGCCGCCATCTGCCGCGCCTCTTCGCGCTGGCGCACAAAGAGGAGTGCGTCGACGGCGTCTGCGGGCAGCTGCAGTTCATAGCCCCCCAGCCTGGAGACCAGCACCTCACCGGACTCCCGTCTGCCCCGCACGGGATCAAGCACCCGACGCAGTCCGGCAATGTAGGTGTGTACGCCATTGACGGCGGTACTGGGTGCCTCCGTACCCCACAGCCCATCGATGATCTGCTCACGGCTCACCACGGCCCCTTGATGCGTGGCAAGCATCGCGAGCAAGGCTCTCTGTTTCGGCGGGCCGATGATCAACTCCTCATCGCGAAACCACACCCGCAGAGGACCCAGCAGTTGTACGGACAGCGAGTTCGTTGCATCTAACATCAGAAGACTCCGCTCTCTGGCATCGGAAGCGACCATGATCACCGAGCTCTGGACACACCACGCCCGACTACGGCGTGGCACAAGGGCTTGCGAGGGTGGACCCACCTGACGATGCCGACGGCGCCACAACACCGGAGCGCCGACGTCACGGACTCAGGCGAGTCGGGCCAACCCCTACCCCAAATTCCGACAGAGCGTGGCCACTGCAGCGAGCGACAGCATCGCCTGACCGGCCGTACGAACCCAGACCGCATCGCACGTCCTGGGAGAGGCCCAACCACGCGCGCCATTGCCCGAATTCGTACTCCTGGCAGCCCGGCTACGTCGGACCGCTAGAGCAAAACCTTCGTGGAGCTTCCAGGGGTGGCGCCACGAGGAAGCATGACCGCTCCCGCGCCGAGGAAGGGCGGGTCAGTCCGGTCCATACGAAGCAGCCCCCACTCCGTTCCACACACTCCTGAAGTTGAACGCACTACAACCGAGGCAGCACAGTGACTACACACATAGACCCCCCAGGTTGGCGCCATCCCCCACAAGTGGCGCCGAACGTGTATGTCTTGATCGAAGTATGCCCTGGGGTGAGGTCACGCCAAAGGGGATCCGGCATCGAATATGCCCCTGCCCACGATCAGGCCAGTTACGGGAACACGCCCCGCACACGGGCGTAGAGGCCATTGGATCTTCCCAAGCGCTTTCTTCACGACTGTTCCAGCAGGTCGAGGCTGCCTGCGGCGAAGGCGCTGGCCATAGCTTGAGCTGCAACCACGGACGGAGCGGAGGCTGAGACCGGATGCGCGTGACGGAAATTGGAGGACGTCATTCAGTCAATACCGCCCCGGCGACAACTCCGCGATCCCTAGGCACAGTTCAGTTGAATTGGCCGGAAGAAGACCCTGCCGGGCCACCCGGCACCACGCGATCCGCCTGCCGTCCGGGGTGACGTCCACTTCACCGACCGACCTCACCAGCCAGGGCGTGGCAGACGATACGAGTGCGACGTAAGGTATTTGACCGCCTGTCAGTACTGCAGTGCCTGACGTCCCGCGCATCCCCGTCGCGGCGAGCGGCGTCGCCGTACCGACTAGCCGGTGGCGGTGGTCTGCAGGGCGTCGCAGGTGTACTGGAATTCCTCCATCAGCCGGGTGGCCTCGACCACGAGGACGCCGTACGGGCGGGAGGGGTCGGCCAGGGGCAGCCCGGCGGTCCGGGCCGCCTTCAGGACGTCCTGCAGCCTCTCCTGGGCGGTGCCGGCGAGCGTGCTCGCTTCCGCGGCCTGGTCGGTGAGGGTGTCGGTGTCCAGGGCGGACAGCACCTGGGCGATGTCGCGCAGGGCGGCCAGGAAGTCGGCGTAAGCCTGGAGGACGGGCGTGTAGCTGTAGGTGCTCTCCGTCTCCTGCCACTGGTCCAGGCTGCGATTGAGGGACGCCAGCTGGAAGACGGAGCGCTCCATCGAGACCAGGACCTGCCGGTAGCGGCCGAAGGTGAGGTAGCCGCGGTGCGCGGGCAACAGGCGCCGCGGATTGAGCGGCAGGCTGTCCTCCGCCATGCTCAGGCCGGTGCGCGCCTGGGCGACCGAGCGCTGGGCGCGCTCGCCGGCCAGGATCCACGCCTGGGTCCGTTCGGCACGGACGTCTCCTTCGCGCAGGCCTTCCGCCATGTCGTCCAGCAGGGTCGCCACCTCGTGGCCCAGTACCTGTATGCCCTGCTCGGCGCTGCGATAGCGCAGCGGGGGTGCGATGCCCAGGTTCACGATCAGGCCCAGGACACAGCCGATGAGGACGAGCAGGACGATCTGCCCGAGCTGGGCCGCCTGATCACCGGTGGTGGACGCGGTGGTGTAGGTGGAGAAGGCGAAGAACGCGGCGGTGGCGACCTGGGTGCGCTGCTCGCCCAGTGCGGCCCATTGCCCTATGGCCAGGGCGATGACGGCGACGAGAGGGAAGGCGAACAGCTCGGATCCGATCAGAAACTTGAGCGCGCCTTGCACCGCGACCCCGGCCGCGACAGCTGCCGTGTAGCGCAGGGCCTGCCACACCGACCGGTAGATCGTCGCGTTCATGATCAGCACTGCGGAGAACGGCGCGAACGCCGCCGAGGTCGCGTGCATCAGGTCGTGCCCGACCCACCACGCCAGCGTCGCCGCCAGCGTGCTCTTGCCGATCATCAGGACGGTACTGCGCTCGTGCCCCGGCGACCGCCGCGCCCGCGTTGCCCACGCCCCGCTGCTGCGTACCCAGTCCATCACGCGCCTGTCATGCCGTTCCCCCGTCCGTCCCCCGCGCCGCACGCGCCGGGAAAACTCGGATGCCCGCCCGAGGGCCACTGAATCGAGAGGTACGGCACAGGCGGGCCTCCGGGCCCGGCGGGCGCGGAGAAAGAGTTCAAGTTGATCAGTGCATCGACGGGCATGAATACGGGGTACGGGGCAAAACGCTGGGTGAGGGAGCCACCTCCTCTCGGTGCTGTAAGAACTGCAGATCTCATCGGAAAGGCCGCCACCGCCATGCTCATGCCCGACTCGAAGGTCCTGCGCGTACTCCTGTCCCGCTACGCGACGGCCCGGCTGGCCCATGAGGAATACCCCAGCGAGATCACACGCCTGGCACTGGAGGACGTCTCGTACACCCTGTGCGTCACCACCGCCACCTCCGACGTCCTGGACGCACTCGCTGCAGCCGACCTGCTCCTGGAGGTCCAGGCCGCCCGTCAGGACCGACAGGGCCCGGAAGCGCTCGCGGCCTGACGGCCCGCGTCTCCATCCACGCCCGCGTCATCCGGGTCGCTGACAGCGACCCGGCCGCCTTCCCGTACAGGAACGGCCTCTGCGCACAACTCGGTCGGCCCCGGCCGGGGCACGGTCGAGTCGGGGCAAGGCCCTGACCCACCGGCTCGCGGCCGAGACGTCACCGGGCCGTCGCCGGGGCGCGTCGCCGGGACCTCAGCGGGACCGAAGTGGGCACCCGATGCCCTGATGCCGGTTGATCCGACCCGGCACGTCCCTGCGCCCGGTTTCCCCTGTTTCCGCTCGTCCCACGCATGCGCCTGCGGGTTTTGACCCCGCCCGGCGGGGCACTGGGGAGATCCCTGCGCCGAGGCAGTGGCCGCGCGGAACCCGGAAAGGCGTTCCAGAGTTGAGGGGCAACGTGCCCCACCCCCCATGGCCGTCCTGAAGGAGCTCGTTCCATGCCTGGTGATCCCGCGGGGCCCGGTGACCTGCTCGCCGCCCCCGCAGCCGAGGCGGCGGCGGGTTTCGCCTCCGCGGTCGGACGCGTCGAGTCCGGGGAGTACGACTTCCCCCTGCCCGGGTCGGGGCGCACAGCCCGCCGTTTCGCGGCGCTGCAAGAAGTCGCCGAGGCCGATCTGTGTACGGCCCGGCTGGTGGAGGGACACGTCGACGCCATTGCCATCCTCGCGGAGCTGGGCGCCCCGCCTCCCGCTCCCGGCGAGCGGTGGGGCGTGTGGGCGGCGGAGCCGCCCGGCGAAGGGCTCGACGCGATCCAGAAGGAGTCGGGCTGGGTGCTGAGCGGCCTCAAGCAGTACTGCTCGGGGGCGCACAGCTGCACACACGCGCTCGTCACCGCTCGGGCCGAGGACGAGCGCCGGCTCTTCGCGGTACGGGTGGACGGCAAGGGCTGTGGACCGGTCGACGGCACCTGGCAGGCCGTCGGCATGGCGGGCAGCGACACCCCGGACGTGCGGTTCACCGACGTATCCGCGCAGGTGGTCGGCGGGCCGGAGGCGTACGTGCGCCGGCCCGGGTTCGAGCACGGCGGGATCGGCGTGGCCGCCTGTTGGTACGGGGGCGCGGTGGCGGTGGCCCGGGTGCTGCGCGAGGCGGCCGGCCGGCGTGCCGAGCCGCACACGGACGCGCATCTGGGCGCGGTGGATGTGCAGTTGTACGCGGCCGGGGTGCTGCTGGAGCGGGCGGCCGAGGAGATCGACGCGGACCCCCTCGACGAACACGGTGGGGCCAGGCTGCGGGCGATGCGGGTGCGTGCGTTCGTGGAGTCGGTGTGCGCGGCGGTCCTGGACCACGTGGGCCGGGCGACGGGCGCGGGGCCGCTGTGCCACGACGCCCGGCACGCCCGAAACGCGGCGGACCTGGCCGTATACATCCGCCAGCACCACGCGGAACGCGACCTCGCCGCACTGGGCGCACTCCTCGCCAGGCCGCAGGACGAGCGATGACCGACACCCCGACGCGGCCCTTCGCCGACCCTATCCAGGCGCCGGGCACCGATGAAGCGGCATGGCGGGCCTGGCCGGGCTGGGCCGCCGTGCCCGAGATCGCCGTGCGTCCCTTTACTCGCGTGGTCGTCGTCGCGGCGCACCCCGACGACGAGGTGCTCGGTTTCGGCGGCACCATCGCCCTGCTCGCCGCCGCCGGTACACACGTGACCGTGGTGGCCATCACCGACGGCGAGGCGTCACACCCCGACAGCCGGGTGCTCACCACCCGCGAACTCGTACGGATCCGAGCGGCCGAGACCCGCGCCGCACTCGCCGAGCTCGGGGCGAAGGACTCCACCGTCGTACGGCTGCACGTCCCCGACACCGGGGTCACCACGTACGAGGACGATGTCGCCGCACAGCTCGCACCCCTCGTCCATGGCGCGGACCTGGTCGTCGCGCCGTGGACCGGCGACGTGCACGGGGACCACGAGGCGGCGGGGCGCGCCGCCGTCCGCGCGGCGGCCTCGGCAGAAGTCCCCTGCTGGCTCTACCCGGTGTGGATGTGGCACTGGGCGACGCCCGGCGATGTGCGGGTGCCCTGGGAGCGAGCGGCCCGCATCGCACTGCCCCCGGACGTGCAGGACCGGAAACGGGCCGCGGTCGGACGCTTCGTCAGCCAGATCGAACCACTGGGCCCGGGGCCGGGTGACGCGGCGATCCTGCCGCCCGAGGAGATCGCACACCACCTGCGCGATCGAGAGGTGGTGTTCCGATGACCCACACTTCGAACGCACCGAACGCACCGGACACACCCAGCACTCCGGCGTCGTACTTCGATGACATGTACCGCCACGCACCCGACCCGTGGCACCTCGCGGAACGCTGGTACGAGCGCCGGAAGTACGACCTCACCGTGGCGAGCCTGTCACTCCCCCGCTACCGACGCGCCTTCGAACCTGCTTGCTCCGTAGGCGAGTTGACCGTTCGGATCGCCGAACGTTGCGATCAGGTACTGGCCTGCGACCGGGTGGAGTCCGCGGTCGCCACAGCGCGCAGTCGCACTGCGGATCTCCCGCGGGTGGATGTACGCCGTCTCACCCTGCACGGCGATTGGCCGCCGGGCAGCTTCGACCTGATCGTGCTGTCCGAGCTGCTCTACTACTCGACGCGCCCACGCTCCAGGACGTCCTGACCCGTACGGTCGGCGCTCTGGAGGCGGGCGGCACCCTGGTGACGGTGCACTGGAACCACCCGGTCGCGGAGCACCGGGGAACGGGCAGCACGCTCGCCGAGACCGTCTCCTCCACACCCGGACTGACACTGACCGCCGACCACCGCGAGGACGACTTCGTCCTCCAGGTGTACGCCCGCACCGCCCCCGGCGGCACGGCCGCGCCCTCACCCGCCGCACGCGAGGCCTCGTATGACCGACCGGAACACGGTCCGGGCGATCGCCGTCGTGCTGCCGGCCCGCAACGAACAGACCCTGCTCCCGGCCGCTCTGGACGCCGTGCGCACTGCGGCACAGCACCCCGCCCTGGACGCGGTGCAGGTGCTTGCGGTGGTCGCCGCCGACTGCTGCACCGACGCCACCGCAGCGGTCGCCCGGGACGCGGGCGCCCTCGTGGTCCCCGTCCGCTTCCGCAACGTCGGGAGGGCCAGGGCGACGGCGGTATGTGCTGCACTGGCCTCGCTCGGCGGCGGCCCCGACGGTGTGTGGATCGCCTCCACTGATGCCGACAGCACAGTGCCGCCCGACTGGGCCTTCCAGCTGGCCCGGGCGCAAGAGGACTGGGATGCGGTGGTCGGCACCGTGTCCGTCGACCACTGGCCCCCGCACAAGCCCCGGCTGGCCGCCCACTACCACCACCTGTACGAGGCATCCCGCCCGCCGACCGGCTGCCCGTGGCGACACCCGCACGTGCACGGCGCCAACCTCGGCGTCGCTGCCCGCGCATACACGACGGCCGGCGGCTTCCCACCGCTACCGCTCGACGAGGATCACGGCCTGGTCGCCGCATTGGAACGAACTGGCGCGCGCATCCTGCGCACCTCCAACTGCCCCGTCACCACCTCGTCCCGCACGCGTCCGCGCACGCGGCGGTTTCGGGGACCACCTGGCCAAGCTGGACCGGCTCAACCCGCTCAGCCTGCTCGCGCCAGTGACCGCCGAGGCGGGGGAAGAGGCTGCGGGGTGAGCGGTGAGATGCGCCACGGTCGGAGCGTGAGGCCGTTGTTGCGACGGTGCCGAGCGGACTCGGGGCAAAGGCAACGCTCTGCCACCCGCGGACGGCGAGGGTGGCAGAGCGTTGCCGTCGTGCGCCCGAGGCGGCCGGGCGCGAACCACGAGACACGGACGCCCGTCCGTGCACAGGGTGATTCAAAGGGAAACGGCGCTCCGTCCGACGTCACAGCAGCCTGACGCCCCGCCGTGCCAGGTACGCGGCGGGATTCACATCTGAGCCGTAGGGCCGTGAGGACCGAATCTCAAGGTGAAGGTGAGGGCCGGTGGCGCGCCCGGTGCTGCCGCTGTCCGCGATGCGCGCACCCGCGGACACCCGGGCCCCGACGCGGGTGCGGATCCGGTTGAGGTGTCCGTACACCGTGTAGTGCCCGTCCGGCATGCGGATGGTCACCGCGTTGCCGTAGTCCCCCGAACGCTGGGCGAGGACGACGGTGCCCGCGCTGACGGCGTAGACCGGTGTTCCCCGGGGCACCGCGAGGTCGATGCCGGTGTGGTGTCCGGCGAGCCAGTTGCCACGTACCCCGTAGCGCGCGGTGACCCGGTAGCCGCGCCGCAGTGGCCGCGCGAACACCCCGGGAAGCCCGGCCCCCAGGCGGTCTTCCTCGACCGGTGTCCGTGCGTCCGCCTCGGCGAGTGCGTCCTCGAACGCGGCGTCGTAGCCGATCAGGCAGGTGTCGTCGGTGCGGGTGGCGGCGCCAGGCGCCATCCCCACGGAGAAGGCGCCGCCCAGGAGGGCCATGCCAATACCGAGAGCGCCGCGTCGTGTGGTGGCCGTTCCGGGTGGCTGATCTATATGGGAGGTCATGCCCGTCAGGACACCTGGGGCGCGCACGGCGCGCACGCCTGGC
Organism: Streptomyces sp. H27-C3; assembly: GCF_030063415.1. Taxonomy (GTDB): domain Bacteria; phylum Actinomycetota; class Actinomycetes; order Streptomycetales; family Streptomycetaceae; genus Streptomyces. The sequence continues at coordinate 106,977 of NZ_JASITA010000018.1, read as the reverse complement.
TGGGCCGTTTGGGGGCACGCGTGCCCCGGACGGGAAGCACCCCTCAGCCTCCCGTGGGCTGACCGCACCCGGGTGTCCGGGCAGGTCACTGCCAGACGGCCAGGGCCGTGGCCCGGCCCCCTTCATCACGCCGGATCTCCCTCACGTCTTCGACCGCGTCGCGGTTGATGCGACCGAAGACATGGGGGAACAGCGTGCCGGTCGCCACTCCGGGAGGCGGAGCGGAGTCCGCGGCCTCCCACCTCACCGGGGCAGCGAGCCGGTGCTCGTCGATGACCAGGGCCAGGAGCGGCCCCGGCACTCCCCGATAGAAGGCGCCGGCGACCGCAAGGGTCGTTGCCTCGTCCGGGGAGCAGTGCACGAAGCCGTCGTCCGAGAGGGACGCGGGTGCGTACGGACGATCAGGAACGGCCACCCATTCGTCGAGCGGCACCACGTGATAGATCATGGTCCAGTTATAGCGAACGCCGCCGAGGGAGTTCGGGGCTGCGCAGGTCAGAGCGCTGTACGGGCAAGCCAGTGGTCCAGCAACGCGCGGTCGCCCTGCACCGACACCCGGTCTTCCTTCGGCGGTATGCGGCGGGAGACCACCAGCATGAGGTCCGCCACCGCACCCGATACGACCACGTCGGCCTCGACAGGACCGCGCTCCCCCCGCAGTCCCTCGGGTGTCCTGGTGATCACCCACCCCTGCGTGAGCGTAGGCCTGAACCCGATTTTCTCACCCCGGCCGCGCAACTCGGCGATCTCGGGTTTGGCCGTCTCCAAGGCCGGTGTGGACAGGAGGTCCAGGATTTCGCTGATCACATCGGCGGCGAGATCGTCGGCGATCCGGAACGCGGTGTCCGTCGCGAACGCCGCGTCGTAGTGGTGGACGCAGGTGTCGCTCAGCATCCTGCGCAGGCAGAAGGCCGCCGGCCGCGGCCCGAGGAAGGTACGTATCTCGGTGTCCGCGCCGGTCTGCCGGATGGCGTGGATCAGCACCTGCGCGCCCTCGTGCAGCCACCGGGCCCACTCTCCCGGGGCGCCGGGGTCGGCCTGCTGCGGGTCGGGGGTGGTCAATTGCTCCCCGGTACGCACGAGTTCGGCCGTCCATCGGTGCTGCTGACCCACGTGCCCGATGAGGGTGCGCAGCGGCCAGCCCGGGCAGGTGGGCACCTGCATGTCGGGGTCACTTCCGGCGACCGCGCGCGCGAACCCTGCGGTCTGCTCCTCCAAACCCTCCATGAGCCGTGCGGTGTCCAGCGTCTTCATCATTGCGAAAGCTCCTCTCCCGGGGGTACGCCGGTACCGTAGAAGCTCCAGTCCAGTGGAGGTTCAAGTGCCTTTGCTCGAAGAGACGCTCGGGATCGGCGACTTGGCCCGGCTGACCGGCGTTCCGGTGCGGACCGTTCGTTTCTACTGCGACGAGGGCATCGTCGACTCGGTACGCAGCACCGGCGGACACCGTCGGTTCGATCAGGCGGCCGTGGAGCGGCTCGGTCTGGTCAGGCGGCTGCGCGGACTTGGGCTGGGCCTGCCTTCCATTCGGCGTGTGCTTGTCGGCGAGTGCTCTGTGGTTGAGGTGGTCGCGCTGGAGCGTGCGGCTCTTGATGTACAGATCGCGGATCTGGCCTGGCGGCGGGCGTCCCTGCGCGCGGTCGAGGAGGTCGGGCCGGGCGAACGGGCCGCCAGGTTGGAGTTGTTGGCCGCAGTGGGGAGCGGGGGTGTCGCCCGCGATGCGCTGATCGATTTCTGGAGGCGCGCGATGGTGGCCCCGGTGTCCGAGGTGATGCTCACGACGTTCATGGCGATGGCCGTGCCCGAGCCACCCGCCGACCCGACTCCGCCACAAGTGGTCGCCTTCGCCGAGCTGTTCGCCCTGGCCGGTGACCGGGCGCTGACGCGTGGCCTGCTGGCGATGGCACGGGCGAACGCAGAGCTGATCACCGACGAGGGCGAGCTGCTGGACGGGATCGGTGAGGCGTGCGCGCTGGCTGAGCCCCTGGTGCGGGCAGGTGAGCCGCCTCGGGAGGGCCCCGCACTCGATCGGTTTGTTGCGGCGCATGCGATGGTGCGTGGCGGCAGCGATTCCTTCCGGTTCAGGCGCCGGTTACTGTCGTACGTGGCTGCTGACCGCGTGCCGGGGATGCGCCGCTATTGGCGGCTGGTGACCGAGGCCAGTGGCACCCCGGTCGCTCTCGGCGCGTCCCACCTGTGGCTGACCGACTCGCTCGAACGCTCGGTAAGGCCTGGCGGCGCCGCTGGGACGGGAATTGCCGAAGCACCGGCGAATCCGTCCATCAAGAAAGAGACGTAACAAGGCGCACGCGAACGTTGCGTGGTTGGAACTCTCGGCTCCTCAGCTGCCCAGGCCCAGGTCCTCGTAGGAGAGATATCGCGTCGCGTGTGTCGAGCCCGGAGGTTGTGCCGGGCAGTATCCAGAAGCCTTTGAGCGCGCTGCCGTGGCTCGTCGTTGCCACCAGGTCGAGACGGCCGTCGCCGTTCACGTCGAGCAGGGGGGCTCTGGCCGAGAACAGGTCCCCGGAGCGGGATGTGCCCGGCACACCGGGCGATTGGAGGTTGATGGCCTGGATGCGACCGGTGCCGTCCGCGTGTGCCACGTCGGTCACGAGATAGACGGAACCTCGGTCGGTAAGTACTGGTCACCCCTGGGGTACGTAATACCGTCGCCCTCCATGTCCGGGTCGGTCCAGCGCAGCGACACGGTCAGGTCGTCGTAGCCGTCTGCGTCGAAGTCCCCCGCGACGGCCCGGTAGGGAGTCGAGTCCTTCGGCTGCTTGGCGTCGGGGTCCTGGACGCGGGCGGGTTCGCCGTCGCGTCCGAAAGGGCCGAAGTGGATGGTGCCTTCGGAGCCGTTCGCCGAGCCGAGGCGGAAGACGTCGGTGGCGCTGTCCCCGTTGAAGTCCCCGACGGCGCCGGTGGCCCAGCTTGCCGACTCCAGATCCCGCACCGTGCGCGCACCGGTGTCCAGGCGTCGTATCCCGACCAGCCCCCGCGAGCCGCCCCACATCGCGTACTGCTGCCCGTCGCGGCGGGTGGCCACCAGGTCGGTGAAGCCGTCCTGGTCCAGATCACCCCGGTCGAAGGTGATGACGTCCACCGGGTACCAGGGGCTGTTGACCTCTTTGGCGTCCAAGGCGGCAGACACTCGCGCGGACGTTCTCACCCGTGGATCGAGGCCGCGCGGGCCGCCGTACACCACGATGACGCGCCCGTTCGCCTCCGCGGCCAGATCGTCGAATCCGTCGCCATTAAAATCTCCGGTACGCGGATCTGCCGACGCCTTGCCTGCCTTGGGGTGCGCAGGCCCGGGACGCGGCTCGCTCACGCCGCCGAGTTCCTTTCCCTCGTACCCACCCTGGTCCTTGCCGGACGCGTCGTCGCCCGGGGCGTCGCATCCGATCAGCGACAGAGCGGCGCTCAGGGCGAGGCAGCATCCACGTAGACGTATTCGCATACGTCGCTTGGTATCAGGCCCCTCGCCAACTGTCAGCCGGCTACCGCAGCGAGCCCCCCGGGGACGTAATCCGCGCGCCCATGCGCGGATCCTTCGGCTTCAGGCTTCGCCGAGACGTGACTGCACGCCCCTGTGCAGGCCCGGGGCGCCAGGGGGCCGGGACTCACACCTGGCGATCGTCTCGATGGCGGCCGAGAGCCCGGCCGAAACGCTCCGAGATGCCCGGCATCAGACTCTCGCCGTCAGCGGGCCGATCGAGGCCGAAGACGTAGCCGGGGAAGTCGAGTTCCTTCTGCACCGCCCAGATCGCTTCATGCTCCTGGGGCGGCAGGATGCGCGCCGGGTTGCCCACGGCTACCCAGCCGATCGGCACCAAGGAGTCGGCGGGCAGCACGGTGCGCAGGTGTACGACGGCGTTGATGCGCACTTCCGAGCGTGTCCCGATGTGCGCGCCGTTGAACACCCGGCTGCCGGTGGCCAGGAACACCTCGTCCTCCACCGCGCATCCGGTCAGGTACGAGGTGGGGCCGACCAGGACTTTCTGCCCCAAGGTCAAGGGATCGCGGCGTGTGGCGCGCAGGACGGCGTTCTCCATCACGATGCAGCCCTCACCGAGCTCCACCGGCCCGCCCTCGGCAGTGAGTACGGCGCCGAACAACACCCGGCACCCGGCTCCTACCCGTACGTCCCCGCTCAGTGTCGCGGTCGGCGCGACGTACGCGGTGGGGTGCACGGTCGGCGAGCGGCCCTCGTGTTCGATCAACATGCCTGCGATCATGCCGCAGCTCGGGTTGTCTACGCGTGTTTTTGCCAGGCCAATGCGCCACGAGCTGTGGCCTCATCAGCAGCAGCAAATGGGGTCTCCTCGCACTCCGCGACCTGTTGCGGCAGCGCCTCAACCTTGGGCACGGCCGGTTCGGGCAGCATCCGGAACAGCAGGCAGGCCAGAACAGGCATCAGGATCAGTGGTGTCAGGGCTGTCTGCAGCGAGGTGGCGTCGGCGATGCCACCGATCAGCGGGGTCGCGAGTCCGCCGACGCTCACCGTCAGGCCCAGAGTGATGCCGCTCGCCGTGCCTACGCGGTTCGGGAGGTAGTCCTGCCCGAGAGTGACCTGCAGCGAGAAGGGGACGTAGAGGCCGGCGGAGGTCAGGGCCACGAAGGCGAAGAGCGCGGGCCCCGGGACGAACACGACTCCGGCGACGGCGACCACGCTGACCAGGTACGACCCACGTACCACGGTGACCCGGTCCCAGCGGTTGGCCAGGCTCCCGCCGAGTACGGTGCCCGCCGCGCCCCCGGCGTAGAGGACGAACAGGGCCGCGGAGCCTGCTGCCGCCCCGCCCCCGGTGCGCTGCTCGGCGTAGAAACCGATGAATGTGCTGAGCCCGATGAACACAATGGACCGGCAGACCACGGCCAACGACAGTTTCACGAACGACGTCTTGTCGTCGATGCCCACCGGGGCGGCGATGCCGGTACGGGCCCGCTCGTCCCGTTCCAGCGCCCGCAGGACCGGCAGGCACAGCACGCTGCCCGCCAGGGCGGGCGCCACCATCAACGGCGTGAGCCGCAGCCCCCCGGTCGCGACCACCGCAGTCACCATCAGCGGGGCGAGGGCGAAGCCGATGTTGCCGCCGAGGGAGAACCAGCCCATCGCCGTGTGGCTGCCTTTGCCGGCGATGCGCGCGACGCGGGCCGATTCGGGATGGTACGCGGCGACCCCGAGCCCGGATACGGCCACGAACGCCAACGTCAGCGCGTACGAGCCGCTGAGACCGCTCAGGGCGACTCCCACTCCGCCCAGGATCGTGCTGACCGGCAGCAGCCAGGGCATCGCCCAACGATCGGTGAGAGCGCCGAACAGCGGCTGGGCCACCGAGGACAGCAGGGAGGCGGCGAGCATGATGCCCGAGGCCGCGGCGTAGGTGTAGGCGCGTTCCGTCACGAAGAACGGGATGAGCGCAGCAATCGCACCCTGGTAGATGTCTACGCAGCCGTGGCCGACGGACAGCAGGAGGATGGTTCGTTTTCTCGGCACACCGCTATGGTCATCGTCGAACACGGCGTCGCGCTTCCGATAAAATGCCAACCAATGAAGGAAATCCGCCATGAGCCCGTCGCGCCGACACGCGCCCAGCGGCTGGCGCCCGGGGCCGCGATCGACGCCCACCGGCACGACGACCATCAGATCGTCTACGCCGCCCGCGGAGTGCTGGCCATCACCACCGGTGCGGGCACCTGGGTCGCGCCGGCCACCCGGGCCATCTGGGTACCGGCCCGCACCGTCCACGCCCACCAGGCCCACGGCCGGCTCGATCTGCACCTGGTCGGCCTGCCCGCCACCGACAACCCACTGGGCCTGGACGGGCCGACCGTGCTGACCGTCAGCCCCCTCCTGCGTGAGCTCATCCTCGCCTACACCCGCGCCCCGCTCGATGACAGTCCCGTACGCAGACGTCTGCGGGCGGTCATGCTCGACCAGTTGAAAGCCTCACACCACGAGCCCGTACACCTGCCCACGCCCTCCGCCCCGCGGCTCAAGGAACTCTGCGCGATCCTGCAGGCCGATCCGGCCGACAGCAGGAGCCTGGCCATGCTCGGCAAGGAAATCGGCGCGAGCGACCGCACCCTCTCCCGCCTGTTCCAGTCCGATCTCGGCATGACCTTCCCCCAGTGGCGCACCCAACTGCGCCTCTACCGCGCACTGGTCCTGCTCGCCGAGAACACCCCGGTGACCTCGGTGGCACGCGCATGCGGGTGGGCCTCGGCCAGCGCATTCATCGATGTCTTCCGCCGAGCTTTCGGACACACTCCGGGGGCACACCAGAGCTGAGCCCGGTACTCCACTTGCCTCGATCTTGACCTTAAGTGCGGTTGAGGGAAGAAGCTTGAGCCATGACCACGCAGACGGATCAGACCGAGATCAGCACGCTCATCAGCCGCTTCTTCCGCGCCCTGGACGAGCGGAAGTTCGAGGACGGCTGGGCTCGCAGCTACTTCACCGACGATGTGCGCACGGTGACCCCGATCGGCGCATCCGGGGGTATCGAAGCCATGAATGACACCAAGGAAGCAGTCGAGCGGTACGCCCGCACGCAGCACATCGCCTCCGACGTGCTGGTGGATGTCGAGGACGCCTCGGGAACGGCCACAGCGTCCTGGAACGCGCTGATGACGCACGTCCACCACGACGCCACGGTTCAGCAGCGCGGCAAGGAAGCCGACCCTCTCTTCACCGTGGGCGGCCGCTACGAGACGGAGCTGCGGCGCACGCACGAGGGCTGGCGCATCAGCCTCCTGTCCGCACAGGTGATCTGGACCACGGGCCAACCTCCCGTGTTTTCCGCAGAGTCCCGGCCGACGCCTGCTTCTTGATCTACTCGCCCCTGAGAGGCGCCTCGGCGATCCAGCCGACAGCCGGCTCATTGCCGGCTGAGCTGATGCACCCGAGTCATCGCTCCCGCGACCGGCCGGACCAGATATCGAGATATCGTGATGCGTCAGGGTATCTGGGCAAGAGGTCAAGAGGTGACGCATGACTGAAGCGGCAGGATTGGGTCCGGGCGATCTGATCGAGGTGTTCAAGGCTCTCGGCAACCCCGCCCGTCTGCAGATCATGCAGTGGCTGAAGGACCCCGAAACGCACTTCGGCGAGTACCAGCCGATCGCGGACCGCCAGGTGGTGGGCGTATGCGTCACACACATCCATGCGAAGTCGGGACTCGCCCAGTCAACCGTCTCCAGCTACATGAGCACGCTCGAACGGGCAGGCCTTGTGCATCCCACCCGGGTGGGCAAGTGGACCCACTACCGGCGCGACGAGGAGCGGCTTGCACAGGTGGCGAGAGCGATCGACACCACCATCTGATTGACACATCGCGATATGTCGATATGATTTCTTCATGTCGACCTCCGATGCTGCCCCCACCGCCCTGATCGTTCACGCTCACCCCGAGCCCCACTCCTTCAGCACGGCCCAGATGACCACTGCGGCTCAGGCTCTGCGCGATGCCGGGTACCGGGTCGACATCCTCGACCTCTACGCCGACGCATGGGCCCCGACCCTCGCCCGCGAGGAGTTCGCACCGGTGGACGGCTACTTCAAGCCGCAGGCCGAGCAGATGCGCGCGGTCAAGGACGGGACGCTCGACGCGACCGTCAGGGCCCATCTTGACCGGCTGATCGCCGCCGATCTGCTCGTCCTGTCGTTCCCCCTGTGGTGGTTCTCGCTGCCCGCCACACTCAAGGGATGGGTGGACCGGGTCTTCGTCATGGGCGGAGTCTTCGGCGGGGACTACGGAATCCTCGGCGACGCGGCACTCGCCGGAAAACGCGCGATGCTGCTGTTCACGACCGGCGGGGCCAGTGAGTCCTTCCGTCCCGGTGGCTCGTACGGCTCGATGGACGACTTCCTGTTCCACATCCACCGCGGAATGCTGGAGTTCGTCGGCTACCAGGTCCTCGACCCCGTGATCACCTATGGACCCGCTCGCATGACCGACGAAGAACGGACAGCGGCGCTGGCTGTGGTCAGGGAGACTGTCACGCTCATGAAGTAGTCCGATTCACTGCCGGAAGCTCGCTCTGCCGGGAACGGCCGTCGCAACTCCAACGGGCCGCAGCAGCAGTCGGGGTGCGGCCGGTGCAGAGACGCGCCGTCCCCTGCATGTAAGCAAGCCCCGACTCCCGCGGTTCGGACCGGTTGAAGCGGTGCACGAACCGCTCGTGCACCGCGTCCAGTTGGGTCGCCCATACACGCACATCAGCAAGGTCCCCACCCATATCCACACCAACGAGCGACCTGGCCAACAGTCACGGTAGACACCGTTGCAGTACTAGCCAGGAAGGGGCTCGCGCCTTGCCCCCATGGGAGACGAATGGGAGAAAGATCTTACCCACCAGGGCTAAGTAAAGCCAGATTAAGCTAACTTAGGCTAGATAGCTGTAGGACGTTCCAGCAGGTAAGCCGCTGACCAGTGACTTTCTGGGGCGCACCGTTGATCCAGACGATCACGGTTCCCCCCTTTTCTCCGTTGCCCCCAGTGGCTTGCCCGCAACACCCTGCCACGGAAACCCGGGGTCGCGGCATGGTGCCCGCGACCGTTCGGACACACAACCGTGCCGATGCTGTTGCCGACAGAAAGCAACGATCCCGCCCCCGCGCGGCGTCGAACCCTATGAGAAGGCGCCCTGGTGGGACGGGGGAACCGTGACGCATGCGTACGGAGTCTCGTTGGGGCACACGAGCACGAGTCCGGCAACTACGGAAGCAACACGTACGGAAACGGGGCACAGCATGAGCCGCACGGTGTTGGAGCAGTTCCCGGCCGGAGGACCGCGGGGCAGTTGGCCGGCGGAGGAATTCGCCCACGCACGGCGCGCCGAGGGCTGTCCGGCCGAGGTCGTGATGGACCTGGAGTCGGACGCGTTCCTGGTGATCGTGGAGCAGCGGTCGCGGCAGGTGGAGACCTGCGCGACGGGCTGACGCCCGACCGGGCCGGTGCTCGCGCGCCCTACTCCATGGCGTCGAGGTCGTCGGCGTAGTGGTCGATCGCGCGGCGGTAACTCCGCACCCGGGGGTCGGTGCTGGTGGCTGTCAGAATCTTGAGCAGGGTCCGCACGGCCCCGCGGCCCTGCCCCGCGTTGTACAGCGCCATGGCCAGGAAGGCCCGCAGCGCCGGGTCCCGCGGAAACTCCGCGAGGCCGCCGCGCAGGGTCCGCAGCGACAGCTCGTGGCGGCCGAGCACCCGGTAGGTGCTTCCCAGGCCCAGGAAGACGCCGTGCCGGTCCTCCGCCGAGAGGCCGGGTCCGCTCAGGGCCCGTTCGTAGAACGGGACGGCCTCGGCCTCCAAGCCGAGCACATCGTGCGCCCACCCGGCCTGATAGGCGATTTCGGTGTCCTGCGGATAGCGCTGCGCGAGCGCCATCAACTCCTCGCGCGCCTGCCGGGTCCGCCCCTGCTCGCGCAGCCGTACAGCCTGCGACAGCGCCGCGTCCCGCTCCTGATCACCGCTCATGCCGGCCCACGCTGGCATGAGTCGGCGCGCCCGGCAAACCCCCGGAAACGGTCGCGCTCACGGTCCGTTGGCCGTCCCCATACGTAGCAGTGCCCCGCCTGCATCACGGGCGGGGCACCACAGCAGCAGCAACACCCTGGGTAGGGGATTGTTCGGGCCAGCCTAACGGCGGGCACTGACAGTGCGGTTGAGCCGACCGTGCGGTTGAGTCGACTGCGCGGTTCTGCCGACCGTGCCATTCAGCCGGACAGCGGTCCCGGAAGGCAGCCCCGGTCGACGGTCCAGGTCGGCGGCTCTCTACCGCGGCCCCGGCGCGCGGTCCCGTTCGGCGGTCAGCCCATGGCGGCCGCGGCCGTCTCGCCCGACCTTCCGCCGAGCGTGGCGGCCGCCGCCGCACCCACCAGGCCCGCGTCGGTGCCGGTCAGGGCCGGGGCGACGGTCAGGCGTTGTACGAACGAGAGCGTGGCGTAGTCGCGCAGCGCACGGCGCAGGGGCGTGAAGAGCACATCGCCCGCGCCCGCGACTCCCCCTCCGATGACCGCGATCTCGATCTCGACGAGCGTCGCGGTGGCGGCGATGCCGGCGGCCAGGGCCTGGGCGGCCCGCTCGAAGGAGGCGACGGCGACCGGATCCCCGGCCCTGGCTGCCGATGCCACGGCCGCGGCGGTGGCATCGCCGTCCGGCCCCGGCCGCCAGCCGTTGTCGAGGGCCCTGCGGGCGATGTTGGGGCCGCTGGCGATGCGTTCCACACAGCCGCGCGCTCCGCACGGGCACAGATCGCCGTCCAGGTCGACGCTGATGTGGCCGATGTGGCCCGCATTGCCCGTCGGTCCGGTGTGCAGCTTCCCGTCCAGAACGAGCCCGCCGCCCACCCCGGTCGACACGACCATGCACAGAGCGTTGTCGTAGCCGCGGGCCGCGCCCTGCCAGTGCTCGGCCGCCGTCATCGCGACGCCGTCGCCGACCAGCGCGACCGGCAGGCCGCCCGTCGCCGCCCGCACCCGCTCGACCAGCGGAAAACCGCGCCAGCCGGGGACATTGACCGGACTGACCGTGCCGGCGGAGGCGTCCACCGGACCCGCGCTGCCGATGCCGACGGCCCCGGCGCGCTCCCACAGCGGGGAGGTCGTCAGCTCGGTGAGGACCGCTTCGGCGGCGCGCATCACCGTTTCGCCGTCCTCGCGTGCGGGCGTGGGCCGCTGCGCCCGCAGGAGAATCCGCCCGCTGCCGTCCACCAGAGCTCCGGCGATCTTGGTGCCGCCGATGTCCAGCGCGGCGACGAGGTCGGTGTGCATCGGTGTCGGGTCTCCAGGTGGGCAGGATGGTGACAGGTCAGGGACCAGTCTCTATTCAGCTGACAACGTTGTCCAGGCTCTATGCTCGACGCCACACCCTTTGACACATTCGACAACGACAGGACAGCGCACTGTGGCCGAGACCGCGAGCCGCCCCGAGCCCCGCTACGGCACCCGGCCGACCATGAAGGATGTCGCCTCGCGTGCCGGGGTGGGCCTCAAGACGGTCTCCCGTGTGGTGAACGGCGAGGCGGGTGTCACGCCCGACACCGAACGGCGTGTCCAGGAGGCCATCGACGCCCTGGGCTTTCGCCGCAACGACAGCGCCCGGGTGCTGCGCAAGGGCCGTACCGCCAGCATCGGCCTGGTCCTCGAAGACCTCGCCGACCCCTTCTACGGGCCGCTGGCCCGCGCCGTCGAGGAAGTGGCCCGCGCCCACGGCGCCCTCCTCATCAACGGATCCAGCGCCGAGGACCCCGCCCGGGAGCAGGAGCTGGTGCTCGCCCTGTGCGCCCGGCGTGTCGACGGTCTGATCGTGATCCCCGCCGGGGACGACCACCGCTATCTGGAGCCGGAGATCGCGGCGGGCATCGCCACGGTCTTCGTGGACCGCCCCGCCGGGATGATCGACGCGGACGTGGTGCTCTCCGACAGCTTCGGCGGTGCCCGTGAGGGCGTCGCCCATCTGATCGCCCACGGGCACCGCCGTATCGGCTTCATCGGCGACCAGCCGCGCATCCACACCGCCATCGAGCGGCTGCGCGGCTACCACGCCGCGATGGAGGGCGCCGGACTGCGGGTCGACGAATCCTGGATGTCGCTCGGCAGCACCGCCCCCGAGCGGGTGGAGGACGCGACCACCGCGATGCTGGACGCCCCCGAGCCCGTCACGGCGATATTCGCGGCCAACAACCGTGTGACCGTGACAGCCGTACGCGTACTGGCCGCACGGAAGCGCCCGATCGCCCTGGTCGGATTCGACGACATCGAGCTCGCCGACCTGCTGCAGCCGGGACTCACCGTCATCGCCCAGGACGCCGCCACGCTGGGCCGCACCGCAGCCGACCGGCTCTTCCGGCGCCTGGACGGCTCGGACGACCCTCCGGCGCGCGTGGAGCTCCCGACCCGCCTCATCGCCCGTGGCTCGGGCGAGATCAGGCCCTGGGACCGGGCGCGCTGAGCGTACGGGGGACATCGCGCCGCCTCAGCAGACCGGCAGACCGGGCAGCGGTTTGGTCGTTGTCGCCGCCCTTGAGGTAGACGACGCTGACGAAGACACCGGTGTTGCGGGCATCGGGCTCATCGCGGGGCCGAAACCCTCGGGCCGGTGCGGCAGCACGTCGCGCTCGGTCACCCCGCGCGGCGCGGCCTGCGGAGGGCCGCTCGGAACACCCTGCGGGTCCCAGGCCGAAGTTCCCCGGGTATGCCGCCGCGGACGTCGCCGCCCGGCGTCGTGGCGACCGCGGTGTGCTCCCCGGCCGCCACGCCGCGAGCAGCCCGGCCGCCGCGTCCGCGTCGGGACGCTGCGCAGGGTCCTTGTGCATCAGCCGCTGGAGCACGGGCCCCAGCGGGCCCGCGCGCCGCGCTTCCGGCAGCGGATCCACGACGATCGCGGTCAGCGTCGACCAGGTCGAGGTGCGGCGGAACGGCGAGGAGCCCTCCACCGCCGCGTACAGCGTCGCGCCGAGCGCCCATACGTCGGACGCCGGGCCTGGGTCGTTGCCCTGGGCGCGCTCGGGCGCCAAGTAGTCGAGGGATCCGACCAGTTCGCCACTGCGCGTGAGGTGCGTGGTCGAGCCGTCCCCCGGGTCGTCCATCGCGGCGATCCCGAAGTCGGTGAGAACCACCCGGCCACTGCGGTCCAGCGGGATGTTGCGCGGCTTGACGTCACGGTGCAGCACCCCGACGCGGTGGGCGGCGCCCAGCGCCCGCAGTACTTCGGCGCCGATGGACGCCGCTTCGCTCGGGTCCAGGACTCCCCGCTCGGCCAGAACGTCGTCCAGGGAGGGCCCGTCGACGAGCTCCATGACGATGACCGGGCGCCCGCTGTGGTCGGTGACGTCGTGCACGGCGATGACGCCGGGGTGCCGCACTCGCGCGGCGGCCCGTGCCTCGCGCTGCATCCGCACCCGCAGATCGGCCAGTTCGGGCGCCGACGAGTCGTTGAACGTCCGCAGTTCCTTGACGGCGACCTCGCGGCCGAGCACTTCGTCGACGGCGCGCCACACCACGCCCATGCCGCCCCGGCCCAGCTGTTCGATCACTCGGATAGCGGCCCGGCGAGCCGCTCGTTCTCGTTGACACCACTGCCCGTTCCTGTGTCCGACTGTGGTCGGGTACAGGGTACGGGGCAGCAGTGACAGCTGTGCCTGCTACTTGACGACGACCGGGCGGCCCGCGAGCGCGTCGAGGTCGGCACGGGTCATACCGGTGAGCCTGGCGACCTCCGCGACGTCCACGGCCCCGCAGTCGAGGCCGCGCAGCAGATAGCCGCTGAGCGCCTTGGCGGTGGCGGGTTCGTCCATCACATCGCCGCCGGCCCGGCTCACGTACGCGGTGAGCCTGGCCGCCGCCTGCTCAAGTCCCTCGCGGTAGAAGGTGTACACCGCGGCGTAGCGGGTCGGCAGGTGGGCCGGGTGCATGTCCCAGCCCTGGTAGTAGGCGCGGGCCAGTGAACGGCGTACCAGACCGTGGTGCAGCCGCCACGCGTCGTGGACCTGTGTGGTCGCGCCGACCGGCAGGACGTTCGTCGAGCCGTCGGACAGCCGCACGCCGGTGCCCGCCGCCGCGATCTGCATGACGGCCTTGGCGTGGTCGGCGACCGGGTGGTCCAGCGACTGGTAGGCCGCCGAGACGCCACAGGAGGCGCTGTAGTCGAAGGTGCCGTAGTGCAGCGAGGTGGCCCTGCCGTCGGCGGCCTCGATCATGCGCGAGACGGTGGCGCGGCCGTCGGCGCCGAGGATCGACTGGGTGGTCTCGATCTGGATCTCGAAGCCGATCCGTCCCGGTTCCAGGCTCCGTGCCTTCTCGAACTCCTCGACGAGCCGCACCATCGCGGTGACCTGCTCGGCGTACGTCACCTTGGGCAGCGTCAGCACGAGGCCGTCGGGCAGGCCGCCGGCCTCCATCAGCCCGGTGAGGAAGATGTCGAGCGTGCGGATGCCCCGGTCGCGTACCGCCGCCTCCATGCACTTCATGCGGATGCCCATGAACGGGGCCGCGGTGCCGTTGTCGTACGCCTCGGCGATCAGGCGGGCCGCGCGGGCGGCCGCCGCGTCCTCCTCCGCGTCGGGGCGCGGGCCGTAGCCGTCCTCGAAGTCGATCCGCAGGTCTTCCACGGGCTCGCGCTCCAGCTTGGCCCGCACGCGCGCGTGGACCGAATCGGCGTGCTCGTCCGGGATGCCCAGGACGCCGGCGAGGGCGGCGGCGTCCGGTGCGTGCTCGTCGAGGGCGGCGAGTGCCTGGTCGCCCCACGCGCGGACGGTGCCGGCGGCGAAGACGTCAGCGGGGACGTAGACGGTGTGGACGGGCTGGCGGGTGCCCGGGTCCCCCGGGTAGCGGCGGGCGAGGTCTGCGTCCACCGGCGCGAGGGAAGCGCTGATCCCCTCGCTGATCGCGCCCGCGAGGCTCGTTGCAACCGTCTCCTGCTGACCCATTCCCACACCCTCCAAGTTTCCGCTTCACGGAATCAATAATCCGCATAGTGAAGTTAATAGGCGCCCACTGTCTGCGTCAATGGTTGCCGCAAACAGCGCGGGGCCGCGCGGTGAAGATCACCGCACGGCCCCGGCCCAACAGACTTCCGCAGGTCAGCCCTTACGCGCCTGAACCTCTTCGGTCAGCTGCGGGACGACCGCGAAGAGGTCGCCGACCACGCCGTAGTCGACCAGGTCGAAGATCGGGGCCTCGGCGTCCTTGTTGATGGCCACGATGGTCTTCGAGGTCTGCATGCCGGCCCGGTGCTGGATCGCGCCGGAGATGCCGGACGCGATGTACAGCTGCGGGGAGACCGACTTGCCGGTCTGGCCGACCTGATTGGAGTGCGGGTACCAGCCGGCGTCGACCGCGGCGCGCGAGGCGCCGACGGCGGCACCGAGCGAGTCGGCGAGGGCCTCGATCACCGAGAAGTTCTCGGCACCGTTGACGCCACGGCCACCGGAGACCACGATCGGGGCCTCGGTCAGCTCGGGACGGCCGCTGGACTCGCGCGGGGTGCGCGAGACCACCTTGGTGCCGGTGGACAGCTCGGAGAAGGACACGGTGAGCGCCTCGACGGTGCCCGCGGCCGCGGCGGCCTCGACCGGCGCGGAGTTCGGCTTGACCGTGATGACGGGCGTGCCCTTGGAGATGCGGGACTTGGTGGTGTACGACGCGGCGAAGACGGCCTGCGTGGCCACCGGGCCCTCGTCACCGGCCTCGATGTCGACGGCGTCGGTGATGATGCCGGAGCCGATACGGACCGCGAGGCGGGCCGCGATCTCCTTGCCCTCGGCGGAGGACGGCACGAGCACGGCGACCGGCGAAACTGCGTCGTACGCGGCCTGGAGCGCGTCCACCTTCGGTACGACGAGGTAGTCGGTGAGCTCGGGGGCGTCGACGGTGAGGACCTTTACCGCACCGTGCTCGGCGAGCACGGCGGCGGTGGCCTCGGCGCCGGCACCGAGCGAGAGGGCGACGGGGTCGCCGATCCGGCGGGCGAGCGTCAGCAGCTCAAGGGTGGGCTTGCGGACGGCGCCGTCCACGTGGTCGACATAGACGAGAACTTCAGCCATGGGATTGCTCTCCTGCGAGTGGCGAGTGCGAAGAATCTGGGGCAACTGGTGGCGCGCGGGCCTCGGGGCCGGACGCCCCCTAAATGAACTTCTGGCCCGCGAGGAACTCGGCCAGCTGCTTGCCGCCCTCACCCTCGTCCTTGACGATCGTGCCGGCCGTACGGGCGGGACGCTCCGTGGCGGATTCGACCTTGGTCCAGGAGCCCGCGAGGCCGACCTCATCGACGTCGATGTCCAGGTCGCCCAGGTCCAGGGACTCGACCGGCTTCTTCTTGGCCGCCATGATGCCCTTGAAGGACGGGTAGCGGGCCTCGCCCGACTGGTCCGTCACGGACACGACGGCCGGCAGGGACGCCTCGAGCTGCTCGCTCGCGCTGTCGCCGTCACGACGGCCCTTGACGACGCCTCCGTCGACGGAGACCTCGGAGAGCAGGGTGACCTGCGGGACGCCCAGGCGCTCGGCCAGGATCGCCGGCAGGACACCCATGGTGCCGTCCGTCGACGCCATGCCGCAGATGACCAGGTCGTAACCGGTCTTCTCGACGGCCTTGGCGAGCACCAGCGAGGTGCCCATGACGTCGGTGCCGTGCAGATCGTCGTCCTCGACATGGACGGCCTTGTCCGCGCCCATGGACAGCGCCTTGCGCAGCGCGTCCTTGGCGTCCTCGGGGCCGACGGTCAGCACGGTGATCTCCGCGTCGTCCGCCTCGCCGGCGATCTGCAGCGCCTGCTCGACGGCGTATTCGTCCAGCTCCGACAGCAGGCCGTCGACGTCGTCGCGGTCGACGGTCAGGTCATCGGCGAAGTGCCGGTCGCCAGTGGCGTCGGGCACGTACTTCACACAGACAACGATCCTCAGGCTCACGCCGGCTCTCCTACTGCATCGTCTACTTTTTTGGTGCCTCGCTGCAGGCAGCATAGGCGCCTGAAGGGGCGGATCCCGGTCGGGGCGGACCGCTCCGGCTGGAATATTACTCGCCAGTACACCCAGTGCATTCCCCGTAAGCAAGCGCTTTGAACTGTGACCTTGCCAACGGTGAGGCATCCCTGTCCACCGGGAACTCTCAGTCCCTCAGCGCGTTGAAGCGTCCTTGGTGATAGAGCAGCGGCCGCCCCGTCCCGGCGGGGTCGCCCGCGACGACCTGGCCGAGCACAATGCGATGATCCGCCGCCGGCACGCGCGCCACAACCCGGCACACCAGCCACGCCAGTACGCCGTCGAGCAGCGGCACGCCCTCCGGCCCCGTACGCCACCGGGTGGGCGGCGCGAAACGGTCCGCGCCACTGCGCGCGAAGGTGGCCGCCAGCTCCTGCTGACCCTCGGCGAGTATGTGGACGCCGATGTGCTCGGCCTCCGCCAGGACGGGCCAGCTCGACGAGCCGGTGCCCACACCGAAGGAGATCAGGGGCGGGTCCGCGGCGACCGAGTTCAGCGAGGTGGCGGTGAACCCGACGGGCGCCGGGCCCTGCGCGGTGATCACCGCGACGCCGGCCGCGTGCTGCCGGAAGACCGAGCGGAGCAGGTCGGGAGAGGCCTGCAGGGCCTGGCGGCGGGAATCGAGCGAGGGGGAGGCCGTCATCGGGTTGTCCTTCGTGTCCTTCTGCGGAGGGCGCATGCGCGTCCGTGGGTGCTCAGGCACGCGGACAGCGCACACTCGCGTCGCGGGCCAGGTCGACATGGGCCCGCCCGTGGAGAAGGAGTTCTGGCGGCACCCGGCCAGATTGTCGATTCGCGGCACGGACCGTCAAGCCGCGTCCGGAATATGGGAGATGCGTCACCGGCATGCGCGTTCACACGGCCTCGCCGAGGGCCGCGATGACGTCGGCCCGGCGGGGCTGCCCCGCCGCCCGGCGCACGATCCGGCCCTCCGCGTCGAGCACGAGCACGGTGGGCGTCTTGAGGATGCCGAGTTCCCGTACGAGGTCGAGCCGTTCCTCCGCGTCGATCTCGACATGGGCGACGCCGTCGACCATGTCCGCCACTTCGAGAAGGGTCCTCCGGGTCGCCCGACAGGGCTGGCAGAAGGCGCTGGAGAACTGGACCAGTGTCGCGCGCTCCCCCGGTTTCTCGCCGAGTTCGGCCGCGCCGAGTCGTGTGCCCTCGCCTGCACCCGCGACGGCGCCCGTACCGCTTTTGTGCCCGCGCACCTTCGGCCCCCTTGCGTTCATGCAATCCGTTCCCGCGGACGCGTTCTCCTGCTCATCCTTTCAGCGTTCCCGGGATCGGGAGGATTCCCCAGGTTTCTCCAAGTGACGAGAATCTCGCGCCTGAAGGACAGCAGGACTGGCTACTCGGCCGCTCATGGGGCACGATCTGCCCAAAGCCGCTTAACCTACGGCTCCGTAACTTCCGCCGGGAGAGCCTCCCCGGGCACAGAAGGGGTCCTCCGACATGGCAGAACTCGCCTATCGGCCGGTCATTGGTGCCGCACTTACCCTGTTCAAGGCGCTCGACCTGAAGATCGACACGCAGGGTTCTGAGAACGTCCCCCGCACCGGTGGCGCCGTGCTGGTGAGTAATCACATCAGCTACCTCGACTTCATTTTCTCGGGGCTGGGAACGCTGCCGCAGAAGCGTCTGGTGCGCTTCATGGCCAAGGATTCGGTCTTCCGGCACAAGATTTCCGGGCCGCTGATGCGCGGCATGAAGCACATCCCCGTCGACCGCGACAAGGGCGAGGCGGCGTATGCGCATGCCCTCGACGCGCTGCGGTCCGGCGAGATCATCGGCGTCTTCCCGGAGGCGACGATTTCTGAGTCCTTCACTCTCAAGAGCTTCAAGTCGGGTGCGGCCCGGCTCGCCCAGGAGGCCGGCGTTCCGCTGATCCCGATGGCTCTGTGGGGCACCCAGCGGCTGTGGACCAAGGGAAAGCCGCGCAATTTCGGCCGTAACCACATCCCCGTGACGATCCGGGTCGGCGAGCCGATGGAGGCGCCCACGGACGAATTCGCGGGCGCGATCACCCGGCGGCTGCGCGAGCGGGTGCAGGAACTCCTTGAGGCTGCTCAGCGCGCCTATCCCGTACGCCCGAAGAACGCCGAGGACACCTGGTGGATCCCGGCGCACCTCGGCGGCACCGCGCCGCTTCCCGGGCAGGTGCGCGAGGCGGGCTGACCTGCCGCCGCAAGGCCGCGCTACGCGCGGTGTGGCGCCGGGGAGTGAACGGTGATCCGCGCCCCGGGGCTCAGCTTCTCCAGCGACTCGGCGAGTTCGGCCCCCGCGGCTTCGAGCTCGCCGAGTGTCATGACGGCCATGGACTCCAGCAGGAACACCGCGTTCACCGACTCCTCGGTCAGGCGGGTGCGGACGCCCTGGCGCCAGTTCCAGCGCCGGCAGGTGACGCCTTCGTCGTCGCGCCAGACGACCTCGCCGGCGTCCGGGTGCCCAACGGCGTCCTCGCCGCCCGCGACGGTGGCGAACGGTTCGTCGCCGGTGGCCCGTACGAGCCGCATGGCGCCCTTGACGCGGTCCAGGTCCTCGCCGCCGACCGGGACGAGATGCGCGACGCTGATCGCGTTGTAGAGGTCGACGAGCAGGTTGATCCGCGGCAGTCCGGCGTCGGTCAGGGCCCGCTCGGCCAGCGCCTCCGCCGAGTTGCGGGTGCGTGACGGCTTGCTGCCGAAGGCGGTGTACGCCTCGCGCCAGGCGGCGACATGCGGGTCCTCGTGCGGAGCCCGGCCGTTCAGGCGCTCAGCGAGGCGGCGCGCGGCGGCGTCGAGGAGGGCTGAACTCGCCTCGCCGCTGGGCCCGTTGACCAGACCGTGCGCCTCGACGGCGAGATGGGTGAAACCGGGCGCGAGGGCGCGCACCTCGTCGGAGACGGTGAGCGTGAGCGTCATGAACTTCCTTCTCACAGTGCGGTGGGGAGCGTGCGGCACAACTGCGACCGGTCCTGAGCGGTGCGCAGGGCATGCAGAACGGCCGGATGTGGTGCAGCATACAGCACCTCATAGTCCACTTCACTGAACTCTGGACGTATGACGTAGGCCAGCCGCTCGCCGTCGAGCGAGAACCGGGCGTCGACACCGGGCCTGTTGCCGCGCGGATCCTGCCGCGCCCACGCGCCGCGCCCCGTCAGCTTCACCGCGACCAGCCCGTGGACGACCGGGTCCGAGCCGCCGTCGTCCGCCAGCCGCTGATAGCAGAAGCCGGCGGGGATCCCCTCGGCGCGCAGCAGTGCGACCAGGGCATGGGCCTTGGCGTAACAGATTCCGGTCCGCTGCCCAATGACGTCGGAAGCGCGCCAGGTGACCCTCGGGTCGCCCACGTCGCCGGAGTGCGGAATCCCGTCGCGTACGAACGCGAAGGCCGCTTCGGCGTATGCGTATGCGTCGACCGCTTCGGCACGCAGGCGGGCGGCGGTCTCCCGCACGAGCGGATGCTCATGGTCGACGACCTCATCGGCGGCCAGATAAGCGGCAGGTTCGAAGGTCTCCTGGGTCAGCTCCATGGTCGGCGAGCATAAGGAAGCGACCGACCGGCAGTCAATAACTTTCCGGTCGGTCGCATACTCATGCGATAGGTGCTACTTGGCCATCTCTTCCTTGAGCGCCTGCACGAAGCCGTCCACGTCGTCTTCGGTCGTGTCGAAGGAGCACATCCAGCGGACGTCGCCGACGGACTCGTCCCAGAAGTAGAAGCGGTAGTGCTTCTGCAGCCGCTCACTGACGTCGTGCGGCAGCCGCGCGAAGACCGCGTTGGCCTGCACGGGATGGAGGATCTCCACGCCGTCCACCCCACGGACGCCCTCGGCGAGCCGCTGCGCCATGGTGTTGGCGTGGCGCGCGTTGCGCAGCCACAGGTCGCGCGCGAGCATCGCTTCGAGCTGCACCGATACGAAGCGCATCTTGGAGGCGAGCTGCATCGACAGCTTGCGCAGGTGCTTCATGGCGCGCACGGCGTCCGGGTTGAGGACGATCACGGCCTCGCCGAAGAGCATGCCGTTCTTCGTGCCGCCGAAGGACATGATGTCCACGCCGACGGTGTTGGTGAAGGTCCGCATCGGTACGTCGAGGGAGGCGGCCGCGTTGGATATCCGGGCGCCGTCCAGGTGCACCTTCATGCCGTGCCCATGGGCGTGCACGCAGATGGCCCGGATCTCGTCCGGGGTGTAAACCGTGCCCAGCTCGGTGTTCTGGGTGATCGACACGACCTGCGGCATGGCACGGTGCTCGTCGTCCCAGCCGTACGCCTGCCGGTCGATGAGCTCGGGCGTGAGCTTGCCGTCCGGCGTCGGTACGGTCAGCAGCTTGAGCCCGCCGACCCGCTCGGGGGCTCCGCACTCATCCACGTTGATGTGCGCGGACTCGGCGGCGATGACCGCGCCCCAACGGTCGGTGAGCGCCTGCAGTGCGACGACGTTGGCCCCGGTCCCGTTGAAGACGGGGAACGCCTCCGCGAGCCCGCCGAAGTGGCTGTGCACGATCCGCTGGAAGTGCTCGGTGTAGTCGTCCTCGCCGTAGGCGACCTGATGGCCCTCGTTGGCGAGGGCCAGCGCGGCAAGCACCTCGGGGTGCGCGCCCGCGTAGTTGTCACTGGCGAAGCCGCGCACCCGGGGGTCGTGGTGCCGCCGGGCGTCGGTCTTCGTCACGTTCACGGCTTGGGGCTCAGCCACAGGCGCTGTCCATTCACTTCCGGGGCGGGCCGGTCCCAGACTCCGGCGATGGCCTCGGCCAGTTCCTTGACGTCCGTGAAGCCCGCGAACTTAGCGTTCGGGCGCTCGGCGCGCATCGCGTCGTGCACCAGTGCCTTGACGACCAGGATGGCAGCCGCGGTACGCGGCCCGTCCTCGCCCCCCGCCTTGCGGAAGGAGTCGGCCAGTGCCAGCGTCCACGCCTCGGCGGCGGCCTTGGAGGCCGCGTACGCGGCGTTGCCCGCGGTGGGCTTGGACGCGCCGGCCGCGCTGATCAGGAGGTAGCGGCCGCGGTCGCTGCGCTGGAGCGGGGCCTCGAAGGCGAGCGAGGTGTGCTGGACGGTGCGGATCAGCAGCTTTTCCAGCAGCTCCCAGTCCGCGAGGTCGGTCTCGGCGAAGGTCGCGCTGCCGCGCCAACCGCCGACGAGGTGGACCATGCCGTCGATCCGGCCGAAATCCTTCTCGGTGCGGGCCGCCCAGGCACGGGTGGCCTCCAGGTCGAGGAGGTCCACGGTGTCGCCGGTGACCGTGGCCCCGCCGTGGGCGTACCTGGCGGCGTCCACGGCCTCCGCCAGCCGCGCCGCGTCGGCGTCCGAGCCGACCACGGTCGCGCCCGCCTCGGCCAGCCTGAGCAGGGTCGCCCGGCCCGCGGGCCCGCCCGCTCCGGCCACCGCGACCACAGCGCCTTCCAGCGACCCGTTGCCGTTGGCCTTGCCGTCGGTCTTCACGTTCATGGTCGTCGCCTCCTGGGCACGAGGGCTCATGCGGCCACCCGCTCTGCGCTCGCCGCAGTGATCCCCTTGGTAGAGGCGATCACATTTTTCAGCTTCTTGGAAAGCGCCTCATAGAACATGCTCAGCGGAAACTCGTCCGGAAGCACCTCGTCGACGAGTTTGCGCGGCGGCAGCGACAGGTCCAGGGCGTCGGCGCCCTTGGCCCAGCGGGATCCCGGGTGCGGCGCGAGATACGTCGAGACCAGGTCGTACGCGGCGAGCCAGTGGACCAGCTTGGGCCGGTCGATGCCGTCGCGGTAGAGCTTCTCGATCTCACCGCAGAGCTGGTTGGTGACCTGCGGGGCGCGGTCCCAGTCGATCTTCAGCGTGTTGTCCGTCCAGCGCAGCACGTCGTGCTTGTGGAGGTACGCGAAGAGCAGCTGGCCGCCGAGCCCGTCGTAGTTGCGTACGCGCTCACCGGTGACCGGGAAGCGGAACATCCGGTCGAAGAGCACGGCGTACTGGACGTCGCGCCCCTGTCCGAAGCCGTCGGCCTCCAGCTTCACGGCCTCCTTGAAGGCGGTGAGGTCGCAGCGCAGCTCCTCCAGGCCGTACATCCAGAACGGCTGGCGCTGCTTGATCATGAAGGGATCGAAGGGCAGGTCGCCATGGCTGTGGGTGCGGTCGTGGACCATGTCCCACAGCACGAAGGCCTGCTGGCAGCGGTCCTGGTCGCCGATCATCTCCCGGATGCCGTCGGGCAGTTCGACGCCGAGGATCTCGACGGAGGCCTCGGTGACCCGGCGGAAACGGGCCGCCTCACGGTCGCAGAAGATGCCGCCCCAGGTGAAGCGCTCGGGGGCCTCGCGCACCGCGATCGTCTCCGGGAAGAGCACCGCCGAGTTGGTGTCGTAACCGGCGGTGAAGTCCTCGAAGGCGATGCCGAGGAAGAGCGGGTTGTCGTAGCGCGTGCGCTCCAGCTCCGCGAGCCAGTCGGGCCACACCATCCGCAGCACGACCGCTTCGAGATTGCGGTCGGGGTTGCCGTTCTGCGTGTACATCGGGAAGACGACCAGGTGCTGGAGGCCGTCGGCGCGCTGTTGGGCGGGCTGGAAGGCAAGCAGCGAGTCCAGGAAGTCCGGCACGCCGAAGGCGCCACCGGACCACTTGCGGAGATCGACGACGAGGGCCCGGTGGTACGCGGCATTGTGCGCAAGCAGCGGGGCGAGCGCCTCGATCGCGGTGATGACGCGATCGAGAGTGGCCTCCGCGACGGCGCGCGTCGGGGCGCCCTCGGCGTCGAAGTCGATGGATCCGTCCTTCGACTGCCAGGGCCGGATCTGCTCCACGGCATTCTTGAGCTCGGGCCAGGCCGGGTGCTCGACCACGCGCCGGTCACCGGATATGCCATCGGCGACTACGTCCTGCACAAGAATTTCCGTCATGTCACTTCCTTCACGGGAGAACCTCGCGTCAAGACACCGTATCGGTGTTCGGTTCTCCTGCTCAAGAGGAATCTCAGTAAATTATCCTGCCGAGCCCCCAAGCTCGCCGCCGTTCTTCCTGCCCTTGGCCGTTCCTGCGATCGCTTCTGCCACCGAGGCCACAGCGTTCTGGGTATGACCGAGGGGCTCACCGAACTTGAGGAACCCGTGGAACATCCCGGGACACCGGCGCCGAACCCCCGCCACTCCGGCGTCCCGCAGCTTCCGGGCCGTACGCCCTCCCCTCGTCGCACGGCGGATCGCAGCCCGCCGCGGCGATCAGCGCGGGCGGCAGTCCCGACAGGTCACCGGCCCGCGATTGAGAGGCGTGGGGGTGTCCGATGTCACCCTCCGGGCCCAGGTACTGCCCCGAGAACGACCGGCGCCGCCCCGGCGTCACGGCCCGCAGGACTCACCCACGCACGAGTGACGCCACTCGCGACGGGCCCCGCCGCGGGGAGCGGGACGGACGGATCCCCCCTCGTCCGTACCTTCGGGAGCCGTATCGCGTGAGTATTGTGCCGTCCTCGTCGCCGCCCTCATCACCGGTCTGGCCCCCGGGATCGCGAGCGCGCGATCGGAGCATTCCGCTCCCCCGCGCGGGGCAGGTTCCCTCTCGCAGGCGGGCCGTTAGGCTGCGCTGGAGCCGCTGTCGACGGAAGCGAGATTGCCTTGAGTTTCCTCACCATTGGTCACCGTGGGGTCATGGGTGTCGAGCCGGAGAACACCCTGCGTTCCTTCGTACGCGCCGAACAGGCCGGCATGGACGTCATCGAACTGGATCTGCGTCTGAGCAAGGACGGCGCGCTTGTGGTCATGCACGACGCCGAGGTGGACCGTACGACCGACGGCAAGGGCAAGATCGCCGACATGACCCTGGCCGAACTGCGTGGACTCGACGCGGGGATGGGTGAGCGCGTCCCTCTCCTCGAGGAGGTGCTCGACCTGGTGAAGTCGCCGCTCCAGGCGGAGATCAAGGACGCGGCGGCGGCGCGGGCGCTCGCCGAGGTGATGCTCCGGCGTGATCTGGCGGGCCGTGTGGAGGTGTCTTCGTTCCACGACGCGGCGGTCGCCGAGATCGCGTCACTCGTGCCGGGTGTACGGACGGTGCTCATCGCCAGCCGCTACGGCACCGACGTGGTGGATCGCGCCAGGGCGGTCGGCGCCGCGGCCCTCGCGCTGAACATCCGCAGGCTGACCCTGGAGACGGTCGAGCAGGCGCACGCGGCGGGGCTGAAGATCATCGGCTGGGTGGTGAACACCCAGGACCAGCTGCGGCTGGTGCGCGCACTGGAACTGGACGGCGCGACGACCGACTATCCGGAGATCCGCCGCACCGGACGCTTCACGGCCTGAGCCCGGCGCCGCGCCGGTCGGCCCCGCGCGGCGCCGATCCGGAGAATCGTTTACGCCAGCGCCTTGACCAGCAGCTCGAACTGGAGGTCGGCCCGCTGCGGAATACCGAAGCGCTCGTCGCCGTACGGGAAGGGCGTCATCTTTCCCGTACGGCGGTAGCCGCGGCGCTCGTACCAGGCGATGAGATCGTCGCGCACCGAGATCACGGTCATGTGCATCTCGCTCGCGCTCCAGCTCTCGCGGGCGGCCCGCTCCGCCTCGGCGATGATCACCTTGCCGAGGCCGGCGCCCTGCAGGTCGGGGCGCACGGCGAACATACCGAAGTAGGCCGCGTCACCCCGTGATTCGAGCTGGCAGCAGGCGACCAGGGCGCCGTCCCGCTCGACGACCAGCAGCTTGCCGCCGGTCGACTTGATGACATCGAGGACGCCGTCGGGGTCGGTGCGCTGCCCTTCGAGGATGTCCGCCTCCGTGGTCCAGCCGGACCGGCTGGAGTCCCCCCGGTACGCCGACTCGATCAGCGAGACCAGCGCGTCGGCGTCGGCCGGTTCGGCGTCCCTGAAGACGAGTTCGCCGGTGGCCGGACGCGGGGTGGTGTCCATGAAAGCGCTCCAAGATCTCTGCTGCCGCACGGGAGCACCGAGGGTAACGCGTGCCGGGCGGGTGTGCCTCGGGCATTGTTTCGGTATACTTGTTGTATGCAATCTGTGGGGGTAGCTGTGGTCTCGGGCCGGGACAAGGCGTACGCGTTTCTCAAGGAGAACGTCCTCACCGATCCGGATCTGCAAGGCGCGTTCCTGTCCGAGCAGGAGATCGCGGACCGTATCGGGGTCTCGCGCACCCCCATCCGCGAAGCGCTACTGCTGCTCGCGGCCGAGGACCTGGTCCGGCTGGTGCCCAAGCGCGGCGCGCAGATCGTGCCGCTGACGGGCCGGGAGATCACCGAGCTGATGGAGCTGCGCGGAATCGTCGAGCGATACGCCGCCGAGCGGCTCATCGCGGGTGACAGGGCCCCGGTGCGGGAGCTGACGGAGCTGCTGGAGCGTCAAAGCACCCTCAGTGGGCCGGAGTCGGCCAAGGAGTTCATCGCGGTGGACCACCTCTTCCACGCGACGATGGTGTCCTGCGCGGGCAACGCGCTGCTCGACCGGCACTACGACGGGCTGCGCAGCAGGCAGATCCGGGCCGGGGTGGTGGCGCTGTACAACCAGCACGGCCGACAGGGGTCCGTCCTCGACGAGCACCGCGCGATCCTGTCCGCGATCGCCGCCGGTGACGCACCGGCGGCGTGCGCCGCGATCGACAGCCACCTGGAGACGACGCTCAAGGTGCTCCTGGCCGGCTGAGGCGCCTTCTACAGCCTGCGGTTGGCCAGCACCGGCACGGCGCGGCGGACCGTGTCGACCTCATCGATGTCCACGTCGGCCACCAGTAGCCCCGGTCCCGCGTCGAGCTGCCGACGTACGGTCCCGTCCGGGCCGACGACCGCGCTGCAGCCGATTCCGGTGGGGGCCTTCGAGGCCTCCGGCCCGCCGGAGGCCGCCGGGTCGGCCTGGTCGACGGCGGCCAGCCACAGGGTGGCGTCGAGCGCGCGGGCGCGGATGAGCAGGTCCCACTGCTCGCGCTTGCCGGGGCCCGCGCCCCAGGACGCGGGAAGCAGCGTGAGGACCGCTCCGGCGTCGGCGTGGGCGCGGAACAGCTCGGGGAAGCGCACGTCGTAGCAGGTGGCGAGACCGATGCGTTCGCCGTCGACGTCAATGGTGACCACTTTCGCGCCGGGCGCGACGGTGTCGGACTCGGCGAAGCCGAAGGCGTCGTACAGATGGATCTTGTCGTAGGCCGCTTCGACGCCGGGCCCGGTGGCCAGCAGTGTGTTGGTCACCTTGCCGCCGGGCGCGGGGGTGAACATGCCGGCGACCACGACAATGCCGCTGTCCGCGGCGATCCGGCGGACCTCGGTCGCCCAGGGGCCGTCCAGGGGTTCGGCGAGCGGGGCGAGCCGGGTGCCGAAGCAGGCCATCGCGGCCTCGGGGAAGACGACGATGCGGGCACCGGATTCCGCTGCCCGGAGGGTCTGTTCGCGCAGCAGCCCCAGGTTGCGCTCGGGAATGGGGCCGGTGGTGATCTGGCTCAGGGCGATGCGCATGGGGTGGTTCCTTCCGGGCGTGGGGTCAGCCGGTATTGGCGGTCGGGGCAGGGGCGGACGGCTGCTGCGCCTTTTCCCTTCCCGGTTCTTCCTCGGAGCTGTCCGCGTCGCGGCCCAGGCGGATCCCGGTGATCGTGACTGCCGCGGCGACAGCGATGTACAGGGCCAGCGGGATCCAAGTGTTGTACGCGCCCAGCAGCGCCGTGAACAGCAGCGGGGCGATGGCTCCGCCGATGACTCCGGCCAGCGTGTAGGCGAGCGAGGAGCCGGTGTAGCGAAGGCGCGGGGTGAACTGCTCGGCGATGAAGGCCGCCTGGGGCCCGTACATCAGCGAGTGAATCGCGAGAGCCACCACGACTCCGAGGGTGAGCAGCGGCCAGCTGCCGCCGCCGACCATGGGGAAGAACAGGAAGGGCCAGATTCCGGCGGCCACCGCGGAGACGCCGTACAGCAGGCGGCGGTTGATGCGGTCGGACAGGGCGCCGGCCAGCGGGATGAGGAAGACCTGCAGGGACGAGCCGATGAGGACGGCGGCGAGCGCCGAGCCGCGGCTCATGTCCAGCTCGCCCGTCGCGTACGTCAGCACGAAGACGGTGAACAGAGCGTAGAGCACATCGGGGGCGACCCGGCTGAGGATCGCGGCGGCCAGCGCGCGGCGATGGGTGGCGAAGACCTCGCGGACCGGCGCCTCGGGGCGGGTCCGCTCGGCCGCCATGGCCTTGAAGACCGGGGTCTCCTCCAGCCTGGCGCGGATCCACAGGCCGAAGCCCACCAGAACGCCGGAGAGCAGGAACGCCACCCGCCAGCCCCAGGACAGGAACTGGTCCTCGGTGAGCAGTACGCCGAGGGTCGCGAGCACGCCGTTGGCCAGGAGGTTGCCGGCCGGCGGGCCGATCTGTGCGGCGGAGGCGTAGAAGCCGCGGCGGCGCGGATCGCCGAACTCGCTGGAGAGCAGCACGGCCCCGCCCCACTCGCCGCCGACTCCGACGCCCTGGGCGAAGCGCAGCAGCACCAGCATGATGGGGGCGGCGACGCCGATGGTGGCGTAGGTGGGCAGCAGGCCGATCAGGAAGGTCGCGACGCCGATCAGTACGAGGGTCGCGATCAGGACCTTCTTGCGGCCGATCACGTCCCCGAGGCGGCCGAAGACCAAACCGCCCAGCGGCCGGGACACATAGCCGACGGCGTAGGTGGAGAAGGCGAGCAGGGTGCCGGTCGTGGGGTCCTCGGAGGGGAAGAAGAGGTCGCCGAAAACCAGCGCGGCGGCCGCGGAGTAGATCGCGAAGTCGTACCACTCCAGGGCGGTTCCGGTGAGGCTGGCGAAGAAGGCGCGGCGGACCGCGGACCTGTCGGCCCGGGGATTGTCGGTGCTGGTGCTGGTGCGCTTCACGTTTTCCGTCCTTGTGCGAGGGCGTGACGTCGACCTTTCGGCATACTTCTTGTATACAGGTCGTATGCGCAAGCCCTCCGCGCAAAGTTAACCGCTCCGATACCGCGACCGATGTGGAGATTTTCCATGGCGCTGCTGACCTTCGAACTCCCCGACGGCTCCACCAGGGACGTCGATGTCGTCCAGGTGCTGAACGCCGGATACGCCGGACGCAGCCAGGACGACGTGGCGGCGCACGTGGCGGAACTCGCCGCGCTGGGCGTGCCCGCCCCCTCCGTGACGCCCGCGCTCTACCCGGTCTCGCCCTACCTCGCCCAGCAGACCGACCTGGTCAGTGTCCAGCACGGCGCCACCTCGGGCGAGGCCGAGTGGGCGCTGGTGGTGGCCGGTGACGGGGAGCTGCTGCTGTCGGCGGCCTGCGACCACACCGACCGGGAGCTGGAGGTGCACGGGGTGGCGTGGAGCAAGAACGCCGGGCCCGACGTGCTCGCCCGCCGCGCCTGGCCGCTGTCCGACGTGACGGAGCGGCTCGACGAGCTGACCCTGCGGGCCTGGGTGACCCACGAGGGCGCCGAGACGCTGATCCAGGACGGCACGCTGGCCGAGCTGCTCACCCCCGGGTACTGGGCCGACGTACTGCGTGGGCGCGGCGACCTGATTCCCGGCACGGTGCTGATCTCGGGCACCATCCCGATGACCGAGGGCGTGGACCAGTTCGCCGAGCGCTGGCGCGTGGAGCTGAGCGACCCGGGCACCGGAGACGTGATCCCGTTGGCCTACGACGTGGTCCGGATGCCGACGCCGATCGGCTGAGCCGCGCGCGGTGGCGCAAAGCCGAGGGGCGCCCGGGACACGGGCGCGCCGGGCCTCGCCGCGCTGGCGGGGATCCCCTAGGGTCCGGACGCATGGTCCACGTACTGAGCAGCAGGACGCTCCTGCACCCCACCGACCCCGAACGGTCCCGCGCCTTCTATGGCGACGCGCTGGGGCTCGCCGTGTACCGCGACTTCGGCACGGGCCCCGAGCGCGGCACAGTGTACTTCCTCGGCGGCGGCTTCCTGGAGGTCTCCGGGCGCTCCGACACCCCACCCTCCCCCGGCCTCCAGCTGTGGCTTCAGGTCGCGGACGCGAAGGCTGCGCACGAGGAACTGACGGCGCACGGCGTCGAGGTGCTGCGCCCGCCGGTGAAGGAGCCCTGGGGGCTCGTCGAGATGTGGATCGCGGATCCCGACGGATGCAAAATCGTCATCGTGGAAGTCCCCGAGGATCACCCGCTGCGGTACCGACCCTGAGGGGGAACTCCTCGGGTGATCCCGACGGCGTACACATCGCGGTCGTCGAGGTGCCCGAGGAGCATCCGCTGCGCTACCGGCCGTGAGCCCGGCCGCCGCCCGTCACGCGCACCGAGCCCGTGGCGGTGGCTCCGGCGGGGAGCAGGCCGAGCGCGGACCGGGAGGTCAGCGTCTTGCCCGAGCGCCGGGCCGGGGAGCCCAGCGGGGAGCCGAAGGAGGTGAGCAGCTCGTACGTCATGGTGCTCACGCCCCGGCCTTGGGGAGCTGCTGGGTGATGCAGTGGATGCCGCCACCGCCGTAGGCGAGCGTCGGTGTCTCCACCCCGACGACCTCGCGGTCGGGGAGCGCGGCGGCGAGGACGGCCAGGGCCGCCCTGTCTTCCGGCGTTCCGGCGACGGGGACGACCACACCGCCATTGGCGAGGTAGAAGTTCAGATAGCCGACCTCGATCTCTTCGCCGTCGAGGTCCGCGTACGCCGTCTGTGGCAGCTCGATGATCTCCAGCTTCCTTCCGCGGGCGTCCGTGACCGCTTCCAGCACCGCACGGTTGGCGCGCATCCGGGCGTAGTCGGGGTGGTCCGGGTCGTCCGGCAGTGACACGACGACCCGGCCGGGGCCGACGAAGGCGCACACCCCGTCCACGTGCCCATCGGTCTCGGTGTCCTCCAGCCCGCCGTAGGGGAGCCAGATCACCTTGTCGGCGCCGAGCCGCTCCCTGAGCACGGACTCGATCTCTTCACGGCTCATGAGGGGGTTGCGGTTGGGGTGGAGCAGACACTGCTCGGTGGTGATGAGTGTCCCCTCGCCGTCGACGGTGATCGCGCCGCCTTCGAGGACCATCGAGGAGTGGACGCGGCCGATACCCAGCCGGTCGAGCAGCAACCCGGCGAGCTTGTCGTCGGAGTCCCACGGATAGCGCTTCTCGCCCCAGGCGTTGAAGCGGAAGTCCACTCCGACGCGCTCGCCGTCCTGCGTGAACGCGAGGATCGGGCCCGAGTCGCGCAGCCAGGAATCGTCGGTCGGCAGCTCGATGACCTCGATCTGCTTCCCGCAGGCCCTGCGTACCTCCGCGCCCCGACCGGGTCCGGCGATCATGATCACCGGCTCAAAGGCCGAGATGGCTCGCGCCACCGCCGCGTACTCCCCCAGCGCCCGGTCGTAGACCGGGCCCCAGAGTTCCTGCCGGGTCGGCCATGCCATCAGGCATGCCTCGTGTTCGGCCCACTCGGCCGGCATCCGTGTACCCATCGCACTGGCTCCGCTCTCCTCGCTGAGACACCGGCTGCCTGAAAATTCAGTCAGCCGATCGTTGGCCGCTATCCTGTGGCTTGACTGAACTTTCAGTCAAGGACTTCGGTCAGGGATCGACCGTCGGATTTTCCCGAGGAGTGAGTAGAGAACATGTCCGATCGCCAGGTGCTGATCATGGAAGCCGCCGTACGGGTCATCGCCCGCAGTGGTGTGCGCGGACTGCGCGTCGAGCAGCTGGCCACCGAGGCGGGGGTGTCCACGGCGCTGATCTACTACCACTTCGGCGACCGCGCCGGTCTGGTCCGCCGGACGCTCGAATTCATCAGTGACCGGGCCGGGGCGTACACGGACGAGATCGCGACGGCCTCCGGTGGCCCGCGCGAGGAGCTGGAGCAGATGCTCCTCCTCGAACTCCAGGACACGCCCCGGGTCCGCGAGAACAGCACCGCCTGGGGCGAGTTGCGCGCCAGCGCCATCTTCGAGACCGACCTGCGCGAGACCCTGGCGCAGTCCACCCGATCCTGGGTGAGTGATGTCGCCGAGGCGATCCGCGCCGCGCAGAGCGCCGGTTCGGCCGCGGCCGGGGCCGACCCCGAAGCCGCGGCGGAGCGCCTCACGGCGCTGGTCGAGGGGATCAGCGAGCGGTGGCTCAGCGGGTCACTGACCCTGGAGCGGGCCCGTGAGCTGCTCGGCGGCGCCCTCACCGTGGAGCTCGGCGAGCGGTAGTCCGGTCCGGCCACGGCTTTGCCCGGCGCGGCTCGCACGGGTGGGGCGGACTCGAATACCTCCGGTGAGCCCCCCATGTACCCCCGTGCGCTCGCATACGACGTCACGGCCCTGGGCATCGACGGGACGACACCGTCCGTCGAACGGGGAGGTTCGCCGTGCACGGAGAGGCGATGTCCGGCTGGCTGCTCGTTGCGCTGTGCGCGGCGACCGGCGCGTACTGCCTGCTGCGCATGAGCAGCGGCGCGGGGGAACACCGCACGGGTGCGGGCAGCGAGGCGCTGATGGGATTCGGTATGGCAGCTATGGCCCTTCCCGCGGCGGCGATCGCGCCGCCGGTGTGGGGGTGGGCGCTGTACGCCGCCGTGTTCGGCGTCGCGGCGCTGTGGGCCCTGGGTCACTCCCGCGGGAGCACGCACCACCTGCACCATGTGATCGGGTCGGCCGCGATGGTCTATATGGCGCTGGTGATGGCGCCCGGCGCCGGAAGTTCCGCGCACACGGGGCACACGACCGGGTACGGCGCGGGCGGAATCCCGCTGCTGACCGGCGCCCTGCTGCTGTACTACGCCGGATACGTGCTGCGCTCGGGGGTGCGGCTGATGCCCGTGTCCGTGGTGGCGAGGGACCCGGAGAGCGGCGTGGCCGTCGCCTGGGGGGCGCGGCCGGAGCTCGCGCTGGCCTGCCGGCTGTCCATGGGCATCGGCATGATCGCGATGCTGCTCACGCTGTGAGGGCGCCGGGTTTCCCCTGCGGGGGCGGCTCTAGACGCCTCTGCGGTCCTCGGCGAAACCGTGGCCTGCGTCACTTGCCGCGCGAGGCCGTACCGCCAGGTAGCACCGCCTCATAGGCTGACCCCATGACGGTCTCCCTCGCGCTTCTGCTGCTCGGCGTCCTTGCTGCCGTCGCGGCCCCGCGGCTCATGTCGCGCGCCGACTGGCGGGATCGCGAGCCCGTGGTGGCGCTGTGGGTGTGGCAGTGCGTGGTGGCCGCCGTGCTGCTGTGCTTCGCACTGTCGATGACGTTCAGCGCGGCCGCCGCCTGGCAGGCCGTACGGGGCCACGTGTTCGCCTCCGCGCCGCACGGCGTGATGGAGGCGTACGCCCTTGCCGCGTACGGCCCTTGGTCGGCGGTCATCGCGGTGCTGCTGGCGTGCGGAGGCGTCTGGACCGCGGCGATGCTGGTCCGGGAGATCCGCCGGGCGCACGTGGGCCGCAGGCAGCGGCGCGCGGAACTGCTCGTACGCTCCCCGCTGATGCCCGGCGAGGAGCCCGGCAGTGACCGGCTCGTCGTACTCGAGGGTGAGCGGCCCGACGCCTGGTGGCTGCCCGGGGCGGCGCCGCAACTGGTCATCACCACAGCGGCGTTGCAGCGCCTCAAGGGCCGCCAGCTCGACGCCGTGCTGGCGCACGAGCAGGGACACGCGCGGGCCAGGCACGACTGGTTGCTGCACTGCGCGTCCGCGCTGGCCATCGGCTTTCCGCAGATCCCGGTGTTCGCGGCGTTCCGCGACGAGATGCACCGGCTGGTGGAGCTGGCTGCCGACGATGTCGCCTCACGGCGGTTCGGCCGCCTCACGATCGCGCTGGCCCTGGTCGAACTCAACGAGGACCGCGGGGTGTTCGGCCCCTGCGCGATGTCCGACGCGGAACTTCCGCGACGCGTGCACCGGCTGCTCTCTGCGGCCCCCCGCCTCACCGCGGGCCGCAGACTGCGGCTGACGGCCGCCGCCTCGTTCGTCCCGGTGGTGCCGCTGCTGGTGGCTTTCGTGCCGGGGCTGCGCGCCCTGGGATAGTTTCCACCACCGGTCGTGGGTGAGGATCTTTCCATGCACCCCCCACACCTCGCTTCGTCGGCCCGCCCCGCACCCCCGGCCCCGCTGCGCACCGGTATCGCCTTCACCGCCCTGTCGGGCCTGCTCCTGCTGCTCGTCGCGTTCGAGTGGGGACCCCTGATGTCGTTCGACCGCACGGTCGTCGACGGCCTGCACGGCTCGGCGGTCGGCCACCCCGGGATCACGAAGACGAACCGGATCCTCGCCGACTGGGTGTGGGACCCCTGGATGATGCGCGCCCTGCTGGCCGTCGCCGTCGGCTGGCTGCTGTGGCAGGGAGAGCGGCTGCCGGCCCTCTGGGCCGTCGCGACCAGCGTGGCCGGGACCTTGCTGCAACAGGGCCTCAAGGCCGCGGTGGGCCGTGAGCGGCCCCAGTGGCCCGACCCGGTCGACTCCGCGCACTTCGCGGCCTGGCCGTCCGGCCACGCGATGACGGCCACGGTCACCTTCGGACTGCTGGTGTGGCTGCTCGCCCTGTGCGGCGCGGACTCCCTGCTGCGTGCCGTCGTCCTCGTGGTGGGCGTGGTGTCGGTCGCCGGTGTCGGCCTGACCCGGATGTATCTCGGCGTGCACTGGCCGACCGACGTGCTGGGCGGATGGCTGCTGGGGGTGGCGCTCGTGGCCCTCTCCGTCGTGGCGTACGGTCGCGCCTCCCGAGAAGGAGTACCCGCGTGACGATCAAGGCCGTCCTCTTCGACTTCTCCGGCACCCTCCTGAGGATCGAACCGACCGGCGCATGGCTCCGGGCCGCCATCGACGAGCTGGGTCTCGACGTACCGCCCGAAGCGTTCACCCGGTACGCGCGGCAGCTGGAGGCAGCGGGCGCGCTGCCCGGCGGGGCCTCTCCCCTGCGGGTGCCGCCGCATCTCGCGGACCTGTGGGCCACCCGCGACGAGAGCACGGAGCGCCACCGCGCCGCCTACACGGGCCTCGCCCGCCAGGTGGAGCTCCCGGACGCACGCCTGTACGACGCCCTCTACGACCGCCACATGTCGCCGGACGCCTGGCGGCCGTACCCCGACACCGCCGAGGTGCTCGGCGAGCTGCGCCGCCGAGGCATCGGAGTCGCGGTGGTCAGCAACATCGGCTGGGACCTGCGGCCGGTGTTCCGCGCGCACGGGCTGGACGCACGGGTGGACGCGTACGTCCTGTCCTACGAGCACGGCATCCAGAAACCGGACCCGCGACTCTTCGCCGCGGCCTGCGAGGCGCTCGGGCACGATCCGCTGGAGGTCCTGATGGTCGGCGACGACCGGCACGCGGACGGCGGCGCGGCCGAACTGGGCTGCGCGGTGCGGTTCGTTGACCATGGGCCCGCCGATGAGCGGCCCGCGGGGTTGCGCCCGGTGCTCGACCTCGTCGACTGATCCGCCTCGCGCGGGATCCGTGCAGCCGCCGAGTCCGGGCGGCCCGTCGATACAGTGACCGCATGCCAGCCACGGATCTTGAACGCATCGCGGCCTTCCGTGCGTCCTTCGCCAGACGCCAGGCCGCCGAGACCACCGAGGTGCCCGGTGGCGTGGCGGTGCTGACCCCCGAGTACGCGCACTCCCCCGAACACAACCAGATCGTCATCGACGACACGGCGCCGCCCGCCCGGCTCCCCGCACTCGCGGACTCCGTGCTCGGGCACCTGGCCCACCGCCGGATCACCGTGCTGGACGACGCCGTGGGGGCCGCCGTTGCCCCGGCGCTCACGGCCGCCGGGTACACCCACGCGACCGAGCTCGTCATGGTGCGCTCCGGCAAGGCCGCCGCCCCCGACCCGCGGGTGCGCACGGTGTCCCTGAACGAGCTGCGGCCGGCCACCGTCCGGCAGTTCCGCAGCTGGCTGCCCGACGCCGACGACGGCGTCATCAGTCAGCTCGCCGATTCCCGCGCGGCCCGGCTCGGCGGCGCCGAACGGGTCGACTTCTTCGCCGTACGCGACGAGAACGGCACCATCAGCGCCTGGGCCGACGTCTATCTCGAACCGGATCAGGGCATCGCCCAGTTGGAAGGCCTCATCACCGCCGACCACCACTCCGGGCGCGGCTACGCGAACGCGATCCTGTCGACCGCCGTGCACCACGCCGGGGACTCGGCCCTGCTCTTCCTGGTGTCCGACCCGGAAGGCTGGCCGCAGCGCTGGTACGCACGCCGCGGTTTCACGGCCATCGGCCGGTCACACGTCTTCGCCTGGCAGGGCTGAGCCTCTCAGCTCCCCGACAGAAAACGCCATCCGTATCCGGCAGTCCCCCGCGCCGCCGGATAACGGATGGCAATCCCACGATACGGACCCCGGAAGGGGGCTGACGTGAGACAACTGAGTATATTGGCTCGTAGCCAGTCAACGCAGGAGTACAGCATGTCCCCGCGCAGCGCATCGGTCAATGAAGAGTTGCGACGACGTTCAAGGGAGCGGCTGCTGCAGGCGACCGTGGAGCTCGTCGGGGAGCACGGTTACGAGGCGACGAAGCTCGGAGACATCGCCGACCGGGCCGGCGCGGCCCGGGGGCTGGTGTCGTACTACTTCCCCGGGAAACGGCAGCTGCTGCAGTCGGCCGTGCACCGGCTGATGCACATGACGCTCCAGGCCGCGCTGGAGCGTGAGCCCCGCACCGAGGACGGTGACGAGCTCCTTGCCCGCGCCATCGACGCCATTCTGGGTCTGGCGCGCGAACGGCCCCGCCTGATGCGCACGCACATGGCGGGCATTTTGCAGGCCGAGGGGTTCGTGCAGTGTCCGGAGCAGCAGCGCCTCGCGCAGTTGCTCCGCGACACGGTGGTGCACTACGGCTCGCCCGATGCGGACGTCGACTATCCGCTGCTGCGCGCCCTGCTGATGGGGGCGGTGTTCGCCGTGCTGCTGCCCGGCGCCCCGATGCCGCCGGACCTGTTGCGGGCCGAGCTGTTCCAGCGGTACGGGCTGGACTGGGAAAGCGGCGTGTCGCCGGGCGGGGAACCGCCCGGCGACACGCGTACCTCTGAGTCCGGTCAGCGGCGGTAGTCGGGCTGTGTCTGGACGTTGAGCTCGTCCAGCCACACTCTCTTCGCGCCGTCCGTGCGCTTGTCGCTGAGCTTCAGGACGTCGAAGCCCTTCGCGATGTCGTTGGAGTAGATGTAGCCGTTGTAGTAGTACGCCGACCAGGAGCCGCCGGTCACCAGGGTGTCCGCGCTGAGGGGACCGCGCTCGAAGTAGGCGATCTCCTTGGGCTCGGAGGAGTTGGTGAAGTCCCAGACGGAGATGCCGCCCTGGTACCAGGCCTGGACCATGATGTCCTTGCCCTTGACCGGGATCAGCGAGCCGTTGTGGGCGACGCAGTTCTCGGTGTCCGCCTGGTGGCGGTCGATCTTGTAGTAGCTCTTGAAGACCAGCTTGCGCTTGTCGCCCTTGCCGGTGATGTCGTAGATGCCGTCGGCGCCGCGGTTCGGGCCGATGGCAGCGTTGCAGGTGGCCGCGCCACCGCCGCCGAGTTCGTCGGTGAAGACGACCTTGTTGGCCTTCTGGTTGAAGGTCGCCGAGTGCCAGAACGCGAAGTTCACGTTGTCCTGGACGCGGTCGATGACCCTGGGATTCTCCGGGTCCTCGATGTCGAAGAGGATGCCGTCACCCATGCAGGCGCCGGCCGCCAGGTCTTTGGAGGGCAGCACGGTGATGTCGTGGCAGCCGGTGGTCTTGGAGACACCCGGGTTGGTGGGCGAGCCCGGGTTGCCGCCGTCCGGGAAGAGCACCGGGAAGTCCACGACCGCGGACTTGTGCGGGGCATTGCGCGGCACCTTGATGATGGAGATCCCATCGTGCGGCGGCTGACAGTCCGGGAAGGTCGCACTCGGGGAGTACGAGGAGACGTAGACGTAGACGTCACGGCGCTCCGGCACGAGGGTGTGCGTGTGCGAACCGCATGCGGTCTCGACGGCGGCGACATACCTGGGGTTGCGCTTGTCGCTGATGTCGAAGATCTTCATGCCCTCCCAGGAGGACTTCTCCGTCGCGGGCTGCGTGGTGCTGGTGCAGGAGTCGTCGCTGCGCGAGGAGTCGGTGGAGAGGAAGAGCAGGTCCCCGGAGACGGAGATGTCGTTCTGCGAACCGGGACACAGAACCTGCGCGACGGTCCTGGGGACCTTCGGGTTGCTGATGTCGAAGATCCGGAAGCCGTCGTAATTCCCGGAGAAAGCGTACTCGCCCTGGAACGCCAGGTCCGAATTGGTGCCCTTGAGCGCGTCCTTGGGGATGTTCGCGAGGTGCTTGATGTTCTCGCTGTGGACGATCTCGTCCACGCCGGGTATCTCACCGCTCTCGATGGCAGCCCTGGCTTCGGCCTGCTGCGAGGTGGTGACGCCCTTCTTCTTCGCAGGCGCGTCTCCCGGGTCGGGGGTCGCGGCTGCGGTGCCTGCCGTCAGCAGGGTGGCGAAGAGACCGGCCGCGGCTACTGCCACGCCCAGACGTCTGCGCCGCACTCTGGTGTTGTGCAACGAGGTCACTGCGTCCTCCCTTGTGTCCGTTCATGGTTGAACGGTTCGCGGACCTCGGCAGTATCTTCCTTTGCATGCACATCTCAACAGATGGCAACGAAGACGTAATAGAAGTCGGTCTCCAAATGCCCGTTGTGTCCCAAGGAGTCACCATGTCGTTCCGTCGCAGGTCCGCACGTTTTCGACCGCTCGCCCTCACGGCGACGTCGGTCGCACTCCTTGCGTTCGGCCTGGGCGCCTGTGACGCGGGCGGCAGGGAAGACCGGGACGCGTCGCAGCCAAAGGCCGCCGCGGGGCCCTCGGTGGTGGCGCCGGGCAAGCCGGGCGAACCCGCGCGGACCCTGTCTGCGGACGAGGCGGCGAAGGCAGGCACGGACGACTCGCCGAACTCGGCGGACTTCAGTTACACACACATGATGATCAAGCACCACGGCCAGGCCCTGGTGATGGCCGAACTGGCGCCGAAACAGGCACATTCGACGCAGGTCAAGCGGCTGGCCGAGCGGATCGCGGGCTCCCAGGGGCCGGAGATCGGCGCCATGCAGGGCTGGCTCGACAACAACGGCGGGGCGAAGCGCAAGAACGTGCACCAGCACGAGGCGATGGCGGGGATGGCCTCCGAGAAGCAGCTCGCACAGTTGCGGGGGGCGCAGGGCGAGACCTTCGACCGTCTCTTCCTGAAGCTGATGATCACTCACCACGAGGGCGCCATCGCCATGGCCACCGATGTCCGCGCACAGGGGAACAACGTCCTGATCGAGGAGATGGCGAGCGATGTGGTCGCCCAGCAGACCGTCGAGGTCGGCAGGATGCGCGATATGAAGTGAGCCCTGCGCACCGAGGGCTCGCGACGCCGGTCCCGTGCCGGGCGGCCACCATCACGAGGCCTCCGCGGGCCGGCACCTGATCCGGCCGCCGAGCACCGCGACGCCGTCGAGGAGGAACGTTGGCGGGCCCGGCGTGCGTGTCCTGGACGCGATCCGCCGCCCACGCCCCTGCCCCGTGGCGCGAAGGCACTCCTCGCCCATCTCCCGCAGGACGGCACTTCGGTGCGATGCTGGAGACATCCTGCGGGAAGGAGCCCCCGCCGTGCTTCGCGTCGCAGTCATCGGTTCAGGCCCGAGCGGGGTCTATGCCGCGCAGGCCCTGGTGCAGCAGGAGGCGGTACCCGACGTGCGGGTGCACGTACTGGACCGGCTCCCCTGCCCCTACGGCCTTGTCCGGTACGGC
Organism: Streptomyces sp. H27-C3; assembly: GCF_030063415.1. GTDB lineage: Bacteria > Actinomycetota > Actinomycetes > Streptomycetales > Streptomycetaceae > Streptomyces. The sequence continues at coordinate 67,921 of NZ_JASITA010000018.1, read as the reverse complement.
GTCGCGCCGGACCACGAGAAGATCAAGTCCCTTCAGAACAATCTGCGGACGGTCCTCGAACACGAGCGGATCACCTTCGCGGGCAACATCGAAGTGGGATCGCCCGCACTTCCGGCCACCCGGCTCCTGGAGCTCTACCACGCGGTGGTGTACTGCGTCGGGGCCGCGACGGACCGCAGACTCGGCGTCCCGGGCGAGGACCTGCCGGGCAGCTGCTCCGCGACCGACTTCGTCTCCTGGTACAGCGCGCACCCGGACGCGGCCCCCAACGCCTTCGCGCTGGGGGCCCGTTCGGCCGTCGTCATCGGGGTGGGCAATGTGGCGGTGGACGTGGCCCGGATCCTCGCCCGCGACGCCCAGGAGTTGCGTCACACCGATGTGCCGCAGCCCGCGCTCGGCGCCTTGGCCGACAGCCTGGTGCAGGACGTGCACATGGTGGGGCGACGCGGTCCTTCGCAGGCGAAGTTCACCACCAAGGAGCTGCGGGAGCTGGGCACGCTGCCCGACGCCCGGGTGGTGGTCCGGCCCGACGAGCTGGCCCTGGATCCCGACTACGCGCGGCCGGCGGCCCTGCCCGCCGTGAACCGGCGCAATGTCGAGGTGCTGCGGGGCTGGGCGGAGGGCGACACCGAAGACCGGGCGCGCCGCATCCACCTGCGGTTCTTCCTGCGGCCCGTAGAGGTGCTCGAGGAGGACGGGCGGGTGGTCGGGGTCCGGTTCGAGCGCACCGTGCCGGACGGCTCCGGCGGCGTACGCGGCACCGGAACGTATGAGGACATCGAGGCCCAGCTGGTCCTGAGGTCGGTCGGCTACCGGGGGACGCCGCTCGCCGGGCTGCCGTTCGACCCGGCGCGCGGCACGGTGCCGCACGCCGCCGGGCGGGTCCTGCGGGACGGCGTCCCATCGCCCGGGGAGTACGTGGCGGGCTGGATCAAGCGCGGCCCGACCGGTGTGATCGGCACCAACCGGCCGTGCTCCAAGGAGACGGTGGCCTCGCTGCTCGCGGACGCACCCGCAATGGCCGGGCGCCCGCTCCCGGACGACCCCCTCGACGCCCTGCGCGCATCGGGGCTCAGGCCGGTGGAGTGGCCGCAGTGGCAGGCGATCATGGTGGCGGAGGCCGCGCTGGGGGTTTCGCTGGGCCGGGGCTCGGTGAAGCTCCACGACTGGGCGGGGCTGCTGGCGGCGGCGCACAGGACGGACTGAACCGGGTGGCGGCTCCGCCGGATCAGCGCGGTCGCTCGCCCCGGTGAATCAGCTACCGGCCCGCCCCAACCGGCCCTCCTGCCCGTCGGCGGCGACCAGGAGGCTGTCGAGCAGCCCGGGAAAGAGTGCGTTCAGGTCGTCGCGGCGGAGGCCGTTGAGCTTGGCCGTGCCCCGGTAGACCTGCTGGATCACACCGCTCTCGCGCAGCACCCGGAAGTGGTGGGTGGACGTGGACTTGGTGACGGGCAGCGTGAAGTACGAGCAGGGAAGCCCGATGTCGACCACCGCCATCTCGCGGACGACGCGCATCCTGATGGGGTCGGAGAGCGCGTGCAGCACCCCTTCGAGGCGGATCTCCTCGCGCGCGGGGTGCGCGAGTTCTCGACTGCTCGTGGCGGCGGTCACGGCGACTCCACTTCCATCCTGGATCTTCAGCTTGCGGCTTCGTCTTGATTCTTGGTCTTCGAGATTCCATTATACGAGAGACATCGTAGTTTGACATTCACCGTACTACGATGTGTATCGTACGACGCGTATTCGGCACCGTCGTGAATGGAGTCCACCGTGAGCAGCCTGTTCGAGCCCTACACTCTGCGATCCCTGACCATCCCGAACAGGGTCTGGATGGCGCCGATGTGCCAGTACTCGGCGCAGCCGACCGGTCCTGAAGCGGGCGTCGCCCACGACTGGCACTTCGCCCATTACGCCGCCCGCGCGGCCGGTGGCACCGGCCTCATCCTCGTCGAGGCGACCAGCGTGAGCCCCGAGGGCCGGATCAGCGCGTATGACCTCGGCATCTGGAACGACACCCAGGTCGAGGCCCTCGCCCGGATCACCCGCTTCCTCAAGAGCCAGGGCACGGTTCCGGGCATTCAGATCGCCCACGCGGGACGCAAGGCCTCGACCGGCCGCCCCTGGGTGGACGGCGGGCCGGTCGCTGTGGACGCGGGCGGCTGGCAGCCCACGGCCCCGAGCCCGGTCCCGTTCGCGGAGGGTCATCCCGTACCGGACGAGCTGACGACCGAGCAGATCCACTACATCGTCGGGCAATTCACGGCGGCGGCCCGGCGCGCCCTGGCCGCCGGTTTTGAGGTCGTTGAACTCCACGGCGCCCACGGCTACTTGATCGGTGAGTTCCTCTCCCCGCACTCCAACCACCGCACCGACGCCTACGGCGGCTCCTTCGAGAACCGCGTCCGCTTCGCCCTCGAAGTCGTGGACGCCGTACGGGCGGTGTGGCCCGAGGACAAGCCGCTGTTCTTCCGCATCTCCGCCACCGACTGGCTGGAGGAGAACGGCTGGGCCCCGGACGACACCGTCCGCCTCGCCGGCCTCCTCAAGGAGCACGGCGTCGACCTGCTCGATGTCTCCACCGGCGGCAACGCATCCGGTGTGAAGATCCCGGTCGGCCCCGGCTTCCAGGTCCCCTTCGCCGCCCGCGTCAAGGCCGAGACCGAACTGCCGGTGGCCGCCGTAGGGATGATCACCGACGCGGCGCAGGCCGAGAAGATCATCGCCAATGGCGAGGCTGACGCCGTCCTGCTGGGCCGCGAACTGCTCCGCAACCCGTCCTTCGCGCGGCACGCGGCCCGCGAGCTCGGCGGGGACGTCCACGTCCCCGACCAGTACCACCGGTCGGTCTGATCCGACGACCGGCACAGCGCACCGGCCCCCGCCGCATCCGTGGAACGCGGCGGGGGCCGGTGTCATGCCCGCCGCCGGAGGATGATGTCCGTGTCCGTGGCATAGCCCTGGGTCCACTGGCGACCGGGGCCCGATGTCCAGGTGATCTGGGCCGTGTTCCCGTCGATCTTGACGCGCTCGACCGTGATCGTACGCTCGCCGCCGCGCACGTCTCCCCGGCGCAACTCCCCCGCCTTGACGGTCACGGGTTCCGTCTGCCGGTTGCTGTCCGCCTCGTCGGCCGCGCGCAGGAGAACGGCCGCAAGCTCCCTGGCCTGCTCGGCAGTGGCGACGAGACCGACGTACGCGCCGCCCCGCGCACCGATGTGGACCTGCCCGGCGCCGGCCTTCCCGGCGGGCCCGGCGGCCACCTCAACCCGGCCCGCCGAATCGTCCACGGTGTGCATACGGATCTCGGGCATCGCTGTCTCCTCATGCGCCGACTCGTACGCCGACGGATTACGCCGACGGACCGGCGGCTCTCTGCGGGCGTGCGCGCCCACCGCGACCGTACCGACGTCACCGGTCCCCGACGTCACCAGTCCCCGTCGGCCACCGGTTTCCCGGGCGCGTCCTTCAGTGGCTTGACCTGGTGCTGCGACGGCTCCTGCCACGGCGTGTGGTCGTCGCCCAGCCATTCTCCGGCGGGCTTGACGCCGCCCAGGGCTGGCGCGGCAGCGCCAGATAGTTCTGCGGGTCGTGCGCGAGCCGGCTGCTCCAGGGCTTCCCTGACACCGCGCACACCTTGCCCACGCCCACCTGGAGGGCGGCCGGCTCCACGGTCCCGGAGAAGCTCAGCCACATCGCCTCCCGCAGGTAGACCGGGAGCATCACCCCGCCCCGCTCCACCCACTGTGCCGGAGCCGTGTCCGGGTAGTCCTCGACCCTGCGCAGCGGGAAGGAGCCCAGGCCCGGCGGCAGCGCGTGCGTCCCCTTCTCGGGCAGCCGCAGCGTACGTACGCACCGCACCCCCACCCCGCCCGGCAGCAGCAGGCTGTCCCCGTCGATCCGCACCGACCCGATGGCCATCGGCGCACTCCCCTCAGTTCGCTTCGCTTCCGCAGGTACAACGGCGCTTCCGCACCTCCCGGTTCCGCCTACCGCCCCGGCACTTCGAAGGGACCGGTCGCGCCGGTGAACGGGCCCGACGTCGTATCGCCGAAGTAGCGCAGCCGGTAGCTGCCGGGCGCGGTGTCCGCCGGGACGTCCCAGGTCACCGTCACGGTGGAGGCCGATCCTCCGGCCGCCGCCCAGCGGAAGGTCGTGGACCAGTCGCCGTCGTCGGCGGTACGGATCCAGTCGCCCTCGCCGCCGTCTCCACCACCCGCGCAGAGCCGTTCCACCGCCAGATAGGTGCCGCCCCGGCGCAGGTCGTTGCCGGGGTGCGCGGCGACGAACCTGGCGGTGACCACGCTGCCGTCGCGTCCGAAGGACAGCACGTCGCCGAAGTCCCGGCCGGGATGGGGGCTGTCGCTCCCCTGCCGTCGGTGGCGCCTGCGCGGCGGCCGCAGCCGCTCCGGCGTGCCGCGCCCTGCCGGTACGCCGTCGCGCATCGCTTCCGCGAGACCGGCCGTGCTCTGGCACAGGGCGGGCAGTTCCCAGCGTCCGAAGAGGGTGCTGCCGCCCTCGTACTCCTGGGCGTCGTACTCCTCGGGGGTGGTCACGTAGTGCGCGTACGCGTTGCTGTACCCGGCGACGAGCACCTGCGCCGGGTCAGCGCCGACGATGTCCGCGACGGTACGGCGCAACCGGAGCCCCGCCACGATGGTGACCTCGGCGGGCAGGCCGATGAGGTACAGCGGTCCGATCCGCAGGAGTTGGACCGGGATCCTCTCCTGGATCACGGGCCTCAGGCGGTTGACGAGGCCGGCGGGCAGGCACAGTCCCTTGGGTGACTGCGCGTCGCGGAGTCCGGGCGCCAAGGGGTAGATGACCTGCTGCGAAAGGGTGTCCCAGAGCAGGTTGCGGCCGGGCCTGAAGCCCTTGAAGCCCGGTCCGTCCGCCCAGGCACCGGCGAAGGCCGACGCGCCCGCGACCGGGCCTGAAGTGCGGTGCGTACGGCCGTCTCCGGTGAATTCGGGCCGTACCGTCACCTTGGAGAGGTCGACATGGGTGAGCCGCGCGTCCAGACGGCCGGTCAGCTCGTCGCCGTCCAGGGCTAGGGCCGCCTCGTACTGGCGGCTGCCGATGATGCGGGTGTTCTCGAACTCGTCCTCGGTGGGGCCGCTGCCCGGCCGCAGAAGGAGATTGGGCGACATGTCACCGGCGTTGGTCTGCGCGAACGCCGTCACGAGGCCCGCGCTCTTGGCATGCCGCTCCCAACAGGACGCGGCGTAGCCCTTGTTGTCGGCGCTGATGAGCGTGTTGGTGTTGGTCATGGTGGTGTTGTGGGTGGCGAACCAGTTGACCGCGCCCGCGAGCCGCCCTTCGCGTTCGATGCGCAGCACGGTGGTCTGCGGGTCCACGGCGTGCGGGAAGTGCGCCCGGTCGGCGGCGGGGTTGCGGTCAAAGGCGCGCCGTGAGCGGTTGACGCTGGCGCCCAGCAGTTCGCCGTGGGCCAGCCGCAGTACCGCCGGGGCGAGGTCGGCGTGGGCGGCTCGGGCGGCCTCGACGATGCCGTCGACGATCGCCCGGTAGGTCTGCTCGCGGAATCCGCCGGTGTTGCTGTTGTAGAGCTCGTGGTGGAAGTAGCCGCCGGGGCCGCAGTGGGTGTGGGTCGCGGTGATCATCACGTTGGACTCGGTGTAACCGTCGGGCAACCGTCGCAGGACGTCCCTGACGACGCCCGCGGACATCAGCGGCAGCTCACAGACGACCAACAGGATCCGCCGGCCCTCTCCATCGCAGAGGGCGAACGCCCTCGCGTGCAGCCGGGTGTGAATGCCCGTCGACTGCTGCTCGGCCTTGCCGTATCCGAGCATCCCGCAGCCCGCCGCCTCCCCTGTGATGTCCGCGATGCCACGCCCGGCCAGGTAGCTCATGTGCGTACTCCTTCAGGGGAGTTCGGTGGGGGCCGGCGGGATCAGTCGAAGAGGTCGGGGTCGGAGGCGGTGATCCGGTCCCACAGCGGCCGGGCCTGGAACCAGCCCGCGAAGTGGCCGCCGACCTGGCCGCGGGTGCGCAGCGCGGTGTCGCGGTCGATGAGCTTGGGCGTGCCTGCGGCCATCGCCAACAGCTGGGCCTGGCAGGAGCGTTCCATGGTGATGAACCACCAGACGGCCTCGGCGACGGACCGGCCGACCGTCAACAGGCCGTGGTTCTGCAGGATGACGGCCTTGTGCGGGCCCAGGGCCGCACCGATGCGCTGGCCCTCCTCGGCGTCGCTGACCACTCCGGTGAAGTCGCTGTAGAGGCCGTGGTCCTCGAAGAACGCGCAGGCGTCCTGGGTGATCGGGGCGAGCGGAATACCGAGGCTGGAGAAGGCCTTGCCGTGCAGCGAGTGGGAGTGCGCGGCGGCCAGCGCGTCGGGGCGGGCCTTGTGCACCTCGGAGTGGATGACGAAGGCGGCCCGGTTCACGGGACGGGCGCCGTGCAGCAACGTGCCCTCGTGGTCGACCAGGATCAGGTCGGAGGCCTTGATCTGGCCGAAGCTCATGCCGAAGGGGTTGACCCAGAACCACTCCGGGTTCTCAGGATCACGCACGGTGATGTGCCCGGCGACCCCCTCGGAGAAGCCGAACTTGCCGAACAGCCGAAATCCGGCGGCAAGTTGCTCCTTGCGGTAGCGCCGTTCGGCGTCGACAGAGTCGAAGACCGGGGGCGTCGGGACCGAGCCCCCCTCGGGCATCGGACCTACGGCTGCGGCGATGACTTGGGTCATGGTGGGCGACGTCGCGGCGGTCATGGTTGCCTCCTCGTCCATCGGATACGTCGTACGTATCGGATACATTCACGTATCCGATACGGGTCGGGATGCTTTCCGAGGTCGTACGGACTGTCAAGGGTCCTGGGAGAACCGGGAGTTCCGTAGATTTCCGGGGATTTCCGGGAGGTGGGCGATGCCCAAGGGACCGACCAAACGCCGGCCGCAGACGCTGGCGCGGCTGTTGGACGCCGCGCGCGAGGTGTTCGCCGAGTCCGGCTTCCGGGGCGCCGGGATCGAGGACATCTGCCGCCGGGCCGGCTTCACCCGGGGCGCCTTCTACTCCAACTTCCGGACCAAGGACGAGCTGTTCTTCGCGCTCTTCGACGCGCACGCCGACCGGGAACTCGCGCGCATCGCCCGGGCGGCCGCGGAAATCAGTGACGACGAACTCACCGTCGGCCGGATCGCCGAGGTGCTGGCGTACACCGAACCGGACGAGCGCACCTGGTTCCTGGTGACCACCGAATTCACCCCGCACGCCATCAGGGACCCGCGGGCCGCGCGGATGCTCGCCGATCATGACGCCCGGCTGCGCGAGGAGGCGGTCCGGCTGCTGCACGGCCTCTTCGCACGGGCCGGGCTGCGCCTCACGGTCGCCCCGGACGAGCTGGTGCGGATCGTCATCGCGATGCGCGAGGGGGCGCTCGGCCAGAGTTACGTCGAACCGGGGCGGCTGGCTCCGGGGGCGCTCGCCCACCGGTTCCTGCCTCTGCTGCTGTCGGCGTCGACCACTCAGGACCGCACGGCCTGAGCCGCGACCCCAGTCGTCCTCAGCGCGCCCTGACCAGTGCGCCGAGGAGGAGTTCGGCCTCGGCCGCCACCACCGGTAGCCTGCCTTCCGGGTCCTCGGCGCGCGCCAGCAGCATGCCCGCCTCGCACAGCGCGCCGAAGACCAGCTGGCAGCGGGCGGTGAGGTCGCCGTCGGCGATCAGGCCGTCCTCCGCCGCTGCGGTCATGCCGTCGCGCAGCACGCGCAGAGTGTGCTCGTACTCGATCTCGCGCACCTGCTCCCAGCCAAGCACGGACGGTCCGTCCAGCAGCACGATGCGGCGGAAGTCCCGGTCCAGGTGGCGCCCCTGGACGACCCGAAGGCCCTGCGCCGACTGACCGAGAGCGCGGCCGCGCTGATCCACTGCGCGGGTCCTTACGCCGAGACCGGCGCAGCCGTCGCTTCGGCCGCGGCCGAAGCGGGGTGCCACTACCTCGACCACGCCGTCGAACCGCACCCCGTCAAGCACCTCTTCGACACCCTCGACGAACCGGCGCGTCGCTCGGGCGCCGTCCTGGTCCCCTCGATGAGCTTCTACGGCGGCCTCGCCGACCTGCTCGCCTCGGCGGTGACCGCGGGGATGGCCGCCGTGGACCGGGTGACCGTCGGCTACGCGGTCACCGGCTGGCGCATGACGCCCGGCGCGCGGCGGACCGCCGAGCTGTTGATCGCTGAGATCGACCGGGTGACCTTCACCGAGGGCGCCCAGAGGGTGGGACCGGCCGAGATCCGCAACGCGGTCTTCCCCTTCCCACCGCCGCTGGGACCGCGCACGATGATCGCGCCCTTCCCGTCCAGCGAGGTCGTCACGATCCCGCGGCACATCGCGGCGCGCACCGTCGAATCGCAGCTGACCTCGTCGACCTTCGAGGAGGAGCAGGTCTTCACGAGCGAGGGGGCGAGTGCGCAGGAGCGCGCCGGGACGGAGTTCACCGTCGCGGTGCAGGCGACCGCTGGGCGGCGGCGGCCGGAACGGCCATCTGTGGGGGCGCGACATCTGGCGGGCCGGGGCACTGGCCTCGGTGGTGGCGGCAATGCGGCTGACGGGCGGCGAGGCGCCCGCGCGGGCCGGGGTGCTCGCCCCGGCCGAGGCGGTGCCCGCCGCAGCGTTCCTGGGCGAGCTGGAGCGACTCGGCGCCTGCACGGTCGCCGCGACACCCGGCCGCGGGCCGTCCTGACCTCGATCGACCGACCGACCGACGGGCCGACCGCCGACCGCCGACTGTGAATCGTGGTCCTGGTCCTGGTCCTGGTCCTGGTCCTGATCCTGGGCGGACCGCACTGGTCACCGACCGGCCGTCCCGCGCCCCCGCCGCCCCGTCCCCGGCCGGCCGCTCCGGGCCGGGACAGACCGCACTGACCTGGGACAACACCCGCTCCAGGGGCCACTGTCAGTGGGTGGGTGCACACTGACCCGTATCTGAGACATCGGCGTCCTGGAGGTGTCGGCAATGACCGACGTACTGCTCACCGTAGGTACCCGCAAAGGACTCTTCATCGGCCGCAGGCGCGGCGGGGAGTGGGAGTTCGACGGGCCGCATTTCAACGCGCAGGCGGTGTACTCGACGGCCATCGACACCCGCCGGGCTGCGCCCAGGCTGCTGGTCGGCGGGGACAGCGCGCACTGGGGGCCGTCCGTCTTCCACTCCGACGACCTCGGCGCGACCTGGGTCGAGCCGAAGCAGCCGGCGGTGAAGTTCCCGCAGTTCACCGGGGCTTCGCTGGAGCGGGTCTGGCAGCTCCATCCGGCCGGGCCCGCGGCGCCCGACGTGGTGTACGCGGGCACGGAGCCGGCCGCGCTGTTCCGCTCCACGGACGGCGGGGAGTCCTTCGAGCTCGTTCGATCACTGTGGGAGCATCCGACTCGCTCCCAGTGGGTGCCGGGCGGTGGCGGTGAGGGGCTGCACACGATCGTCACCGATCCGCGCGACGCCCGGGCCGTGACGGTCGCGGTATCGACCGCCGGAGTGTTCCGCTCGACGGACGGCGGCGAGAGCTGGGCGCCGTCCAACAAGGGCGTCTCCGCGGTCTTCCTGCCGGACCCCGACCCGGAGTTCGGCCAGTGCGTTCACAAGATCGCGCAGGATTCGGTCGATCCGGACCGGCTGTACCTCCAGAACCACTGGGGTGTGTTCCGCAGCGACGACGCGGGGGCGCAGTGGCACGACATCGGGGCGGGCCTCCCTTCCACCTTCGGCTTCGCCGCCGCCTCGCACCCGCACCGCGCGGACACGGTGTACCTCTTCCCCATCGCCGCCGACTCCGACCGAGTGCCCGCGGACAACAAGTGCCGGGTCTACCGGACGAGCGACGCGGGTAAGAACTGGGAGCCCCTGTCGGCCGGACTGCCCGCCGAAGCGCACTACGGGACGGTGCTCCGCGACGCCCTCTGTACGGACGACGCGAATCCGGCGGGCGTGTATTTCGGCAATCGCAACGGTGAGCTCTTCGCGAGTGCGGACGACGGGGACAGCTGGCAGCTCCTCGCCTCGCACCTGCCGGACGTACTGAGCGTGCGGGCGGCGGCCGTCGGTTGATGGGGGCGGGGTCCGCGCCAGTAGAGTGACGTTCGTGGCAGCAAGACCGTTGAAAGAGATCGTCGAGCCGGGCTGGGCAGACGCACTGGAGCCCGTGGCCGAACAGATCGCCGCGATGGGCGACTTCTTGCGTGCGGAGATCGCCGCGGGGCGTACCTACCTACCGGCCGGTGCGAACGTACTGCGGGCGTTTCAGCAGCCGTTCGCCGATGTGCGGGTCCTGATGGTCGGCCAGGACCCCTACCCCACACCGGGGCACGCCGTGGGGCTGAGCTTCTCGGTGGCGCCGGAGGTGCGACCGCTGCCGGGCAGCCTGGAGAACATCTACCGCGAGATGCACACCGACCTGGGTGCGCCCCGCCCGTCCAACGGTGATCTGACGCCCTGGACGCGGCAGGGAGTGCTGCTGCTCAACCGGGCCCTCACCACGGCACCCCGCGCGCCCGCGGCGCACCGGGGCAAGGGCTGGGAAGTGGTGACCGAGCAGGCCATCCGGGCGCTGGTCGCGCGCGGCGGGCCGCTGGTGTCGGTGCTGTGGGGGCGCGACGCCCGCAATCTGCGTCCCCTGCTCGGCGACCTGCCGGCCGTCGAGTCCTCGCACCCCTCACCCATGTCCGCCGACCGTGGTTTCTTCGGCTCGCGCCCGTTCAGCCGGACCAATGAACTACTGGTCCGCCAGGGCGCGCAGCCGGTTGACTGGCGGCTGCCGTGACGGTGCCGGCCGGGGCCGCGCCCCACGGCGGTACGGGACCCTGGGTGCTGGGGGTGGACTCCGGCGGCTCGGGGCTGCGGGTGGCCCTCGCGAACGCCGGGAACGGCCCGGACGATGGGAACGGACTGCACACCGGAAGCGGCGTCGGCGCCGGGGACAGTGTCGGCGCGGGAAGCAGCGTCGGCGCCAGGGAAAGCGTCGGCGTCGGGCCGGTGTGGAACGCCACGTCCCGGGTGCCCGTACGCACCGGACCCGCCGGAATCGACGCCGGGCACCTGCTGGACCAACTGCTGCCCATGGTGCGGACGTTGCTGGATCGGGCCGGGGCCGGCGCCGTGTCGGCCGTCGCGATCGGCGCCGCCGGAATGGCGACGCTCGGCGCCGACCTGCGCGCCGAGCTGCCAGGGACGCTGGCGCGGTCGCTCGGCGTACGGCGTCTCGCGCTGGCAGGAGACGCCGTCACGGCGTACGCGGGAGCGCTCGGCCAGCGCCCCGGAGCGGTGGTCGCCGCCGGTACCGGGATGATCGCGCTGGGCACCGATCTGACCGGCTGGCGCCGGGCGGACGGCTGGGGGCACCTGCTGGGCGACTGCGGCGGGGGTGCCTGGATCGGGCGGGCCGGGCTCGACGCGGCGATGCGCGCCCATGACGGCAGGCGCGGCGGTTCCCCGGCGCTGCTGGCCCGGGTGGAAGCGGTTTTCGGTCCCGCTCCCGAATTGCCCGCGCTGCTCTACCCACGCACCGACCGGCCCGCGGTGCTCGCCTCCTTCGCGCCGGAAGTGGCCCGCTGCGCCGCCGCCGAGCCGGCCGATCCGGTCGCCACTGGGATCCTGCGGGAGGCCGCCCGGCACATCGCCGACGCCGCTGACGCCGTGTGCCCGCCGTCCGGGGACTGCGAAGTCGGCCTCGCCGGCGGGTTGTTCAAGCTGGGCGACCCCCTCCTCGCACCCCTGCGGGACGAGCTCGCCGCGCGATTGCCGCAGGCCCGGACGGTGATGGCCGCAGGTGACCCGCTCGACGGGGCGGTGCTCATCGCGACGGCGCTGACCACCGGGGGCCTGCGCCTGCCGCTCGATGCGCGCCTGCTGCACGTACCGACAGAGCAGGGCAGTTGAACTCAAAGCGACTCACGGGACAAAGAGGGACAGATACCGCTTGATTGGGCCCTCCCCGAACGGTCGGGCACCCAAAGCCAGTAGCATGCGGCGCCATGAGCTCCCCCACTGGGCCAGCATCCGGCCTGCCTGTACGAATGCCGCGACCCCGCCAGTCCGGACGGCACCGCCGCCCGGAACCCGCGGTGGCGCCCGAGGGCGCGCCCGCGCTCGTCCTCGCCGTCCCCGGCGCCCCGGGCAGCGCTCCGCGCAGCCTGGCGGAAGAAGTCATCAGCATCGCCCGCTCCGAGCTGCCCGGCCTTGACGCCAGAATCGGCTACCTCGACGGCGACGATGCCGAATACCCCTCGCTCGGCAGCGTGCTCGCGCACGCCGCCACCGAGCGCACCGCCCGCTACGAGCAGGCACTCGCCGCGGGCCGCGACGCCACGGAGCCGCAGGGCGTCGTCGCCGTCGTGGTGCCGCTGCTGGCGGGCCCGGAGAACGCCCTGATGCGCCGGATACGTCAGGCCGTCATGGACAGCCGCGCCGCGGCCGAGCTGACCGATGTCCTCGGCCCGCACCCGCTGCTCGCCGAGGCGCTGCACGTACGCCTCTCCGAGGCCGGTCTGGCCCGCGCCGACCGCGCCAGGCTGTTCACGGTCACCACGGCGGCCGACGGCATCATCCTGGCCACTGTGGGCGGCGACGAGGCCGTGCAGGCCGCCGGCATCACCGGCATGCTGCTGGCCGCGCGGCTCGCCGTGCCGGTGCTGGCCGCCGCGCTCGACCAGGAGGGTTCGATCGCAGCCGCCGCCGAGGAGCTGCGTGGTTCGGGTTCGGCGCAACTGGCGCTCGCTCCGTACGCGATCGGCCCCGAGGTACCGGACAGCCTGCTCGAAACCGCCGTCAAGGAGGCCGACTGCGCGACGGCCGAGCCGCTGGGCGCGTACCCCGCGATCGGCAAGCTCGTGCTGTCGCACTACTCGACGGCGCTGGGCATCGCGCCGCAGCAGCAGACCCAGGGGGCGCCGGTCCGCTGACCGCCGGGAGCCGTCGAAGGGCCCGCACCGATCACTCGGACGCTGTTGGTTAATTCGGGCCTGAGCGTGACGTCGGCCTTCAAGACCTGGTTGTGGTCTTGAAGGCCGACGTTGTCGTATGGGGTGGGTGGAGATGTCGATGCGGCCGAAGGGGTCGGGGGAGGTCCCGGCGGAGACGGTGCGGGTGGCGCGGGCCGCGTTCCCGAAGGGGAGCCTGGCGATCCGGGTCCGGGACGAGCTGGGTCCGTGGTTCAGCGACGAGGAGTTCGCGGATCTCTTCCCGGCGCGGGGGAAGCCTGCCTGGTCACCGGGGCGGCTGGCGTTGGTGCTGGTGTTGCAGTTCGTGGAGGGGCTCACCGACCGGCAGGCCGCGGAGGCGGTGCGGGCGAGGATCGACTTCAAATACGCGCTCGCGCTGGAACTCGGTGATCCAGGCTTTGATTTCTCGGTGTTGTCGGAGTTCCGGGACCGTCTCGTCGAAGCGGACGCGGGCCGACGGGTGTTGGACGGCATCCTGAACGCGGCCCGGGACAAGGGTCTGTTGAAGACGGCGGGCCGGGCCCGTACTGACGCCACGCATGTGCAGTCCGCGGCACGGGAACTGTGCTGGCTGGAGATGGTCGCGGAGACGCTCCGTTCGGCGTTGAACGCGCTCGCGCAGGCTGCCCCCGACTGGTTGGTGGAGATCGCCGAACCCGACTGGTTCAGGCATTACACCACCCGGGCCGAGGACTCCCGGTTCCCCAAGGCGCACGCCAGGCGGGTGGAGGTCGGTGAGCGGATCGGGAGGGACGGAACGCGGCTGCTTGAGGCCGTCTTCTCGACCCGGGCACCGGCCGGGCTGCGGGAGCTGGAGCGGGTGAAGATCCTGCGGCAGATGTGGGTCCAGTATTTCCACCCGGTCGGGGGCGAGGTGCGGCGGCGGGACCCAAAAGACCGCCCGCCGGGCGCGACGCGCCTGGTCACGCCCTATGACCCCGAGCCCCCGAGGTCGTAAGAAGCGCGACATCCTGTGGGACGGATACAAGGCCCATCTCACCGAGACCTGCGAGCCGGACACCCCGAACCTGATCACGAACGTGGCCACGACCGACGCCACCGTCCCGGACCGCGTGATGGCCGGCCCGATCCATGCCTCCCTCGCCGCGCGGGACTGCCTGCCCGGCGAGCACTGGGTCGATGCCGGATATCCCAGCGCCGCCGCACTGGCGACCGCCCGGCGTGAGCACGGCATCGAACTGCACGGGCCGCTGCAAGCGGTCACCGTCGCCCAGTCGAAGAACGGTGGCGGCCACGGACAGGACGCCTTCACCATCGACTGGGACCGGCAGCACGTCACCTGCCCGAACGGAGCCACCAGCACCTAGTGGGCCCTGCGCAGTTCTCAGCAGCGACTTGGGGTGATCCGGGTCAGATCCTCCCCTGCCGACTGCCGTTCCTGCCCCGCACTGCGCGACTGCGTCAGCTCACCCAGGGCCGAACGCAGAGAACTCACCCTGCGCCAGCAGGACGAGCACCAGACCCTCCAGCACACCCGCGCTCTCCAGCAGACCGACGGCTGGAAGACCCGCTACAAGATCCGTGCCGGCGTCGAAGGCACCATCTCCCAGAGCGTTGCACGTTGCGGCCAGCGCAGATCCCACTACCGGGGCCTGGCGAAGACCAGCCTCCAGCACCAGCTCACCGGCGCCGCGATCAACCTTGCCCGCATCGACGCCCACCTCACCGAAACACCACGGGCCCGCACCCGCACCCGCCACTTCGCAGCACTTCGCCCCACCGGATAAATCCGGCGGGGCGAAGCAGGACCCGAATTAACCAACAGCATCCGATCACTCATCACTCGGTGCGGGCCCTTCACGCGTTCCTCGTGCCGCTCCTGGGGCTTGTGCGGGCCTGTGCACCCGCGCGACGCCCGTCAGCCGAAGACGACGCAGGAGGCCGCGGGCGCCTCGATGGAGCCCGTGCGGTGCGGGATGCCTGTCTCCTGGTCGATGTCGAACCAGGTGACGTCTCCGGAGCGCTCGTTGGAGACGTACAGCCGACGTCCCGTCGGGTCCAGCGTCAGGTCGCGGGGCCAGTGGCCGCCGCACGGCACCGTCGTGACCAGCTCCGCCTTGGCGCCGGTCGCGTCGAGTGCGAGGACGGCGATGCTGTCGTGACCGCGGTTGGCCGCCCACAGGAACCGCCCGTCGTGCGCGGAGACCACCTCGGAGGGGTGCACCTCTCCCTCGGTGCCGGCCGCCACCACGGGCGTCTCGTCGAGCGGTACGAGAATGCCGGACTCGGCGTCCCACCGGCAGACGGTGAGGGTGGGCTCCAGCTCGTTCAGGACGTAAGCGTGACCGCCGTCCGGATGGAAGGCCATATGGCGCGGCCCAGTGCCCGGCCGCAGCGGGGTCTCGGCGTGCACGCGTAGGGTGCCGGTGGTGGCGGTGAGGTCGCCGACCCGCACGGAGTCGGTGCCGAGGTCGACGCTGAGCACCCATCGCCCGCCGGGGCCGGCCAGCACCTGGTGCGCGTGCGGCCCCTCCTGACGGTCGGCGCGCGGGCCGTTGCCGCGGTGGTGCAGGACGCAGGTGGCGGCCTCCAGTGCGCCGTCCGCGCGCACGGGGAGCACGGTGACGCTCCCCGAGCCGTAGTTCGCGGTCATCAGATGCCCGGCGGCGAGCGCGAGGTGGGTGGGCGACGCACCGCCCACCGGCACCGCGCCGCCGAGCGGCCGGGGCACGTCACCGGACACGTCGAACGCCGCCGCGGCCCCGTCCTCGGTCTCGCTGACGGCGTACAGGACCGAGGAGCCGGGCGCGATCGCCAGGAACGACGGGTCCTGGACCGTGTCCGTCGCCCCGAGCCGGGTCAGCGCGCCCGTCTCACCGTCCACGGCCGCTGCGATGATCCCGTGCCCCCCTGCCGAGGTGAACGACCCTATGAATGCGCGCCCGGCCGCGTTGTTGCTGCTCACCGTGGAGCCCCTTTCCGCCAGTTGATCGTGCTGCGGGGCCGACGCTAGCAGGGCGCCGAGCGGTCTAGACCAAAGGCTCTCCCCGGGTGTGCGCCAGCGCCTCCGGGTGGTGCACGTAGGCGGGCCGCCGCTCGGTCGTGTCGTACGTCCGGTGGAAGACGGGGGTCGCCGCACCGGAGATCGGCGGCACTATCCACGACCAGTCCGCTCCCACTCCGCGCCCCTTCGCCTCCTCCCGGTCGAGATGAGTGAGGAAGCGCGACGACTCGGTGTGGTGGTCGGACATGGTGATGCCCGCACGGTCGAAGGAGTGCAGCACCGCGCGGTTGAGCTCGACGAGCGCGCGGTCCTTCCACAGCGAACGGTCGCTCGACGTGTCGAGCCCGAGCCGTTCGGCGACGCGCGGCAACAGGTCGTAGCGGTCGGTGTCGGCGAGGTTGCGGGCGCCGATCTCGGTGCCCATGTACCAGCCGTTGAAGGGCGCCGACGGGTAGCAGATGCCGCCGATCTCCAGGCACATGCAGGAGATGGCCGGCACGGCGTGCCAGCGCAGTCCCCACTCCGCACCCCAGCCGCCCTCGGGGTGGCGCAGCTCGACTTCGAGCACCGCGTCGTCCGGCAGCACGTACCAGTGCGGCGTTCCTTCACCGTCCTGGACGATCAGGGGCAGTACGTCGAAGGGTGTGCCGGGGCCGCCCGGCCAGCCCAGCCGCAGCGCGAGCGCGGTGATCCCGGCGTTGCGCGGGTCGCCGACGACGCGGCCGTCGGCCGTGGCGTAGCCCGCGTACCGCACAAGCTGTTCGTTCCAGATGCGTGGGGCGCGGCGGCCCGGGGTGTCCGGAGCGAACACGGTGATCAGCGGGCGGATCCGGCCGCCGTTGCCGGCCTCCCGCAGATGGTCCGCGGACTCCCGGGCGATGTCCGGGGCTTCGCCGAGGTCCCTGCGGTCGCGGACGCGCAGGGACCGCCAGTAGAGGCGGCCGATGCAACGGTTGCTGTTGCGCCAGGCGACGCGCGCCCCGAAGACGAGTTCCGCGGCGCTGTGCCGGTACGTTCCGGTGGCGGCGATCTCGGCCCGTACGACAGCGAGCCGGCGCTCCGTGTCGCCCGTGTCGGCGGCGGCGTGCTCCTCACGGTGGTGGAGCAGGATGAATTCCTCGGCCTGCCGGTTCAGCGTGCCGGGCACGTGGTCCGGGCTCTGCGTGTGGCCGACCGGGCACCCCACGTGCGTGTCCGGCGCCCCGGCCGGCCTCTCGCGCTGCCCGGTGTGCGGCGTGGGAGGGATCTGCACTGAGTCCTGGCCCACGAATCGACGACGGTACTTCCACATGGCGTGCACCCCCGGACTGAAGGGGATACGGACCGCTCCCGCGCGACCCGCGCCGGTCACCCCTTTGATGCCGCCGGGTTACCCCCTGGGTGCGCTGATCCACCCTGTGGATGCCGGGTACATGTGCATTGTTCAAGGACCTGCTGTCCAGGCCCCAGCTCAGGCGCTTACAAGAGGCCCGCGCGAGAGCGCGCGCAGGGGCGCTGCGAGCTCGCAGCGCCCTTTCGAGCTCATGGACGTCCCTGAGCGCCGCGTCGGCCCCGGGGTGCTTGGCGGGGCCTGTGCGGGCACGGGCCGGTATCCGGCACGCTCTGACCCTACGGGTGTCTCCTTGTCACCACCCGCAGTTGGGCGGCGAGTGCCGTGCAGGCGCGTGAGGCGTACGCGTCGCCTTCCCCTGTGTCGATGCGTCCGTTGTGGTCCTGGTCGACGAGCGGGTGCTCCTGCGCGGCAGCGATCTCGGCCCGGTCGACAACCACCAGGGCGTCGATCCGGCCGGGGTGGAGGGTCAGCCCGGTGTAGTGGTTGACCGTGAAGTTTCCCAGGGGGTGAGCAGTGGCGGCGGGAGCCGCAGCCACCGCGGACGCGCAGACCAGCAAGGCCGTTACGAGGCCGGATGCGGTGCGGCGAGAGGCCAGGTTCATCGAGTGCCGTTCTGCGGAGCATGGTGCGTGCGTGGCGTGCAGCGGGTGGAAGCGCGGGTCGATGGCCATCGCCTGGCCGAAGTCCTTGCGGGCGGCGGTCACATCCCCCAGGGCGTAGTGGACTTTTGCCCGGTGGTAGTGGAACGGAGCGCTGCGTGTGCCCAGCGCGAGTGTCTGGTCGGCGTGGACCAGTGCCTGCCTGGCACGGCCGGCGCGACGCAGGGCCCAGGCGCAGGCGTCGCGCATGGCGATGAAGAGCCTGGCGCGCACTGCGCGGCGGCACATGGTGACGGCTCTTTCCGGGGCGCCGTGATCGGCCTCGAAGAGGATCGCGTCAACGTCCGCAGAGGCTCCGCTCGCGGTACGCACCCGGTCCTGGGCGCGCAGCAGCCCGTACTGCGTTTCGGCCTGTTCCTTACGGCCGAGGGACTGCTGGAGTTCACCCAGGCCGAGGAGGTACTGGGGCAGCGGTGTGATCGCGATGGCCGTGTCGTAGTCGTCGACGGCCTGGCGGGTTTTCCCGAGAGCCGCATGGGCACGGCCCTGGGCGGAGATCGACGCCGATTTCGGCAACATCCCCGTCCTACTGGCCACCCGGCTGGACGACCAGGACCTGGACGGTGCGGGCAGCCAGCTGGTGGTGCCCGCCGACCGGTGCGGCTACATCAGCGCCATCACCCGGGTGTGGGTCGGCGCCTGGCCGATGACCGACTAGGCCGACGGCGCGGCGCCCGGTCAGACTGCGGCCAGCGAGATCTCCGTCGACTTGATCAGAGCGGTGACGGATGCACCCGAGGCGAGTTCAAGATCGGTCACAGCGTCCTTGGTGATGGCCGCGGTCAGCTCGCCGCCCTGAACGGAGATCTTGACGCTCGCCATGGCGCCGCCGGTAGCGACGTCGGTGACCGTACCGGGGATCTGGTTACGGATGCTCAGGCCCTGGACGGCGCCGGTGGCCACGGACACCTCGGTGGACTTGATCAGCGTGCGCACCGAGGTCCCCTCGGCGAGACCGAGTTCCTTGACGGCTTCGCGCGTGATCGCAGCCGTGATCTCCTGACCACCCGTCAGGCGAACCTTGACGGTGGCCATCACCTCGCCCGCGGTGACGGAGGTGACGGTGCCGGGGATCTGGTTACGGATGCTCAGGTCCATGAAGGAGGCGCCTCGCATTCATGCTGAAATGCCGGGTATTTTCCGGTCTGCATTCCTCACCCTAACCACCCTGCGGCCAACAGGTCGGCCGCCCGACGCAGGCGCGAGGCCGAACAGGCGAGTCGCCTGGCAAAGCAGAGGCAACGGGTTCGCGCCCCGCACTCACCCCGACGCAACTCCTTCGCGCGCGCTTCGGGCGATCCTCCAACTGGTCTCGCATCTGCTATGGAGTTTCACATCAGGCATTGGAAATGCAAGCTCAAAGTGCCTAACATGTGGCACATGCAGTCCTACACCATTGGGCAGGCCGCTCGTCTGCTCGGCGTCAGCCCCGACACAGCCCGCCGCTGGGCGGATGCCGGGCGGGTCGCCACCCACCGCGAGGAGAGCGGGCGCCGCCTCATCGACGGGCGCGACCTGGCCGCGTTCTCCATCGAGGTGGCTCAGAGCGGTGCCGGGGAGGACGACACGTCCTACACCTCGGCCCGCAACGCGTTCCCCGGCATCGTCACCGCCGTCAAGCTGGGCGACGTCGCGGCCCAGGTCGAGATCCAGGCCGGCCCGCACCGACTCGTCTCGCTCCTGACCCGGGAAGCGGTCGAGGAGTTGGGACTGGAAGTCGGCATGCAGGCCACCGCCCGCGTGAAGTCCACCAGCGTGCACATCGACCGCACCTGATCCGCTCCGCCACCCAAGCGACGTCGCCCTTCCCCAAGCTCTCGAACGGCCTTGAGCGGGGGAGGCCCCATTCGGCGCGGCTCACCACCATCCGCTCGGACGGCACCAGCCGGCCGCGTCCCCAAGGAGTTCCACCCTCATGTTCCTCACCTTCACCAGACGCCGTGCCGCAGCCACTCTTGTCACCGCGGGCCTGCTCCTTCCGCTGACCGCGTGCGGCAGCGACGACGACACGAAGGACTCGGCGACCAAGCCCAGCGCGTCGGCGACCGGGGCGCCGAAGGCCGATCTGACGGTGCTGGCCGCCTCCTCGCTCACCGACGTGTTCAAATCGGCCGGCGCCGCGTATGAGAAGAAGAACCCCGGTACGAAGGTGAAGTTCTCCTTCGCCGGGTCGCAGGAGCTGGCCGCCCAGGTCAAGCAGGGTGCGCCCGCGGACGCGCTGGTGACCGCGGACACCAAGACGATGGACGGGCTGAAGTCCGACACCGGAGCGCCGACCGTCATCGCCAAGAACCGCCTGGTGATCGCCACCGGCAAGGGCAACCCGGAGAAGGTCGAGAACCTCAAGGACCTCGCCGACACCAAGCTCAAGGTGGTGCTCGCCGCGCCCGAGGTGCCGGTCGGCCGCTACAGCAAGAAGATCCTCGACGCCCAGAAGATCGACGTGAAGCCGGTCTCCCAGGAGCCCAACGTCCGCGCCGTCCTCAGCAAGGTCGAGCTCGGCGAGGCCGACGCCGGTCTCGTCTACAAGACCGACGCGGCCACGGCCACCGACAAGGTCGAGGCGATCGACATCCCCGACGCGCAGAACGCCGTGGCCTCCTACCCGGCCGCCACCCTGAAGACGTCCAAGCACAGCGAGGCCGCGACCGCGTTCGTGGCGTGGCTGTCCACCCCCGAGGCGCAGAAGATCCTCGCGGACGCCGGCTTCCAGCAGCCGTAACCGACAGGTGTTTGTGCGCGTGGCCCCGGCTGCATGAAGCCAAGGCCACGCGCACCGGTCTTCCAGCCTCAGGACACGACGATGAAACGCCTCCCCCGCCGCACCACGGGCCCCCGCGCACCGATCGCCCTGGCGATCCCCGCGCTCCTGGCCATCGCCTTCCTGTTGCTGCCCCTGATCGGGATCCTCGCCCGTACCTCCTGGGGCGGACTCGGCTCTCACCTGACCAGTGAAGGCACGACTCAAGCGCTGACGTTGTCGCTGGTCGTCTCCGCGTGGGCCTTGGGCCTCTCCATCGTCTTCGGGGTCCCGCTGGCCTGGCTGCTGGCCCGTGTCGACTTCCCCGGCAAGGCGTTCGTCCGTTCCCTGGTCCTGCTGCCGATGGTGCTGCCTCCCACGGTCGGCGGCGTCGCTCTCCTCCTCGCCTTCGGTCGGCGCGGCCTCCTCGGGCCGTGGATGGAGGACACCTTCGGCATCACGCTGCCCTTCCACACCTCCGGCGCCGTCCTCGCCGCCACGTTCGTCGCGATGCCCTTCCTGATCATCAGCCTCGAAGGGGCGCTGGGCGGGCTCCGCCCGAGTTACGAGGAAACAGCAGCCTCCCTGGGGGCCTCGCCGGTACGGGTGTTCTTCACCGTCACCCTGCCCATGGTCGCCCCCGGACTCGCGGCGGGCGCAGCGCTCACCTGGGCGCGAGCCCTGGGCGAGTTCGGCGCGACCATCACCTTCGCCGGCAATCTCCCGGGCACCACCCAAACCCTCCCACTCCAGGTGTACTTGCTCCTCCAGGACAACCCGGAAGCCGCCACCTCGGTCTCCCTGCTCCTGCTGACCATCGCCATGGTCGTGCTCATCGCACTGCGCGGACGCTGGACCGGCATCCCAACTACCGCCACAGCACAGCCGCAGACTCCGACGGACGATTCCGGCCCCGCCCCGCTGAAGGACACACCTACCGCACCGGCGGTCACGTCCGGCCCCGACGGCGCAGGGGGGAGCTGGCCGCTCCACGCCACAGTCACCGGGTTCAACAGCCTCACCCTCGACGCGGATGCCGGGACCACCATCGCGGTCGTCGGCCCCAACGGCGCCGGCAAGACCACACTGCTGCGCGCACTCCTCGGCCTCACTCCGCGCGCCCACGCCGAACTCCGGCTCGGCGACACCGACGTCACCGCACTGCCCCCGCACCGCAGGGGCGTGGCCTGGGTCCCGCAGGACGGTGCCCTCTTCCCCCACATGAACGCGCTGGCCAACACCGCGTACGGGCTCCGCGCTCACGGTGTGCCGCGCGCCGAGGCCCGTCACAGCGCCCAGAAGTGGCTGGATCGCCTCGGCGTGGGCCATCTCGCGCACCGCAGACCGGCTCAGATCTCCGGAGGCCAGGCCCAGCGCGTTGCGCTCGCCCGGGCGCTGGCCGCCCGCCCCCGGCTGCTCCTGCTCGATGAACCGCTCGCCGCCCTCGACCAGACCACTCGCGCTCACGTCCGGCACACCCTTCGCCGCCATCTCGACGGCTTCGGCGGTGTATGCCTGATCGTCACTCATGACCCCGTCGAGGCCGTCGCGCTCGCCGACCGGGTCCTCGTCCTCGATGACGGGCGGGCCCTGCAGGACGCCCCGCCCACCGAAGTCACCCGCCACCCCCGCTCCCCATGGGTCGCCCGCATGCTCGGCAAGAACGCCTGGCCCGGCACAGCCACCGACGACGGCCTCCAGCTCACCGGCGGCGGCGCCCTCATTGCCGCGGACCCGCTCCCGCCCGGCACGAACTGCCTCGCGATCATCGCTCCGGAAGCCGTCGCCGTACACCGGGAAAAGCCCACCGGCAGCCCCCGCAATGTCTGGCGCGGCACGGTACGGGAGATCACCACCAGCGGCAGCCGGCTGCGTGTCCTGATCACCTCGGATCAGGCACCGGATCTCGTCGCCGAGATCACCCCGCAGGCTGTCGCCGAGCTCGGCCTCGCCGAAGGGACTCCCGTCTGGAGCAGTGTCAAAGCGACCGAAGTAACGGTAGTAGCCCTCTGAGCAGTTCCCGTCGGACGCGAACCGGGCGCAGGATGACCAACGAGTACCCGAAGGGCAAGGGGAGCCAAGCGTGTTACTGCGTCAGCTGGAATACCTGGTCGCGCTCGCCCGGGAGCGGCACTTCGCCCGCGCGGCGGCCGCCTGCTTCGTGTCGCAGCCGCCGCTGTCGGCCGCGATACGCAAGCTGGAACACGAACTCGGCGTACCCATCGTGCGCAGGGGCCGCCGCATCGAGGGGCTGCCCCCGAAGACGACCGGGCGCTGTTGTGGCACACCGGATTCTCGCCGAACGGTACGTGCTGCAACACGAGTTGTCGGCCATGCGCGGTGCGCGGACAGGGACACTGCGGCTGGGCACGATCCCCACCGCGCTGCCGGCCGCGTCGCTGCTGACCTCACCGTTCCGCTCGAGGCACCCGCAGGCACCCGTGTCCCTGCGGTCCCTGTCCTCGCGAGACATCACCCGTCGGCTGACCGAGTTCGAACTGGACATAGCCCTTACCTACCTGGACGACGACAGCCTGCACGGCGTCCGCAGGACCCCGCTCTACGAGGAGCGGTACCTGCTGCTCGTGCCCGGCGCGGGGTGCGTTGGCGGATCTCCGCGTGACGAACTGGGCACAAGTGGCGGCGCTACCGCTGCGCCTGCTCTCGCCGCAGATGCGCAACCGGCGGCTGATGGACGAGTGCTTCGCCGCCGAGGGGACAACCGTCGTACCCGCGATCGAAACGGACACCGTGGCCGGTCTGTACGCACACCTCGGAGCGGGGCAGTGGTCAAGCGTCATCTCCCACGCCTGGCTGCACATGTTCGGCGTCCCGGACAGCATGCGGGTGGTCCCCATGGCGTACCCGGCGCCCGGGCCCAATGTCGGCCTGGCCGTCGCCGACCGCAGCTCCGAGTCCCCCATGGCAAAGGCCCTCCTGGTACTCGCGCGCCGGATCCCGGTTCGCACCGCGCTCGACGAGCTCGTCGACGGCCACTTCGGCCAACACCCGTATCGGCCCGCATAGTTCTCTCCTACTCCGACATAGAAACGTTCGCTTTGCCCCCGGTCTCAGGCAGCGGGCACCGTGAGAGGCACTTCCCGCAGCAAACGGATGAGGAGCCGCCCAGCCATGGCCAAGATCCTCTGAGTGCTGTACGCCGACCCGGTCGACGGACACCCCACCAGCTACGCCCGCGACGACCTCCCGCGCATCGACCCGCTACCCCGGAGGCCAGACCACCCCCACGCCGTCCGCCACGGACTTCACGCCCGGGCATCTGCTCGGCAGCGTCTCCGGTGAACTCGGCCTGCGCTCCTTCCTGGAGAGCCGGGGACACACGCTTGTCGTCACCTCCGACAAGGACCGCGAAGGCTCAGTGTTCGACCGCGAACTCCCCGACGCCGACGTGGTGATCTCCCAGCCGTTGTGGCCCGCGTATCTCACTGCCGAGCGTCTCGCGGCGGTCAAGAACCTCAGGCTCGCGATCACCGCCGGGATCGGCTCGGACCATGTCGATCTCGACGGCGCCACAACAGGGGGTGTCACCGTCGCCGAGGTCACCTACCGCACAGCATCAGCGTCGCCGAGCACGTCGTGATGATGCCCCTCTCCCTGGTACGCAACTACCTGCCCTCCCACCAGTGGGTTCTCGACGGCGGCTGGAACATCGCCGACTACGTCGCCCGCTCCTACGACCTGGAAGGCATGCACGTCGGTACGGTCGCCGCCGGCCGTATCGGTCTCGGCGTCCTGCGCCGCCTGGCCCCCTTCGATGTCCGCCTGCTCGCGGTGCTACCGCGCAGCCGACATCCCGGTAAAGGGTGACCTCGGGATGCTGTGCAGAGGCGTAACAAGTCCGGCAAGGGCTCGCTCCAGGCCGTGCAGGTGCGTCAGGGCGGCGTGGTCCATATGCGCTGCGGCGCTTTCGGCTTTTGCCAGTATCGGGGCTGCAGAGCCTTGTGGGTTCATCAGCGCTTCCACGGCCGCCTCGACGCGCCAGCAGGCGGCTGCGAGACGGATGTCGTGTGAGGCGGCCGGATCGGCTGCCACATTGGCCAGCCCCCGCACCTCTCGCATGCACAGGTCCAGGAGTACGAGGATCTGGTGAGCCCGCGCCTTGCGTGCGCGCAACGGGTTGAACGGGTGCACCAGGGGGGCGAGTGAGAGCCTGACGCGTCCCAGGAGCAGTTCGAGTTCGGCCACGCGTGGGGCAGGGTCCACATTCGGGGTGCCGGCGAGTCGAGCGGCTGCCTCGGATGTGCAGGACTGGACACAGCGAAGGGCGCGGCGTATCCAGGCGTCGGTGGTTTCGTGGGTGGTGACCGGAAGGATCAGGAGCACCGCGAGTACCGCGCCGAGCGCTCCTACGCCGGTTTGAGCGAGGCGCAGTGCGAGGAGTTCCGCGTCGAGAACGTCGAGCATTCCGTACAGGAGGCCGGTCATCAGGGTGACCGCGAGCATCATCCAGGAATACGAGACCGCAGCTGTGTAGAAGATCGCGAAGACGCATATGGCGAGCAGAACAGCGGTAGGCAGCGGCGCGCCGTGCAGCGGCACGGCGATCCCCATGGCGACGGCGATTCCGACCAGAGTTCCGAGCACTCTCCGAAAACCACGGACGAGGGTCTCACCGCGCGACGTGGTGTTCACGAAGGCCCACCACACGGTGCCGACCGCCCAATACCAGCGGTCCTCGGAGAGGAATTGGCCAATGCCGAGCGCGAAGGCGCCGGCAATGGCTGCCTGCACCGCCTGCCGTGTCGTCACGCGTGCCAGACCTCTGCCGGCCGAGATGACCGGTACGGCCGGCACAACGACGCTCCGCTCGTAGCACCAGAACACGAAGCGCACGGCAGAGGACGACGCGAGCGCCAAGAGCAGCGAGCCGTACAGCTCCAGCAGCTGACCGGGAACCGTGTGCAAGAACTGCGTCACGAAGAAGGTCATGAACCCGAAGATCCCGAGGGCATGCCCCCGCGGCCCCCACTTACGGGCATAGACCCCAACGCCCACGATCACCAAGAACGCCGCGTTCCGCGCAAGCGGGCCGTCATGCAGCGCTGCCGCCAAGGCCAGCACGGGAAATCCGACGGCGGGTAGCAGTGCCGTAGTGACAGCCTGGCCGCGGATCGTGGGATCCGCGACGGTGAAGAGCGCGAGGAGGGCCGCAAGACCGCCCGTGATGGACGCGGTCAGCGAATGCCCGGCCAGACCGCACACCACCACTGCGAGGCCGATCCCCAGCACACCACGGGCTGCGAAGCGCAGCCGCACGCGCCCCGGGTCCGGAGCCACAAACATCCTCTTCACGACGGTCCGCCGCCCCCCTTGTTCCGCTGGGTGTCCCCGCAGGCATGGCAAAGGCGCCGCGGATCCGGAAAGCGGCTTCGTCGCCGTCCCGGCGCTGCGCGGCGCCATCAATACCCAGAGGAAAGCATCTAGTGGGTCGGTGGCTCAACTCAGCTCCCCACGACTGTGCCATTGGTACAGTCAAAGCCGCGACAGTCGAGCCACAGGGAGACCAACGGATCATGGCAGTGGACGAGCTCGACACGCGCATCCTGCGGTTGCTCATCGAGCAGCCGCGCAGCAGCGTGCGCGAATACGCCCGGATCCTCGGCATCGCGCGGGGCACTCTTCAAGCCAGGCTGGACCGGCTGGAGCGGGACGGTGTGATCACCGGAACCGGCCCGTCCCTGTCCCCCGCCGCACTCGGCCACCCGGTGCTGGCCTTCGTCCACGTCGAGGTGACCCAGGGGCATCTGGACGAGGTGGGGGACGCCCTGGCGGCCGTTCCCGAGATCATCGAGGCGTTCTCCATCACCGGCGGCGGCGATCTCTTGACGCGGGTGGCGGCGCGCGACAACGGGCACCTGGAGGACATCATCCAGCACCTGATCCAGCTGCCGGGCGTGGTGCGCACCCGCACCGAGGTGGCGCTGCGCGAGCGCGTCGCGCACCGGCTGCTTCCGCTGGTCGAGGCGGTGGGCAGGGCGGCCGGTACGTCGCGTTGATCACCGGATTGGCATGCTGGGGGTATGAGCACTCCGCGCGGCATCTCGGTCATCTTCGATCTCGACGGCACCCTCGTGGACAGCGAGCCGAACTACTACGAGTCGGGCAAGCGCCTGCTCGCCCAGTACGGTGTCGCGGATTTCCGCTGGGAGGAGCACAGTCGCTTCATCGGCATCGGCACCCGCGAGACCCTGGAAGTCCTGCGTGCGCAGTACGGGATCGAGGCGCCGCTGGACGAGATGCTGGCCCGGAAGAACCGGCTCTACCTGGAGCTGGCCCGCGTATCCACCGAGGTCTTCCCCCAGATGCTCGCGCTCGTCCAGCGGCTGCACGCCGACGGCGTCCCCATGACCGTGGCGTCCGGGTCCTCCCTCGCCGCCATTGAGGCGGTACTCGCCGGCACCGGCCTCGACGCGCTGATCACCACCGTGGTCTCCGCCGAGGAAGTCCCCTACGGCAAGCCCGCTCCCGACATCTTCCTGGAGGCCGCCCGCCGGATCGGCGCCGATCCGGCGGACTGTGTGGTCCTGGAGGACGCCGCACCCGGCGCGGCTGCGGCGCGCGCGGCGGGTATGCGCTGCATCGCCGTCCCCTATGTGCGCGGCACCGAGGGCGACCCGGCGTTCACCGCGGCCGAGTTGCTCTTCCCAGGGGGGCAGGGCGAGTTCACCGCACAGGCGGCGTACGACTGGCTCCGCCGGCCGGCGCCCGTCCCGTCAACTCCCTAGTGCCGCGCCAGGCAACATTGGCCCCGTCACGACGCCCGGCACGCGCCCCCAAGTTCTCGGCTTCGCTCGAACAGCGAAGGACCCCCTTCGCCGCACCGGCCGAAAGCCCAAGTACGGTCCAGTACGAGGACTTCCGGCCGGCACGCCGAGAGCACGCACCGGACACCGCTCCTCGACGGGCAGACGTCACCTGCCGCGGCACCAGCTACGCAACGGTGTCGAAGGTGTAGTGCTTGGTGTGGTCCACCATGTCGGCCGGCGTCACGTCGTTCCAGGGGCGCATGACGTCATGGAGGTCAACGACGTTGGCCGTCCCCGCGGCCGGCAGATAGGCGGAGTTGGGGTGGCGTGCCTGCCACTGGGCCCAGAGCCGGTCGATGAACGCGTGGTGCAGCCAGAACACCGGGTCGTTGGGCGAGACGCCGGTGGCCATCTGTCCGCCCACCCAGACGTGCACCCGGTTGTGCAGGTTGACGCCGCGCCAGCCCTCCAGATGGTTGCGGAACCCGTCCGAGGCGCTGTTCCAGGGCGCGGTGTCATACGTGGGCATGGCGAGCACGGAGTCGACTTCCGCGCGCGTGGGCAGTTGCGGCACACCCGACCCGAGGGCCCGGCGGAGGAAGCCGCGACCGTCGACCCTTACCGTGACCGGCCATCTGCCGCCACCGAAGGCGAACGGCCCTTCGGTGACCTGTCCGTCCCTGCTGCGACCTGTGCCCCCGAGAAAGTCGGGCGCCCACAGGGAGGAGGCGGCGGTGCGGTCCACCGTCCAGTCCCAGTAGGGCAGTGCGACGGTCGGGTCGACGGCCTGCAGCGCCTGCTCGAACTGTATGAGGAATCTGCGGTGCCAGGGCAGGAAGGACGGCGACCGGTGGCCCACCCGGTCCCCGTTGTCGGTGTCGCTCATGATGAAGGCGTTGTGGGTGGTGATGAACGTGTCGTACCGGCCGCTGCGCTTGAGTTCGAGCAGCGCGTCGACGAAGGCCCGCTTCTCGGTCGTGGTGAGGTTCGCCTGGTTCTTGCGTACGGTCATGAGGGTGCTCCCCGGTTCAGGAAATGGACGGCGGAATCGCGCGTTGCGGGATGCCTTGCGGGATCAGACCAGGGGGACGAGCTGGGCGCCCTGGAGCTCGATCACGGCGGCGCGGGTCACCGCGCGCGGGTTCGCGAACGTCTCGTAGTGGTTGACGACGCTGATCCACGTGCCGTCCGCGTTCCGCATGACGTGCAGTTCCTCGCCGTCGATCCGCACGGAGTAGCCGCCCCCGTGCCCCCCGTGGTGGCCTCCGCCGTCCGACGGCGCGCCCTGTATGCGACGCCCCTGGAAGGTCTCGCTGAACGACTGCGGCCCATCATGGCCGGAGTGTCCCGAGTGCTCTTCGGGATGCTGCCCTGCGGTCCGCGGGCCGGACGCGCCGGCCGTCCGCGCGAAGCCCGTCAGAGCGAGGCCGGTCAGAGCGGTCGCTGCGGCGCCCAGGGCGCGACGGCGGGTGAGTTGAGACATGGAAAATCCCCCAGATATGACTGCGCTTCGGTGGACTCGGAGGCAGAAGGCCTCGGAATCCTCGTCATTGACGGTGTGTCACCGGTGGCGTGTTCGGCTCGGTCAGGGCCGGCGCAGCCCGGTGGGCCGTCCTGGCATATGCCTACAGCCAGACGTCCGGTAAGCAGTAGTCGCAGCGGGTTGGTTCACCGCTATACGGACAGACGGGTATGCGAAGTGCAGAATTGAACGAAGCTGATCTTTCTGTCCTGGTGGCGAAACGGCGTTCCATCAGGACTTCTTGCGGAAGATGCGGCCATCTCGTGAAGGATCTCCTGCCGCACCCCAAATGGCGTGGCTGCGCTCACATTCGAAAGCTGTCCGGAATCCCCCGGCCCCACGCGGCACGTCCGCGGAGCTGCAACTCCCGTCCACAACACGCGACGTCGAGCCGCCCATGGGTGGACATGGCCACGCTGTGGACCTTGTCGCCGGCCGAGGCATCTGCTTGACTCCGCGCGCCGGAGTGTCGCCCCAACGGCGGAGGACGCCATGGAGATCAGCCGCAGATTCCTGCTGTCCGCCCTGTCCGCCGCCGGTCTCCTGACGGTGATCCCCGCGCGGCCGGCGAACGCCGCCGCCGACGGCGCGCGTCTCCTCTCCAACACCGTGGCGGTCTTTGCCGGAACCGCCGAGTCCAACGCCCGGCCGGAGACGGCCGTCAAGCTCGCCGCCGTCGAGAACAGGGCGCGGGCCCACCTCGGTTCGATGGACGCCGCAGGGCCGGACGAGCTGTTCGCGGGCCTGGCCCTCGGCGCCAATGAGGCCAATCTCAGCACCGCCTTCCGGCAGTTGTACGAGATAGCACTCGCCACCCGCATACCGGGCGGCGCCGCCCCGGATCTGCACCAAAGCGCCGCTGCGCAACGCCGGGTGCTCGACGGTCTCGTCAGGCTGCACGAGCAGTACTACGGGGACCAGTCCCGGGGCTACTACGGCAACTGGTTCCACTGGGAGATCGGCATCTCCCAGCACATCAGCAGGACCCTGGTACTCCTCGACGACCGGGTGCGGGCAGAGCGTCCCGAGCTCCTTCCCACCTACGTCGCCTCGATGGACGCGTACCTCCGCAATGGCCTCAACGGCGACGTGAACCTGGACTCGCGCTTCCACACCGGCGCCAACCTCGCCGACATCACCACCAACAGGATCCTGCAGGGCGCCCTCCTAGGTGACGAGTCACGGATCCGCAAGGCACTCACCGATCAGCTGACGGTCTTCGCCACTATCGACCCGTACCGCCTCAACCACGGTGTCACTGACGGGTATTACGCCGACGGGTCCTTCATCCAGCATGCCTCCGTCGCCTACACCGGCTCGTACGGCAAGGGGCTGCTGACCCGTATCGTCCAGACGCTGAAGATCCTCGGCGGTACGGGCTTCGCGCACGGCGCGGAACTGGTGCCGACCGTGCAGGGCTGGGTGCGGAACGGCTTCGCCCCCTTGATCTTCGAGGGCTGGATGATGGAGATCGTCAAGGGGCGGGCGGTGTCGCGTCCGGACACCGGTTACACCGATGTCACGGTGGTCGTCGAGGCCGTCGTCGACCTCTCCTCGCTCGCGAGCGGCGCCGACGCCACCGCGCTGAAGAGCTACGTCAAACACCTGCGGGCCACGTCGCGCGCCGCACTCGATCCGGCCGGTTTCGTCTCCCCGGTCAGCATCGTGCGCTACGCCGACATCCTCGGCGACGACTCGGTCCCGCCCGCGGACCTCAACCCCGCCTCGCGCAGCGTCGCCTTCAACGCCATGGACCGGAACGTGCACCGCAGGCCCGGCTACGCCTTCGCGCTGGCGCGCAGTTCCGAGCGGATCAGCAAGTACGAGTACATGAGCGGCGAGAACCTCATGCCGTGGTTCCAGGGCGACGGAGCGTACTACCTCTACCTGGCGGGGCAGGACCAGACCCGGGCGTACGGCGTCGACTACTTCACCACGGTCCCGCCGTACGGCCTCGCGGGTGTCACCGCGCCGGTCGAACAGCGGCGTTCGATCCCTGAGTTGTACGGGAAGCCGTATTACGACGACTCCGGCCACCCGCTGAACTTCACCTCCTCGTCCGCGTCGCAGAACACCTATGTGTACTTCCCGTGCGGCACCGCCCGGCACTCGGGCGGGGCGGTGCTCGGGGCGTACGGCGCGATCGGCATGGTCCAGTCCGGCGATGTCGCTCACCGCGACAAGGCGGCGGGCGTGCTGCCGGAAGACTTCGTGGCCTACCGCAACGCGACGGCGACCAAGTCGTGGTTCCTGTTCGACGACGAGATCGTGGTGCTCGCCGCCGGGGTGGGCGACACCACCGGACGCGCCGTGACCACGACGGTCGATGCGCGCACCGCCGCACCGGACGACCGGCTCGCCGTCACCGGGATGCTCCGCGACGGCCGCCCCTGGAATGGCCCCGGCACGGCCGACCTGCGCTGGCTGCGCTACGCCAACGCCACCCGGGGCGCCGCTGTCGGCTATCTCTTCCTCGATACTCCGCGGGTGAGGGTCTCTCTGGACGGGGTCACACGCAGCCGCCGGGTCGTCCGTACGTCGAACCCGGACACCGCCGTGTCCCGCACGGTCCTCGGCGTGACCTGTGACCTGGCGCCCGGAGCCCGGCCCTCCCGCCTCGCTTACGCGTTGGTGCCGAACGCGGACGAAGCGTGCCTGAGGTCCTACGGCGACCGGCATCGCGGCGACGGATCCGACGGTGATGGCCCATTGAAAATCCTGGCGAACACACCGTGCCTACAGGCCGTCACCCACACCCGGCTCGGTCTGACGGCCGTCAATTCCTTCGCGCCCGGCCGCCACGAAACCGCCGGGATGCGAGTCGAGGGACCTGCGTCGGTGATCGTTCAGCGGGTTCGGCGCGG
This sequence comes from Streptomyces sp. H27-C3, assembly GCF_030063415.1. Lineage (GTDB taxonomy): Bacteria > Actinomycetota > Actinomycetes > Streptomycetales > Streptomycetaceae > Streptomyces. The sequence continues at coordinate 36,123 of NZ_JASITA010000018.1, read as the reverse complement.
TCCGACCACCGTCGCCGTGGCGGACCCGACCATGGGCCGGGACCAGGTCAGTGTCCTCGTCCGGGGCCGGTCCCTCAGGAAGGTCACATCGGACGACGGGATACGGGTGAGCCGGGTCCCCGGCGGAACCCGGCTGGACTTCGACACCCGTCACGCGTACGGCCGCAGCTTCACGGTCGTACTGCGGGGCTAGCGGGGTCGATCCTGGCTGGTCAGCGGGACACCCCTGCGCTGAACGGCACTTGGAGGTCGGGCTGCACGGGAAGCACGGCGGGGTGGGTCCACAGACCGGCTTCGGCCGGCAGTGGCAGCACACCCTCCCCGAACCAGTAGGCCTCCTCGACGTGCGGATGGCGCGACAGGATGAACACGTCGATGCCGAGCCGGTGGTCGCCCTTGTCGAGGAAGTCACCGTAGGCACGCTGTTCGTGGGCCTCTCCCCCGGTGACACCATTGAGCAAACAGCCTTTCGGGCGCGTGGCGTTGGAATGTCGAGGCCACCTGGGCGGCGAGGGTCGGGGATACAAAGCCGGGGCGGAAGGCGACCAGGAACTTCAGGCGTTCCGTCTCGCGCGCCAGCATCGCGGTGGTGAGCCAGGCGTCCTCGCACCAGGCCCCGGTGGAGGTGAGCGCTCCTTCGAATCCCAACTGCTCCGCCGCACGGGCGATTTGGGTGAGATACCCGAGGGTGGCGGGGCGCTCGCCGCCCGCCGCACCGGCGGGCAGGCCGTGACCACCGCCGAGGACGTGCCGGCTGTCGCCGTAGGTGGGCAGGAGCCAGTGGAAGGTGAGGCTCACTGAAATCTCCGGGTTCGGGGGCGGGTTCGGGCAACGCGCCGGTGCCCTCAGAGCAGGCCGTGGCGGGGCGGCCGGGTGCCGCTGAGGACGTAGCGGCCGATGTGCTGCACCTTCCAGCGGGCCGGATCGTGCAGGGTGTCAGTGCGCGCGTCGCGCCAGTACCGGTTCAGGTTCAGGCTCGCCAGGGCCGAGACGACCAGCACCGAAACAGCCGCATGATCCGGCTCGGCACGGTCAACTCGGCCACCGTTCCCCTGCTCGTGCCGACGATCCAGAAGTTCCGGGCGTCACACCCCGAGACCCGGATCGAGGTGACCGGAGACCAGCAGGCCGGGATCCACCGCGACCTCCTGGAAGGCAGCCTGGACCTCGGTCTCGTCAACTACCTCCAGGGCGACGACAAACCACCCGGCCTGCACACCACCGAGCTGTTGCGGGGGCGCCCCGTGGTCTGCCTGCGGACCGGCAGCCCGTTGACGGGCCCTGAGCACGGTGAGCGTCGAGGACCTGCTGGGCGAGCCCCTCATCGTGATGCGCTCCGGCTACGTCATGCACCGTTATGTCCACCGTCTGCTCGACGGGCGTGACCCGGCCTTCCCGTACTCCACCGACGGCGCGGAAATGGGCAAGTTGATGGTGGCTGAGGACCTCGGTTCCACGGTGCTGCCGGACTTCAGCATCGTCGGTGACCCGCTGGAGCGCTGCGGAGTGATCACCTAACGCCCGCCGGCGGCTGCGACGACCGATGTCCTCCTGACGCTTCAGCGCCCCCTGGCCGGCTCCGCGCCGGGGGCGGCGCACGACCCTGCGCGAGATCTTCGTGCGGCGCGCCGACGCCTACCGCAGGCAGCGCGCCAACGACCCGGGGGCGTCAGCCCAGGAAGCTCAGCCGCACCTGACGGTCGGGGTTGTCCTTGTTGGTGTCGACGAGGCAGACGGACTGCCAGGTGCCCAGCTCCAGCCGGCCGCCGACGACGGGCAGTGTCGCGTGCGGCGGCACGAGGGCGGGCAGGACATGGTCCCTGCCGTGGCCCTGGCTGCCGTGGTGGTGCTGCCAGCGGTCGTCGGCCGGGAGCAGGGTGTGCAGCGCGGCGAGCAGGTCGTCGTCGCTGCCCGCGCCCGTTTCGATGACCGCGATTCCGGCGGTCGCATGCGGAACGAACACATTGAGCAGGCCGTTCCTGCCGTGCGCCGCCTCGTCGAGGAACTGCTCAATGTCGCGCGTAAGGTCACTCACGGTCTCGTCCGAACCGGTCATGACGCGCAGGATGCGGGTGGTGAAGACATCGGACATCTCCCCATTCTCCCATCCTCGTCCAGCGGGCCGGACTGCCCATCCCTCAAGAGCCCGTGTCCGCGTGTCGAAATGGCATTGACCACGGCCCGACCGCCTCGCTACCTTCTGGCGCATGTTGCGTTCAGTAGTACTCACTACGCGCGGTCATATCGACCTGCTGCGAGTGGCCTCCGCCGCGTGTCGCCGCGGCTGCTGACGCCCTCTCATACCCTTCGCGCGCCTGCCGCGCCGCTGGCTTCCCCGCCAGTTGTCCCCACAGCGCCCCGCCTCGCTGACTCCGTGCCGTAACGCCGCGCACAACAGCTGAGGCGCGCCGCCTCCTGCCCGTGGAGCCCGCAATGAGCCTCGGCCATGCCCCGCCGGACATATATGTTAAATCCGGCTTGCCGCCGCAACCGCGCCTGCCGCATCCGACCTCGCCCCCCGGCGGCCGTCGCCGTTCGGTACCCCGCTGGCTGCGCCGCACCGTCACCCTGCTCGCCCTGTGGCAGTTGCTCAGCGCGACAGGTGTCATGCACCCCGACATCCTCGCCTCGCCCGGCACCATCGCCCGGGCCGGCGCCGACCTGATCGCCGACGGCACCCTGCCGAACGCCATGAATGTCTCGCTCCAGCGTGTCGCCGCGGGGCTGCTCCTCGGCGTCGTGATCGGCACCGCGCTGGCGCTGGTCTCGGCGCTGTCGCGGCTCGGCGAGGACCAGGGGCGCGCCGCGGTCGCCCTCGTGAACGAGCGGGTGCGACGCGGGCTGCTGCCGCGCACGCTCACGTCACCACTGAGCGTGGTGCCCGCGGCGAACGGACGGCCGGCGTCGGCTCCCGGCGGGGCGCCGCGAATCAGACGTCGGGGAGCTGATCCAGGTCGGGTTGCACCTCCACCGTGCATTCCGCATCCTCGGGCCCCACGCCCTCCGTGTCGCGCCACACGCAGATACGGACGTGATGGACGCCCGTGCCGCTGTGGTCCCACTCCGTCGCAAGCTCTCGCACCACCCCCGCGGCGACGGACTCGGCGTCCTCGGGCAGGGTGTCGGTCATGACGGTGCCCCGGTAGCGCTCACCCAGCGGACGCCAGCCGACGCTTCCGGCGGGTGCGTCCACCCGGTACACGTATTCGACGGTGGTCATTCCGGCACCGTACCCACATCGCGGGAAAGTACTTGGCGGCGGGAAGATCCACCGGCCCCGCACTGTTGGTAGAAACATGAACAACATCGGGGTGCGAGTCGCAGACGTGGACGTGGTCGTGATAGGCGCCGGGCAGGCCGGACTGTCCAGCGCCTACCATCTGCGACGCGCCGGCCTGGACCCCGACGGGGGCTTCGTGGTGCTCGACCACGCACCGCGCGCGGGCGGCGCCTGGCAGTTCCGATGGCCGTCCCTGACGTACGGGAAGGTGCACGGCATGCACGCGCTGCCCGGGATGGAGCTGACCGGCACCGACCCGAGCCGTCCCTCCTCCGAGGTCATAGGCGAGTACTTCGAGAGGTACGAGCAGGCCTTCGGGCTGCGGGTGCGCCGGCCGGTGGATGTGTCGGCGGTGCGCGAGGGCGAGAGCGGGCGACTGCTCGTCGAGACGTCCCAGGGCGTGTGGTCGGCGCGCGCCCTGATCAACGCGACGGGCACCTGGGACCGGCCCTTCTGGCCCCGCTACCCGGGCCAGGAGACCTTCCGCGGACGGCAGTTGCACACGGCGAACTACCCGGGGCCTCGGGAGTTCGCCGGGCAGCGCGTGATCGTCGTGGGCGGCGGGACCTCCGGCGTACAGCATCTGATGGAGGTGGCCGGGACCGCCGCCGCGACCACCTGGGTGACGCGGCGCGCGCCACTCTTCCGCGAAGGGCCGTTCGGCGAGGACCAGGGGCGTGCCGCGGTCGCCCTCGTGGACGAGCGGGTACGACGCGGGCTGCCGCCGCAGAGCGTCGTGTCGGTGACCGGCCTGCCGGTGACCGTGGCCGTCGCGCGGGCCCGCGCGGACGGCATCCTGGACCGGCTGCCGATGTTCGACCGGATCATCCCCGAGGGTGTGGCCTGGGACGACGGGCGCACGGTCGAGGCAGACGTGATCCTCTGGGCCACCGGGTTCCGCCCCGTGATCGACCACCTGGCGCCGCTGAAGCTGCGCGAGCCGGGCGGCGGCATCCGGGTGGACGGCACGCGTGCATGGCACGACGAGCGGGTCCATCTGGTCGGGTACGGGCCTTCGGCCAGCACTGTCGGCGCCAACCGGGCGGGGCGGGCGGCCGTGCGTGTGATCACCCGGCTGCTGGAGCGCCGGGCCGAGCCGGCGGCTGCGCCGTCCGTCGTGGCGGCGGTGTCGGATTGACCGTCAGGCGCCGCCGCTGCGGTTCCTGTTGAACTCCCGCACGTTCCTCTGCTGCTCGGCGTAGTTGTCGGTGAAGCGGGTGTCGCCCGGGGCGACGGTGACGAAGTAGAGCCAGTTCCCGGGCGGCGGATTGCGCACCGCGTCCATCGCCTGCTGCCCGGGGTTGCCGATCGGCGTCGGCGGCAGACCGGTGCGCTCATAGGTGTTGTAGGGGTGGTTGATCCTGGTGTCCTCGTGGGTGGTGTCGAGGGTGCTTCGGTTGAGCGCGTAGTTGAGGGTCGAGTCCATCTGCAGCGGCATGCCGCGGAGCAGCCGGTTGTCGACGACCCTGGCCACCTTCCCCATGTCCTCGGGGGTGTCGGCCTCGGCCTGGACGATGCTGGCGATGGTGACGGTTCGGTAGACCGTCGGCGCCGTGCCGAACTTCTTGTCCGCGGTATTGACCATGAACGACAGCAGGCTCGCGGGCGTCGACTTCTCGTCGACCGGATAGGTGGCCGGGAAGAGGAAGCCTTCCGGATTGGCCCCCGCCTCCCCCGGAAGCCTCAGCCGCGCCTTCGCGACGGCTTTCTCCGTGGTGCCGGATGCGGCTTCCAGCGCCTTGTCGACCGCGGCGTACACCTGCGGGGCGCGCCACCCCTCGGGAACCAGCAGGCTCTGCGCCCGTGCTTCGTCGCCCCCGAACAGCAGCACCGGCACAAGGACGGCGGCCGCCACCACGACCGTCGAGCCCACCACCAGCAGCAGCCGACCGCGGCGGGTCAGACGGGGCTTACGTTTGGGTCGTTTTGGCAGGGATTCGTTCTTCATGGGGCACGCTAACCCGCGCGATGCGCCGTTTTCGGGAGCCGGGAACACCGACACGAACGCAGGGAACACACGAACGGGGGATCGGGTGTTCGCTCGAACGCGTGGTCGTGGTCGTTTTCGTTGCTCGACGGCCGTGCCGCGCAAGATGCTTACGGTGTGCAAGTGACGGGCTGCATACCGTGGTTGCGCAGTCCCGCAGATGAACAAAGCACAAGGAGAACCCAAGCTCATGAACCTCATCACCGACCTTCTCGCCGGCGTCTTCCACTTCCTGGGCTGGCTGGTCTGACCGAGGTCTCACCCGGCGCCGCTACTCCCCCGTCCCAGGGGGGGTGGCGGCGCCGCCGCGTTCAGGCCTTGCGCCGCGGGCCATCGAAGGGCGGCAGCGCCGCGAATCCGGGATCGACCCGTACCGACTCCACGAGCTGGTCGAGCGTGCGCCGCACCCGCGTCAACGGGTGGTCGGGAAACTCGGCGTCCCAGCGGGCATGGGCCCCGGCGTGGAAGGGCAGCCCGCCCCGGACGTCCGGGGCGTAGGGGTGCGGTCTGAAGTACTGCTCGGGGCCGACCTTCGCCAGCACCACGGCTTCCCGCATCCCCGTCATACCGCGCTCGGGCGCCTGGATCTTGACGACGGCGGAGCAGCCGGCGCGCGGCACGGTGAGGCTCCGATGAAGACCTGGCCGTTGGGCTGTCCCGGGAGCGGCAGCTTGAGTATCTGGCGGACGGCGGGGAGCTGTCCCAGCGTCTTCAGCGAGGCTTCGATCAGCCCACCCCCGGCTTCCGCGACGAAGCCGGTGAGCGCCGCTCTCAGCGAGGGGCCGTCGTCCAGGGCTGCCGGGAGATCCGGCGGCAGCCCGAAGTAGTACAGCGACAGCAGGTCACCCGCGTTGCTCGCCCACGCGTCAGTGTCCACGGACCGGTAGCCCGGCAGTTCCACCCCATGCAGTGGTCTCATGGGCGGCGATCATTCCGTAGCCGCGGAGGCTCCCGGTGGGCGGGGTGCGTCCACCCCGTCAGGACGCGGCGGGGGCCAGCTCGGTGTCCCTGCGGACCAGGCCGGCGTACCGGCCGTCCTTCTCCAGCAGCTCCTGGTGGCTGCCGCGCTCGGCGGTCCGTCCGTGGTCGAGAACGACGATCTGGTCGGCGTCCCTGATGGTGGACAGGCGGTGCGCGATGGTGATGGTCGTACGGCCTGCCGAGAGCGCGTCGATGGCCTGCTGCACGGCGTGTTCCGTACGGGTGTCGAGGGCACTCGTCGCCTCGTCGAGGATCAGCACGGGCGGGTCGCGCAGGATGGTCCTGGCGATCGCCAGGCGCTGCTTCTCGCCGCCGGAGAATCGGTACCCCCGCTCACCGACCAGGGTGTCGTACCCGTCGGGCAGGGAGGCGATGTGGTCGTGGATCTGGGCCGCCTCGGCCGCCGCGCGCAGCTCCGCGTCGGTCGCGTCGGGCTTGGCGAAGCGCAGGTTCTCGGCGACGGAGGAGTGGAAGAGGTACGTCTCCTGGGAGACCACGCCCACCGCGCGGGCTAGGGTGTCGAAGTCCAGGTCGCGCACGTCGATGCCGTCCAGGGTGACCCGGCCGCCGGTGACGTCGTACAGCCGGGGCACCAGATAGCTGAGGGTGCTCTTGCCGGAGCCGGTGGGCCCGACGACGGCGAGGCTGGTGCCTGCGGGCACTGTGACGTCGATGCCGCTGAGCGTGTCGCCGTTCTTCTCGTCGTAGGCGAAGTCGACGCCGTCGAAGCGCACTTCGCCGCGGATCTTCTCCAGCCGGACCGGCTTGTCGACCTCAGTGATGTCCACCGGGAGGTCCAGATACTCGAAGATCCGCTGGAAGAGCGCGAGCGAGGTCTGCATCTGCACACCGGTCGAGAGCAGGCTCACGGCGGGCCGGAAGAGGCCCTGCTGGAGCGTGACGAAGGCGACGAGGGTGCCGAGGGAGACGGCGGCCCCGCCGGACTGCATGGTCAGACCCGCGGCCCAGTAGATGACGGCGGGCATCGCGGCCATGACGATGCCGATGGTGGACATCCGCCAGCGCCCGGCCATGTTGGAGCGCACTTCGAGATCGACGAGCCGCTCGGACTCGTCGGAGAAGGCCTTGGTGAGCGAGTCGGAGCGGCCCATGGTGCGGCCGAGCAGGATGCCGCTGACGGACAGCGACTCGGTGACAGTGGCGGCCATCGATGCCATCTGCTTCTGCCGGCGCGTCGTGATCCGTTTGCGCTCACGGCCGACCCGGCGGCTGATCCAGACGAATACCGGCAGCAGGAGCAGAGAGACGACGGTCAGCCGCCAGTCGAGGGCCAGCATGGCGACGACCGAGGCCAGGACCGCGGTCAGGTTGGAGACGAGGGACGTCGCAGTGGAGGTCACCGTCGCCTGCATGCCGCCGATGTCATTGGCGATGCGGGACTGCACCTCGCCGGTGCGGGTTTTGGTGAAGAAGGCCAGCGGCATCCGCTGGAGCTGGGTGTACACGGCGGTGCGCAGGTCGTGCATGACGCGCTGGCCGACCGTCGTGGATATCAGGGTCTGCAGCACGCCGAAGACACTCGTCACCACGGCCGTCAGGATCATGCCGAGGGCGAGCAGGCTGAGCAGCCCGGTGCGGCGCTGCGGGATCGCCGTGTCGAGGATCTCGCGGAGGAGGAACGGCGAGGCGACGGCGACGAGCGACGAGGCCGCGACGAGCACGCCGACGATCAGCAGGCGCCCACGGTAGGGGCGGAAGAGCCGGAGGATGCGACGCACCTGCGCGGGCTCTTCCGGCTGCGCGGGGTCACGGGGTGGGGGCGTCCAGGAGGATCGATCGGGGTTCATGGGCTCCTTCAGGGTGAGAAAGCGGGATTTCAAGAGCTTAGCTCATTGTTACCCATACTCACAATGCACAAGGTCCTGATATTGTTCCCGGTATGAGCACCTCCGACGTCACGTCCGACGCCGACGGCCTGTTGGCCGAGCAACTGCTGCGGCTGACGCGCAGACTCCATCGCATCCAGCGCCGGCAGATGGAGCCGATCGGCATCACCCCCGCGCAGTCCCGGCTGCTGCGCACCGTCTCGAATCACCACCAGCACCACGACGAGTCGCCGCGGATGGCCGATCTCGCCCGGCGTCTGGACGTGGTCCCACGCGCCGTGACCACCCTGGTCGACGGCCTGGAGGCGAGCGGTCGGGTGCGCCGGGTGCCCGATCCCACCAACCGCCGGGTGATAAGGATCGAGCTCACCGACACCGGCCGGACCACTCTCGGGTCGCTGCGCAGCGCGCGCCGCGACGCCGCGGAGGAGATCCTTGCCCCATTGACCGCCGCGCAGCGCGAGGTGCTCGGCGGGCTGATGTCCACCCTGGTCGACGGGATGCCGGAGCGCAGCTGCTGAGTGGGGCCCGGCGCCCGCCCACCGCCACCGAGAGGACCGCGAGATGCCTCTGCTGGAGCCGAAGTCCGGAGCGCTGCGCCCCTTGGGCCCGCAGGCGCCGGCGCCCGACCGGGTGGCGGACGCGCTGGCCGGCGGCACCCCCGAGCCGTTGCGCGGCGAACTGGTCGCGCTGCTCGGCGCGGACAAGGTGCTGTGGAAGATCTCGGACCTCGTGCGGTACGCGTCCGACGCCAGCCCGTACCGCTTCGTTCCCCGTGTCGTGGTGGTCGCCGAGGACATCGACGACATCTCGGCGGTGCTCTCGTACGCGCACGGCAAGGGCCGCGAAGTGGTGTTCCGGGCGGCCGGGACCTCGCTCAACGGTCAGGCGCAGGGCGAGGACATCCTGGTCGACGTGCGGCGGCACTGGGCGGGGGTGGAGGTCATCGGCGGCGGTGAGCGGGCCCGTATCGGCCCCGGCACCACGGTCGCCCGGGCCAATGCGTCGCTCGCGCGGCACGGAAGGGTGCTCGGCCCGGACCCGGCGAGCGCCATCGCCTGCACCATCGGCGGCGTCGTCGCGAACAACGCCTCGGGCATGACGGCGGGCACCACCCGTAACTCGTACCGCACGGTCTCCTCGCTCACCTTCGTGCTGCCGAGCGGCACGGTCGTGGACACGGGGGACCCGGCCGCCGACGAGGAGCTGGCGCACGCCGAACCGGCGCTGTGTGCGGGCCTGCTGGCGGTCAAGGCGGAGATCGAGGCGGACGCCGGGCTCACCGCCCGGATCCGCGCCAAGTACGAAATCAAGAACACCAACGGCTACCGGCTGGACGCCTATCTGGACGGCGCGACGCCCGTCCAGATCCTGCGCGGCCTGATGGTCGGCTCCGAGGGCACCTTCGGCTTCATCTCCGAGGTCGTCTTCGACACCCTGCCGCTGGACCGCGAGCTCTCCACGGCGCTGCTCTTCTTTCCCACGCTGCCCGCGGCTGCCGCCGCGGTCCCCCTGTTCAACGAGGCCGGGGCCATCGCCGTCGAGCTGATGGACGGCAATACGCTGCGCGCCTCGGTGAGTGTCGCGGGGGTGCCCGCCGACTGGGCCGGGCTGCCGAGGGAGACCGCGGCGCTGCTGGTGGAGTTCCGGGCGCCGGACGAGGCGGAGCAGGAGGCGTACGAGCGGGTGGCCGCCGAGACCCTGGCCGGGCTCGACCTGGTCGCGCCCGTCGCCTCGGTGACCAATGGGTTCACCCGTGACGCGACGACCATCGCGGGGTACTGGAAGGCCCGCAAGGCGTTCGTCACTGCGGTCGGCGGCGCCCGGCCCGCAGGCACGACGCTGATCACCGAGGATTTCGCCGTCCCGCCGTCGAGGCTCGCCGAGGCCTGCGAGGCGCTCCTGCGGCTGCAGGCGGAGCACGGTTTCGACGCCGCCGTCGCGGGCCACGCGGCGCACGGCAATCTGCATTTCCTGCTCGCCTTCGACGCCGCCGAAGCGGCGGACGTGACGCGCTACGCCGCCTTCATGGACGCCTTCTGCCGGCTGACGGTCGAGCATTTCGACGGCTCGCTCAAGGCGGAGCACGCCACCGGCCGCAATATCGCGCCCTTCCTGGAGCTGGAGTGGGGGCCGGGGGCGACCGGGCTGATGTGGCGTACGAAGCAGCTCATCGACCCGGACGGGGTGTTGGCGCCGCGCATCGTCCTGGACCGTGACCCTCTGGCGCATCTGCGCGGCCTCAAGACGATTCCCAAGGTCGAGCTGATCGCCGATCCGTGCATCGAGTGCGGCTTCTGCGAGCCGACGTGCCCCAGCGGTGACCTGACGACCACTCCGCGCCAGCGCATCGTGCTGCGGCGGGAGATGATGCGCCAGCCGGACGGTTCGCCGGTCCAGGACGGCCTGGTGGAAGCGTACGGGTACGACGCCGTGGACACCTGCGCGGGCGACTCGACGTGCAGGATCGCCTGCCCCGTGGGCATCGACACCGGCGCCCTGATGAAGGAGTTCCGCCACCGGCGGCACTCGGCGCGCGAGGAGCGCGTCGCCGCGCTGGCCGCGAAGAACTTCAAGGCGGTCGAGGCCTCGGCGCGGCTCGCGGTGGCCGCCGCCGACCTCCTGGGCGACCGGCTGCTGACCCGGGTCACCGGGCTGGCCCGCAGGGCCGTGCGCCCGGATCTGGTGCCCGAGTGGCTGCCGGAGATCCCCGGCGCCGCCGCCCGCACACTGCCGCGAACCGCACGGGTGGGCGCCCGCGCCGTCTACTATCCGGCCTGTGTGAACCGGATCTTCGGTGAGCCCGAGGGCTACTGGGGGCCTTCGCTCGCGCAGGCGGTCGTCGCCGTGTCGGCGCGCGCAGGAAAGCCGGTGTGGATCCCCGAGGACGTCGCGGGCACCTGCTGCGCGACCATCTGGCATTCCAAGGGGTACGACGCGGGCCATGCCGTCATGGCCAACCGCATCGTCGAGGCCGCCTGGGGCTGGACGGCGGGCGGCCTCCTGCCCCTGGTCGTCGACGCCTCCTCGTGCACGCTGGGCCTGGCGCAGGAGGTGGTGCCGTATCTCACCGATGACAACCGGGCACTGCACGCGGAGCTGACCGTCGTCGACTCCGTCGTCTGGGCCGCCGAGGAGCTGCTTCCCCATCTGCCGGCGGGGCGCAGGATCGGCTCCGCCGTGCTCCACCCCACCTGCTCGATGCGGCACTTGGGCGACGAGGAGCAGCTGCGCGCGGTCGCCGAGGCGTGCGCGGATGAGGTCGTCGTACCGGACGATGTGCGCTGCTGCGCCTTCGCGGGCGACCGGGGCATGCTGCACAAGGAGCTGACGGAGTCGGCGACGGCACACGAGGCGGCTGAGGTCGTCGCCATGGAGTACGACGCATATCTCTCGGCGAACCGGATGTGCGAGGTCGGCATGGACCGTGCGACGGGCCGCCACTACCGCTCGGTGCTGCTGGAGCTGGAGCGTGTGACACGGCCGGACCGGCCTGTCTGATCTGCTGATTCCTCGGTCAATACGCCACCGGGTGCCCGTGACGTCCACGTCACGGGCACCCGGTGCGTCGGGGGCCGGCGACAAGAGTCCATGAGCCCGTTCCAAGAGTCCAATTGCCGCTCTTGCGCATCAGCAGCCACAACTACCAAGGTCCTTACCGAGGTTCGCGTCCCGAACATCGCGTCCCGGCTCTCGCTCCACGCCCTCTCGCTCCACGCCTTCTCACGTCACGCCACCTCACGTCACCTCACGTCACCGATGTTCACGTCCCAGCAGCGCACCGCCAGTTCCCCTGGAGGCTCGATGAACGACGCAGCACCGCAGACCCCGCAGCACGACGGCAGCGAAGGCAGCGACCACACCCCGCCGAGCCGCCGCTCGGTCCTGTGGACCGCGGGCGCGGCAGGCGCCGGAATCGGACTCGGCGCGCTCGGTACGGCGGGCAGCGCATCGGCCGCCGAATCGGCCGTGACGGCCGCGGAGGCGGGAGCGGGAGCGGAGGCCGCCGCGCCCAAGCGCCACGGCCGCACCATGGTCGGCGTCCCCTTCGAACGGCGCAGCACGGTCCGGGTGGGCATCATCGGCCTGGGCAACCGCGGCTGCAGCATGATCGACCTGTTCCTGGCGGTGCCGGGGGTCAAGGTCGTCGCGATCTGCGACCCGGTGAAGTCGAAGACGGAGGCGGCGTCCGCCAAGGTCGTCAAGGCCGGTCAGCCCGCGCCCGCCGTCTACACCACGGGCGAGGACGACTACAAGAATCTGTGCAAGCGCGGCGACATCGACTTCGTGTACGTCGCGACGCCCTGGGACTTCCACTTCGACATGGCGAAGACGGCCATGCTGAACGGCAAGCACGTCGGCGTGGAGTGTCCGGTCGCGCTCCAACTGGACCAGCTCTGGGAGCTCGTCGACCTCTCCGAGCGCACCAGGCGCCACTGCATGCAGTTGGAGAACTGCTGTTACGGCAAGAACGAGATGCGTGTCCTGCGCATGGCCCACGCGGGCAAGTTCGGTGATCTGCTGCACGGCGCGGGCGCGTACAACCACGATCTGCGCGGCCTGATGTTCGACCCGGACTACTACGAGGGCCCCTGGCGCCGGCTGTGGCACACCAGGCTACGCGGTGACCTCTACCCGAACCACGGCTTCGGCCCGGTCGCCAACTACATGGACCTCAACCGCGGCGACCGCGCGGTGAGCATCACCAGCGTCGGCTCCCCCGCGCTCGGTCTCGCCCAGTACCGCGCGGAGAACATGCCGCCGGGCGACCCGAGCTTCAAGGAGTCGTACATCGAGAGCGACCGTACGATCAGCCTCGTCCAGACGGCCAAGGGCCGGGTGATCCGACTTGAGCACGATGTCTCGACCCCGCACCCGTACAGCAGGATCAACAGTCTGGGCGGCACGCGCGGCGTCTTCGAGGACTATCCCGAGCGGATCTATCTGGAGCCGGACCACCAGGACGACGAATGGGGCGACTTCTCGAAGTACGCCCCCGAGTTCGACCACTGGCTCTGGAAGGAGCACGCCAACCCGCCCGGTGGCCATGGCGGCATGGACTACATGATGGTCTACCGGACGATGCAGTGCATGCGGCTCGGCCTGGTCCCCGACTTCGACGTGTACGACGCGGCGACATGGACGGCGCCCGTGCCGCTCAGCCACTTGTCGATCAAGGCGAAGGGGATGCCGCAGCAGATCCCGGACTTCACCCGCGGCGAGTGGAAAAAGTCGCGCCCCGGCATGGACTCCGAGAAGCCCAAGGAGTAGCGGGCCGAGGGGCCCGGCCGAGTGGGCCGGGCCCCTCCGCTCAACTCGTCTGCGCGGGAAGCTTCTTGGCGACCGGATCAGGACCTTCTTCGGCCCCGGACAGCGGCACCACCGGCACCGGCTCGGCCTCCTCCGGCACGAAGGCGATCTCCCCGTACAGCATCTCTGGGCCTTCTCCTTGTCCAGCGCGCCCTCCCAGCGCGACACCGCGAAGACGGCCACACAGTTGCCGAGCAGATTCGTCGCCACCCGCATCGCGTCCATGATCCGGTCGACGCCGAGCAGCACGGCCACCGCTCCCGCCGGGATCACCCCCAGGGCCGATGCCGTCGCCGACAGCGCGCCGAGCCCGTACTCCCCCACCAGGTATGCCGTCGCGCCGAAGACCGCGAGCGGGAAGAGCTTCATGATGAAGCCGACGATCGCGAAGACCACGTCCTGCACCTGGTCGATGGCGGGCAGGATCGCGGGCACCTTGGTGTGGCCGAGGTGCAGCAGCGCGGCGCCCACCAGGCAGGACAGCACGAGACGGGCTGTGCGGCGGACGAGGGATGGGACGGCGTGCGGCACGGGCACTCCCCCAAGTCGACTTCTGCCATGCAGAATTCAAATTCCGCAATGCGCCACTATGGCGGAATGCCGCACTCCGGTGAAAGAATCCTCCCCCGTTCAAATCTTGGATCTTGCTCCAAGAGCCGGACGGATCAACAGCGCCGCCGGTCCCCCGTCACCGCCCCCTGGACCGTTTCCAGGCTCCGGTCGTAGCAGCCCCCCGATCCGGACAGCCGGTGGCGCCCACTCGTGGTGGCGACCGCGTGCCGGTCCTCGCGAGGGACGTTCGCCGTGTACGTCGCGTCGCCCCGGTACGCGTCGTCGGACCGCGACCACGCGGTACGCCTACCACCGTGCACGACCTTGCTGTCCGCGCGGTCCACGAGCGCGAGGACCGTACGCAGCCGGTCGCCCGCGCCGAGCGTCGTCGTGCCGTCCATCGTGTACGTACGGCGCTCCGAGGCGACCCGGGCCGGGCCGCGGCCGTCGGTGGTGACCGTCTCGTCGTCCGTCCACATCCCCTTGAGTGCGTCCATGCTCTCGCCGTCGGTCCAGCGGTGCGCGGAGGCGTTGGCGAGCGAGCGGGTGACGGTGGTGGCGACCCGCCCGTGCGACGTCTCGACCCAGCCGGAGACGGTCAGCCGGTGGCCGCCCCGGGTGTCGAGGCGGTGCGCGGTACCCGCGGTGTACGTCGTCGAGTTGACCGGCGCACCTTCCAGGTTTCGGGTCAGGCCGCCGGTGACGACCTCCCGGCCCTTGTCCTGCCAGACGAGCACATTGACGGGGGTGCTCCACCCGCTCTGCCCCTCGGGGACACCGACGACCGACACCTCGACGCGGTGCGGGCGGCCGTCGTTGAGGCGGCCCGCGAAGGGGGTCAGGTCGTACTGGATCGGCTTCACGTCGAACGCGCGCGGCCCTGGGACCACGTACCAGAGGAAGGGATTGGACCAGCCTCCGGTCCATACCGTGGGGAACGGCGCCGCGATACCGGCGAGTTGACCGTCGAACTTGATCTGCACCTCGCGGTACGGGCCGCCCGCCGCCTTGCATGAGTACGGCGCCTCTTGGGGCACGGCCAGGTACCAGTACTCCTCGCAGCCTCCTCCGGAGCCCGTCGCGTACACCTCGGCGACGATGCGCTCGGAGTCGCGCGGGGTGGTCAGCGCGTCGCCGTCGAGGGTGAGCACCCGGTCCGGTACGGCGGCGGGCGCGGTGCGGCCATCGGCGGCGTAGAAGGTCAGGGTCGCCCTGACGTCGATGACGCCGGTGTATGTCTCATTCACGACATTGCCGATGAGCATTTCGACGGGCTGCTCGCGGCGCAGCGTGTCGCTGTAGCGCGTGACGTCCTTCTCCACCGACCAGGTGATGCCGTCGGGCGAGGGCTGCGGAGTGGAGGTGCGGAGCACTTCGACGCCACCGACGTGGAGGTAGCCGAGCCGGTCGTACTGCCGCCCCGCGACCTTGCCCTCCAGTTCGAGCACCACCTTGCTCCACCGCTTGCCGCAGCCTTCGGGCGGCCGGTAACCGCCCCTGTACGGCGTGAAGTCACGGAACTGTGCCGCGGCGAGCGTCACCCGGCAGGAGCGGGTGTCCGGCCTCTCGACGGGCGGCGCGGCGGTGACCGGATCGTGCCAGTCGGAGCCGAACTCCGCGGGCGGTGGCTGCCCGGTGGCCGCGGCTGCCGGTCCCGCGCCGAGCAGCGTCCCGGCCGCCAGGACCAGACCCGTGATCATGCACATGATTTTCCTTGGTCTCATGCGACGGGAGTGAAGCGCGCGACGGCCGGGGAGCACCAGAGCGAGCTGCCCGGATGTGGCTCGATCTGGTGCTCCGGGCCCGTAAATCGATTGCTTTCGGGAGTGCCGAAGGACGAACCTTGCACGGTTTGAGCCACTCGTACACACCAGCACCGAGCACACACCGAGCCGTGGGACGTCATGCAGATTCGCGAACTTCCGTACTCCGATCCAGGCGTCCCCGACGTCAGGTCGGGGCCCCGTTTCCTGCTGTGGCTCGGGCGCAATCAGCTCGGCGGGCAGCTCAAGGCGCTCGCCTGGGGGCTGCTGCACCAGTGCGGTGTCGCCGCTCTCCCGCTGGGAGTGGGCCTCGCCGTGCAGGCCGTGGTGGACCGCTCGGGCGGTGGCCTCGCGGTCGCCGCCGGGCTGATCGCGCTGCTCGGCGTGGCCGTCGCGCTCGGCGACACCATGCAGCACAGGACCGCCGTCACCAACTGGATCACCGCCGCCGCACGGGTGCAGCAACTGTTGGCCCGCAAGACGGCGGAGCTGGGCTCGGCGCTGACCCGCAGGGTCGCCGCGGGCGAGGTCGTCGCGGTCTCCACCGGTGACGTCGAGAAGATCGGCTGGTTCGTCGAGGCACTCTCGCGCTTCGCCGCCGCCGCCCTGACGCTCGTGATCGTCTGTATCGGGCTGTTCTTCTACCAGCCCGAGCTCGGCGTCGTGGTCGCGATCGGCGTGCCCGTACTGGCCCTGGCCGTACTGCCGTTGCTGCCCAGGGCGACGCGGCGGGCCGACATCCAGCGCGACAAGGCCGGCCGGGCCACCGAGCTGGCGTCCGACACGGTCGCGGGCCTGCGGGTGCTGCGCGGCATCGGCGGAGAGGAGCTGTTCCTCGGCCGCTACCGGCGCGCCTCCCAGGAAGTGCGCGAAGCCGCCGTGCGCAGCGCCCGGATGTGGGCGCTGATCTCCGCGGTCCAGGTGCTGCTGCCGGGTCTGCTGCTGATCACTGTTGTCCTGTACGGCACGAGGCTCACCCTCGACGGCCGGATCACGGTGGGCGAACTGGTCACCGTGTACAGCGCGGTGACCCTGCTGCTCTACCCGCTGCGCCACTTCGAGGAGATCGCCATGGCGTACTCCTTCTCACGGCCGTCCGCGGTACGGGCGGCGCGGGTGCTGGCGCTGGAGCGCTCGGCGTACGCGACGGACGGTACGGCGGGCTCCGGCGAGGAGCCTCTCTCCGGCGACCTGTACGACCCGGCGACCGGGCTGCTCGCTCCGGCGGGCCGGTTCACCGCCGTGGTGTGCGGCGACCCGGATGTGGCGGGACGGCTCGCGGAGCGTATGGGCGGCCACGCCACGACCGACGGCGAGACACAGGGCGCCCCGGACACCTCGGGCGGACCGGCGCGAAGGACCGTCGCATCGGCGCTGCTCGGCGGGGTCGCGCTCGACGACCTGCCGCTCGGCGCCGCACGCGAAGCCGTACTGGTCCAGGACAAGGATCCGGTGCTGCTGTCCGGCACGCTCAGCGAACTGCTCGACGTACCGGCGTCCGGCGAGGTGAGCGCGGCGGAGGCACTGGCCGCGGCGCAGTGCGCCGATGTGCTCGCCGCGCTCGCCCAGGCCTCGGCCGACGACAGCGACGACCCGATGCTCACCCGGATCACCGAGCGCGGGCGCTCGCTCTCCGGCGGTCAGCGCCAGCGGCTGGCACTGGCCCGCTCGCTGGTGACCGACCCGCAGGTCCTCGTCCTGGACGAGCCGACCTCCGCCGTCGACTCGCACACCGAGGCGCGGGTCGCGGCGGGCGTGAAGGGGCTGCGTACGGGACGTACGACGGTCGTGTTCGCGTCGTCGCCGCTGTTGCTCGACCACGCCGACCGGGTCGTGTTCGTGCACGAGGGTGAGGTGGCCGCAGTGGGTGTGCACCGCGAGCTGCTGCACACCGAACCGCGTTACCGCGCGGCCGTCACCCGCGAGACCGAGGACGAGATCGAGATCGCGTGGGCGCAGGCGAAGGCCGTGCAGGAGAAGGCCGCACTGGAAGAGATCGAGGAATCGGCATGATCGGCGTGGCACCACCGGAGTACGACCCGGCGGCACCGGAGTCGTCGACGACGCTGCCCGTCGGCAGTCCGGCGACCGTACGGACCTATGTGCGTGAACTGATGAGGCGTCACCGGCGGGCGTTCACCGTGCTCGTGGTGTTCAACGCGCTCGCGGTGCTCGCCTCGATGGCGGGCCCCTATCTGCTGGGCTCGCTCGTCGAGGACCTGGCGAACGGGGTGCGCGAGCTGCATCTGGGGCGGGTCGCCACGGTGTTCGGGATCGCGCTGGTCGTCCAGACGCTCTTCACCCGGCAGATGCGGCTGCGGGCCGCGATGCTCGGCGAGGAGATGCTGGCCGACCTGCGCGAGGACTTTCTCGTACGGTCGGTCGGCCTGCCGCCGGGGGTGCTGGAGCGGGCGGGTACCGGTGATCTGCTGTCGCGCATCACCACCGACATCGACCGGCTGGCGAACGCGATGCGCGAGGCCGTGCCGCAGCTCGCGATCGGCGTGGTCTGGGCCGGTCTGCTGATCGGCGGACTCACGGTGACCGCGCCGCCGCTGGCGCTGGCCGTGCTGGTGGCCCTGCCGGTGCTGATCGTCGGGTGCCGCTGGTACTTCAAGCGCGCCCCGTCGGCCTACCGCTCGGAGGCGGCCGGGTACGCGGCGGTCGCGGCGATGCTCGCCGAGACGGTGGACGCGGGCCGGACCGTCGAGGTGCACCGCCTCGGTGACCGCCGGGTCGCCCTGTCCAAGCAGCGGATCAAGGAGTGGACGGCCTGGGAGCGGTACACGCTGTGGCTGCGGTCCGTGCTTTTCCCCGTCATCAGCGTCACGCACATGACGATCCTGGGCTCGACGATCCTCCTCGGCGGCGTCTTCGTCCTGCAGGGCTGGATCAACGTCGGGCAGCTCACGACGGGCGCCCTGCTCGCCCAGATGCTGGTCGACCCGGTCAACCTCATCCTGCGCTGGTACGACGAACTCCAGGTCGCCCAGGTGTCGCTGGCCCGCCTGGTCGGCGTCCGGGAGATCGAGCCGGACGCCGGCGACGAGCTGGTGAAGCCCGACGGCCGTGCGGTTCGGGCCGACGCGGTGCACTTCGGCTACCGGGAGGGCGTCGACGTGCTGCACCGGGTGACGCTGGACGTCGCGCCCGGGACCCGGCTCGCGCTGGTCGGGCCCTCGGGCGCCGGCAAGTCCACGCTGGGCAGGCTGCTGGCCGGGATCTATGCGCCGCGCGCCGGTGAAGTGACCCTGGGCAAGGCCGAGTTGTCGCGAATGCCGGCCGAGCGGGTGCGTGAGCATGTGGCGCTGGTCAACCAGGAGCACCACGTTTTCGTGGGGTCCCTGCGCGACAATCTGCTGCTGGCCAGGACGAACGCCGACGACGCGCAGCTGTGGGCGGCGCTGAGCGCGGTCGACGCGCAGGACTGGGCGCGGGCTCTGGGCGACGGCCTGGACACCGAGGTCGGCTCGGGCGGGCACGTACTGACCCCGGCGCAGGCCCAGCAGATCGCGCTGGCCCGGCTGGTCCTCGCCGACCCGCACACCCTTGTCCTGGACGAGGCGACGTCCCTGCTGGACCCGCGTGCGGCCCGGCACCTGGAGCGCTCGCTGGCGCGGGTGCTCGACGGCCGTACGGTCGTGGCCATCGCGCACCGGCTGCACACCGCGCACGACGCGGATGTGATCGCGGTGGTCGAGGAGGGCCGGATCAGCGAACTGGGCAGCCACGACGAGCTGGTGGCGGCGGACGGCGCGTACGCGGCGCTCTGGCGCTCCTGGCACGGGTAGGGCGCGCAACGGGCGCCGGGGACAGCACGTGGTGCTGTCCCCGGCGCCTCGCCGCCCGTCCGGGCACCCCCCGGGAACGTCCCGCCAAGGGGGCCGCTCATGGCTCCCGCGCTTCCTGCCCGGCGACGCTCCCAAGGAGCGGCCCGGCCTCGAGGAGCGCTGCCACACCGCCCTCGCGCACCACCACGCCGAGCACGTGCCGCACCGCGGTGCGGACTGGGCCCCATGCCGGCCACCGCAGGGTCCACCGTCGAAGGCGAGCGCACGATCACCGTGAACGTCGACGGCTCCCACAGCGAGGCGGTCGGCCCCTACGCGCTCAGCAGCCTGAAGCGCCTGCGCGACAGCGCCGCCGCCAGGCTCGGCGCCGAGGACCTCACCGCCCTCGACCAGCTGCTCGACACCGACAGCCCGCTGAGCATCCTGCGCCGCGCCGACCTCGCCGTTCGTACCGAACGCACCGGGTGGGCCGCGCGCCGCGCCTGACCAGAGCACGTCGGCGGCAGCCGCGCGCAAACAGCTGAGGGCTGCGCCGGGGATCCCCGCCGACGACCCGCCCGATGCGGCGCAGCCGGTCCCTCGACTCCTGCGGTACGCCGCGCCGCGCCCCCTCAGGCCCCGACGGTCCCGTCGATTCCCTCGCGCAGAAAGTCGGCGTGGCCGTTGTGCCGGGCGTACTCGTGAATCATGTGCAGCATCACCAGGCGCAGCGACACCTCCCCGCCCATCTTGGCGTGGAAGCCCGTCACGTCGAGGGAGGGGGCCTGCTCCTCGATGCGGCGCGCGTGCGCGACCTCGGCCTGCCAGGCGTCGAACGCCTCCGCCCGGGTCGACGCACTCGCGTCGTACGCCGCCTGGAAGTCGCCGTCGTCCGACCAGACACGCCCGACGTCCTGCTTGTCGATCACCAGCCGGAACCAGACCCGCTCCACCTCGGCCATGTGCCGCACCAGGCCGAGCAGGGACAGCGTCGACGGGGGCATGGACCGGAGGCGCAGGTCCTCGTCACCGAGGCCGTCGCACTTCATGGCGAGCGTCGCACGGTGGTAGTCGAGGAAGGCGCGCAGCATCTCGCGTTCGCCGCCGGTGAGCGGTGGGGCCGGACGTTCGGTGGTCACTTCTCGGTCCCTTCAGCAGATGAGGGTTCAGCAGGTGACGGTTCAGCAGGTACAGGTTGCTGGATCCCGCGGGGAGAGCGGAATCAGATGAAGTTCAGCGCGGCGGCCCCGCCCACTCCCCCGAGCAGCATGAACACGGGCATCAGCACCTTCAGCTCCACCCAGCTGCCGGCCCGGAACCGCATCAGCTTCGGCGGTCCGATCGGGTACCAGCGCTTGCGGCCGATCGGGATCGGCCACAGGATCGGGCAGCCGGAGACGGTGAGCGCGTCGCCGATGTCGTGCACCAGGGCGCCCAGGACGATCGGCAGGCCGAGCCACAGGTACTCCTGGCCCGGCGCCGCGAACAGCCAGTCCGCGCCGTTGCCCGGTTTGTCCAGTACGCCGGCGAGGATCCAGGCGCTCGTCGCGCCGAGCAGCCACACCAGGACGTCGCTGGAGACCCGGGCGGCCTTCCACAGCAGGCCCTCCACGGCCAGGACCAGGTGGACGAAGAGCAGCGCGAGGACCGCCCAGCGACCGCCGGTGACCGCAGCCGCCGACGCTCCAGCGCCGATCATGACCGCCCAGAGCCAGGTGTGGGTGAGCGTGCGGTGGCCACCGGTCCTGCGAGGGTCGCCCTGCTTCCTGGTCGCCTTGTAGACGGCGTACGACAGCTTGTCGACGATCTCGCACAGGCCCTTGGAGATGGGACCGAAGGCGCGCGAGATGGTCGCGGACTTGTGGTCGAGGTCGGGAGCGAGCGCGGCGCCCGCACAGATCAGGGCTCCGACCGCCAGGACGGGCCAGGGCATCGGATGGCCGGCCGCGGCGGCCGCCGCCCCCACCCCCAGCCAGGCCGCTGCTCCTGACAGTGAGTGCGCCGGTCCCATCATGGTCGTTCCGCCCCGTTGCAATTGTACGTGCCTCGGCCGAGGCCGAGTTGACGCCCTGTCGACGCCCTGCCGAGAAGGCAGCGTAGCGCTCGTGATCTTCGTACCGTCGTCCGGTTCCCTCATCCGGGCGGAAGGCAGGCAAGATGGGGGGTGTGACCCTTATCGATCAGATGCCTCCGACCGCCGACCCCGATGCCCTCTTCGAGGCTTTCTCCTCATGGGCCGAGGACCGGGGCATCACCCTCTACCCCGCCCAGGAAGAGGCGCTGATCGAGGTGGTCTCAGGGGCGAACGTGATCTTGTCCACCCCCACCGGCTCCGGAAAGAGTCTGGTCGCGGCGGGTGCGCACTTCACCGCCCTGGCCCAGGACAAGGTCACCTTCTACACCGCGCCCATCAAGGCGCTGGTCTCGGAGAAGTTCTTCGACCTGTGCAAGATCTTCGGCACGGAGAACGTCGGCATGCTGACGGGCGACGCGTCCGTCAACAGCGATGCCCCGGTCATCTGCTGCACCGCCGAGGTGCTGGCCTCCATCGCGCTGCGTGACGGCAAGAACGCGGACATCGGCCAGGTCGTGATGGACGAGTTCCACTTCTACGCCGAAGCGGACCGCGGCTGGGCCTGGCAGATTCCGATCCTGGAGCTGCCGCAGGCCCAGTTCATCCTGATGTCGGCGACCCTCGGTGACGTCTCGATGTTCGAGAAGGACCTGACCCGCCGCACGGGCCGGCCCACGTCCGTCGTACACTCGGCGACCCGGCCGGTCCCGCTGTCGTACGAGTACCGCAAGACGCCGATCACCGAGACGCTGACCGAGCTCCTGGAGACCAAGCAGGCGCCGGTCTACATCGTGCATTTCACACAGGCATCGGCCGTCGAGCGCGCGCAGTCGCTGATGAGCATCAACATGTGCTCGCGCACGGAGAAGGACCAGATCGCCGAGCTCATCGGCAACTTCCGCTTCACCACCAAGTTCGGCCGCAACCTGTCGCGCTATGTGCGCCACGGGATCGGCGTCCACCACGCCGGCATGCTCCCCAAGTACCGCCGCCTGGTGGAGAAGCTCGCGCAGGCCGGTCTGCTCAAGGTCATCTGCGGTACGGACACCCTGGGCGTCGGCGTCAACGTACCCATCCGCACAGTGCTGTTCACGGCCCTGTCGAAGTACGACGGCACCCGTGTACGCACGCTGCGCGCCCGTGAGTTCCACCAGATCGCGGGCCGCGCCGGGCGGGCCGGCTTCGACACGGCGGGCTATGTCATCGCCCAGGCGCCCGAGCACGTCGTGGAGAACGAGAAGGCGCTCGCCAAGGCGGGCGACGACCCCAAGAAGCGCCGCAAGGTGGTCCGCAAGAAGGCCCCCGAGGGGTTCATCGCCTGGTCCGACGCCACTTTCGAAAAGCTCATCAACTCCGCACCGGAGCCGCTGACTTCGCGCTTCAAGGTGACGCACACCATGCTGCTCTCGGTCATCGCCAGGCCCGGCAACGCCTTCGAGGCGATGCGGCACCTCCTGGAGGACAACCACGAGCCGCGCAAGGCGCAGTTGCGGCACATCCGGCGGGCCATCGCCATCTACCGCTCGCTGCTCGACGGCGGTGTCGTGGAGCGTCTCGACACCCCGGACGCCGAGGGCCGGATCGTGCGGCTGACGGTCGATCTCCAGCAGAACTTCGCACTGAACCAGCCGCTGTCGACGTTCGCGCTGGCCTCGTTCGAGCTGCTCGACCCCGACTCCCCCTCGTACGCGCTGGACATGGTGTCCGTCGTGGAGTCCACGCTGGACGATCCGCGTCAGATCCTGGCCGCCCAGCAGAACAAGGCGCGCGGCGAGGCGATCGGCCAGATGAAGGCGGACGGCATCGAGTACGAGGAGCGCATGGAGCGGCTCCAGGACATCATGTACCCGAAGCCGCTGGAGGAACTGCTGGCCCACGCGTACAACGTGTACCGCCAGAGCCACCCGTGGGTCGGTGACCACCCGGTGTCGCCGAAGTCCGTGATCCGCGACATGTACGAACGCGCCATGATCTTCACCGAGTTCACGTCCTTCTACGAGCTGGCCCGCACCGAGGGCATCGTCCTTCGGTACCTGGCGGGTGCGTACAAGGCCCTGGAGCACACCATCCCGGACGACCTCAAGTCCGAGGACCTGGAGGACCTCACGGCGTGGCTCGGCGAGCTGGTCCGCCAGGTCGACTCCAGCCTCCTCGACGAGTGGGAGCAGCTGGCCAACCCCGAGGTGGAGACGGCCGAGCAGGCGCAGGACCGCGCCGACCAGGTCAAGCCGGTCACCGCGAACGCGCGGGCCTTCCGGGTGCTGGTACGCAACGCGATGTTCCGCCGCGTGGAGATGGCCGCCCTGGACCGGGTGCGGGAGCTGGGCGAGCTGGACGCCGAGTCCGGCTGGAACGAAGAGGCCTGGGGCAAGGCGATGGACGGGTACTGGGACGAGTACGAGGACCTGGGGACGGGCCCCGACGCGCGCGGCCCCAAGCTTCTGATGATCGAGGAGGACGCCGAGCACGACCTGTGGCGCGTCCGCCAGGCCTTCGCCGACCCGAACGGCGACCATGACTGGGGTATCAGCGCGGAGGTCGATCTCGCGGCCTCCGACGAGGAGGGCCGCGCCGTCGTCCGGGTCACCGACGTCGGCCGGCTGTGAGAGTGGAGAGGCCCGCGATGACGCACACGCCGACCCCCGCCGAGCATCTGGTGGACCTGCTCGACCTGGAGCGGATCGAGGTCAACATCTTCCGCGGGCGCAGCCCCGAGGAGTCCCTGCAACGGGTCTTCGGCGGGCAGGTCGCCGGCCAGGCGCTGGTCGCGGCGGGCCGCACCACGGACGGCGACCGGCCGGTCCACTCGCTGCACGCGTACTTCCTGCGGCCGGGCCGCCCCGGGGTGCCGATCGTCTACCAGGTCGAGCGGGTCAGGGACGGGCGTTCCTTCACCACGCGCCGGGTCACCGCGATCCAGCAGGGCCGCACGATCTTCAATCTGACGGCTTCCTTCCACAAACCGGAGGAGGGCACCTTCGAGCACCAGCTGCCGCCGGCCCGCGAGGTGCCGGACCCCGAGTCGCTTCCGACCGTGGCCGACGAGGTCCGTGAGCACCTGGGCGGCCTCCCGGAGTCGCTGGAGCGCATGGCGCGGCGCCAGCCCTTCGAGATCCGCTACGTCGACCGGCTGCGCTGGACGCCGGACGAGATCAAGGGCGCGGACCCGCGCAGCGCGGTGTGGATGCGCGCGGTCGGGCCGCTGGGCGACGATCAGCTCGTCCACACCTGCGCGCTGGCGTACGCGAGCGACATGACGCTGCTCGACGCCGTCCGGATCCCGGTCGAGCCGCTCTGGGGCCCGCGCAGCTTCGACATCGCGTCGCTGGACCACGCGATGTGGTTCCATCGGCCGTTCCGCGCGGACGAGTGGTTCCTCTACGACCAGGAGTCGCCGATCGCGACGGGCGCGCGGGGGCTGGCGCGCGGCCGGATCTACGACCGTGCGGGCAACCTTCTGGTCTCCGTGGTGCAGGAGGGGCTCTTCCGCACGCTCGACGCGTGAGGGGCCGGCCGGCAACCGCTCGCCGGAGCAGGCCCGTCGGCTTCGGGCCGGCCCGCCTCTGGAACAGTACGTACCACTGCCCGACCTGTACCGACCCGCACATGAGGAGACGGCGATGAGCCTGTACGACATCCCGCTGAACACCCTGACCGGCGAGCCCGTGACCCTGGAGGCGTACCGGGGCAAGGCGGTGCTGGTGGTGAACGTGGCGTCCAAGTGCGGCCTGACGCCGCAGTACGCGGGCCTGGAGCGGCTCCAGCACAGCTACGCGGACCGCGGCTTCACGGTGCTCGGGGTGCCGTGCAACCAGTTCGCGGGCCAGGAGCCGGGCAGCGCGGAGGAGATCCAGACGTTCTGCTCGGCGAGCTACGGCGTGACGTTTCCGCTGATTGAGAAGATCGAGGTGAACGGCGACCACCGGCACCCGCTGTACAAGGAGCTGACGGAGGTCAAGGACGCGGACGGCGAGGCCGGCGACGTCCAGTGGAACTTCGAGAAGTTCGTCATTTCCGCCCGGGGTGAGATCGTCGGGCGCTTCCGCCCGCGCACGGAGCCCGACGCCCCCGAGGTCGTCGCGGCCATCGAGGCGCAGCTTCCGGCCTGACCCGCCTCATACAGAAAGCGCCGCCCCGTCTCATTGAAGTGGGGGCGGCGCTTTTCGTACCTCTGACGCTCGGATCAGCGGATCGGCATGCCCGACAGGGTGCGGGCGATCACCAGGCGCTGGATCTCGCTGGTGCCCTCGAAGATCGTGTAGATCGCGGCGTCCCTGTGCATGCGCTCCACCGGGTACTCCCGGGTGTAGCCGTTGCCGCCGAGGATCTGAATCGCCTGGGCCGTGACCGTCTTGGCCGTCTCGCTGGCGAACAGCTTCGACATGGAGCCCTCGGCCGAGGTGAACGGCTTGCCCGCCGTCGCCATCCAGGACGCCCGCCACACCAGCAGCCGCGCCGCGTCGATCTGGGTGCGCATGTCGGCGAGCTGGAAGGCGACGCCCTGGTTGTCGATGATCGGACGGCCGAACTGCTCACGGGTCTTGGCGTAGTCGAGTGCGACCTCGTACGCGGCGCGGGCGGTGCCCACGGCCATCGCGCCGACCGCCGGGCGCGACGCCTCGAAGGTGGCCATCGCCGCGTTCTTCACGCGCTCGCCGCCCTTCTTGGCGCGCTCACGGGAGCGGGCGAGGCGCTCGTCGAGCTTCTCCTTGCCGCCGAGCAGGCAGTGTCCGGGAACGCGTACGTCCTCCAGGACGACCTCGGCGGTGTGCGAGGCGCGGATGCCGTGCTTCTTGAACTTCTGCCCCTGGGAAAGGCCGGGGGTGTTCGGCGGGACGATGAACGAGGCGTGGCCCTTGGTGCCGAGCTCGGGGTCGACGAGGGCGACCACGACATGGACGTTGGCGATGCCGCCGTTGGTCGCCCAGGTCTTGGTGCCGTTGAGCACCCACTCGTCCTTGGCCTCGTCGTACACCGCGCGGGTACGCATCGCCGACACGTCGGAGCCCGCGTCGGGCTCCGAGGAGCAGAAGGCTGCGACCTTGACGTCGGCGGCGTCGCCGTACATCTGCGGGATCCAGGTGCCGATCTGCTCCTCGGTGCCGTTGGCGAGGACACCGACGGCGGCCAGGCCCGTGCCGACGATGGACAGACCGATGCCCGCGTCGCCCCAGAACAGCTCCTCCATCGCCATCGGGATGCCCAGGCCCGTCGGGTCGAAGAACTGCTGGGCGTAGAAGTCCAGGGAGTAGATGCCGAGTTTGGCCGCCTCCTGGATGACGGGCCAGGGAGTCTCCTCACGCTCGTCCCACTCGGCGGCGGCCGGGCGCATCACATCTGCGGCGAACCCGTGGATCCAGTCGCGGACCTGCTTCTGGTCATCGTTGAGTTCGAGCGTGAACTCGGCCATGTCCCCTCCAGCACTGCGTTCAAAATCAACGTTACTTACGGTAACCCGAGTCTGTTACTGGCAAGTAGACCCTGTCAACCAGTGCCGGGTGGATCGGCACGGGCCTTGGCCACAGTGTTACGTTTCCCAAGCGTCACGGAATCGCTTGGGCGGGGAGACACACCATGGACACCACACAGCAGGATGCGCAGCAGCGCTCCGCGGCCGCACGACGACGGCGGGAACTGCTCGAAGCGGCCGACCGCGTGGTACTCCGGGACGGCCCACAGGCTTCCATGAACGCCATAGCCGCCGAAGCAGGGATCACCAAGCCCATTCTCTACCGGCACTTCGGCGACAAGGGCGGTCTTTACCGGGCCCTGGCCAAGCGCCACACCGACGCCCTGCTCGACGCGCTGCGGGCGGCGCTCGACGCGCCGGCCGAGCGGCGCGAGCGGGTGGAGGCGACGCTCGACACCTACCTCTCGGCGATCGAGGCCCGGCCGCAGGTCTACCGGTTCCTGATGCACCCCTCCGAGGAGGCGTACCAGCCCGAGCAGGGCTTCGACGTCGGCCGGCACTCGGCGCCGCTGCTGCGCCGGCTCGGCGAGGAGCTGGCGAAGGTCATCGCCGAGCGGGTGGAGCTGGGCCCAGGCAGTGAGCAGCTCGCCCGGGTATGGGGACATGGAATCGTCGGCATGATGCACGCGGCCGGCGACTGGTGGCTGGGCGAACGGCCCTGCTCCCGCGCCCAGTTGGTGTCCAGCCTCGCGGACCTGCTGTGGGGCAGGCTGGCCACCGCGGGCGACCGCACGGGCGGCCCCGGCTTCTGAGCCCCGCTCACTCCTTCGGCGCCGCTCCCCGGCCCGCCCGCCGCGCCGCACGCAGTGCCCGCGCCCGTCGCCACCCGGCCAGCCGGTCCGTGTAGACCAGGCCCTCCAAGTGGTCGCACTCGTGCTGGAGACAGCGGGCGAAGAACCCGGTGGCGTCGATCCGTACCGGCTCGCCCGTGACCAACACCCCTTCGACGACGGTGTGGTCGAAGCGTTCGGTGCCCGCTTCGACGCCCGGCAGCGACAGGCAGCCCTCGGGACCGCGTACGGTGATGGCGTCGACCTCCGCCTCGATCAGGCGTGGGTTGACGATGTGCCCCACGTGCCGGACGTCCTCGTCGTCCGGACAGTCGTATACGAAGACGCGCAGCGGCAGGCCGATCTGGTTCGCCGCGAGGCCGACCCCGTCGGCCGCGTACATCGTCGCGAACATGTCCTCGACGAGACCGACGAGCGAGGGGCCGAATTCGGTCACGGCTTCACAGGTGGCATGCAGCACCGGATCACCCAGCATGGTCATGGGTCGTACGAGCCCGGAACTGCCGGGAATTGGGCGATGTCGCATGGCCGTAAGCCTACGTTCCGCCAGGTACCACAGCCTCCGGGCGGTGCCGCGGTTCGGGGCCACGGCTGGATCTCGATAGGCTGAGCCCCGACTGTTGACCGGTGGACCTGGGGCAAGTGCGGCGCCGGATGCAAGGAGGATCAGTGACGATGGCAGGCAACACGGAGCCGTTGTCGCCGCGGGCCAAGCTGGCCGTGACGGCAGGCAAGGCGGCGGCGGCGGTGTCCCGCGCCGCGGGACGCGGCAGCGGATCCGTGATCGGCGGCAAGGTGGCGCTCAGGCTCGACCCCGATCTGCTCGGGCGGCTCGCCCAGCATCTCGACGTCGTGCTTGTCTCTGCGACGAACGGCAAGACGACGACGACCCGGCTGATCGCCGAGGCGCTGCGGGCCAGCGGCCCGGTTGTCTCCAACGCGCTGGGCGCCAACATGCCGGCGGGCATCACGTCCGCGCTGGCCGGCGGCTCGGACGCGAAGTACGGCGTGATCGAGGTCGACGAGAAGTACCTCGCGGGGGTCGCTCGCGATGTGACGCCCAAGGCGATCGCCCTGCTCAACCTCTCCCGCGACCAGCTCGACCGGGCCGCGGAGACGCGGATGCTCGCCGAGCACTGGCGCGAGGGTCTTTCGGGCAACAAGGCCGTGGTCATCGCGAACGCGGACGACCCGCTGATCGTCTGGGCAGCCTCCTCCTCCCCCAATGTGGTGTGGGTGGCGGCCGGCCAGGAGTGGAAGGACGACGCCTGGTCCTGCCCGTCCTGCGGCGGTGTGATGCAGCGCCCCGGCGACGACTGGTACTGCGGCGACTGCGGCTTCCGCCGTCCCACCCCCAGCTGGGTGCTGAGCGGCGACCACGTTCTGGACCCGCACGGCTCGGCCTGGCCGATCCATCTTCAGCTGCCGGGCCGCGCCAACAAGGCGAACGCCGCCACCTCGGCCGCGGTCGCCGCCACCTTCGGTGTGCCGCCACAGGTGGCGCTGGAGCGCATGTACCAGGTGCAGGCGGTGGCGGGGCGCTACGACGTGGTGCAGTTCCAGAACCGCGACCTGCGACTGCTCCTCGCGAAGAACCCGGCGGGCTGGCTCGAAACGTTTTCCCTGATCGACCCGCCGCCCACCCCGGTGATCCTGGCTGTCAACGCGCGCGGCGCGGACGGCACGGACACCTCGTGGCTGTGGGACGTCGACTACACCAGGCTCGCCGGTCACCCGATCTTCGTGCTCGGCGACCGCAAGCTGGACCTGGCCGTGCGCCTGGAGGTAGCGAACCTGGACTTCCGGGTGTGCGAGACCCTCGACGAGGCCGTGCAGCTCGCACCCCCCGGGCGGATCGAGACGATCGCCAACTACACCGCCTTCCAGGACCTGCGCCGCCGCGTCGGCAACTAGGACCAGGCCGCGTACACCGGAAGAAATGGACAAGCAAGCATGAGCGACAGCAGCCTGCGCCTGGTGTGGATCTACCCGGACCTGCTGAGCACGTACGGCGACCAGGGCAATGCCCTGGTCGTCGAGCGCCGGGCCCGTCAGCGCGGCCTCGACGTGCAGCGTGTGGACGTACGCAGCGACCAGCCGATCCCCACCTCGGGCGACATCTATCTGATCGGTGGCGGCGAGGACCGGCCGCAGCGACTGGCCTCGGAGCGGCTGCGCCGCGACGGCGGCCTCAGCCGCGCGGTGTCCAACGGCGCGATCGTCTTCTCGGTCTGCGCCGGATACCAGATCCTCGGCCACGAGTTCGTCAACGACCTCGGCGAGCGCGAGCAGGGCCTCGGGCTGCTCGACGTGGTCAGCACCCGCGGTGAGGGCGAGCGGTGTGTCGGCGATGTCCTCGGCGACATCGACGACCGGCTGAACCTCCCGCAGCTGACCGGCTTCGAGAACCACCAGGGCATCACCCATCTCGGCCCGACGGCGCGGCCGTTCGCCCGGGTACAGATCGGCAAGGGCAACGGAACCGGCGACGGCACGGAGGGCGCGTACAACGACACCGTCTTCGGTACCTACATGCACGGCCCGGTGCTGGCCCGCAACCCGCTCATCGCGGACCTGCTGCTGAAGCTGGCCCTCGACGTCAACGCGCTGCCGCCCGCCGACGACCGGTGGTACGAGGCGCTGCGCGCCGAGCGCATCGGCGCAGCGACGCAGCCCGCCTGACCCACCGCCGGGCTCCTGGTGGGTTCGTACAAAATTTGCGGTGTCCAGCAGTCGGACGTCCAGTTCGGTCCCGTCACCCTGCGCGAGTAGGGTGACGGGACCCAACCCGGACGACGTGGTCCGGTCCTCGGCCCACGTTGCAAAGGTTTTCGGGCATGCGAATTGGTGTACTCACCTCCGGCGGCGACTGCCCCGGCCTGAACGCCGTCATCCGCTCGGTCGTACACCGCGCCGTCGTCGACCACGGTGACGAGGTCATCGGCTTCCACGACGGGTGGAAGGGTCTTCTGGAGTGCGACTACCGCAAGCTTGACCTGGACGCGGTCGGCGGCATCCTTGCCCGCGGCGGAACGATCCTCGGCTCCTCGCGGGTGCAGCCCGCGCAGCTGCGCGGCGGCGTCGAGCAGGCCCGTGGCCATGTCAGGGACCTGGGCCTCGACGCGATCATCCCGATCGGCGGCGAAGGCACGCTGAAGGCGGCGAACCTGCTCGCCGAGGCGGGGCTGCCGATCGTCGGCGTACCCAAGACCATCGACAACGACATCTCATCGACCGATGTCACCTTCGGGTTCGACACGGCCGTCGGAGTGGCGACCGAGGCCCTGGACCGGCTCAAGACCACCGCGGAGTCGCACCAGCGCGTGCTGATCGTCGAGGTCATGGGGCGGCACACCGGCTGGATCGCGCTCCACTCGGGCATGGCGGCCGGCGCGCACGCGATCGTCGTCCCCGAGCGGCCCTTCGACATCGACGAGCTGACCGCGCTGGTCGGCAAGCGCTTCTCGGCGGGCAAGCGGTTCGCGATCGTCGTGGTCGCGGAGGGCGCCAAGCCGCGCGCGGGCTCCATGGACTTCGACGTCGGAGTCAAGGACGTCTACGGCCACGAGCGCTTCACCGGCGTGGCCACGCAGTTGTCGGTCGAGCTGGAGGAGCGCCTCGGCAAGGAGGCCCGCCCGGTCATCCTCGGCCATGTGCAGCGCGGCGGGACCCCGACGGCGTACGACCGGGTGCTGGCGACCCGCTTCGGCTGGCACGCGGTGGAGGCGGCGCACCGCGGCGAGTTCGGCATGATGACGGCGCTGCGCGGCACGGACATCACGATGGTTCCGCTGGCCGAGGCCGTGGAAACGCTGAAGACCGTGCCGAGCGAGCGGTACGCCGAGGCCGAGTGCGTGCTCTGACTTTATTGCCCGTTCCACCGACCGCCCCCGGCCGCAAGAGCGGCCGGGGGCGGTTCTAGTCTGGAGCGGACAACCGGCACGAAATGCGTAACCCCCTCGGGAGAGACAGATGGATCACAGCGGGCACGGCATGAACATGGATCTGCCGCCGTTCACGCTGGGACGGGGCCTCGAGTTCTCCCCGGACCCCTTCTTCCTGATCGGCTGCGTGCTGGCCCTGGGGGCCTACGGCTGGGGTGTGGTGCGGCTGCACCGGCGGGGCGACAGCTGGCCGGTCGGCCGGATGATCTTCTACGTGATCGGTGTGCTGAGCATCGCGCTGGTGATGTGCACCAAGCTCAACGACTACGGCATGGTCATGTTCAGCGTGCACATGGTGCAGCACATGATCATCAGCATGCTGACCCCGATCCTGCTGCTGCTCGGCGCCCCGGTCACGCTGGCGCTGCGCGCGCTGCCGGTGGCGGGGCGCGGCAATCGCAAGGGCCCGCGCGAGATCCTGCTGATGCTGCTGCACAGCCGCTATATGAAGATCGTCACGCACCCGGCGTTCACCATCCCGCTGTTCATCGCGAGCCTGTACGGGCTCTACTTCACGCCGCTCTTCGACTTCCTGATGGAGAGCAAGCCGGGGCACCTCGCGATGATGGTGCACTTCCTCGCCGTCGGCCTGGTCTTCTTCTGGCCGATCATGGGCATCGACCCGGGCCCGCACCGCCCCGGCTATGTGATGCGGATGCTGGAGCTGTTCGCAGGGATGCCCTTCCACGCGTTCTTCGGCATCGCCCTGATGATGGCGACCCAGCCCATGATCAGCACGTACGAGAACCCGCCCGCGTCGCTCGGCATCGACGCGCTGACCGACCAGAACGCGGCGGGCGGCATCGCCTGGGCGTTCAGCGAGATCCCGTCCGTGCTGGTCCTGATCGCGCTGGTCTTCCAGTGGTACCGGTCCGAGCAGCGGGTGGCGCGGCGCTCGGACCGCGCCGCGGACCGTGACGGCGACAAGGAGCTGGTGGCGTACAACGCCTATCTGGCCTCGCTGAACGCGCGAAGCCGGTAGCCCGGCCAGCGGTTTTCGGACCCGCGGGTCCGGTAGGCACGGTAGCGCCGGAGCGTTCCACGGGTGACGATGGCATCCACTCCGAAGGAGGGGGCGCGCATGCCCGGTTCCACGAAGTCCATGGGGGTGCTCACCGTCGGGACGCTGGTGGTAGTCACGGCGTACACGGCGGCACTCGGCAGCAACGGCTGGCTGTGGTTCGGCTGGGTGCTGCTCGGTCTGGTGACTCTCGGGATGGTCGCGTCGCGCAGCAGCTGAAACGCCTCCGTACGCGCGACGCGGGCGTGGTGCGGGTCAGAAGCGGAAGACAGGGCCGGTGGTCGCGTCCATCACGCAGGCATTGGCGTAGGTCTTGCGCCAGGCCTTGGGCGCGCTCTGCCCGCGGCCCGTGGCGCTCACCGTCACCGGGTCGAGTTCCATGGTGCAGGCGTGCGGCTCGCCCCGCAGCGCGTCGAGGTCGCCGCGCGCCCAGGTGATGGCGTCGCACGCGGCCCGCGCACGAGGGTGCGGCGGTTCGGCGCCGGGCGGGCAGTCGAGGATGACACTGCGGCTCCAGGTGCGCTCGGACCCGGAGATGGCGAGGTACAGGCTGCGCGCCGGGGCGGAGCCCT
This sequence comes from Streptomyces sp. H27-C3, assembly GCF_030063415.1. GTDB lineage: Bacteria > Actinomycetota > Actinomycetes > Streptomycetales > Streptomycetaceae > Streptomyces. Next base: position 2,761 of record NZ_JASITA010000018.1, on the reverse strand, counting down.
CGGCCGGCTGGACCGCGGCGGCCGGGGCGGACGCCACGAGGGTGAGCAGCGCGGCGGCGAAGAAGGCGGCTCGGGGTGTCATCCGGAACTCCTGGGGCTCGGTGTCGGGGAGATCCCAGGCCATCCGGCGCAACAGCGGCCCGCAAACGGCCACGCCGCGCTGTCACCCGTACGGGTGTGCGGCCCGCGCCTCTCTCGTGGGAGCCCCGAGGCGTCTCGTCTAGACCATTGACAGGCACGCCACGCAGCGCCACTCCGTGAGTGCCGTGAGAGCGCCCTCAAGGTACTCACAAGGCACTCACGAAGCATTCTCAAAGCGTTCTCGAAGCAGCATCACCGGCAGGGTGCAGGCACAACACGCACGGCAGGCATGGGGGAGAGACACCCCCCAACCGGATCCCCAAGAAGCCCTCGGCGTTCATGCAGAACGTCTGGCACACCAACGCCTGGGACCCGCTGACGGCCCCGCGCGCAACCAGCCGCAGGCGGCCGTACCGGCCTTCGTGGACTCGACCACCCTGCCCCGCTGAGCGTCCCGGCCACCCGGCCCCCGCTGAGCCTCCCGCCCCGACTCTCCTCGGGGGCCGGGGCACGGACAGCCGCGGACACCCACCGCGACGCGGGAACTAGCCGGTGATGATCGCCGGGTCGCTCACGCCGGGCTCACCCGTCTCCACGTGCCCGGCGAACCTGCGCAGGAACGAGGCGTCCTTGTCGGACACCACGGACAGGTCGTACCACCGCTTGCTGCCGCGTAGGTCCACCGGGTGCACCACCTTGCCACCCGCCCGCACGGTGAACGTCTCCTTCTTGCCGCCGTACGCGTTCGTGAGCGTGAGGTGACAGTCCGCGCCCGTCGGATTCGTCAGGGTCAGCACGACGCGGCCACTGGCGGCGTCGTGGCGGGCGCCCACCTCCGGGCCCGCGGTGGTGCCGGGGCCCTTGAAAGTGCGCAGGAAGCCGTTCGGGCCGAACACGGAGAGGTCGTACGCGCCCTTGGAGTACTTCGTGCTCCAGGTGTCGGAGAGCTTCTTACCGGCCCCCGCCGTGTAGGTCCACGGCCCGTCCGTGCGGTTCGCCGACCTGACGGAGAAACACGCCCCGGCCTGCTCGCCCGCGCTGAAGGTCAGCGTGAACTTCCCCGTGGACGGCGTCGCCACGCCGTCCACCAGGGGCGCGTACGGCAGCGGCCTGGCCGGCCTCGCCCCCTTCTCCTGCTTGGGCATCGCGGGGTTGGCGGGCGGCTTGGGCACATAGCTGTCGTGCCGCTCCTTGTCCGGCGGGGTGTATCCGTCGGTGTCCGGGAGCACGGCGGGGGCGGTGTCCTGGAGGCCGAAGTCGAAGGCCGAGCTGAGGTCGCCGCAGACCTCGCGCCGCCAGGGCGAGATGTTCGGCTCGTCGACGCCGAAGCGGCTCTCCATGAACCGGATGATGGATGTGTGGTCGAAGACCTCCGAGCAGACGAAGCCGCCGGTGCTCCAGGGGGACACGACGAGCATGGGCACGCGCTGGCCGAGGCCGTAGGGGCCGGCCGCATAACTGCCGTTACCGGCGAAGTTGTCCAGCGCGGTGTCTGCGGTGGACAGACCCTGGGCGGCGGAGGCCGGCGGGTGGGGCGGCGGGACGTGGTCGAAGTAACCGTCGTTCTCGTCATAGGTGATGAACAGGGCGGTCTTCGCCCACACCTCCGGGTTGGACGTGAGCGCGTCCAGCACCTGCGAGATGTACCAGGCCCCGTAGTTCGACGGGAAGTTGGGGTGCTCGGTGAAGGCCTCCGGGGCGGCGATCCAGGAGATCTGCGGGAGCTTGTCGGCCGCGACGTCGGCCTTGAGGATGTCGAAGAAGCCGCCGCCCTTCTTGACGTCGGTGCCGGTGCGGGCCTTGTCGTAGAGCGGGTTGCCGGGCTCGGCGTTGCGGTACGTGTTGAAGTACAGCAGCGAGTTGTCGCCGTAGTTGCCGCGGTACGCGTCCTCGATCCAGCCCCACTTGCCCGCGGCGTTCAGGCCGTCGCCGATGTCCTGGTAGACCTTCCACGAGACGTCGGCCTGCTCCAGCCGCTCCGGGTACGTCGTCCAGTCGTACCCGAGTTCGTCGTTGCCCAGGACCGGGCCGCCGCCCTTGCCGTCATTGCCGGTGTGGCCCGACAGCATGTAGTAGCGGTTGGGGTCGGTGGCCCCCATGAACGAGCTGTGATAGGCGTCGCACACGGTGAACGCGTCGGCGAGCGCGTAGTGGAACGGGATGTCCTCGCGGGTCAGGTACGCCATCGCCCCCGTCGACTTCGCGGGGATCCAGTTGTCGTACTTGCCCTGGTTCCAGGCCTTGTGACCGCCCGCCCAGTCGTGGTTGAGACCCGCGATGAACTGCATCCCGAGGTTGTCGGCGTCCGGGTGGTAGGGCAGTACGTCCTTCGCGCCGTCCGACTGATACCAGACGGACTTGCCGCTGGGCAGCTGCACCGGGCGCGGGTCGCCGAATCCGCGGACGCCCTTCAGCGCGCCGAAGTAGTGGTCGAAGGACCGGTTCTCCTGCATCAGGACGACGATGTGCTCGACATCGTCGATGGTGCCGGAGCGGCGGTTGGCGGGGATGGCCGCGGCCCGGCCGATGCTGCCGGCCAGTGCGGCGGCGCCGGCGGACGCGCCGGCGATCTGGAGGAAGCGGCGGCGATTGAGTTCAGGCATGAGTGCGGGGACCTCTTGGGGTGGGGGGAAACGTGAGCATGCCGAGTGTCCAAGAGGCGTGATCGAAAAGGAAGGGG
>NZ_JASITA010000017.1 GCF_030063415.1 Streptomyces sp. H27-C3 | reverse complement strand
GTGGGGGACGGGTGCGGGTGGGCGCCTGCGGCGGGCTTGTCCCCTACCCGCCCCTTCCCGAAGTCCTCAAACGCCGGACGGGCTGAAAATCAGCCCGTCCGGGGTCCGGGGCCTGCACCGGTTTCGGGAGGGGCGGGTAGGGGGGCGCGCCGCAGGCAACCCGCACCGCGCACCACCTGCATTCGCAGCGCACCCTCACCGCACCCGCGCGCTGTCCAGGCACCCGCACCGCGCACCACTCGTACCCGCAGCGCACCCGCGTGCACCCGCACTCACCCACCCCGCCTACTTCTTCGCGCCGCCCCCACCGAGCAGCCCGCCCAGCAGATCCCCGAGCCCGCCACCGCCGGAGGCCGTCGCCTTACCCCGCGCCGCGCGCTTCGAGAGGACCGCCACCACCACCGGCAGCACGACCTCGAACGCCTTCGTCACCGACGCCACCGGCAATCCCGTCCGCTTCGCGACGGCCGCCGCGGCCGGCCTGGCGATCTTGGCGAGGACACCGCCCATCAGGCCGCCGGAGAGCATCCCGCCCAGGCCGCCACCGAGCGTGGCCACGCCCTGCAAGGGCGGCTCCGCGGCGTCGGCGATGGCCAGGCGGACCTCCTCCGCCTCCTCGGGGGTCGCGGCGACCGCCTTCTCCTCCAGGCCCCCGGAGAGCGCGCTGACGCTGCTCTGCACGACGTCCTGAGCCCCGGCGGTGTCCGTACCCAGCAGCCCGGCGATCTCTTGGAGCTTGTCGTCGCCGAGCTCGTCGAGTACATCCTTCTGCAGCGAGTCATCATTCATGACCGAAACGCTACGTGCATGACTATTTGTCGGCACCTTGTGTCCGAACTAAATGAATCTCATCCACCGTGCAACCCTTCGCGCACTACGTGGGTCCTACTTGGCATCAGGGCTTCCGGGGGTGGATCCGGGGGGATTCAGGGAGGCCTGTGACGGAGGGGGATCTGGGGGGCCCGGTCGACGGACCGGGCCTCTGCGGTTTCCGGGCAAAGTCCCCGGAGTGGGGCTTGAAGCTTCCGTACAGATGCGTCAGCCCGCAGCGTGCACGAACAGCTTCGCGACCTGGCCCAGGCATCACTGTCGCCCGGACTTGACGGTTGCCTCGTCAAGTCGGCGAGCGGTCGGAGCCTTGACGTTCCATTGTTCAGCCGGGGAAGAAGCCGCCCTTGACGCCGGAGACGAACGACGACCAGGCCTCTGCCGGGAAGACCACCACGGGGCCCGTCACGGCCTTGCTGTCCCGCACCGGTACGTCGCCGTAGCCCCGCGCGACCTCAAGGCACTCGCCTTGCCCACCGCCGCTGAAGCTGGACTTGTACCAGTCGGTCAGCGCGGAGGAATCGGGGATGGTGTGTTCACTGCTGACCATGTTCGTGTTCCTCTGCTACCGCCCTGACGAGGGCCAGTGATTCCTGCTGGGACAACGCGTCACTCAGCGCAAGATCGTAGGCCGTGCGGCACCCGGCCACCAGGGCTGGATCGTCCATCAAGTGGCCGGTAAAGAGGCCCTCGACGTAGGCCAGTGGCGCAGAGTCCTTGAAATCCATCTGAGTGAGCAGGCTCTCCAGCAGCGCATGCGCCCCCACCCCGAACGGCAGTACATGCAACCGCAGACGCCCCGACTCCGCCAGATCCGCGATCCGCTGCAGTTGTTCTGCCATGACGAGAGGCCCTCCTACCTGGCGCCGGAGGACCGCCTCGTCCAGCAGTGTCCAAATGACAGGGTTCAACGGCCCGTCGAGAACCCGGGCACGCTCCGTTCGAATGACAACGTCTCTGTCAAGTTCCTCGGGCCGGTGGTTCGGCCGGTACGCGCAGAACAGAGCGCGCGCGTAGCTGGGTGTTTGCAGGATTCCTGGTACGAGGGAAAGTGCGAACTGCCGGATGCAGAGGGCCTGTTGTTCCAGCTCGGCCACTGACGCGAAGTGATCGGCGTACTTGGTCTCCAGGTCCTCCAGCCATCGGGCGAAGAACCCGTCCGTACCGAGCGCCCGGTCGATCCGCTGGGCGTCCTCCAGCCGGGGGAGCCTTCGGCCGGCCTCGAAATGGCTGATCAGCGTGGATGAGCACACGACCATCTCGCTCAGCGCCTCTTGAGTCAGCTTCGACGCCAGGCGCCTCAGCCGCAGCTCTTCGCCGTACTTCTCCCGTGGATTGCGCGGGCTGTGGGTTTCGTCCATGGCTTCTGACTCCCTGACCTGACAGATGCGTTGTCAAGCGCTGACTCCTGGCAGCGTAGCGAGGGGCGACCCCATTCTGTGATCTGTTCGCTACAGAACGCTAGGAAAGGCAGGCTGGCATGAGGGTTATCTGCGCTCGGCTCTTGGAGGCGCTGTTGAGGTTCCTGATGCCCGGCGGGGGGCGGCACAGGCCCTACGTGGACACGTATCCGTACTCGTGCGACTACGTCGGCGGCCCGACCGTGCGACGCATCGGCGGGAGGCCGACGCGGGGCGAGGACAGCCTGCTGGTCCGCCCGTACCTCGTGGCGCACGAGCGGCGACTGGCCGAAGAAGCGCAGGGCCGGGGGGCCGCCGAGGGCCGGCAGCGGCGGGTGTTGTGGCTCGCGGTGCGCGGCGTGGAATTCGGAGGTCAAGCGCTGGAGGAGACTCTCTCCGTGTCCCGAGCCGTGCGGCTCCCGGTCATCAACTCTGTCCGTACCGGGAAGAACCCGCGCGCGGAGGCGGTCGCATGAGCGGGGAGGGGTACGAGGGGCGGACGCTCCGGCTGTTGCCCTGGGCGGGGGCGGAGGGCAAGTCGTGTTACGTCCTGGGGGACGGCACCGGCTACGTGTCCCGCATGGCGAATGGCGTCGAGAGTATCCAGCTCGGTATGGCGGACGAGCTGTTGGGCCATGCGGCCGACCTCTTGGCGAATCAGCGGGTCGGCCGGAAGGAACTGCACTTTCTCGCAAGCCGGTTGACCGAGTCGCTGCGGGACGTCACGCGGGTCGCCGAGAGCCGGGGAGCCCGGCTGGACGCGGTGCGAGTCGCTCCCGACGGTGGCCCAGGTCCATGCCGATCTGCGGAAACCGAGAAATGGCAATGACGCGATCCGACTGACCGGTGCCCGTACTGTCACCAATCCTGATCGAGCAATCGACCACATCGCCCTGGCCGTCGCGTGCGTGCTGGACGGCCGTACAGCCCCTGTGCGGGCCCAGGGAACAATCAAGCGGGCTTCCCCCCGGCCGTGATCCCGCCTGCGGCCCCGTACCCCGCTGTCAGCGCCGCCCGGTAGCGTCGGATCATGTCCAGCCCAGCGCCAGCACCCAACCGAGCCGTCCTCGAAGGCGTCCTCGAACGGATCACGTACGCCAACGAGGAGACCGGCTACACGGTCGGCCGCGTCGACACCGGCCGGGGCGGCGGCGATCTGCTCACCGTCGTCGGCTCGCTGCTCGGCGCCCAGCCCGGTGAGTCGCTGCGGATGGAAGGCCGTTGGGGGTCGCACCCGCAGTACGGCAAGCAGTTCACCGTCGAGAACTACACAACGATCCTCCCCGCCACCATCCAGGGCATCCGCCGCTACCTCGGCTCCGGCCTGATCAAGGGCATCGGCCCGGTCATGGCCGACCGGATCACCACGCACTTCGGCGTCGACACCCTCGACATCATCGAGCGCGAGCCCAAGCGCCTCGTGGAGGTCCCCGGCCTCGGGCCCAAGCGCACCAAGCTGATCGGCGCCGCCTGGGAGGAGCAGAAGGCCATCAAGGAGGTCATGATCTTCCTCCAGGGTGTCGGCGTCTCCACCTCCATCGCCGTGCGGATCTACAAGAAGTACGCCGACGCCTCGATCTCCGTCGTGAAGAACCAGCCCTACCGGCTGGCGTCCGACGTCTGGGGCATCGGCTTCCTCACCGCCGACCGGATCGCCCAGGCCGTCGGCATTCCGCACGACAGCCCGGAGCGGGTCAAGGCCGGGCTGCAGTACGCGCTGTCCCAGTCCACCGACCAGGGCCACTGCTACCTCCCCGAGGAGCGGCTGATCAGCGACGCCGTCAAGCTGCTTCAGGTCGACACGGGCCTGGTCATCGACTGCCTCGCCGAACTCGCCGCCGAGGAGGGCGTCGTACGGGAGAAGGTCCCGGGGCCTGACGGCGTCGAGCCCGTCACCGCCGTCTACCTCGTGCCGTTTTACCGCGCCGAGATCTCCCTCGCCGCGCAGGTGCTGCGCCTGCTGCGCGCCGACGAGGACCGGATGCCGGCCTTCCGGGACGTGGCGTGGGACAAGGCGCTGGCCTGGCTGGGGGAGCGTACGGGCGCCAGTCTCGCGCCCGAGCAGGAGGCGGCCGTCAGGCTGGCGCTCAGCGAGAAGGTCGCGGTGCTCACCGGCGGGCCGGGCTGCGGCAAGTCGTTCACGGTCCGCTCGGTGGTGGAGCTGGCCCGCGCCAAGAACGCCAAGGTGGTCCTCGCCGCCCCCACCGGCCGCGCCGCCAAGCGGCTGGCCGAGCTGACCGGGGCCGACGCGTCCACCGTGCACCGGCTGCTCGAACTCCGACCGGGCGGCGAAGCGGCGTACGACAAGGACCGGCCGCTCGACGCCGATCTGGTCGTCGTCGACGAGGCCTCGATGCTCGACCTCCTCCTCGCCAACAAGCTGGTGAAGGCGGTCGCGCCGGGCGCGCACCTGCTGCTCGTCGGGGACGTGGACCAACTGCCCTCCGTCGGAGCCGGCGAGGTGCTGCGCGATCTGCTCGCGGACGGCGGCCCGGTCCCCTCCGTCCGCCTCACCCGGATCTTCCGCCAGGCCCAGCAGTCCGGTGTCGTCACCAATGCCCACCGCATCAACTCCGGTGTGCAGCCCATCACTCAGGGCCTGCCGGACTTCTTCCTCTTCGTGGAGGAGGAGACGGAGGAGGCGGGAAAGCTCGCGGTGGACGTGGCTGCCCGCCGCATTCCCGCCAAGTTCGGCCTCAATCCGCGGCGCGACATCCAGGTGCTTGCCCCGATGCACCGGGGCCCGGCGGGCGCCGGCACGCTCAACGCCCTGCTCCAGCAGGCCATTACGCCCGCCAGGCCCGACCTTCCCGAGAAGAGGTTCGGCGGAAGGGTGTTCCGCGTCGGAGACAAGGTCACTCAGATTCGCAACAATTACGAGAAGGGACTCAACGGGGTCTTCAACGGCACCGTGGGCGTGGTCACCTCGCTCAACCTGGACGACCAGCGCCTGACCGTGCTGACCGACGAGGACGAGGAGGTCGGGTACGACTTCGACGAGCTGGACGAGCTGGCGCACGCGTACGCCATGACGATCCACCGTTCGCAGGGCAGCGAGTACCCCGCGGTGGTGATCCCCGTCACCACCGGAGCGTGGATGATGCTCCAGCGGAACCTGCTGTACACGGCGGTGACCAGGGCCAAGAAGCTGGTCGTCCTCGTCGGCTCCAGAAAAGCGATAGGGCAGGCCGTCCGCACGGTTTCCGCGGGCAGACGGTGCACGGCGCTCGACCACCGCCTCTCGAAACGTCTCATAGAGGACCATTGGTAGGAAACGCCATCCAGGACTTCCCGGAACTGGGGCGAAGGGGGCAGGATGACCAGGTTGGCGGCACTGAGTGCCGCCGATAGGCCTGATGGTCGACCCCGAGTGCACTCTCCTGAGCCAAGTGGGGGATGGTAGAGACAGTCAGGGCACCTCGAAGAAGAGGCACTACGTCGGTGAGGGATGACGTGAGCGACAACTCTGTAGTACTGCGGTACGGCGATGACGAATACACCTACCCGGTGATCGACAGCACCGTCGGCGACAAGGGCTTCGACATTGGGAAGCTCCGGGCGCAGACCGGCCTGGTGACGTTGGACAGTGGGTACGGCAATACCGCCGCCTATAAATCCGCTGTCACCTATCTCGACGGTGAGCAGGGCATCCTGCGCTACCGGGGATACCCGATCGAGCAGCTCGCCGAAAGCTCCACCTTCGTCGAGGTGGCTTACCTGCTGATCAACGGTGAGCTCCCCAAGGTCGACGAGCTCGCGGCCTTCAAGAACGAGATCACCCAGCACACGCTGCTGCACGAGGACGTCAAGCGGTTCTTCGACGGCTTCCCGCGTGACGCGCACCCGATGGCGATGCTGTCCTCGGTGGTCAGCGCGCTGTCCACGTTCTATCAGGACAGCCACAACCCGTTCGATGAGCAGCAGCGTCACCTTTCGACGATCCGCCTGCTCGCCAAGCTTCCGACCATCGCGGCGTACGCGTACAAGAAGTCGATCGGGCACCCCTTCGTCTACCCGCGCAACGACCTCGGGTACGTCGAGAACTTCCTGCGCATGACCTTCTCGGTGCCGGCGCAGGAGTACGTGCCGGACCCGGTCGTCGTCGCCGCGCTGGAGAAGCTGCTGATCCTGCACGCGGACCACGAGCAGAACTGTTCGACGTCCACCGTGCGTCTGGTCGGCTCCTCGCAGGCGAACATGTTCGCCTCGATCTCCGCCGGCATCAGCGCGCTGTGGGGCCCGCTGCACGGTGGCGCCAACCAGTCGGTGCTGGAGATGCTCGAGGGCATTCAGGCCGACGGTGGCGACGTCGACAACTTCATCCGCAAGGTGAAGAACAAGGAAGACGGCGTGAAGCTCATGGGCTTCGGGCACCGCGTCTACAAGAACTTCGACCCCCGGGCGAAGATCATCAAGGCTGCGGCGCACGACGTTCTCTCCGCCCTGGGCAAGGATGACGAGCTGCTCGACATCGCGCTCAAGCTCGAAGAGCACGCGCTGGCCGACGAGTACTTCGTGGAGCGCAAGCTCTACCCGAACGTCGACTTCTACACCGGCCTGATCTACCGGGCCATGGGCTTCCCGACCGAGATGTTCACGGTGCTCTTCGCGCTGGGCCGTCTCCCGGGCTGGATCGCCCAGTGGCACGAGATGATCAAGGAGCCGGGATCGCGCATCGGCCGCCCGCGCCAGATCTACACGGGTGAGGTCCTTCGGGAGTTCGCCCCGGTCGAGAGTCGCTGACGCGATCGGCTGAGGGTCCGGGGGGTGTCCCCCGGGCCGGCACAGCCACGGGTGAGGTCCTTCGGGCGCTCCGGTCGAGGGTCGCTGACGCCCCGCCCGCGCCACTGACGCACCACCGCGTCTGCCGCTGAAAAGCGGAAAGCGCCCCGCTGCCGATCCCCCCACGGGTCGACAATGCGGGGCGCTTCCCATTTCCCCGAGCGGATTCCCCCCACGGGATCCGGCCGGGCGTCTGTGGTGAGCAGGAGCTCGTCTTGCGCGGTCTGCCGGGACCCGTACGTACGGGAGGGCCGCTCAAAGCTCCCCGGTTGCACGTGCCCCGGCCTACGTTTGCCCGAAATGTCCCCCAAGACATTTCGCGAACGTCCCCCAAGACGTCCTTGGCATCGCCCACTTAGACTCGCGAGTGGCCCATATGGTTACCCTCAAATCACGGTGACCTGTGTCACTTTGTGTGCGTCATGTGAAGGTACGCAGCCGAAGGCTGTTTGTCACTACGAACACCGAGGAAAAGGCCATCGCGAATCCGGCGATCATGGGGTTGAGCAGCCCGGCGGCGGCCAGCGGCAGCGCCGCCACGTTGTAGCCGAAGGCCCAGAAGAGATTGCCCTTGATGGTGGCGAGGGTCCGGCGCGACAGCCGGATGGCGTCCGCCGCCACCCTGAGATCTCCACGTACGAGCGTGAGGTCGCCCGCCTCGATCGCGGCGTCCGTTCCGGTCCCCATCGCGAGCCCCAGGTCGGCGGTGGCCAGCGCGGCGGCGTCGTTCACCCCGTCGCCGACCATCGCGACGCTGCGGCCCTCCGCCTGGAGCCGCTTCACCACGTCGACCTTGTCCTGGGGGAGGACCTCGGCGTACACCTCGGTGATGCCGACCGCGCGCGCCACCGAATCGGCGACGGCCCGGTTGTCGCCGGTCAGCAGGACCGGGGTGAGACCCAGGGCGCGCAGCTGGGCGACGGCCTGCGCGCTGGTCTCCTTCACCGCGTCGGCGACGGTGAGGACGCCGCGCGCCTGCCCGTCCCAGGCGACGATCACCGCCGTACGGCCCTCCGCCTCGGCGTCGGCCTTCGCGTCGGCCAGCTCGCGCGGCAGCTTCGGGCCCGCATCGGCGAGCAGCTCACCGCGCCCGACGAGCACGCGGTGCCCGTCGACCACACCGCGCACCCCGTGCCCCGCGACGTTCTCGAAGCTCTCCGGGACGGGCAGCGGGCCGTGTGCGGCGGCGGCGGCGGTCGCGATCGCGCGGGCGATCGGGTGCTCGGAGGCGTGCTCCAGCGCGCCCGCCAGGCGCAGCAGTTCGGCCTCGTCGGTGCCGGCCGCGGCGACGACGCCCTGGAGCTCCATGTGGCCGGTGGTGACCGTGCCCGTCTTGTCCAGTACGACGGTGTCCACCCGCCGGGTCGACTCCAGTACCTCGGGCCCCTTGATCAGGATGCCGAGCTGTGCCCCGCGCCCCGTGCCGACCATCAGCGCGGTCGGCGTGGCCAGGCCCAGTGCGCACGGGCAGGCGATGATCAGCACCGCGACGGCCGCGGTGAAGGACGCGGTCGGGTCGTCCGTCACCAGCAGCCAGCTGACGAGGGTGGCCAGGGCGATGAGCAGCACCACGGGCACGAAGACCGCGGAGATGCGGTCGGCGAGCCGCTGCACCTGCGCCTTGCCGTTCTGGGCGTCCTCGACGAGGCGGGCCATCCGGGCCAGTTGGGTGTCGGCGCCGACGCGGGTGGCCTCGACGACGATGCGGCCCGAGGTGTTCACGGTGGCGCCGGTGACGGTGTCGCCCGCGACGACCTCCACGGGGACGGACTCGCCGGTCAGCATGGCGGCGTCCACCGCCGACGCGCCCTCGGTGACCGTGCCGTCGGTGGCGATCTTCTCCCCGGGACGTACGACGAAGCGGTCGCCGACGGAGAGGGAGGCGACCGGGACGCGTACCTCGCTGCCGCCTCTCAGCACCGTCACGTCCTTGGAGCCGAGGTCGAGCAGCGCGCGCAGGGCCGCGCCCGCCTTCCGCTTCGACTGTGCCTCCAGGAAACGCCCGAGCAGGATGAAGGTGATGACTCCGGCGGCGACTTCGAGGTAGATCGTCGATGCCCCGTCGGTGCGTGAGGCGGTCAGTTCGAAGCCGTGGCGCATGCCCGTCATGCCGGCCTGCCCGAAGAACAGGGCCCACAGCGACCAGCCGTACGCGGCGAGCGTGCCGACCGACACGAGGGTGTCCATGGTGGCCGCGCCGTGCCTGACGTTGGTCCAGGCGGCCCGGTGGAAGGTCAGCCCGCCCCAGACGACGACCGGCGACGCGAGCGTCAGCGAGAGCCACTGCCAGTTGTCGAACTGGAGCGAGGGGATCATCGCCATCGCGATGACGGGCGCGGAGAGCGGCAGCGAGACCAGCAGCCGCTGCCGCAGCGAGGCGAGCCCGGCGTCCTGGCCCGTGGTCGCGGGCTCCTGCGGCGCGGCGGCGGGCGGCGGTGGTTCCTCAGCCGTGTAGCCGGTCTTCTCGACGGTGGCGATCAGGTCGGGGACCAGCACCCCGTCGACGTAACTGATCCTCGCCTTCTCCGTCGCGTAGTTGACGGTGGCGAAAACGCCGTCCATGCGGTTGAGCTTCTTCTCGATGCGGGCCGCGCACGAGGCGCAGGTCATCCCGCCGATGGAGAGCTCTACCTGAGAGGTGTCCACTATGTGCTGCTCCAGAAAACGGGCCGGGCCGTACAGGACCCAGTATGAACTGGTCCGTACGGCCCGGCCCGACCGGCCTGCGGCGCGGTGGCTCAGGCGCGGCCGGTGAGCTCGTAGCCCGCCTCGTCGATCGCGGCGCGTACGGCCTCGTCGTCGAGCGGGGCCTTGGAGACGACTGTCACCAGGCCGGTGGCGGACACGGCCTGCACGGAGCTGACGCCGGGGATCTCGGAGACCTCGGCGGCGATGGCGCCCTCGCAGTGACCGCAGGTCATCCCGGTCACCCGGTAGACCGTGGTGACGGCGCCCGCCTCGGACTCCGGCGAGGAACTGTCGTGGCAGGAGCCGGTCGGCGAGCAGCAGGAGGCGGTCGGGGTGGTCTCGGTCGTCGTCCCGGTCTCGGCGGTCATGTCGTTCTCCTCTTCGAAGGCGTGTGACTGCATGCGTGTCACTTCACTGCGTGCGTGTGTCACTGTCTGCGCTCCAGACTATACCCCTAGGGGGTATGGGTTCGACCGTCCTGCGGTAGAGATTTCGGTCGGCCCGAACGGCCCGATAATATCCGGTTCGCCCGAACTGCATGTGAGATGGCCCCTATGTCGCACTCGGGGAGAAGGGGCTGCCGGGCGGCCCGGGGGAGGGTGGCGTCGTGGTGAGGGCATGGGTGGGCCCCGTACCGATCTGCGATCGGTACGGGGCCCACCCATGCCCTCAGTCCTTGCGGCCTCTGTTGCCAGGCCTGCGTGACACCCAGGTGCGGATGGTGTCCGCGTACCAGTAGGGCTTGCCCCCCTCGACGTGATCGGGTGGCGGAAGCAGCCCGTGCTTGCGGTACGAGCGCACGGTGTCCGGCTGGACACGGATGTGCGCGGCGATCTCCTTGTACGACCAGAGCCTGCGGTCAGTCATCGGTGGCACCTCCCTGCGTGCGCCTCAACCTTGGCCGGGGGGCCATTGGGGGAGCTGGGGCGCGAACGCTGGCGATCACTCAGCCTGTGCCCGTTGAACGACGCAGAGTGACGGTAAGGGAGGGGCTGTTGAGGGCCTGTGACGTAAGACCCGCGTAGTGGAGACATGTGTGACAGGAACCGCACGGATGTGACATTTGTGATGCATGGGCAGAGAGGGTGCAGGGCGACTCCTGTCTACGCGCCGCAGGAACGGAGGAATCGGCGGGTGCGCCGCGCGATCGGCAGCGGCTTGTCCGGCGGGCACGGGTACATGTCCTGCTCGACGATCGCGAACAGCTCGGCGTCCAGCCGCTGCGCCGCCGCCAGTACGGGCTCCAGCGCGGGCACCCCGGTCGGCGGCTCGCACATCACGCCCCGCCCGACGGCCGGCCCGAACGGCACCCCGTCCGTGACGACATCGGCCAGGATCCGCGGGTCCACCTGCTTGAGGTGCAGATAGCCGATCCGCTCCCCGTACGTCTCGATCAGCTTGACGCTGTCTCCGCCGCAGTACGCGTAGTGGCCCGTGTCCAGGCAGAGCGAGACCAGGGAGGGGTCGGTCGCGTCGAGGAAGCGGTTGACGTTCTCCTCGCTGTCGATGTGGGTGTCCGCGTGCGGATGGACGACGATCTTCAGCCCGTACCGCTCGCGCACCTCCCGGCCGAGCCGCTCCGTCTGCGTGATGAGCGAGCGCCACTGCTCGGGGGTGAGGGTGTGGTCCTCCAGGACCTCGCCGGTCTTGTCGTCGCGCCAGAAGGACGGAATGACGACCAGGTGCTCCGCGCCCATGGCCCGGGTCAGCTCGGCGATGTCCGACACGTGCTTCCACGTGTCGTCCCAGACCCCACTCCCGCGATGCAGCCCCGTGAAGACGGTGCCGGCGGACACTTTGAGGCCGCGGCGCGCGGTCTCGGCGGTGAGGCGGGCCGGATCGGTCGGCAGGTAGCCGTACGGGCCGAGTTCGATCCAGGGATAACCGGCCTCGGAGACCTCGTCGAGGAACCGTTCCCAGGGCACCTGCTGCGGATCTTCGGGGAACCACACACCCCAGGAGTCGGGGGCGGAACCGATCCGGATGCGGGTCAGCGCGGGCACGGAAGCGGGGGCGGCGGAAGTGCTCATGAAAGCCAGCTTTCCGGCCGTTGGAGAAGGGTGTCAAGGGTTCGTCCGAATGTCAGGACAAAATGTTGACAGGGCGCGGCCGGGCCGACTAGACCTGGTTCCGCCGCAGAACCGGAGGGACGCGCATGTCGCCCAATTCATCTTCGTACGACTCACATTCGTGCGGCCCGCATGCGCACGGCCCGCATGGGTACGACCTGATCACGATGGGCCGGATCGGAGTGGACCTCTATCCGCTGCGGGCCGGGGTCGCGCTGGCGCAGGTCGACACCTTCGGCAAGTTCCTGGGGGGCTCCGCGTCCAATGTCGCGGTCGCCGCGGCCAGGCTGGGCCGGCGAACGGCGGTGATCACCCGCACCGGACAGGACCCGTTCGGCGACTACCTCCACCAGGAGCTGGGGCGGCTCGGGGTCGACGACCGGTGGGTGACGGGCGTCGCTGACCTGCCGACCCCGGTGACCTTCTGCGAGATCTTCCCGCCCGACAACTTCCCGCTCTACTTCTACCGGCAGCCCAAGGCCCCGGACCTGGAGATCCACACCGACGAACTGGACCTCGACGCGATCCGTACGGCGCGGATCTTCTGGATGACGGGCACGGGCCTGAGCGCCGAGCCGAGCCGCGGGGCGACGCTGGCGGCGCTGGCCGCGCGGGGCGGGGACGCGGGCCTGCGATCCGCGGGGGCCGGCGCGGATGCCCAGGACGCCGGCAGGTCCGGCGGTGATGAGTCCCGCGACGGCGCCCCCGCCGGAATCACCGTCTTCGATCTCGACTGGCGGCCGATGTTCTGGGCGGACCCGGACGCGGCCCGCCCCTACTATGCCGAGGCCCTGCGGCACGCCACGGTCGCCGTCGGCAACCTCGACGAGTGCGAGGTCGCCACGGGGGAGCGGGAGCCGCACGCCGCCGCCCGCGCCCTGCTCGCCGCCGGGGTCGAGCTCGCCGTCGTCAAGCAGGGGCCCAAGGGAGTCCTGGCCGTCCACCGGGACGGCACGACGGCCGAGGTGCCGCCCGTCCCCGTGCAGGTGCTCAACGGGCTCGGAGCGGGCGACGCGTTCGGCGGGGCACTGTGCCACGGGCTGTTGGCCGGCTGGGACCTGGAGCGCACCATGCGGTACGCCAACGCGGCGGGCGCCATCGTGGCCTCCCGCCTCGCCTGCTCGTCCGCGATGCCGTATCCCGGAGAGGTCGCCGAGGTGCTCGCGGGCGGCGAAGTCCCGGCGCAGGCACCGCCCGTGGAGGCGCAGGGAGCGGAAGCGGCCGAGGGAGTCGAGGGAGAGCAGGGAGCCGGGGAGGCGTGGGCGCCCGTACGGCCGCCACAGGCCGCCACCGAGCCGCACGCGCCCGTACGGCCGCCGCACCCCGCGCGACTCCGGGGGCGGGAGCCCCAACCGCCGCCCCCCGCCCCCGGAGTCGCGCCGTGAGCGCCGGGATCCGCATCTCCGAGCTCGTACGGGTGCGCACCCTTCACCCCGAAGCCGTCGCCGAGGCCGCCGCGCGGCGTCGGCGACGGCCCCTGGTCGGCGCCAGCGGGCGGCTCATGATCATCGCCGCGGACCACCCGGCCCGCGGCGCCCTCGGGGTCGGCGACCGCGAGTTCGCCATGGCCAACCGCGCCGACCTGCTGGAGCGGCTCTGCCTGGCCCTCTCCCGCCCCGGCGTCGACGGCGTACTCGCCACCGCGGACATCCTCGACGACCTGCTCCTCCTCGGCGCCCTCGATGACAAGGTCGTCGTCGGCTCCATGAACCGCGGCGGGCTCGCGGGCGCCGCCTTCGAGCTCGACGACCGCTTCACGGGCCACCGCGCCGAGGACCTGGAGCGGCACGGCTTCGACGCGGGCAAGCTGCTCCTGCGCATCGACTACGAGGACGCCGGATCGCTCAACACCCTCCACTCCGCCGCCCGTACCGTCGACGGGATGGCGGAGCGGCGGCTTCCGGTCTTCGTCGAGCCGTTCATCTCCCGCCGTGTGGCGGGCAAGCTGCTCACCGACCTGAGCCCCGAGGCCGTCACCCGCTCCATCGCCATCGCGTCCGGGCTCGGCGGCTCATCGGCGTACACCTGGCTGAAGGTCCCCGTCACCGCGGACCCCGACGACATGGCCCGGGTCATGGAGACCTCGACGTTGCCCGCGGTGCTGCTGGGCGGCGAGGTCGGCGGCGACCAGGACGGCGCGTACGAGAAGTGGCGCAAGGCGCTGCGGCTGCCGACCGTGCAGGGGCTGGTCGTCGGCCGCTCGTTGCTCTATCCGGCCGACGGAGACGTGACGGGGGCGGTCGACACCGCCGTGGGGCTGCTGTAGGAGACGGTGAGGGACGGGTAGGGACACCTCATGACGACGGACGACAGAACCAGGGGCAACGCCGGTGACGACGACGTGAACGACGTGAACGACGTGAACGACACGCATGTACGGGCCGGGACCGCGGCCCGCGGGCCGTACGCCCTGGACATCGACCCCAAGAGGGCCGGCTGGAGCCGTTCCAGCCTGCGCGTGCTGGAACTGGCGGCCGGTGGCTCCCAGCTGCTCGCCGCCGGGGACAGCGAGTGGATCGTGCTGCCGCTGACCGGCGGCTGTACGGTCCTCGTCGACGGAGAGATCATCGAACTGCGGGGCAGAGACAGCGTGTTCAGCGGAGTCACCGACTTCGCGTACGTGCCGCGCGACGCCCACGCCCAGATCGCCTCCGGTGCGGGAGGCCGCTTCGCCCTGGCAGGAGCGAGGTGCGAGCGACAGCTCCCCGCCCGCTACGGCCCCGCGCCGGAGGTACCCGTCGAGCTCCGCGGCACCGGCAACTGCTCGCGCCAGGTCAACAACTTCGCCGCCGCCGACACCTTCGACTGCGACCGGCTCATCGCCGTCGAAGTCCTCACCCCCGGCGGCAACTGGTCCTCGTACCCCCCGCACAAGCACGACGAGCACCGCCCCGGCGAGGAGGCCGAGCTCGAAGAGATCTACTACTTCGAGATCGAGGGCAGGGAGGTGGCGGAAAGCTACGGGGGCGGCGGGGAAGGCCTCGGCTACCACCGCGTCTCCCCGTCCCGACCCGGCGGTACGGACGTACTCGCCGAGGTCCGCTCCGGCGACGCCGTCCTGATCCCCGACGGCTGGCACGGCCCGTCCATCGCCTCGCCCGGCCACACCCTGTACTACCTCAACGTCATGGCGGGCCCGGGGGACGAGCGGCAGTGGCTGATCCGCGACCACCCCGACCACGGGTGGATCCGCGACACCTGGCCCGCACAGCCCGTTGATCCGCGCCTGCCGCTGTACGGACCGGAGGACCCACGATGACCACCCCCCGAGCCGACACCGGCGGACCCGCGAAGGGCCGCACCCGCCGACTGACCACCGCCCAGGCCCTGGTCGCCTTCCTGGCCCGTCAGTACACCGAGCGCGACGGTGTTCGCAACCGCTTGATCGCCGGCACCTGGGGCATCTTCGGCCACGGCAATGTGGCGGGCATCGGCCAGGCCCTCCTGGAGCCCGGCTCCGCCGACATGCCGTACTACCAGGGCCGCAACGAGCAGGCCATGGTGCATGCCGCCGTCGGATACGCCCGCCAGAGCGGCCGGCTCTCCGCGCACGCCGTGACCACATCCATCGGCCCCGGCGCCACCAACCTCGTCACCGGCGCCGCCCTCGCGACCATCAGTCACATCCCGGTGCTGCTGCTGCCCGGCGACACCTTCGCGACCCGCCCCGCCGACCCCGTACTCCAGCAGCTCGAAGTCCCGTACGCCGGTGACATCTCGGTCAACGACTGCCTGCGCCCGGTGTCCCGGTTCTTCGACCGCGTCGGCCGCCCCGAGGCGCTGATCCCCGCCGCGCTCGGCGCGATGCGCGTCCTGGCCGACCCCGCGCAGACCGGCGCGGTCACGCTCGCGCTGCCGCAGGACGTGCAGGCCGAGGCGTACGACTGGCCGGAGGAGTTCTTCGCGGAGCGCGTCTGGCGGGTCCGCGCCCAGGAGCCCGACCAGCATGAACTCCTCGACGCGGTACGGGCTTTCAGGGAAGCCCGCCGACCCCTGCTGATCGCGGGCGGCGGTGTCCACCACAGCGGCGCCGAGTCCGCCCTGGCGAGCTTCGCCGAGGCCACCGGCGTCCCTGTCGCCTCCACCCAGGCGGGCAAGGGCTCGCTCCCGTACGACCACCCCTGCGATGTCGGCGGCATCGGCCACACCGGAACCGCCACCGCCGATGAACTCGCCCGCACCGCCGACCTGGTGATCGGCGTCGGCACCCGCTACTCCGACTTCACCACCGCCTCCTCGACCCTTTTCGAGGACCCGGACGTCCGCTTCCTCAACCTCAACATCACCGGCTTCGACGCCCACAAGATGGCCGCCATGCCCCTGGTCGGGGACGCCCGCATCGGGCTCCAGGTCCTCAAGCAGGCGCTCAAGGGCCACCGTGTCCCCGACGCCCACGCGACCGGGTACACCGAGGCCAAGGCGCGCTGGGAGGAGCGGGTCACCGCCGCCTACGCCGTGCCCGACGAGGATGCCCGCCCCACCCAGGTCCAGGTCCTCGGCGTACTCGACAGCCTGGTCACGCATGACGACATCGTCATCAACGCGGCCGGATCGCTCCCCGGTGACCTGCACAAACTGTGGCGGACCAGGTCCCGCGACCAGTACCACGTCGAATACGGCTACTCCTGCATGGGCTACGAGATCCCGGCCGCGATCGGCGTACAGCTCGCCGCCCCGCACCGGCCCGTCTGGGCCCTGGTGGGCGACGGTACGTACCTGATGAACCCCACCGAAATCGTCACCGCCGTCCAGGAGAGCCTCCCCGTCAAGCTCGTGATCCTGCAGAACCACGGCTACGCCTCCATCGGCGGCCTCTCCGAGTCGGTCGGCGCCGAGCGCTTCGGCACGGCCTACCGCTTCCGTGCCCCGGACGGTTCGTACACCGGCGGGCCGCTCCCAGTGGACCTGGCCGCCAACGCCGCCTCTCTCGGCCTGCATGTCATTCGTGCCAAGACCGTGCGTGACCTGCGGGAAGCCCTCGCGGAGGCGCGTTCGTCGGAGCGGCCCACATGTGTCTACGTCGAGACCGAAACGGCAGACACAGTGTCGGGCCCGCCGCCGGCCCAGGCGTGGTGGGATGTTCCTGTGGCCGAGACCGCGACCCGACCGTCGACGATCAAGGCCCGGGAGGAGTACGACCGTCAAGCCACCGCGCGACGCCGCCATCTCTGACCGACCCGCCTGCAATACAAGGAGTTCTGGGATGAAGACGATCAACCACTTCATCGGCGGCAAGGCCGTCGAGGGCGCGTCGGGCAACTGGGGCCCGGTCACCGACCCGGCCACCGGCGCCGTGACCACCCAGGTGGCGCTCGCCTCCGTCGAAGAGGTGGACGCGGCCGTCGCGTCCGCCAAGGCCGCGTACGCGACCTGGGGCACCGCGTCCCTGTCCGCCCGTACCGCCATCCTCTTCCGGTACCGCGCGCTGCTCGACGCTCACCGCGACGACATCGCCGCGCTGATCACCGCCGAGCACGGCAAGGTGCACTCCGACGCGCTCGGCGAGGTCGCCCGCGGCCTGGAGATCGTGGAGCTGGCCTGCGGCATCACCACCCAGCTCAAGGGCGAGCTGTCCACCCAGGTCTCCAACCGGGTCGACGTCTCCTCGATCCGCCAGTCGATCGGCGTCGTCGCGGGTATCACGCCCTTCAACTTCCCGGCCATGGTGCCGATGTGGATGTTCCCGCTGGCCATCGCCTGCGGCAACACCTTCGTACTCAAGCCCAGCGAGAAGGACCCGTCCGCCGCGGTGCTGCTCGCCGAGCTGGCGTCCGAGGCCGGTCTGCCCGACGGCGTACTGAACGTGCTGCACGGCGACAAGGTCGCGGTCGACGCGCTGCTGGCCCACCCGGACGTGGCCGCGGTCTCCTTCGTCGGCTCGACCCCGATCGCCCGCCACATCCACGCGACGGCCTCCGCCAACGGCAAGCGCGTCCAGGCGCTCGGCGGCGCCAAGAACCACATGCTGGTTCTCCCGGACGCCGACCTCGACGCCGCCGCCGACGCGGCGGTGTCCGCCGCCTACGGCTCGGCGGGCGAGCGCTGCATGGCGATCTCCGCGGTGGTGGCGGTCGGCGCGATCGGCGACGAGCTGGTCGAGAAGATCCGCTCCCGCGCCGAGAAGATCAAGATCGGCCCCGGCAACGACCCGGCGTCCGAGATGGGCCCACTGATCACCGCGGCCCACCGCGACAAGGTCGCCTCGTACGTCACGGGCGCGGCGGCGCAAGGCTCCACGGTCGTCCTGGACGGCACGGGCCACACCGTCGACGGCTTCGAGGACGGCCACTGGATCGGGCTGTCCCTCCTGGACCACGTCCCGACGGACTCCGACGCGTACCGCGACGAGATTTTCGGCCCGGTGCTGTGCGTCCTGCGCGCCGACACCTACGAGGACGGCCTCGCCCTCATCAACGCCTCGCCGTACGGCAACGGCACCGCGATCTTCACCCGCGACGGCGGCGCGGCCCGCCGCTTCCAGCTGGAGGTCGAGGCCGGCATGGTCGGCGTGAACGTGCCGATCCCGGTCCCCGTCGGATACCACTCCTTCGGTGGCTGGAAGGACTCGCTCTTCGGCGACCACCACATCTACGGCAACGACGGCGTGCACTTCTACACCCGCGGCAAGGTCGTCACGACCCGCTGGCCGGACCCGGCGGACGCCCCCTCCGGCGTCGACCTGGGATTCCCGCGCAACCACTGATCCACTGCCGATACCCTCGGCCCCCGGCCCGTACGGACCCCCCTCCGTACGGGCCGGGGGTTTTTTCGGCTGATGCGGGTTTTCTCCGTACCGCGTGGGCGTGTGCATGACACTTCCGGTTTCGTCCGCCGCCGATTCGCGGGCGATCATCTTCTTCTGTCACTGCGGCGTGCGAGGGCACGGGATAACGGTTGGCGGCCGCGCGGAGGTGGCGGGCATGCTGTCCGCATGCTGATCAGAGAAGCCACCCCCGAGGACTGGCCCGCCGTCTGGCCGTTCTTCCACGAGATCGTCGCCGCCGGGGAGACCCTCACGTACCCGCTGGAACTCGGCGAGGACGACGGCCGTGGCTGGTGGTACCTGGCCGCCCCGAACCGAACGGTTGTCGCCGTCGACGACGACGGCACGGTCCTGGGCACCGCCAAGATGAACCGCAACCACCAGGGCAACGGCTCACACATCGCGAGCGCCACCTACCTGGCGGACCCGAAGCACTCGGGCCGCGGCGTGGGCCGGGCGCTCGTCGAGTACAGCGTGGCGTGGGCGCGGGCGGAGGGGTACCTGGCGATGCAGTTCAACGCGGTGGTCGAGACCAACGTGTACGCCGTGAAGCTGTACGAGTCGATCGGCTTCAAGGTGATCGGCACGCTGCCCGAGGGGTTCAACCACCCCACGAAGGGCTACGTCGGCGTGCACATGATGCATCTGGCCCTCTGATGACGGGGACGCACCGCGTACGGGCCCTCCACACGGAGACCACGGTCACCGTCTATCAGGCGTACGCCCCCGGACTCGGCCTCCCGGCCGCCCGCGACGGCCGCTTCCCGGCGGCCTGGAAGCGGGACCGCATGACGTGGATCAAGCCGTCGTTCCTGTGGATGATGTACCGCTGCGGCTGGGCGGAGAAGGAGAACCAGGAGACGGTCCTGGCTGTCGAGATCAGCCGCGACGGTTTCGAGTGGGCGCTGCGCAACGCGTGCGTGTCCCACTACGTGCACGGGCTGCACACCGACGAGGCCGCCTGGAAACGGGAGCTGAGGCAGGCACCTGCCCGCGTCCAGTGGGACCCGGAGCGCGATCTGCACCTGAACGCGCTGCCGCATCGCTCGCTCCAGCTCGGCCTGGCGGGCGAGGCGGCGGGCCGTTACGCGGACGAGTGGACGCTGTCCATCACCGACGTCACGCCCCTGGCCCACGAGATCCACGCCTTGGTCCGCTCCGGAGACCTGGACGCCGCGACCGCCCTGCTGCCGAGGGAAACGGCGTACCCGGCGGGGGACGAGCTGCTGGGGCACCTCACGGTGGGGTGAGGGGCGTCTGGGCACAGGCTGACCTACTCCGCCTCGATGCCGTAGTCCTTGAACAAGCTCTTCCTGGCCGCCCGTGCAGCCCTTGCCGCCGCCGACGAAG
The DNA here is from genome assembly GCF_030063415.1 of Streptomyces sp. H27-C3. GTDB lineage: Bacteria > Actinomycetota > Actinomycetes > Streptomycetales > Streptomycetaceae > Streptomyces. The sequence continues at coordinate 145,296 of NZ_JASITA010000017.1, read as the reverse complement.
TCCCAGTCGCCGGTGGATGATCCACGGGCCCCCGCATGTGCCGTCCGCCGCATGCTGATACAGGATGTCCAGGCCGAGGCCCGAAACTCAGAATCGTTCAGCCGCTTCAAGATCGCGTGAGGGACGGGCGATACGTACATGCGCCTTCAGCGCTCCCGTGACCGGTACAGGTCGCGGAGCAGGGCGATCTCGGCTCCGTGGTGCAGCAGCTCCTGGTTGACCCACCACACGATGTCGACGAAGGGCTCTTCGGCGTCGCTGCCGTGGGGGTAGGTGCAGTACCCCACAGTGTCGAGCGCGGTGTCGTCGGCGCTCAGCAGGGCCTGCCGCCAGGCCGAGGCGGCCTCTTCGAAGGCCGCGACCGCCCCCGCGGCGTCCCCGCAGACGAGGGAGTCGTCGCGGGTCCTCGCGTGGTCACCGGCCGTGTGGTCGGCGCGGAGCGACACCATTTCGCTGATGTGGCTCAGGCGCCAGGCGATGCTGGTGAAGGGCGGCGGCCACGGGTGCGGATGCGGCGCCGCGTCGCGCCCCCACTCGCCGGCGCCGGCCAGGAGCGTCGCGCGCTCACCAGGACCGTCCGCGCGCCGCCGGACCGACCAGCAGGCGGGCACCGGCTCCCAGAGGTATTCCTCATCGGTCATGGGGCCGACCTTGGTGTCCGTCCCGTCGCCACTGTCCATGACAGGCCCCGACAGGCGGCCGACGAGGCGCTCGCAGGCGAAGTCGAACTGTTCCAGCAACGGGACCAGCCGAGGTGGGATCACTGGACGCTCCTAGGGTGCGCTGCCCGGCCCTCGAAGGGGACGAGGAGCCACCGGCTCGTCACCCTGGCACAGCCGACACCGCACCGCACCCTCCTTTTTGGGCCCGCGAGCACCGGCCGTGGCGAGCACCGGCCCGTAGCGGGTGGCGAGGCCGGGATCGCCGGGCGGGCAGCGGCCCGACGCCCGGGAACTCACCCGAACGTCCAGGTCAGCATCGCGAACTCGCCGTCGTCCTTCGCCTGCGCCGAGCGGTACGTCGCCAGCGCCGCGTCGTTGTCCAACTCCACCCCGACCCACATGTCGTAGCAGCCGAGCTCGCGCGCGTACGAAGCCAGGGCCTGGGTCAGGGCCCGGCCGAGGCCCCGGCGGCGGTACTCCTCGTCGACCGACAGCTCGTACAGGCACATCTCGGTGCCCTTGTCCGGGTGGTGCATCTCGATGCCCGAGACCATGCCGGCCGGCGCCCCGTCGACGTACGCGATGAGCATCAGGTGGCCGGGCGCGGCCAGGAAGCGCTCGGCCCACTCGGGGCGGGTCGGGCCGTCGTAGAGGTGCTCGGCGGCGGTCAGCTCGGCCACCGTCGTCGCGCGCCGGATCCGGGTGGCCCGGGAGCTCTCCGGGCGGGGGTCCGTACCGTTTCCCATGAGGCGCTTCCTCCTGCCGGCCGGGGGTGTGACTACCACGGCCGCCGTATGCGGGCGGGGCTCTGTACTCCCTGAGGAGGTCGGAGAGTCCCCCTGGCGGCAGCTTAGGGCGGGTGCGGGGCAGCTTAAAATCCAGGTATGGATTTTCGATTCCCCCTCAGGCCCGGGCGGCGGGTGCTCCTCAGCACGGCCGCTGCCCTCGCCGTTCTCGTGGGCGCAGGCACCTGGACAGCCGTCGCATCCGACGGACAGCCCGCCGTGCACCACGAGCAGCGGACGATGAGTGTGGACGGGGCGAAAATCGACACCTCGTACTTCACGGCCGGCGGTGGTGACAGCGAAGGCAAGCGCCCCGCCGTCCTCCTCGGCCATGGCTTCGGCGGCAGCAAGAACGACGTAAAGGCGCAGGCCGAGGACCTGGCGCGCAAAGGGTACGCCGTGCTGACCTGGTCGGCGCGGGGCTTCGGCAGGTCGACCGGCGAGGTCGGGCTCAACGATCCGGACCGCGAGGTCAAGGACGTGTCGAAGATGATCGACTGGCTGGCCGGCCGCCCCGAGGTGCGGCTCGACGCCGCCGGTGACCCGCGCGTCGGCGTCAGCGGCTCCTCGTACGGCGGGGCGATCTCGCTGCTCGCCGCAGGTCACGACAAGCGCGTCGACGCTGTCGCCCCGCAGATCACCTACTGGAACCTGGCGGACGCGCTGTTCCCCGACGGGGTCTTCAAGAAGCTCTGGGCCGGGATCTTCATCAACACCGGCGGCGGCTGCGAGAAATTCGAGAAGCAGCTGTGTGAGATGTACGAACGGGTCGCCGTCGCCGGAAAGCCGGACGCCGCGGCCCGCGACCTGCTGGAGGCCCGCAGCCCCTCGGCCGTCGGCGACCGCATCAAGGTGCCCGCCCTCATCGTGCAGGGCCAGAGCGACTCCCTCTTCCCGCTCGGCCAGGCCGACGCCATGGCCAAGGCCATCGGTGACAACGGCACACCCGTCGCCGTCGACTGGATCTCCGGCGGCCACGACGGCGGCAGCCGCGAGACGGCCCGCGTCGAGGGACGGATCACCCATTGGTTCGACCGCTACCTCAAGGACGACAAGGGCGCCGACACCGGCCCCGCCTTCCGCGTCACCCGCACCGGGGGCGTCGACTCCACCAACGGTTCCGCCCAGCTGCGGGGCGCGTCCAGCGACAGCTACCCCGGGCTCGAAAGCGACGGGAAGGCCCTGAAGCTGGGCGGGAAGCGTGAGCAGACCTTCGCCAACCCGGCCGGCGCCGCGCCCCCCGCCATCTCCGCGGTCCCGGGCGTCGGAGCCCTCTCCCAGCTGTCCGGGCTCGGCGTCGGGCTCTCCCTCGACTTCCCCGGCCAGAACGCCCGCTTCGAGACCGCGCCGCTCACCTCCGACCTGCGCGTCACGGGCAGCCCGACCGTCAAGGCCAGGGTCAAGTCGGACGGCGACGACGCGGTGCTGTTCGCCAAGGTGTACGACGTGAGCGCCGACGGCAGCCAGCAGGTGCTGCCCAGCCAGCTCGTCGCGCCCATCAGGGTCGCCGGTTCCGGCGCCAAGGACGGCGCCACCGTCGACCTCACACTCCCGGCGATCGACCGCGAGGTCAGGGCCGGGCACCGGCTGCGCGTCGTCCTCGCCACCACCGACCTCGGATACGCCTCCCCGGTCGACCCGGCGAAGTACACCGTCTCCCTCGAAGGCGACGCGGCCCTGACCGTGCCCACCGCGCCCGGCACGACCACCCAGGCGACCCCGCTGCCCTGGTGGGTCTGGGGGCTGCCCGCCGCGGGCCTGGCCGTGGCCGTCGTGCTGCTGCTCACCGCCCGGCGACGCACTCTGGCGCCCGCGCCCGACCCGACGCTCGCCGAGGTGCCGCTGGAGATCACGGACCTCACCAAGCGGTACGCGAAGTCCGCCGACCGGTACGCCGTACGCGACCTCTCCTTCCGGGTCGAGAAGGGTCAGGTGCTCGGGCTCCTCGGGCCGAACGGCGCGGGCAAGACCACCACGCTGCGCATGCTGATGGGCCTCATCAGGCCCGACAGCGGCGAGATCCGCGTCTTCGGGCAGGCCATCAGGCCGGGCTCGCCCGTCCTGTCGCGCGTCGGCTCGTTCGTCGAGGGCGCCGGCTTCCTGCCGCACCTGACCGGCCGTGCCAACCTCGACCTGTACTGGCAGGCCACCGGCCGCCCCACCGAGGACTCGCACATCGAGGACGCCCTGAAGATCGCGGGGCTCGGCGACGCTTCCCCAAGCTCTCAGCTTCGTTCGAGCGGGGGAGACCCCATCGACCGTGCCGTGCGGACGTACTCGCAGGGCATGCGGCAGCGCCTCGCCATCGCGCAGGCCATGCTCGGCATGCCGGACCTGCTCATCCTCGACGAGCCGACCAACGGCCTCGACCCGCCGCAGATCCGCGAGATGCGCGACGTCATGACCAAGTACGCGGCCGGTGGACGGACCGTCATCGTCTCCAGCCACCTCCTCGCGGAGGTCGAGCAGACCTGTACGCATCTGGTCGTGATGGACCGCGGACGGCTGATGCAGGCCGGACCCGTCGCGGAGATCACCGGCGGCGACGACACGCTGCTCGTGACGGTGGACGGCGACCTGACCGAGGCGGTGGCCGGGAAGGTCGCCGCGCTGCCGGGCATCGTGTCCGCCGTACGGACCGAAGAAGGCCTGCTCGTACGGCTGGACGGCGCATCGCCGAGCGCACTCATCGGCGAACTCGTCCGGCTGGACGTGCCGTTGACGGGTGTCGGGCCGAACCGTCGCCTGGAGGACGCGTTCCTCACCCTGATCGGAGGCTCCGCGTGAGCAGCAGTGGCACCAAGAGCGTTGACGCAGAGCCCGTCGAGCCCACCGAACCCACCGCGCCCGTGCTGTCCGCCCCCGGATACCGGGCCGGTCACACCCTCCCGCTGCGCGTGGAGGCCGTGCGGCAGTGGCGCAGGCGGCGCACCATGGTGATGGCGCTGATCCTCGGTGCCCTGCCCCTCGTGCTGATCGTGGCGTTCGCGATCGGCGGCTCGCCCGAGGCCGAGGGCGGCCGGGTGACGCTGATGGACACCGCCACCGCGTCCGGCGCCAACTTCGCCGCGACATGCCTGTTCGTCTCGGCGGGCTTCCTGCTGGTGGTGCCGGTGGCGCTGTTCTGTGGGGACACCGTTGCGTCCGAGGCCGGCTGGTCCTCGCTGCGTTATCTGCTGGCGGCGCCCGTGCCCCGCGCCCGGCTGCTGTGGAGCAAGCTCACCGTCGCGCTGGGCTTCAGTCTGGCGGCGATGGTGCTGCTGCCGGTCGTGGCGCTGGTGACGGGATCGATCGCGTACGGCTGGGGCCCACTGGAGGTGCCGACGGGCGGCTCACTGCCCGCCGGGGACGCGCTGCCGCGCCTGGCGATCGTCGTCGCCTTCATCTTCGTCTCCCAACTGGTCACCGCCGCGCTGGCGTTCTGGCTGTCGACGAAGACCGACGCCCCGCTGGGCGCGGTCGGCGGCGCGGTCGGACTGACGATCGTCGGCAACGTTCTCGACCAGGTCACCGCGCTCGGTTCCTGGCGCGACTTCCTGCCCGCGCACTGGCAGTACGCCTGGGCGGACGCGCTCCAGCCGCAGCTGGAATGGGCCGGCATGCTCAAGGGCGGGGCGGTCTCGGTGTCGTACGCGCTGGTGCTCTTCGCGCTCGCCTTCAGGGGGTTCAGCCGGAAGGACATCGTGTCCTGACCTGATCCGCCCGCTGCCTTCAACTGCCCCGGACTTCCAGCGCCCCGGCCTTCACCGCACCCCTTCCAGCGCCCCGCCTTCCACGGGCCGTTGCCGCATCGAGATCCATCCGCAACTCCTTCGACTGCATTTTCGGGCCGCCCCGTACGTCACATTGGCAAGTGCTGACGATCCAGGGGGTGCGGAATGAAGATCTGCGCAAGGACGTACAGGGGACTTGTGACGGGGGCGCTGGTCGGCGGCCTGATGCTCACCGGCTGCACCGGCACGGACGGCGGTGCGGCCAGGAGTGAACGCGGCGGCGGGAGTCGGGCCGACGACGGGAAGGGCCGCAGCGGCGGGACGGACGGGCAGTACGCGCCCGGCCCCTCCCATCCGTCCGCCGCGCCAGGGACGCGGTCGGGCAGGCGAGCCGCCTGAAGGGCTGAGGGCTGGGGGCTGAAGGTCGCGGGGGAGCGGGAGGCGTCGGTCGTCCGAACTTTCGAAAAGGCGGCTGCGCCCTCGCTCCCGCCGGGCCATGATGTCCGGCATGGCACCTCTTCTGCTCGGTCTCGCGATCGTTTCCACCGGCTTGTACGCCGGATTCATGCTCGTTTTCCTGACCGGGATCATGCCTGCTCTGGGTCGGCTCACGGACGAACAGTTCGTCGCGGCGATGCGACGTATCAACGAGGACATTCCGCGCGCCGTGTTCGTGACGGTCATGTTCGCCTCGGTGGCCTTTCCGGTGGCCGCGCTCGTCGTCCCGGTCGATGACCGGACGGGCACGGGGGCGGCGCTGCTGATCGCCGGGCTCGTGTGCGTGTTCCTCAACCACCTGATCACCGCCGCCGGGAACATCCCCCTCAACAACGCGCTCGCGGCATCAGAGGCGCAGGGCACCGCCGACCACGAGGTGCGCGAGGCCTTCGAAGTCCGCTGGAACCGCTTGCACCTGGTGCGCACGCTGCTGGTGACGGCGGGCTTCGCCCTGGTGGTCGCCTCCGACCTGTAACCCCGAGCGCTTGTGGCCCCGTGCCTCGGGGTCTCGCAACCCGGGGTCTCGCGATCTCCGGCACTCCTTCCACGAGGAAGCGCTTGCTGGTGGACACGAACGCCGACGGCCGCTCGGAGCTGGTCGTGGGCGCGCCCGGCGAGAACGCGGGCGCGGGCTCCGTATGGGTCCTGCCGGGCACCACGGCGGGCATCACCGCCACGGGGTCCTTCACCTTCGGCGCGGGGACCCTGGGCGCGGTCGCACCGGGCGCGGCCTCGGGGACGTCCTTCAACCGCTGATGTCCGGACTGGCCGAACTCCGGCCACTGAGGCCCGGATTCGCCCGAGGGAGCCTCAACCGCGGGGAGTGGACCGCACCTGCTCGGGGAAGGAGCCCCGCCGCGACGGGGGATGCGCGGCGGGACTCCACCATCGAGTGCCCGAGTCTCGGCGGGGTATGCGCCGGCTATCGCACGTGTGTCATCAGGGCATAGAGCACGACGTTGCCCTCGTACCCGGTCTTCTTCGAGTAGCCGCCGCCACAGGTGATGAGCCGCAGCTCGGGCAGGCCCGTGTTGCCGTAGACACGCTTGGCGGGGAAGCCGTCCTTCGGGACGACCTCGATGCCGTAGATCTCGAACACGGCGACGCGGCCGTCCGCGCGGGCCACCTCGATGTGCTTGCCCTTCTTCAGCGCGCCGAGGCCGAAGAAGACGGCGGGACCGGCATCGCTGTCCACGTGCCCGACCAGCACGGCCGTACCGCCCTCGCCGGGGGTGACGGCCCCGGTGTAGAGCCCCGCGAGATTCTTGGCGTCCTTGGGCGGCGCGTCGAGCCAGCCGTCGGCGTCCAGGCCGACATCGGTGAGGGGCGCGTCGACCTGGATCTCCGGAATCCTGACCCGCTCGGGCCGGGACCGGGGGAGAGGATCGGCGGGCGGCGTGTCGGTACGGAGCACCGCGGCCCCCGCGTCGGGCTGTGGGGGCCCGTCGGTGGCCTCGGAGGTGCCGTTGCGTATGAGCAGGAACCCGGCCAGCACCGCCAGCACGACCATCGTCCAGGAACCGCGCTGTCGCGACACCGGCTCAGGCGCTGTCACCGGCGTTGCCGCTCCGGCGGCGGCGGAGATACACCCCGAAGCCCAGGGCGCCGGCGAGCACGGCGGAGCCCGCCGCGATCTGAAGGGGATCGGCATCGGAGAAACTGCCGCCCGCACCGGCCTTGACGCCCTTGTGGACGTCGCCGGTCCGCGTACCCGTGCTGGTGTTCGTGTGCTGGTCGCCGCCGGCGATGGTGAGGGTCGTGGTCCCCTTCTCGCCCTTGCACTCGAAGGTCACGTCGTACTGGGCACCGGGCTTGGCATCCGGGTAGACCTGCGCGGTCCCCGGCTTCCCCTCCTTCAGTGTGACGTCGTCGAAGACCGGCGCCATCACCTTCACGGTCGGCACCTGGCATTCGGTGGCGTTCAGGGTGACGGTGCCGCCGGCCGCGATGGTCGAGGGGGTGACGGTGAAGCCGAAGGAGGTGATGTTGTTGTTCCCGTCCTCGGCGACAGCCATCGGCACGGCGAAGGAGAGGGCGGCGACACCGAGCAGAGCGGTGGAAGCGACACGTAGGGCACCTATGGAACGCACAGCGAATCCTCCAGATCTCAAGGGGGCAATGACCCCTTTGCTTCACAGAAGGCTAGGTTTGCGCGCCTGCGGCGACCACTCGGGTCGTCCGAACGGCTCACTCGTACGAGCCCGCCAGTGGGGATTGGCGCTACCCAACCCTTCGGCCGTCATGGCTACGACGCACTGGTGCGTGACGTACTCGCTGTCCCAGGTGCGGAGCGTGGCACCCCGCTGGTCTCAGTCTCCCGCTGCGGCGTGACGGACGGCCTGCCGTTGGCTGCCCACTGGGGCCGGAGGGTCTGGTGCGGGCGTGGCGGCCTCGGTGGATGATGACCTGGCCGTGATCGGGGCCTGGGGAATGGTGGTCAGCCACTTGATCCGTAACTCCAGCCGGATCGGCCGACGTCGGTATGTGACCCGGTTCGAGCAGCGTCACCGTGTATTCACCGTGGCCAACCGCAGAAACCCGGTGACCGCCGGACAGGGTCGGACCGCGCCGGACCGTCCTCGTGATCATCAGGGGGGCGGCGCTTACCTGTCCGCTACGACACCCTCGCTAGCCTGCGAAAAAACCCTCCACGAGGGAGGGTTGGTTGTGGTGCCCCCGGCAGGACTCGAACCTGCGGCCAAGCGCTTAGAAGGCGTGCGGACACTGCGCCGCGATCAAGTCTGCGACCTGCGCGTTTGTTTCGATTTCCCGGCGGCGCTGGCGGCGCTTCGACCCGCAATCGACCGGAGGAAGATCAAAAGAGTGGGGGGCAGGATACGGCTGAGGGATACCGCGAGCCGTCGTGGTCCGGCTTCCAGCCAGTCCAGAAGCCAAGGCGGCCCCCACGTACACCCGGGCGCATGGGACTCTGGAGACGAACGGCGGACGTCGGAAGAAGGAGAGCGAGTGTCGACGCAGCCAAGCCCGCGGGGAACCTTCTTGCAGATCGCTGAGGCAGTGAAGGCGGACATCGAGAAGGATTCGGGCATGACGGAGCTGCCGTCACTGGCCGACATCATGCGCGAGTACGACGTCTCGCGCGGAGTGGCGCTCAGAGCCTTCCGCGTACTGCGCGAGGAAGGGGTAGCCGAGCCCGTACCGGGCGCCCGATGGAGAGTGCTCCGGGACGGTCAGGCGGAGGACCGCCGGCCGTTGGCCGACCGCATCGCGGACCTGGTCGAACATGAGCGGCTGAGGGTTGGGGCGGAATTCTTGAGCGCTTCCACGCTGAGCGCCAGGTTCGGAGTTTCGCGACCGACGATCAGCAAGGCACTCGACAAGTTGGAAGCTGCCGGACTGCTGTCAGAAGGCGGGCAGGGCAAGGTGCGGACCGTACGCGCCCTGCCGAGCCGAGAGGAGCGTTCCCCATCTTGAGCATCACAGGACTGGCCGACTGGGCCTATCCGGTCGCGGAGTCGTTGCTTGCCGAGCCGTTGCCGCGACGCTGGGCACATTCACAAGGGGTGGCGGAGCGAGCGCGGTCGCTCGCCCCGATGCTCGGCACGGACGCGGACCTGATGGAGGCCGCCGCGGTAGTCCACGACATCGGGTACTCACCGGACTTGGCCAAGACCGGCTTTCACCCGCTGGACGGGGCTCGGTACCTCCGCAGTGTGGTCCACGCTGACGAGCGTCTCGTGCGCCTCGTGGCTCACCACTCCTGCGCGTGGATGGAAGCGGAGGCGCGCGGCATGCGCGAGGAACTGGAAGAAGAGTTCCCGCGCGAGCACGACCACCTCAATGACGCGCTCTGCTACTGCGACATGAACACGACGCCTGACGGGACGCCGACGAACCCTGTGGACCGGGTGAACGAAATCGCCGGTCGCTACGGACCCGACAGCTTGATCGGGACGTTCATCCGTCGCGCCGAGCCGGAGATCCTGGCCAGCACGGCGCGCGTCCTCACACGCCTCGCCACAGTCGAGCGTCAGCCGATGTAGGGAGTACTCCGCCCCTGGTCCATCGCGTGCTCGATGCGAAGCCGCATGGTGGGGTGAACGTCGTACGACGTCAGGTCCGTTGGGTCTACCCAGCGGACCTGAGTCGTCTCGTCACTCGTCTGGATCTCGCCGCCGACCGGCCGCGCGCGGAAACAGATGCTGAACTGCTGCCGAGCCTCGCCATCGTCGTAGAGCATCACGTGTCCGGGGTCGGTGTAGATCCCGGACATCCCGATGACTTCGGCCTTGATGCCGGTCTCTTCCCAGACCTCCCGCACGACTGTGTCACTGATGGACTCGCCAACGTCGTGCCCGCCGCCGGGCAGGGCCCACCGGCCGTTGTCCGAGCGCTGGATCATCAGCACCTGACCAGTGTCGTTCTGCACGAACGCAACGACGGATGGCACGACCGAGTTGGCCGGCGGCGCGTCAGGGTCGTGCAGATAGTCAATGCGTCCCATGCTCAAGCTCCCGAGATGTCGTTGTCCGTGACCTGGCGACCGCCGGTCCAGGTGTGTTCGATGCTATTCGCGTACGTGTCGAAGAGGCCGCCGCCGGGGAGCCGCCGCAGGTGCAGGACAGGGGCTAGGTACGCGCCGATTCCGTAGACGTGCGTGTTCACCAACATCTCGTCATCGGCGCGGAACAGTGAGTTGTAGAGCGTCGCGCCGTGGAGCCGGAAATCGATGTCCGGATGGCTGTCGAACAGAGGCCGGTAGTTCATCAGGGCGTTACGGATCTTCCCGTCCATGATGCGGTGGCCCTCATCTATGCCGCGCTGCTGGACGGCCGGGCAACCTGGGTCCCCCAGCAGAATGCGGACCTGCGCCCCAGCCTCCGACTTCATGCGGAGGAGCCCGATGAACTGCGGGTCCTCGGACATCCACAACCCGGCGTAGGCAAGCAAGTCGATGCGATGCGACGCGCGCCCGTACATCTCGCGCCACAAGCCGGCCGGGACCATGTGGCGATGCGGGTAGACGGTGAGGATCTCCGCGCGGCTCAGGTCCGTCGAAGTGTCGACGGCGCGAGCGTCCTCCCACAGCGTCGTGACGTCGACTTTCAGCGTTGACGCGGTGGCGTATTGGTGCCGCCGATATGGCACTTTCCCCTGCGTGATCCAGCGTTCGACCGTCTTCGGGTTGACCTCGATCGCTTCTGCGAGTTGCTGCACGGTCAGGCCCTGAGCCAAGAGCGCCGAGCGTAAGCGTTCGTTGGGCATCTCCACCCCCGGTGGGACTTCTTGGGAGCTCTTGACGGTAGCGAGATCAACCCAACGTGTCCATGGGTGGGGTAACCAACGACCCTGACCTGGAGAGATTCTGATGGTGCGCCAGGAAGTCCCGGCGCGAAAGCAAGAAGTTCCGTCGGGCTACTTGACGGAAGCATCATGCAGCACCTGTAATACAGGTACTGCATCGGTTTGCGGTCCTCGGACGGCGGACCGATCGACAACTCAATCGCGTGATCCACCGCAGTGAGACGGCCGTGATTGCAACGGGTGAGAGCGAGTGGAGACCAGTCGGCCGAGACCGGACCCGCGTCACAACCGGGTCCCACACCCCGTAGGGGGACACGCCACCGACTCAAAGCAACCGCACGGCACATGGCCTCAGTGACTCCCGGGACTGCGGAACTCCCCGGGCCGAGAGGCACCGTGCGCATAGGAGATCCGTGCACGTCGCCCCGAAGGTCGCAGGGCCGGTTCGACTCCGGTCCGGGGCACTCCACCCATCCCAACGGCGCGCGGCCCCGGTGTTAGAGCACCGGGGCCACTGTTCGGGCCGTTCTGCCTACCAGGGAGAACACGACCCATGAACCACATCGTCACACTTCAGGACGCTGTTACCGCGTTCGCCGACTTCATGGAGCCGACGGATGCGGAGCTGGACGCGATCGAGTGCGAGATGCCCGCGATCCTCGCGGACGTCGTGCTGCTGGACGCGCAGATCATGGCCGTGGACCGGCCGGCCAGCGAGCTGGACGCCCGGCGGATCCGCCGGGCCCGTCACCGGGTGCTGGCCGCACGTCGGGACCTGACCAACCGTGCCGCGGTGGCCCAGAGCGGTGGTGCGGCATGAGCGCGCAGACCTTGCAGGACCTGAACGGTCCGCTGCTGCTCTTGCGTCTGTTCGGTGCGGAGTACCCGCACCTTCCGGCTGCGTATCTGTCGGTGTCCACGCTCTACCCGGACCAGCTGGAGATGTCGTTCCACGACGATCTGAGCGGGTTCGAGGCATGGCGGGATGCCTTGAGCATCGCGTCCGAAAGCGTCGTCCACCGCGTTCAGGGGAAGGGCCGAACGAGGGTGTTGCAGGCCGAAGCTTCCTTTGCCGGTGCCCGGTTGCGCCTGACCGGCTACGCCGAGATCCCGGCTCTTGACGCCGTTGCTTCGGGGGCGGTGGTCGGGTCGTGAACAGTGTTCAGATCCGTTCAGCAGAGCGCGCTTTGTCGGTCGGGACGTGGTTGATCGTCGGTGGAGCGATGCTCTACTCGATCCTCACCGTCACCCCGCTTATGGCCGCCCACACCCCCGATGACTGGGACTGGACCGCGCCGATCCTGCCCCTGGTGGTCGATGCGGCGGTCGTGATCGTGGTCCGCCTCGATGCCGTGCTGGCGGGGTTGGGCGGGCAGGGCGGACGCTGGCCCACCGCCCTGCGGTGGATGACCGGCGCCATGACCCTGGCACTGAACGTGGCCGACTCTGCACTCCGAAAAGACCTGGTCGGGGTCGCCGTCCACTCCGTTTCACCGCTACTGCTCATCGTCACGGCGGAGAGCGGCTTGGCCTACCGGCGCGCTATCGCCGCTGCGGTGGCCGCCCTGCACGCCAAGGAACGCACGGAGCGAGCCGAGCGCGAGCAAGCCACTGCCCAGCGGACCGAAACTGCCACCCAGCGCGTTCGGGATGAACGCGAGCATCAGGCGCGGCTGGTGCGTGAACAGCGCGAGCACGAAGCGCGTCTGGTCCGCGAGCAGGCCGAACGTGAAGAGCGGGCACAGCAGGCCGAGCGCGGGCGCACCGAAGCGCAAGAGCGTGCTGCCCGGGCGGAGCGTGAACGCCGTGAACAGGAGCGTGAACAGCAACAGCGCGACCGTGAACGCATCGAGCGCGAGGCTGCTGAGCGCGCCGAAGCTGAGGGCCGGGAGCGGGCGGCGCGTGAACACCGTGAACGCGAGCGTGAACAGCAGCAGCGTGAGCGTGAACGCGACGCCCTGCTGTCCGCCGGACCCGCCACCGAGAGGCTCCCAGAGGAGCGGGCACGGGAGATCGTACGGGCCGCTGTCAGCGCCGGTCTTCCGGTACGGGCGGCGGTCGAGCTGACCGGCTGGTCGATCGGCTGGGTCTCCGGCCGGTATCAGGATCTGCGCGATGCCGACCAGGCCCCGCATCTGCACGCGGTCGGCAGCGCCACCTCATGAGCCGCTGGGAACCGTCCGGCCTCCCCATCTATCGCTGGGACCTTGCCCCGGACGGCCTGGCCACCTACCGCCAGCTCCGCGCGCGGCAACTGCGGCCGGGCGGACATCCGGTGGTCGCCCAACTGGAACGCCCCCGGCGCAAGCGCCCGCCCCTGATCGCCTACCTCTACCGCATCGACCTTGCTAAGCCGGTCCGTCCGATGACCCCGGCGAAGTGGGGTGCGCTCGCCAAGGCGATGTGCGCCCGCCGCACCTGCCCCGAGTGCCGCACCGATGCCGGGTACTGCATCCCGACCTCGCTCGGCATGTGCGTGACCTGCGCCTACCCCGACGAACAGTGCGCTGCCTGAACGTGCCGATCCTCGAAGGAGATTCGCTGTGAAGATCACTGTTGCTCCGCACAAGCTGTTCGGCCGCCGCGACATCGTGCGCGAGGCCAAGTACCTCGCCCCGCTTGCCGCCCGCATCGTTGAGCGGTCCGTCCCCGGGCGCATGCCCCGCGTACAGGTCACCGTCACTACCCCTCGGGGTTTGGCTGAGCTGGCTACTTCGGCGGAAACGGCCCTGGTCGGAGACGTCGATGACCGCGTCCGGGCCCGTGCTCTGGCCGACGCGAACCGGCACGCCCGTGGGGCGGCTGGCCGGGCGGTGGCTCTGCCGGACGGGGGCGTTCTGCTTCTGCTCAACGCTCACCAGCACCGCACCGCCGATGACGTTGCGGTGACGCTCGTGCACGAGCTGACGCACGCCATGCAGTACAGCCGTCCCGGCGTCCGGGAGCGGATGATCCGCGACTTGCGCGACGGGTTCGGCATCGAGCCGCAGTCGCGCCGTGAGGACCGCGAGAGCGCCCGGCGGCTGCGGGCTGAGGAGAAAGAGGCGTACCGCGCCGAACACCTCGCCAGCCAGCTCACCCGCACCGCCGCCTGACGCCCTGTCAACCGTGGGCCACGACTATCCGAAAGTCCGGATAGTTGGTGCCCCCTTCGGCACTGAACCTTGTTCTGCACGGGCCCGACCGTCCACCTCCTACAGCGTCGGCCGGGCCCGCTCACCCCTCCATTTCGGAAGGAATCAGCAGTGAATCACGACGACGAGAACGAACTGTTCAACCGGCTCGAAGCCGACATGGCCACCGACCCCGGGACCGATGGCGGGGCGGATGTGGTCGACCTCGACAAGGCGCGCTCAGCCCGGACCGGAGCGGTCGAGCCGACTGCCCCGGCCGCTCGGGTGCTGGTGGATGGATCGGCCCCGGCGGGGCTCGGGTTCATGGACCGGCTCAGGGGTGCCAAGCGGCGCCCGGTGGTCCCGATGTGGCTCAAGTCGGCAGCAGAGCTGAAGGCCGCTACGGGTTGGGTGGCCGGGCACTACGGCCACAAGGCCGGGTATCACGCGGTCCGCTCCCCGGTCTACGCCGCGCGTCTTGCGCTGCTGTCGCCGCGCGGGGCCGCGAAGTTCACCGGTGGCGCGCTGCGGTGGGTGTCCGACAAGGAGGGTGAGCCGGTCCGCCGCGCGATGGTGGAGAAGGAAGACGCCGCCACCTATTTGAAGCTGTCGCGTCAGCGTGATGCGCGGGTGCGGTTGCGGACGCTGGTCGCGGTCCTGGCCTCGCTGATCGGCATGGGCGCCGCGCTCGCCCTGTATGTGCTGGCCCCGGGCTGGCTTCAGATGGTGTCGGTCACGGCGCTGCTGCTGGCGTTGGGGCATGTCGGGCGGCCGGAGGATGCGCCGGTCATCGTGCGTGCGGTGGATCTGCCGCAGGTGCAGCGCCTGACCTCGGACATTGTGGCCCGTGCGTTCGCCGCCCTGGGTATTGCGGAGATCAACAAGCAGGCTGCCAAGGGCAAGGCGGGCATTGAGTTCAAGGCCCCGATCCAGCGTGATGGCAAGGGCTGGCGCGCCGATATCGATGTCCCGTACGGGGTGACCGTCTCCGACGTGCTGGACCGCCGCGAGCGCCTCGCGTCGGGTCTGCGCAAGTCGCTGGGCTGTGTCTGGCCCGAGCCCGTACCCGGGGAGCACCCGGGGCGGGTGATGCTGTGGGTGGGGGATCAGGACATGGCCCGCGCCCCCCAGCCGTCGTGGCCACTGCTCAAGACCGGTACCACCTCGCTGTTCAAGCCGGTGCCGTACGGCACCGATCCGCGCGGCCGACAGGTCGCCTTCGACCTCATGTACGCGAACTTCCTGACCGGCGCCATGCCGGGCCGCGGCAAGACATTCGCGCTGCGCATCCTGCTGCTCGCCGCAGCGATGGACCCGACCGCTGAGCTGCACACCTGGGAGTTCAAGGGCACCGGCGACTTCTCCTCCTTCCAGCCCATCTCCCACTCCTACGGCTCCGGTCCCGGGGATGACGCCACGGTCGAGGGCTGCGTGGACGCCATGGAGTACGTCTACCGGGAACTCGACCGCCGGGCACGAGTGATCAACAAACTGCCCAAGGACATCTGCCCGGAGAACAAGGTCACCCCGGCCCTGGCGGCGAAGAAGTCACTGGGTCTGCACCCGCTGGTGATGTCCATCGACGAGTGCCAGGAAGTGTTCACCCACGAGCGGCTCGGCAAGAAAGCCGCTGAGCTGGCGACCGCCATCATCAAGCGGGGCCGGGCACTTGGGGTGATCCTGCTGCTCGGCACGCAGCGCCCGGACGCCGACAGCCTGCCCAAGGCAATCAGCGCCAACGTCGGCATCCGCTTCTGCCTTCAGGTCATGGGCCAGCCCGAGAACGACATGGTGCTCGGGACCTCGATGTACAAAAACGGCATCCGCGCCACCTCGTTCACCGCCGAGGACCTGGGCATCGGCTACCTGGTCGGGGCCGGGCCGAACCCGCAGATCGTCCGCTCGTACTACATCGACAACGCCACCGCAGACACGATCTGCGAGCGCGCCAAGGCCGCCCGGAAGGCGGCCGGCACGCTGCCCGACCCGGACGCGCCGAAGAAGGAGAAGGCCAGTGACACCCTGCTGGCCGACATCCTCGCCGTCGTGCCCACGGATGAGGCCAAGGTGTGGAACGAGACGGTCGTGGAGCGGCTGGCCGATCTGCGGCCCGAGCGTTACGGCGACTGGGCCCGCATGGGCAGCGAAGAGCAGACCGCGCACCTGACCGCGGCCCTCAAGCCCTACGGCATCGCCGCCGGGCAGATCGGGCGCCGCATCGACGGAAAGTTCGTCAACAAGCGCGGAATCAAGCGCGACGACATCACCAACACGGTAGCGGAGCGTAACCGAAACCGGGACGTGAGCTGACCGCCCGGGGCTGCTATCGATAGCGCACGCACCCGCTATCGATAGCAGCCCCGATAGCGGCCCACATGGGCCCTGATCAGCCCGCTAGCGCATAGCGGCCCACCTGCACAAACCCCTGAAACCCGGCCCCGGAGGCCCTCCATGCCCCCTGCCCTCCTCGCTATCGCCTGCCTACTCATCATCACTCTCGGTTACGTCAGCTTGTGTGCGTCGTCGCCGTTCGGGGACTGCCGCAAGTGCAAGGGCTTCGGCTACGCGCTCAAGAAGAACCGGCGCGGACAGCTCCGCCCCGGCAAGACCTGCCGCCGCTGCCGAGGCGAACGTAAGCGCATACGCGTCGGCCGCCACCTCTACAACATCTGGCTGCGCCTCTACCGCGACGGCACCAACACCCCCAAGAAGCCCGCCTTCAAGCCCACCTCGAAGGGATAGCCCCATGGCCGTCACCGTCTCGCTCGTGGCCCTGTTCGGACTGGTCCTGTTCTTCCTGCTGCGCGGCAAGTCCCTCGGCTTCGGGTCGGCGTTCATCGCCGTGATGTTCGGCTTCTTCCTCGCCTCGACCGGCGCGGCCGGTCCGGTGAACGAGCTCACCACCGCCCTGATCAACGCCATCCCCGAGATGTAGAGGAGAGCCCCGTGATGAACGAACCGATCGTCGCCCGCCACTGGCTCACCCTCGCCGCCCCCAAAGCGGCCCCGGCCGTGGCCACCACGACCGTGCTCATCCTCGGCAGGATCTGGAACGCCAACGGCGCCGAACACAGCTTCGGCAACGCCGCGTTGATGGTCGTCCTCGCCGCCGGGGCTGCTGCGGCCGGCGCTTCCCTCTCCCGCACCGGCAACGCCCCACTGGCCGCCACCGGGTACGCCATCTCCGGGAGCCTCGCCCTGTCCGGCATCGCCGGATACGCCGATGGGATCTCGTTGCCGTTGCTGCTGTGGGCGCTGGCCACCACCCTCGCCTACGGCATGGCCGCCCGGCACTGGCGCACCGACCGCCGCGCCAACGTCGCGCACCACCAGCACCTGAGCGAACGGCGCGAGGAACACGGCCACATCGAACGCGTCGAAGCCCTCCGCGCCGGGGCACAGATCGAAGTCGCCCGCTCCGGTGCGGCCTATGCCGAGCAGCTGGCCACCGCGCTCATCACCCGCGCGACTTTGCCTGGCTTCAACCCGCAGGCCCTCCAGAGCGCGGGCCTGCCCGAACTCCCCACCATCGACACCACCAAGGAGCACTGAGCCATGGACGACGACTACGAGGGCTGCGAGCTGTGCGAGCCCTCCGACGACAGTGACCCGTACTTCTACCCGCACTGCTGCGGGTGCGGAGCCAACGGCTCCAGCGAACACCCCGACTGCACCTGCGCCTAGCTACGCCGACGGCGGCCCCCGCATCTCGCCAAAGAACCGGGGCCGCCGTCGCCCACCTGTCACCAACAGACCTGTGGAGGTCTCCAGCATGACTCAACCGACCCTCATTGGGCGAGCGGCCAACCGGCCGTTACCGTCCGCCATGCCCGAACTCCTATGGACCGCCATGGACCTGGCTGCGGCCGGTGTCCCGGTGCTGCCCCTGCGGGAAGGCAAGGTGCCGTTCGGCAACTGCCGCACCTGCGCTGGCGGCGCCTGCGGTGGGCGCCCGCACATGAAAGCCGCGGGGCCCTGCCAGTGCCCGGCCGTCTGCCACGGCTGGGCCGCTGCCACGACCAACACCAGCGTCCTCACCTCCCCGCTGTGGGCTCCGGTCTGGCGCGAGGCAAAGGCAGTGGCCTACCACCCCGGCGGCGCTGGGCTGACCGTGGTCGACCTCGACAGTGCGGAAGCCATCGCGTGGGCGCGTCAGACCCTGCCCGCCACCCGGATCGTGCGCACCACCAGGGGTGAGCACTGGCTCTACCAGGGCGCCATGCAGTCCGCCAACGCCGTACGGCCCGGCGTGGACGTCAAGTCGTCCATGCAGTACGCCCGGTGGCTGAGCCGGGGCACTGGCACCATGACGGCCTTGCCGGATGCCGTGCGCGCGCTGGTCGTGAAGCAGCCCACGATTCGGCCGGCACAAAGGGCCGTCACCGTGCCCGCGCCGGTCGGCGGCGGGCAGTGCCCCCACCGCACGCCCGCCTATCTGGAGCGTGGCATCGCCATGGCCGAGCAGCGCATCAGCGACGCGCACAGCGCGGTGCACGCCACGGTCTACCGGACGTTCCTTGCTGTGCTGTCCGCGCACGGCCGGTGTGGCTGCCTCACCGACACTCACGTAGTGCGGCTGTTCATCGCGGCGCAGGCCAAGGGGGAATCTGCCCGGCACTGCACCGACGCGTGGACCAACGCCCGCACCCGGTTGGGACTGTGACATGGCCGACGACGAGAAGAACCCCGCCCGCGCGGTTATCACCGACTACGCGCAGGCCAATTTCCGATACTTCCGCACCGCCGAGGGGACCGTGTACGCGCAGCGGAACGGCCACCCGGTGGCCCGACCGATCCGCTCGCAGGGCACCACGGGCAGCCACCGCCAGGAACTCATGGTCGGCCTGTTTCGGGACGGGCGCGGTGTGTTCAACGGGTCCGCGCTCAAAGAGGCGTTGGACCTGATTGAGGCGCTCGCGCTGTATGAGGCCACGCAGCCCGTGAACATCCGCGTCGCCCCCGGATTCGACGGGGCGACGTGGCTGGACCTGGGGCGTGATGACGGGCAGTCCGTGCGCATTCACCCCACCGGGTGGGACGTCCTCATCCCCGACCCGCAGGAAGTGTGCTGGCGGCGTACCCAGCTCACCGGGGAACTGCCGTTGCCGGTCAAGGACACCGACGGCAAGGGCATCGACCTCCTGCTGAGGCTGTGCAACTTCGCCAACGCCGAGACCGAGTGCCTGGCTATCGCCTGGCTGATCGGCTGCCTCGGGCCGTCGGTGCCGGTCCCCGCGCCGTTCCTCACCGGGCCGCAGGGGGCGGGCAAGTCCACCGCCGGGCGGATGCTGGTGCGGATCATTGAAGGCATGGGCGGGGACCTGCGGCGCGCTCCGAAGGATGAAGAGAACCTCATCGCAGCCGTTGCGGCCGGGTGGGTCACGGCGCTGGACAACCTGAGCCACATGACCCCGGACCTGTCCGACGCCATGTGCTGCATCGTGACCGGAGCGGAGAACGTCAAGCGCGCCCTGTTCACCGACGGTGACGTCTTCCGCGTCGGCTACCGCCGCCCCCTGCTCATGACCGGCATCGACGTCGGCGTCATCCGGCCCGACCTCGCCGAACGCCTCATGCCCCTGCGACTGGAGCGGCCCCGCATCCGGCGCACGGAAGCCGAACTGTGGGCGGAATACGCGGAAGCGCTGCCGGTCGTGCTCGGGTCGCTCCTGGACTTTACGGTCAAGGTCCGTGCAGCCGACGCAGAGACGCCCACCGATCTGCGGATGGCGGACTTCGCGCACCTGTGCGCGCAGTTCGACACGGCGACCGGCCTCGGGGCCCTGCCCGCCTACCGGGCCAGTCTCGACGACCTCAACGACGACGTGATCGAGGGTGATCTCCTGGCGCAGACCGTCCTCAGGCACGCCGACACCATCGACCCGGGCGCCGCGCAGCGAATGACGTCCACCGAGTGGCTGCACTGCCTGAGCGTGCTCCACAGCGGCGACGACTTCCGTCCGCTGCCCAAGGGCTGGCCCACCACCGGCAAAGTCCTCTCCGACCGCCTCAAGCGCCTCCAACCCACCCTTGCCGCACGCGGTGTCCTCATCGACACCGGCCGCACCAGCGAGGGCCGGTACCTCGAAATGACCCGCCCGGCCACTCCGCCCCCGCACGAGCAAGAGCGGGCGTTCTGACCCACCCAGTTCACCCGGACAAGCAAGAGGAGCACCCCGCTCCCGCACCACGGACGCGGGTGCTCCTCTTGCTGTTCGGCGGAACGCCGCCCCAAGGTCGCGCCGCGCAGCGGCTCCTTCATCGCGCTTGAAGAAGCAGCGCACCACACCAGACACCACCCCCTCTTTTGTCCTAAGAGGAAAACCCTGCGTCATCTGCGTCATGCAAGCCCGAAAACGGCATCTGACCTGCGGCAACAGGCATGACGCAGACGACGAACTCTGCGTCATCCTGCGTCATCTGCGTCATGGGCTACGTCACGGATGACGCAGCCCATGACGCACCAATGACGCAGCTCCCACCACTGCGTCACGCAAAAGAGCAGGTCAGGGGCCTGAATGACGCGCATGACGCAATGACGCAGAAATCCGCACCTCGGACAGACACGGCCTCTCGCACAGTCCACAGCTCGAAGATCCCGTCACCCTTCCCAAGGAGTCGAAGCCGTGGCACGCCCCCAGATGCTCAAGCTCCCCGAGGTCTGTGAAGAACTCCAGATCTCCCGTTCGACCTTCTACGACTGGCGCGCCAAGAACCGCGCTCCCCGCTGCATCAAGCTCCCGAACGGCGACATCCGCGTCCGCCGCACGGACTTGGAGAACTGGCTCAACGACCTTGAGGACGCTGCCTGATGGACACGACATACAACGTCAGAGTGCACAAGATCATGACTTATCGAGGGCAGCGGAAGACCACGTACATCGTGCGGTGGGCCGTCGATGGCGCGCGGAAGCGTCGGCCGTTCGACACCTACGCTCTCGCCGATGCATTCCGCTCCGATCTCGTCAGCGCCACCCGCCGAGGTGAGGCGTTCGATTGCGCGACCGCATTGCCGGTTGCGTACCGTTCTGGCGCGAGCGCAGTCACCTGGTACGACTTCGCTGTCCAGTTCTGTGACATGCAGTGGCGTCGCACCGCCGGGAACAGTCGGAAGAACACCGCCAAGGCGCTCATGACAGCGACCGTCGCTCTGCTGCGCTCCGAGCCGAGCGACTTCAAGCCCGAGGATGTACGCACGGCGCTGCGGGAGTGGGCCTTCAACACCAAGCGCCGCAGTGACGCGCCACCCGAAGTCGCGGCCGTCCTCAAGTGGATTGAGCGCAACTCGCTCAGCATGGCGGCCTGGGAGGACCCGGCCAAGGTGGACGACGTCGTCCATGCGCTGTCCACGAAGCTGGATGGCTCGGCATCGGCAGCATCGTCGGTCAAGAGGTATCGCCGGATCATGAACGTGGTTTTGGAGTACGCGGTAAAGCGTCAGGTGCTGCGTGCGAACCCTCTCCCCAAGGGCAAGGGAACCGCTCCGAAGACGTCACTTGCCGTCGACAAGAGGTCGCTGCTCAACCCGGAGCAGGCTGGGGCCCTGCTCCGGTGGGTATGGCACCGCCCCCGTGGTGGCCATCGGCTGCACGCCTTCTTCGCCACGATCTACTACGCCGGGCCTCGCCCAGAGGAAGCCGTGGCGCTGCGTGTGCAGGACGTGCACCTTCCTGGGGAAGCAGACGCCGACCAGTGGGGCGAGCTGCTGCTCCACTCCGCTCAGCCGGAGGTCGGGAAGCAGTGGACCGACGCCGGTGGCGTGCACGAGAAGCGGGGCTTGAAGGGGCGGGCCGTCGAGGACACGCGCCCGGTGCCGTTGCGCCCGGCTCTGACGAAGATTCTCCGCGAGCACGTTGCGGAGGCGGACCTCAAGCCGGACGACCTGCTGTTCCCCGGAGAGAAGGGCGAGATGCTCGCTGGGTCGGTCATCCGTCGGGCGTGGCGCACCGCCCGGCTTAAGTGCCTTGCTCCACACGAGTACGCCTCACCGCTGGGGCGACGCGTTTACGACTTGCGACACACCTGCCTGACGAAGTGGCTCAACAACGGCGTTCCGCCGGCGCAGGTCGCTGAGTGGGCAGGCAACAGCGTGCCGGTGCTGCTGTCCACCTACGCCCGGTGTATCTCGGGGCAGACCAAGGATCTCCAGAAGCGCATCGAGGACGAGGAGGAGGTACGGCACCCGTCGGCGGATGAGTAGGACCGCCGGTGAAACTTCGACCCGCAATCGACCCGGCCACCCGCAGAAACCCGGTGACAGTCGGACACAGCCGGAGCGCCCCCGCGATCACGGGGGCGCAGTCTGGCGTTCGGGCGTCGGGTGGCATACCCGCCCTGACCAGCAAAAAAGCCCTCTCGAAGGGAGGGCTGATGGTGCGAGGAATGTGTGCCCCCGGCAGGACTCGAACCTGCGGCCAAGCGCTTAGAAGGCGCCTGCTCTATCCACTGAGCTACGGGGGCCGGATCGTGGCCTCGGTGGCCTGGGGCCCCGACTGGGTGGGACCTTGACCTTGCCGGGGTCAAGGATAGGGCTCCGATCGCCTTGGCCCGGTTGCTTCGCCTGCGTGGCACGATGTGGAGGTTCGGTGAAGCGACCCCGATAATCGCAGGCGAGTGCGAATCCCGCAGCGCTTTTGGCCTCTCGCGCCCCGGGTGTTGTGCACTCGTTATGCCTGCGCCCCACTCGTCCCGTCTGTCCCTGTGTCCCAATCGGCGCGCAGAGGGCCCATAGGCTTCAAAAACCAACTAAAATTGGGCATTCTTCGCATGTGGTGACCTTGGACGCACGGCCTCAGTTGATCGACGCACTTTCCGCCCTGCGCGACCGTGTCGCCGCCGTGCGCCTTCCGCTCCCTCTTCCGGGGGCTCCGCGCGCACGGCAGACACAGGTCGAGTTGCTTGCGCAGCTCGACGACTATTTGGTGCCCCGGCTGAGACAGCCTGAAGCGCCATTGCTCGTCGTCATCGGCGGATCCACCGGAGCGGGCAAGTCGACGCTCGTCAACTCCCTTGTGGGGAGGCGGGTCAGCGCGGCCGGGGTGCTGCGGCCCACCACGCGGACGCCCGTGCTGGTGTGCCACCCCGACGACCACCATTGGTTCGCGGGGCTGCGCGTACTGCCGCAGCTCACGCGCGTGTGGCAGCCGCAGTCGCTGCAGGAGGACGCGGCCGCAGAGGGGGGGCAGGCCGAGGAAGACGGCAACGCGCTGCGGGTGGAGACCGCGGAGACCCTGCCGCGCGGGCTCGCACTGCTCGACGCGCCCGACATCGATTCGCTGGTCGGGGGCAATCGGGTACTGGCCGCCGAACTCATCTGCGCCGCCGATGTGTGGGTGATGGTGACGACCGCCTCACGGTACGCCGACGCTGTGCCGTGGCATCTGCTGCGTACCGCCAAGGAGTACGACGCCACCCTCGTCACCGTCCTCGATCGGGTGCCCCACCAGGTCATTGCCGAGGTGTCACGCCAGTACGGCGCGCTGCTGGCCAAGGCGGGGCTCGGGGAGGTGCCGCGGTTCACCATCCCCGAGCTGCCCGAATCGGCGGGCGGCGGCACCGGGCTGCTGCCCTCCACCGCAGTGGCGCCGCTGCGGTCCTGGCTGACCCACCGGGCGCAGGACCCGGCGGCCAGGCAACAAGCCATGAGCCGCACCGCGACCGGGGTCATCGACTCGCTGGACGCCCGGATGCCCGAACTCGCCGGGGCGGTCGCCGCACAGTACGCGGCAGCCGTACGGCTCACGACGGCGGTCGAGAACGCGTACGAGAAGGAGGGCGCGCGGGTACGCCGACGGCTCCAGCGCGGTGCGGTGCTCTCCGGCGACGCGCTCACTCGTTGGCGCGGCCATCCGCTGGACAGCAGCGCGGGTGAACTTCTCGACTCGCTCGTCGAGAGCCTCACCGCGCTGCTGCAGTGCGCCGTGGCCGCCGCCGATGAGCACGTGGGCGAGGTGTGGCGGCGTGAGCCCGCCGCGGGCGCCGTGGCGCTGAATGTGCCGGACCGGGAGGCGGGCGAGCGTATCGGGATGGCCGCGCGGCGCTGGCGCCGGGTACTGGAGGAACTCGCCGAGGAGGAGTCTCGGGACCTGGACCGGTCGGCCGCTCCGGACCCCGAGGCCGTGGCGGCCCTGCTCTCGGCCGCGCTGCTGGGCGGGCGCCGGGCGCGCGGCGCGGGGGAGCGGCTGGCCGAGCGGATCGGGGTGATCGCCGCGCTGCGGCTGCGCGACAAGGGCGAGGAACTGCTCACCGCGTGCATCGACCGCGTACTCAACGCCGAACGCGACCGGCGGCTCGCACCGCTCGACGCCCTCGAAGTGACCCCGGAGCCGCAGGCCGCCCTGATCGCCGCGCTTTCCCTACTGCAGAAGGAGAAGTGATCCGTATGACCGAGGTGGTCAGTGATCAGACAGACCGAACGGACCGAACGGACCGAACGGACCGAACGGACCGAACAGACCGAACAGACCGGACGGACCGGGTGGGTCGTGCGGATGGTGCGGATGGTGCGGACCGGATGGATCGTGCGGATCGTGCGGATCGTGCGGAGGGGCGTGGCGCGGGGCGTTGGGACGACGGGCTGATCGCCCGTCGGTCCGCCGGGCGCACGGCGGAAGCCACCGGCGCGCAGGACGAAGCCGTGCGCCCTGTGGACGAGCCGTACGACGGCCTCCCGCGCGGCGGCACGTACAGCCGTGAGCTGCGTGGACGGCTCGACGCGCTGCGCGAACTGGTGGGCCTCTCCCGTACCCGCCTCGACGGCAGGACCCTCGCCGAGGCGGGGCGCGTACTCGACGAGGCGGCGGCCCGGCAGGGGCTGTCCGCCCAGCACACGGTCGTCGCCATCGCCGGCGCCACCGGCAGCGGCAAGTCGACGCTCTTCAACAACCTCGCCGGGGTGGCCATCTCCGATACGGGGCTGCGCCGGCCGACGACCTCGGCGCCCATCGCGTGCAGTTGGACGGACGGCGCGGCCGGGCTGCTCGACCGGCTGGGTATCCCGGGGCGGCTGCGCCGCAGGCCCCTGAAGCTGGGTGAGCCCGACGAGGCGATGCGCGGGCTGGTCCTCGTCGACCTGCCCGACCACGATTCGGCGATGACCGCACACCGGGACCAGGTCGACCGGGTGCTCAAACTGGTCGACGCGGTGATCTGGGTCGTCGACCCGGAGAAGTACGCGGACGCGGTGCTGCACGAGCGATATCTGCGGCCACTGGCCGGCCACGCGGAGATCACCTTCGTGGTGCTCAACCAGGTGGACCGGCTGCCGGGTGACGCCGCCGACCAGGTGCTCGACGATCTGCGCAGGCTCCTCGACGAGGACGGCATGGCACTCGGCGAACACGGTGAGCCCGGCGCCACGGTGCTGTCGCTGTCGGCCCTGACCGGTGAGGGCGTCGGTGAACTGCGCGAGATGCTGGGGCAGTTCGTGCAGGAGCGGGGGGCCGCAGGGCGCCGTATGTCCGCAGATGTGGACGCGGCGGCGGCCGGGCTGCGTCCCGTCTATGTGGCCGACGGGCAGCGGCCGGAGCTGGGGGAGAGGGCGCGCGAGGACTTCACCGACCGGCTCGCGGAGGCGGTGGGCGCGGCGGCCGTGGGTGAGGCGGCGGAGCGCGAGTGGCGCAGGAACGCCGGGCGGGCGTGCGGGACGCCCTGGCTGCGGCTGTTGCGCTGGTACGAGGCCAGGCGCGACCCGATGAGCAGTACGGAATCCGCGTCCGGCGAGGCCGCGGAGGAGGAAGAGGTCACCGCCAGGCAGCGCGTCGAGCAGGCCGTCCGCACGGTGGCTGACGAAGCGGCGGCAGGGCTGCCCGCGCCGTGGGCGCAGGCAGTACGGGAGTCTGCGGTGCGCGGCGCCGTCGGGCTGCCCGAGGAGCTGGACGCGCTGGCTGTGACGGCCGGGGTGCCGCACGGCAGGCCGCCCCGGCCGGGCTGGTGGCCCGCCGCGGTGCTGGCTCAGGCGTCGATGACGCTGCTTCAGATCTACGGCGGACTGTGGCTGGTGGGCCAGATCGTCGGCGCCCTGGAGCCCGGCCTGCTGCCGCCCTTCCTGGTCATGCTGGCCGGGGTCGTCGGCGGGCCCGTCGTGGAGTGGTCGTGCGGGGCGGCGGCCAGAGGGCCGGCGCGCCGGTACGGACAGGAGGCCGAGCGAAGGCTGCGCGACGCGGCGGCCGGGAGCGGGCGGGCGCGGGTGCTCGACCCGGTCTCGGCGGAGCTGCTGCGCTACCGCGAGGTGCGCGAGCAGTACGTGGCGGTGACCGGGTTGTCCACAACCGGCTGATAGTCCACAGGCTTCGGCAGGCTCGCGCCGTCCGGTCCAGCATGAGAACGGAACTGAACGGAACGAAGCGCGACAGAGCACCGGCGACGACTCATGACTCATGACGGATGAGGGTTCGCTGATGACGGACGGGGGCGGTTGGCATGAGTGAGACCTGGGTGACGATGGTGGGCAACGCCGCGACGAGCGTGGACTACCGGGATTCGGCGGCGGGCGGGGTGGCCAGGTTCCGGCTCGCCGTGACACCGCGGTACTGGGACCGCCAGAAGGAGAGTTGGTCGGACGGGCACTCCAGCTTCTACACCGTGTGGGCGCGCCGCTCACTCGCGATGAACCTGGCCGGTTCGGTCTCGGTCGGTGAACCGCTGCTGGTGTACGGCAGGTTGAGGGTGCGCGACGAGGAGCGGGACGGGCAGCGCAGGTTCTCCGCGGACATCGACGCGCTGTCGGTCGGGCACGACATCACACGCGGGACATCGGCCTTCAGACGCGTGGTGAAGGGGGATCCGCTGCTGGCGGAGCGTGCGAAGACGCCGGTGTCCTGAGGTTCCGAGGGGAAGGGAACTCAGGGGTTCGGGGATGCGTGAGGTGGGGAGTTCGGGCGCGCGTGGGGCGGGAAGTGCGGCGGTGCGTGGGGCGGGTGGTGTGGGTGGTTCAGGGATCCGTGCGATGCCAACGCCCTTGGCGGGGCAGGTGCGATGCCGCCGCAATGTGGCTTATTCGAACAGAGATTTATCGACATCCCCAGCTCAGAGGGGGTGCGGCGATAACGATTCCGATTCGGAATGGCCATGTGACGGCATGACAGGGGGCTGTCGATCTGCGCGTCCTTAGGATTCCCGGATACTCACGGGGCACTTGAGTCTGCCGGCGAGGCACTCCCCACACTCGCACCACCATGCGAAAGAGCCTCGCCCGAAGGGGAATTCTGTGTTTTCTGCGCTTTCTGTACGGAGGCGGAGCTCCGCCCGTCTGGCCGCCGCGCTCGTGGCCACGGGCCTCGTCGCGGCGGGTGCGATGGTCACCGCGGGGCCCGCCGCCGCGGACGAGACTCCACAGCACCAGGGCGGCGCGGTGGCCACCCTCGACGGTCTGAAGACCTACGACAAGGCCGTCATACGTACCGGTGGCAAGGATCAGCAGATACCTGCCGGCCTCTTCGAGATGACCGTCGACGGCGGCGGCAAGCTCAAGACGTACTGCGTCGACATCCACCGCGCGACCCAGGAGCAGGCGAAGTACCTGGAGAGTTCCTGGGACCAGACGTCGCTCGGCAGCAACCGCGACGCCGGCAAGATTCGCTGGATTCTGGACCACTCCTATCCCCAGGTGGACGACCTGAGCGCGCTGGCCGAGAAGGCCGGGGTCGCCTCGCTCACCGAGCAGACCGCCGCGGCCGGCACCCAGGTCGCGATCTGGCGCTACTCCGACCACGTCAAGGTCGACGCGCTCGACCCCAGGGCCGAGAAGCTCGCCGACTTCCTGGAGCGCGGCGCGCGCGGCGGCTCCGAGCCCAGGGCGTCGCTGACCCTGGAGCCGAACGCGGTCTCCGGCAAGCCCGGGGAGAAGGTCGGGCCCGTCAAGGTCCGTACCGGCGCGGGCCGTGTCACCGTGACCCCGCCCGCCGACGCGGCCGGTGCCGACGTCAAGGTCGTCGGCAAGAACGGCAAGCCCCTCACCACCGTCGTCAATGGCAGCGAGCTGTACTTCGACGTCCCCGCCGACGCGGCCGACGGCTCGACCTCGCTGACCGTGCAGGCCACCACCTCGGTTCCGGTCGGGAGGGCCTTCGCGGGGGCCACCCAGAGCCAGACCCAGATCCTGGCCGGCTCCAGCGTGTCGACCGTCTCCGCCGCGGCCACTGCCACCTGGGCGAAGGCGGGCGCGATCCCCGCGCTGACGGCCCGGAAGAACTGCGCCAAGAGCGGCGTGGACATCACCGCTGCCAACAAGGGCGACGAGCCGTACATCTTCGAGCTGATGGGCTCCAAGCACACCGTCGGCGCCGGCCAGTCGCGGACGGTCACCATCCCGGTCCAGGAGGACCAGGCGTACGACTTCACCATCGAGGGACCCGGCGGCTTCGAGAAAAACTTCAAGGGCGTCCTGGACTGCAAGACCTCGGGCGCCGTGGGCACCGGCACCATGGACCAGCCCGAGAACCGGCCCAGCCCCGCCACGGCCGGTGACACCCCGCTCGGCAGTGACGTCGGCCTCGACCTCGCCGAGACGGGCAGCTCCAATGCCACGCCGATGATCGCGGGAGTGGCGATCGGGTTCGTGGTGATCGGCGGGGCGGCGGTCTTCTTCCTCCGTAAGAAGCAGACGGACTTCACTGAGGAGTGAGAGGCCCCGGGGGGAGTGGGCGACCTACGCCGAGCGTGGGGTGGTGACCCCACCGAGCGTGGGGTGACCCCACCGAGGAATGGGCGACCCGCCCAGCGGCAGTACCTCAGGGCCGAGCTGCGGCTAGCTGAGGCCCGAGCTGCGGGTGTCTCAAGGCCGAGCGGCCCAGGCCGGGCACCGAGCGCCGGGTGGCTCAGGGCTGAGAGCGGTGGGTGGCTCGGGGCCGAGCGCCGGGTTGCACAGGGCCGAGCGGGTGAACCGGGACGCGTTCCGTGACCGGGTGCTCACTATGGGGCCGATATGCCTTGGTATATCGGGGCCGTTTCCGTCTGGGGGTGGCCGTGCGGCAAGATGGGTGTATCTGCCCTCACGCGGCGGAGCCGAACATAGGCCCTTCTCGATCTGCCGGACGGTTTCTCTTGGCTGAGTACATCTACACCATGCGCAAGACGCGCAAGGCGCACGGCGACAAGGTCATCCTTGACGATGTCACGTTGAGCTTCCTGCCCGGTGCGAAGATCGGTGTGGTTGGCCCCAACGGTGCCGGTAAGTCCACGGTGCTCAAGATCATGGCGGGGCTGGAGCAGCCCTCCAACGGTGACGCGTTCCTCTCGCCCGGATTCACCGTCGGCATCCTCATGCAGGAGCCGAAGCTCGACGAGTCCAAGTCGGTCCTGGAGAACGTCCAGGACGGCGCGGCCGAGATCATGGGCAAGCTCCACCGCTTCAACGAGGTCGCCGAGCTCATGGCGACCGACTACTCCGACGCGCTGCTCGACGAGATGGGCAAGCTCCAGGAGGAGCTCGACCACGCCAACGCCTGGGACCTCGACGCCCAGCTGGAGCAGGCCATGGACGCGCTGGGCTGCCCGCCCGGCGACTGGCCCGTGACCAACCTCTCCGGTGGTGAGAAGCGCCGCGTCGCGCTCTGCAAGCTGCTGATCGAGGGCCCGGACCTGCTCCTCCTCGACGAGCCCACCAACCATCTTGACGCCGAGTCGGTGAACTGGCTGGAGCAGCACCTCTCGAAGTACAAGGGCTGCGTCATCGCCGTCACTCACGACCGGTACTTCCTGAACAACGTCGCCGAGTGGATCCTTGAGCTCGACCGTGGTCGTGCCATCGCCTACGAGGGCAACTACTCCACGTACCTGGAGAAGAAGCAGACCCGCCTCAAGGTCGAGGGCCGCAAGGACGAGAAGCGCCAGAAGCGGCTCAAGGAAGAGCTGGAGTGGGTCCGCTCCAACGCCAAGGGCCGTCAGGTCAAGTCCAAGGCACGCCTCGCCCGCTACGAGGAGATGGCAGCCGAGGCCGACAAGATGCGGAAGCTGGACTTCGACGAGATCCAGATCCCGCCGGGCCCGCGTCTGGGCTCGATCGTCGTAGAGGTCCAGAACCTCTCCAAGGCGTTCGGCGACAAGGTCCTCATCGACGACCTGTCCTTCACGCTGCCGCGCAACGGCATCGTGGGCATCATCGGTCCGAACGGCGCGGGCAAGACCACGCTGTTCAAGATGATCCAGGGCCTTGAGACGCCGGACTCCGGCGCGATCAAGGTCGGCGACACGGTCAAGATCAGTTACGTCGACCAGAGCCGCGCCAACATCGACCCCAAGAAGACGCTCTGGGCGGTCGTGTCGGATGAGCTGGACTACATCAATGTCGGCCAGGTCGAGATGCCGTCGCGCGCGTACGTCAGCGCGTTCGGCTTCAAGGGCCCGGACCAGCAGAAGCCGGCCGGTGTCCTGTCCGGTGGTGAGCGCAACCGTCTGAACCTGGCGCTGACGCTCAAGGAGGGCGGCAACCTGCTGCTCCTCGACGAGCCGACGAACGACCTCGACGTCGAGACCCTCTCCTCCCTGGAGAACGCGCTGCTCGAATTCCCGGGCGCGGCCGTGGTCATCTCCCACGACCGTTGGTTCCTGGACCGGGTGGCGACGCACATCCTGGCCTACGAGGGCGAGTCCCGCTGGTACTGGTTCGAGGGCAACTTCGAGTCGTACGAGAAGAACAAGGTCGAGCGCCTCGGTGCGGACGCCACGCGCCCGCACCGTGCGACCTACAAGAAGCTGACCCGGGGCTGACCGACGTGAGCCGTCACATCTACTCCTGCCCCCTGCGCTGGTCGGACATGGACGCCTTCGGGCATGTCAACAACGTGGTCTTCCTGCGGTACTTGGAAGAGGCGCGTATCGACTTCATGTTCCGGCTGGCGCCGGGGGAGGGCAGCGCGTCCTTCACGGGCGGGTCCGTGGTGGCCCGGCACGAGATCGACTATGTGCGGCCGCTGGTCCACCGGCACGAGCCGGTAACCGTCGAGTCGTGGGTGACGAAGATCGGCGCGGCGTCCTTGACCATCGCGTACGAGATCAAGGACGAGACGACGCTGTACGTAAGGGCCTCCACGATCGTCGTGCCGTTCAACCTCGCCGAGTCGCGGCCCCGCCGCGTCACGGCCGAGGAGAAGGCGTTCCTCCGGGAGTACATGGACGACGACGCTGAGGAGGGGGCTGTCGCCGCATGACGGCACAGCACTCCGGCCGCGTGACTCTCGCTCTCGCCGACGCCGGCGAGGCGACGGATCTCGCGGCGTTCCTCGGGCGGTTGATCCACTACGACCGGGCCGCGGCGGTTCGCCTCCAGGCGGTCGGCGGGGCGCTGGCGGTCTTCGGCCGGCCGCCGTCCTTCGAGGTGCTGGCCATTCGTACGGCCCGGCTGGCGATGCCCGCCGAACTCGACGCCACCGTCTCGGCCGGGCAACTGCTCGAAGAAATCGACGAGTCGGCGGGGACGGCGGTCGTTCCGGACGCCGTCACCGGGCCGCCCTGGGCGGGCGTGCTGCCGCCGCGCGGTGGGTGGCGGCAGGTGCCCGGGCTGCCGGATTACCAAGCGGTGCGTGGCGCGGTGGCCGCCGCCGTGGCTGAATTCCGGGCGCGGGACGAGGCGTTGGAGCCGGACCGGCGGACCCGGGAGGAGCGCGACCGGATCGGTCGCGACATCTGGTCCCGGACCCTGGGGAGCACCGGGCTGCCGCTGCGTGCGGTGCATGCGGCTCAGTCGCTCGGGTTCCTGCGGCCGGTGCCTGTACGGGCCTCGGGCGCGCTCCTGGGTGAGCCCGGCGCGGGCGAGGCGCTGACGCTGCTCGCGGCCGGGTCCTGGCTTCGGCTTCGTACGGCGTACGGGTCAATTGCCCTGCGCAGGACGGGGCTTGGCGCGCTCACGGTGGCGCCGGTCTGAGTCCCCGCCGGGTCCGCCCGGCGGGCTCGTCCTCACATGCCGGACGGGCGGGACGCCGGCCGGGTGGGCCGCAGGCCGGGTGGGCCGCAGGCCGGACGGACTGAACGCACGCCGGGCGGGCGCCAACCGGATACGGGCCGGCGTTCAGCCCGTCGTGTTCACCATCGACGCGGCCGCGTACGTCAGGTAGTTCCACAGCTGGAGCCGGTGCTCCTCGGAGAGGCCGAGCTCATCGACGGCCACCCTCATGTGCTTCAGCCATGCGTCGTGCGCCGCCTTGTCGACCGCGAACGGGGCGTGCCGCATGCGCAGACGGGGGTGGCCGCGTTCGTCGCTGTAGGTGCGCGGGCCGCCCCAGTACTGCATCAGGAACAGGACCAGCCGCTCCTCGGCGGGGCCCAGATCCTCCTCCGGGTACATCGGTCGCAGCAGCGGATCGTCCGCGACCCCCTGGTAGAAGCGGTGGACCAGGCGCCGGAAGGTCTCCTCGCCGCCGACCTGCTCGTAGAAGGTCTGCTCCTGAAGCGTGCCGCGCGGAATCTCGTTCACCCGTCCATCGTCTCAGACTGCGCGACCTAGGACTTCGGCCCCAGGACCACGGCCGCCGGAGCATGGCCGGCACTCGCCTCCCGCGCCCCGCTGCGCGACAGTGGGCGTATGGGCGCACACGTGGATATGTATGCCGAGGCCCGCGCAGAGCTGGTGCGTGCGGTCGAGGCGACCGGGGCCTTGGCAGATCCCGCCTGGCGGGCGGCCTTCGCCGAGATCCCGCGGCATCTGTTCGTGCCGTACTACTTCGTCGGCCGGCCCGGCGGCTTCGAGCGGCTGTGGGGCGAGGACCCCGATCCGGCACGGCGGGTGCGCTGGCTGGAAGGGGTCTACGCGGACCAGCCGCTCGCCACTCGCATGCGCGACGGCGACCTGGTCTCTTCCAGTAGCCAGCCCTCGCTGATGGCCAGGATGCTGGCGGAGCTGGAGATACGGGACGGGCACGCCGTACTGGAGATCGGCGCGGGCACCGGCTACAACGCCGCCCTCCTCGCACACCGGCTCGGGGACGACCTGGTGACCACCGTCGACCTCGACCCGGAGATCACCGAGTCGGCGCGGACCCATCTGACAGCGGCCGGTCGCCACCCCGCGGTGGTCACCGGAGACGGGGCGCGCGGCTGCCCGGCCCACGCCCCCTTCGACCGGATCATCGCGACGTGCGCCCTGCCGTCCGTGCCGCGCGACTGGCTGGCCCAGTGCCGGCCGGGGGCCCGGATCCTGGCGCCGCTGTCGACCGGACTGATCTCACTGGAGGTTCGCGACGCCACGCACGCGGAGGGGCACTTCCTGCACACCTCCGCGTACTTCGTCCCGCTGCGC
This sequence comes from Streptomyces sp. H27-C3, assembly GCF_030063415.1. Classification (GTDB taxonomy): domain Bacteria; phylum Actinomycetota; class Actinomycetes; order Streptomycetales; family Streptomycetaceae; genus Streptomyces. The sequence goes on along the minus strand of NZ_JASITA010000017.1, from coordinate 112,029 downwards.
GGCGGCCCGGCGGCGCCCCTGCCGAGGAACACGGGCGGTCTGCCGCGCCACGTGCTGGAGAACGAGCTCTTCCGGTTCCTGCTCGGCCTGACCGCGGGCGGTCTGGACCCGCACGACGCGCTCGCGCTCTGGCACCGCGAGAGGCGGCCGGAGCGTGAGCGCTTCGGCGTCACGATCACCGCGGACAGCGAGTGGGCCTGGCTTGACGACCCGCAGGGGCCGTACGCCTGGCCCCTGGCCGGCCGCTGACCTCTGACCGCCCAGGCCCCTAGCTCCTCGGGCCAGGCCTCTCGACCCTCAGGCCCCTCGATCCTCAGGCCCGGCGTACCGTGATCGTCGTCCAGGCGCCGACATGGACCCGGTCGCCGTCCTGGAGCGGGATCGGCACGTAGGGCTGGATGGGGTCCTCCGCGCCGTTGACCGTGGTGCCGTTGGTCGAGTTCTGGTCGACCACGGCCCAGCTGCCGTCGGGCTGCTGGACCAGGACCGCGTGCTGGTGCGAGACGCCCGGGTCCTCCGGCGGTACGGACAGATCGATGTCCGGGGCCTCGCCGGTGCTGTGGCGGCGGCGCCCGATGGTGATCTGGTTGCCGGTGAGCGGGCGCCGCTGCTCGGGCGAGTAGGCGGGCAGGTTGAGCCCCGCCGCGTCCGGGCCGCTGCGCCGCATCATCGCCATGAAGTAGTCACGGTCCGGGCCCACCGTTGCGGTCCAGCTCGTGGGCGCGGCGCTGGGGGGCTGGTACTGCTGCGGGGGTGCCTGCTGGTGCCCCTGGTGCTGCTGATGTGCCTGTTGTGCTTGCTGTGCCTGGGCCTGTGCCTGTGCTTGTTGCGCCTGCTGCTGCTGCGACGGCGGGGGCAGCATCCAGTCGTCCTCGGCATTCCCCTGCCGCTGGGGCGCCTGCGGCTGCTGGAACGCCTGGGGCGGTGCGGGCGGGCCCGGCTGCTGGAACGCCTGGGGCGGAGGCGGCGGGCCGGGCTGCTGCTGGAAGGGGTGGGGCGGTGCCTGCTGCCCCTGGTTCTCGGGCGCGATCGGCTCCGCCGACCGGTTCATCTGCGACGGGCGTGAGCCCTGGTAGTCGAACGGGTCACGAGGAGTCGGCGGCGGCCCCTGCTGCGGCGACTGGAACCCGGGCGGCAGATTGAGACCGGGGCCGGGGCCGGAGTCGGGGGCAGGCGCTGAGCCGGGGCCCGCGTTGTGCGGGGCGACCGGCGTGTACGAGGTCGCCGTACTGGTGAGGAAGTTCCACCGGCACTCCTCGCAGTAGGGAGCCATGGCCTCACGCGGGGTGCGGCACTGCGGGCAGAGCTCCGCCTGCTGGGTGGCGTCGGAACCGCGCGCGAAGGGGTCGGATCCCTGTGCGTAGGCGTCCTGGCCCTGCGGCGGGTATCCGTAACCGGGAGCGGGTGGCGGGGGCGGAGGAGGCGGCGGCACGGCGCCGGCCATGCGATGGCCGCAGACCTCGCACCAGTCGTCGGAACCCGACTGGTGTCCGTTCGGGCAGGTCGGCATGTCGGCGCTTCCCCCTCTCAGTCCGGCCCGGAGGCCGTAAATCGGTACTTACTTCACGTATTTCTTGAATTACTTCTTGGGTTGCTCTGCGTTACTTCTTGACGCGAACTGTCTTCGTGGAGCGTGTTTCGAGGGTCATCTCGTCCGCATCCGCGACTTTCGCCTTCAGTCGCACAGTACCCGTCGCCTCATCGACGACGTCCACCACCTTCGAAAGCAGTTTCGCGGTGTCCGCGTTCCCCGACGCCGCCGCCAGCTGTACCGCACGGCCGAGTTTCGCGGTCGCACCGTCGTAGTCGCCCGACTTGCGCGCATCCAGCCCCTGCTGGATGACTTGTGCCAGTTCGGCCTGACCCGTGTAGTGCGCGACCTGAGGATTGATGGACGTGGAGGCCACCATGTCGTCCGTCCACACGGCTCGTACGAGACCCTGCGAAAGCGTCTGCGGCGTACCTTCGCCCACCGTCGGCAGGACGAGCGAGACCCGGGCCGCCAGCATCTCCCGGCCGATGCCGGCCTCGGGCACCTGCACGCACACGTGGTAGTCGCGGGACTCGTCGCCCCAGGAGCCCGTCGGGTAGTCCCCGGCGCGCGGGCCCACCTCGGTGCGCCGCCCGGTCAACTCCTCGACCGCGGGCGCGACCTGCTTGACGAACTTGATCTCCACGCCGACGGGCGTCCACAGCCGCAGTGCGACGTCCGCGACCTCCTTGCCCATCGCCTCCTCCATCATCTGCGTGAAGTCGGCGGACAGGCCGCCCGGATCGGCGACGATGTCGGCCGTGCCCAGGAGCGCCGAGGCGATGCCGGTGACCTCCTTGACCTCCCAGTCCGTGCCGACGCCACGGGCGTCGCAAGTGAAGCGGCCGACGCAGGAGTCGAGCGCGGCCCGCAGATCCTCCGGGGACTCGTGCTCGTTGCGTCCGTCGGTCAGCACGATGCCGTGCCTGATGGCGACTTCGGCCGAGCCGAGCAGCCGGTCCGCCAGTTGGAGCCAGGTGCCGATCGCCGTGCCGCCGCCCGCGCTGAGCTTGCGCAGGGACTCCTTGGCCTGGGCCCTGGTGCGGCTGTCCGCCAGCGCGAGAGCGCCATTGCCCGGGTAGACCTCCTTGGCGATGTGCGTACCGCCGATCACCGCGAAGGCGACGCCGTCGCGCAGGGTGTCGATCGCGGCGGCCGTCGCGTCCCGCGCGTTGCGCATCTTCGTCGGCGGATAGTCCATCGAACCTGAGCAGTCAACCATGATCACAACAGCGGCTGCAGGCGCCTGCCCGGGTATGAACGCGGGCGAGACCCCGGCCCCGGCCAGCCGTGAACTGCCGCTCGTACCGCCGCCGGTGGAGGTCACCGTGACAATCGCGTTGACCTCACGACCGCCCTCCGGAAGGTATTCGTTCTGATAGACCTCGACGGAGAATTGCGGCACACGGGACTTGGAGAAGTTGGCCATCGAATCGGCTCCTTGAGGCTCCACGTGACAAGTCTCCACGTGACAAGTGGTGAAGGCGATGAAGAGGTGAAGCAGCGGGAAGGAACAGGGGTCCTACGCCGTGCCGTAGGCCGATCCTGCCCCTTGAGGCGGTACCCGGAACGGCAGCACGGCCACTGTTACGTTGTCGTGGCCCCCGCCGTCGAGGGCGTGCCCCACCAGCACCTGGGCGCAGTGCAGCGGCCGCTCGGCGGCGTCCGCCGGTGCGACCTGCGCCATTTCCTGCGCCGCCTCCGAGTAGTTCCACAGTCCGTCGGTGCACACCACCACTACACCGGGGCGGTCCGGCTTGAAGGAAGCTGTGTGCGGCTCCAGTTCGTACGCGTCGGCGCCGAGCCATCCCGTGATGGCGTGGGCACGGTCGTCGGCGTACGCCTCCGCCTCGTTCATCAGGCCGGCCGCCACCATCTGGGCCGCCCAGGAGTCGTCCTCGGTGAGCCGGGCGGGCGGCGCCGTGCGGTCGTCGGGCACCCAGTAGACGCGGCTGTCGCCGACCCAGCCGACGACGAGCAGGCCTCTCGCGACGATCGCGCCGACCAGGGTGCAGGCGGGCGAATTACGGTGCGGATCGTGCTCCATGGCCTGACCCGGTTCGTTGGCCAGGGAGTTGACGGACTCGGCCGCCGCGACGATCGCCTCGTGCATCGCCTGCTGCGGGTGCGTGCCGCGCGGCAGGGACTCCAGCAGGGCCTCGTTGGCTGTGCTCGCGGCGGCTGCCGACGCCTCGTCGGGGCGGGTCGCCGACGACACGCCGTCGCAGACGATCGCCACGACCGCGGGCGAACCGTCGGGCAGCGCCGTCGTCGAGAGCGCGAACGCGTCCTCGTTGCGGTGGTGGCGCAGACCGCGGTCGCTGACCGCCGCCACCGCGTCCAGCTCCTGCTCCATGTGATCGCGCTCGCGGGGCTGGGCGTGGCCGCAGTTCTCGCAGTAGCCGTCCTCGTCGATCCTGCCCGCCCGGCAGGCCACACAGGCCTTGCCGCCCAGGGGCGTGCCGGCCGGCGGGGTCGCCTCGTGCTCGGGGGACCGGGGGTCGGCGGCCGGCGCGGCGTCGGGAGAGGCGAGCGCGAAGTCGTCGTCCGGGGTGCCGGGGGAGGGCGGGGCGTCGAACCGCACGGCCGCGGTCGCCTCGTGCGACGGATCGCCGCGCTCCTGACCCGCGTCGGAGCTGCCCGCCGAGGCGGCGCGCGGCGCCACCGCGATGGCCACCGTCGGGTGGTCGTCCGGCGGCTGTGGGACGGCCGACAGGTCGTACCCGCACGCCCCGCAGAACAAGTCACCCGTATCCAGCGGCTCCTCGCAGCAGGGGCAGGCGGACAGCTGGTGCATCTGCGACATCATCACACCCAGGTCCGGGGGCGGAAACGGTTGGCCCGTTCCACCAGGTCGATCCTTTCATCCCCGCGCTGCGCGAGCCGGGCAAGCACCCGGTACGAGCGTTCCAGCCCGAAGCGCAGGCCGCGCTCGTCCAGTTGGCTGCCGAGCAGCGCGGACCGCACGGGGCGCGCCCCGTGCCCACCGGAGAGTACCCAGTCGAGGGCGGTGCCGAGGACTTCGGTGGAAAGCCGCTCGCGGCGTACGGCATCCAGGCCGAAGCTCCGCAGGGCCTCCACCTGGGCCGCGGCGGCCATCAGATCGTCGCTCAGCGGGTCGCTCGCGGCGCGTCTGCGCAGCCGCGCCCGCACGGCGGCGACCCGCGCCGCCGTGTAGTGGATCGATGCCTCGGGCACGGATTCCAGCGAGCGTACGGCGCCGGGCCTGTCGCCCGCAGCGAGCTGGACGCGGGCGAGGCCGAAGGCCGCGCTGACGTAACTCGGGTCGGTCGTCCACACCAGGCGGTAGTACTCCGCCGCGTTGTCGAGCTGGCCGAGGACCTCTGCGCACACCGCGAGGGCGAGCTTGGGCGCGGCCTCGCCGGGGAACGCGTCGTAGATCGCGTCGAAGGAGAGCGCCGCGATCTCGTTTTCGCCGGTGGTGAGGGAGGCGATACCGCGGTACCAGACGACCCGCCAGTCGTCCGGGTGCCGCGCTTCCAGGGCCGTCAGCGCCTCCGCGGCGGTGGCGGGCTCGTTCATCTCCAGCCGGGCGCGCAGCTCGCGCAGCCGGCGCTCGACGGAGTCGCCGGGGGCGGACTGGAGGGCGGCGATCAGCTCGGCGGGCGCGGAAGCCATCAGACCGGCCAGGAAACCGGCGTTGGGGTCGTTCGGGTCGACGCGCGGCACGGGCAGTGCGAGCGCGGTGGCGCGCGGATCGAGGGCCGAGAGGAACGGCACCCCGGCGCCGTTGGCCGAGCCGGGCGGGGTCCCGGGCGGCGCGAAGGCACCGGCCGGCGCGGCAGCCCCGGCGACGGCCACGGAAGGGGAGACATGAGCGTGGGGGGCCACCGCGAGGGCGCCTCCACCGGAGCCCGGGTGGCCGGGCTGCTGCCCGGCCGCGCCCGTACCGCCGAGCTGCGCCGCGGCCCCGCCGAAGCCCGCACTGCCGGGCCCCGCAGGTCCACCGGGACCCGCACCGGCCGACTGCGCGCCGGGCAGCGCATGGCCCGCCTGCCCGTCGGGCGCGGCCGCGCCATTGCCCGCGCCGTACATCCCCGCGCCCACCGCTCCGTACCCCCCGACTCCGCCGGGCGCACCCGCGCCCTGCGCCGGGAAGTTCGCCGCGCCGGGAGCACCCGAAGGGGTGGCGCCCGGCTGGGCGGGGATCACGACGCGGCCCCCGGCGCGGCGGGCGCGGCGGGAGAGCGGCACGGATCGGCCGCCGAGCTGTGACGCGTCGCCGGTCAGCTCGGCGAACAGCCGCGCGTCCGTCACCCGCAGCTCCGGGCCGAACAGCGTCGAGAGCGCGGGCCGGGCCCGGCCCGTCTGGATCGCCACGACCTCCCGCAGGACGCCCGTCAGCTGCTCCGCCATCTCCGTCGCCGAGGCGAACCGCCGACCCGGATCCGGGTCGGTGGCCCGGACCAGCAGGCGGTAGAAGGACTCGTACGTACGGAAGACCTCGATGTTGTCGGGGTCGGGCAGGCTGTCCACGAAGACATTCGTGTAGCCCTGGAAGTCGAAGGTCAGCACGGCCAGCGTGCGCGCCACCGTGTACAGGTCGGAGGCGACGGACGGCCCGACCTCGGCGACCTCGGGGCCCTGATAGCCCACCGTCCCGTAGATCGCGCTCTCGTCGTCGTCCATCCTGCGGACCGCGCCCATGTCGATGAGCTTCAGCTGGTCCTGCTGCTGGATCGCGTTGTCGACCTTGAAGTCGCAGTACAAAAGGTTCCTGCTGTGCAGGTGGCCGAGCGCTTCGAGCGCCTCGATGCCGTACGCGCAGGCCTGCTCCACCGGCAGCGGATCGCGCTTGCCCGCCGGGCTGCGCCGCTCGTTGGCGATCTCCTTGAGCGACTTGCCGCCGACATACTCCATGACGATGTAACCGTCGAGGGAGCCGGTGCGCTGGTCGAGGTGCTCGACGAAGTTGTAGATGCGGACGATGTTGGAGTGCTCGATCTCGGCGAGGAAGCGCCGCTCCGAGATAGCCGCCGCCATCGCGTCCTGGTCGCCCGTGTCCAGCAGTCCCTTGAGGACGACCCAGCGGTCGGACACCGCGCGGTCGACCGCGAGATAGACCCAGCCGAGGCCGCCGTGCGCCAGGCAGCCCAAGACCTCGTACTGGCCGTGCACGATGTCGCCGGTGTCGAGCTTGGGGATGAAGGAGTACGGGTTGCCGCATTTCGTGCAGAACCCCTCGGTACGGCCCGGCCGTTCGCCGCGGGCCCGCCCCACCGGCGCCCCGCAGTCGCTGCGGCTGCAGAACCGCTTGCGCTCGGGGACTTCCGGGTTCTCCATCACCGCCGAGCGCGGGTCGGGCCGCGGCACGTCCGGGATGGACACGAGCCCGGCGCCGAGCCTGCTGCGGCCCGAAGCGCTCGACGACGCACCGGAGCTGCGGACCGAAACCGACCGGGACGTGGCCGAGCCCGACAGCGCGCGCGAGAGCCGCCCGGAGACGGAACGCCGCGAGGTCGATGAGCGCGACGAGCGCTCGGACGCCCGCGATGAGGCACGCGAACTGCTGCGCCCCGAGTTGTTGTTGCTGCTGGCCCTGTCGCTGCGCCCGCCGGCCGTGATGCCGGTCGGCGGCGACGACAGCGTGCCGGACGGCGAGACGACCGGCGCGAGACCGCAGGTGTCGCAGTACATCTCACCGCCGCCCATGTCCTCGTACGACCCCTCGCACCCGGGACGCTGGCACTCGCTCATGCTGAATCCCCTTTGTCGCTCCGCGAGGGCCCCGCACGGTCGGCGGGGCCGGTCTGCCGCGGGATCAGGACTTCCGCCGTGGCCCGCTGATAGCGCAGCACCGCCTGCTCGGCGGCGCGCAGATCGCAGGGCGCGCTCCACAACATCCGGCGGGCCGCCTCGTACCGCTCCATCAGCAGCGGGTCCTCCGCCATGCCGTGCCTGGCGACCTTCGCCTTGTACGCGTCGAGACGGCCGCGCAGCTCGGCGCGGACCGCCAGTGGCTCGGTGACCCGCGACAACGACTCCCGGGCGCGCAGCAGTTCGTCCTCGGCCTCGCGCTCCAGTGACTCCAGGAGCGGCGAAAGACGGTGCCACTGGGCGTGCCTGCGGTATCCGGCGGCCAGCACCAACTGCTCCTGGAGCGCGGTGGAGGGGCCGCTGACCGCGGGCACCTCCGACGCGGCGATCTTCGCCAGGACCTCGCCGCGCGCCGACCGTGCCTCGGTGAGCGTGCGGTCCGCGCGCGAGAGGACGTCCTGGAGCCGCAGCAGCCGCTGCTCCGCGTCCTGCCGCACGCCGAGGACCGCTTCGATCTCGCGCCGGATCTCCTCCAGCGCACGGGCCGCCCGGTCGTACCTCTCGGTGTCGGGCCGGCCACCGCCGGGCGCCGAACTGCCAAGTCCGGGGCGCCAGAAGGCGAGCGGGTCCGTCACCACCTGGCTGCGCAGCGTCGTCAGCTCCTGGGTGATCTCCTCCAGGTCGTCGCCCGCCGGGTGCTCCCCGGGCCGTACGCCGACGGAGTGCGCCAGCGACCTGGTGCGCAGCAGCTCGGCGGCGAGCAGATCGATCCGGGCGGGCAGCGCGGACCACACCGCGTCCGCCGTGACGACCATGTCGAGCGACTGCGCGTACAGCTGGTTCATCCGGGACACCAGCGCCGCCAGCGTGAACCGCTCGGAGAGCTTGGCGGGCCCGGTGATCGAATGGGTGTGACCGCCCCGCGCACCGCCCGCGACGCCACCCCCGGCGACCGTCACGCTCTCGCCGCGCAGTACGTCGGTCAGCTCGACCAGGTCCTCACGGTTCGGCCAGCGCCGCCGCGCCCGCAGCTCACGGGCGCCGGACAGGACCGCGGTGTACGCGTCGAAGTACGACCACAGCAGCGCGACGGCGTGCTCGGTGGCGGCCCAGCGGTCCTTGGTGACGCCCGTCAGCTCGGCGCCTTCCAGGAGTCGGCGGCCCGAGTGGTCCTGGAGTGCGAGGAGCGAGGTTTCGATCGCTTCGTACTCCGCGCCGAGCCGCGCCAGCGCACGGTCCACCTCGTCCCGGTCCATCACCGGCCCGGTGGCTCCCGCGACGCCCATCGATCACCTCTCCGCTCCAGCTGCGATCCGCTGTCCGTGCCGTTGATACTGCTGCATCCGCGCCCAACCGGCTCAATTTTCCCGGTACTTGGCCTCCGGTGGTGCCGTGATGCCGGGAAGGTCTGCCTTCAGCCAGTTGCCGTACGCCTTCATCCAGAGGCTGTCGGGGCCACCCCTGCGGTAGTCGTCGAGCACCTGGTTCAGCCGGCGCACCAGGTCGTCGCTGCCGAGCTTCGTCGCGATGCCGTAGTACTCCTTGGTGAACGGTTTCCCCTTGAGCTCGACCGCCGGGTCCTGCGCCGCCTGGCCCGCCGCCAGGGCGTTGTCCGTGACGACCGCGTCGACCTCGCCGAGTTGGAGCCGCACCAGGCAGTCCAGCTGGTTGGAGACGGTGAACTTCTCGAAGTCCGCGCCGAACGACTCCTCGGCGAGCGCGTCGTACGCCGTGGAGCCCTGCGCCGAGCAGACCTTCTTGCCTGCGAGCGACTTGTCGTACCCCTTGATGGTGGATGCCTTGGGGGCGAGTACCTGCTGGCCCGCCTGGAAGTAGGCGCTGGAGAAGGCGACGTCCTTCAGCCGGGTGCAGTTGATCGTCATGGTCCGGACGACGATGTCGACCCGGTCCTCCTGGAGCGCGAGGATGCGCTGATTGGTGGGGATCGCACGGTAGATGACCTTTTCGGGGTCGCCGAGGATGTCCTTGGCCATGGCCCGCACCAGGTCGATGTCGAAGCCTTCGAGTCCGCGGTTGACCGGATTGCGGTAGCCCCAGCGGAAGCTGTTCTGGTCGACGCCCGCGATCAGCTTGCCGCGCTTCTTGATCTTCTCGATGGCCGCGCCTTCGCCGCCCCCGGGCCGCAGACTGCGCTCCGGTTCCTCGCAGGTGTCCGCCCGCGCGGCCGCGGCCTGCGCCACGCTCTGCCCGGAGGCCGCTGTCCCGCTGTCGTCCCCGCCCCCGTGGGAGAGCGGCAGCAGCGTCAACGACGCGGTCAGCGCGCAGGCGGCGGCCATGGTCGCGACGCCGCCCCAGCCGCGCAGCCGGCCGACCGGGGTCCTCCTGCTCGTCCTGGTCACCGCGCCTCCTCCCACCCGTATCACCTGTACTCCGAAAGCCTGCGCCCGATGCCGAGCACCGCGCCGGTGGCACCGAGCACCGCCAGCACCGCGGCGCCCACCGGCAGTCCGGTCAGCGCGCCCCGCCCGTCCTCGGCGGCCCGGGTGAACTCGGTCTGCTCATGGGCGAGGGCCTTGTCCAGCGCCGCGTCGACGGCGTCGAAGCACTCGTCCGTGGAGTTCTCGTCGCCGGTGATCTGCAGCCGCGCGCTCTCGTACTCGCCGCCGTCGTCGGTGGCGCGGGCGGTGGTGTGCCGCTCGCGCCAGACCTTGACGCTCTTGGTGGCGACCTCGACGGGCTCGCTGCCCGCGAGGTCGTCGGCGAGCTCGCCCGCGTCGCCCAGACGCTCGCCGAGGATCTTCATGCTGTCCGCGTACTGGGATTCGTACAGGTCGCGCTTGCCGTCCTTGGCCAGTACGGCGCCGCGCGCGACCAGGGTGAGGTTCTCGTTGGCGCGGGCCTTCAGCGAGTTGATGCGGGCGTCGTTGAGGACTTCCAGGGACTCCTGGCCGCGCGTCCTGGCGTCGTTCAGCTCGGCCCTGGACACCGCGTGTCCGACGCCGAGCCACAGCAGAACCATGGCGGAGGCGACGCTCGCGGCGACGAGGCCATAGTTGAACACCCGGTTCGTACGGCGGTAGTTGCGTTGCTGGATCCAGATCAGGCCGCCGAGGGCCACCACGCCCAGGCCGAGCCCGAAGAACGGCCAGAGCCTCGCCTCGTCGTAGTCGTCCCCGAGCCTGCGGGTCTCCGACTGGTACAGCCGCTCCGCGGCCGGCAGCAGGGTCTTGGTCATCCGGTCGTTGGCGTACCGCAGATAGGCGCCGCCGAGCGGCAGGCCCTGCCGGTTGTTGGCACGGGCGCGCTCGATCAGGCCGGTGTAGCGGGGCAGTTCCTTGTTGAGCGTGGCTATCTCGTGCCCGGACGCGCTGGAGCTGTCCGTGTTGGCCGCGGCTTTCACCAGCAGCTCGGAGGCCGTCGCGACGTCCTTGTTGTACCGCGAGAGCACGTCCGGCGGCTCCTGCGCCCCTTCGAGGAATCCGCTCGACGCCGCAGTGTCGGCGTCCGCCAGCGAGCGGTAGATGCTCGCCGCGTCCGCGCTCAGCGGCTGGCTGCGCGACACCACGTCGTCGGCGGCGGTCGCGCGGCCGGAGACCTCCCAGGCCGTCACCGCCCCGAACGCCACGACGAGAACAGCCACCAGGGCGCCGATGATCCGCAGCCGGCCGGGCTCGGTCGTCGCACCGGCACGCAACCGGCCCACGCCCTCGGACCAGGCGGTGCCGCGCACGGGCGGCTGCGCCTCGCGCGCAAGTGAAGGCTGCGCCTCGCGCACATTCGGTGGGTGTGCCACGTGACCTCCCCCTCGGTCATGGACAGTCGGTCCGTTCTCCCCCGGTGATGTGTGGGGGCAGTGCCCGGCAAGCAGTATGGCCGCAGGGACCGACATCCACACCGGGATTGACTGGATCTTGTCCGATCACAGCTACCCGATCTCCCCGCATCTCCCGCTTATGTATACGCAGGGGGGATCTGTTCGGTTCCCGTTCGTACCGGTTGTGCAGGCAATGTGTGCGGTACGCGCACTCCGCCCGCCGCCCCGGACATTCGGGACGGCGGCCGGAGCCGAGCGGTGGCGCCCTACGCGTCGTAGTGCGTCCGCAGCCGCAGGTGGGACTCCGCGGGGGCCGAGACGTGGTCAAGACCCAGGAGCGCCGCGCCCAGCACCGGCGGGGCAGTGACGACGCCCGCCACCGCCTTCGGCGCACGGTCGGCGAGCAGCGCCGTGATGCGGTCGTTCAGCTCCGGGTGACGGGCCGCCAGCACACTGCCGCCCAGCAGCACAGGCGCCTCCGCGTCCAGCAGGTCCAGCCGGCCGAGTGCCACCGTCACCATCGCGACGACCTCCTCGGCCTGCCGGTGGATGACCGACAGGGCGACCCGGTCACCGGCCGCGCCGGCGGCGAAGAGCACCGGGGTGATCTCGTGCTTGCGCTTCTCGTCGATGCGGCGCAGGTGCAGCGCCTCGATCAGCGCGTACATCGAGTCGAGACCGAAGTACGCGGGCAGGACCCTCGCCAGCTCGGTCGGCTCGCCCCGCCCGTCCTCGGCCCGCGCCGCGAACCACAGCGCCTCCTCGGCCAGGCCCCCGCCGCCGCCCCAGTCGCCGGAGATGCGGCCGATCGCGGGGAAGCGGGCGGTGCGGCCGTCGGGGCGCATGCCGACACAGTTGATGCCCGCGCCGCACACGACCGCGACGCCGAGGGCCTCTGCGCCACTGGGCAGCCCGGCCCGCAGTATCGCGAAGGTGTCGTTGCGGACCTCGGTCGTACGGCCCCAGCCGCGCGCGTGGACCGCCGCCTCCAACTCACGCTCCTCGATGGGCAGGTCGGCGTTGGCCAGACAGGCGGAGACATGCTCGACCTCGTGGACCCCGGCCTCCTCCAGCGCCCGGCCGACGGTCACGGCGAGCGCGTCGATCGCCACGCCGAGCCCGACCACCGGCGGCTGGAAGCCATCGCCGCGCGCCGATGCGAGAACCGATCCGGCGGTCCCGATCACGGCCACATCTGTCTTGCTGTTCCCCGCGTCGATGGCGATGACAGCCGCGCTCACGCCCACGCGAAGTGCTCCCGGTTGTGCGCGATCAGCTTGTCGGTGAGCGCCTCGGCGTACTCGAACTGCCCGACCAGGGGGTGCGCGAGCAGCGCCTTGAAGACGCGGTCGCGACCGCCGCGCAGGGCGGCCTCCAGAGCCAGGTCCTCGTACGCGCTGACATGGGCGATCAGTCCGGCGTACAGCGGGTCCAGCTCGGGGACGGCGAGCGGGGTCGCGCCCGTCTTGTCGACCCGGGCCTGGACCTCGATCACCGCGTCGTCCGCGAGGAACGGCAGGGTGCCGTTGTTGTACGTGTTGACGACCTGGATGGGGCTGCCGCCGTCACCCAGGAGCGAGGCCGCCAGGTCGACGGCCGCCTCCGAGTAGAAGGCGCCGCCGCGCTTGGCGAGCAGCGCGGGCTTCTCGTCGAGCGCGGGGTCGCCATACATCGCGAGGAGTTCCCTCTCCATCGCGGCGACCTCGGCGGCCCGCGACGGCTTGCTGCCGAGCTCCCGTACGACCTCGTCGTGCGCGTAGAAGTAGCGCAGGTAGTACGAGGGGACGACACCGAGGCGGTCGAGCACCGCGCGCGGCAGGCGCAGGTCGTCGGCCATCGCGTCGCCGTGCTGGGCGAGCAGCCGGGGCAGCAGGTTCTCGCCCTCGGGGCCGCCGAGCCGTACGCCCAGCTCCCAGCTGAGGTGGTTGAGCCCCACATGGTCCAGGTGGACCTCGGCGGGTGCCACGTCGAGCAGCTTCGCGAATGTGCGCTGGAAGCCGATCGCGACGTTGCACAGACCGACGGCCTTGTGGCCGGCCTGGAGCAGCGCCCGCGTCACGATGCCCACCGGGTTGGTGAAGTCGATGATCCAGGCGTTCGGGTTCGAGCGGCGCACCCGCTCGGCGATGTCCAGGACGATCGGGACCGTACGCATCGCCTTGGCGAGGCCGCCGGCGCCCGTCGTCTCCTGTCCGACGCAGCCGCACTCCAGCGGCCAGGTCTCGTCCTGCTGGCGCGCGGCCTGTCCGCCGACGCGCAGCTGCAGCAACACCGCGTCGGCGTTCGCGACGCCCGCGTCCAGGTCGGACGTGGTGGTGATGATGCCCGGGTGGCCCTGCTTGGCGAAGATCCGGCGGGCGAGGCCGCCGACCAGCTCCAGACGGTCGGCCGCGGGGTCGACGAGGACCAGCTCCTCGATCGGCAGCGTGTCCCGCAGCCGGGCGAAGCCGTCGATCAACTCAGGTGTGTAGGTGGACCCGCCACCCACGACTGCGAGCTTCATTTCCTCAACTAGCCCTTCACTCCGGTCAGTGTGACGCCTTCGACGAATGCCTTCTGGGCGAAGAAGAAGACGACGATCACAGGGGCCATGACCAGTACGGTCGCGGCCATGGTCAGATTCCAGTCGGTGTGGTGTGCACCCTTGAACGATTCGAGTCCGTACGACAGCGTCCAGGCGGCCGGGTTCTCGGACGCGTAGATCTGTGGTCCGAAGTAGTCGTTCCACGCGGCGAAGAACTGGAACAGCGCGATGGCCGCGATGCCCGGCTTCGCCATCGGGATGACGATCCTGGTCAGCGTGCGGAACTCGCCGCAGCCGTCGACCTTGGCCGCGTCGATGTACTCGTTGGGGATGGTCAGCAGGAACTGGCGCAGCAGGAAGATCGAGAAGGCGTCACCGAACGCCATCGGGATGATCAGCGGCCAGAGCGTGCCGGACAGGTCGAACTGCTTCGCCCAGAACAGGTACATCGGGATGATGACGACCTGCGGCGGCAGCATCATCATCGAGATGACCAGCATCAGCGACAGATTGCGGCCCTTGAAGCGGAACTTGGCGAGTGCGTACGCCACCGGCACGGAAGACAGCACGGTCAGTACGGTGCCCAGGCCCGCGTACAGCAGCGTGTTGCGCCACCAGGTCAGGAAGCCGGGGGTCTCGAAGACCTTGACGTAGTTCCCCCACGCCCAGGTGTTGGGGGTGAGGTCGCGGGTGAGCGCCTGCTGGTCGCTCATCAGCGAGGTGAGGAAGAGGAAGACGAACGGCAGTACGAAGAACAGTGCGGCCGCGATCCCCAAAGAGTGCACGGCGATCCAGTGCAGCAGCGCCCTGCGGCGCGCGGTGCGCAGGGCCGGCGAGAGCTCGGGCGTGGGGCCGCTCTGCTTCGCCGTCTTGTCGGTTCTGTTGATGAGCTGGGTCATGACAGTCACTCACCTGCCTGGAGGAGGCCGCCGCGTCGCCGCATCAGCAGGGCCGTGAAGCACATGGCCAGGGCGAACAGGACGAGCGCGACGACGCAGGCGGAGCCGTAGTCGAAGCGCTGGAAGCCGAGGTTGTAGACCAGCTGCGGCAGGGTCAGGGTCGACTTGTCGGGATAACCGGGCTCGAAGGACTGACCGGAGTTGCCGATGACGCCGGAGGCGACCTTCCCCGCGACCAGTGGCTGTGTGTAGTACTGCATGGCCTGGATCACGCCGGTGACCACGGCGAACATCACGATGGGCGAGATGTTCGGCAGCGTCACGAAGCGGAAGCGCTGCCAGTTGGACGCACCGTCCAGCTCCGCGGCCTCGTACTGCTCCTTCGGTACGTCGAGCAGTGCGGCCATGAAGATCACCATCAGGTCGCCCACCCCCCACACCGCGAGCGTGGTGAGCGCCGGCTTGGACCACGAGGCGTCGTTGAACCAGCCCGGCGTGGGCAGCCCCAGGTCGCCGAGGATCGAGTTGACCGGCCCCGTCCCCGGGTTGAGCAGGAAGACGAAGCCCAGGGTCGCGGCGACCGGCGGGGCGAGGTACGGCAGGTAGAAGAGGGTGCGGAAGACGCCCGTACCCGTTTTGATCTTTGTGATCAGCATGCCGATGCCGAGGCCGAAGAGGACCCGGCAGGAGACCATGACGACCACGAGCCACAGGGTGTTGCGCAGGGACGGCCAGAACATGGGGTAGTCGTTGAAGACGTAACTCCAGTTGGCCAGCCCGTTCCACTGGGGCACCCCGAAGCCGTCGTACTTCATGAACGAGAAGTACACGGTGGAGACCAGCGGGTACGCGAAGAAGACCGTGAAGCCGATCAGCCAGGGCGACATGAAGGCCGCCGTGCGGAGCGCGGCCTTCCTGCGCTTGGTGCGGAGCGTGTTGCTGCTCTGTGAGCTCCGTGGGATCTGCGTGCTCTGCGTGCTCATCGCGAGGTCTACTTCGCCTTCGCGATGTCGGTGTCGATCTGCTTGGCGGTCTTTTCCAGACCGGCCTTCAGGTTCTTCTCCAGGTTCTTCTCGTACTGGAAGCCGAAGTCCTGGATCGTGTTCTGGTACGTCGCGCCGTTGACGGCGCCGTCGGGGGTGTTGGACTTCGGGTGCTGCGCGATCTCCAGGAACGTCTTGAAGCGCGGGTCGAAGTCCAGGTCGGGCGACTTCAGGGCCTCAAGGGTGGACGGCACATTGCGGATGCCGTTCGCGAACTCCACCACGGCCTTGGTGTCGGTCGTCATGTACTTGACCAACTCCCAGGCGGCGTTCTGCTTCTTGCTCGCCGGGGCGATGCCCATGATCGTGCCGGACAGGAAGCCCTTGCCGTAGCTCTCGGCCTCCTCGTCGGCGACGGGCATCGGCGCGACACCGATCTCGAAGGGAACCTTGGCGTCCTCGGCCATGCCCAGGCGCCACTCGCCGTCCAGCTGCATCGCGACCTGGCCGGTGTGGAAGGGGTGCTTCGCACCGAACTCGTCACCGAAGGTCGTGCGGAACTTCTCCAGCTTGGTGTAGCCGCCGAGGTCGTCGACGAGCTTCTTCTGGAACGTGAACGCCTTCGCGAACGCCGGGTCCTTGGCGATGTTCGACTTGCCGTTCTCGTCGAAGTACTTGTGGTCCCACGAGGACATGTAGTGATCGACGACCGTCTCGTAGCCGTGGTAGTTCGGCATGAAGCCGAGCTGCTCGTACGAGTCGCCCTTGGTCTTCGTCAGCTTCTTCGCGGTCGTGGCCAGCTCGGACATCGTCTTCGGCGGGGCCTTGATGCCGGCCGCCTTGAACGCGTCCTTGTTGTAGTACAGGCCGTACGCGTCGCTGAGCAGCGGCATCGCACAGCGCTTGCCCTCGAACTGGGTGTAGTCGAGCAGGACCTTCGAGAAGGTCTTCTCCAGATCCAGCTTGGACTTGTCGATGAAGGGCTGGAGGTCGGCGAAGGCACCGGACGAGCAGAACTTGCCGACGTTGGACGTGGTGAACGACGACACGACGTCGGGGCTGTTGGAACCGCCCGCGCGCAGCGCCTGGTTGAGCTTGTCGTCGGTGATGTTGCCGACGGCCTTGACCTTGATGTTCGCGTGGGCCTTCTCGAAGCGGTCGATGTTCTCCTTGATCGCCTCGACCTCGGCGGGGGCGCTCCAGCCGTGCCAGAAAGTGATCGTGGTCTTGGCGTTCGGGTCGTCGTTGGCGGCGGTCTCCGACGAACCCGTACACGCGGAGGCGAGTACCGATATGGCGGCGACGGCGACGGCCGAGGTGGTGAGGCGACGGTTTCTGCGCATGGCGGAGCTCCCAGGGGCAGGGACAGGGTGAGGTCGGACGCGGAGAACGGTGAAGCCGGGGGGTGACGGAGGGGCCTACTGGCGGGAAGTGTCGAACACTTCGTCGCGGGAGGTCGCGAGCGCGCTCTCCAGAGCGCCTCGCAGTACGGGATGCTGGAGGACCTCGCCGATGACGAGGCGGGGCCTCGACGCGGCCAGTTCGGCGAGTTCGGCCTGGACGAGTGAGCGCAGTGGCTCCCCGCCGGCGGCCGTGAGCGCGCCGGAGAGGACGATCAGTTCGGGGTCGAGTACGGCGACGACCGAGGCGAGTCCGGTGGCGAGCCGCTGGGCGTACTGCCGCAGGAACTCCGCGAGTTGTTCGTCGCCGGGCTGTTCGTCGCCCGGCTCCGCCTGGGCCGCCGCCGCGGCGCGCGCCAGCAGGGCGGCGCCGATCTCGGTGTACGGGTGCTGGGGGGTGTCGATCCCGAGCGACCTGGCGAGCCTGGGCACCGACTGCGAGCCCGCGAGTTCCTGGAAGCCGCCGCTGTTGGCCTTGGCCACCTGGCGCACCAGCGGGGTGCCGGGCACCGGCATGAAGCCGAGCTCGCCGGCGCCACCGGTCCAGCCTCGGTGCAGCCGTCCGCCGATGACCAGGGCCGCGCCGATGCCCTCCTCGCTCCACAGCAGGACGAAGTTCTCGTGGCCGCGGGCCGCGCCCAGGCGCTGCTCGGCGACGGCGGCGAGGTTCACGTCGTTCTCGTACCCGACGGGCATGGGCAACACGGCCGCCAGCTCGTCGAGGAGGGCGGGGGAGTGCCAGCCGGGCAGGTGGCTGGCGTAGCGCAGCCGTCCGGTGCCGGGGTCGAAGGCGCCGGGGGTACCGATGACGACGCGGTGCAGCTCGCTCCGGGTGAGACCGGCGGCCTTGACCGCTCCGTCGAGCGCGTCCGTCACCTGGCGTACGACGCTGTCCGCGCGGCGCCCCGGTGTCGGCAGTTCGAACTCTCCGACCGTCTGGCCCGCGAGGTCGGCGACGGCCGCGCGGATGCGCCGGGGCGTCACATCGAGCCCGGCGACATGGGCGGCGCGGGCGTTGACGGCGTACAGCTGGGCGTTGGGGCCGGGGCGGCCCTCGGTCGTGCCGGTGGCGACGACGAGACCCGCGGACTCCAGCCGGACCAGCAGCTGGGAGGCGGTGGGCTTGGAGAGCCCGGTCAGCTTGCCGATCTTCGTACGGGAGAGGGGGCCGTGCTCCAGGAGCAGATCCAGGGCGGCACGGTCGTTCATCGCACGCAGAACGCGCGGAGTTCCGGGTGTCCCGGCCATGGCCCTGCACCTGCCCTTCGGCTCTTCCCGTCCAACATCATTGTTAGGAAAGTTTCCTATTGAGTGGAAGGAACGTAAGACGCCCGCAAGGTGGCCGTCAATAGCCGTCAACGTACAGCGCCCCCGCGGCAACCAAAGCGTTACCTGCGGGGGCGTCGCGGAGAGCCGCTGTTACGTCGTAGGGGCGCCGCTACTTCGAGAGGTTCGTGGGCGGCGGTATCGGGGACGCCGCGAGGGACTGCGGCGAGGTGGGGCTGGCCAGGGCGGAGGGCGCCGCGGTGGGATCGGCGGGCGGAGTGCTCGCCTGCTCGACGGCCACCGGGCCGCCGACGATGCGTATGCCCTCCCTGTCGAAGGCCTGCTTGATCCGCCAGCGCAGCTCGCGCTCCACCCCGAGCGCCTTGCCCGGCATCGTCTTCGCGGTGATTCGCACGGTCATCGACTCAAGGAGCACCGAGTCCAGACCGAGCACGTCGACCGGGCCCCACAGCAGCTCGTTCCACGGATCGGCCTTGGCGAGCTCCTCGGCGACCTCGACGATCACCTTGCGGACATGGTCCAGATCCTCGGTCGGGCGCACCTGGACGTCGACGCCGGCCGTGGCCCAGCCCTGGCTCAGGTTGCCGATGCGCTTGATCTCACCGTTGCGTACGTACCAGATCTCGCCGTTGTCGCCGCGCAACTTGGTCACGCGCAGCCCCACCTCGATGACCTCGCCGGACGCCACCCCCGCGTCGATGCTGTCCCCGACGCCGTACTGGTCCTCCAGGATCATGAAGACGCCGGAGAGGAAGTCGGTGACGAGGTTGCGCGCGCCGAAACCGAGGGCCACACCCGCGACGCCCGCCGAGGCGAGCAGTGGGCCCAGGTTGATGTTGAGCGCGCCCAGCACCATCAGGGCGGCCGTGCCCAGGATCAGGAACGACGCGACGGACCGCAGCACCGACCCGATCGCCTCGGAGCGCTGGCGGCGCCGCTCGGCGTTGACCAGCAGCCCGCCGAGCGCGGTGCCCTCGACGGCCTGCGCGCTGCGGTTCATGCGCGCTATCAGCTTGGTGAGGGAGCGGCGGATGACCGTACGCAGCACGGTGGCGATGAGCACGATCAGCAGGATGCGCAGGCCGACACTCAGCCAGGTGGACCAGTTCTCCTCCACCCAGCCCGCGGCGTTGTTCGCCCTCTCCGTGGCCTCGTCGAGGGTGACGGGGTCGGGCGTCGGTTCGGCGGCCGACAGGGCGGACAGGAACACGGTACCTCCAGGCGCGGCGACAGCAGACCAACCACACTAACGGGGCATCACCCTCGGTCCGGTGCGGTGCAGGGGGGGAGAGACAAGCCTCACCCGGGGAACTATTGGGCTCGGCCCGGGTGCGCTCCCGTCGCGTCCCCCGTGTGGTCGAAAACACTCCGAGCCCGTTACCCGGACGTGGTGGCGCTGCGACCAGCCATGAGGGGAGACTGAGAGCAGATCGTCCCGGCGCGAGCCACGCGCCGCCGGCGTAACAGGAGGCATCCGTGCCGCATGTCCTTGTCCTCAATGCGTCGTACGAGCCGCTCGGCGTCGTACCGCTCCGCCGCGCGCTCATCCTCGTCCTTGAGAACAAGGCCGTCTGCCTAGAGGAATCCGGCGCCTTCATGCACAGCGCGACCCTCGTCATCCCGGCGCCCAGCGTCGTACGGCTGAAGAGGTTCGTGCGGGTCCCCTACCGGGGGCCTGTTCCGCTGACCCGCCGTGCGCTCTTCGCCAGGGACGGCGGCCGCTGCATGTACTGCGGTGGTGTCGCAACCAGCGTCGACCACGTCATTCCGCGCAGCCGCGGCGGTCAGCACGCCTGGGAGAACGTGGTGGCGGCCTGCCGCCGCTGCAATCACGTCAAGGCGGACCGGCATCTGCTGGAACTGGGCTGGCGGCTGCGCCATCAACCCGCGCCGCCGTCCGGTCTCGCCTGGCGCATCATCGGGACCGGGCATAGGGACCCGCGCTGGCTGCCCTACCTGCAGCCGTTCGGCGCGGACGATGTGATGGCTCGGATCGACGGCGTTTCCGCCTGAGGATCCGGGCCTTTGTCATCTGCCCCCTGCCCGTCTGTCGCTGCCCGTCTGTCGCCGCTGCCCGGCCGCTGCCACTTCCCGGCTGCCGCTACTTCACGGCGTACGCCTCCACGCCGAACAGTGAGTAGCCGAACGGCAGCGCCCGCTCGTCGCACTGGACCCGGACGAAGCGGACATCCTTCGCGTCCATCCTGACCTCCTCGCGCCCGCCCCTGCCGTCGCGGACGGTGGCCGCCGTGCGCCAGTTGCGGCCGTCCGCCGACACCTGGACGCGGTACTTCTTCGCGTACGCCTCCTGCCAGTGCAGTACGACCTGGCCGAGCCGTACCGGCTGCGCCAGTTCGGCCTGCCACCACGCGGAGCGGCCGATGGGGGACGTCCAACGGGTCTCCGGGTCGCCGTCGCCCGCGGCGCCGGCCGGGAAGTCGGTCGTCTCGTCGCCGGACGAGGAGATCCTCGCGCCTTCGCCGCGGACCAGATCGGCGTCGGCGGTCTGCGGGGCCGCACGCACCGTCAGAGTGCTCTGCTCGCCGTCGAAGGCGACGGGCACCGTGTACTCGCCCGCCGGTACGGCCTTGTCGATGGTGATGTCGAGGGGGACCGTGGTGCGGGTGCCGCGCGGCACCGTCGTGGTCTTCGGAGCTCGCACCTTGATGCCCTTGGGCGCCTTGGTCGTGAGCCTGCCGCGCACATCGGCGGGGCGCTGTCCGGTCAGCGCCACCTCGACCCGCTGCGGATCTCCGCCGATCTCCGCGTCCGTCTCGGCGCGTTCGAGGCTGAGCTCGGCGCGGGGCTCGTCGGCGAACCAGGGCACCACCCGGTGCACAACGGGGGCGCTCCCGCCGCTGTTCGCGCTCCCGGTGCCCGCTCCTGTTCCGGTCCAGGTCAGGCGCACGGCATCGACCCGCGCGCCCCCGGCGTCCGTTTGCGTCCAGCCGCTCGCGGAGAGCGTGCCCGCGCGCCGCCAGCCCTCGCCGGGGACATGGGTCTCGACGGCCGCACCCTCGCCCGTACCTGGCTCCGTCATCGCCGTCAGCGCCTCGACCGGGCGGGCGCGGCCCAGCCGCACGGTGTACGAACCTGGGCCCTCGGAGACGGTGCCGCTCTTGCGGTCCGCACCGGTCCAGGCGTCGGCCTCCTTGCCCGCCTTCGTCAGGAAGACGTCCAGGGCGCCCTTGCCGACGGTCACCCGGTCCTCCGCCTTGAGCGAGCCGCGTATCGCGTCCAGGTCGAGTGAGGCGCGCCAGGCGGCGTCGCCGTCGCCGCGCGCCTGGGCCTGGAGCAGATCGACGGAGAGCTCGCCCGCGGTGCCGTAGCGCGCCAACTGCTCGATCCATGGCTTTACTTCGTCGTCGAACGCGCCGTCAGCCGCGTCCTGGAGCCGCAGCGGTGTCTCACGCATCACC
This sequence comes from Streptomyces sp. H27-C3, assembly GCF_030063415.1. GTDB lineage: Bacteria > Actinomycetota > Actinomycetes > Streptomycetales > Streptomycetaceae > Streptomyces. The sequence goes on along the minus strand of NZ_JASITA010000017.1, from coordinate 90,433 downwards.
GTGAACGCGGCGCGCAGCTTCTTGGCTGCCGCGGCCTTCGCGGCCGCGTCGACGCTGCTGTGCGTCCGCCAGAAGTCGTCGATCAGCGGACGCAGATAGGCGGACTCCTCGCCGCCCAGCACGGACGAGGCGTCATTGCCGGCCAGCGCCCGCATCGCCTCGCGGGCCTGCGGGTCGGCGCCCGCCAGGTCGTCGATCGCCGCCTGCCACGACTCCTGCGGCTGGTAACCCCGCGGGTTCCAGGCGTAGTCGGCGGCCGTGAACAGTGGGATGCGCGAGGCGGCGGCCTGCTCCATGGCGTTGGCGAGGAGCACCGACGAACCTGTCGCCACGGCGGGCTCACGGCCCATGTAGGGGCCGAGGAAAATGCGGTCCTGCGCGTAGTCGTTGACCGGATAGTTGTCCATGGTGACCAGCGGATGCCTGAACGCGGAGCGCGCACCGGCCAGTTCGCGGCCCGTGATCGTCCTTGGCACGACCCCGACGCCCGTCCACGCCACGTGCACACCGCCGTCCAGCTGCGCGGCGAGAGCACGCCGGTAGTCCGTCGTGCCGTCCTGGTAGAACTCCGTCGGCATCACGGAAAGCGGCTCCGCGCCGGGGTGGCGCTCCGCCAGATACTGCGCCACCGCGTTGGCCACGCGCGCGTGGGCCTTCGCCGCGGCCTCGGGGCCGGAGCCGAAGGTCTCGGAGTCCTGTCCGCAGTGCCACTCGCTGTAGCTGACGTCCTGGAACTGGAGCTGGAAGGTGCGCACCCCCAGCGCCCACATCGCTTCGAACTTGCGGTTCAGCGCCTTGATGTCGTTGTCCGACGACATGCACATCGACTGCCCGGGGGCCACCGCCCAGCCGAGCGTCACATGACTGCCGCGGGCCCGCTCGGCGAGGGCGCGGAAGTCGGCGCGCTTGTCCGCCGGGTAGGGGTCGCGCCAGCGCGCCTGGCGGTACGGGTCGTCGCCGGGCGCGTAGAGGTACCGGTTCTGCTTGGTGCGGCCCATGAAGTCGAGCTGTGCGAGGCGCTGCTCGCGCGTCCACGGCTGCCCGTAGAAGCCCTCCGTCATCCCGCGTACGGCCGTTCCCGGCCAGTCGCGCACGAGGGCCCCCGCGATCTCCTTCGGCCGGGTCACGCCGCCGCTCCGGTCCTCGCCCCGCACCAGCTGGCGCAGGGTCTGCACGGCGTGGAAGAGGCCGTCGTCGCCGACACCTTCGATGGCGACCGTGTCCCGCCCCGCGACCTGGCCGACAGCGATGCGGTAGCCGCCGGGCGGCAGATCGGCGCGCTCGGGTGCGCGCAGGGCGCGCAGCGCGTCCTGCGCGCCGGTGCCCTGCGCCCGTACGACGAGTCCCGCGGCGGGCAGCGGGCCGCCGGGCGCGGCAGTGGTGACGCTCCGTGCACCCGCCGTACGCAGCAGCTCTTCGAGTGCCCGCAGGGCGTGCGGGTCGGCGTCCGGGTCCGCGAGCAGCACCACGTCCCGGCCCACCGGGACGGCCTGTCCCGCCGCCCGGATCGTCTGCGGACGCGGCCATACGGGGGGCAGCGCGGTGTCGCTCTCGCGGTCCTGCGTGGTGACCGGCGGCGCTGCGGGTGGCGTGCCGGGATCGGGCTGTGGAGCGGCGAACGCCCCGTTCGCACCGCCGAGCAGTCCGCTCATCACGGCCATGGCGACTGCGGTCGCGCTCCTCCTGCCCCCGAGCTGCACAACTGTCTCCTCAGTCCGCTTCGTGTGGGCACCGAGCCCACCACCCGACCGCCAAGGTGTCAATTTCCGCGCGGGGAACGGAATGTGAGCCGGGACACGTTGTGGAAACGTATACGTCTGCGGCCGTGCCCATTGGGTAGGGCTGCCTTGTCCACGTAGCCCACCTAGGGAGGCCCCAGTGGCCGCAGCTCAGCTTCTCCTGTCCGCGCTGTCCAAACCGGCGCTCGGCCCCGACGCGGTGCTCGACGCGGGATTCACCGACCCGCTGCTCCTCTGCGAACCGCCCCTGACCAGTGAGCCGCCGATGGCCGACGCCGCGCCGCTCACCAGCGAGCCGCCGATGGCGGACGCGGCACCTCTGACCAGCGAACCGACTGCCCACGGCACGGCATCGGGCGTGGAGCCCCTGGGGGTCTAGATGGGCCTTGCCCGGCTCGCCGCCCTGCACGGGGTCGCCACGTCCTACGCGCCCTCCGCGGACCGCACGCTCCAGGTTCCGGACGACACGGTCGTCGCCGTGCTCGCGGCCCTGGGCGTCGACGCGCGCACCCCCGCCGCGGTGCGGGCGGCGCTCGACGCGCACGAGGCCGCGGCCGAGCGCCGGCTGCTGCCCGAAACGGTGGTGGCCTGGGCCCCGACCGAAGCGCAGGGCCTCTCTCCGGTCCCGCCCCCCGCCCTGGCGGACCTCCCCGCGGGCACCCTGTTCCGGGTCGAGACCGAACAGGGCACGGCAATGGAGTGGCAGACATCGCCCGCGCCGGGCACGGGGCACGACCGGCGGCCCCCGGGCACCGCGACGCCGGGCCCCGCCCCGGCCGCCGCACAGCCGCCACGCGACGCCGTGAGCGCCACCCCCGCCCAGGGCGCCACCCCGGCCGCCGAGGCACCGCGGGGTACCGCGCCGGGCCCTGCGCCGGGCGACGGACCACAACCCGGGCCGGGCCCTGTACGAGGCGCTGCGCCGGGTGATGGACCGGACCCCGCGCCGGGGCCTGCCCCGCGTACCGCGCAGGACTCCGAGCCCTCCGCGCCGAGCGCCGAACCACCCCCCGCGCCAAGTGCCCGGCACAGCCCTGCCCCGCGTCCCACCCAGGACCCCGGGCCCCCGGCGCCGCCCCTCGCCCCCGGCGGCCGGCCCGCCGGAGCCGTGGCCGGGGTGCCCGGCTGGGGGCAGTTGCCGCTCGGGGTGCACCGGCTGGCCGTGCGGACGCCGGACGGGCGGGAGGACACCGCCACGCTCATCGTGGCGCCCGAGCGGGTGCCGCAGCCCCATGGGCGCTCCTACGGGCTTCTGATCCAGCTCTACTCGCTACTGTCCGAGCGCTCCTGGGGCATGGGCGACCTCGGCGACCTCGCGGAGCTCGGCTCCTGGTCGGGGCGCGCGCTCGGCGTCGGATTCGTCCAGATCAACCCGCTGCACGCGGCCGTGCCCGGCACGCCCACCGACGCCTCCCCGTACCGCCCGTCCTCGCGCCGCTTCCCCGACCCCGTCCACCTGCGGGTCGAGGACGTCCCCGAGTACGCCCATGTCCCCGCGGCGGACCGCGCGCGCCTCGACGTCCTGCTGGGGCGCGCCGCCGAGCTGCGCGATTCCGTGCTGCGCAAGGGCGCGCTGATCGACCGCGACGCCGTCTGGGTGCTGAAGAAGGAGGCCTTGGAGCTCGTAGGGAAGGTTCCGCTCGGCCCCGGCCGCCGTGCCGCCTACTGCGACTTCCTCGCCGAGCAGGGCACGGCCCTGGAGGACCACGCCACCTGGTGCGCGCTGGCCGAGACGCACGGCTCCGACTGGCACGCGTGGCCCACCGGGCTGCGCGACGACCCGCACGCGGCGGAGGTCCACCGCGCCCGCACCGAGCTCTACGACCGGGTCGACCTGCACTGCTGGCTGGCCTGGCTCACCGACTCCCAGCTCGCCGCCGCCCAGCGGGCCGCCCGTGACGCGGGCATGCCGGTCGGCGTCGTGCACGATCTGGCCGTCGGCGTGCACCCGGGCGGCGCCGACGCCTGGGCGCAGCAGGATGCCTTCGCGCACGGCATGTCGGTCGGCGCACCGCCCGACGCGTTCAACGCGCTCGGTCAGGACTGGGGCCTGCCCCCGTGGCGTCCCGACGTCCTCGCCACCCACGCCTACGCCCCGTTCCGGGGGCTACTGCGCGGACTGATGCGCAACGCGGGCGCGTTGCGCATCGACCACGTCATGGGCCTGTTCCGGCTCTGGTGGGTCCCGCAGGGCATGCCGCCCACCCGGGGGACGTATGTCCGCTACGACGCCGACGCGATGCTCGCCGTCCTCGCCCTGGAGGCGCACCTCGCGGACACGGCCGTCATAGGGGAGGACCTGGGCACCGTCGAGCCCGGCGTGCGCGACGCCCTCGCCGAGCGCGGCGTGTTCGGCACCTCGGTGCTGTGGTTCGAGCGCGACTGGGCGGGCCGGGGCGAGCCGCTGCCGCCGGAGAGCTGGCGTGAGCGCTGCCTGGCCACCGTCACCACCCACGACCTGCCGTCCACCGCCGCCCGCCTCACCGGCGACCACGTCGTGCTGCGCCACCGCCTGGGTCTGCTCACCCGCCCCCTCGCCGAGGAGTCCGCCCTGGAGGCGGCCGACGTGACCGAGTGGGTGTCGTACCTCGCACGGCTCGGCCTGCTGCCCGAAGAGGCGGGCGACGAGGAGGGCGAGATCCGCGCGGTCTACCGCTTCCTGCTGCGCACCCCCGCCCGGATGGTCGGCATCTGGCTGCCGGACGCGGTGGGCGACCGCAGACCGCAGAATTTGCCCGGCACCTGGGACCAGTACCCCAACTGGCGGCTGCCCGTCGCCGACGCGGAGGGCAGACCCGTGACCCTGGAGGAGCTGACAGCCGCACCCCGCCTGCGCCGGCTGATGGACGTCTTCAGGTCATAGGAGGGTCCTCGGAGGGCCTGGGAGGGTCCTCGGAGGGTGCCCCCGCGGGGACACCGGTGTCCTCTTACGGCACCCCCGGGCGCGCGCCCCCGTTGGGCGTTCGCTACGTTTGCCCCGTGGACAAGAAGAACGCCCTGCGCGCCGGCGCCGTCGCGGCCGGTACGACGCTGATGATGCTGCTCATGTCGTCCCCCGCGCTCGCGCGCACGCGCGACGACGGTGACGATCCCGGTCCCGGCCTGAGCGTGATGGAGACGCTCGGCCTCTACGTCGTGGCGCCGATCGGTCTTTTCGTGGTCATCGCGGGCCTCGTCATGGTGCTGGACAAGTCCAAGAAGCAGGCCTGACCCAACCGTTTCAGCGAGGGCGTCCGTTTTCCGTACCCGTACGGAAAACGGACGCCCTCGCCGTGTTCACCCGCCCGGGCAGTCCGCCTGCTCCCGGGCCGTACCGGCTCTGCCTACTCCCGGACCGTCCCGGCGAGCATCTGCCGCAGCAGCTCCTGGAGCTGCTCCAGCTGAGCCTCGTCGAACTCGTCGAGCGCCGCGCGCTGCAGCTCAAGACCGGCCGAGACCGCCTCGTCGACGAGGGCAAGACCGCGCTCCGAGAGGGTGACCCGCAGTCCGCGCCGGTCGTGCGGATCGGGGCTGCGGGACAGCAGCCCGGCCCGCTCCAGCTTGTCCAGCCGGCCCGTCATCCCGCCGGTGGTGAGCATCAGCGTCGCGGAGAGCTCGCGCGGTGACAGCGTGTACGGCTCACCGGAACGGCGCAGCGTGGCGAGGACGTCGAACTCGCCGCGGGAGATCCCGAAGCGTACGTACGCCTTCTCGACGCGGTCACCCATCGCACGCGCGATCCGGTAGACCCGGCCGAAGACGGCCATGGGGGCGGTTTCGAGGTCGGGACGCACCACGGCCCACTGGGCGGTGATGGCGTCCACGGGGTCCTTGGTCGTCATGTCCGCAGTATCCGCAGAGATCTGATCGGCCGCAAGAAAGTTGCTTGACGGAAAGTAGCTTAGAGGTAAGCTACTTTCGGTCGAGCAGCTCTGCGCGACGTGAACGACCTTGAGGAGCACGCCATGAACCGTGCCGGAACGATCGCGCTGACCGCACTCGCCCCCGTCTCCTGGGGATCGACGTACGTGGTGACCACCGAATTCCTGCCCCCCGACCGGCCGCTCTTCACCGGCCTGATGCGCGCACTGCCCGCCGGTCTGGTGCTGCTCGCGATCGGCCGGACGCTGCCGCGCGGCGCCTGGTGGGGCAGGGCGGCGGCCCTCGGGGTGCTGAACATCGGCGCGTTCTTCCCGCTGCTCTTCCTCTCCGCGTACCGGCTGCCCGGCGGGATGGCCGCGGTCTTCGGCTCGCTGGCGCCACTGTTCGTGGCCGGGCTCGCGGTCCTCCTGCTGAGCGAGAAGCCGACCGTACGCACCCTGCTCACCGGCATCGCGGCGGCGCTCGGCGTGAGCCTGGTGGTGCTGCGTGCCACCGCCGCGCTGGACATGGTGGGCGTGCTGGCCGCCCTCGCCTCCTCCGCCTCGATGGCCACCGGCACCGTCCTCACCAAGCGCTGGGGGCGCCCCGAAGGGGTGGGGCCGCTGGTGATGACCGGCTGGCAGCTCACCGCGGGCGGCCTGCTGATCGCACCCGTCGCGCTTCTGGTGGAGGGTGCGCCGCCCGCGCTGGACTCGCGCGCGGTCGCCGGATATCTCTACCTCGCGCTGGTCAACACGGCGGTCGCGTACTGGCTGTGGTTCCGCGGCATCGGCCGACTGTCCGCCACCTCCGTCACCTTCCTCGGCCCGCTGTCCCCGCTGACCGCCGCCGTCATCGGCTGGGCGGCGCTGGGCGAGGTGCTGACGCCGGTCCAGCTCCTGGGTATGGCGATCGCGTTCGGGGCGACGCTGTTCGGGCAGGTCGGGCCTCGCGAAACGTTCAGTTCTGCTGAAAAGAATGATCGGAACATTTCGATGGACCTGATGAGTGAGCCGGTGCGACGGTAGCCCCGCAACCAAGATCCCCAGCAGGGGAATGAGGCAAGGGAGAGCCCGTGAGCGTCCTGGACCGAGCCCGTATCGGCAGCGCCTGGCCGATGGCCGGGGGAGCGGGGCGACGAGCCTGCCTGCTGCGGCAGTCCGCCGGCCTCGGCCTGGTGCTCGCGGCCGTCGCGACGGCTCTCTGGTCGGGCAGTTTCGTCACCTCCCGCGCCCTCCACGACTCCGTCCCGCCCGTGCAGGCCGCCTTCTGACGCTGGATCGTGGCGATCGCCGCCGTCGCGTCCTTCGCGGTACGCGAGACCTGTCGCCAACGCCGCCTGATCCGAGCCCGCTTGGGCTACCTCACCCGCGCCTCGCTGCTCGGCGTCACCGTCTACAACACCCTCGTCAACCAGGCCGGAGTCACCACATCGGCCGGCAACATGGGCATGATCATGGCGGCCTCGCCGGTCCTGATGGCGGTGTACGCACGCCTCGGCGGCAAGCGCCTCGGCGCCCGGGGCGTCACCGGGATGCTCATCGCCTGCGCCGGAGTGCTGCTCCTGGTCAGCAAGGGCTCCCTGGCGCCGGACTTCGCGGCCGGAGACCTGTGGATGGTCGCGGCGGCCTTCAGCTTCGCCTCGTACAGCGCCCTGCTCAAGCTCCGTCCGGCCGAAATCGGCGGCCTGGCCTTCCTCTTCACCACCTTCGTGCTCGGCGCGCTGATGCTGCTTCCGGCGTACGGGATCAGCCTGGCGGCCCAGGGCGGCTTCGAGCCGACGGCCGGCACGGTCGGGCCGCTGCTGTACGTCGGCGTGTTCTCCTCCGCCGTCGCCTTCTTCGCCTGGAACAAGGCGATCGCCCTGATCGGCGCGGCCCGCGCCGGAATTGTCTACTACCTTCAGCCGGTCTGCGTGGCGCTGCCCTCCTTCGCCCTGCTCGACGAGGAAACGGGGCCCACGCGGATTCTGTGCATGGCGCTGATCCTGGATGGAGTGATGATCGGGGCGGGCCGGAGCAAGTAACTCCATCCGGATGTGCCGGAATTCATCGCACGGAATACTTCGCGCCGCTCCGCTGCGAGATTGCGGTGACCCTTGCTCGGTGAGGCCGGGGCATGCCGCATTCGGCCTCACCTGTACGGCGATCGACGAGGCCTTCGCCACGCTCGCCTTAAGGCCCGACACGCCGGCCGGGATAGGTTGCGTCCCATGATCGAGTGGGACATCAAGAAGCTGCGGATCCTGCGCACCCTGCGTGAGCGGGGGACCGTGACCGCGACGGCCGAGGCGCTGCTGATGACGCCGTCGGCCGTCTCGCAGCAGCTGTCCAACCTGGCCAAGCAGCTCGGCGTCCCTCTCCTGGAGGCGCACGGGCGGCGGGTGCGGCTCACCGACGCGGCGCATCTGGTGCTGCGGCACGCGGAGGCCGTCTTCGTCCAACTGGAGCAGGCCGGCGCCGAGTTGGCCGGGTATGTGAAGGGCGAGGCGGGGGAGGTGCGGGTCGGCGCGTTCTCGACGGCCGTGCCCGCCCTCGTCGTGCCGGCCGTGCAGCTGCTGCGGACGACGCACCCCGCGGTGGAGGTGCGGGTGCGGGAGGCGGAGGCCGCCGAGGCGTACGAGCTGCTGGCGAGCGGGGCCGTCGACCTCGCGCTGTCGCTGGCGGCGCACGCCCCGACCGCCCGTGACCCGCGACTCGCCCGCGTCCCGCTGTTCGCCGACCCGCTGGACGTGGCGCTGCCCGCCGGGCACCCGTTCGCCGGGGCGCCCGGACTGCGGCTGGCCGACCTGTCCGGCGAGGCGTGGATCTTCGGCGGCAGCGGACCGTGGTCGGAGATCACCCGCCGCGCGTGCGAGGCGGCGGGCTTCGTGCCGGAGCAGGCGCACAGCGCGGCGGGCTGGACGGCGATCCTGGCCATGGTCGAGGCCGGGATGGGGGTAGCGCTGGTGCCGCGGATGGCGGCGGAGCGGCGCACGGGCGTGGTGATGCGAGTGCTCAGCGCGGACCGGCCGCAGCGGCACGTGGTGGCGGCGGTGCGGCGCGGGGCGGAGGCGGGGCCCGCGGTGGCGCGGGTGCTTGCGGCGCTGCGCGAGGTCGCTGCGGCGCGCACCGGCTCGTAACCATGCAGTTCTGCTTCAAAGGCTGTCCAGAAACTTTCGATGGACCTGACTGGTCCCCGGCTGTGACAGTCGGGGCATGACGACGACCGAAGCGCAGCTCGAAGACCCGCACGCCAACGACGCCGCCCCCTACGGCGGAGGAGACCCGTACGCCGACTACCGGACCGGCGACTTCCCCTTCACCGGCCTCGTCGACCTCGCCGACCGCCGCCTGGGCGCGGGCGTCATCGCCGCCAACGACGAGTTCTTCGCCGAGCGCGAGAATCTCCTCATCCGCGAGCGGGCCGTCTTCGACCCCGAGCACTTCGGTCACAAGGGCAAGATCATGGACGGCTGGGAGACCCGCCGTCGTCGTGGCGTCGACGGTACGCAGCCCTTCCCGGCCCCCGACGACCACGACTGGGCCATCGTGCGGCTCGGCGCGCCCGGCGTGATCCGCGGCCTCGTCATCGACACCGCCCACTTCCGCGGCAACTACCCGCAGCGCGTGTCCGTGCAGGCCACCGCAGTCGAGGGCTCCCCGAGCCCCGAGCAGCTGCTGGCCGCCGACGTGAAGTGGGAGGAGATCCTGCCGGAGACCCCCGTACGCGGCCACGCCGCCAACGGTTTCGAGATCACCGCCGAGCGCCGCTATACCCACATCCGGCTGTGCCAGCACCCCGACGGCGGCGTCGCCCGGCTGCGCGTCCACGGGGACGTCGTCGCGGATCCCGAGTGGCTCGGCCTGTTCGGCACGATCGACCTGCTCTCGATCCTCAACGGCGGTACGTACGAGGACGCTTCGGACAAGTTCTACTCCTCGCCCGCGCAGATCATCCTCCCCGGCACATCCCGCAAGATGGACGACGGCTGGGAGAACCGCCGTCGCAGGGTCCGCGACACCAACGACTGGGTGCGGTTCCGGCTGGCGGCGCAGGGAGCGGTTCGCGCGATCGAGATCGACACGGCGTACCTCAAGGGGAACTCGGCGGGCTGGGTCGCGCTGAGCGGGCGCAACGGTGAGACCGGCGAGTGGTTCGAGATCCTGCCCCGCACCAAGCTCCAGCCCGACACGCTGCACCGGTTCAAGCCGGCGGCTCAGGCGGTGGTGACGCATGTGCGGCTGGACGCGTTTCCCGATGGCGGGGTGGCTCGGATGCGGCTGCACGGGGTGCTCACGGAGCAGGGCACGCAGGCGCTGCGGGTGCGGCACGCGGAGCTGACGGGCTGAGGTCTTGATCTTGGGGGGCGGGCCGCTGCGCGGGGCTGTGCTCTACCCGCCCCCTTCCCGAAGCCGGGGCGAGCCCCGGACCCCGGGCGCCCTTCGGGTGTGTCCTCAAGCGCCGGACGCGCTGAAGTTCAGCCCGCCCGGCGCTTGAGGACTTCGAGAACCCCTCCCGCTACGCCGAAGCCGCGTCCGCCGCCTGTGCCCGCAGCGCCCGCTCCACTCCGGCGCGGGACTCCGACATCAGCCGCCGCAGCGACGCGTTCGGCTCGGCCGAGGCCAGCCACGCGTCCGTCGCGTCCAGCGTCTCCTGGGAGACCTGGAGCGCCGGGTAGAGGCCCACCACGATCTGCTGGGCCATCTCGTAGGAGCGTGAGTCCCACACACCCTTGACCGCCGCGAAGTACTTCGCGGTGTACGGCGCGAGCTGCTCACGCTGATCGGTCTGCACGAAGCCGCCGATCGCCGCCTCCTGGAGGGAGTTCGGCAGCTTGTCGGACTCCACGACCGAGGCCCACGCCTCGGCCTTCGCCTCGGGTGTCGGCCGAGCCGCACGGGCCACCGCCGCGTGGCGCTCGCCCGCGGACGTCTTGTCCCGCTCGTACTCGGCGGCGATGTCGTCCTCGTCGTACTGACCGGTCGCCGCGAGCCGCTGCACGAACGCCCAGCGCAGCTCGGTGTCCACGGCCAGGCCGTCGATCGTCTCCGTACCCTGCAGGAGCGAGGCCAGCAGGTCCGCCTGCTGCGGCGTACGCGCGGTCGCGGCGAACGCGCGCGCCCACGCCAGCTGGTGATCGCTGTCCGGCGCGGAGCTGTGCAGATGCGCCAGCGTCGCCTCCGTCCACTGCGACAGACCCGTCTCACGCCACGCGGGCGTCGCGTACAGGTCCAGCGCCAGCTTCACCTGACGGTGCAGCGACTGGACGACACCGATGTCCGTCTCCTTGCCGATGCCGGACAGCACCAGCGCCAGATAGTCACGGGTCGCCAGCTCGCCGTCGCGCGTCATGTCCCAGGCCGAGGCCCAGCACAGCGCGCGCGGCATCGACTCGGTGAAGTCGCCCAGGTGCTCGGTGACGACGGCCAGCGAGTCGGCGTCGAGGCGGACCTTCGCGTACGACAGGTCGTCGTCGTTGAGCAGGACCACCGCGGGACGCGGCGTGTTCTCGGGGAACGGCACCTCGGTGCGCTCGCCGTCGACGTCGAGCTCGATCCGGCTCGTACGGACCAGCTTGCCCGCCTCGTCGAGGTCGTAGCAGCCGATCGCGATACGGTGCGGGCGCAGCGTCGATGTGCCCTTGGCGCCGGCCGGCAGCGCCGGGGCCTCCTGCCTGACCGCGAACGACGTGACGTTGCCCGCCTCGTCCGTGGTGATCTCCGGACGCAGGATGTTGATGCCGGCGGTCTCCAGCCACGCCTTCGACCAGGCCTTCAGGTCGCGGCCCGAGGTCTCCTCCAGCGCGCCGAGCAGGTCGGACAGGCGGGTGTTGCCGAAGGCGTGCGCCTTGAAGTACGCCTGCACACCCCGGAAGAACTCGTCCTGGCCGACGTACGCGACGAGCTGCTTCAGGACGCTGGCGCCCTTGGCGTACGTAATGCCGTCGAAGTTGACCAGGACGTCGTCGAGGTCGGTGATCTCAGCCATGATCGGGTGGGTGGAAGGCAGTTGGTCCTGCCGGTACGCCCAGGTCTTCATGGAGTTCGCGAACGTGGTCCACGAATGCGGCCATTTCGAGCCCACCGCGTCCGCCTGGCAGGCGATCGAGGTGTACGTGGCGAACGACTCGTTCAGCCAGAGGTCGTTCCACCACTCCATGGTGACGAGGTCGCCGAACCACATGTGCGCCAGCTCGTGCAGGATCGTCTCGGCGCGCGTCTCGTACGCCGCGTCCGTCACCTTCGAACGGAAGACGTACTGGTCGCGGATGGTCACCGCGCCCGCGTTCTCCATCGCGCCCGCGTTGAACTCCGGCACGAAGAGCTGATCGTACTTGGCGAAGGGGTACGCGTAGTCGAACTTCTCCTGGAACCAGTCGAAGCCCTGCCGCGTGACGTCGAAGATCGCGTCCGAGTCGAGGAACTCGGCGAGCGAGGGCCGGCAGTAGATGCCCAGCGGGACGCTCTGCCCGTCGCGCTCGTAGGAGCTGTGCACCGAGTGGTACGGGCCGACGATCAGCGCGGTGATGTACGTCGAGATGCGCGGCGTCGGCTCGAAGCCCCAGACATTGTCCTTGGGCTTGGCCCCCTCTGAATGTCGCGGTGGGGAGTTGGAGATCACGGTCCAGCCCTCGGGCGCCTTCACCGTGAACGCGAAGGTCGCCTTGAGGTCGGGCTGCTCGAACGACGCGAAGACACGGCGGGCGTCCGGCACCTCGAACTGCGTGTACAGATAGGCCTGCTGGTCGACGGGGTCGACGAAACGGTGCAGACCCTCACCGGTATTGGTGTACGCGCAGTCCGCGACGACCTTCAGCTCGTTCGGACCGGCCTCCAGGTGCTTCAGCGCGATCCGCGAGTCCCGGAAGACGGCGGCGACGTCCAGGGACTTGCCGTTCAGTACGACCTCGTGCACGGCCGGAGCCACCAGGTCGATGAAGGTCTCGGCCCCGGCCTCGGCGGACTCGAAGCGCACGGTGGTCGAGGACCGGTAGGTGCCGCCCTGCTGGGCGCCGCTCAGGTCGAGGTCGATCTCGTAGGCGTCGACAGTGAGCAGTCGCGCCCGCTGCTGCGCCTCTTCGCGGGTCAGGTTCGTGCCAGGCACCGGTCATCTCCTCGGTATGTGACGTTTTTGCCATCCTTCCACGCGGCCCGGGGGCGGGGCTGCTCGGTACGCTCGCAGCTGAGTCGGCAGGACGGCTGCCACAGCGCCGTGTCCGAAGTCCGCCGGTGCCCGGCCCGCCCCGCGCCGATGCTGGACGCATGACGACCTACCTCGCCCGCCCCATCACCCCCACCGCCCTCAAGCAGCTTCGCGACACGGACGACGCGGGCCGCCCCTGCGCGCCGTACACCGACGACGAGGGCGGCGCGCCGCTGCGCTGCTGTCTGTGGCCGAGCGCGGTGGGGGAGCGGATCGCGCTCGTCTCGTACGCGCCGCTGCGGCGCTGGGCCGCCGAGCACTGGGCCAAGCCCGGGGCGTACGACGAGCAGGGGCCCGTCTTCATCCACGCCGAGGAGTGCGAAGGGCCGGGTGACGGCGACGGCTACCCCTTCGCGCGCTCCGGCGCCCTGCGTACCGTCCGCCGCTACAGCGCGGACGGGCACATCACCGGCGGCCGGCTCCTGGAGATCCCCGAGGAGACGGCGGCAGGCTTCGACGCCGCGTTCGCCGAGGCCTTCGCCGACCCCGAGGTGGCGCTGGTGCACGTCAGGGCCGTCGAGTACGGCTGTTTCCACTTCGAGGTGCGCAGGCCGTGACACCCCCTAGTCGGTGAGCGCCCGCGCGAAGGCCCGTACCCGCTCCGTCTCGCCGTCCCGGTGCCACACCATGCCGAGCACCGAGTCCGGCAGCCCTTCGACCGGCACGAAGGCGACGTCCTTGCGGCCGTGGTACTCCGCCGTCGGCCGGCACAGCAGCATCGCGCCGCGGCCCGCGGCGACCAGGGTGAGGCCCTCCTGGAGCGTGCCGACCGACGGGCCGGGAACGGCCGAGGGCGCGTGGGCCTCGCGCCAGTACGCGGGGGCCGGGGCCGACGCCTCGACCAGGGTCGTCGTGGCCACCTCCGCCGCGGTCAGGGAGTCACGGGCCGCGAAGGGATGGCGCAGCGCGACCGCGACGGTCTGCTGCTCCTTCGAGAAGAGCGGGCCCAGCATCAGGTCGGGCTCCGCCACCGGCAGCAGCACGATCGCGGCGTCCACCTCACCCCGGCGCACCGCCCCGAACGGGTCGCAGAACGGGATCTCCACGATCTCCGTCACGCACGCCGGGTGGAGCGTCTGGAACACGGTGATCGCCCGCATCAGACGGACATCCGCCGTGCCCTGGAATCCGATCCGCAGCCGGCCATCGACGCCGCGCGCCTCGGCCCGCGCGTTGTCGACGGTGGTGCGCAGCGCGTCGTACGCGGGACGCAGCTCGGCCAGGAAGCGCTCACCGAGCGGGGTCAGCCGCACCCGGCGACTGGTGCGGTCGATCAGGCGTGCGCCGATCCGCCCCTCCAGTGCGCGCAGCAGCTGACTGATCCTGCTCTGCGACACATACAGCCGCTCGCCCGCGCGGCCGAAGTGCAGTTCCTCGGCGAGCACGAGGAAGCTCTCCAGCTCCCGGATCTCAAGGCCACCCGTGCCGCTGCTCATTGTCCACACCCGTCGATCGATAAATCCGGCTCACAGAACGATGAGGATTTCGCCGTTGTTCCCGGCGACCGGGCGGCCAAGGCTGGTCCTCATGCAACAGAGCACCGAACTTACGCGCCCCGCACGTGCGTTGCCGCCCGCTGTGTTCGGCGTCGCCGCGGCCACCTTCGCGGTCGTCACCACCGAGATGCTGCCGGTCGGCCTCCTCACCTCGCTCGGTGACGGTCTGCGCACCTCGGACGGCACCGCGGGCCTGACCGTCACCCTCCCCGGCGTCGTCGCGGCGCTCGCGGCACCCCTGCTGCCCGTCGCCGTACGCCGGGCGGACCGGCGGCTCGTGCTGTGCGCGCTGTTGACGCTGCTGGCCGCCGCCAACGCGCTCTCCGCGCTCGCCCCCGGCTTCGGCGTGCTCCTCGCGGCGCGCGCCCTGGTCGGCGTGTGCATCGGCGGGGTCTGGGCGATTGCCGCGGGGCTCGCGGTGCGGCTGGTGCGGGAGCAGACCGTGGGCCGTGCCACCGCGGTCATCTTCAGCGGGATCGCGGTGGCGTCCGTACTCGGCGTACCCACTGGCACTCTCATGGGTGAACTGGTCGGCTGGCGCTGGGCGTTCGCCGCGATGGGCGCCTTCTCCCTGGCCGTGGCCGTCCTGCTCGCCGTCCTGCTGCCGCCGCTGCCCGCCGGCGGTGCGGTGCGCCTGCGCGAGGTCGCTGGGCTCTTCCGGCTGCCCGCGGTCCGGGCCGGACTCCTGGTGGTGATGCTCCTGGTCGCCGGCCACTTCGCGGCGTACACCTATGTCCGCCCGGCGCTGGAGCGGATTCCCGGCATCGGCGCGGGACTGATCAGCGGGCTGCTCCTGCTGTACGGGAGCGCCGGCATCGCGGGCAACTTCCTGGGCGGCGCCGCCGCCGCCCGCGACTCCCGCCGGACCCTCCTCGCGATCTCCGCGGTGCTCGGCGCCACCGCGCTGCTGATGGCCGGCACGGGCGGCTCGCTCGCCGCCGCGGCGGCGCTGCTCCCGGTGTGGGGGCTGGCGTACGGCGGGGTGTCGGTCGGCGCGCAGAACTGGCTGATGGCAGCGGCCCCGCACAGCCGCGAGGCGGCCCCCGCGCTCTTCGCCGGGGTGTTCAACGCGGCGATCGCCCTGGGGGCGCTGCTCGGCGGCCGGGCCGCCGACCACTACGGCGTACCCGGCGCGCTGTGGCTGGGGGGCGCGCTGGCGCTGCTCGCGACGGGCGCTGTCATGACGGTGGGGCGGGGCTCCACCGAGCCCCGCCCCACCGCGCCCACCAAGAAGGTCAGCCCTTGAGCTCCGCGGCGACCAGCTCCGCAATCTGCACGGCGTTCAGCGCCGCGCCCTTGCGCAGGTTGTCGCCCGAGAGGAAGAGCGCAAGACCGTTCTCCGCGGTCTCGTCGAGGCGGATGCGGCCCACGTACGAGACGTCCTTGCCCGCGGCCTGCAGCGGCGTGGGGATGTCGGACAGCTCGACGCCGGGCGCCGCGCTGAGCAGCTCGTACGCGCGCTCCACGCTCAGCGGGCGCTCGAAGCGCACATTGACCTGGAGCGAGTGCCCGGAGAAGACCGGGACGCGCACGCACGTACCGGAGACCTTGAGGTCGGGGAGCTCCAGGATCTTGCGGGACTCGTTGCGGAGCTTCTGCTCCTCGTCGGTCTCGAAGGAACCGTCGTCGACGATCGCGCCGGCCAGCGGCAGCACGTTGTACGCGATGGGGCGCTGGTAGACGGCGGGCTCCGGGAAGTCCACCGCGTCGCCGCCGTGGGTGAGGTCGGCGGCGTGCTCCACGACCTTCTTGACCTGGCCGTCGAGCTCGGCCACACCGGCCAGCCCCGAGCCGGAGACGGCCTGGTAGGTGGTGGCGATCAGCGCGGTCAGACCGGCCTCGGCGTGCAGCGGCTTGAGCACCGGCATCGCGGCCATCGTGGTGCAGTTCGGGTTCGCGATGATGCCCTTGGGGCGGTTCGCGATGGCGTGCGGGTTGACCTCGGAGACGACCAGCGGCACCTGCGGGTCGCGGCGCCAGGCCGAGGAGTTGTCGATCACGACGGGCCCCTGCGCGGCGACCTTCTCGGCCAGCGCCTTGGACGTCGTACCGCCCGCGGAGAAAATCACGATGTCCAGGCCGGTGTAGTCGGCCGTCGACGCGTCCTCGACGGTGATGTCCGTGCCGTTCCACGTGATCGTGGAGCCTGCGGACCGCGCGGAGGCGAAGAGGCGCAGCTCGTCGACCGGGAACTTCCGCTCGACGAGGATCCTGCGCATGACTGTCCCGACCTGACCGGTCGCTCCGACGATTCCGACCCTCACGTTGACTCCTTTTATACGTATGTCTCGGGCAAGCCGGCCCATGACAAGCTCGCCCATGATGTGTATGGCCCCACTCGGATTGTCCAATCGATTGTCCGAGGGACGGGACACGGGGCCCCTGCCCCCACCAGACTCGACCCATGTCTGTGACAAAGAACAAGTGGACACCGACCCACGGCGACCCCTACCGGCCGGTTCCCTATCGCCCCGACCGTATGCAGGGCGCCGAATCCCTGGCGCGCGCGGCCGAGCTGCGCGCGCGCATGGACGAGCGCCGCACGGTGCGCCGGTTCTCGACGGACCCGGTGCCCGAGCAGGCGGTGAAGGACGCGATAGCCTGCGCGGCCACCGCCCCGTCCGGCGCCCACCAGCAGCCCTGGACCTTCGTCCTGGTCAAGGACGCCGAGGTACGCCGCCGGATACGGCAGGCGGCCGAGGAGGAGGAGCAGGTCAGCTACGACGGCAGGCTCGGTGAGGAGTGGCTGGCGGCGCTGCGCCCGCTGGGCACCGACGAGGTCAAGCCGCATCTGACTGACGCGCCCGCGCTGATCGTGGTCTTCCAGCAACGCCACTGGCTGGGCGAGGACGGCACCAAGCGCAAGCACTACTACGTCGACGAGTCGGTGGGCATCGCCGTCGGCATGCTGCTGTCCGCGCTGCACCTGTCGGGGCTCGCCGCCCTGATCCACACCCCGAGCCCCATGCGTTTCCTCTCCGAGGTGCTCGGCCGCCCCGCCAACGAGAAGGCGTTCGCCGTGATCCCCGTCGGCTACCCGGCCGACGACTGCGTGGTGCCCGACCTGGTCCGCAAGACGCTGGACCAGGTCATGGTCGAGGTCTGACCCGTCCCCGACGACAAACGCGTCCCCGACGACAACGAGAAGGGGGCGGGCGCCGGTGTGGCGCCCGCCCCCTCCCTCGTGCTCGTCAGGCCGTTACGGCGTGACCTTCTGGATCTGGACACTGCCGGTGCCCGCGGCGGTGCCGCGCGCGTTCAGCAGCTGCACCTGGCCGAAGAACTGCCGGCCCTCGGGCGCCGCGCCGGCCACCAGCACCTCGGCGGCGACCTGCGCCGACGCGCCGTTGGCGAGCTTGACGACCTTCGAGTCGTCGACCTTGATCGACCCGAGCGACGGCGCGAAGAACACATCGCGGTAGTCGTACGCGGTGGTCCCGGCCGGGATCGCGTAGCCGTCCACGACGACGCGGTACGTACCGGCGGTGGGCTTGACGAGGCTGACCGCCTCCTCGGAGTCGCCGTCCGCGGCCGATCCGACGAGCACATCGCCCCGGTAGACCGCGAGGTCCAGGTCGGCGGCGGCGTCGGAGACCTTGCCGATGGCGACGTCCAGCCGCTCGACGCCCTCACCGATGACGACCGTGGACTCCTGCTGCTCGCCCTGCTTGATCGTCGGACGCGCGTCCTTCGACGAGCCGAGCGGGCCACCCTTCAGCTTGCCCTCCAGCGCGGCGAAGTCATTGGTGACCTTCCACTCCACCGGCGCCGGAGTACCGACCTTCGCCTCGGGCAGGACCTGCACGGCCGGGTCGAAGGTGACACCGAGCAGCGAGACGTCCAGCTTGTACGGGTTGTCGAGCAGCGGCGACGTACGGCGCGACTCGACCTCGATCTCCCAGACACCCGGAGCCGGGTTCGGGTACGAGCGGACGTCGGGGCGGCAGATGTTGGCCGGGTTCACGTAGTTCGGGTAGCAGTTGACCGTCGAGGTCGGGTCGGACGGAACGCCGTACGGGTGGATGGAGATGAACCGCGTCTGGCTGCCGTCCTTGAGCCCGCCCAGGGCGACCTCCAGGGTCTTGGCACCCTGCGGGACGGTGATGAAGTACGACTTCGAGCTGTTGCGCTGCACCGAGTCCGACTCGGACACGGCGTAGGCGGGCTTCGCGAGGTCCTCGGCGGCGACGACCGTGCTGAGGACCTGCTTGTCGATGCCCTCGGTGCGGTTGTCGTCCACCTCCAGGATCGCGCTGTGGATTCCCGCCGAGCGGGGCTGCGCGGAGACCTTCACGGTGACCGGCGTGTTCAGCGGGAGGCCGATCACGTCGTCGCCGACGATCCGGAAGGTGCCGTCGTTGTTCTCGAAGTGCAGCTCGTGCCGAAGGGCGCGGTCCGGGCCCGTGGTGCGGGTGACGGTGACGTCGTAGACCTTCTTCTGGCCGGTCTTCAGGCCGCCCTCGCGGTCGTACAGACCGGTGCCGAAGCCCGGGGTCTTGAGGTTGGTGTCGAGAGCGGTGTCGACCGGCGCCTTCACGGTGTACTCGTGGGCCGTCGCACCCCTCTTGATCGCCTTCCAGGCGTCACCGATGTTCATCAGGCCGGCGCCCTCTTCGTGCGCCTGCGTGCCGCTGATGTGGTCGGCCTGGCTGGTCAGCGCGGTGCGCAGCTTCGCCGGGGTGAGCTCGACGCCGGCCTGCTTCGCCGCGGACAGCAGCAGCGCCGATGCGCCCGCCGCCTGCGGGGACGCCATCGAGGTGCCCTGCAGCATGGAGTAGCCGGGCGGCAGCTGGTAGCCGGCGTCGGCGACCGGGCCGCCGGGGGCCCAGGTCTGGGTGGTGTTGATACCGGCGCCGGGCGCGCTGATGGTCGGCGCGAAGCCGCCGTCCTCGCGCGGGCCGCGGGAGGAGAACGGCATCATGGCGTACCGCTTGCTCACCTGCGAGCCGTAGTTGGCCGCCCACGTCTCCTTGGAGATGGACGCGCCGACCGAGATCACCTTGTCGGCCACCGAAGGGTCGCCGATCGTGTTGGTGCCGGGGCCGCTGTTGCCGGCCGAGATGACCAGCTGCACACCGTAGGTGTCGATGAGGCGCGTGTAGAGCTCGGCGCGGGCGTTGTTGCCGTCGTTGAGCGCAGGCAGGCCGCCGATCGACATGTTGACAATGTCGACACCGCGCTTGGTGACGAGATCGATCATGCCCTCGGTGAGCGCGACGTTGGTGCAGCCGCCGCTCCAGGTGCAGGCGCGCGAGGAGACCAGCTTGGCGCCGGGGGCGGCGCCGTTCATCTTGCCGCCGAAGAGGCTGTTGGCGGCCGCGAGGCCCGCGACGTGCGTGCCGTGCGAGCCCTCGATGACACCGATGCTGACGTAGTCGGCCTTGGCGCCCGACCCGTTGTAGACGACGTCCTTGCGGACCTCGGTGACGAACGGGATCTGCTCGACGATCTCCGTCGCCGGGTTGTCCTTGCCGAAGTACCGGACCTGCTGCGCGTCCTTGTACGGCTTCATCGCCTCTTCGTCGCCGAAGTCGGCGTCGTTGTCGAGGTCGACACGGACGCTGCCGGCCGCCGAGTCGTAGAGCACGCCCCACACGTCGGTGGTGTCGCCGTCGCGGTTCAGGTCGCCCGCCATGTCGCCACCGGTGGTGGCGGCCTCCGCGAACGTGTTGAACTTGTACGTGCCCGCGGGCGCGGACCAGGTCCGGCCGCCGGTCGTGAAGACCGGCCCGCTGACCTCGGCCGTCATCCGGCGCCAGGTGCCGTCGGCGTCGGCGACCGGGTCGGTGGCCGTCACCCAGTCGACGATCTTGCGCTCGCCGGTGGTGGTCTTCTGGAGCGCTGGGTGCCCGAGGTCGATGCCCGAGTCCAGGATGCCGATGGTGATGCCGCGGCCGTCCGCCTTCGGGTTCTTCTTCACGAAGTCCACGGCGCCGGTCTCGAAGGACGGGTTGTACGGGTTCCTCGCCGGGGTCTCCTTGTCCGGCGCCGGGTACGTGCCCTTGGCCGCGGTGTCGGCGCCCTTGGCACGGTCGCCCTGCGGCGTCGGGTCGTCGAGCTCGATCTCGTGCTTGAGGTCGATGCCGTGGACGCTGGAGAGCCTCGCCGCCGCCTTGATGGCCGCGTCCGCGCGGTCCGTGGGGAGCGTCGCCCGTACATAGCCGAGCTTGTCGTCACTACGTCCGACGACGGAGCCCCGCACGGCGTCGAGCTGACGCGCGACCTGCTCGGTGGCGCCGGGCGCGGTGGCGACCATCAGCGTGACGCTCTTCGCGCCGGTGGACTCCGCCTCGGTGAGCAACTGCGCGTCGGCGCTGCCGAGCTTTTGGGCGGCAGTCTTGGCGGCGGGCGGCGCCGTCGCACCTGGCCCGGTGTCCGCGGGGGCCGCGAACGCGGCCACCGGTGCCGCGGCGCACAGCGCGGCAACGAGCCCGGCGGCGACGGCTATTCGGGCCGTGCGTCTCGGCCCGGTGGTGGAGCCGGAGGATTCGAGGGTCATTGGCATCCCTGTATGTGGAAGAGAGGGTCCGGAATACGGTGCCGGATGACCGCTCAGCCTTTCTTAAGTGACAGTTCTTTGGGGAGAGTTGTCAGGATCTGAATGTGCTCTTGGCGTACATCCGCCAGCGCGCCGCATCCGCCATCGGGAGTGAATCACCGCATACCGGGCGGCCAGGCGCGTTGCCCCGTAACCTCACCCAATGAACCAAGAGCTCAGGGTGGCGGCCTACGCCGTGTGCGTGCGGGACGGCCAGGTGCTCCTCGCCCGCTGGGTGGCCCCCGACGGCAGCAAGCGCTGGACGCTGCCGGGCGGCGGCATGGACCACGGCGAGGACCCGTACGACACGGTCGTCCGCGAGGCGCTGGAGGAGACCGGCTACGCGGTCGAGCCGGTCCGTCTCATCGGCCTGGACTCCATCACCCGCCGCTACCCGCGCCGCCTCGGCACCTTCGCGGACTTCCAGGGCCTGCGGATCGTGTACGAGGGCCGGGTCACCGGCGGTGAACTGCGCCACGAGACGGGCGGCTCCACGGATCTGGCCGCCTGGCACCCGCTGGAGGCCGTCTCCGGCCTCGACCGCGTCGAGCTGGTCGACACGGGCATGGAGCTGTGGCGGACGAAGCCGGCCGCGGGGCGGGTCGCGGGGCGGTAGCGGGAGGGGCCTGGGACCGGACCGGCCGCGGGGCTCGTCCGGGGGCGAATTGTGCCGCCTTCCCCGCCAGATGAACGGGGAGTGAGCGCGACCATGCGGCCCGGGGGGCTTCCGATGGCACTTCACGCGCCCCCGGACGCCCGGGTGATCCCTGTCCGGTGATCGGTGTTGCGCGTTGCGGAGCCGTTAACGCGCAGGCCATTCCCGATGTCAACGATCCAGGGGGGCGGGGGATTCCACTTCCGCCCGGGGCACGCCGTCCGGATCGTCCGGGCCCGCCCCGCCCGGCACGGCACCCCGCAGCGTCACCGGCCACCCGCACCCGGCAGCCTCCCGCAGCCGGCCGTGCGCCCCCGGTGCCCGCGAGGCCCCGCACCGGACGGAGGCGGTCCGCGGCCAAGGCGGCACGGCGCGCCCGGCCGATGCGTTCGCACCCGGGGAGACCGCGCCATGTCACGCCTACGCTCCGCAGCCGCCCTCGACCGCCGCTCCTTCCTCGCCGCCACCGGGGCGGTCGGCGCCTCCGCCGGCCTCGGCGTCGTGATCCGCCCCGACCAGGGCGCCCCGACCCCGCCCCGCAGCCCCGCCGATCCGGCCGCCGCGCCCCGGCCCGCGGCGCCCGTCGCCCCCGTCTCCAGGGCCACCTCCATCGGTACGGTCGCCACGCCCCGCGCCGCCGCACCCACCGGATACCGGCGGCTCGGCGGCGGCCCCGGCTGGAAGCGCGTCGTACGCGGCGAACTCGCCGCGGCCAAGCCGGGCCGCGCCGACCGCCGCACCACCGTCGCCTCCTTCGTCCAGCTCACCGACCTGCACCTCACCGACACCCAGCACCCGGTCCGCACGGAGTACATGCGCGCCCAGGCCGTCTCCGCCTGGCGCCCCCAGGAGGCCCTCACCGTGCACGGCGCGGTGTCCCTGGTCGAGCGCGTCAACGCCCTGCGCGGCGGGCCCGCCACCGGGGCGCCGCTCGACTTCGTCATGACCACCGGCGACAACACCGACAACAACTCCAAGGCCGAGCTGGGCTGGTTCCTGCGCACGATGAGCGGGGGCCGCATCACTCCCAACACCGGAGACCCCGGCCGCTACGAAGGCGTCCAGGACTCCGGCCTGCCCCTGTACTGGCACCCGGACGGGGCCCTGCGCGACGCCGACAAGAAGCTCGGCTACCCGCGCATCGAGGGCTACCTGGCCGCCGCGATCCGCCCGGTCAACAGCCCCGGGCTGCGGCTGCCCTGGTACTCCACCGTCGGCAACCACGACGACCTGCCCAGCGGCTGCTTC
Organism: Streptomyces sp. H27-C3; assembly: GCF_030063415.1. Taxonomy (GTDB): domain Bacteria; phylum Actinomycetota; class Actinomycetes; order Streptomycetales; family Streptomycetaceae; genus Streptomyces. Next base: position 67,732 of record NZ_JASITA010000017.1, on the reverse strand, counting down.
GCCAACGGCACCGAATTCCTCGGCGACTTCGCTGTCGGCGACCGCAAGCTCATGACCCTCCCGGTCGCCGACGCCCGCGCGCTGGAGGCCGTGATCAAGGACGGCAAGGACCCCAGGGGCAACCACTACACCGACCTGCTGCGCCGCGAGACCCGCCGGATGCGCCGCGTCACCCCCGACCCCGCCCGCGCCCCCTTCACTCCGCGCGAGTACATTCAGGCCCACCTCGACCCTGCGCACGCGGGGGCGTCGACGGGCGCGCCCGGCCACGGCTACACCCGCGAGAACCTCGACACCGGAAACCTGCACTACTCCTTCCGCATCGCCGACGGCGTCCTTGGCGTCAGCCTCGACACAACTCACCGCGGCGGCCACTTCGAGGGCCACATCGCCCAGGCCCAAATCGACTGGCTCAAACGCCTGTTGACGGCGCATCAGGACGACAAGGTGCTGATCTTCAGCCACCACAACAGTTGGACGTTCGACGGCGACGACGGCGACCGGCTGCTGGCGCTCCTCAAGCGGCATCGCAACGTCGTCGCCTGGATCAACGGTCACAGCCATCGCAATGTGATCCTCCAGCACGGCACCTTCTGGGAGATTTCCACCGCCTCGCACGTCGAGTTCCCCCAACTCGCCCGCGTCATCGAACTGGTGGACAACCACGACGGAACGCTCTCGCTCTTCACCACGCTCATCGAGTCCGCGGCGCCCCACCGCACCGACTACACCGACCTCTCCCAGACCGGCCTCGCCGCGCTGTACCGCGAACTGTCCTTCAACGCACCGGGGGCCAGGCGCAATCTCGCGGGCCCGGCGGACGCCCGCAACACGGAACTGCTCCTGAAGAAGCGGTGACCGACCCCGTTGACGCTCAGCGGGGGAGGAGCACCACGTAGGCCGCAGGCTCCCGGTCCGACGCCGCAAGCAGGGCCGTACGCACCACCGCGGCCTGCTGCTCCAGCGAATCCCGCAGCTTCCTGGGCGTGATGTGCACGACCGTGATGCCGAGCCGCTCCAGGTGCTCCCGCTTGCGGGCGTACTCGGTCCACAGCGCGTCCTCCTCCTGCCGCTCGCCCTGCCGGGGCGCTCGGGTGTCCAGCTCGATCGCCACCGCCTGGTCCGGCCAGTACGCGTCGACACCACCCAGGTAGGGACCGCCCAGCAGCCGCAGGTCGACGTCCCACAGCGGGTCGGGCAGCCCCTGGGCGCGGACCATCTCGTACAGCCGCTCCTCGGCGATGGCCCGGCCCTCGGCGAGCAACGAGTCCACCGCGTCGACCACATGCGGCCGCGAGAGCAGCCGCGCCGTGCTCAGCTCCCGCACCACGGCGGCCGGCTCGCAGTGTCCGCCGCGCACCGCCTCGGTCAGCAGCCGGCGCACCGCGTCCGCGTCGTCGAGCTGCGCGACGGCGTCCGCGAGCGCACGTGCCACGGGGGCCACCGGCACGCCGGTGAGCTGCTGCGCGGAGGGCGTGGAGTGGGCGCGGATCAGCCGGGCGCAGCCCGTCGAACGCAGCCTGCGGGTGCGCGGCACCAGGACGTCGATGTGGTCGATGGAGAGCAGTGGGGGAGCGGCGGAGAAGCCGTGCAGGGCGAGCGCGGCCAGCCCGGTGATCATGACGTCGCCGTACGGAGGGGCGTCCGCGCCCGTCCTGCGCTGCGCGGGCACCGCCGCCTGGGCCGGCGGCCGTCCCGCGTACAGCAGCACCGCGTGCAGCCGCTCCTCGCCGGTCGGCGGCCCGGGGTGCAGGACGACGATGCCGGGCAGGAGCTGCTGCCAGGGCCCGCCGGGGCGGCACTGCGCGGCGGTGTCGGCGGGGGAGACGCCGTGCGCCCGCAACTGCGCCGCCGACAGCACGCGGCGCTGTACATCGGTGAGGTGGCTGAGGGGGCGGGGGGAGACGGGGGGGTTGTGGTTCATGTCTCGGGGTTTCCCGCGCTTTCCCCGCCCACTAACCGCTGTTACAAGCCCGTCGACAATTCAGGACAAGCCCGCACTAAAGTACGAGCGTTCGACTGCCGATCAGGCAACCCCGTGGATACGCCACGGAGTTGCCCGTATCAAGCGCGCATCAGGCCCGTATCAAGCCCGCTCAAAGGTCGTCCCGGGCCCCTGCGGGCGAGTGGGCCTCAGACGGCCGCGGCCCTGTCGCACGCCTGTCCGCGCAAGCCCCGCGCCAGGTCGTCCCGCGCTTCGAGCACCAGCCGTCGCAACGCAGGCGCCGCGTCGGGGTGGCTCTCCAGCCACGCGTCCGTCGCGGCCAGCGTCGCCGGATCGTCCTGCAGCCCCGGGAACAGCCCCGACACCACGTCCATCCCGATCTGGATGGACCGCTCGGCCCACACCCGCTCGATCGTCGCGAAGTACATCGGCGCGTAGGGCGCGATCAGCTCCCGCTGACCCGGCTGGACGAAGCCGTCGATCGTCGCCTCGACCAGCGCGTTCGACAGGGCGTCCGACTCGACGACCGCGGCCCACGCCTGCGCCTTGACCGCCTCCGAAGGACGCGAGGCCAGACACCGCACCTGGTGCCGCTTGCCGGACGCCGTGTCGTCGCGCGCCAGCTCCGCCTCGACGGCCTTCTCGTCGACCACCCCGTGCGAGGCGAGCGGTCCCAGGAACGCCCACCGCAGCTCCTGATCCACGTCCAGGCCGTCGATCTTCGCCGTGTCGTCCAGCAGACCCTGAAGCAGCTGGAAGTCGGCCGCGGTGCCCGCCGTCGAGGCCAGGAAGCGCGCCCACGTCAGTTGATGCTGGCTGCCGGGCTCGGCGAGCCGCAGCTCATGCAGCGCGCCCTCGGACAGCGCCCGGCCGCCCTCCTCGCGCCACTCGGGAGCCGCGTAGTGCGTCAGTGCGGAACGCGTCCACGCGTGCAGCATCTGCAACACCCCGATCCCCGACTCGCGACCGGCGAACTTCAGCACCAGGGCGATGAAGTCCCGCGCCGGCATGAGCGCGTCCCGCGTCATGTTCCACAGCGCGGACCAGCACAGCGCGCGCGCCAGCGGATCGGTGAGCTCACCGAGGTGCGCGCGCAGGGTGTCCAGCGAATCGGCGTCGAAGCGGATCTTGCAGTACGTCAGGTCGTCGTCGTTGACCAGCACCAGATCGGGCCGCTCGTTGCCCGCCAGCTCGGCCACCACCGTCCGCGGCCCGGCCACGTCCGTCTCGGCCCGCGCGTAGCGCACCAGTTCCCCGCCGACGCCGTCGCGCCGGTACAGGCCCACGGCGACCCGGTGCGGACGCAGCTCCGGATGGGAATTGGCGGCCTCCTGCACCACGGCCAGCTCCGTGATCCGCCCCGCCGCGTCATAAGTGACCTGCGGCGTCAGCGTGTTGACGCCCGCCGTCTCCAGCCACGCCCGGGACCAGGCGGCCAGATCGCGCCCCGAGGTCTCCTCAAGCACGGTCAGCAGGTCGCCGAGCCGGGTGTTTCCGTACGCGTGCCGCTTGAAGTAGTGCCGGGCGCCCTCCATGAAGGCGTCCTTGCCGACGTACGCGACGAGCTGCTTGAGCACCGAGGCGCCCTTGGCGTACGTGATGCCGTCGAAGTTGAGCTTGGCGTCCTCCAGGTCAAGGATGTCGGCCGTGATCGGGTGCGTCGACGGCAGCTGGTCGGCCCGGTACGCCCACGCCTTGCGGTTGTTGGCGAAGGTGACCCAGCCGTCGGTGAAGCGCGTCGCCTCCACCATCGAGTACGACCCCATGAAGTCCGCGAAGGACTCCTTCAGCCACAGGTCGTCCCACCACCGCATGGTGACCAGGTCGCCGAACCACATGTGCGCCATCTCGTGCAGGATGACGTTCGCCCGGCGCTCGTACGCCGCCTCCGTCACCTTCCCGCGGAAGATGAACTCCTCGCGGAAGGTCACACAGCCCGGGTTCTCCATCGCCCCGAGGTTGTACTCCGGCACGAAGGCCTGGTCGTACTTCCCGAAGGGGTAGGGGTAGTCGAAGGTGTCGTGGAAGAAGTCCAGGCCCTGCTTGGTGAGCAGGAAGACGTCGTTCGCGTCGAAGTGCCGGGCCAGCCCCTTGCGGCACAGCGCGCCGAGCGGGATCTCCAGCTCCGTGCCGTCCGCGAAGGTGCGCCGGTAGGAGTCGGTCTCGTAGTGGTAGGGACCGGCGACGACCGTGGTGATGTACGTCGAGATGGGCCGCGTCGGGGCGAACCGCCAGGTGCCGTCGACCGGCCCGCCCGCTCCCTCTGCCGCGCCGTTGCTCCAGACCGTCCAGCCCTCGGGCGCGGTCACCTCGAAACGGAAGGGTGCCTTCAGGTCCGGCTGTTCGAAATTGGCGAAGACGCGGCGCGAGTCGGCCGGCTCGTACTGCGTATAGAGATAGACCTCGCCGTCCTCCGGGTCGACGAAGCGGTGCATCCCCTCGCCGGTGCGGCTGTACGCGCACTGCGCGTCCACGACCAGCACGTTCTCGGCGGCCAGCTCGTCCAGCGCGACCCGCGAGCCGTCGAAGACGACCGCCGGGTCCAGCTCCCTGCCGTTCAGCGTCACCGCCGTCACCGAGGGCGCGAGCAGATCGGCGAACGTGGCGGCGCCGGGCCGGGCCGACCGGAAGCGCACCGTGGTCACCGAGCGGAACGTGCGCGGTCCTTCCCCAGCCTCCCCGAGCGCCGATCGCAGGTCGAGGGCCACTTCGTAACCATCGACAGACAGCAGCTCGGCCCGCTCGCGGGCCTCGTCGCGGGAAAGATTCTCACCGGGCACGGGCACTCCTTCGTGTCTCGTTCGAACGCTCCGATCCTCCCATGCGCCACTGTCCCGGGACATCCGGGAATGACGCGGGTGACCAGTGGCGTTGGCCCTGACAAGGCGCCACGGCCCCACCACGTCCTTATCGAGGAGAGACATGTCCACGAACGGCAGCACTCCGAGCGGCAAAATACCGATCGGCAGGACCCCGGCCGATTTCTGGTTCGATCCGCTGTGCCCCTGGGCCTGGATGACCTCGCGCTGGATCCTTGAGGTCGAGAAGGTCAGGGACGTCGAGGTCCGCTGGCACGTGATGAGCCTGGCCGTACTGAACGAGGACCGCATCGACGAGCTCCCCGAGGAGTACCGCGAGATGCTGGCGACGAAGGCGTGGGGCCCGGTCCGCGTGGTGATCGCCGCCCAGCAGAAGCACGGCGACGACGTGGTGGGCCCGCTCTACACCGCGATCGGCACCCGCGTCCACAACCAGGGCCAGGACATCGGCCCCGAGGTGATCCTCGCGGCACTGGAGGAGGTCGGCCTGCCGGCGTCGCTGGCGGAGTACGCCGACACCGACACGTACGACAAGGAGCTGCGCGCCTCCCACCAGGAGGGCATCGACAAGGTCGGCCAGGAGGTCGGCACCCCGGTCATCGCGGTCCCCGGCCCCGACGGCGACGAGGTCGCCTTCTTCGGCCCCGTGGTCACCCCGGCCCCCAAGGGCGAGGCCGCGGCCCGTCTGTGGGACGGCACGCTGCTGGTGGCGGGGACCCCGGGCTTCTACGAGCTCAAGCGCACCCGTACGCAGGGCCCGATCTTCGACTGACGGTCCGGCGTCGCGCAAACAGCCGACCCCCGCGAGTCATGTCCTCGCGGGGGTCGGCCTTGTTCCACCCGCCCCGGTGAGGGTTGAGAAGACGATCACGAGGCAGGGCGTGTGTGGTCCCGTGGCGCGGTGACTACGGGACGAGCAGCAGGTTGTTCGCGCTCTGCTTGGCGGCGACGTATCGCTTCGACACGTCCTGCCAGTTGACGACCTTCCACATCGCGTCGATGAAGTCGACCTTCTGGTTCTTGTACTGCAGGTAGAAGGCGTGCTCCCAGGCGTCGAAGACCAGGATCGGCACGGAGCCCTGGCCGATGTTGCCCTGGTGGTCGTAGACCTGCTCGACGATGAGACGGCCGCTGACCGGCTCGTACGCGAGGACACCCCAGCCGGAGCCCTGGGTGGTCGCGGAGGCCTTGGTCAGCTGGGCCTTGAACTTGTCGAACGACCCGAACGACTCGGCGAGCGCGTCGGCCAGCTCGCCGACACCGTCCTTCGCCAGTGGCTCGCCGCCGCCGTCACCGCTCATGTTGTGCCAGTAGATGCTGTGCAGGATGTGACCGGAGAGGTGGAACGCGAGGTTCTTCTCCAGCCCGGTGATCGAGCCCCAGGACTCCTTGTCGCGAGCCTCTTCGAGCTGCTCAAGGGTGTCGTTCGCGCCCTTCACATAGGCCGCGTGGTGCTTGTCGTGGTGCAGTTCGATGATCTGCGGGTTGATGACGGGGTCGAGCGCCGCATAGTCGTACGGAAGTTCTGGAAGTGTGTAAATGGCCATGATCCGAGCCCTCCGACTGCTTATTGCGACTGATATGCAGATGCAGGCTAGCAGCAGAAGGGTTCCATGTTGATCAGGCGTTGGTCCTAGGTCTTCGGGTCCATGGCGTCCCTGGCGAGTACCGCGATGTCCGGGAAGTCCGTCACCACGGCGTCCACCCCGAGCCGGTAGTGCAGCGCGTACTCCGCGAACGCGTCACCGAAGTCGTTGGGCGCGGCGCCGCGGCGGAACGCGGCGGGCAGGAACTGGTTCTCGCAGCGGAAGGTGTACGCGCCGACCTTCAGCCCGGCCGTGTGCGCGTCCGCGAGCAGGGGGGACGGCGCCACCACCGCGCTCTTGTCCGGCCCGATCCAGTCGGCGTACTCCGCGATCCCGCGCAGTCCGGCCGGCGTCGTCATCTCCTTGTACGTCGCCGGGTGGCCGAAAGGGCCGCCCGTCGTGCCCAGCGCCTGCCACAGCGGCACCCGCAGCCGCTCGGCGGCGATCCGCAGCAGACTCGAAGGCTCGAAGGACTGCACGACGCACTCCCGGGCGCTGAGCCTGCTACGCCGGATGATGCGGGCGAGCGGCGGTTCGAGGGGCAGGCCGATGGAGCGGAAGTAGGTGGGGTGCTTGGTCTCAGGGAAGACCGCGATCGTCCTGCCGTGCTGCCTGGACAGCTTCCGCGCCAGGTCGACGACCTCCTGGAAGGTCATCACGCCCTGGCGTCCGTCGAAGACCGTGTTGCGGTTCCTGATCAGCGGCAGCCGCTCGACGGCGCGCAGGGTCCTGAGTTCGGCGAGCGTGAAGTCCTCGGTGAACCACCCGGTGACCGGCCGCCCGTCCACCGTCTTGGTGGTGCGGCGCCCGGCGAACTCCGGGCGGGTGGCCACATCGGTGGTCCCGGAGATCTCGTTCTCGTGCCGTACGACGAGGACATGGTCCTTGGTCGGTACGAGATCGGGCTCGATCCAGTCGGCGCCCGTCTGGACGGCGTATGTGTAGGACGCGGCGGTGTGCTCGGGCCGCCACCCGGCGGCGCCCCGGTGCCCGATGACGACGGGGCCGCGGCGCGAGCGGGGTTCGGCGGCGGCTCCGGTGCCCGCGGCCGCGGCGGGGAGCGCGGTGGCGGCCGCGGCTGCGGTCGCCAGTCCGGCGGCGAGCAGGACGGAGCGGCGTCTTGGCTGTGCGGACACGGGAATCTCCCTGTTCGTAGCGGGTGTTGAGGGGCGGCGACTGCACGATAGGCGGGGGCGGAGCGGATCGGGGCGGTGTACGAACGCCCTTCACCGGGTGGTCCGCGACCCGCCGTGCGGGGTTCACCTCCGACGGTGGGCGCGGGGGCGGATCGTCGCGCCGGGCCCACCCGAGCGGCGTTCGTGTCCTCATGGCCGGACGGGCCGGGAGGGTCGCCTGCCGGGTGGGAGTACGGAAACGTCATCCGCCCGCACGGGCCCGCGCCCTCGTGCGGGACTCCGCCAGGCGGGCCAGATGCGTGGCATAGCCCCGTGCGTAGAACCGCGCCCGCTCCGGGTCCGGCTCGACGACCGCAGTCGGCGCGGTCAGCACCTGGGTCACCGCCGCGTACACCGCGTCCATGTCCTGCTCGACGAAACCGCCGGGGATGTCGAGCGCGACGGGCCGGGACTCGACCGCGAGCTCCCGCCCCCGCGCGTCGAACGCCGCCGCTTTCACCGCGGACGTGCCCACATCGATGCCGACGTACATGTCCCGGACCTCCTCGGGTCAGGCGTGCGGGTCGGCCCTTCGGTCGTGCCCCGGCCCGGGGCTCGGGCCTGGGCCGGGGCCGGGCGTGCCTGCTCAGGTCAGGCAATGCGCGAGTGGAGCTCCCTTGGCGTACCTTGCCACCTCCGACGCGGCAATCCTGGCCGCCTTCTCGGCGACCTGACGGCTCGCCCCGCCGAGATGCGGGGTCAGTACCACTCCCGGCGCACTCCGCAGCCGCGCCCCGGCGGGCAGTGGCTCCTGCTCGTACGTGTCGAGCCCGGCCGCCGTCAACTGTCCGCTGTCCAGCGCGTCGCACAGCGCCTCGGTGTCGACCAGCGGGCCGCGCGCCACATTGACCAGCACCGACCCGCGCGGCAGCAGCGCCAGTTCGCGGGCGCCGATCAGGCCGCGGGTCTCGTCGGTCAGACGGGCGTGCAGGGTCACCACCCGGGAGCGCGACAGCAGGCTGTCGAGGGAGTGCACCCGTACCCCGTGTATGTCCCCGCGGATGTAGGGGTCGTACACCTCCACCTCCGCGCCGAACGCGCACAGCGCCCGCGCGACCCGGCTGCCCACCGCGCCGTAACCGATCAGCCCGACCCGGGTGTCCTCCAGCTCGGGCCCGCACTGCTCGTACGTGTAGGACGAGGCGTCCCACAGGCCGCGTAGGGTCAGCGCGTCGTGGTTCTGGGGGATGCGGCGCATCGTGGCGAGCATCATCCCGACCGTGTACTCGGCGGTGGCCGCCGCGTTGCGGCCCGGCGTGAAGCACACCCGTACGTCACGCGCGCGTGCCGCCTCGATGTTGACGTTTACCGGGCCGCCGCGGCAGACGACGAGCAGGCGCAGCTCGGAGGAGGCGGCCAGGACCCGCTCGGTGAAGGGCCCCATCTGGGTCACGCACACCTCGACGCCCCGCAGGGCCTCGATGAGCGCGTCCTCGCAGTCGCTGGCCTCGTCGACCTCGGCGACCTTGCCGAAGGGCTCCAGCGGCCAGGGGAGGGCGAGTTCGGTCAGGTCGAAGGGGGCGGGGACCGCGGCCCCCAGAGCCTCGGAGATCAGCGAGTTGAGGACGAAGTGGTCACCGGCGGCCAGGATTCTCATCGCAAAGCCTCTCCTGTATCGGCGTCGAAGACATGGGTGAGCCGCGGGTCCGCGGCCACCCGCACGGTCTGGTCCCGGTCGAGACGCACCTCGGGCCCGGTCTGCACGACAAGGGGTTTGACCACCCCGTCGAGAGCGAGGGTGGCGATCCCGGTCTCCAGGAGCGGCTCGTGCACGCCGACCCGGGCCGGTACGACCTCGTCGTCGCCCTCGTCGGGGTCCGCGAGCCGCAGATCCTCGGGGCGGATGCCCAGCACGACCTCGCGTCCGGCCGCCAGCCGTACCGGCACGGCCATGCGCACGGTGGCGGAGAGCCGCACCCGTCCGTCCTCGGCGACGACACCGGGCAGCAGGTTGATCGCGGGCTCCCCGACGAAGTCGGCGACAAAGAGATTCGCCGGGCTGTCGTAGATCTCGTGGGGAGTGCCGAGCTGCTGGATGACGCCGTCCTTCATCACGGCGATGCGGTCGGCGAGGGACAGCGCCTCCTCCTGGTCGTGCGTGACCAGGATCGTGGTGTGACCCAAGTCCTTCTGGATGCGCTTGAGTTCGCGCCGAGTGGTGTCGCGCTGTGCCGCGTCGAGGTGCGAGAGCGGTTCGTCGAGCAGCAGGACGTCGGGCTCGCGGATCAGCGCGCGGGCCAGTGCGACGCGCTGCTTCTGGCCGCTGGAGAGGCTGCCCGGCCTGGCGTCAAGGAGCTCGGTCAGGCCGATCCGCCCGGCCATGTCCCTTACCCGCGAGGCCACTTCCTTGCGTGGCCGGCGGCGCGCGGTGAGTCCGAACCCGAGGTTCTCCGCGACGGTCAGCGGCGGATAGAGCGCGTAGTTCTCGAAGGCGACCCCGATGTTGCGCTGCTGGGCGGGCAGCGGCACCACCGAGGAGCCGCCGACCAGAATGTCCCCGCCGGTCACCGACTCCAGTCCGGCGATCATGCGCAGCGTGGTGGACTTGCCGCAGCCGGACGGCCCGAGGAGGCCCAGGAGTTCCCCGGAGCGCAGCTCCAGATCGATGCCGCGTACGGCGTGCACCTGGTCCCGCGTCCGCGAGCCGTAGGTCTTGCGCAGCTCACGCAGTGCCAGTTCGGTCATCGCCGGGGCCTCCGCTTCCGCACACCTCGTAGGGGACCTTGTGTTCGTCGAGATCGCGCAGCATCTCCACGGACGCCCCGTCGTCGACCAGCACCAGGTCGAAACGGGAGAGCGGGGCGAGGCGGTGCAGGGCGACGCGGCCGAGCTTGGAGTGGTCGAGCAGCAGCACGTTCTTGGCGGCGGAGTCGAGCATCGCCCGCTTCACGGACACGATGTGCTGCTCCTGGTGGTAGGCGAAGCCGCCCGAGGCCGCGGACGTCGAGGTGAAGCAGATGTCGACCTGGAGGAGCTGCACGGCCTCCATGCAGGAGACACCCAGGAAGGAGGAGTGCAAGGGGTCGTAGTCGCCGCCCAGCGCCATCAGGTGGATGCCGCGCTCGGTGGACAGCAGGGTCATCGCTTCGAGGAAGTTGGTGACGACGGTGAGCGGGGTGATGGAGCCGAGCCTGCGGGCGATCTCCAGGGTGGAGGTGGAGTCGTCGAGCATCACGGCCATGCCGGGCTCGATGAGCTTCAGCGCGTGCTCGGCGACGGCGGCCTTCTGCGCCCGCATGGTCTTCAGCCGGTATACGACGTTGGACTCAAAGACCCCGGACGGCTGCGCGGTGACACCGCCCCTGAACTTCCTTACGATGCCCTGCCGTTCGAGCTCGTCGAGGTCCCGGTGGATGGTCATCAGGCTGACGTCGAAGCGTTCGGCCAGCTCGGCGGCGCTCGCTGAGCCCGCCGCGAGCACCCGCTCGGCGATCGCCGCCTGCCGGGGCGCGGGCCCGCGCTGCTGGTCGCCGCTCACCGGAAGATCCTCCGCCCCGGCCGCTCGGGCCCGCCTTCGGGTCCGTCGGCCTCGAAGAACAGCAGGCTCTCCGGGTGCACGGACACCCGCACCGGTGCGTCGGGCCGCAGCCCCGCGGCGTCCGCGCGCGGTACGACGCACGACAGGTGCTGCTCGCCGAGCCGGACGGTGACCTCGGTGGCCCGGCCGAGTACCTCGGTGATGTAGACGCTGCCCGCCAGTTCGAGGCAGCCGGAGCCGAGGTGGCCGGAGCCGAGGGACAGGTCGCGCGGCCTGACCCCGAGCTGGACGGCGGTGCCGGGCGGTGCGGGGACCGGGTTCGCCAGCTCGAAGAAGCCGTCCACCGACCGGTAGTGCCCGTCGCGCGTGACGGTGCCGGGCAGCAGGTTGATGCGCGGCCTGCCGAAGGAGCGGGCGACGAAGGTGTCGTACGGCCGGTGCCAGATGTCCTCGCGGGCGCCGGTCTGCACGATGCGGCCCTCGCGGATGACGCCGATGCGGTCGCCGAGCGCCAGGGCCTCCACCGAGTCGTGGGTGACATAGAGGGTGGTGGTGCGCCGGACCGCGCCGATGGCCTTGAGCTCCGCGCGCATCGCCTGGCGTAGCTTGGCGTCGAGGTGGGAAAGCGGCTCGTCGAGGAGGAAGGCGCGGGCCGGGCGCACCAGGACCCGGCCGAGCGCGACGCGCTGGCGCTGCCCGTTGGACAGCTGGCCGACCCGGCGCTCCAGCAGGGCGCCGATGCCGAGCAGGTCGGCGATGGCCCCGATCCGCTCACGGGCCTCGGCGGCCGGCAGCCTGTACTTGGGGGAGCGCAGCGGCGACGCGAGGTTGTCGTAGGCGCTGCGGTGCGGGTAGAGGGCGTACGACTCGAAGCACATGGCGACGCCCCGGTCATACGGTTCGACGCCCGTCATGTCGGTGCCGTCGAGCAGGACCGTCCCCGACTGGGGTTCCTCCAGGCCCGCGACGGTCTTGAGCGTGGTGGTCTTCCCGGCGCCCGAGGGTCCGAGGAGGCAGAAGAACTCCCCCTGCTCGACGTCGAGTTCGAGCCCGTCGAGCGCCTTGTTCCTCCCGTACGCCTTGTGGACGGCGCGCAGCGAGATGGCGGCGGTCATCAGGATTTCACCGCCCCGAAGGAGAGACCGCGCACCAAGTAGCGCTGGATGGTGAGGGCGAGGAGCAGCGGCGGGATCACCGAGACCAGGGCCGCGGCGGCGGTCAGGTTGTACTTGGGCCGGTCGCCGCCGAGGAAGGACAGCGCGCCGACCGTCACCGTCTGCGCCTCGGAGGAGGTCAGGATCAGCGGGAAGACGAAGTTGTTCCAGGCGAAGATGAAGGCGAGCAGCGACACCGCGGCGATGCCCGGCTTGACCAGCGGCAGGGCGACCTTGAAGAACGCCTGTTTGCGGGTGTAGCCGTCGAGCAGCGCGGCCTGTTCCAGCTCGGGGGAGAGGTCGGAGAAGTACGAGCGCATGATCCACACGATCAGCGGCAGCGTGACCAGCTGGAGCACCCAGATCATGCCGACGTACGTGTCGAAGAGTCCGAGCTTCTGGTAGAGCACGAACAGCGGGATGATCACGGTGAGTTCGGGTGCGAACCGGAACGACAGCAGGGTGAACATCAGGTTCTCCGAGCCCCGGAAGCGCCACCTGGCCGCCGCGTAGGCGGCGGGCAGACCGATCACCAGGGACAGGCCGACGGCCCCCAGTGACACCACCAGGCTGTTGACGAAGAACCGCGGGAACGGCACGCCCGCGTCGTCGCCCGCGCCCAGGACCGTCTTGTACGAGTCGAGGGTCGGCGCGAAGGAGAAGTACGTACTGAACAGCTCGTTCGCGGGCTTCAGCGACAGGATGATCATCCAGGCGATCGGGAAGAGCGCGAACAGGAAGTACAGGATGAGAGCGCCGTCGGCGGCGATCGAGAGCAGCCTGCGTTTAAGACCGCCCGGCGCCCGGGGGGTGGCGTCGCGGCGGTTGGCACGCACATCTGCCGCGTTGTCGTCGGTCACCATGGCTCCGCCATGCCTCTCTCCTCCGCCTTGCGGCTGCACGCACCGACCGCCGCTCCTTGACCCGCCCCCCGGGCGCCGGGCAGTCTCACTTCTGAGGCACCTCCGCCGCCCGGTTCTGGATCTTCCCGAGGTAGCGGACCAGCACCATCGTGACCAGGTAGACCACCGCCCACAGCACGATCATGTAGCTGATCCCGAACGAGTACCGCTGGAAGCGGATCGCCTCCAGGTACGCGCGGATCTGGAGCACCACGGTCGAGTCGCCAGGGCCGCCCTCGGTGAGTGCGTAGATGATGTCGAAGACCTTCAGCGAGTCCATGAACCGGAAGATCACCGCGACCAGGACGTACGGCCAGAGCATCGGCAGGGTCAACTTACGGAAGGTGAACCACCAGTTGGCCCCGTCCACCGCCGCCGCCTCGAAAGGGGAGGCCGGTAGGGAGCGCAGTCCGGCCAGCGCCAGGATCGCCACGAACGGCGTATAGACCCACACATCGACGGCGATCGAGGAGAGCAGCGCGCCGGTCGGCGTGTCCGTCCACTGGACGCCCCCCAACCCGAAGGGTTCAAGCAGGTAGTTGATGACGCCGACGCTCGGCTGGAGCATCAGCTTCCACATGATCGCGGCGATCACCGGCGCGATCATCAACGGCAGAATGAGGATCTTCTCCAGCACCCGCCCGATGAGCGTCGAGCGGTGCAGCAGCAGCGCCACCGCCACCCCGAGCACCGTCTCGACGGCCGCCGCCCCCACCGCGTACAGCACCGTCACCCACGCCGAGTCCCAGAACGACGACTGGGTGAAGATCCGCCGATAGTTGTCCAGGCCGACGAAGTCGGGCTGCGGCTTGCTCGCCGCGAAGTCGAAGACCGTGTAGTACAGCCCGAGTCCGAAGGGATACAGGATCCCACCGGTCAGCAGCAGGGCCGGCACGATCAGCAGATAGGGCCGCAGCGAACGTCGCCAGCGCGGCACCGCCCGCGCCGGCGGCCCACCCCCCTCGCGTGAGACCGCCCCGTGGTCGGTCTCGGTGAGGGACGACATGCGGCGTCACCCGACCTTCGACGCCAGGTCGCTCGCCAGCCCGTTCAGCACGGACTTGGCGTTCTTGCCGCCGTAGATCTCCTGGAGCGAGGCCGCCCAGCTCGTCGTCGCGTCGAAGAACTGCTCCTGCGGCGTGAACTGGATCTTCGTCTGGTCCACGACCGTCTCGAAGGTCTCGATGAAGCCGGGAATGTCCTTCATCTTGTCCTTGTACGCGCCGTCCTGGCTGACGGACTTGCGCACCGGGTCGATGTGGTTGCCCTCGATCGCCGCCTTGCGCAGATGCTCCTTGCCGGTCGCCCACTGGAGGAACAGCCACGCCGCGTGCTTGTTCTTGCTCTTGGCGTTCATGCCGAGCGACCAGATCCACATGTTCGTGGCGAGCGACCCGTCGGGACCCTTGGGCCCCGGGTGGAAGGCGATCTTCCCGGAGGCGGGCGACGCGCCCGCCACCGCCTGGAAGTACGCGGCGGTATCGGCGTCGAAGAGCATCCCGGCCTTCTTCGCGCCGAGGTCGCTGGAACACTGGTACCAGGTGTACGACGTCCAGGACGGCGGGCCGCCCTTCTTGATCATCTCGGCCCAGTCCTGAGTGAAGGCGACGGCCTTGGGGGAGTTCATGGCGGGCTTGACCTTGCCTCCGTCGACGGTGAAGTCCTTGAGCCCGTACCGCGAGTACATCGTCATGAAGCCGGGGTGGATCGTCGCCCAGCTGCGCGACCCGCGCACCGCGACCCCGTACATCCCGTCGAAGCCGGCGCCCGGCGCCCGGCGCTTGATGGCGCCGGAGATCTCCCGCAGCTCGTCGAAGGTCTCGGCGGGCTTGAGCCCGAGCTTCTTGAACACCTCGGTGTTGTACGCGACAACATTGGTCTCCCAGCCCCACGGCAGCGCGTACTGCCCGCCCTGCCCCAACGGGGCGCCCGCCTTCAGGGACCACTGGTCGGCCTGCAGGAGGTTGGGGAAGAAGTCGGCCTGGTCCCATTCGGAGCCGGTCGCCGAGGAATTGCGCATCCACGGGCCCAGATCCTCCAGCCAGCCCGGCGGCCCGTACTGCCAGACCATGTAGGCGCCGAGCATGAAGACGTCGTAGGACGCCCGGCCGCTGGACAGGTCGACGGTGAGCTTGTCGAAGTAGTTGTCCTCGGGGAAGACGTCGTACTCGACCTTGATGCCCGTCTTCGAGGTGAACGCCTTCAGATCGGCGATCAGGGCGTCGGTGTACGGGTGCTTGTTGAGCAGCGCCTTGACCGTCTTGCCCTTGGCCTTCTTCCAGTCGAAGGACCCGGTGACGTCGTCGGCCGCCGAGCCGTCGCTCTTCTTCTCGTCGCCGCCGAACCCCGCACCGCAGGCGGTGAGCAGCGGTGTGGCGGAAGCGGCCGCCGTCAGGGCGAGGAACCGCCGCCTGTCCTGTCCGCGCATGTCCATCCCGACCTCCGCTGCTCGTGTCCGTCCCGGGCCCCCGGGGCCCCCTAACAAGTGCAGTCGACTAGTTAACAGAGCTTGGAACAGGGGCAGTTGGGCGTCAATCCCTCGCGCAACGGGAAATCTCGGTGCACAGTGAGAAGTTCACACATGGCGCCGATACGCGCGGGAGGATCGTGTGCGGTCCGACGACACGGCATGGCTGGGCATCGATCTCGGGACACAGGGCGTGCGCGCGGTCCTCGCCACCACCCGGGGGCACCTCATCGGCAGCGGCTCGGCCCCGCTGACCGGCCAACGCGACGGGGTGCGCCACGAGCAGGACCCGGCCGACTGGTGGGCCGCCGTCCGCACGGCAACACGGGCCGCACTCAACGGCGTTGCCGCCCGCCGGGTCCGCGCGCTCGCCGTCTGCTCCACCTCGGGCACCGTGCTGCTCACCGACGCGCACGGCCACCCCCTCACCCCCGGCCTGATGTACGACGACGGGCGCGCCGGGCCGGAGGCCGCCGAGGCGGGGCTGCCGCCGAGCTGGGGCCTGCCCAAGGTGCTGTGGCTGGCCAGGCGGCGCAACGGGCAGGCCGGGGCGGTGCGCCTCGCCCACCAGGCCGACACCGTCAACGCCCGGCTCACCGGCGGGCCGGTCGCCACCGACTCCAGCCACGCCCTGAAGACCGGCTACGACCTGGAACACGACGCCTGGCCCGGCGGCGCCCTGGACCGGATCGGCCTGCCCGCGAGCCTGTTCCCCGAGGTCGTACGCCCCGGAGCCACCCTCGGCAAGGTCGGCGACGCGGCTTCGGCCGAGACCGGCATCCCGGCCGGCACCCTGGTCGTCGCCGGCATGACCGACGGGTGCGCGGCGCAGATCGCGTCCGGCGCCCTGCGCATCGGCTCATGGAACTCGGTCCTCGGCACCACCCTCGTCCTCAAGGGCGTCACCGCGGCCCCCGTCCACGACAGCACCGGAATCGTCTACAACCACCGTTCCCCGGACGGCAATTGGCTGCCCGGCGGCGCGTCCAGTGTCGGGGCCGGCGCACTGAACGCGGCCTTCCCCGGCGCCGACCCGGCCCGCCTCGACCGCCTCGCCGCCCACCACGAACCGGCCGTCGCCCTCGCCTACCCGCTCGCCTCGCGCGGCGAGCGTTTCCCGTTCAGTGCCCCGGACGCCACCGCGTTCGTACTCGGCGGCGGTACCTCGGAGGGCGACCACTGGGCCGCGCTGCTCCAGGGCATCGGCTACGCGGAGCGCCTGTGCCTGGACTATCTGCACTTCCTGGGAGCCCCGGTCGACGGCCCGCTGACCTTCACCGGCGGCGCGGCGCGCAGCGCGTACTTCAACGGGCTGCGCGCCGACATCCTGGGCCGCCCGGCCCGCATCCCCGAACAGACGGAGCCTGCCCTGGGCATGGCGGTACTGGCCGCGCACGGTGCGGGGGAGGCGGGGGACCTGGCGGAGGCGGCGGAGGCGATGGTGCGCGTCCGGGAGGTGGTCCACCCGCGCCCCGGACGCACGGAGGCCTTCGCGGAGCCGTACGCCCGGCTGGTGGGGGAGCTGGAGGCGCGGGGGTGGCTGCCGCCGGAGGTGGCGGCGCACGCGGTGACGCGCACGCGGTGACGCGCACGCGGTGACGCGCACGCGGTTGCGCTGAGCGGCAGCCGTTTTAGGCGGCGTTCGTGCGCGTACCCGCCTTCTCGCGGGACTTCTGCGTCCCGAAGCCGATCCCCGCCAGCACCAGCGTGAGCGCCCCCGTCGCGAGCAGCTGGTCGCGGGTGCCGGGCTGGCGCAGCATCAGGACGAAGATGCCGACCATGCCGATCAGCGCGACCCAGGTCAGCACCGGGTACGCCCACATCTTCACGACCAGCGTATGCGGAGCCTCCCGCTCCGTGCGCCGACGCAGCAGCAACTGCGAGACGGCGATGAAGATCCAGACGACCAGGATGACCGCGCCGATCATGTTGAGCAGCCACGGGAAGACGTCGTCCGGGCGCCAGTAGCTGAGCAGCACGCACAGAAAACCGAAGACGGAGGAGGCCAGCACCGAGATCCGCGGGACACCGCCGGAGATCTTTCCCAGCGCCTTGGGGCCCTGGCCGCGCGCGACCAGCGAGTAGCCCATGCGCGAGGCGCCGTAGATGTTGGCGTTCATCGCCGAGAGCAGCGCCACCAGTACCACGATCTGCATGACCGTGCCCGCACCCGGGATGTCGAGCTGGTCGAGGGTGGTGACGTACGGGCCCTTGTCGGGGTTGGCGACATCCGGGTTGTCCCACGGGACCAGCGTGACGATGACCGCCATCGAGCCGATGTAGAAGATCGCGATGCGCCACATCGCCGTCCTCACGGCCTTGGCGACACCCTCGACGGGCTTCTCCGACTCGGCCGCGGCGATGGTGACCGTCTCCAGGCCGCCGTACGCGAAGACCGAGGCGAGCAGGCCGATCACCAGGCCCTCGGAGCCCTGGGGCATGAACCCGCCGTCGCCGGTGAGATTGCTGGTGCCCGGGGCGTCCGTGCCAGGCAGCACGCCGAAGATCGCCAGCAGGCCGATGATCAGGAAGAGCGCGATCGCGCCGACCTTGAGCGCGGCGAACCAGAACTCGAACTCGCCGAAGTTCTTCACGGATGCCAGGTTCGTGCCGAGGAAGACCAGCATGAACAGCGCCACCCACGCCCACTCGGGCGTCCCGGGCAGCCAGCCGCTCATGATCTTCGCGGCGCCGATGCCCTCAAGACCGACTGCCACGCACAGCAGCACCCAGAACGCCCAGCCCGCGGTGAAGCCCGCCCACGGGCCGATCGCCCGTTCCGCGTGCACCGAGAAGGAGCCGGAGGCCGGGTTCGCCGCGGACATCTCGCCGAGCATGCGCATCACGAGCATGACGAGGAGGCCGGATATCGCGTACGCGACGACGATCGAGGGGCCCGCGGCGGCGATGCCCGCGCCGGATCCGACGAAGAGGCCCGCGCCGATGACACCGCCGAGGGCGATCATCGACAGATGACGCTGCTTGAGTCCGTGCGTGAGCGGCGAATCCACCGTGGGGCCGGCGCTGGCGCCGGCCTGGGTGTCGGCCGGCGGGGGCGCGGAGGTCCGAGACATGGGCGAGCCCTGTTCAGTAGCTGAGACGGGGAAACTGAGCCCACAGTCTGGGCAGCGCCCCGCTCACAGGGAACAGTTGACCGCTATACGGACACCACGCTCACGCTTCGTGAACGCTCATGCACGTGGCGCCCGCAACTCCCTCACGGCCGCCACCAGTAGCACTCCCGCGGTCGCCGCTCCCGACCACAGCAGCTGCGGTCGCGCCGTGTCGTCGGTCAGCATCAGCAGCAGTACGGCGGCAAGGCCGGCCAGTGTGGCCCAGGTAAGCCAGGGGAAGCACCACATCCGCAGTGTCAGCAGCTCGGGCGCCTCGCGCTCGATGCGGCGGCGCAGCCGCAGCTGGGACGCGGCGATCAGACCCCAGACGAACAGGAGCACGGCGCCGACCGCGTTGAGCATGTAGAGGAAGACGGTGTCGGGCCACTGGAGATTGAGCAGTACGGAGACGAAGCCGAAGGCCACCGAGGCGAGGACGGCCCGGCGCGGGACGCCACCGCCGGAGACGTTGAGCAGGCCGCGCGGCGCCTCACCCCGCTCGGCGAGCGAGAAGATCATGCGGGACGAGCCGTAGAGGTTGGCGTTGAGCGCGGACAGCAGCGCCACGAACACCACGATGTTCATGATCGTCCCGGCGGACGGCACCCCGATCGAGTCGAGCACGGTGACATACGGGCTGAGCCCCGCCTGCTGCGCGGTCCACGGCAGCACGGTCACGATGACCAGCATCGACCCGACGTAGAAGAAAAGGATGCGCCACAGCGCGCTGCGCACCGCGCGGCCGACCGCGCGCGCCGGGTCGTCGGTCTCGGCGGCGGCGATCGTGACGACCTCCAGGCCGCCGAAGGCGAAGACCACGGTCAGTACGCCGGAGACCACGCCCTCCCAGCCGTGCGGGAGGAACCCGCCCCGGCCGGTCAGATTGCTCATGCCGACCGGGTCGGTGTCGGGCAGCACGCCGAAGATCGCCAGCAGTCCGAGACCCAGGAAGAGCACGATCGCGCCGACCTTGAGCGCGGCGAACCAGAACTCGAACTCCCCGAAGTTCTTCACGGCGGCGAGGTTGGCGCAGGTGAACACGACCATGAAGATCAGCACCCAGGCCCACTGCGGCACCGATGACACCCAGCCGTTCGCGATCTGCGCCGCGGCCGTCGCCTCCACCGCCAGCACCACGACCAGCAGGAACCAGTACAGCCAGCCCACGCTGAAGCCCGCCCAGCGCCCGAGCGCCCGCTCCGCGTGCACCGAGAAGGACCCGGAGGCGGGGATCGCCGCGGACATCTCGCCGAGCATCCGCATCACCATCATCGCGAGCGTGCCCGCGAGGAGATACGAGATCACGATGCCGGGGCCCGCGACCGCGATCCCGGCGCCCGAGCCGACGAACAGCCCGGCGCCGATCACCCCGCCGAGACCGAGCATGGTCAGATGCCGCTGTTTGAGTCCGTGCGCGAGGGGCTCGGCCTCGGTGGCCAAGGGGGCGGCAGTGGAGGACGGGGAGCCGGGCGGGGCGTCGTGCATGGCGCTCGTCACTCTCATGATTCTCGGAATGTTCCGCGACGTTTATGGGGAACCTACAGTCTCGCCGAGCACTGCCCTTCTCCGCAAAAGAGCCACTGTGCACTTGTCGCTCCGTGACGCGTGTCACGCATGCGCGGAGATTGTCGACCGCTCTTTGTGTGAATCCCACCAAGAGGCCAACCCCCGCTTTGTCGGCGGCTGATGGTGATCGCCCGTTAACCCCTGGGCTAACGTCACGGTGTCCCTTCCTGCCTTCCCCTTTCCTGCCCTAGCCCGCGGAGCCCCGATGAGCACTGCTGCCGTCCCCACCCGCCCCGGAGCGGTCCTCGCGGACCTGCTGCCGTCCGCCACCAACGCGTCGCGCGCCTTCGCCCGCGACGCGGTCCTGGTGCTCGGCGGCGCCGCCCTCACAGGCGCCGCGGCCCAGATATTCCTCCCGGTGCCCGGCTCGCCCGTCCCGGTCTCGGGCCAGACGTTCGCCGCGCTCCTGGTCGGCACGGCGCTCGGCGCCCGCCGCGGCTTCCTCTCCCTCGCGCTGTACGCGCTCGTCGGGATGGCGGGAGTGCCGTGGTTCGCGGAAGGCGCGTCGGGCATGGCCATGCCGACCTTCGGCTACATCCTCGGCATGCTGCTCGCGGCCACGGTCGTCGGCGCACTCGCGCGCCGCGGCGGCGACCGCTCGGTGCTGCGCACCGCGGGCACGATGGTGCTCGGCTCGGCGCTCATCTACGCGATCGGCGTGCCGTACCTGGCCCTGTCCACCGGCATGTCACTGAGCGCCGCGATCGCCGCGGGCCTGGTGCCGTTCCTCATCGGTGACGCGCTCAAGGCGGCCCTGGCGATGGGCGCGCTGCCCGCGACCTGGAAGCTGATGGGACGCCGCGACTGAGTCCGCGCGTACGAAGTCGGTGAGGGCCCGCACCAGTTGGTGCGGGCCCTCACCCGTTTCTGTGCCCTTGCGTCACCGGGCCCGGCGGGTCGTCCACCGGAACCCGGCGCCACCCGCCGCGATCAGCAGCGCACCGGCCAGGCCGAGTGCCAGGGTGCGGTCCCCGATGCCCGTGGACGGCAGGTCCGCGGGCCTGCCGGGCTTCGCGCTCTTGCCGGGCTTCGACGGCTCGGCGGGCTTGTCGCCCTGCGCCGCAGGGGTGTTGTCGGTGCCGAGCGGCAACGGGGTGTCGGGCGCGTTCGGCGTCGGCTTCGGCGTACCGAAGGCGACCGGACCCTGCTGCCACAGCAGCTTCTTGCCGGTGCCCTCCGTCACCGGCAGACAGATCTTGCCGGTCTTCTGGAGGTCGTACGTCGCGGTGACGGCGTACGAACGGTCCTCGCCCGCCGCCACGTTGTCGATGACACAGGCGAAGCCGCTGTTGGACCCGTCGGGCAGCTGGCCCCCGCCGGCGACCCGGGCGGCGATACCGGGGGCGGTCCCTCGTCCAGTCCGACCGTCGCCGGCACCTCCCGCCCGCCGAGTGACGCCGGCAGCACCGGGCCCACCGCCACGCCGCCCCCCGGCAGCCGCAACGAGACCGGGTTCGCCTGGGCGCCGCCCAAGGGCTGGACGCGCAGCGCCAAGAGCCCGTCCAACGTCCACTACCACTCGCCCGACGGACAGCAAGAAATCGCCGCCTCGTACGCACTCGCACGCGGCGGCGATCTTCTCGCCCGGTGGCAACAGGCCGAGCAGGGGTCCCAGGACGTTCCCGGCTACCGGAAGGAGCGCCTGGAGCGCACCGCCTTCCAGGACAGGCCCGCCATCATCTGGGAGTACTTCTTCACGCAGGACGGCCGGCCCTGGCGCGCCCGCCAGCTCGGCTTCAACGTCGGCGCCAAGTCGTACCAGGTCAATATCTGGTACGCGGCCGACACCAGGACCGAAGCCCCGCGCACCTACGAGCGGGTGACGGACTCCTTCACACCGCTCTGATCCGCCGGACCGGCCGAGTCGCCGGAGGCGTTCTTCCGCCGCTTCTCGCGGATCAGCGCGATACCGACCACCAGCGCCGCGACCAGCAGCGACAGCAGCACCTGCTTGCGCGGCTCACCGTCGTCGTAGATCATGTAGCCGATCACGAACACGATCATCGCGGCGGTCGCGTACGTCAGGTACGGGAAGAGCCACATCTTCACGACGAGCTTCTCCGGCGCCTCGCGCAGGATGATCCCGCGCATCTTGAGCTGCGTGAGGCAGATGACCAGCCACACGAACAGCGCCACCGCGCCCGACGAGTTCAACAGGAACGCGAAGACCGTGTCCGGCCACATGTAGTTGAAGAAGACGGCGATGAAGCCGAAGGCGACCGACGCGAGGATCGCCGTGCGAGGAACGCCGCGGCCGACCGTCTTGGCGAAGGACCTCGGCGCGTCCCCGCGCTTGCCCAGCGAGAACGCCATGCGCGAGGCCGTGTAGAGCCCGGAGTTCAGGCAGGAGAGCACCGCGGTGAGCACGATGACGTTCATGATCTGACCCGCGTGCGGGATACCGATCGAGTTCAGCGCGGCGACGTACGAACCGTCCTTGAGGATCGACTTGTCGTTCCACGGCAGCAGCGTGAGCACGACGAAGATCGAGCCGAGGTAGAAGATGCCGATACGCCAGATCACGCTGTTGGTGGCCTTGGTGACGGCGCGCTGCGGGTCCTCCGACTCACCGGCGGCCAGCGTGACGATCTCGCTGCCCATGAAGGAGAAGACGACCATCAGGACGCCGGTCAGGATCGCGCCGGGCCCGTTGGGGAAGAATCCGCCGCTGTCCGTGAGGTGGGCGAAGCCCGCCCCCGGGTTGTCCGATCCCGGCAGTACGCCGAAGACCGCGAGCAGGCCGATGATCACGAAGCCGCCGATCGCGACGACCTTGATCCCCGCGAACCAGAACTCGAATTCGCCGTACGACGCCACCGAGGCCAGGTTCGTGGCGGTCAGCACGACCATCACGATCAGCGCCCAGCCCCACTGCGGGATGGCCGGTATCCAGCCTTCGAGGATCAACGCGCCCGCGGTCGCCTCGACGGCGAGCACCACGACCCAGAAGAACCAGTAGAGCCAGCCGATCGAGAAGCCCGCCCAGCGCCCGAGGGCGCGGTCCGCGTAGGCCGAGAACGACCCGGAGGTCGGGTTCGCCGCGGCCATCTCACCGAGCATCCGCATCACGAAGACGACGAGCGTGCCCACGAGTGCGTACGACAGGAGGATCGCCGGACCCGCCGCGGCGATGCCGCCGCTCGACCCGACGAAGAGGCCGGCGCCGATGACGCCGCCGATGGCGATCATGGACAGATGGCGGTTCTTCAGACCGGCCTGGAGACCATCGGTAGGCTGCGAATTCCCGGGTTCCTCCGGGTTTTCGCCTGCCTTCGTAAGGGTCGGCTGCGTGCTCATGCACAATCCTTAACTTCTCGGTTCACTCGGGTGACGAGCCCCCGCATTGAAACCCGATGTTCATCCAGGACGGAAGAGCCGAATCCGGATCGTTGTACGGGGAGCGGGGTCCCGACCCCGGCGACTGCTACCCGGCTCGGCTCGTGCCACACTCGACCCATGCGCGTGTACCTCGGTTCCGACCATGCCGGATACGAACTCAAGAACCACCTCGTCGAGTGGCTCAAGGCCCACGGCCACGAGCCCGTGGACTGCGGTCCCCACATCTACGACGCCCTGGACGACTACCCGCCGTTCTGCCTGCGCGCCGCCGAAAAGGCCGCCGCGGACCCCGACGGGCTCGGCATCGTGATCGGTGGCTCGGGCAACGGCGAGCAGATCGCCGCGAACAAGGTCAAGGGTGTACGGGCCGTACTGGCCTGGAGCGAGCAGACCGCTGCCCTCGGCCGCGAGCACAACAACGCCAATGTGATCTCGGTCGGCGGCCGGATGCACACCCAGGAAGAGGCGACGAAGTTCGTCGAGATCTTCCTGTCCACGCCCTATACGGGTGAGGAGCGCCACCAGCGCCGCATCGACATGCTCGCCGCGTACGAGACGACCGGTGTCCTTCCCCCGGTCCCGGCGCACCACCCGCGGCAGGACTGACCGAGCCGACCGTTCTCCCTGTGCCGCCGGGGCATCGCCCCCCGGCGGCACGGCCATGTCCCCGAGGAGCGACGCCGTGCCCGAAGGGCATACGATCCACCGCCTCGCCGATGACCACCGCGGCCGTTTCGCGGGCCGGCCGGTCCGGGTCACCAGCCCGCAGGGCAGGTTCTCCGACAGCGCGGCGCTCCTCGACGGCCATGTCCTCGACGACACGGACGCCCACGGCAAGCACCTCTTCCTCGGCTTCGGCGGCCCCGGCTGGGTCCACATCCACCTCGGCCTCTTCGGCAAGCTCGGCTTCGGCGCGGCCCCGGCCCCGCCCCCGACCGACACGGTCAGGCTGCGACTCGTCAACGCCGACGCGTACGCCGACCTGCGCGGCCCCACCACCTGCGCCCTGATCACGGACGCCGAGAAGCAGGCGATACACGAGCGGCTCGGTCCCGACCCGCTGCGCGGCGGCCAGGACGCGGAGAA
Source organism: Streptomyces sp. H27-C3 (assembly GCF_030063415.1). Taxonomy (GTDB): domain Bacteria; phylum Actinomycetota; class Actinomycetes; order Streptomycetales; family Streptomycetaceae; genus Streptomyces. The sequence continues at coordinate 43,102 of NZ_JASITA010000017.1, read as the reverse complement.
GGCCTGGCGGCGGATCTCGCGCAGCCGGGTCACCGTCGCGGCCCTGCTCATGGACCAGAAGGTGGTCGCGGGCGTCGGCAACGTCTACCGCGCCGAGGTCCTCTTCCGGCACGGCATCGACCCGTACCGCGCGGGCAAGGACCTCACCCGGCGCGAGTGGGACGCGATCTGGGCGGACCTCGCCGCCCTCATGCGTGAGGGCGTACGCAACAACCGCATCGACACCGTCCGCCCCGAGCACACGCCGGACGAGATGGGCCGCCCGCCGCGCGTCGACGACCACGGTGGCGAGGTCTACGTCTACCGCAGGGCCCACCTGCCCTGCCACATCTGCGGCGCGGAGATCCGTATCGCCCCACTCGCCGCCCGCAATCTCTTCTGGTGCCCCGGCTGTCAGCAGCGCTGAGGGACCAGGGCTAGTGGCAATACCAGTGACTTAAGTGGGGTGGATTCGAGTTTCGGCCGCACCACGTCAGGCGCGTGCAGTATCAACCGCCTGGTCAGCCGGGGCGCCGATCTTGAAATCGGCGATGCCGGATCTCGAAACCAGGACACTAGAAGCCGTGCGGCAGCCACGGTGTGACGTCCGAGCCGAACGCCACCGAGGCCTCCGTGAGCGCCCCGTGCCGCCACTCCAGCACCCGGCCCGCGCCCGCCAGTGAGGTCAGGCTCGTGCCGCCGAGATACGCGGCGCCCAACTCCCTTACGGACAGGGCCAGATCGGCGGGCTCGTCGGTCCGCTTGCAGGACGCGCCGCCCTTGGCGTCACCCGTCAGCCGCCAACGCCCCTCGTTCCATGGGCAGAAGGCGTCGGTGACCTCGAACACCACGTCCACGGGCGCCTGGTAGGTCCGGGCCTCCAGGGCCGCGCCGACATGCACCAGCCGCACATGGAGCGAGTCGCGCACCCGTACTTCGCACCGGCGGATGTCGGACACCAGCTGCTGCCAGGCGTCGTCCACCGGCCTGTTGCGCGTCCGGAGCCTCGACGTCAGGTCGATGTCGAAGAGGAAACGCCACAGCGCCGCGTACGCCGCCGGGTCGAGCGCCTCGCAGTCCCGCAGCAGGACGATCCCTTCGGGCCCCGACCACTCCCAGTCCGGCTTCACCTGGTAGCGGGCGTACCCCACGATCTCCCCGTCCCGCTCCGCCAGTACGCACTGCAGCGGTGAGGCGCCCTCGCGGTCGCTCTCCGGGTCGACCAGGGGCAGGCCGTCCCAGCCGGGCGCGCGCGCCACCATGCCGGGCCGACCCGTCACCAGCTGCGCGTACACCGCCTCGCACGCGTCCCGGGCGTCGGCGGGCTTCGCGAACCGCACCCGCACCTCGTCCGTCCCGGCCGGCACCGCAAGCTGCACCCGCGAGGTGTTGATCTCTGCGGACAGCTGCTGGGTGGCGCAGCCGTACCCGAACCGGCCGTAGATCGCGGGCTCGGACGCGGTCAGCACGGCGAGCGGCTCACCGGCCGCCCGTACATCGTCCAACTGGCGCCGCATCATCGACCTGAGGATCCCGCGCCGCCGATGTGTCGCCGCCACGCTCACCATGGTCACGCCCGCCGAAGGCACGAGCGCGCCGCCCGGCACCGACAGGCGGAAGCTGAACGCTCCGGCCGTGCCCACGCACTCCTCGCCGTCCCAGACGCCGATCGACCGGTCGAGTTCCGTCAGCTCGCGCCAGAGCTTCCGCTCCTCCGGGGCTTCCGCGACACCACCGAAGGCGAGCTCCAACTTGCCGTACCACTCGTCCCACTCGTCCGGCCGCAGGACCCGAAGTTCTGTAGTCATATGCCATGAGTACCAGCGCTCCGGCATTCGAGCGATCCGATTTCGAACACAATGTCACGGGGGTCCCCCTGCGGAGGAGTGCCCGAGATGGATAGGGTCCACCGCAATGGCACGTGGAGTAGGAGCAGAATCGTTCTCGGCCCGGACGCGCAAGTCGGCGCACCGGGTCCGGATAGCGCTGCGCAAGTCCGGCGTCGACTATTTCCGCGGCGACGGCTCCGACTGGATCGCGCTGGCCGGTCTCCTGCTGACCGTCCCCGCCATCGCGCTGGGCACGATGGCCATGCCGATCTGGTGCGCGCCTTCCGCGCTGGTCCTGCCGATCGTCGCCGGCGGCCTGCTGCTCCGGCCCGCGAGCCTGCTCAGCCTGTACGCGGCGGCCGCCGCCGCGCTCATCGTCGAGTCGATCGTGCTGGGCCCGTACACGCAGGGGCCGGCACGCGTCACCCCGGGCACTGTCTTGACCGTGGCCGCGTGCGGCTTCTTCGGGCTGGTCATCGCGCAGTTCAGGGCCAGGGTCGGCGTCCCGTGGCGGCGCGGCGGCACCATGCTCTTCGACCTGCGTGAGCGCATCCGTGTGCAGAGCGCGCTGCCGCGCCTCCCGCAGAAGTGGCACCGCGAGATGGCGCTGCGGCCGGCCGGCGGGCAGTCGTTCTCCGGTGACTTCGTGGTCGCGGCCCGCACGAACGGGGGGCGCACGCTGGAAGTCGTCCTCACCGATGTGTCGGGCAAGGGCATGGACGCGGCGTCCAGGGCGCTGCTGCTGTCGGGCGCGTTCGGCGGGCTCCTCGGGCAGCTCCCGCCGCACGGCTTCCTCCCTGCCGCGAACGCGTATCTGCTCCGCCAGGACTGGGACGAGGGCTTCGCCACCTCCATTCATTTGGTGCTCGATCTGGACTCCGGCGAATACGAGCTGTTGTCGGCGGGCCACCTGCCGGCCCTCCAGCTCCACGCGGGCAGCGGGCGTTGGGAGGAGAAGACCGGCGTCGGGCCGTTGCTCGGGGTCTACGACGGTGCCCAGTTCGATCCGGTGAAGGGCTCGCTGTGCCCCGGCGATGTCTTGATGATGTTCACGGATGGTTTGGTCGAGGCGTCGGGGCGGGACATCACGGAAGGCATCGACCGGCTTACGGGGGAGGCCGACCGTTACGTCGCCTCTGGTTTTGAGGGCGCGGCCTGGCATCTCATCGAGGCTGTTGCCAAGGACGTCAATGATGATCGGGCCCTGCTTCTCATTTGCCATGAGGCGTGAGGTGGGTGCGGTGGGGTGGTGCCGGGGGGCGCGGCCTCCGGGAGCGGCGTCCGGGACTGCATGATTCAGGCGTACTGCGGGGCGTTGGGTCGTGGGCCGGGGAAGAGGCCAACACCTCGCGCTTGACGTCCCGAACACCACTCCCTGCGGCCCCGACCCCCTCCCGCCGGTGTCGCGTGCGGGCGGGTGTGGACCCCGGCTTGTTGGAAGCGCTGACAGTGGTTCCTCACGTCAGGTGGCGGCCGGCGTCCAGGTCGATTGCCGACTTTGCCCGGTCTACTGTTTCTTGGGTCGCGGGGCCGCCCGGATTTTCCAGGGCGATGAACGGCCGCATGCGGTCCTCTGTGCGGGCGTACGCGGTGTGATGGGCGTCCGGATTCCGGCCGAGCTCTTCGGCCAGTACGTACGCGCCCACCAGGGCCAGGCTTGTGCCCTGGCCGGACAGGGGCGAGGCGCAGTAACCGGCGTCGCCCAGCAGCGTGACGCGGCCCTTCGACCAGCTGTCCATGCGGATCTGCGCCATCGAGTCGAAGTAGAAGTCGGGGGCTGCGTGCATGGCCTCGAGCAGCCGGGGGGTTTCCCAGCCCAGGTCGTCGAGCGCGTCGGCGACCAGTGCCTTCTGCCGGTCGGTGTCGCGGTAGTCGTAGCCGTCGGCGAGCGGCGGTGCCTCGAAGCCCGCCGCGATCCTGAGCTCGGTGTTGTCGCGCACCGGGTAGATGCCGTAGCCCGCGCTGCCCTCGCGCAGCCACATCTGCCAGTTGTCCAGGCCCAGGAAGTTCTCGGCGCTGAAGATCGCCAGGTGGGTGCCCAGGTGGTGGATGAAATCGTCTTCCGGGCCGAAGGTCAGGGCGCGGGTGTGGGAGTGCAGGCCGTCCGCGCCGACGACCAGGTCGAAGGTGCGGGGTGGGGCGTGCTCGAAGTCCGTTCGTATGCCGCTCTCGCTCTCCGTGAGCGCGGTGATGGAGTCGTTGAAGACGTATTCCGTGTCGGTGCGCGTTCGTTCGTACAGCAGGTGTGTGAGGTCCTCGCGCAGCAACTCCACGTCCTCATTGTCCAGTTGGCCGCTGCTGAAGGTCGAATCCGTGGAGCGGTGGATCTCGTTGCCTTCGCCGTCGAGCATCGACATACCCCGCATCCTGGTGCGGGCCGCGCGCAGTTGCGTCCCGATGCCCATGCGGTCGACCACGTCCAGCGCCACGCCGCGCACGTCGATCGCCTGGCCGCCCGCGCGCAGATCGGGGGAGCGCTCGACGATGGTCGGGGCGAACCCGTGGTGGTGCAGCCAGTAGGCGAGCGCGGGACCGGCGATGCTCGCGCCGGAGATCAGGACGGTCTTCATGGTGCCTCCTCGGTACGGTGTACGCCGCTGAATGTACGTCGTACGCGCAGGGTCGGCAACGGCGATAAATAGGGCGCTGAGCTAGGACAGTTGACGGTATTCCGGATGTCTCCGCTGGTAATGTCTGTCCTAGTACAGGTGCGAGGAGGCGGCCATGGCCGTGAAAAATGATCCGCCCTATCTCCGGATCGTTGCCGAGATCCGGCGGCGTGTCGCGGAGGGCGAGCTGGCGCCCGGTGACCGGGTGCCTTCGACCCGGCAGATCGCCAGGGATTGGGAGGTCGCGCTCGCTACCGCCACCAAGGCGCTGGCTACCCTGCGCCAGGAGGGGCTGGTCGAGGCCGAGCCCCGGGTGGGTACCGTGGTGGCCGCCGCCCGCACGGCTCGGCGCCGGGTGGCGGCCGAGCCCGACCACGAGCTGACCCGCGACCGAATCGTGCGCGCCGCCGTCGCTCTCGCCGACACCGAGGGGCTGGCCGCGCTGTCGATGCGCGGGGTCGCCGCGCGGCTCGGGGTCGCCGCGATGTCGCCGTACCGCTATGTGACCAGCAAGGACGACCTGGTGCTGCTCATGGCCGATGCCGTGTACGGGGAGTCGGCCTACCCGTCGGCCGTTGACGCGCCCGAGGGCTGGCGGGCCCGGCTTGAGTTGGGTGCGCACACCCTGTGGGTGCTGCACCGACGGCACCCGTGGCTCGCGCACATCGGCTCGCTCGGCCGCCCGCTGATGCTGCCCAACCTGATGGTGCACGCCGAGTGGGCGCTGAGCGCGCTCGACGGCCACGGGCTCGGCGCGGAGACTCTGATGAATCTGCATGTGCTGGTGTACGCGCATGTCCAGGGCCTCGCGGTCCATCTGGAGCGCGAGGCGCAGGCCGAGGCGGCGACCGGGCTTTCGGAGGACGACTGGATGGAGCGGCAGACGCCTGCGCTGGAGGCGCTTGCCTCCTCCGGCGCCTTCCCGACCTTCGCGAAGGTCCACGGGTCCCTCGGGGACGGGTACGACCTCAAGCTGGACGCGCTGTTCGAGCTGGGGCTCACCGCGATGCTCGACGGTCTCGCCCGCGTTGTCGAGGACCCTGCTCGGGGCTGAGGGCGGGGTCCTCGCGGGGTCAGCTCACCAACTCGCCTTCGTGTGCGGCCCGTTTGTCCGGAAGGATCCGGGCGAGCCAGTGCGACTGACCGGCCGCCAGCGGGCCCAGTACCGCCAGGAGCAGCGCGTATCCCGCGATGAACGGCGACAGCCGCTCGTCGAGGCCCGCGCCCGCCGCCATCGTGGCGAGGACCAGCGCGAACTCGCCGCGGGCCAGCAGGGTGGTGGAGATGTTCGCCGCGGGGCCCGCGCCGAAGTAGTAGACGCGGGCGGCGGACAGCCCCGCCAGCACGTTCATCACCAGCGTCAGCGCGACGGCGATCAGCACCGGCCACAGCAGGCTCGCCGAAGTCCTCGGCCTGCTGCGGGACGCGGTGGACCGGCTCGGCGCGACCGTCGTGATGGTCACCCACGACCCGGCCGCCGCGACCTACGCCGACCGCGTCCTCTTCCTCGCCGACGGCGAGATCGCTGACAGCCTGCCGCGCGCCTCTGCCGAGCAGATCGTCGCCCGCATGACCGCGCTGACCACCCCGGCCTACGCGGGTGCGGCAGCCTGATGTTCATCCCGAACGGCCTTGCCAGGGCCGCCGTCCGCTTCCGCCCCGCCGCCTTCGTGGGCACGTTCGTCGCGCTCGCCGGGATCGCCGCGACCAATACGGGTGACCACGCGGCCCAGGCCTCCCTCGGTGTCGTCATGCTCTTCATGCTCGCGGTGGGTCTGCTGGGTCCGCTGATCGCCCGGGCCTGCGCGGCCCTCTTCGGCCTGCCGCTGCGCGCGGCGGGTGCGGCCGGCTCCCTCGCCGCCGCCAACTCCCGTACCGAGGCCCGCCGACTGGCCTCCGCGATCCCCCCCATCGTGCTCGCGATCGCGTTCTCCTCCACGCTTGTTTTCATGCACGCGAGCGAGAACCAGGTGAGCGAGCAGCGCCGTGAGGCGGGCATCACCGCCGACCACATCGTCACCGATCCGGTGGGTCTGCCCTCCGACGCCGCCGCCCGCGCCGCCGATATCCCCGGCGTCACCTCGGCCGTCGGCATCAGCCACACCGCGGTCCTGGTCGAGGTCGGCCCGCTCGGGGACAGCTGGTACCAGTCGATGACCACCCAGGGCATCACGGGCAGCGGCCGGGACCTCGCCGCTGTGCAGGACCTCGACGTCACCCCCGGCTCGCTCGCCGGGCTCGGCAAGGGCACCGTCGCCATCGACGATTCGCTCGCCGAGCCGAAGAAGGTGAAGACCGGCGACCGTCTCGAACTGCGCCTGCCCGACGGCACGAAGGCGGCGCCCCGGATGATCGCCACGTACAGCCGCGGCCTGGGTCTGTCGCAGGTCACCCTGGATCAGGGCGCGTTGGCGACCCACACTTCGTCCCCGTTCGCCACGGACCTCTTCGTCCGGGGCGCCCCAGGGGCGGCGACCGCGCCGGGGCGGCTGGGCGCGGTGACCGACAAGGACGGCTACACCACCGCGGTCGGCCTCGACCGTGAAATCAACGTCTGGGCCAACACCCTGGTGATGACGGTCCTCGCCCGCCGCCACGAAATGGGCGCCCTCAGGCTGATCGGCTCCACCCGCCGTCAGGTGATGGGCATGGTGCGCTGGGAGGCGCTGCTGGTCACGCTGGCGGGCATCACACTGGGCTCGGGCATCGCCCTGGCCACGCTCATTCCGATGATGAACGCCCTGACGGGTGAGGCCCCGTACATCCCGCCGGTCGTCTACGGCTCGTTCGTGGCCGCGACACTCCTGCTGGGTTGGGCGTCCACCTCACTGCCGGCCCGCGCGGCCATGCGGTAAGTGTGGGGGCATGACCTATCTGACGCTGGCCGAGGTGGAGGCCGTCGCGCGTGACGCGCACGCCACACAGACCGACAAGGCGGGACGCCCGTACGTGGAGCACCTTCAGGCCGTCGCCGAGGGGGTTCGCACCGGGGGCGGCACCCAGCAACAGATCGCGGCGGCCTGGCTGCACGACGCGGTGGAGGACGACGCGCTGTCCCGCGAATGGCTGGAGAACGCCGAACTGCCGCGCTCCGTCAAGGACATGGTGCTGGCCGTCACCAAGCGCCCGGGGGAGGACAGGGCGGCGTACACCGCCCGCATCCTGGCGACGCCGGGCGCACTGCTGGTCAAGGAGGCGGACCTCGCACACAACGCGGACCCCGGTCGCCTCGCCGAACTCGACGAGGTGACCAGGGCCCGGCTCACGCTCAAATACACGGAGGTACGCCGCCTCCTCGGCCTCTCCCAGGCTGTTTCCGGACCTAGGAGGAGCTGCTGACGAGCTGCCACTCCCGCTCGGGCTGCTGCTCGCTCTCCCGCTTGCGCGCGGCCTCGGCCGCGTCGCGGCGGAACGCCCAGTCCATCGTGGGCTCCAGCGCGAACCGGAAGAACCGCCGCACCGGCGGGGTGCAGAACAGGGTGACCGCGACGGCGAACACCACCGTCACGAAGATCTCGCCGAGCGGCGTCGACAGCCAGGTGTACGTCTCGAACCAGCCCGCGTAACCGGCGCCCTTCACCAGGAAGCCGTGCAGCAGATAGCCGCCGAGGGTGCCGGCGCCCAGCACCGTGAACCACATCGTGCGGCCGGGCACCCACGCCAGGAAGCAGACGGTGAGGACCAGCGAGCAGCCGAAGAGCGCGAAGGTCATGACGACCCCGGCCCACCACGGAGCGCCCGCCTCCTGGGCGGAACTGCTGTGGTAGAACCACCCGAGCTGCAGGCGCGGGGCGACCCAGTACGCGAAGTGCAGGGCGCCGAGGACGACCGGCAGGGCCAGCAGCCTGACCTCGCGGCACCGCACCATCTGCCAGTGCTCGGGCTTCAGCATCAGCCCCAGCACGAAGAACGGCAGGAACTGCAGTACGCGCTGGAGGTTGAGGGCGTCGCCGATGTTGGGGGTGACGGAGGCGAGGACGGCCAGGCCGAGGGCGACCGGCATCGGGTGGCGCAGCGCCTGCCACAGCGGGGTGGTCAGCCGCCAGATGAACAGCGCGACCAGGAACCAGGTCAGATACCAGGGGTCGAGCAGGCTGATCGGGTGACCGGGGTCGTTGTCGGCCCACCGCTTGAAGAACGCGTAGGCGGTCTCGAAGAGCACATAGGGGACGGCGACGCCCGTGACGAGTCTCTGGAGTTTCTTGCGGCTCATGTCGAAGCTGCGCGAGAAGTAGCCGGAGATGATGATGAAGGCCGGCATGTGGAAGCTGTAGACCACCAAGTAGACCGCCCTGGTGGCGCGGCTGCCGTCCATCACCGGCTCCCAGGCGTGCGCCACCGCGACGAACACGATGGCCAGGTACTTGGCGTTGTCGAAGAACGCGTCGCGGTGCTTCGCGGCGGGGGCACCCTTGGGGGAGGGCGTGGGTACTGCTTCGGCCCCGGACCGCGAGGTGGACATGGCGGTCCGTGCAAGGGGGGCTTCGGGCTCCAACTCCCGGGCCGGGGGGAGCGGGGCCCTCTGATATCCGTGCGGAGCGTGAAACATCTGAGGCACCCTAGCCTTGGCGGATCGATTTCGTAAAACCCCGTTCTCACCCTTCTGGTATTTGTGCGCGTACCCCATTGGGGAAGAAGTCGACATGCCCATGCCGGATGATGGTGCAGGTCACATTTTCGCCCTGTTATGACCTAACTCATCCCACTTAAATGGTGCATACCGCCGACGGGTGACTCGGGTGAAATGTCCGGCTCATTACGCCTTTGTCGACCACCCCGGTCGCGCGCGTCCATTATTCGAATTTCCTGCGAACGTCATGTGTGGGTAATGAAACGATCAAGCTCAATAAACTTCCGCGCAGGACCGTTCAATTCGACGGTGTGCGCGTACGACGCCCGCGCCGGGGTACCCGCGGGGCGCGCCGGTGGCGCCAAGCGGTTTCCCACGTTCCGTCACCCGGCAGCCATCAGTGCTGAGTTGGTGGCACGATGGAGGCTTGCGGGTGTGTGCTGGGTCGTGCGCTCCCGGGCCGGCAAGGCGGACCGACCAAGGGTGTGATCAGTTGTGGCCATCTCACTGTCTGTGGTGCTTCTGTTGGCGATCGTGCTGGTGGTGCTGATCCGCGGGGGCTCGCTCAAGGCGGGGCCGGCGGTGGTGGCCGTGCTCTTCGGCTTCTTCCTCGCGTCCACCGGCATGGCGCCGTCCATCAATCGATTTCTCGACTCGATAGCGGACACCATCAACCAGATCAGCTTCTGAGTGCGGACCTGGCAAATCACGTAGCCCAAACTCCGGCCGGAACGGGCACGCAGGGGGCGCGGGCGGCTGATCTCGCCCGGGGGACGACAAAGGCCCAGGAAGCGGATTTACGCCGCTGACCTGGGCCTTCGTCATGTGGAGCGGGCGACGGGAATCGAACCCGCGTAGCTAGTTTGGAAGACTAGGGCTCTACCATTGAGCTACGCCCGCACATGTCGCGCCGCAGGTCGGTGACTGCGGCACGGAGAGCATCGTAGCGGGTTCCGGCCGTTCGGCGCACACCCGCTAATGCGGTGGGCGGGGCGGCGGGCCGGGTCGCGAACAATGCGGCGGACGCGCCGTCCGCGGGCATGTACCCTACGTGTCGCACCGACGGGGTGTGGCGCAGCTTGGTAGCGCGTCCGCTTTGGGAGCGGAAGGTCGTCGGTTCGAATCCGGCCACCCCGACCATCACCACCTTTACCGGCAGGGTTGCCGGCAGGGTCCCCGTGCGATCACGCTTCAAGATCGCATTGTGGGACTCCTCCTGCTTGCCGTTACTATGCAAGCTGCGTGCCCGTGTGTCTGATGTACCGGGCCCGATCGGCGAAGCCGCCACCGTGCGGCCCAGCAGAACCCCAGAAGTCAGCCCCAAGGAGACCGAACCGTGAAGAGCGCCGTGGAGACCCTGAACCCGACCCGGGTTCGGCTCAGCATTGAGGTGCCCTTCGAGGAGCTCAAGGACAGCCTCGACGCGGCGTACAAGAAGATCAACCAGCAGGTCACGGTGAAGGGCTTCCGCAAGGGAAAGATCCCTAACCGAGTCATCGACCAGCGGTTCGGCCGTGGAGCTGTGCTGGAGGAGGCCGTCAACGACGCTCTCCCGAAGTTCTACACCGAGGCTGTCAACGAGGGTGAGCTGAACGTTCTCGGCCAGCCCGACGTCGACATCACCGAGCTGAAGGACGGCGAGCTGCTGTCCTTCACCGCCGAGGTCGACATCCGCCCGACGATCGAGATTCCGGACTACTCCGGCATCGAGGTCGAGGTGGATGCCATCGAGGTCAAGGACGAGGACGTCGACAAGGCCGTGGAGGAGCTGCGCGAGCGCTTCGCCTCCACCAACCCGGTCGAGCGCGCCGCCGCCGAAGGCGACGTCGTGACGCTCGACCTGGAGGCCAAGGTCGACGGCGAGGTCCTTGAGGACGGCGTCGCCGAGGGTGTCTCGTACACCATCGGTTCCGGCGAACTCCTCGAAGGCATTGACAAGGCCGTGACCGGCCTGGAGGCGGGTGGCGAGGCCACCTTCACCTCCGAGCTCAAGGGCGGCACCGCCGAGGGCAAGGAGGCCGAGGTCGCCGTAAAGGTCACCGCGGTCGCCGCTCGCGAGCTGCCCGAGCTGGATGACGACTTTGCGCAGATGGCGAGCGAGTTCGACACACTGGACGAGCTCAAGGCCGACAGCCGCAAGCGCCTCGAGAGCACCAAGCAGTACGACCAGGCCACGCAGGCCCAGGAGCGCGTCCTCGACGAGCTGCTGAAGCTGGCGGAGGTCCCGATCCCCGAGAAGCTTCTCGCGGACGAGGTCAACACCCGTAAGCACAACCTGGAGAACCACCAGCTCGGCCAGATGGGCCTGGACCTCGAGAAGTACCTCGAGATTCAGGGCAAGACGGCCGAGGAGTTCGAAGCCGAGCTCTCCGAGCAGGCCGTCAAGGGCATCAAGACCCAGTTCATCCTTGACGAGCTCGTCAACAAGGAGAAGCTGAACGTCAACCAGGAGGAGCTCACCGAGCACCTCATGCGGCGTGCGGCCACCTCCGGCATGAGCCCCGACCAGTTCGCCCAGGCCGTCGTCGAAGGCGGCCAGGTTCCGATGCTCGTCGGCGAGGTCGCCCGCGGCAAGGCGCTGGCCGTGGTGGTCGAGGCCGCCAAGGTCACCGACACCAACGGTGAGCTCGTCGAGCTCGACGACGAAGACGAGGACGACGAGACCGCGGAAGCGGTCGAGGCGGCCTCCGACGCCGACCAGGCCGACGCGTCGGCCGAGGCCGGCGACGCCGAGCCCAAGGACAAGACCGAGGCCTGAGCCTCTGCCTGATTCCTGTCGATGGGCCCGGACGCTTCACGCGTCCGGGCCCATCGTCGTACACCGGTACGGGCCCGGACCTTGCGCTCCGAGCGAACAGTTCGGGAAGCGGGATGGCGTTGTCCCACCTGCGCGTTAGGGTCCATGAAGAGGAGCGTGGGGAGTCCCCGCCTTCCGGTACGAAGACGCTGAGACGGCTGGAGCCGTCAGAGACGAGCAGGTGGATACGTGACGAATCTGATGCCCCAGGCCGCCGGTGAGCCGTCCTTCAGTGGTGGCCTCGGCGACCAGGTCTACAGCCGACTGCTCGGTGAGCGCATCATCTTCCTCGGACAGCAGGTCGACGATGACATCGCCAACAAGATCACGGCGCAGCTGCTCCTCCTTGCCGCGGAACCGGACAAGGACATCTACCTCTACATCAACAGCCCCGGTGGCTCGGTGACCGCTGGCATGGCCGTCTACGACACCATGCAGTACATCCCGAACGACGTGGTCACGATCGGTATGGGCATGGCGGCCTCGATGGGCCAGTTCCTGCTCACCGGTGGCGCCGCCGGTAAGCGTTTCGCGCTTCCCAACACCGACATCCTCATGCACCAGGGCTCCGCGGGTCTCGGCGGCACCGCCTCCGACATCAAGATCCAGGCCGAGCAGCTTCTCCGTACGAAGAAGCGCATGGCCGAGATCACCGCGCGGCACTCCGGCCAGAGCATCGAGACGATCATCCGCGACGGTGATCGCGACCGCTGGTTCTCGGCCGAAGAGGCCAAGGCGTACGGCATCATCGACGACATCATGGCCTCCGCCTCGGGCGTTCCGGGTGGCGGCGGCACCGGGGCCTGAGCCCCCGGCAGCCGAACCTCCCCAGCCCACCGAACGCCACCAGGATGGTGAACACCCACATGAACGACTACTCCGCGAGCGGCCTCTACACGGGCCCCCAGGTAGACAACCGCTACATCGTCCCGCGCTTCGTCGAGCGCACCTCGCAGGGCACGCGTGAGTACGACCCGTACGCGAAGCTCTTCGAGGAGCGCGTGATCTTCCTCGGTGTGCAGATCGACGACGCCTCCGCCAACGACGTCATGGCGCAGCTGCTGTGCCTGGAGTCGATGGACCCGGACCGCGACATCTCGATCTACATCAACAGCCCCGGCGGCTCGTTCACGGCCCTCACGGCCATCTACGACACGATGCAGTTCGTGAAGCCGGACATCCAGACGGTCTGCATGGGCCAGGCGGCCTCCGCCGCCGCGGTCCTGCTCGCCGCCGGTACCCCCGGCAAGCGCATGGCCCTGCCGCACGCGCGTATCCTCATCCACCAGCCGTCCTCGCAGACCGGCCGCGAGCAGCTCTCCGACCTGGAGATCGCGGCCAATGAGATCCTGCGGATGCGCGCTCAGCTGGAGGAGATGCTCGCGAGGCACTCCACCACCCCGCTGGAGAAGATCAGCGAGGACATCGAGCGCGACAAGATCCTCACGGCCGACGGCGCTCTCGCCTACGGCCTGATTGACCAGATCGTGTCCACCCGTAAGACGACGGCCCAAGCGGCCGCCTGATACGTATCCCGCCCCTTGGCACCGTCCACGACAATGTGAACCGTGCCAAGGGGGGCCCGTACGGGGGCCCGGGCAAGGTACCGTCGGATATGAGGCACCAGGAGTCGCTGAACCAGGCGTCTCCCAGGCGAAGGGGAAGCACCTCGTGGCACGCATCGGTGATGGCGGCGACCTGCTCAAGTGCTCGTTCTGCGGCAAGAGCCAGAAGCAGGTGAAGAAGCTCATCGCAGGGCCCGGTGTGTACATCTGCGACGAGTGCATCGACCTCTGCAACGAGATCATCGAGGAGGAGCTCGCCGAGACCTCGGAAGTGCGCTGGGAAGAACTTCCCAAGCCGCGCGAGATCTATGAGTTCCTCGAGGGATACGTCGTCGGGCAGGAGCCCGCGAAGAAGGCCCTCTCGGTGGCGGTCTACAACCACTACAAGCGCGTCCAGGCCGGCGAGAACGGCGGCGCGGCCGGGCGTGAAGACGCGATCGAACTCGCCAAGTCCAACATCCTGTTGCTGGGCCCCACGGGCTCCGGCAAGACGCTGTTGGCGCAGACGCTGGCCCGGATGCTCAACGTCCCGTTCGCCATCGCGGACGCGACGGCGCTGACGGAGGCCGGCTATGTCGGCGAGGACGTCGAGAACATCCTGCTGAAGCTGATCCAGGCCGCCGACTACGACGTCAAGAAGGCCGAGACCGGGATCATCTACATCGACGAGATCGACAAGGTCGCCCGCAAGAGCGAGAACCCGTCGATCACGCGCGACGTCTCGGGCGAAGGCGTCCAGCAGGCGCTGCTCAAGATCCTGGAAGGCACGACCGCATCGGTCCCGCCGCAGGGCGGACGCAAGCACCCGCACCAGGAGTTCATCCAGATCGACACGACGAACGTGCTGTTCATCGTGGGCGGCGCGTTCAGCGGCCTGGAGAAGATCATCGAGTCGCGGGCGGGCGCCAAGGGCATCGGTTTCGGCGCGACGATCCGCTCCAAGCGGGAGATCGAGGCGAGCGACCAGTTCCAGGCGGTCATGCCGGAGGACCTGGTGAAGTTCGGGATGATCCCCGAGTTCATCGGCCGCCTCCCGGTCCTGACCTCGGTCCACAACCTGGACCGCGAAGCGCTCCTTCAGATCCTTATCGAGCCGCGCAACGCACTGGTCAAGCAGTACGAGCGGCTCTTCGAACTCGACGGCGTGGAGCTGGAGTTCGAGCACGAGGCGCTGGAAGCGATCGCGGACCAGGCAATCCTCCGCCAGACGGGCGCACGCGGTCTGCGCGCCATCATGGAGGAAGTCCTGATGTCGGTGATGTACGAGGTCCCGTCCCGCAAGGACGTGGCCCGCGTGGTCATCACGGCCGAAGTGGTCCGCTCCAACGTGTACCCGACGCTGGTCCCGCGGATCGTGGGCAAGGGCGAGCGCCACGAGAAGTCCGCGTAGCGGTTACCCGCAGCATGTACGACGCAGGGGCGCCCGGCCAGTCAACTGGCCGGGCGCCCCTGCGTGTTGAGTGCGCGCGCTGTTACTGTTTGACGCGGATCTCCGTGCGGAGCTTGGCGGTGATGCCGGCCGCCTCCTCCGCGCTGGTGGGCTTCGCCGCACTGTTGGGGGCGACGACGCCCATCGTGCTGTAGTCCGACCAGGCGCAGAAGGAGCTGGTCTGGGCCTGTCCCGTGGTGGGGTTCTTGGACTCCATGGCCTGGCACTTCATGATGCCGCCGTCGAAGCCGTCCGGAGAGACCTCCTTGGGCTCGCCGACCAGCGTGACCTTGTTCTTCTCGGACTCCTTCTCGGCCTCGCGCTTCGTGTTGGCGAAGTACGCGTCGACGGCCTTCTCTGGGTCGCTGATCTTGCCCCAGGCGCCGAAGAAATTCAGGCTCTTCGAGTTCTTGGCGTCCTCGAGCGAGCTGGGGTTCTTGGGATCGATCTTGGTGAGATCCGTCGTCGAATAGATGCCGGTGGCGGGGTGGCCGTCCTCGACACCCATGTCGGTGAACTTCTGCTTGGTCTCCGCGTTCGGCGTCTTACCGACGGAGTCCCCGCTGAGGCGCTTGTACTCGCCGAGCACCGTCGCCGGGGTCGTCAGCTTGTGGGGGCCGTCGTCCGCGAGGTCGGCGGAGCCACCGGAACCGACCAGGAAATAGGCACCGCCGCCGATCACCGCCAGCGCCACGACCACCACGCCCACGATCAGACCCGTCTTCTTCTTCGGGGCGGCCGGCGGGGGCGGCGGGAACTGGCCGCCGCCGTACTGGGGCTGCTGCCCGTACGGCCCCGGCTGCTGGGGCTGCCCGTACGGGGGCTGCTGCTGGCCCTGCTGCGGGTAGCCGTAGCCCTGGGGCGGCGGGGCCTGCTGCGGGTAGCCGTAGCCGGGCTGGCCCTGCGGGGGCTGTTGGCCGTACGGGTTGGGCTGGCCCTGCGGGGGCTGCTGCTGGCCGTACGGGCCGGGCTGCTGGCCGTAGGGGCCCGGCTGCTGTGGCTGCCCGCCGTACGGGCCCGGCTGGTTGTAGCTCATTACTGGGTTCCCCTCCAGATGTTTACGCGTTCCGAACATCCTGACGGAACCTGCGACATCATGCGGCGGCGGGGCCCATGCCGGGTACCAGGAATCCGGTTTCGGTACGGGGTCGTGACGCCCGTAAACTGAGCCTGTGACCG
Source organism: Streptomyces sp. H27-C3 (assembly GCF_030063415.1). Taxonomy (GTDB): domain Bacteria; phylum Actinomycetota; class Actinomycetes; order Streptomycetales; family Streptomycetaceae; genus Streptomyces. The sequence goes on along the minus strand of NZ_JASITA010000017.1, from coordinate 27,145 downwards.
AGAACTCTCAGCAACAGCCCGCAGCCCCCGCCCCCGAACTGCCGACCCAGTACGCGCCGGCCGAGGTAGAGGGGAAGCTGTACGAGCGCTGGGTGGAGCGCGGTTACTTCGAAGCCGACGCGGAGAGCGGCAAGCCGCCGTTCACCGTCGTCATCCCGCCGCCGAACGTCACCGGCTCGCTCCACCTGGGGCACGCCTTCGAGCACACGCTCATCGACGCCCTCACCCGCCGCAAGCGCATGCAGGGCTACGAGACCCTCTGGCAGCCCGGCATGGACCACGCCGGCATCGCCACCCAGAACGTCGTCGAGCGCGAGCTCGCCAAGGAGGGCAAGTCCCGCCACGACCTGGGTCGCGAGGCGTTCGTCGAGCGTGTCTGGAAGTGGAAGGAAGAGTCCGGCGGCCAGATCTCCGGGCAGATGAAGCGCCTCGGTGACGGTGTCGCATGGTCGCGCGAGCGCTTCACCATGGACGAGGGTCTGTCCAAGGCCGTCCAGACGATCTTCAAGAAGCTGTACGACGACGAGCTGATCTACCGCGCCGAGCGCATCATCAACTGGTGCCCGCGCTGTCTGACGGCCATCTCCGACATCGAGGTCGAGTACCAGGAGGACGACGGCGAGCTGGTCTCCGTCCGGTACGGCTCCGGGGACGCCGAGATCGTCGTCGCGACGACCCGCGCCGAAACGATGCTCGGTGACACCGCTGTCGCCGTTCACCCCGACGACGAGCGGTACAAGCACCTTGTCGGTACCGAGATCGAGCTGCCGCTCACCGGCCGTCGTATCCCGGTCGTGGCCGACGAGCACGTCGACCCGGAGTTCGGCACCGGCGCCGTCAAGGTCACGCCCGCCCACGACCCGAACGACTTCGAGATCGGCCAGCGCCACGGTCTGCCCAATCTGGCCGTGATGGACGAGCGCGCGGTCATCACCGCGCACGGGCCCTTCCAGGGGCTCGACCGCCTTGAGGCACGGAGCGCCATCGTCGCCGCGCTGCGCGCCGAAGGCCGGATCGTCGCCGAGAAGCGTCCGTACGTCCACTCCGTCGGGCACTGCTCCCGCTGCAAGACGACCATCGAGCCGCGGCTGTCCCTGCAGTGGTGGGTCAAGGTCGCCCCGCTGGCGAAGGAAGCCGGCGACGCGGTCCGCGACGGGCGGGTCAAGATCCACCCGAAGGAGATGGAGCCCCGCTACTTCGGCTGGGTCGACAACCTGCACGACTGGTGCATCTCGCGTCAGCTCTGGTGGGGTCACCGGATCCCGGTCTGGTACGGGCCGGGCGGCGAGGTCGTCTGCGTCGGTCCCGACGACGAGGCGCCGACCGGCGAAGGCTGGCACCAGGACACGGACGTCCTGGACACCTGGTTCTCCTCCGGGCTGTGGCCGTTCTCCACGCTGGGCTGGCCCGAACAGACCCCGAGCGTCGAGAAGTTCTACCCGAACTCGGTCCTGGTCACCGGGTACGACATCCTCTTCTTCTGGGTCGCCCGGATGATGATGTTCGGCCTGTACGCCATGGACGGCACCCCGCCGTTCCACACCATCGCCCTGCACGGCATGGTCCGCGACCAGTTCGGCAAGAAGATGTCGAAGTCCTTCGGCAACGCGGTCAACCCGCTGGACTGGATGGACAAGTACGGCTCCGACGCGGTCCGTTTCACCCTGGCCCGCGGTGCCAACCCGGGCGTCGACGTCCCGATCGGCGAGGACTGGGTCCAGGGATCCCGCAACTTCGCCAACAAGATCTGGAACGCCACGCGCTTCGCGCTGATGAACGGCGCGACCGTCGAGGGTGAACTGCCGCCGGTCGAGCAGCTGTCGGCGACCGACCGGTGGATTCTGTCGCGGCTCAACGCGACGGTGGCCGAGGTCGACGCGTACTACGAGGACTACCAGTTCGCGAAGCTCTCGGACTCGCTCTTCCACTTCGCGTGGGACGAGGTCTTCGACTGGTACGTCGAGCTGTCCAAGACGACGTTCTTCGCGGGCGGCGAGGAGGCCAAGGTCTCCGCGCGCGTCCTGGGCGAGGTCCTCGACGTCACGCTGCGCCTCCTGCACCCCGTCGTCCCCTTCGTCACGGAGACGCTGTGGACCACGATGACCGGCCGCGAGTCGCTCGTCGTCGCCGACTGGCCCAAGGCTGTGCTCGTTCCTGGGGCTGACGCCCCGGGCGGCTTCCGCGACGACGCGGCCGAGCAGGAGATCGAGCTGGTCCAGCAGGTCGTCACCGAGGTCCGGCGCTTCCGCTCCGACCAGGGCCTGCAGCCCGGCCAGAAGGTCCCGGCCGAGCTCACCCTGACCGGCACGGCGCTGGCCCCGCACGAGGCGGCCATCCGCCAACTGCTGCGCCTCCAGCCCGCCGGTGAGGACTTCCACGCCACCGCTTCGCTGCCGGTCGCCGGAGCCAGGGTCGCGCTCGACCTGTCCGGCACGATCGACGTCGAGGCGGAGCGCAAGCGCCTGGCGAAGGACCTCGCGGCGGCCGAGAAGGAGAAGGCCCAGGCCCACGGGAAGCTCGGCAACGAGGCCTTCCTCGGCAAGGCCCCCGACAACGTGGTCGACAAGATCCGCGCGCGGCTCGCCAAGGCCGAGGCGGACATCGAGCGCATCACCGAGCAGCTGGCGGCGCTGCCGGAGAAGTAGGGCGGTACGTACGAAACCGAGGGCCCCGGCGCAGCTTCGCCGGGGCCCTCGGCGTACCCGCGCCAGTGCGTCTTATCACTCACTTCGTGCCCGAAGTCCCGCGGAAGGGGTCCGGCGACCTTGGATGATGGATGGCATGCACGCACCGCCCGCCACCTCGCCGGTACGCCGTGCGGTGGCAGTGGGCCGTCGCTGGCTGGAGCACCGACCGGTCTCGCCGCGCACCTTCGACGTCCTCACCGCGCTGAGCTGTTTCGCGCTGATGGGCCTCGACATCCCGGGGCTCGCCAAGGCCGACAACTCGCTGTCCGGCGTGGACGCGGCCGCCGTCCTCGCGATCGGCGCGGCCACGCTGCTGGTGCGGCGCCGGGCGCCTTGGGTGCCGTATCTCGCGGCGCTGCTGTTCCTGGGGTGGCTGCACGAGCTGACCCTGGTCCAGTTCGCGCTCTACTCCGTCGGCCGCTATCGGGGGCGTACGGCCGGGATCCTGGCCACCGTCGGATACGTCGTCGTGGCGTACGCGCTGTTCAATCTGCCGGGCTGGCCCGAGTACCGGGGGGATTCGCTGAGCGACTTCCTCAGCCTGGTGGTGCCGATCGGGGTGCTGGCCTCGGGCGTCGGCATCGCCGCGTACCGGCAGGATCTCGTGCGGGAACTGGCCGCCCAGCGGGCCACCACCACCGCGCTGCAGGCCGTCCAGCGGGAGCGCACCTCGGTCGCGCGCGATGTGCACGACTTCGTGGGCCGTGAGCTGACCCTCCTGACCGTACGGGCCGAGGTGCTCTCGGTGCGGGCCCGCGGTGAGGCGCACCAGAAGGACTTCGACGAGCTGTCCGAGACCGCCCGCAAGGCGCACCGCATCCTCAACGAGATCATCGTGCGGCGGGCCCGCGAGCGCGGCGCCACCCCGGGGCTCGACGGGCTCACGGCCCTCGCCGCGGAGAGCGAGCAGGCCGGCGGCCCGGTCGAGCTGGAGATCGCCGAGGCGGCGTACGGCCTGTCACCGCTGCGCCAGGCCGCGGTCCACCGGGTGGTCCAGGAGTGCCTGACGAACGCGGCCAAGCACGCACCGGGCGAAACCGTGCGGGTACGCATCACCTTCGACGACTGCCTGCTGCGCATCGAGGCCCGCAACCCGCTGCCGGACTCCGCGCCGGCCAGGGCGCCCGTCTCGGCGGGCACCGGCACGTTCTCGATGGAGGAGCGGGTACGGACCATGGGCGGCACGCTGGAGGCCGGCCGCAGGGACGGCACGTACGAGGTGGTGGCCGTCCTGCCGACGGGGATCGCCTGAGCAGCGCCACGCCCTGCCCGGACCGGCCACCGCGTGCGTCGGCACCGCGCCTGTCTCCGGGTCTGCGCCGAGCCCCGGGGCGCCGCACGGGCCGCACGGGACCCGGGCACGCGCCCCTCAGGCCGCGAGCAGCTTCTGGAGGGAGTCGAAGTCCTCCACGCACTTGCCGGAGCCGAGCGCCACACAGTCCAGCGGGTTTTCCGCGACGTACACCGCGATCCCGCTCGCCGCGGCGATCCGCAGATCGAGACCCGGCAGCAGCGCGCCGCCACCCGTCAGCACGATCCCGTGCTCCATGACATCGCCGGCCAACTCGGGCGGGCATGCCTCCAGGGTGGCCCGTACGGCCGCGACGATGGCGTCCAGCGGCTCGTCGAGCGCCTCGCGCACCTCGGAGGTCGTCAGCTCCAGGAGCTGCGGCAGCCCGGAGACCTTCTCCCGGCCCCGCACGGTGAAGGTCATCTCCTCCCGCGCCGCCTGGCCCGGCACCGGCCAGGCGGACCCGATGGAGATCTTGGTGTGCTCGGCCGTCCGCTCACCGATGTACAGGCCGTGCTTCTTGCGTACGTAGTCCGAGATCGCGGTGTCGAGACGGTCGCCGCCGACCCGCAGGGACTGGGCCGTGACGATTCCGCCGAGCGAGATCACGGCGACCTCCGTGGTGCCGCCGCCTATGTCGACGACCATGGAACCGCGCGGCTCGGACACCGGAAGCCCGGCCCCGATCGCCGCGGCCATCGGCTCCTCGATGAGGTGCACCGCGCGGGCACCCGCCCGATCGGCGGCGTGCACGATCGCACGGCGCTCGACGGGCGTGATGCCGCTCGGTACGCAGATGACCATGCGGGTACGGGGCCTGCGGCCGGGGACGGCCTTGCGCACGAAGTGCCGGATCATCTCCTCGGCGGCCTCGTAGTCGCTGATCACACCGTCCTTGAGTGGACGTATCGCCGTGATCGAACCGGGCGTGCGCCCGATCGTCTCCTTGGCCTCGGTGCCGACGGCCAGCGCGACGGCCGAGCCCGCCTTCATCGCCACCACGGACGGCTCATTGAGGACTATGCCCTTTCCGCGGGCGTACACGAGCGTGTTCGCCGTCCCCAGGTCTATGCCGATGTCCTTGGCCGTGTCGCCCACTTGAGACCCTCCCGATCGTGATCTCTCAGACTTACACCCACCTCTACGGACACACCACGCCAAAGGTCCCCGAAGAGTGGGTCCAAGGTCCTGTCACCGGCGTTGTCGGCGGGGCTCCGTAGACTGGCCCCGTGAGTCAGCTCCCCCCGCACGATGACAGCGATGCCCCCGACGACGCCCACGACGCCTTCGAGGCGATCGCGCAGGCCGAGACCAGCCGCGATCCCGACCTGGCGGTGATCGAGGCCGGCAGCCGCACCCTGCGCACGCAGGGCAGCGTGCCGCTGGGCGAGGACGTGCCAGGACGCCCCCAGGACCCGGAGGTGGACAAGGCGCTGCGGGCGATCGAGCAGGAGCTCCTCAGCCGCTGGCCGGAGACCAAGCTCGACCCGTCGTTGGTCCGGATGGCCGCACTGATGGACGTCCTGGGCGAGCCCCAGCGCGCCTATCCGTCGGTCCACATCACCGGCACCAACGGCAAGACCAGCACGGCCCGCATGATCGAGGCCCTGTTCAGCGCCTTCGAGCTGCGCACCGGGCGCTACACCAGCCCGCACGTGCAGTCGATCACCGAGCGCATCAGCCTGGACGGCGCCCCCATCGACGCCGAGCGCTTCATCGAGACGTACCAGGACATCGCTCCGTATATCGAGATGACCGACGGCTCGCAGGAGCACCGGCTGTCGTTCTTCGAGGCGCTGACGGGCATGGCGTACGCCGCCTTCGCCGACGCCCCGGTGGATGTGGCGGTCGTCGAGGTCGGCATGGGCGGCAGCTGGGACGCCACCAACGTGATCGACGCGTCCGTCGCCGTCGTCACGCCCATTGACCTGGACCACACGGACCGGCTGGGCTCCACGCCCGGCGAGATCGCCGTCGAGAAGTCCGGGATCATCAAGCAGGGCGCCACGGTCATCCTGGCGCAGCAGCCGGTGGACGCGGCGCAGGTCATGCTCAAGAAGGCCGTCGAGGTGGACGCCACGGTGGCCCGCGAGGGCATGGAGTTCGGCGTCGTCGCCCGCGAGGTGGCGGTCGGCGGCCAGCTGATCACCCTGCGCGGCCTCGGCGGCGAGTACGAAGAGGTCTTCCTGCCGCTGCACGGCGCGCACCAGGCGCACAACGCGGCGGTGGCGCTGGCCGCGGTCGAGGCGTTCTTCGGCATCGGCGCCGAGAAGGCCCGCACGCTCGACATCGAGACCATCCGCAAGGCCTTCGCCTCGGTGACGTCACCGGGCCGCCTGGAGGTCGTGCGGCGCGGCCCGACGGTCGTCCTGGACGCCGCGCACAATCCGGCGGGGGCCAGGGCCGCTGCCCAGGCGGTCGGCGAGGCGTTCAGCTTCAGCCGGCTGATCGGGGTGGTCGGCGCCACCGCGGGCAAGGACGTGCGGGGCGTGCTTGAGGCCTTCGAGCCGATCTTCGCGGAGATCGTCGTCACCCGGAACTCCGCGCACCGCGCGATGGACGTGGACGAGCTGGCGGCGCTGGCCGTGGAGGTCTTCGGCGACGAGCGCGTGCAGGTCGAGCCGCGCCTCGACGACGCCCTGGAGGCCGCCTTCACTCTGGTGGAGGAAGACGGCGAGTTCGCCGGCGGCGGCGTCCTGGTGACCGGTTCGGTGATGACGGTCGGCGAAGCCCGGCTGCTCCTGGGGAGGGGCTGATTTCCTGTGCGTATGCTCTGCGCTTCCACATTGATCAGCGAGTTCTTCGTGGTGGCCTTCGCGGGCCTGGTCGCGATGAAGTCGGACGACCTGTCGACGACCGCGGTCTGGACGGTGTGCGGCATCGCGATGCTGCTGTCCGTGCTGCTCTGCGGAGTGATCTCGCGGCCCGGCGGGCTCCAGCTGGGCTGGGCGCTCCAGATCGGGCTGATCGTCAGCGGCTTCGTGGTCCCGACGATGTTCTTCCTCGGCGCGGTCTTCGCGGGCCTGTGGTGGGCGTCGATCCACTACGGCCGCCAGATCGACGAGGCGAAGGCCCGCTGGGCGGCGCAGGCCGAGCAGGCCGAAGGCCAGGCACAGCCTCAGTAGCGGTGGCCGTCCGGGCCGGGCGGGTCCGGGCGCGGCTCCACGCCAGGCACAGCCTCGGTGGCGGCGGCCCTCAGTGGCGGTGGGCATCCGGGCCGGGCAGGTCCGGGTGCCGCCTCTCCGGCGTGTCCTTGTAGCCTCAGGGCATTGCATCCGCTATGCCCTGCAAGGAGCCGCACATGACCCAGCGCACCCTCGTCCTCCTCAAGCCGGACGCGGTTCGCCGCGGCCTGATCGGCGAGATCGTCGGCCGTATCGAGCGCAAGGCCGGCTGGTCGATCACCGCGCTGGAGATGCGCAGCCTCGACCAGGACACCCTGGAGTCGCACTACGGCGAGCACAAGGGCAAGGTTTTCTACGAGCCGCTCGTCGAGTTCATGGCCTCGGGGCCGATCGTCGCGATCGTCGTCCAGGGTGAGCGCGTCATCGAGGGTGTGCGCCAGTTGGCGGGTCCCACCGACCCCATTCAGGCGCAGGGTGGATCCATCCGTGGCGACTTCGGGACCATCGTTCGGGAGAATCTCATCCACGCCTCGGACTCCGAGGAGTCCGCGGAGCGGGAGCTGAAGCTTTTCTTCCCCGGCATTTCCTGACATAGCGTCAGCCATTCAGAGCTGTGGCCTGGGGCGACCGAAGTAATTCGGTCGCCCTTCGGTATATGCAGGAGGATGGAGGGAACGCATCCCTCCGACACGACGTCACCATTACTGGGGCGGGTACGTGTTCCGCTCACAATGGCGAAGGACCCTCGCGCTGCGTTCGTGCAGGCGGCACTACGATGGAAGCCTCCACGCCCACAGCACTTCTTTCGCCTACCAAATGCCATCATCGCTCCACTTGGGAAGGCCCGACGCATCCTCATGGGGAACAAGGGGAACTCAATGTCGTTCATCGGCCGTGACATGGCTATCGACCTCGGGACTGCCAACACGCTGGTGTACGTCAGGGGTCGCGGGATCGTGCTCAACGAACCCTCCGTCGTCGCCATCAACACCAACACCGGTGGCATCCTCGCCGTAGGTTCCGAGGCGAAGAAGATGATCGGCCGGACACCGGGCAACATCGTTGCCGTCCGGCCACTGAAGGACGGCGTGATCGCCGACTTCGAGATCACCGAGCGGATGCTCCGCTACTTCATCCTGAAGATCCACAAGCGCCGCTATCTGGCCCGCCCCCGGGTCGTCGTCTGTGTGCCCTCCGGCATCACGGGTGTCGAGCGGCGCGCGGTCATCGAGGCCTCCACGCAGGCCGGTGCCCGTCAGGTGCACATCATCGAGGAGCCCATGGCCGCGGCCATCGGCTCCGGCCTGCCCGTCCACGAGGCCACCGGCAACATGGTCGTGGACATCGGGGGCGGCACCACCGAGGTCGCCGTCATCTCGCTCGGCGGAATCGTCACGGCCCAGTCCATCCGGGTCGCAGGCGACGAGCTGGACAGCTCGATCATCCAGCACATCAAGAAGGAGTACTCGCTCCTCCTCGGTGAGCGCACCGCCGAACAGATCAAGATCACCATCGGTTCCGCGTTCGACCTGGACAAGGACGAGCACACCGAGATCCGGGGCCGCGACCTCGTCTCCGGTCTGCCCAAGACCGTGGTCATCTCGGCCGCCGAGGTCCGCAAGGCCATCGAGGAGCCGGTCAACGCCATCGTCGACGCGGTCAAGACGACGCTCGACAAGTGCCCGCCGGAGCTGTCCGGCGACGTCATGGACCGCGGCATCGTCCTCACCGGCGGCGGCGCCCTGCTGCGCGGCCTCGACGAGCGGCTGCGCCGCGAGACCGGCATGCCCATCCACATCGCCGAGGACCCGCTCGACTCCGTCGCGCTCGGGGCCGGCAAGTGCGTCGAGGAGTTCGAGGCGCTCCAGCAGGTGCTGGACGCTCAGCCCCGTAGATGAATCGCTTGAAGAATCCGCCGTACGAGGCCTGCCGCCTCGTGCGGCGGATCGTTGATATACAGGCATGGGAATTCCGACGAGGAAGGCACGGCCGCCGCACGTGAGGGACACACGAGAGAGCCGGCTGCTCCTGGTGCTGCTGATCGCCATCGCATTCGCACTGATTACGGTGGATATCCGCGGTGGCGAACAGTCGCCGGTCGACGGTGCCAGGCAGGCCGCCGCCACGGTCTTCGGACCTGTGGAGAACGGGGTCGCCACGGCGGTCGACCCGATCGGCAATGCCATAGGAGCCGTTCGGGACTCCGGAGAACGGCACGACCGCATCAGCGCCCTGGAGCGCGAAAACGCATCACTCAAGCAGAAACTCGGCAGCGACGACCGTAACCGCAGCCGCGTCCGCGAGCTGGACGGCATGCTCAAGAAGGCGGGCGCCGGGCAGTACGGCATCAAAGGCGCCGAGGTCATCGCGATAGGAGCGGCCCAGGGCTTCTCCTGGACCGTCACCATCGACGCGGGCAGCAACGACGGCATCAAGCGGGACATGACCGTACTCAACGGCGACGGACTCGTCGGCCGCGTCACCACCGTCGGCCCGGGCACCGCGACCGTGCTCCTGGCCAACGACCCGGACTTCACCGTCGGCACCCGCATGGAGAAGACCAACGAGATCGGCTTCGCCACCGGCCAGGGCGACCGCTCGCTCAGCGTCCAGCTGCTCAACGGCAAGGCCAAGATCAAGAAGGGTGACCGGCTGGTCACCTTCGGCTCCCGCAAGGCCAAGCCGTTCGTGCCCGGAGTCCCGGTCGGCGAGGTCATTCGCGTCGACCCCTCCGGCGGCGACCTCACCCGCACCCTCTACGTCCGCCCGTACGTCGGCTTCACCAAGCTCGACATCGTCGGCGTCGTCGTGGAGGCCCCGCGGGAGAACCCGCGTGACACCGTGCTGCCGCCCAAGCCCGCAGGTCCCAAGCCCACCCCCACGGTCACCGTCACGGTCACCCCGGGGGCGGCGCCCCCCGTCAACGGCACCCAGTAGGAGCTGAACCTCGTGCGCTTCAACCGGATGCTGCTCTCCACCACCCTGGTGATCGTCGCCCTGGTCGTCCAGGTCACCGTGCTCGCCAGGCTTCAACTCCCCGGCGCCGTACCCGACTTGATGCTCCTCGTCGTGCTCGGCCTGGCCTTCGTCTACGGCCATGTCAGCGGCGCCTTCATCGGCTTCGGCGCGGGACTCCTCGCCGACCTGGCGCCGCCGGCCGACCACGCAGCGGGCCGCTACGCGCTCGTTCTGTGCCTCATCGGTTACCTCGCGGGCCTCGCCAAGCCGGAGAACGGCCAGCTCAGGTCCGCCACCGGACCGATGGTCGTGGTCGTCGCCGCCGCCCTCGGCTCCACCATGCTGTACGCCGGAGTGGGCGCCCTCGTCGGCGACACCTCGGCCCGCCATGTGGGTATCGGCGGCCTGCTGTTCACCTCCGCGCTGTACGACCTGCTGCTCGCCCCGTTCGTCGTCCCGCTGATCATGGCGCTGGCGAGACGCGCGGAGAACGACCCGCTCGCCGACTCCCAGAGCGGCGGCGCCGACGTCGCCACCGGCTGGATGTCGTCGGGCACCGGGCTGCGCATCGGCAACCAGCGCGGCGGACTGCGGCTGAAGGCCGCGCGCAGCCGGGCCGCGAAGGCCGGACGTATCAAGGGGGTCAAGCGACTGTGACGACGCGTCACCCCGGGGCGCGGCCCCGGACCATCCCGAGGGGGGACCGTATGAGGCCGAATCTCCCGGGGGAGCAGCACGGCGCCCCCGACCGGACGACCGGTGGGCGGACCGCATGAGCAACATCCCCGAGACCGGGCGCACCCCCAGGGTCCAGATCCGGCTCATCATCATCCAGGTGCTCGTCTTCTCGCTCCTGCTGACCCTCGGCGGGCGCCTCTGGTACCTCCAGATCCGCAACGGCGACGAGTACACCGCCGAAGCCGCCAGCAACCACGTCCAGCAGGTCGTCCAGCCCGCCGTGCGCGGCTCGATCCTCGACTCGCGCGGCGTGCCCATCGCCGACAACCAGACCCGCCTCGTCGTCTCCGCCAGCCGCACCGAGCTGATGAAGATGAAGGACGACGGCGATGCCGTGCTGACCCGTCTCGCCGAAGTCCTGGACATGGCGCCCAAAGACGTGCACGACAAGGTCAGGCTCTGCGACTCCAAGACCCCGCAGCCCTGCTGGAACGGCTCGCCCTATCAGCCGATCCCCGTCACCGACGAGGCCAACACCCAGCAGGCCCTGCAGATCCGCGAGCGCGCCGAGGACTTCCCCGGCATCACCGCCGAGCCCACCGCCGTACGCCGCTACGCCGCGCCCGGCAAGGCCGGCACCTCGCAGGTCCTCGGCTATCTCTCTCCTGTCACCGACGTGGAGATCGAGAAGGCCCAGGACAGCGACTCCCCGTACCTGCGCTCCGACCAGGTCGGCCGCTCCGGCCTTGAGCGCACCTACGACAAGGAACTGCGAGGCAAGGCCGGCGTCACCCGTTACGAGGTCGACAACCTCGGCCGCGTCATCGGCGAGGCCGACAGCGACAAGGCCCAGCCCGGCGCCAACGTCGTCACCTCCATTGACGCTCGTGTGCAGGGCGTAGCCGAGTACGAGCTCAACGAGGCGATGAAGGCGGCCCGCAAGGAGAACGACAGGAACACCAACGAGAACTACAAGGCGGACGCCGGCGCCGTCGTCGTCATGGAGTCCAAGACCGGCCGGGTCGTCTCGATGGCCTCCCAGCCGACGTACGACCCCAACTCCTGGGTCGGCGGCATCTCCGGCAAGGACTACGCCAAGCTCACCGGCAAGGGCTCCAACTACCCGCTGCTGAACCGCGCGATCCAGGGGCAGGCCGCACCCGGCTCGATCTTCAAGGTCATCTCGTCGGCCGCCGCGGTCAACGCCGGATACGACTTCCATGGCAACTACCCGTGCCCCGCCTCGTACTCCATCGGCAACCAGGTCTTCAAGAACTTCGAGTCCAAGGGCTACGGAAGCATCGACCTGGGCCGGGCCCTGGAAGTCTCGTGCGACACCGTCTTCTACGGCATCGCGCACAAGGAGTGGCAGAAGGACGGTGGCACCAAGCCGTCGAAGAACACCGGCGACTGGTTCTACAAGACCGCCCGCCAGTTCGGCCTCGGCAAGGAGACCGGCGTCGACCTCCCCAACGAGGTCCCCGGCCGCGTCCCCGACCGCCAGTGGAAGCAGAGCTTCTGGGAGGCCAACAAGGACTCCTGGTGCAAGCAGGGCAAGAAGAACGGCGACTACGTCGAGCAGATCGCCTTCGAGAACTGCCTCGAAGGCAACAAGATGCGCGCCGGTGACTCCGTGAACTACTCGATCGGCCAGGGCGACACCCTCGTCACCCCGATCCAGATGGCCAAGATCTACAGCGCCATCTCCAACGGCGGCACCATGTACGAGCCCAGCATCGGCAAGGCCGTCATCAGCGCCGACGGCAAGCGCACCGACGAGATCAAGCCCAAGGCGCAGGGCAGGCTCCCGATGAACGCCAGCACGCAGGCGTCGATAAACGATGCCCTCGCAGGCGTCGCCAGCCGCGGCTCGGCCGCCTGGCGCTTCCAGGGATGGCCGCAGAAGAAGATCCCGATGCACGCCAAGACGGGTACGGCCGAGGTCTACGGCAAGCAGACGACCTCATGGTTCGCCTCGTACACCGAGGACTACACCATCATCATGACGATCTCTCAGGGCGGCACCGGCTCCGGCGCATCGGGCCCCGCCGTGCGCAAGATCTACGAAGCGATGTACGGGCTGACGCCCGACGGCAAGCAGGACATCAAGAAGGCGCTGCTGCCCAAGCCGCAGCAGGCCCTCCCCAAGATCGAGACGGACGGTTCCATCGACGCCCCGAAGATCAAGCCGTACGTGCCCGAGAAGCCTGAGATCCCCGTCGACGGCGAGCAGATCGCGATCGGCGGGCGCGACTGATGACCGGCTCCACCCAGCGCTTCTCGGTTCAGCGCTACGCCCCCGAACGCGGTACCTGGTCCAAGCTCGCCGCCCGCGACTCCGTGCTGCGCAGGCTCGACTGGCCGCTGCTCCTCGCGGCCCTCGCGCTCTCCTTCGTCGGCTCCCTGCTGGTCTGGTCGGCGACCCGCGGCCGTGACGCGCTCACCGACGGCGACCCGTACTACTTCTTCTTTCGGCACGCCCTCAACACCGGCATCGGCCTCGCCCTGATGATCGGCACCATCTGGCTGGGACACCGCACCCTGCGCGGCGCGGTCCCCGTCCTCTACGGGCTGTCCGTGGTGCTCGTCCTCGCGGTGCTCACCCCGCTCGGCGCGACCGTCAACGGCGCGCACGCGTGGATCGTGCTCGGCGGCGGCTTCTCGCTCCAGCCCTCCGAGTTCACCAAGATCACGATCATTCTCGGTATGGCGATGGTGCTCGCGGCCCGCGTCGACGCGGGCGACCAGTCGCACCCCGACCAGCGCACCGTCATCAAGGCGCTGAGCCTGGCCGTCGTCCCGATCGCGGTCATCATGATGATGCCCGACCTCGGTTCGGTCATGGTCATCGCGGTGATCATCCTCGGCGTGCTGCTGGCCTCCGGCGCGTCCAATCGCTGGGTCATCGGCCTGCTCGGCACCGGCGCGCTCGGCGCCGTCCTGGTCTGGCAGATCGGCCTGCTCGACGAGTACCAGATCAACCGCTTCGCCGCCTTCGCCAACCCCGAACTCGACCCGGCGGGCGTCGGCTACAACACCAACCAGGCACGCATCGCGATCGGCTCCGGCGGCCTGCACGGCACAGGCCTCTTCAAGGGCAGCCAGACCACCGGCCAGTTCGTGCCAGAGCAGCAGACCGACTTCGTCTTCACCGTCGCGGGCGAGGAACTGGGCTTCCTCGGCGCCGGACTGATCCTGGTGCTCCTCGGCGTGGTGCTCTGGCGAGCCTGCACCATCGCCCGCGAGACGACCGAGCTCTACGGCACGATCGTCGCAGCCGGGATCATCGCCTGGTTCGCCTTCCAGTCCTTCGAGAACATCGGCATGACGCTCGGCATCATGCCGGTCGCCGGCCTGCCCCTGCCGTTCGTCTCCTACGGCGGGTCCTCGATGTTCGCGGTGTGGGTCGCGATCGGGCTGTTGCAGTCCATCCGGGTACAGCGGCCCATAACGGCATAAAACGCGCCGGGCCATCTGTCTGGACAGCGCCTTCGCGTCTAGATTCGACTCATGGCGGACACAAAGCGCGAGATCGAGCGGAAGTACGAAGCCACCGACGAGACCCGGCTGCCGGACCTGACCAAGGTGGCCGGGGTCTCGTCAGTCGTCGACCAGGGCGTCGCGGAACTCGACGCCGTCTACTACGACACCTCCGACCTGCGGCTGGCCGCGAACTCGATCACGCTGCGCCGCCGCACTGGCGGCAGCGACGAGGGCTGGCACCTCAAGCTGCCCGTCTCCCCGGACGTCCGCGACGAGATCCACGCACCGCTCGGCCCCGATCTGCCGCGCGCCCTGACCGATCTCGTACGCTCCCGGGTCCGCGACGCCCCACTGGTCCCGGCCGTCCGGCTGCTCTCCTCGCGCGAGCTGCGCCACCTCGTCGACGCGGCCGGGAAACCGCTGGCCGAGGTCAGTATCGACGCGGTCAGCGCGCAACGCCTGGACGCCGGGGCGGCGACCGCCAACTGGACCGAGATCGAGGTCGAGCTCGTCGACGGCGTCGACCCGGCCTTCCTCGACATCGTGGAGAAGCGGCTGCGCAAGGCCGGGGTCAGGCCCGCGTCCTCGGCCTCGAAGCTGGCCAGGGCGCTGGAGGAAACGGCCCCGCCGCAGGAGGCCCCGGAAGCCGTCGGGAAGCAGGCGCCGCGGGCCCCGAAGGAGCAGGGCAGGGGCAAGAGGGCGGCCGAGGCTCCCGGACCGCATACCGCGGGCGACCACGTCCTGGCGTACCTGCGCGCACAGGCCGAGGCGATCGTCGCGTACGACCCGGCGGTCCGCCGCGACCTGCCCGACTCCGTGCACCAGCTGCGGGTCGCCACCCGCCGTCTGCGCAGCGCCTTCCGCACCTACCGCAAGGTCGTCGACCGGACCGTCACCGACCCGATCGCCGAGGAACTCAAGTGGCTCGCGGGGGAGCTGGGCGTCGACCGTGACCACGAGGTGCTCAACGACCGCCTCCAGTCCCGCATCACCGACCTGCCCAGGACCCTCCTCCTCGGGCCGGTGCGCGGCCGGTTGCGGATCTGGTCCGTCGCCCGGCGCACCGGATCGCGCCGTAAGACCATCGCCGTACTCGACAGCAGGCGCTACCTCGACCTGCTCAACGCACTGGATGCCCTGCTGGCGGACCCACCTCTGCTGCGGGCCGCGGCGCAGCCGGCCGCAGCGGTCGTTCCCCAGGCCATCACCAGGGACTACGACCGCTTGTCCACCCGCACAGAGCACGCGCTCACCCTCCCGCCGGGCACCGAGGAACGCGACGCCGCGATGCACGACGCCCGCAAGGCAGCCAAGCGCGCCCGCTACGCCGCGGAGGCGGCCGAGCCCGCGCTGGGCAAGCCCGCGAGGCGCTTCGCCAAACGCATGAAGGCGGTCCAGAGCGTGCTCGGCGACCACCAGGACAGCGTGGTCGCCCGCGAGGCCCTGCGCACCCTGGCGATCCAGGCCCACGCGGCGGGCGAGACGGCGTTCACCTGGGGCCTGCTGTACGGCCAGGAGGAGGCACAGGCGGCGATCAGGGAACGGGAGTTGCCCGAGGTGTGGGCGCTGGCTTCCCAGGCGAAACTGCGGGGGGATCTGGGCGCCTGACGGCCGGGGTACGCTGAATGGTCACCCTGCCAGCTCACAAAGGTTCGCCTGATGTCTGCCGAGTCGGTCTTCCCGCAGCTCGAAGCTCTGCTCCCGCATGTGCAGAAGCCCATTCAGTACGTCGGCGGTGAGCTGAACTCCACGGTCAAGGACTGGGAGAGCTGCGATGTCCGCTGGGCACTGATGTACCCCGACGCCTACGAGGTCGGACTGCCCAACCAGGGCGTCATGATCCTCTACGAGGTACTCAACGAGCGCGCGGGCGTCCTCGCCGAGCGGACGTACAGCGTGTGGCCCGACCTCGAAGCGCTGATGCGCGAGCACAAGGTCCCGCAGTTCACGGTGGACGCGCACCGGCCCGTGAAGGCCTTCGACGTCTTCGGCCTGAGCTTCTCCACCGAGCTCGGCTACACCAACTTCCTCACCGCCCTGGACCTCGCGGGCATCCCGCTGGAGTCCAAGGACCGCACGCTCGACGACCCGATCGTCGTCTCCGGCGGCCACGCCGCGTTCAACCCCGAGCCGATCGCGGACTTCGTCGACTGCGCGGTCCTCGGCGACGGCGAGCAGGCCGTCCTGGAGATCACCGAGATCGTCCGCGCCTGGAAGGCGGAGGGGCGCCCCGGCGGCCGTGAAGAGGTGCTGTTCCGGCTCAGCAGGACCGGTGGGGTCTACGTCCCGCGCTTCTACGACGTCGAGTACCTGCCCGACGGGCGGATCGGACGTGTCGTACCGAACAAGTCCGGTGTGCCGTGGCGGGTGTCCAAGCACACCGTCATGGACCTCGATGAGTGGCCCTACCCCAAGCAGCCGCTGGTCCCGCTCGCCGAGACCGTCCACGAGCGGATGTCCGTCGAGATCTTCCGCGGCTGCACCCGCGGCTGCCGCTTCTGCCAGGCCGGCATGATCACGCGCCCCGTGCGGGAGCGAAGCATCACCGGCATCGGCGAAATGGTCGAGAAGGGCCTCAAGGCGACCGGCTTCGAGGAGGTCGGGTTGCTCTCGCTGTCCTCCGCCGACCACTCCGAGATCGCGGACATCGCGAAGGGCCTCGCCGACCGGTACGCCGAGGACAAGGTCGGTCTGTCGCTGCCGTCGACCCGCGTCGACGCGTTCAACGTCGACCTGGCCAACGAGCTGACCCGCAACGGCCGCCGGTCCGGCCTCACCTTCGCGCCCGAGGGCGGCTCCGAGCGGCTGCGCAAGGTCATCAACAAGATGGTCTCCGAAGAGGACCTGATCAGGACGGTCTCGACGGCGTACGGCAACGGCTGGCGTCAGGTGAAGCTGTACTTCATGTGCGGCCTGCCGACCGAGACCGACGAGGACGTCCTGCAGATCGGTGACATGGCCGTCAAGGTCATCGCCGAGGGCCGCAAGATCTCCGGGCAGAACGACATCCGCTGCACCGTCTCCATCGGCGGCTTCGTACCCAAGCCGCACACCCCGTTCCAGTGGGCCCCGCAGCTGTCCGCGGCGGAGACGGACGCGCGGCTGGGGAAGCTGCGTGACAAGATCCGCGCCGACAAGAAGTACGGCCGCTCGATCGGTTTCCGCTACCACGACGGCAAGCCCGGCATCGTCGAGGGCCTGCTCTCGCGCGGTGACCGCCGCATCGGTCATGTCATCCGCGCCGTCTACGAAGACGGTGGCCGCTTCGACGGCTGGCGCGAGTACTTCAGCTACGACCGCTGGATGGCCTGCGCCGAGAAGACGCTGCCGGAATTCGGCGTGGACGTCGACTGGTACACGACCCGTGAGCGTACGTACGAGGAGGTCCTGCCCTGGGACCACCTGGACTCCGGTCTCGACAAGGACTGGCTCTGGGAGGACTGGCAGGACTCGCTCGACGAGACCGAGGTCGAGGACTGCCGCTGGACCCCGTGCTTCGACTGCGGCGTCTGCCCGCAGATGGACACGCAGATTCAGGTCGGCCCGACGGGCAAGAAGCTGCTGCCGCTGACGGTCAAGTAGCACCCGCGCGCCACGGAGGCCCGGTCACGAGCCGAAACTGTGACCGGGCCTCGGCATGTACCGGTATGCGGGAGCCGGAACGTGCGCGGGTGCGTCCTTGAGGGTGCGTCGACAACAGGGGAGAGCGCGACATGGATTTCGAGAAGAACCACCTGCCCGCACAGCCGGTGCCCCGCAGGCAGGAGCCCGAGCGCGCGGAGGGCTGCCTGACCGCCGCCATCAGGATTCCGGTGCGCATCGTCGTGCTGGTCCTGTTCGTGCCGGTGCGGATGGTGTGGGACCTGCTGACCTTCTGCGCGAAGGCGACCGGCCGCGCGCTGGCCTCGGTCGGCCAAGTGCTGCTGGTGATACCGGCGTTGTGGCTGTACGAGTGGGGCATCGTGCCCGTCGCGAAGGGTCTCGGTTACCTCGTGTACGGCGTGCTGATCCTGCCGTGGGTCGTGTTGTGGAAGTACGTCCTGGTGCCGGTGGTCAGATACGGGATCGTGATGCCCGCGGTGTGGCTGTACCGCCGGGTGCTTATGCCGCTGGGCCATGGCGCGGCCTGGCTGGCGCGCGGTTTCGCCTCCGGCATCGCGGCTGCGGCGCGGGCAGTGGGCGCGGCGGTGGCGTGGTTGGTGATGACGTTGCTGGTGGCGCCGGTGGTGTGGGTGTACGCGCGTGTGCTCACCCCGGTCGGTCACGGCATCGCGTGGCTGGCGCGCGGTTTCGGGTACGGGGTCGGCGTGGCCGCACGGGCCGTGGCCACGGCAGTGGTGTGGGTGGTGGCGACGCTGCTGGTGAAGCCCGTGGTGTGGGTGGTGGTGAACGTACTCGTGAAGCCGGCTGCTTGGCTGTTCGTGACCCTGGTCGTGAAGCCGGTGGTCTGGTTCTGGCGTGCGGTCCTGACGCCCGTCGGGCGCGAGATCGCCGCAGCCGCCGGGCACGGGTGGCGTATCGCCGGATACATTTCCCGGGCCGTGGGGCGCGTGCTGAAGTGGCTCGGCCGGAATCTGCTCGGGCGGCCGGTGCGCTGGGTGTGGCTGAGTGTGTGCACCCCGGTCGGGCACTGGTTGCGGGACGCGGTCTGGGCCCCGGCGAAGCGGGCCGCGGTCGAGGCGGGCCGCAGCGCGCGGGCTGCCGTGCGGGCGGCGCGGGAGACCGTGCGCCAGGCCAGGCAGGACGCGTGGCGCGCGCTGGTGGGCGGCGCCCGCGGCGAGGTGCGGGCCGCCCCGGAACCGGCCGTGGCAGAGGCCCGGGAACCTCTGGTGAGTCCTGCGCGTACTCTGGGTAGTAGGACGATTGCCCCCAGCGCGGCACCCGCGCCCGAGATCTCCTTGCTTGGCGAAAGCACAGCCAAGCAGGGGTGAGCCCGGCGCAGGGACGCGCGGGGTCACCCCCACGCCGAAGGGCGCGCGGACCACGCGCGGCCCCGCACCGAGGAGAAGAACCACTGGGCAAGCGACAGCCCGAAGGCCCGCCGCCCGCTCCGGCGGTGCAGCGCATCCGCCTGCGCTACACCAAGCGTGGCCGCCTCCGGTTCACCAGTCATCGTGACTTCCAGCGCGCGTTCGAGCGGGCGCTGCGCCGTGCCGAGGTGCCCATGGCGTACTCGGCCGGATTCACACCGCACCCCAAGGTGTCGTACGCCAATGCCGCGCCCACCGGCACGGGCAGCGAGGCCGAGTACCTGGAAATCGCGCTGACCGACCGGCGCGACCCCGACGAGCTGCGCGAGCTGCTGAACGAATCGCTGCCGGACGGCCTCGACATCACCGACGCCGTGGAGGCCCACACCTCGGGACTCGCCGACCGGCTGACGGGGTCCATCTGGGAGCTTCGGCTCGACGGTGTCACCCTCGAAGAGGCGGAGAAGGCCGTGTCCGCGTTCCTCGCGGCCGAGACTGTGGAGGTCGAGCGCCGTACGAAGAACGGCATGCGGACCTTCGACGCACGGGAGGCCGTAGCCGATCTGAGGGCCGCGCGTCCACCGGCCGATAGGTCACAGGACGGCCCCTGTGCGATACTGCGGCTGGTTGTTCGGCACTTCACACCTGCCGTACGACCCGACGACGTTCTGTCTGGTCTCCGAGCTGTGGCCGACCTGGCACCGCCGGTCCCCGTAGCGGTGACCAGGCTGGCGCAGGGGCTCTTCGACGAGGAGACCGGCACGGTGACCGACCCGCTCGCGCCCGACCGCGAGGCAGTCACGGCCGCTCCATCCAAGGCCGCCGGACTGACCGCCGCGAAGACGCCGACCGGTGCAGGTTCCGCGTAGGGCGGTCGTTGCAGCGCAGCCCTGGGACTCGGGAGCCACCTGGGTCGGGCCGCGCACCACCTGACCTGAAGACTTTCGCCAGGCCGTACGCACAACGCGTAGGGAACCGGCGAGCTAGACAACAGCTCCCGTGAGGCGCCCGCGCCCCGGACGGCGGTACCGCGTTCATCCGCGGACCGGACCGGACCGGAATCAGGCGCGGCGCCCGGGAGCGTGACGGGAGAACCGCCCGCATGCTTGAGCCGAACGATTCCATCGAGCCGTCGACAGGTACCTCGCGCAACGCCGCAGGAAACCCGGACGACAACAACAGCCCCAGCGACACGCTGCCGCCGCGCCGTCGGCGCCGTGCGGCCTCGCGCCCGGCCGGACCGCCGTCCGGCGACGTGAAGCCTGCCGTGACCGCCGACACCGTAGAGGCCGCGGCTCCGGCCATACCGGCCGGAGAGGGTGCCGTGAGCGACACCAACGACACCGCAGCCGCAGCCACCGAAACGAACGAGACGGCGCCGCCGGCCCGTACGCGCCGCCGCGCCACCCGTAAGGCCACCGCGCCCGCCGGTGCGCCGCAGCCGCAGGCCGAGGAGACCACCGAGCCCCCCGCGGCCGCTGCGACTCCCGCGCCCGCCGACACCACCACCGAGGCCGACGAGGCACCGCGTGGCCGCCCGCGCCGCCGGGCCACCCGCAAGGCGACGGCGCCCTCCGGCGCCCCGCAGGCCACCGAGGTCACGGACGCGCCGCAGGCCGTCGCGGCCGCCGCGGCCGCCGAGGCACCGCAGGCCGTCGAGGACCCGGTCGTGGAGGCCACGGCCGAGCCGGTGGACGCCACGCCGCCGGCCCGTACCCGCCGCCGCGCCACTCGTAAGGCCACCGCGCCCGCCGGAGCGCCGAAGGGCGAGGCCACCGACGCCGTGCGGCCCGAGGCCGCGGAGGCACCGCAGGCCGTCGAGGACCCGGTCGTGGAGGCCACGGCCGAGCCGGTGGACGCCACGCCGCCGACCCGTACCCGCCGCCGCGCCACTCGTAAGGCCACCGCGCCCGCCGGAGCACCGCGGAGCGAGCAGAACGAAGCACCTGCCGTCGCCGAGGAGGCCGCCCCGGCCGAGCCGGTCGCCGCCGAGGTCCAGGAAGAGGCGCCGCGCGGTCGTGCGACGCGCCGCCGCGCCGGCCGCAAGGGAGCCGAAGAGGTCCCGGCCGCCGCCCCTGAGGTCGCCGAGCCCGCGCAGGATGAGCCCAAGGCCGCCGAGCCCGCGCAGGATGAGCCCAAGGCCGCCGAGCCCGTCGCGGAGGGGCCGCCGCGTTCGCGCCGCCGCGCTTCGCGCCCCGCCGTCGCCGTGTTCCAGGCCCCGGTCTTCACGGAGCCGATGTTCCAGACCCCCGAGTCGGCCGCGGCTGCCGCCGCAGGGAAGCCGGAGCCGGAGGCCGAGTACGTAGAAGAAGAGGTCGAAGAGGCCGAGGAGACGGCCGCCGAGGCCGCCCGCGAGCCGCAGGCCGGGTCGCGCCGCCGTCGCCGCCGTCGCGGTGAGAGTGCGGAGCCCGAGCGCTCCGAGCGCCGTCCGGAGCGCGTCGCGGACGGCGCGCCCGAGCCGGAGGAGGCGGAGGAGCCGGAAGCCTCCGACGAGCCCGCCGCGCAGGACGACGTCGACGAGGCGGAGGACCGCAGGGCCCGCCGCCGTCGCCGCGGTGGCCGTCGCCGCCGTCGTGGCGAGTCCGCCGACCCGGAGGAGACCGAGGACTCGGACACCTCCGACGAGCCCGCGGCCGAGCGTTTCGCGCCCAAGGCCGCGCAGTCGGACCAGCCCGACCAGTCGGCCGACGCGGAGGACGACGACCAGGACCAGGACCAGGACGACGAGGACGCCGACGGCGCCTCGGGTTCCAGCTCCAGCCGCCGTCGTCGCCGCCGTCGCCGTCGCAGTGGCGACTCGGGCACCGACGCCGAGAACGGCGTGGACGACCCGGAGCGCACCGTCGTCAAGGTCCGCGAGCCGCGCAAGAAGGAAGAGCGCGAGCCCGGCACCGGCTTCGACGAGGTCCAGTCCATCAAGGGCTCGACCCGCATGGAGGCGAAGAAGCAGCGCCGCCGCGAGGGCCGCGAGCAGGGTCGCCGTCGCGTCCCGATCATCACCGAGGCCGAGTTCCTGGCCCGCCGCGAGGCCGTCGAGCGGGTGATGGTCGTCCGCCAGAGCGGCGAGCGCACCCAGATCGGCGTGCTCGAGGACGACGTCCTCGTCGAGCACTACGTCAACAAGGAGCAGGCCACCAGCTACGTCGGCAACGTCTACCTGGGCAAGGTGCAGAACGTACTGCCGTCCATGGAGGCCGCGTTCGTCGACATCGGCAAGGGCCGCAACGCCGTCCTGTACGCCGGTGAGGTCAACTTCGAGGCGCTGGGCATGGGCCACGGCCCGCGCCGCATCGAGTCCGCCCTCAAGTCCGGCCAGTCGGTCCTCGTACAGGTCACGAAGGACCCGATCGGCCACAAGGGCGCCCGCCTCACCAGCCAGGTCTCGCTGCCCGGCCGCTACCTGGTCTACGTGCCCGAGGGCTCGATGACCGGCATCAGCCGCAAGCTGCCCGACACCGAGCGCGCACGTCTGAAGACGATCCTCAAGAAGATCGTTCCCGAGGACGCTGGCGTCATCGTGCGCACCGCCGCCGAGGGCGCGAGCGAGGACGAGCTGCGCCGCGACGTCGAGCGTCTGCAGGGCCAGTGGGAAGAGATCGAGAAGAAGGCGAAGAACGGCAGCAGCTCGAACGCGCCGACGCTTCTCTACGGTGAGCCGGACATGACCGTCCGGGTCGTCCGCGACATCTTCAACGAGGATTTCTCGAAGGTCATCGTCAGCGGCGACGACGCGTGGGAGACCATCCACGGGTACGTGTCGCACGTCGCGCCCGACCTGACGGACCGGCTGTCGCGCTGGACCTCCGAGGTCGACGTCTTCGCGACGTACCGGATCGACGAGCAGCTGATGAAGGCGCTGGACCGCAAGGTCTACCTGCCGAGCGGCGGTTCGCTGGTCATCGACAAGACCGAGGCGATGATCGTCGTCGACGTCAACACCGGCAAGTTCACCGGTCAGGGCGGCAACCTCGAAGAGACCGTCACCAGGAACAACCTGGAGGCGGCCGAGGAGATCGTGCGCCAGCTGCGGCTGCGCGACCTGGGCGGCATCGTCGTCATCGACTTCATCGACATGGTCCTGGAGCAGAACAGGGACCTGGTGCTGCGGCGCCTCCTCGAGTGCCTGGGACGCGACCGTACGAAGCACCAGGTCGCCGAGGTCACCTCGCTGGGCCTGGTGCAGATGACCCGCAAGCGGGTGGGCCAGGGTCTCCTTGAGTCCTTCTCCGAGACGTGCGTCCACTGCAACGGGCGCGGCGTCATCGTGCACATGGAGCAGCCGACCGCCCCCGGCGGCGGTGGCAACGGCAAGCGCGCCAAGAAGCGCGGCCGGGGCGGCTCCACGGGTACGGAGCAGGGCCACGAGCACGACCACGAGCACGAGGACTCCGCCGAGAACGAGACGGTGGAGGAGCTCGAGGCCGAGGCCGCCGCTCCGCCGGCGCTGCCCGAGCCGCAGTTCGTGCCGGACGAGGACCTGTACAGCAGCCCCGGCGAGGCCGAGCAGGCCGCGAGCCGCGGTGGGCGTT
This sequence comes from Streptomyces sp. H27-C3, assembly GCF_030063415.1. Classification (GTDB taxonomy): domain Bacteria; phylum Actinomycetota; class Actinomycetes; order Streptomycetales; family Streptomycetaceae; genus Streptomyces. Next base: position 3,424 of record NZ_JASITA010000017.1, on the reverse strand, counting down.
CGCGCCGCCGGGCCTCACGCAAGGCGTCGGCTCCGGCCGGTGCGCCCAGGGAGACGGCACCGGAGCCCGTACGGGCCCCCGAGCCGCAGCCCGAGGCGGCACCGGAGCCCGAGCCGCAGCCCGAGCCCGAGCCCGCGGCGGTCGTCTCCGAGGTGGTTGCCCCGGAGCCGTTCGCCGAGCCGCTGCCGGACGCGGCTCCGGCCCGTCCGCGTCGGCGTGCGACCCGTAAGGCATCAGCTCCGGCCGGAGCGCCCAAGGCCGCCGAGGTCACCGCGGTGCCGGTCGTCGAGGAGACCCCGGTCCCCGCTCCGGCTCCGGTGACCGAGGAGCCGAAGGCCGCGGCTCCGGCCGACGAGCCGGCGGCAGAGGCGCCCGCGGCGGCGGCTCCGCCGCGTGCGCGTCGGCGTGCGACCCGTAAGGCGACCGCACCCGCGGGCTCGCCCAAGGGTGCGGACGAGCCGGCCGTCCTGGTGGTCGAGGCGCTGTCCGAGGCCCCGGCTCCGGTGACGGACACCGTGGCCGACGTCGACGTCGACGCGGCTCCGGCCAAGAAGGCGGTGCGCAAGGCCGCCAAGAAGGCCCCCGCGAAGAAGGCGGCGACCGCCACGAAGAAGGTGGCCGCGAAGAAGACGACGGCGAAGAAGGCTCCGGCCAAGAAGGCCCCGGCGAAGAAGACCGTGGCGGCCGAGCAGCCGTCGGTGTCGTCCTCCACGGAGGACTGACCGGCCAGAGGTCAGAGGTAGCGCAGGAAGAGTGAGGGCCGCCCCCCCCGGTGAGTTGGGAGGCGGCCCTCACTCGTGCGCGGGGCCTGGAGACCGGGTTTGCCCCAGCAAGCCGTGTCCCGTAACGTGGCCCATCGGCGTGTTTATGTGTGCGCCTACTCCTGAGCACTCCCCTCCCGGCGCACCTTCGGTGTCGCTGGAAGAGGCCGCTCGTCCTTTCGGATTCGTCGCGGGCTCCGGCCCGTGCGTGCGGCTGGCTTCAGGAGTCCCGTTCCGAGCGAAAGAGAGATCAGCGTGTACGCCATCGTGCGCAGCGGTGGTCGACAGCACAAGGTTGCTGTGGACGACATCGTTGAGGTTGACAAGATTCCCACGGCCAAGGTCGGCGACACGGTCGAGCTCTCGACTCTGCTCGTTGTGGACGGCGACTCCGTCACCAGCGACCCGTGGGTCCTGGCCGGCATCAAGGTCACTGCCGAAGTCGTGGACCACCACAAGGGCGTCAAGATCGACATCCTTCGCTACAAGAACAAGACCGGTTACCGCCGTCGCCAGGGTCACCGCCAGCAGTACACGGCGATCAAGGTCACCGGCATTCCCGCGGCTGCGAAGTAAGGGACTGAGAACACATGGCACATAAGAAGGGCGCATCGTCCACTCGGAACGGGCGCGACTCCAATTCTCAGCGGCTCGGCGTCAAGCGCTTCGGCGGTCAGACCGTCAACGCCGGTGAGATCCTGGTCCGCCAGCGCGGCACCCACTTCCACCCGGGCACGAGCGTCGGCCGTGGTGGCGACGACACGCTGTTCGCACTCGCCGCCGGTGCGGTCGAGTTCGGCACGCACCGTGGCCGCAAGGTTGTGAACATCGTTCCGATCGCCGAGTAATTCCGGCTTTCGTCGAGCGGTAACGCACAGCACTTTCCGAGGGCGGACGCTCTTTCCCGGGTAACGGGGAAGCGCGGCCGCCCTTGGCGTGTTACGTATGTAGACATTTCCGTATGTACTGGAGGACCCACCCATGACCACCTTCGTGGACCGCGTCGAACTGCATGTCGCCGCGGGTAACGGAGGCCACGGCTGCGCCTCCGTACACCGTGAGAAGTTCAAGCCGCTGGGCGGCCCGGACGGCGGAAACGGCGGGCGTGGCGGCGACGTCACCCTCGTCGTCGACCAGTCCGTGACCACGCTGCTCGACTATCACCACAGTCCCCACCGCAAGGCCACCAACGGCCAGCCCGGCGCCGGTGACAACCGTTCCGGCAAGGACGGCATGGACCTGGTCCTGCCGGTCCCCGACGGCACCGTCGTCCTGGACACCAAGGGCGATGTGCTGGCCGACATGGTCGGCGAGGGCACCACGTACGTCGTCGGTGAGGGCGGCCGCGGCGGCCTCGGCAATGCCGCGCTGGCCTCCGCCCGCCGCAAGGCCCCCGGCTTCGCCCTGTACGGCGAGCCGGGCAAGGGCGGCGACATCGTCCTGGAGCTCAAGACCGTCGCCGATGTGGCGCTGGTGGGCTACCCGAGCGCCGGCAAGTCCTCGCTGATCTCCGTGCTGAGCGCGGCCAAGCCGAAGATCGCGGACTACCCGTTCACCACGCTCGTCCCGAACCTGGGCGTCGTCACCGCGGGCGCGACCGTCTACACGATCGCCGATGTCCCCGGCCTCATCCCGGGCGCCAGCCAGGGCCGCGGTCTGGGCCTGGAGTTCCTGCGTCACGTGGAGCGCTGCTCGGTGCTCGTGCACGTACTGGACACGGCGACCCTGGAGTCCGACCGGGACCCGATCTCCGACCTCGACACCATCGAGGAGGAACTCAAGCTGTACGGCGGCCTTGAGGACCGGCCCCGCGTCGTCGTCCTCAACAAGATCGACATCCCGGACGGCCAGGACCTCGCGGACATGATCCGCCCGGACCTGGAGGCGCGCGGCTATCGCGTCTTCGAGGCCTCCGCGGTCGCCCACACCGGCCTCAAGGAGCTCTCCTTCGGGCTTGCGGAGATCGTTTCCAAGGCGCGCGCCGCAAAGCCCAAGCAGGAGACCACCCGCGTCGTCATCCGTCCGAAGGCCGTCAACGACGCGGGCTTCACCATCACGGAGGAGGAGGGCGTCTACCGCGTGCGCGGCGAGAAGCCGGAGCGCTGGGTGCGTCAGACCGACTTCAGCAACGACGAGGCCGTCGGCTACCTCGCGGACCGCCTCAGCCGCCTCGGTGTCGAGACCGCGCTGACGAAGGCCGGTGCCCACGCCGGCGACGCCGTCGCGATCGGCGACGACGAGGACGCGGTCGTCTTCGACTGGGAGCCGATGACGATGGCCGGTGCGGAAATGCTCGGCCGCCGTGGCGAGGACCACCGTCTGGAAGCCCCGCGGCCCGCCGAGCAGCGCCGCAGGGACCGCAGCGCCGAGCGCGACGATCCGGAGCGCGAGTACGACGAGTTCAAGCCCTTCTAGGAGGGCAGGGCCGCAGGAGAGGGGCGAAGCGGGCCTGGATCTCGACGAGTTCGAGCCACCGGGGCCCCGAGGTCGTTACCCTTCAGCGGCCGACCGCGTGACCGACTGGGCCCCCGGAGTGCTTGGGTTCCAGTGGTCGTTGCAACACCGCCTGGTTTTCAGGTGGTGAGTAGATCACGTAGACGCTCGGCTGGAGTACTCCAGCCGAGCGTCTTGCGTGGGCGGCCGTTGAGTTCCTGGGCGACGTG
>NZ_JASITA010000016.1 GCF_030063415.1 Streptomyces sp. H27-C3 | reverse complement strand
GAGTTCTCAAGGAACGGACGCTTCCTTTGGTCCCTTTTCACGGGGCCCTCCGGGCGCTTCCCTTCGGTATTTCGTGTTTCCGACTCTACCAGACGCTTTCGTGTCCGATTCCCCGTCGGCGGGGTGCTTTCCAGGTTCCCGCTTTCGCGTTTCCCTTTCCGGCGATTCCGACTCTATCAGATCCTTTCGGGCCTGATTCCCAGTCAGCGGGCTTTGTCTTTCCGGCTGTTTGGCCGTTCCGACGTCCCGAACTCTAGCGGATTTCCCGGGCGGCTCACAATCGAGCCTGTGGAATGGATTCCGGCATACAGAAATCATCCCGAGTGGGAGATCGTTCTGAGTTTGGGTTGCCGCATTCGCGGCGTGAGTTGTTGACGAAGAACCGTTCCGGCTCCGTGACAACTCGAAGGATACTACGGACCGATCCGACCGGTGTCAACTCCCGCCCTCAGTCCAGGTCCGTGAGGCGTCCCCCGGCGTCCGGCTGAGCGTCCTCAACCCTGCGGAGCAGGCGGGTCAGCATGTCTCCCAGCGAACCGCGCTCCTCGCCGGACAGGTCCTGGAGCAGGTCTTCCTCGAACATCGACGCCATGCGCATCGCTTCGAGCCACTTGCTGCGGCCCTCGTCGGTGAGCTCCACGATCACGCGCACCCGGTTGTTCTCGTCGCGGTCCCTGGTGACCAGTCCTTCGCCGGCCATCCGGTCGATGCGGTGGGTCATGGCGGCCGGGGTGAGACCGAGGCGCTTCGCGAGTTCGCCCGGGCCCAGTCGGTACGGGGCGCCGGAGATCACGAGGGTCTTGAGGACTTCCCACTCCGTGTTGCTGATCCCGAGGGTCGCGACCTGGCGGCCGTAGGCGACGTTCATCCGGCGGTTGAGGCGGCCGAGGGCCGAGACGACCTTCTCGACCTGGGGGTCCAGATCGCCGTACTCGCGCTGATAGGCGGCGATCTGCTCGTCGAGGCTCGGCTCCTGGGGGCCGGACGGCTTGGGGGTCTCAGGCATGCCGCGCAGTATGACACGGCCGCCGTTCGCCATTAAGTCCTTGCATGTGTATTGTTGAGGTTCTAACTTTAGCTTTGAAGTCTTCAGACTTCATCTCTCCTTCAAGACCTCGAGGCAGGTGAGTGTGACCAGGGCGATGGGCGCTGCGATGCGCCGGATACAAACGGGGAACGCACTGAGTGCGTTCGGTATCGGCTTCACCGTTCCGTATCTGTATGTGTACGTGGCTCAAGTGCGGGATCTGGGTTCGGTTACGGCGGGCGTCGTGCTCGCCGTCTTTGCCGTGGCCGCACTTGTCGTTCTCCCGTTCACCGGCCGGATCATCGACCGGCGCGGGCCGCTGCCCGTCCTGCTGACCGGCGCGGTCACGGCCTCGGTCGGCGCCCTGTCCATGGGGCTGGCCGGCAATGTGCAGATGACCGTGTTCTCGGCGGCCCTGCTCGGTGCGGGTACGGCGGTCATGCAGCCGGCGCTCGCGACCATGATCGTGTGGTCCTCCACCCCCGCCACCCGTACCCGCGCCTTCGCCACCCAGTTCTTCCTGCAGAACCTCGGCCTCGGTATCGGCGGACTGATCGGCGGCCAGATCGTCGACAAGAACCGGCCCGACAGCTTCCTGCTGCTCTTCGGCATCGAAGCGGTGATGTTCCTGGTGCTGGCCGGCATCGGCGCGGGCGTCAAGCTGCCGCGCGCGGCGGTCCTCCCGGGCGGCGTGCCGAAGAGCGACGCGGCCGGTCAGGGCGGCTTCCGGGTGCTGATGCGGCACAAGGCCATGGTGCGGGTGTGCGTGCTCGGGTTCGTGCTGTTCTTCGCCTGCTACGGGCAGTTCGAGTCGGGTCTCGCCGCGTACGGGACCGAGGCGGCCGGGATCGATCCCTCGACCCTCGGGCTCGCGCTTGCCGCCAACACGGCGGTCATCGTGGTCGCGCAGTTCGTGGTGCTGCGGCTCGTCGAGCACCGTCGGCGCTCGCGGGTCATCGCGCTGGTCGGGCTGATCTGGGCCTTCGCCTGGATCGTCGCCGGATACGCGGGGCTCGGGCACGGCAGCCAGACCATGGCGACGGCCGCGTTCATCTCGACGTACGCGCTCTTCGGACTCGGTGAGGCCATGCTGTCGCCGACCGTCGCGCCGCTGGTCGTGGACCTGGCACCGGAGTCGATGGTCGGGCAGTACAACTCGGCCTTCGCGCTGGTCAAGCAGCTCGCGCTGGCCCTCGGCCCGGCGGTGGGCGGGCCCATGGGTGCCTCGCTGCACGCGCCGTACATCGTGACCTTCATTGTCTTCTCGCTCGGCATCAGCGTGCTGTCGCTCCGGCTCGGCAGGCGACTCACCCCGGCGCAGGACCGGCCGCTGCCGGTCAAGTCGCTCGTGGTGGCCTCTTCCGTACCCGAGGTGCAGCACGCGGAACGGCAGGCCGAGCCGGTCCGCTGAGCCGGCCGGCTCAGGCCACCGGGTCCGGCAGGGCGAATTCGCACCAGACCGCCTTGCCGCCTCCCGGCGTGCGGCGGCTGCCCCAGGACGAAGCGATGGTCGCGACGATCGAGATACCGCGGCCCGCCTCGTCCGCCGGGTCGGCCCGGCGGCGGCGGGGCAGGTGGTCGTCGCCGTCCGTCACCTCGATGATCAGGCGGCGGTCCGTTCTGCGCAGCCGCAGGCGCATGGGCGGGGTGCCGTGCTGCAGCGAGTTCGCCACGAGCTCGCTGGCCGCCAGGACGCCCAGGTCGCACAGCTCGACCGGGAAACGCCAGGACGCCAGCACGCCCGAGGCGAAGGCCCTTGCGCGCGGGGCCGCTTCAATGCCGCCGAGCAGCTCAAGGGCGGCGTTGTGGAACAGCTCCGCGTTGTGGCCGGTGCGGGCGGGGTGCTGGACGACGAGGACCGCTACGTCGTCGTCGTGCTCCGCGGTGACGCCCAGGGCGCGGATCAGCCGGTCGCAGACGACCTGCGGGGTGCCGGTAGCTCCGGCCACTGCCGTTTCCAGGCGGTCCACGCCCTCGTCGATGTCCTCGCCGCGGCGCTCCACCAGACCGTCCGTGTAGAGGACGGCCGTGGATCCTGGCGGCAGGCCGATCGTGCCCGAGGTGTGCATCCAGCCACCGGTGCCGAGCGGCGGGCCCGTGTGGTCCTCGGCGCGGCGGACCGAGCCGTCCGCGTCGCGGACGAGGATCGGGAGGTGGCCCGCCGACGCGTAGACGAGACGGCCCTCGTTGGGGTCGTGGACGGCGTACGCGCAGGTCGCGATCTGGCTGGCGTCGATCTCGGCGGCAAGGCCGTCGAGCAGCTGGAGCACCTCGTGCGGCGGGAGATCCAGCCGGGCGTACGCCCTGACCGCTGTGCGGAGCTGGCCCATGACGGCAGCCGCGCGCACGCCGCGGCCCATCACGTCACCGATGACCAGGGCCGTACGGCCGGCGCCGAGGGTGATCACGTCGTACCAGTCGCCGCCGACCGCCGCTTCCGTACCGCCCGGCTGGTACGTGGCGGCGATGCGCAGGTCGTCGGGCTGCTCCAGTTCCTGCGGGAGCAGCGAGCGCTGGAGGGTGACGGCCGTCTCGCGCAGCAGGCGCTCACTGGCGCGCAGCCGCTCGGCGGCCTCCGCGTGGTCGGTGACGTCGGCGGCGAAGACGAGGACGCCACCCTCACTCCCGCCGCGCCCGGAGGTCTCGATGGGCGTGCAGGTGATCGTGTACGACCCGCCCTTGGGGATCTTGCGGGACTTGACCGTGCGCGGCGTGCCTCCGCGCAGGGCCTGGTCCATGAGAGGGAGCAGTCCGAGCTCCTCCAGCTCGGGCAGGGCGACGGCCGCCGGGGCGCCGGGCTCGCGGGGGCCGAAGGCGGTGGCGTAGGCGTCGTTGACGTACGCGACGCGGTGCTCGGGCCCGTACACGAGGGCGACGAGCGCGGGGAGTCTGCCGAGGATCTCGCGGACGGAGAGCTCGTCCAGGGCAGGCACGGCGTCCAGGGAGTCGCCCCCCGGCGCGTCGGAATCGTGCCCGGTCCGCTGGGCGTACTCACCGCGGGCTGCCGGCACGGAGCCGCGGTCGGTCCGCGCTGCTGCGCGGCGCTGCGTTCCGGGGAGACGGGCGCTCCAGCGCGTGAAGTTCACTGACGTTCAGGCCTCATGGTGTTGTCCGGCCGGCATGGTCGGGGCTTGCTGCCCTGCCGGGTGTCGCTTCGGGTGCGCCGCCGGGCGGCTACAGCGGGTCACTCTGTGCAGGTGTGAGCCCACCTATGGTCACACGTCCATTGTGACCGACCGCACTGACAGTCGTCAGGGAGTCTTGGGCGGATGCCCACCGGCCGCCAGTTCGAACTCGGCGCGCGGATGTTCCAGTGAACCGAGCGAGACGATCTCGCGTTTGAAGAGCCCGGAGAGCGTCCACTCGGCGAGGACCCGTGCCTTGCGGTTGAAGGTCGGGACCCGGCTGAGGTGGTAGGCGCGGTGCATCAGCCAGGCCGGATAGCCCTTGAGTTTCCGGCCGTAGACGTGCGCGACGCCCTGGTGGAGGCCGAGCGAGGCGACGGATCCGGCGTAGGAGTGCTCGTAGTTCTTCAGCGGTTCGCCGCGCAGCGAGGCCACGATGTTCTCGGCGAGGACCTTGGCCTGGCGTACGGCGTGCTGGGCATTGGGCGCGCACTCCTTGCCGGTCTCGTCCGCGGTGAGGTCGGGTACGGCGGCGGCGTCACCGGCCGCCCAGGCGTGCTCGGCGCCGTCGACCTTGAGCTCGGCGGTGCAGGCGAGCCGGCCGCGTGCGTTCAGTGGGAGGTCGCTGGCGGCGAGGATGGGGTGCGGTTTGACGCCGGCGGTCCATACGAGCGTCCGGTTGGGGAAGCGGGAGCCGTCGTCCAGCACGGCGACGCGGTCCGCGCAGGAGTCGAGTCGGGTCTCCAGGCGTACGTCGATATTGCGTCGGCGCAGCTCACGGATCGCGTACTGGCCCATCTCCTCGCCGACTTCGGGGAGGATGCGGCCGGAGGCCTCGACGAGGATCCACTTCATGTCCTCGGCCTTGATGTTGTGGTAATAGCGGGAGGCGTACCTGGCCATGTCCTCCAGCTCGCCGAGCGCTTCGACGCCCGCGTAGCCGCCGCCGACGAAGACGAAGGTGAGGGCCGCGTCGCGCAGCGCCGGGTCGCGGGTGGCGGAGGCGATGTCCATCTGCTCGATGACGTGATTGCGCAGGCCGATGGCCTCCTCCACGGTCTTGAAGCCGATGCCGAGTTCGGCGAGGCCGGGGACCGGGAGTGTGCGGGAGACCGAACCGGGGGCGAGGACCAGCTCGTCGTAGGGCATCTCGACGGGTCCGGTGCCCTCCTCCTCGGTGGCAAGGGTGGCGACGGTCGCGATGCGCTTGGCGTGGTCGATCGACCGGGCCTCGCCGATGACGATCTTGCAGCCGTCGAGCACCCGGCGCAGCGGTACGACGACGTGGCGCGGCGAGATGGAGCCGGCCGCGGCCTCGGGGAGGAAAGGTTGATACGTCATATAGGGGTCGGGCGTCACCACGACGATCTCGGCCTCGTCGCTCTTCAGCTTCCGCTGGAGACGCAGTGCGGTATACATCCCGACATAGCCGCCGCCGACCACGAGAATCCGGGTGCGGGGCGGGGACCCGGGGGTCGACCCCGGTGAGTTATGAGCTTTCACCACCCCATGACGCAACGGCATCAGGACTTTGTCCACAGGCCCAGCAAATTGTGTGACCGGAGGTCACGGGGGTAACGGGGTGCGGAAATTCCCGGCCGATTCGGAAGGTTCGCAGGTCAGGGCATGGGGATGAAGGGTGGGCACAGGCCGAATCAGGAAGGTTTCGGTCCATACTCCGATCGGGCGGGCGCTCCGTGCGGAACTACCCCCTTCTGAATCCACTCCGGCTCAACTATGTTCGTATCTCGTCGGAGCGCCCAGGTTTGCGCTCCTGACAGTCAGGGCGGGGAGTCTCCGGGGGGAGACATCATTACCGGGGGAACGCTGATGCGCATTCAGGACTCTCATTGGCAGACTGCTGTCGCCACAGACAGCAACGGGCGGGTGGCGACGGGCAGATCCCGTGCCGCGCCGCTGCGCGTTGACGCACAGCGCAATCTTGAACATGTTTTGAGGGCGGCTCGCGAGGTCTTCGGCGAGCTGGGCTACGGGGCGCCGATGGAGGACGTCGCCCGCCGGGCCAGAGTCGGGGTCGGGACCGTCTACCGGCGGTTCCCCAGCAAGGACGTGCTGGTGCGCCGGATAGCCGACGAGGAGACCTCCCGGCTGACCGACCAGGCGCGCACTGCCCTGGGCCAGGAGGAAGAGCCCTGGTCGGCGCTGTCGCGATTCCTGCGTACGTCGGTGGCTTCCGGCGCGGGCAGGCTGCTTCCGCCGCAGGTGCTGCGGGTGGGCGTGGACATCGACGAGTCGACCGTGGTGCAGAGCGAGGCGCGGGTGCCGCAGCAGCGGCAGTCCGGCCTCCCGGCGGGGCCGGAGCTGCGGCTGGTCGAGCAGCGGCCGGAGCCGCGGGCGTCCGGTCTCGGTCTTGACGGCCTGGATGACGGCGACACTGTCGACGCGGGCGCGGCGACGCTGCTCGCGGTCGTGGGGCAGTTGGTGGACCGGGCGCGTGCGGCCGGTGAGCTGCGTGGCGATGTGACGGTGGCCGATGTGCTGCTGGTGATAGCCACGGCTGCGCCTTCCCTGCCGGATGCGGCGCAGCAGGCGGCGGCTTCCGCACGGCTGCTGGACATCCTGCTGGAGGGGCTGCGGTCCAGGCCCGTGTGACGCGAGTGCCGGTTTCTTGTGGCTGCTTCTGGCACGTGTAAGGGGTGCGGCTTCCTACTCGTGCGAGGGGTGCGGCTCCTTGCCCGGGCAGGGGGTACGACCGGCCTGGTCGTGCTTCTTGCACGGGCAAAGGGTACGGGTACGGGCACGGGCAAGGGGTACGACCGGCTTGGTCGCCGTTCAGACCGGTGGCCAGTGGCTCTGCCTTGCAGGACCTGGCGGCGCTGACGCGACTCGGCGGCGCCTGACGGGTCATCATGCGACGAAGTCGCGTGCTCATGAGGGTCGTTGAGTCTTCCCCGATGGGGTGAAGGCCAGTGCTCGCCTTCCGGTAAAACACCCCGGACGAGTGGTTGGCGGTCGTGAGTGGCTGTCCGTGGTTCGCCCTGTGGGACTCTTGGCCGGTGTTGCGGTCTGAGGGTGCTTACGGGGGCTTCCGCCATGGGTGTTGAGGGGCGGGACGAATCGCTCGAGAGTCCTGGCGGTGCCGGGCATGCCGGCGACGGCCCGGAGGTCGGTGGTCTGCCCGCGCGGCAGGTGCCGAGCCAGGGCGGGCCGGGCCGCACGAGCGGTGATCCCGAGGGCGGGACCGTCCTCCCCGGTCCGTGGCCCCCTGCGGATGCCGAGGACGCGGGTGTCCCCTTGCAGCGCGAGGGCGGCAGCGGGCCGCTGACGGAATCGGTCCAGTCGCCGCAGTCGCCTTCGGCCGAGGCCGTGACGGCCTCCGACGCGGCGCTGATCCAGCGGATGCGGGCCGGTGACGACAGTGCGTACGAAGGGCTCTACCGACGTCACTCCGAAGCCGTGCGCCGGTATGCGCGTTCGTGCTGCCGGGACGCTCACACCGCGGACGATCTGACGGCCGAGGTCTTCGCGCGCACGCTGCAGGCCGTGCGCGCGGGTGCGGGTCCCGAGCAGGCCGTGCGGGCGTATCTGCTGACGACCGCACGACGCGTCGCCGCGGCCTGGACGAAGACGGCCAAGCGCGAGCAACTGATCGAGGACTTCGCCCTGTTCGCCGCCGAGTCCGCCCGGTCGTCGGACATGTCGAACGAGGACACCCAGGATCTGGGCGCCGACGTACGGGCCATGCACGAGGCCGAGCAGACGCTGGCCATGCAGGCCTTTCGCAGTCTGCCCGAACGCTGGCAGGCCGTGCTCTGGCACACCACGGTCGAGGAGGAGTCGCCGAGCGAGGTCGCACCGCTGTTCGGATTGACGCCCAACGCCACGGCGGTGCTGGCCAGCCGGGCCCGTGAGGGGCTCAAGCAGGCGTATCTGCAGGCTCATGTGAGCTCCGCCCTGACAGCGGGTGGTGACTGCGCGCACTACGCAGACCGCCTCGGCGCGTACGCCCGCGGCGGTCTGCGGATGCGGGCCGAGCGGGGGCTGCGCAAGCATCTGGAGGATTGCGCGAAGTGCCGGGTCGCCGCCGGTGAGTTGAGTGACGTCAATGCCGGGATTCCCGCGCTGCTTCCGGTCGCCGTCATCGGCTGGATCGCCGGTGGGTTCACGCTCAAGGCCGCCGGCCTTGTGGCGGGTGGCGCGGCGGGTGCGGGGGCGGCTGCCGCCGCGAGTGGCGGGAGTGCTTCCGGCGGGGCCGCGGGGGCCGCCGGTGCCGAGGCGATGGGTGCGCCCGCGAAGGCGGCGATCGCGGCGGCGGTGGCTGTCGCGGTGGCCGCGGGAGTGGTGTTCGCCCTCGCCGGGGAGGAGCCGAAGCCCGAGCCGAAGCCGCCGGTGGCCAAGCCGCCGGTCGCGCAGCCCGTCGTACCGCGGAAGCCGAGCCCCGAGCCGAAGCCGCCGCCCCCGCCGGCGCCGCGGGTGGTGCCGGTGGCGGGGCCGTCCCCCACGCCGAAGCCGAAGCCTCCGCAGGCGAAGCCTCCGCAGGCGAAGCCTCCGCAGGCGCCTGCGCCCAGGCCGCCCGCGCCGAAGCCGCCGCCTGAGCAGGAGCCGCCGGTGAAGACCACTCCTCCGCCGAAGCCGACCCCTCCTCCTCCGCCGCCGCCCGCGCCGGTCGTCTACCAGGTGAACCGGCTGGATTACTGGGTGTTCGGCGATCACACCAAGCCCGAGGTGCGGGTCGGCGAGAGCAGTTGGCTGTGGCAGCGCGACGGGATGTCGATCGGCGGGAAGCAGTACGGGCACGGGGTGACGGTGCACGGAGCGTCCTCGGTGACCATCGATCTCAATCGCAGCTGCACGACGTACGACGCGGTGGCGGGCGTCGACGACATGACGATGGGGCTCGGGGCGGTGCGGTTCTCCGTGTACGGGGACGGGGCGCTGCTGTGGAAGTCGCAGGTGGTGCGGGGGGATGATGCGGCGGTGCCGGTCCATGCGGATGTGTCCGGGCGCGAGACGGTTCGGCTTGTGGTCGAGCCGCAGGATCCGTTCAGCTCGGTGGTGCTTTCTGACTGGGCCCAGTCGCGGATCAGCTGCGGGGAGTAGGTGGGGGCAGGGGGGAGGAGGGCCCGCTGCGCGGGGCTGTCCCCTCGGGGACGGCAACGCAGACGCCCACCCGACCCATAACCTCCGGCACGGTAGGCAAGCCCGGGTCGGAAACAGCACCACAGACGCCCGCCCGCCTACAAGCTCCGCAGTGGCGGGACTCCGCCTGCCACTGCACGTTGGCGGGGGGCCGCCGTACCTGTCCAGCAGGTGCCTCGCCGCGATACCAGGCGGCGCAGCCACAGTTCTGTGGAGACCAGGTCGGCCAGGCCGTCGAGCGGGACCTGTTCCCCCTCCGCCGCCGCTCTCAGGGCCTTGCGCACGACGCGGGCCTCGACGATGCCCGCGTCGGCGAGCAGCGGTGCGTCGAACAGCGCGATCAAGTCATCCACCGCTGCCCGCAGTCCGACCCGGTCGGCTGCGGCCGACGAGGCGTGCGAGGTGGCGCCCCAGCCTGCGGGCAGGTCCTGGACGCCCGCGCCGGACAGGACGGTACGCAGGATCGCGGCGCGCGCGCCCGGCTGGACGCGGAGGGCTTCGGGGAGGGTGCGGGCGGCCCGTACGACTTGATTGTCGAGGAAGGGTGCGTGCAGCCGTTGGCTGCGGACCTCCGCGGCCTGCTCGAAGACCCGGTGGTCGGACGCGGCGCGGGTCAGCGCGCCACGCGCGCGTGCCTCACCGGGACGCTGTATGGACGAGGGGCGCGCCGCGGCCCCCTGGAGGCGAACCGATACTTCAGCGAGCGCCTCGCCCGTCAGCCAGCGCGCAGCCGGGCCGGGACGGCTCCAGGCGAGCGCGGCGAGCGACGCGTCGAGCGCGCCCGCGCCGTTGCCCGCGCCCCACGCGCCCGGCTCGTCGAAGCGGCGTTCCATCAGGCGGGTGGCCGCCTCCTCGATGCCTGTGCGGTACGGCGTACGGGCGAGGCGGCGGGCGGCGCGGTAGACGGTCAGCGGGAGGAACAGCGAGTGCGCGGAGGGCCCTTCGACCTTCGCGAGCGCCGCGACCGGGCGCAGCAGGTCGCGGCGGCGGCGGTCCATGAGGAGGTCGGCGAGGCGGGCCGGGTGTGCGTCGAGGACCTGCCGGGCGCCGTGGCCGGTGAAGTGGTCGGCGCTGCCCGCGGCGAGGCGGCGGCGGTGCCGCTCGGCGGTGACCAGGGACGGGCCCGGCTCGTCGGTGAGGGGCCCGCTGGCCAAGTCGGCGTACGGGAGGGCCTCTTCGCCTCCGGCGACGACGACGTGGTGCAGCCGAGGGTTGGCTGCGATGGCGCCGGCCCGTTCCAGTTCGGCTTCGCGGCCGTGCGCGTCGGAGGCCAGGTCGTTGAACGTGACGGCGAGGAGGCGCTCCCCCGCGCCCGTGCCGTGGCCCAGGACGGTGCCTGGCATGCCGGGCAGGCCCGCGGCGAGGAGGGCGAGCGTCGCCGACGCGCTGCCGCCGGAGAGGTCGGCCCCGATGCCGGGGACGGGCGCGCCCCGGGCCGCGCGGCGTTCCGCGGGCCCCATGCCGGGCACCGGCCCCGGGTCGGGCGCCATGGTCTCCGGGGCGTGCCGGGGTGCGGTGAGTCTGGCCCGTACCGCTTCGACGAGCGCGTCGCGCACGAGGTCCACCGCGCGCTCGGGGTCGAGTTGGGGCGCGGCGACGGCCAGGGACGCCACCTGCTCGTAGCCGGTGATCTCGCGGGAGCCCTCGCGCAGCACAAGGGCGTGGCCGGGCGGGATGCGCCGCACACCCGCGTACGGCGTGCCGTCGCGCAGGGCCTCGGGCACGTCGGGACAGGCGAGCAGCGCCGCCAGGTGGCCGATGTCCAGCTGCGCCTCGATGAGGTCGGCGAGCGGAAGCGCGGCGGTGGCGTACGCGGTGCCATTGGCCCAGGGCGTATAGAAGACGGGGCGGGCCCCTGCCAGGTCACCGACGACGGTGATCCTTCTGCCGACCTGGACGACGACCGTATAGCTGCCGGACCACGCGGTGAGGTGCCGCAGTGCGCCGCCGCGCGCCGCGAAGAGGCCGACGCGCAGTTCTTCGTCGGATGCTCCACAACAGCCGAGGACGGCAAGGCGGGTGAAGGTGTCGACGGTGATGGTGCGGACCTCGTCGGGACGCCAGTCGCCGACCGCCCACAGCGGGTCGGGGTCGCCCCACAGGAGTTGGGAGCCGACGGGGTGCACGGTGCGTGCCTCGTCGTCGGGGCCGCCGGCCGGGCCCACCACGCCCGCTGTTCCTACCGCGCCGACCGATCCGACCGAACCGACCGTTCCGAAGCTCGCGGCGATACTGCTCCACCCCACCAACCACCGCATCGCCGCCTCCACAGGCTGTGGAAAAACCAAACCGCACGCATCGAAGTAGCTTTGGGACCATGCTGCCACGACAACGGCGTACTGGAGGGGCTACGGGATGCGCGCGGGCAAGTCAATGGGGCCTCTGCGCGGGGCGCTTGAGCGAAACGCCACAAACGTCCTCGTGCCGACCGGGGTTGGGGCTCAAGTGACGGGACGGCAGCAGGACGGACTGTGGGGGCCGCGAAACGGCCCCGGAACCGGCCAGGAACGGCACGGGACGACAGTCGTGATTCAGCCATTCTCAGGGCATGCGAGGGCCATGGGCGAACGCACAGTCCGGGAAGCGCTGTTCGCCTCCCGGACCGGTCCGCCGCCCGCGGGGATGTAGGCGGCGGAGTCCCCCAGCCCACTGGATCCAGTGCAGCGGGCCGACCCACGCGACTTCCATGGAAGCGCTCCCGTACCGGCCCGAGGAGAGCGCAGGCCGGGCGCACTGCCACACACACGGAGCACGGGGCGCGTCGTGGGAGCTTCCTCCCGAACAACAATCTCGCCATCCGGAACGCCGCCTCTTAACGGTCGGGATGCGGAGAACTACGCTGGGTGCAACTGATGTCCTGCGCGGGGCGCATATTCCGGCTGGGCTGGCCGCGTGGTTGTGCGGGCGGGAAAGCCGGGAATGTCCCGCCGGACGGCCGTCTGTGTCGAGGGGTGGCGCATGTCCAGGGAGCAACGCGGGCCGAACGAAAAGCTCGGCACGGTTCTCGCCCTCGCGGGAATCAGCAACGCAGGCCTGGCGAGGCGGGTCAACGATCTCGGGTCTCAGCGTGGCCTGACACTGCGGTACGACAAGACCTCGGTGGCCCGGTGGGTCTCCAAGGGCATGGTGCCGCAGGGCGCCGCGCCCCATCTGATCGCCGCCGCGATCGGCGCCAAGCTCGGGCGTCCCGTGCCGCTGCACGAAATCGGTCTCGCGGACGCGGATCCGGCGCCCGAGGTCGGGCTCGCCTTCCCGCGTGATGTGTCGGCGGCGGTGCGTTCGGCGACCGAGCTGTACCGGCTGGATCTGGCGGGCAGGCGGGCGGGCAGCGGCGGAATCTGGCAGTCCCTGGCCGGCTCCTTCGCCGTCAGCGCGTACGCCACACCCGCGTCCCGCTGGCTGATAACCCCGGCCGACTCGTCGGTCGCGCGGGACTCCACCGCCGCCGAGAGCGCGTCGGACGCGACGCCGCTGCGGGTCGGGCACAGCGATGTGGTGAAGCTGCGCGAGGCGGCCGAGGACGCGCGGCGCTGGGACTCCAAGTACGGCGGAGGGGACTGGCGTTCCTCGATGGTCCCGGAGTGCCTGCGTGTTGACGCGGCGCCCTTGTTACTCGGTTCGTACAGCGACGAGGTGGGCCGCTCGCTCTTCGGAGCGACGTCCGAACTGACCAGGCTGGCCGGGTGGATGGCCTTCGACACCGGTCAGCAGGAGGCCGCCCAGCGCTACTACATCCAGGCGCTGCGACTCGCGCGGGCGGCGGCCGATGTGCCGCTGGGCGGGTACGTCCTGGCGTCGATGTCGCTCCAGGCGACCTACCGGGGCTTCGCCGACGAGGGCGTCGACCTGGCGCAGGCGGCCGTCGAGCGCAACCGGGGGCTCGCCACCGCCCGCACCATGAGCTTCTTCCGGCTGGTCGAGGCGCGCGCGCACGCCAAGGCGAGCGACGCGCAGGCGGCCGGCGCGGCGCTGAAGGCGGCGGAGGGCTGGCTGGAGCGCTCGCGGGACGGCGATCCCGATCCGACGTGGCTGGGCTTCTACTCGTACGACCGGTTCGCGGCAGATGCCGCCGAGTGCTATCGCGATCTGAAGGCGCCGCGCCAGGTGCGCCGCTTCACCGAGCAGGCGCTGTCGCGGCCGACGGAGGAGTTCGTGCGCTCGCACGGGCTGCGTCTTGTGGTGTCGGCCGTCGCCGAACTGGAGTCGGGAAACCTGGACGCGGCGTGCGCGGCGGGGACGCGGGCGGTGGAGGTCGCGGGGCGGATCTCGTCGGCGCGGACCACGGAGTACGTACGGGACCTGCTGCACCGGCTGGAGCCGTACGGCGACGAGCCCCGGGTCGTGGAGCTGCGGGAGCGGGCGCGGCCACTGCTGGTGGCGCCCGCGTAGGGCCTCGGGCCCGGGGACGGCGGTCCGCCGCGGGAGGCGGGGTGGCCGGCCCGGGTTCGAGGGCATTGTCAGTGGGCCGGTGCATCATCGGTAGTCCGGGGCGCGCTCCCTGCGCTTCTCGGGGTACACGGCCGGGGTGGGAGGTGAATCCGATGACATACGAGGGACACGACAGGTACGGCCGCTACGACTGCGATGTGCTGGTCGTCGGCGGCGGCATCGTCGGGCTCTCCTCCGCGTACGCGATCACGCGGGCCGCGCCGGGCACGCGCGTGGTGGTGCTGGAGAAGGAGCGGGGCCCCGCCCTGCACCAGACCGGGCGCAACAGTGGGGTCATCCACAGTGGCATCTATTACCGGCCGGGCTCGCTCAAGGCGAGATACGCGGTGCGGGGCGCGGCGGAGATGGTCAAGTTCTGCGCGGAGCACGGCATCGCGCACGAGATCACCGGCAAGCTGATCGTCGCCACCGCGCGCGCGGAGCTGCCGAGGCTGCACGCGCTGGTGCAGCGCGGCCGGGAGAACGGGATTCCGGTGCGGGAGCTCGGCCCCGCCCAGATCGCGGAGTACGAGCCCGAGGTGCGGGGCCTGGCCGCGATCCGGGTGGGGTCGACCGGGGTGTGCGACTTCGGGGCGGTCGCGGCGCAGCTCGCGGAGAGTGTGGGCGCGTCGGGCGCGGAGATTCATTACGGCGCGGAGGTCGCCGCCGTCGACCGGCGCCCCTGGGGTGTCGCGGTGCGCACGGCGGACGGCGCGGTGCTGCGGGCGCGGGTCCTGGTGAACTGCGCGGGGCTGCACTGCGACCGGGTGGCGCGGCTCGCGGGCGACGATCCGGGGATGCGGATCGTGCCGTTCCGGGGGGAGTACTACGAGCTGGCCCGGCCCGAGCTGGTCCGTGGCCTGGTGTATCCGGTGCCGGATCCGGCGTTCCCGTTCCTCGGGGTGCATCTGACGCGGGGCATCGAAGGAGGCGTTCACGTCGGGCCGAACGCAGTGCCCGCGCTGGCCCGTGAGGGGTACGCCTGGTCGGCGATCCGGCCGCGGGAGCTGGCGGGCACGCTCGGCTGGCCCGGATCCTGGCGGATAGCCCGGCGGCACTGGCGCTACGGCGCGGGCGAGCTGCACCGCTCCTTGTCGAAGCGGGCCTTCACCGACGCGGTGCGGAGGCTGCTGCCGGCCGCGACCGAGGCGGACCTGCGGGTGGCCCCGGCGGGGGTACGGGCGCAGGCGGTCCTGCGGGACGGGACGCTGGTCGATGACTTCCTGATCAGGCAGGCGCCAAGGACGATCCATGTCCTGAACGCGCCTTCGCCTGCGGCGACGGCGGCGCTGCCGATCGGACGGCAGGTGGCGCGTCGGGCGCTGGGGGTTTTGGGGGTGGGGTGAGGGTGGTGCCGGGGGTGCGGTGTGCGGGTGCGGCTCAAGGTGCGGGTTGCCGGCGGCGCTGCGCTGTGCCCTGCCCGCCCCTTCCCGTAACTGGGGCTCAGCCCCAGACCCCGGTCCGCAAACGCCGGACAGGCTGGAGGACCGGGGTGAAAGCGGGCGGCAGCCCCACGCCCTGGTCCCGGTCCTCAAACGCCGGAAAGGCTGAAATGGGCGGAGTGAGAGAACACGGGGGCAGCTTGGCCCCCCGGCCGCGGCCCTCCCGGCCCCGGTCCTCCGGACTGACGAAGATGCGCAGCATCCGGGACACTTTCAGCCCGTCCGGCGCTTGAGGACACGCCCGCAGGGCGTCCGGGGGTCTGGGGGCCTGCCCCCAGTCTCGGGAAGGGGCGGGTAGGGGACAGGCCCGCCGCAGGCGGCCCCGTACCCCCCGCACCCCACCCCCGTAGAATCGACGCATTGTGTCTGAGTCTCCCGATACGCGCCCCGCCGCGCCCACCGCGCCCACCACCCCCCTTCACCGACCCAAGGGCGAGCCCCGCTTCCCCGGTGGCCCCGCGCCCGACCCCGCCGGGTCGCATCACGAGCGGCGGATCCGTAGTTTCCAGCCGCGGCGCAGCCGGGTCACCGCCGGGCAGGTCGACGCGCTGGAGCGGCTGTGGGCCCAGTGGGGGCTGGACATCGACGGGCTGCGCGTCCTCGACCTGGACCAGCTGTTCGGAGGGGTGCCGGTCGTCCTGGAGATCGGGTTCGGGATGGGCGAGGCCACCGCGCAGATGGCCACCGACGACCCCGCCACCGGCCTCCTCGCCGTCGACGTGCACACCCCGGGCCAGGGCAACCTGCTCGCCCTCGCCGAGCGCGCCGGACTGACCAACCTCCGGGTGGCGAACGGCGACGCGATCATCCTGCTCCGCGAGATGCTCCCGCCCGCCTCCCTGGCCGGGCTGCGCGTCTACTTCCCCGACCCCTGGCCGAAGAAGCGCCACCACAAGCGGCGCCTCATCCAGCCGGAGTTCCTGGACCTGGCGGCCACCCGCCTCGCGCCGGGCGCGGTGCTCCACTGCGCGACCGACTGGGAGCCGTACGCCGAGCAGATGCTCGAAGTGCTCACCGCGCACCCCGAGTTCGAGAACACCCGGCCGAACGGCGATTACGCGCCACGGCCCGCCTTTCGGCCACTTACCCGGTTCGAGGGTCAGGGCCTCGACAAGGGCCACGCGGTGCACGACCTGCTGTTCCGCCGCGTATAGGCCCCGCCGGGGCGCAGGGCGGCATCGCCAGGTGTCAGTGTCGCTCGTTAGGGTCGACGGGTGTACGAGTCGTCTCCGCACTCCCGGCAGGATCCGGCGGTCCCGGACTGTGAGCAGCAGCCGCAGTTCGCCGCCGTACCGGCGCGTGCGCACTGGCGCTACAGGCCCCGCCGCTCCTTCTGGCACAAGAAGGCGGTGCGCGCGGGCGCGGTGATCACGTTGCTCGCGCTCTGCGCGCTGGTGATCCTGGCGATCGTCCGCGACCAGACGGGCACCCAGGGCTTCCTCGTCGGCCTCGGCCTGGCCGTGCTGCCGGTGCCCTTGCTGATCACGGCGTTCCGCTGGCTGGACCGGGTGGAGCCGGGCCCCTGGCGGAATCTGTTCTTCGCCTTCGCCTGGGGCGCGTTCGCCGCCGCCCTCGTCGCGATCATCGCGAACAGTTTCGCGACCCGCTGGATAGCCACCGCCACCGCGGATCCGGCCGGCGCCGACACCCTCGGCGCCACCGTGATCGCCCCGGTCGTGGAGGAGAGCGCGAAGGCGGCGGCGGTCCTGCTGATCTTCCTCTTCCGCAGACGCGACTTCAACGGGATCGTCGACGGGGTGGTCGTCGCGGGCTTCACCGCGACGGGCTTCGCCTTCACCGAGAACATCCTCTATCTGGGCAACGCCTTCGGCCAGGACCAGGAGATGGGCGCATCGGGCTTCGCTTCGGTGACCGCGGCGACCTTCTTCGTACGCATCGTCATGTCGCCGTTCGCGCACCCACTGTTCACCGCGCTCACGGGCATAGGTTTTGGTCTCGCCGCGCTCGCGCCGCCCCGCTGGGGACGGGTCCGCCGGATCGCGCTGCCCCTGCTCGGCCTGGCCTTCGCGATGGGCATGCACGCCCTGTGGAACGGTTCGGGGACCTTCGGCGAGTACGGCTTCTACGCGGTGTACGCCGCTTTCATGGTCCCCGCCTTCGGCCTGCTGACCTGGCTGGCGGTCTGGACGAGCCAGCGCGAGCTGCGCACCGTCTCCGCCGCGTTGCCCGCCTACGCGCGCGCGGGCTGGCTGGGCGCCCACGAACCGCTCGCGCTGTCCTCCATGCGGGCCCGCTCGGTGGCGCGCGACGCCGCTGCCCGGGTGCACGGCGGCCGGGCGGCGGCTCGTACGGTCGCCGAGTACGAGGCCTTCGCGACCTCCCTGGCCTTTCTGCGCCACCGGGCCCGCCGGGGCATGGTGGGCGCGGACTTCGCGGCGCGCGAGCTGGAGCTGCTGCACCATCTGTGGCAGCGCAAGGGTGTGGCCGGGCCCGCGCTGGAGTACGCGGCGCGGGCGACGGGCCGGGTGTGGACGCCACCGCCGAGGGCACCGCACCACGCCGCCCCAGCGCACCACGCCGCCCGGGAAGACGGCGAGGTCGGAGTTGCCCAGTTTGCGGAGAGAAGTCATGGGTTGATCAACCGCATGGCGGGCTCATGCGTTCCCTCGGCCGGCTCCGGGTCTCCCGCAACCGGCCGGGGCCTCAGACGTTGAGGCCCTTGCCGCGCAGCCAGGACGCCGGGTCAACGCCGTCGCCGCCGGGTGTGTGCACTTCAAGGTGCAGGTGCGGGCCCGTCACATTGCCGGTGGCGCCGACGTTGCCGATGGTGTCGCCTGTGCCGACGTTGCCCGAGGTGACGCTCATCGAGGAGAGGTGGCAGTACCAGATCTCCGTACCGTCATCGAGTTCGAGGACGATGCGGTAGCCGTACGAACCCGACCAGCCGGCCGACTTGATGGTCCCGCCGTGCACGGCCTTGACCGGCGTGCCCGTCGGGGCCGCGAAGTCGAGGCCGGTGTGCTGACCGGAGGACCACATCGAGCCGGACTGGCCGTAGGTGGAGGTGAGCGTGTACGAGGAGGTCGGCAGGGAGTAGCTGGCGGCCAGCTTCGCGAGCCGCTTCGCCTCGGCCTTGGCCTCGGCCGCTTCCTTCGCCTTGCGCTCCTTCTCGGCGGCGTCGGCCTTCGCCTCGTCCTGCTGGTCCTTCGCGTCTGCCGCGGCCCGCTCGGCGGCGGCCGACTCGGCGGCCTGCTTGGCGGCGGCGTCCGCGGCGGCCTGCTGCTGATCGGCCTGCTGGAGTATGCGGGCGCGGAGCACCTCGCCGGCGCCGGTGGTGCCCTGCCGCGCGTCGGCGGTGCTGACACCGGCCGTGGTGAGCGGGGTGGCGGCGACGACCGCTTCGCCCGTGGTGACGCCGGAGTCGCCGTCCGAGTCGTCGGAGAACAGGGCGCCCACGCCGGGAAGGGACTTGGCGTCGGGCAGCGAGTCGGCGATGGAGTCCGGCAGGGATATCGAGACGGCCGGCTTGTCCTGCGCGGTGGCGATGCCGCCCGCGCCGACCGCGGCGATGACGCCGACACCCAGAACCGTGGAGCTGCGGGCGATGCCGCCGCGCTGCTTGGCCACGCGGTGCTTGCCACGCACGGGACGAATGGAGTCCTCGGTGGGATTCCACTCTTCCCAAGTACCCTCCCCGCGAATGAGGTCAGCGGGGTCGTTCGGCACCCCGTAGGGGGGCAGGGGGGCCACTGGGGCAGGGGTGTTGGACGCCACGGAGGCGTGCTCCTTTCCTTCCTTCTCGCCTACCGGGTTAGCTGACGGGTTCGGAGCAGGAAGGTCTCCTACGGGCCAGGTTCGGCCCGATTCACCCCAAGGAACATGGTTCCCCGGTTCCCTTGCGGAATTCGGCGCGTGCGCACGGTGTCGCCTCTTGCGACGACTGGGACAACCGCGCTGCGTTATCGAACGTTAATAGAGACCCGGTCCGGTTCCAAGCCGTTCCAGGTGATCTTTAACGACTTCGCCACAGACTTAGCGGGACACAAACGGTCACAATGGGTCGAGTTGATCGCCACTCAGGAAACATCGTTTTCTTGACGGTTCGTCAATTATTATGCGCAGCGGTGCTTCACGACTACGGAGCGTCGCAGCACGGGGAACCGCGATTGTTTCAGCGCCCGCAGGGACCGGAGCGCGCCCCGGACCCTCCGTCGGATTCCGCGCCGCTTCCCTCATCGAACCCACCGCCGAAACCGCCACCGGATCCACCGCCGTACACACCACGAGGTCCGCCATCGGGGCCGCCACGGGATCCACCACGAGGTCCGCCCGCTGTCACGCCCGCTGCCCCTGCCCCGCGCCCGGGGCCGCCCTCTGCCGCCGGTCTCTGACGCTCGGCCCGCCTGACGATCTCCACGGTCCTGCGTCGGTCCTGCTGCCCCTCGGAGGGCCGCCCGACCGCCAGCAGCGCCATGTCGTCCGTGGACCCGCCACCGGTGTGCAGCCGTACGTCGTCGATGAGCGCCCCCAACAGCTCATCGGGCCCGGGAAAGATCCGGCCGCGCAGCCGCGCCTGCGGGTCGTAGAAGACGCCCGCCGCGTTGCGGGCCTCGGACAGCCCGTCCGTGTAGAGGAGCAGCGTGGCCCCCGCCGGGTAGGTGTACTCCTGCGCCAGATCCGGCCACGCCCCCAGCTCGGCCATCCCCAGCGGCAGCGCGGCCTCGACCGGCTCCATGACGTCCAGAGCCCCGTCGGCGTACAGCAGCAGCGGCTCGGGGTGGCCGCGGTTGACCAGCCGCAGGACGCCGCCGTCCCGCGAGATCTCCGCGAGCACGGCGGTGGTGAAGCCCTCGAACGCGTCGAGGCCGTCCCGCCGGGTCCCTTCCCGCGCCAGCGCCCGCTCCAGCCGCTGCGCGACGCCTTCCAGCGAGGTCTCCTGCTCGGCGGCCTCACGAAAGGCTCCGATGACCACGGCGACGGCCTCCACGGCGTCCAGGCCCTTGCCCCGCACGTCCCCCACCACCAGGCGCACACCGTACGGAGTGTCCTGCACGGCGAAGAGGTCGCCGCCGATGAACGCGTCCGCCTGCGCCGCCTCGTAGCGCGCCGCGACGTGCAGCCCGGCGATCCGGTCGGCGGGCGTGGGCAGCACGGCGCGCTGGGCCGCCTCGGCGATCTCCCGCGCGGAGGCGAGCTCGCGGTCGCCGCGCCGCACGACGCGGTTGATGACCACTGCGAGGGCGGCGACGGTGACCACGGTGATCAGCTCGGTGACGGCCTCGACCTGCGTCGCGGTCTGCGTACGAAGATGCAGCCCGGCGACGGCCAGGGTCGAGGCGATTCCGGTGAGCACGGTGTTGCTGAGGGCGAAGAGCGGCGCGGCGATCAGCGGGGCGGCGGCGAAGAGGGGCGACGCGGTGAAGTTCGACGGGGTCGTGAGGTCGAAAAAGAATCCGCCGACGATCAGCAGCGCGGGCAGCGCCCGGACGAACCGCCGGGTTGTACGGGCCCCACCGCCACCCGCTCCGCTTTGCTTTCCCACCTGTGGTCTCCTGCCAGTCCGCACCCGGTTGCGGACCGTACCGCGCCCCACCCAGGCTGTCCGCAGCCGCGCCGGACGGCTATCCGGGGTCGGCCAAGTGGGGGACAAACGGGCGGGGGGCGCCAGGAGACACGACAAAGGCCCGGACTCCATGAGTCCGGGCCTTCATCCACTACTTCAGTAGCGGGGGCAGGATTTGAACCTACGACCTCTGGGTTATGAGCCCAGCGAGCTACCGAGCTGCTCCACCCCGCGTCGGTAAACCTGACTCTACGCCATCGGTGGAGCACCGCTCCACCACTTTCCGCGGGGCCCCGCGCCACCGTGCCGCCGTAAGGAATCCGTCATCAGGCAGCCGGGGACAAACAGCGGCCTGATCCCGTTGACTGGGAATCAAGGACAGTTCGGTGCGGACACTCACAGGAGAACGACATGGGACGCGTACGGCGATGGCTGAGCAGGCCCTTACTCCTGGGCGCACTGATGGCGGCCGCGCTGGTGGCCGGGGCGGGGCTCTACTGGTTCGAGCCGTGGAAGCTGGTGCGGGACGAGACCGTACGAGAAGGAATCCCCACCGCCGCGGCCGTGGACGAGTCGGCCGAGAGCCCGTCCGGCGCCCCGGCGGCCAATGCGTCGAAGCCACCAAGGGCCCCGGAGACACTGGCCACCGGTGAATTCATCAGCCACGAGCACCGGACTTCGGGCAAGGTGCGGATCCTGCAACTGCCCGACGGCTCGCGCACCCTGCGCCTGACGGGGCTGGACACCAGCAACGGCCCGGATCTGCGGGTCTGGATCACCGATGCGCCGGTGAAGGAGGGCACGGCGGGCTGGGGCGTGTTCGACGACGGGAAGTACGAGAGCCTCGGCAGGCTCAAGGGCAACAAGGGCGACCAGAACTAC
The DNA here is from genome assembly GCF_030063415.1 of Streptomyces sp. H27-C3. Taxonomy (GTDB): domain Bacteria; phylum Actinomycetota; class Actinomycetes; order Streptomycetales; family Streptomycetaceae; genus Streptomyces. The sequence goes on along the minus strand of NZ_JASITA010000016.1, from coordinate 145,828 downwards.
GCCCTGCCCGCCGCTCTCGATCTGGACCGGTACGGCAGCGTGAGCATCTGGTGCGACCGCTTCAACGTCTCCTTCGGAGCGGCGGAGCTCACGCGCGCCTGAGCGAAGGGTCCCCGGAATGTCGTAACCCCCGTCGACGGGGGTTACGACTCCGAAGGGTTCGGTAGAGGGCGCCCTGTGTCGCGCTCTGCCGCAACGGCCTGGTCAGAGCGGCGCTCGGCCCACTCGGCAGACTGCGGCGATACCGTTCCTCACCGCCCCGCATCGCCTCGTTCCGGCGCCGGAATCGCGGCGGCCGGGGCTGCTCTGCTGTGGGCATCCTGCCGTGGCCCCAGTCAAGGGGCGCGAACCGCCGCCAAGATTTCGCCGCGATCACTGACCGGCTCGACCAGGGAGTGAAGGACCAGCGAACCCAGCGCAAGCTACTCACTTCGTTCGTCTTGGATCTCCTGCGGTGGGCTACCCGACCTCGACCTGACGCCCTGGCGTCGGTGACCGCACGCCCCCTGTCCGGCCCTCACCGGCTGGCAGGGGGCGCCTTTGCGCGTTCAGGACCAGACTTGGTCGACCGGTCTCCCACAGGGCGGCTGCGTGGGCAGCGAAACGATCGTAGAGACCATCGTCTCCGAGGCGCCGCAGGTGCAGCATCGGCGACTCGTGGCCCAGCAGGTTCGAGATGTGCGGCGTGACGAGCATCTGATCGTCGAACGCGAACACCCCGAGACTGCTCCGATCGGCTCCATCGCCTACCCGCCCTGCCAGTGCGCCTGGTGCACGGCCCCCGCGCTTGAGACCTGAAAGGCGACGCTCATGGAAGCGTTCGAACACGCGCGGCTCGACGCGTACTTCGCCCGGATCAACACCCAGTTCCGCCCGCCGGAGCCTCCGGCGTCCCTGCTCATCACCCACCCGTTGCCGGAACGCCCCTCGTTCGTGAAGGCGGTCGCGGCGGCTTCACAACTGCGGGCGATCCTCCCCAAGCCGAAGCCCATCAATGCCTCGGCGCAGCGCGAGGTGGAGAAGGTCGCCCAGTGCGCCACCCTCTCCCGAGGACTGTTCACCGACCCCGAGACGGCCGTCGACTTCCTCGAGTCGCGCGCCGCAGGTGAGCCTCTCGTCCTCCTCGATGTCGGCGGCTACCTCGCCCAGCACCCCGAGGACAAGGAGCCGCTCGCCGCCCTGCTCGACGAGGCGGGCGACACGATCACCTCACGCAAGGAGTTCCGCGGTCACGTCACCGCCGGCGTCGTGCTCCACCGCCCCGACGGTCGAGTCCTGACCATCGAGCACCAGGCCCTTTCGAAGTGGCTGCTGCCCGGCAGCCATGTCGTCGAGGACACGGACGAGACGCTCGTCGGGGCGGCGCTGCGCGAGCTCGCCGAGGAGACCGGTACCGACGCTGACAAGGTGACGCTGGCGGTCGACCTGCCGCTGCACGTGGACGCGCACATTATTCCGGCGAACCCTGCGAAGGACGAGCCGGATCACTTGCACTTCGACCTCCGGTTCATGTTCCGCACCACGGCGGACGAGATCGTGCTCCAGGAGGAGGAGGAGGAGGTGACGGCGGCATCCTGGCAGTTCGCCGACATGCTCGTCTCGGAGCCGCTGCGCAGCCGGGTGCTGACCACCGCGCTGTAACCCCCCGTCGGCCCCGGCCGTCCGCTCCCCCCGAGGCGGACGGCCGGGGCTTCCTCACGTCTTGATCGTTAGCACTTCGGCCGAGCGCAGGCCGATCTAACAATCTTCAACCCCCCGAAAACAGAATCAGCCCCAGATCAGATGCTCCCTGACCTGGGGCTGAGCGGTAGGCCGTGTGGGACTCGAACCCACAACCAACGGATTAAAAGTCCGCTGCTCTGCCAATTGAGCTAACGGCCCTCGGCAAGGCACCCCTGAGCATAGTCGCACCGAGCCCGGCAGCCGATCGGGTATCGGTTGCCGGGCCCGTCGCGGCTCGCGCCAGGCCCGGAGCAGAGCCGTCAGCTTCCGGCGGGGATCATGGTAAGTGGCTGGTCCGGAGCGGGAGTTGGCCGCTGCGCAGGGCACAGAAAAGCGGGCCCGCATTGAGGAACGGGCCCGCTTTCAGTGGTTCAGCTATCTAGTGGGTCGGCGGCCTGCGCCGCCGGCCCACCGGATCAGCTGCGCTTCCAGCGCGGCTTCTCGTCACGGCGGCCGAAGGAGCCGGTGCCGGTGCCGGTGCTGCCGCGGTGGTCGTCGCGGCGGCTGGCCGGGCGGTCCGAGCTGCCGGCGCGGAAACCGCCGCCGGTGGCCGGGCGGGCCGCGCGGTCGTCGCGGTTGAACGGGCGGTCGGAGCCGCCGGCGCGGAAGCCGCCACCGGTGGCCGGACGGGCGCTGCGGTCGCCGCCACGGTCGTCACGGTTGAACGCCGGACGGCTGCTGCCGCCACGGTCGTCACGACGGTCGCCGCCACGGTCGTCACGGTTGAACGCCGGACGGCTGCTGCCGCCACGGTCGTCACGACGGTCGCCACCGCGGTCGTCACGGTTGAACGCGGGGCGGCTGCTGCTGCCACCACGGTCATCGCGGTTGAACGCCGGACGGCTGCTGCTGCCACCACGGTCGTCACGGTTGAACGCCGGACGGCTGCTGCTGCTGCCACCACGGTCGTCACGGTTGAACGCCGGACGGCTGCTGCTGCCACCACGGTCGTCACGGCCCTTGTAGCCGCCACGGTCGCCACCGCGGTCGTTGTTGCCCTTGTAGCCACCGCGGTCGTTGCCACGACGCTCGAAGTTGCCGCGCTCGTCGCGACGCTCCGCGGCCTGGCGCTCCTGCACAGCGGCTGCAGCCGCTGCCACGGCGGCGTTCTCCGCCTCGGCGGCCTTCGCCATCTCCGCGATTGCCTCGTCCGGGTCCTCGCCACGCTCACGCGCGGCGCGGGCGACCAGGCGGTCGGCCTCCTCGCGGAGCTCGGTCGCGCGGCGCGTGGTGCGCTCCAGCTCGCGGCCCATGTCCTTGACCTCGCGCTCCGCCTGCTTGGCGGCGTTGTTCGCGGAGTCGGCCTGGACCTCGGTGAGCGAACGGGCGCCGGTGATCTCGGCGACCTCCGGCTCGAAGACACCGGCGCCGGCGACGATGTGGCGCGAGGCCTCGACGCCCGCGTCCTCCATCATGCGGAAGATCTGGCGGCGCTGGTGCGGCAGGGACAGCGACACGACGACGCCGGACTTGCCGGCACGGGCCGTACGGCCCGAGCGGTGGAGGTAGTCCTTGTGGTCGCCGGCCGGGTCCACGTTCAGGACCAGGTCGATGCCGTCGACGTGGATGCCGCGAGCGGCGACGTCGGTGGCGACGAGGGCGTTGATGTAACCCTTCTTGAAGTCCTCAAGAACGCGGGTACGGGCGCCCTGCGTCATGCCGCCGTGCAGTGCGTCGGACTTGACGCCCGACTCGCGCAGCTGCTCGGCGATGCGGTCCGCGCCCAGCTGGGTGCGGACGAAGATGATCGTGCGGCCCTTGCGGGCGGCGATCGCGGCCGTGACCGGCGCCTTGTCCTTCGGCTTCACGACGAGGACGTGGTGGGTCATGGTCGTGACGTTGCCCTGCGCGCTGTCGACCTCGTGCGTGACGGGGTTCGTCAGGTAGCGCTTGACCAGCGTGCTGATCTCGTTCTCCATGGTGGCGGAGAAGAGCATCCGCTGGCCGCCGCCGGGGATCTGGTCGAGCAGCTCGGTGACCTCGGGCAGGAAGCCCAGGTCGGACATCTGGTCGGCCTCGTCGAGGACGGCGATGCGGACGTCCGCCAGCGAGCAGGCGCCGCGGTTGATGAGGTCGCGCAGACGGCCCGGGGTGGCGACGAGGACGTCGACGCCACGCTCCAGGGCGTACATCTGGTTGCTCATGGACGTACCGCCGCAGACGACCTTCATCTTGAGGCCGAGCACGTCGCCGTACGGCTGGAGCGCGTCCGCGACCTGCATCGCGAGCTCACGGGTCGGGGTGAGGATGATGCCGCGGGGCTTCTTCTTGTCGGTGTGACCACCGGACAGCGTGGCCAGCAGCGGCAGACCGAAGGAGAGGGTCTTGCCGGAGCCGGTACGGCCGCGGCCCAGGATGTCCTTGCCGGCCAGGGCGTCCGGGATGGTCGCGGCCTGGATCGGGAAGGGCGCGGTGACGCCGTTCTGGGCGAGCTTGCGGACGATGCCGTCGGGGAGACCCAGGCTGCCGAACGTGACGGTCGGCTCGGCGTCCGCGTCGTCGGCTGCTGCGTCGTCCGTGGCCTCGGCCTGGACGGCCTCGGTCTTGGCGGGGGTGTCGGTGACCTCGACGACGACCTCGGCGGCCTCCGCGATCTCGACAACCTCGATGATCTCGGCGGCTGCGTCCACGACGGCGGTGTCGGCGGGGGTGGTGTCCGCGGCAGTGGTGTCCGCGGTGGTGTCTACAGCCTCGATGATGTCGGCGGTCTGGTCGACCGACTCGTTCTCGGGCATGGCGGTGCGGTCAGTGCTGGAAATGGACATACGAAATGCGAAACCTTCCGGAGTCTCGGCACGCGCCCAAACTCCGTGAATCGCAATTCGACCGCCTCAATGCGGTCAAGCACGGTAAGGGAGAGTACGCGCCACGGGGCGCTCTTGCTCTCGTCTTTTGCGAGAACTCAGTGGCGCCGGGCAATGGGATCAAACGATCTATAACCATACGCACCCTCCCCCGGTTATGGCAAACCGGCTCTCCTACACCGGCCCCACCTGCGGTGATGCGGTCGGCTCGCGTGAACTGAGGCGCTGTTCCCCCATCCCCGCGGCCCTCATGTCGGCCGCCGGCGAAGCCGAGGGTCCAGGCGGGGTCGAGGGCGGCTCGGGCGGCGGCTCGGGCGGCGGCTCCGTCACCGGAGGCTCCGGCGTCACCGGCGGTTTGGGCGGCGTGGACCCGCCGCCCGTCGGCGTCGGCGTGCCGGGGCGCGGCGGCTTGGGCCGGGTGACGCCGTCGCCCGCCCCGGTGCCCTTGTCCGGCGGGTCGGCGGTGGGCCCGGCCGAGGCACCCGGCTCGGCGTCCGCGCCCTCGTCCCGCGGATCGCCCTTCCCGTCCTTGCCGCCCTTGGCGTCCTTGCCGCCCTCACCGGTGGCCCCGTGTCCGCCCGTACGCCCCTGCCCCGTGCCGGACGGACCCGAGTCGGCGTCCACCTCGGCGACCGTCCCCTGCCGCGCCGCGGGACGCGTCGGCGAGGGCTTGCCCTCCTCGTCGCCCACACTCATGCAGCCTGCGGACGCCGCCACCGCGAGCGCGGCGGCGGCCAATCGGACAGGGATGTTCAACTGGCGCACTGGGCGGCACCTCCGGGGCACGGCGAACGGGGTTCATCTGTCCAACTCCCATTCACCCGCAAGGGACACGCGCCGGGCTCATCGGTTACGGCTCGGGTCATTCCCCGGGCGCCCGAAGACCCCGGCCCGACTACCGCACGGGTCACTCCCCGGGGCGTCCGGAGACCGCGGCACAACGACCACGGCACAACGACCACGGCGCCCCGCACGACGGCGCGCAGAGGCCCCGCTACCGCAGCAGCCCCCGCCCGAGCTCCACGCCCAGAACCACCGCACCCAGCCCCACCAGCGGCGACGCCACCGCGCTCGCGGCCGCGAGGAACTTCAAGCCACGCTCGGCCAGCCGCAGCGTCTCGTACGAGAAGGTCGAGTACGTCGACAGCGCCCCGCACAGACCGGTCCCGAGCAACGCGTACGTCGACGAGGAGACCAACGCGCCGGTCAGCAGGCCAAGGACCAGGCTCGCCACCGCGTTGACCACGAACGTCCCCCACGGGAACACCGAGTCGTGCCGCGCCTGCACCGCACGGTCCGTCAGATACCGCAGGGGCGCCCCGACCGCCGCCCCGACCGCCACCAGCACCCAGGTCATGCGCCCACCTCCGATGCCACGGCCGGCGCCCTCATCGGGCCACCACCCGCGTCACGAGCGACCCCGTCACCGACGCCGCCAGCCACACCGCGCTCAGCGCGGCCACGAACGTCCCGGCCGCGTACGTCATCGCGGTGACCGCCGCGCCCTCATCAAGCAGCCGCGCCACGTCCGCGGCGTACGTCGAGAAGGTCGTGAAGCCGCCCAGCACGCCGACCCCGAGGAACGGCCGGACCAGCGCGTGCCCCCGGCCCCACTCGCTCACCAGCACCATCAGCACGCCGATCAGCGCACTGCCCAGCACATTGACGCCGAACGTCGTCCACACGCTCCCGGGCCACAGAAGCGCCGCACCGTACCGGGCCAGCGCCCCGAGCGCGCCGCCCACCGAGATCGCCCCGAGGACCAGCCACTTGCCGCGCCCGGTGGTCTCGGCGCGGTGCGCGGGCACCCGGAGATCGACGTCCGGATCGATCGCGTCACTCATCGCGGGCGCCGACCGTGGCCCCCGCCGCCGCACTCACCGGCTCACCCGTATCCCAGGGCGTGCAGCCGCGCGTCGTCGATCCCGAAGTGGTGCGCCACCTCGTGCACCACGGTGATTTCCGTCTCAGCGACGATCTCCTCCCGCGAGGTGCACATCCGCAGCGTCGGCCCCCGGTAGATGCTGATCCGGTCCGGCAGCACACCGGCGTACCACTCGCCGCGATCGGTCAGTGGCGTTCCCTCGTACAGCCCGAGCAGCTCGGGCTCGTCCTTCGGCGGCTCGTCCTCCACGAAGATCGCGACGTTGTCCATCAGCCGCATCAGCTCGGGTGGGATCCGGTCGAGGGCCTCCGCGACCAGTTCTTCGAACTCCTCACGCGTCATCTCCAGCACGGGCCCATTGTCGCCGACTTCCGGGCGAGTGGCCGGGCGGGCTTAGCGGTGCTCCCGCATGGGAATACGGGAGCAATGGCCCGAGACCCCTTCCGTGCCACGTATGTCCGCGTACGACGCCACTACCGCTCCCAACAAGCCTCCCCGACCAGCGCCCTCGTGCACGCCCCGCACCCCTACGCACGGGCGCTCGGCCTGACCGCGGTGGTGCTGCTCGGCGCCTGGCTCGGGCTGCTGATCGTCGGCAGTGTCCGGACGCCGGTCGGCCCGATGGACACGAGCATGACCCTGCGCCCGTCCCTGTCCGGCGGCACCAAGATCAACGTCTCCCCGCTCGGAGCGCTCGAACTCAACACCCATATCGCCCCGATCCGCCTCGACGTGGACGTCGACCAGCTCGACCCGGTCCGCTCGCAAGCCCTCGTCGAGCATCCCGAGCGCCTCTCCGGGCTCCAGGGCGAGGTCACCGGCGACGTCTCCGCGGGCGCCACCGAACTGGCCGTGCGCTCCTGCGTCGCCGTCGTCTCCGGGGCCACCGCGCTGGGTCTGGCCGTCTACCGCCGCCCGCGCAAAGCACTCGCCGCGGGCGGTCTCGCGCTCGCCCTGCTCACGGCCTCGGGCGTCAGCGCGTACGTGACCTGGAATCCCAAGTCGGTCCTGGAGCCGAAGTTCTCCGGCTTGCTCTCCTCCGCGCCGTCCGTCGTCGGCAACGCGCGCAGCATCGTCGCCGAATTCGATGTCTACCAGAAGGAACTGGCGCGGCTCGTCACCAATGTGACCAAGCTGTACGACGCGACCTCGACCCTCCCGACGTACCAGCCCGACCCGGCGACGATGAGGGTGCTGCACGTGTCCGACATCCATCTCAACCCCGCGTCGTGGCACATCATCGGCTCGCTCGTGGAGCAGTACGACATCGACGTGATCATCGATTCCGGCGACACCATGGACCACGGCACCGGCGCCGAGAACAGCTTCCTGGATCCGATCCCGGACCTCGGCGCGCCGTACGTCTGGGTGCGCGGCAACCACGACTCGGCGGTCACCCAGAAGTACCTGCGCGGTCTCAAGGGCGTGCACGTCCTCGACGAGGGCAGCGCGGTCACGGTGGACGGGCTGCGGGTGGCGGGCATGGGCGATCCGCAGTTCACCCCGGACCGCTCGGTGGAGGCCGAGGGCGACCCGGCGGAACGCATGGCGGGCACGCGGCTCGCCTCCGCGCTGCGCGACCAGGAGCGGGCCGGCACCCCCGTCGACATCGCCATCGCGCACAACCCGGTGGCGGCCCGCGAGACGGACGGCGAGGTCCCTCTCGTACTGGCGGGGCACACGCACCATCGCAGGACCGAAGTCATGGAGTACGGCACCCGGCTCAAAATCGAGGGCTCGTCGGGCGGCGGCGGGCTGCGCGCGCTGCAGAACGACAAGCCGGAGAAGGTCCGCACCTCGTTGCTCTATCTGGACCGGACGACCAAGCGGCTACAGGCCTGGGACGAGATCACGCTGGGCGGCCTCGGCCTGACGACGGCCGAGGTCGGCCGCCACCTCCCGGAGGAGAACCAGCCGGGGGCCGAGCCGTCCGCCGACGCCTCCCCGGAGACCTCTCCCGGCGCCCCGTCCGGCACTCCGTAAACCGTTTTGGCGATAGCTCCCGCCATCCCATATGCTTCTCAAGTCCCCGACGCGCTGTGAAGCGCGCAGGTGGGCCCTTAGCCCTCATCGTCTAGTGGCCCAGGACGCCGCCCTTTCAAGGCGGTAGCACGGGTTCGAATCCCGTTGGGGGCACGCACAAATCGTGTGCGAGACTAAGTCTCGCACCACGCTTGGTCCTGTGGAGCAGCTTGGAGTGCTCGCCACCCTGTCAAGGTGGAGGCCGCGGGTTCAAATCCCGTCAGGACCGCTGCAACCGTAAGGCTGCGTGGCTGGGTAGCTCAGTTGGTACGAGCGATCGCCTGAAAAGCGATAGGTCGCCGGTTCGATCCCGGCCCCAGCCACTACACATCGAAGGCCCCGTCCGGTGGACGGGGCCTTTCGCGTTATCCCTCCTCCACCGCCTCCCGCGCCGCCGTCCTGCGCCGCCAGGCGCGCAGGGCGAGCACCAGGCCGGCCAGGGCCACCACACCGGCCAGCAGCGCAGCGTCGGGCACCGCCTCGCCGAGGCCGTTCGCCCACTCCTCGATCGCGAACGAGTCGTCCACGTCGAGCAGTCCCGGCAGGGCCGTCGTCCCGTCGAAGACGAGGAAGAGCGTGCCGAGCACGATGAAGAACAGCCCGGAGAGCAGCGAGGTGGTGTGCAGCTCGAAGCGGCCCAGGGTGAGCGTCCGCCCCCGCAGCCACTGCCGCTTGCCCAGGTCGAAGCGTTCCCAGAGGAGTGCGAGCAGGAACAGCGGTACGGCCATGCCCAGCGCGTAGACGGCCAGCAGCAGTCCGCCGTAGACCGGGCTGCCGCTGACGGCCGCGACGGTGAGGACGCTGCCGAGGATGGGTCCGGCGCAGAAACCGGCCAGCCCGTAGACGGCCCCCAGTGCGTACACGGACACCGCGGTGGTCGGCCGGATCCGCCCGGAGAGCGCGGCGATACGGCGGGACGCGAAGCCCATGCCGAGGATCTGGGCGACGCCGAGCACGATGATCAGCCAGCCGCCGAACAGGACGAGTTGGTCCCGGTGGCCGTAGAAGAGCCGTCCGGCGTACGAGCCGGCCGCGCCCAGCGGCACGAGAGTGCTGGCGAGGCCGGCGTAGAAGATGCCCGTCCTGGCCATCAGGCGTGACGTGGAGTCGATCGAGTACGCGAAGAAGGCGGGCAGGAGCAGGGCGCTGCACGGGCTGAGCAGGGCGAGGAGGCCGCCGAGGAAGGCGGCCAGGTACCCGATATCCGGACTCACTTGTCGTCCTTCGCCTTCTTCTCAGGCCCGGCGCCCTTGGCCGTCTTCGCGGCCTTGGCCGCCGCCTCGATGGCCTGGGTGAAGACCTCGGCGGGCTGGGCGCCGGCGATCGGCCTGCCGTTGACGAGGAAGGACGGCGTGGAGGTGGCGCCCAGTCGGTACGCCTCGTCCTGGTCCGCCTTCACCGCCGACTTGGCGGCCTCGCTCCCGGTGTCCTCGGTGAAACGGTCGAGATCCCTCACCCCGGCCTCTTCCGCGAGCGCCTTGAGTCGGCCGTCGCCGAAGCCCTTCTCCTTCGCGCCGTCCGCGTACGCGGCGGCGTGGAACTGCCAGAAGCGGTCCTGCCTGCCTGCGGCCCAGGCGCCGCGGGCCGCCGCGTCGGACTCCTTGCCGAAGATGGGGAAGTTGCGCCACTCGATGCGCAGGGTGCCGTTGTCGACGTACTTCTTCACCAGGTCGGGCTCGGTGTCGCGGGCGAACTTCCCGCAGTAGCCGCACTTGAAGTCGGCGTACTCGATGAGGACGACGGGCGCGTCCGCCCGGCCCTGCGCGAGCGAGTCCTTGGCGTCGCGCCTGGCGAGCTTCGCCAGCTCGGGATAGACGCCGGCCCGCGGGTCGGCGGACACCTCGGCGGCCGGGGAGTCGTCGGCGGCGGCCGAGGATGCGGCCTCGGGCTTGGTGGCGCGGTACGAGGCCACGCCGAGGAGGATCGCCGCGGCGGCGACACCCGCGCCGATGGCGAGGCCGCGGCGGGAGGTCTTCCTGGGGGTGATCTTGGGGGTGATCTTGGGCTTGGGCTCGGTCTTGTCGGTCTTGCGCTCGGAGGTGCTCATGGGTGTTCCGGTACTCCTGAACGGGATGCGGGCGCGTTGGGCGCCGGAGGCATGGGATATGAGGGGGGGCACGGACAGCTGCCGGGCGGACGGGACGGCGCGGACCGGGACCGCGAGCAGTGCCGGGCGCGGGGTGCGCGTGCGGACGGTCCGCGCGCGGGCCTGCCCGTGCGGGATCTGCCGTACGGGGACCTGCCGTGCGCCGGCAGTACCGGCTCGTACGTCGGGCCAGGCCCCGGCCTGCGTGTCGATGTCGGCCCGGTTACGCGGCTCGGCTCGGTGATGCGGCCCTGAGGCGGGTGAGGCCTAGACGCGCAGGACGGAGAGATCTATCGGGGACGGCGGGTCGAGCGGCAGCGGCCCGCGGTCGGGTTCGGCGGCCGGCAGCACGGGGTCGGCACCCCACGGCCCCGAGGCGGCGCGGGCGTCGTACAGGGCGTGCAGCAGCTCGTACGAGGAGGAGCCTCGCGCCGGGGTCCCCGGGCCCGTCCCACTGTCGCCCCCGGGGCTCTCACCGCAGCCGGGCACCTGCTGGTCCCCGACGGCGGCGGCCGGGAGGCCGACCACGCCGGGCGTCGCGGCTGCGGGCCCTGGCAAGGCCACCGGGACGCCCGCGGCAGCTGCGGAGACAGCCCCGGCGTCGGCCGTCGCGGCAGCCGCGTCGGCCCATGGGGCGAGTCCCGTCGCGGACCCGGCCGACGTAACCGTCGACGTACCCGCCCCCGTCGCCCCCGAGCACATCAGCAGCGCGAGCAGCGCACCCAGCAGCACACTCACGGCGACCGCGCCACGTTGCCGCAGCACACTCACCGTCGCCACGCCGCCCCGTCGAGGAGTGCCGGCACGGGGCATGGGCTCGGCCTCTCCTCGGTGGGCGCGCGGGGTGCGCGGGTGCGTACGCGTCCGGAAAGACTAGATGCTGCGCGGGCGGCCGTATGTCCCGGGTCCAAACCGACGCGAAACGGCCACCGCGAAAAATGGGTTCGCCACTCGTGAGCGGCGGGTGAGATCCTGAGTCAGGTATGTCTACTTCCTTTGCCGACCTCCAGCCCGTGCTCGGAGGGCTGCCGCTCCGCGACGCCCACCGGCTCGGCCGCCGTCTCGACGGCGCCCGTCGCATCCGTAACCCCGAGGCCCAGCAGGCCGCACTGGACGAAATCGCGGCCGAGGCCGGGAAGTCCGCCGCCCGGCTGGCGCAGCGTGCTGCCCGCATGCCCAAGATCACGTATCCCGAAGAGCTGCCGGTCAGCCAGCGCAAGGACGACATCGCGGCGGCGATCAGGGACCACCAGGTCGTGATCGTCGCGGGCGAGACCGGCTCCGGCAAGACCACGCAGATCCCCAAGATCTGTATGGAGCTGGGGCGTGGGGTGAAGGGCATGATCGGCCACACCCAGCCCCGCCGTATCGCCGCCCGTACCGTCGCCGAGCGCATCGCCGACGAGCTCGATACGCCGCTCGGTGAGGCGGTCGGCTGGAAGGTGCGGTTCACCGATCAGGTCAACCGGGACGCGACCTTCGTCAAGCTGATGACGGACGGCATCCTGCTCGCCGAGATCCAGACGGACCGCGAGCTGCTCGCGTACGACACGATCATCATCGACGAGGCCCACGAGCGGTCCCTCAACATCGACTTCCTGCTCGGTTATCTGGCCAGGCTGCTACCCAAGCGCCCGGATCTCAAGGTCGTCATCACCTCGGCGACGATCGACCCGCAGCGCTTCTCCCGGCATTTCAGCGATGCCCCGATCGTCGAGGTCAGCGGTCGTACGTATCCGGTCGAGGTCCGCTACCGGCCGCTTCTCGAAGACGACAGCGACGATGTCGACCGCGACCAGATCAGCGCGATCGCGGACGCCGTCGACGAGCTCCAGCACGAGGGCCCCGGCGATGTCCTGGTCTTTCTCTCCGGCGAGCGCGAGATCCGTGACACCGCGGACGCGCTCAACAAGCGGAACCTGCGCCACACCGAGGTCCTCCCGCTGTACGCGCGCCTCTCGCACGCCGAGCAGCACCGCGTGTTCCAGCGCCACACGGGCCGCCGGATCGTCCTCGCCACCAATGTGGCCGAGACGTCCCTGACCGTCCCCGGCATCAAGTACGTGATCGACCCCGGCACCGCCCGTATCTCGCGCTACAGCCATCGCACGAAGGTGCAGCGGCTGCCGATCGAGCGGGTCAGCCAGGCCAGCGCCAACCAGCGCAAGGGCCGCTGCGGCCGTACGTCCGACGGCATCTGCATCCGGCTCTACTCGGAGGACGACTTCGTCACCCGTCCGGAGTTCACGGACCCCGAGATCCTCCGTACGAACCTGGCCTCGGTCATCCTGCAGATGACCGCGGCCGGCCTGGGCGAGATCGAGAAGTTCCCCTTCATCGATCCGCCGGACCACCGCAACATCCGCGACGGCATCCAGCTCCTCCAGGAGCTCGGCGCGCTGGATCCCGCGCAGAAGGATCCCAAGAAGCGGCTGACCGGGCTGGGCCGCAAGCTCTCCCAGCTGCCGGTCGACCCGCGGCTGGCCCGGATGGTCATCGAGGCCGACAAAAATGGTTGCGTACGCGAAGTCATGGTGATCGCGGCCGCGCTCTCCATTCAGGACCCGCGGGAGCGCCCTGCCGAGAAGCAGACCCAGGCCGACCAGCAGCACGCCCGCTTCAAGGACGAGACGAGCGACTTCCTCGCCTTCCTCAACATGTGGCGGTACATCCGCGAGCAGCAGAAGGAACGCGGTTCGTCCAACTTCCGCCGGATGTGCAAGACGGAGTACCTCAACTTCCTGCGCATTCGCGAATGGCAGGACATCTACGCGCAGCTGCGCACGGTCGCCAAGCAGATGGACATCCATGTCAACGAGGAGGACGCGCCGGAGCAGGCCGTCCACACCTCGCTGCTGGCCGGTCTGCTGTCGCACATCGGGCTGAAGGACACCGAGAAGAACGAGTACGTGGGCGCCCGCAACGCCAAGTTCGCGATCTTCCCCGGCTCGTCGCTCTTCAAGAAGCAGCCGCGCTTCATCATGTCCGCCGAGCTGGTCGAGACCTCCCGCCTGTGGGCGCGGGTCAACGCGAAGGTCGAGCCGGAGTGGATCGAGCCGATCGCCGGGCATCTGCTCAAGCACACGTACAGCGAGCCGCACTGGGAGAAGGACCAGGCGGCCGTCATGGCGTACGAGAAGGTCACGCTGTACGGCGTGCCGATCGTCGCCCAGCGCAAGGTCAACTTCGGGCGGATCGACGCGGAGACGAGCCGTGATCTCTTCATCCGCAACGCGCTCGTCGAGGGCGACTGGCGCACCACGCACCAGTTCTTCCACGACAACCGCAAGCTCCTGACCGAGGTCGAGGAGCTGGAGCACCGGGCGCGGCGCCGCGACATCCTGGTGGACGACGAGACGCTCTTCGACTTCTACGACCAGCGCATCCCCGAACACATCGTGTCCGGCGCGCACTTCGACTCGTGGTGGAAGACCAAGCGGCGCGAGGAGCCCGACGCGCTCGACTTCGAGCGCTCGATGCTCATCAACGAGAAGGCCGGGGACGTCTCCAAGGACGACTACCCGGACTCCTGGCGCCAGGGGAAGCTCAAGTTCCGGGTGACCTATCAGTTCGAGCCGGGCGCGGACGCGGACGGCGTGACCGTCCACATCCCGCTCCAGGTCCTCAACCAGGTCACGTCCGACGGCTTCGACTGGCAGATCCCCGGCCTGCGCGAGGAAGTGGTCACCGAGCTGATCCGCTCCCTGCCCAAGCCGATCCGCCGCCACTACGTGCCCGCGCCGAACTACGCGGGGGCCTTCCTGGACCGGGCCGTGCCCCTCCAGGAGCCGCTGCCGCTGACGCTGGCGCGTGAGCTCAAGCGGATGGTCGGGGTGCCCGTCTCCGGCGAGGACTTCGATCTGGACCGGGTCCCGGACCACTTGAAGATCACGTTCCGGATCATCGACGAGCGGCGCGAGAAGCTCGCCGAGGACAAGGACCTGGAAGCGCTCAGGCTCTCGCTCAGGCCCAAGGCCCGCAAGGCGCTCTCCCAGGCCGCGGCGGCGACGCCGGGGCCGACGGGCGAGTCCATCGAACGCACGGGGCTGACGGACTGGACGATCGGCTCGCTGAGCCGCGTCTTCGAGACCCGCAGGGCGGGGCAACCGGTCAAGGCGTATCCGGCGCTGGTCGATCTGGGTGAGAGTGTCGCCGTACGCCTCTTCGACACCGAGGCGGAGCAGCAGCAGGCGATGTGGCGGGGCACCCGCGGGCTCATCCTGCTCAACATCCCGGTGAACCCGGCGAAGTTCGCCTCGGACAAGCTCTCCAACCAGCACAAGCTGGCACTGTCCCGCAATCCGCACGGCTCGATCCAGGCGCTCTTCGAGGACTGCGCGACGGCCGCCGCCGACAAGCTGATCGCGGACCACGGCGGTCCGGCCTGGGACGAGGAGTCCTTCCGGAAGCTGTACGACAAGGTGCGCGCCGACCTCGTGGACGCGACCGTGCGGACGGTGAACCAGGTGCAGCAGATCCTGGCCGCCTGGCAGGCCTGTGAGCGCCGACTGAAGGCCTCTACGAGCCTGGTCCTGGTCAACAACCTCAGCGACGTACGCGACCAGTTGGCGATCCTCGTGCCGCCCGGCTTCGTCACGAAGACGGGGCTGCGCAGGCTGCCCGACCTGATGCGCTATCTCGTCGCGGTGGACCGCCGGCTCCAGCAGATGCCGACGGCCGTGCAGCGCGACACGACGCGCATGGAGAAGGTCCACGAGATGCAGGACGAGTACGCCTGGCTGCTGGAACAGATGCCGCAGGGCAGGCCCGTTCCGCGGGAGGTGCTGGACGTCCGCTGGATGATCGAGGAGCTGCGGGTGAGCTACTTCGCGCACGCCCTGGGCACCGCGCAGACCATCTCCGACAAGCGGATCATGAAGGCGATCGACGCCCTGGCGCCGTAACGGAACCTTCACCGGGAGCGAGTTCGACCGCACCCTCTGACCTGCTGTACAGTCTGTCTTCGCAGCGCCGCGCAGTACGGCGAAGCGAATCAAGGTCCTGTGGAGCAGCTTGGAGTGCTCGCCACCCTGTCAAGGTGGAGGCCGCGGGTTCAAATCCCGTCAGGACCGCAGTGAAGCAGTGAGGGAAGGCCCGGATCCGCAAGGATCCGGGCCTTCTTGCGTCTTGACGCCGTCAGCCACCAGCCGGTACCCAGAACAACAGGGCCTCAGGGGGGCCAGCACCGGAGGTGGCGCATGGCGGCATCCGAAGTCAGGGTCAGGCATGAGACGCGCGCACTGCTGCGTGCCCATCTGGCGGCCGCGTGGGGCTATCGGCACCTCACCAGACACTGCCCGATCTGCCACCGCCTCCTGCGGCTCGCCATGGAGCACGAGCCGTCCCGGGACGAAAGTCCCCCGCCCCGGTGACGAACGGCGCTGCACAGCCTCACCCATCAGTGGCAGGCTCGGAGTTGGCAAGAGTTTCGCTGTGTGACGGGAGTCACCGAAAGAGTTTCGGGAGCGGGTCGACTTACTCCCCTCCTACAACAGGTCAATTTAATATGTGCAATTGCACCAGCCTGCGGAGGCCGCCGGAGGGTCGGGTGCGGGAGGGTGCGGGGTCGCGGCCAGGCGTCCGCGGGACGGTCCGCGGGACCCCCGGAACCGGCCGACGCGAGGTCGCTTCGCAGGTCACAGCGACCGCCCGGGACGCGCTCAGGACATGACGGAGAGCCTGGCTCAGGGCATAAAAAGATCGCGCTGGACCCGGCGGAGTCCAGCGCGATCGACGGCGCACCCGTGCTGCATGGATGTGGAGTCCGTTGGGGCGGACTCCTGCCGTGTGGTGCTCAAATGGGCTTTCCGGGTTGGGGGGCCCGGAAGATGCCCGTCAATACGGGGTTGTGCGGGTCATGCGGTTGTTCAGGCCTCGCTGCGCTGCTGCGGAATACCCGCAAGCAGCGCGCGGACCTCTGCCTCGCGGTAACGCCGGTGTCCACCAAGCGTGCGGATGGACGTGAGCTTGCCAGCCTTTGCCCAGCGAGTGACCGTCTTAGGGTCCACGCGGAACATCGTGGCGACCTCAGCCGGGGTCAGCAGCGGCTCGGCGTCAGGGGTGCGAGCGGTCATGAGCGGCCTCCTCGGGAGAACCGAACCATCACGGTTCTTTCCTCTAAATTCTGCACCTTGACCCGCGTTGCCCGAAATGGCGGACGCGGGCCGAGTCGGTTATAGGACGAACGGCTTGTCCTCGGCACTACAACTACACCATCCGTCCAGCCACGTCGGCCAAACCGATGGAATTGCCCTCCCAGGTGTTCATCAGCGACGAAGCCGATGGACCATGCCATAGCGGACAGTCACGTCACAGTGACGATCAGTCACAGAGCGATCAGGAGCCGTCAGACCCCCCATAGCGCGCAATGCCGAGATTTCCGCCCTTACTTGGACGGAAGGAGCCCCTACCGGACTCCTTGTCCTATTTTGGCATGAGGATGGGGGATGGGCGCAAGAGCCCGCTAAGTGCCGTCCGTCACGCTTGAGTCAAAGGCCCGGATCAGGACCTACGTCCCGGCCCTTCGGCACCCCGGCACTTTCCCCGCGAGCCACTCAGTTCGCGAACTGACGCTCCCGCACCGTCCGCCAACGCTCCATCAGCCGCTCGTACGCCTCGCCGGCCCCGGCGCCGTCACCCGCCCGCAGCGCCGCGATCCCCTCGGCCACGTCCGCCGCCGACACATCATCGGCGAGATGCACCTCCGGAACCGTGTGCACCAGGCCGCCGTAGTCGAGCTCGACCAGCGACCGGGGGTGGAACTCCTCCAGCCAGCGCCCCACATCCACCAGGCGGTCCACCAGGCCCCCGATGAGCAGCACCTCGACGCCGCCCTCGCCCTCGCCCGCGCTGTCGCCGTCGCCCGCGCCGCCGTCACCGAGCAGCTCCCGCAGCGCCTTCAGCGCCCGCGCCACCCGCCGCCGCGCCTGCGCCATCGGCGTCCGGTAGCTCAGCGTCGGCGCCGAGCCCTCCCGCGCCTTCGTGTACGTGCGCTCCTCGCCCGCGAACAGCGCGAACCAGCTCACCGGCACGTGCCACACGGAGCTCCTGATCCACGGCCGCGCATCCGGATTGCGCTCCAGCCACCGCTCGAAGTCCGCGGCCGCCTGGCGGCGTACGACGGGCGGCAGCGCCGCGTCCAACAGCGGCTCGGGAAACAGCTCGGGAAGCTCCTGAAGGGCCAGCCAGCCCCGCAGACGGGTGCGCCACGGGCAGACGCACACCACGCCGTCCAGCTCGGCGACGAACGCGTCGCCACTCTCGTGCACCGGCACCGCGACCGGCGGGGTCGGCAGCAGGTCGGCCAGGGAACGCCTCAGCTCGTCCTGGGCGGTCGGAAGGTGCCCGCGCCGCGCGTAGCCCGCCCAGTACCCCCGCTCGGGCTCCGGGAAGGCCGCCAGCGGTTCGTACACCCGCAGATACGAGACGTACGGGACGATCACCGATGGCGCCTGGGCCACGCCTGCTCCTCACTCGGACGGTTCGGACGGAACGGGTCGGGTCCGCTCGGGTCCGGTCGGGTCGGACGGGAATCGTCCCACGTGCACCCCGCCGGAGGGTGATCCTGAGCACTGCGGTCACCCGGCGGCCCGCCAGGTTCTACGCTCTTGCCCATCAGCCCTCCCCACCCGCAGGAGGGCACCGCCGCTTCGTACTTGGGAGTCACCACCGTGACCGACGCATCCGACGGCGTCCTGCACACCCTGTTCCGATCGGAACAGGGCGGCCACGAACAGGTCGTGCTGTGCCAGGACCGCGCCAGCGGCCTCAAAGCCGTCATCGCCATCCACTCCACCGCCCTGGGCCCGGCCCTCGGCGGCACCCGCTTCTACCCGTACGCGTCCGAGGAAGAGGCCGTCGCCGACGCCCTGAACCTCTCGCGCGGGATGTCGTACAAGAACGCCATGGCAGGCCTCGACCACGGCGGCGGCAAGGCCGTGATCATCGGCGACCCGGACACCATCAAGACCGAAGAGCTGCTGCTGGCCTACGGCCGCTGCGTAGCCTCCCTCGGTGGCCGGTATGTGACGGCGTGCGACGTCGGCACGTACGTCGTGGACATGGACGTCGTCGCGCGCGAATGCCAGTGGACGACCGGCCGCTCCCCCGAGAACGGCGGCGCGGGCGACTCCTCCGTACTGACCGCCTTCGGCGTCTTCCAGGGCATGCGGGCCAGCGCCCAGCACCTGTGGGGCGACCCGACGCTGCGCGGCCGCAAGGTCGGCGTCGCCGGCGTCGGCAAGGTCGGGCACCACCTCGTCGAGCACCTCCTGGAGGACGGCGCCGAGGTCGTGATCACCGATGTGCGGGAAGCGTCCGTGCGCCGCATCACCGACCGGCACCCGCAGGTGACGGCGGTCGCCGACACCGAGGCGCTGATCAGGGTCGAGGGCCTGGACATCTACGCGCCGTGCGCCCTGGGCGGCGCGCTCAACGACGCGAGCGTGCCGGTGCTCACCGCCACGGTCGTGTGCGGAGCGGCCAACAACCAGCTCGAACACCAGGGCGTCGAGAAAGACCTCGCGGACCGCGGGATCCTCTACGCACCCGACTACGTCGTGAACGCGGGCGGCGTGATCCAGGTCGCCGACGAGCTGCACGGGTTCGACTTCGACCGGTGCAAGGCGAAGGCCGCGAAGATCTACGACACCACGCTGGCAATATTCGCACGTGCGAAGAGTGACGGCATTCCTCCGGCCGCGGCGGCCGACAGGATCGCCGAACAGCGGATGTCCGAGGCGCGCGGACGCTGACATTCGGCGGGGGCCGCCCCGACGGTGGCGAGAGATGCCTCACGCCACTCGGCGGGTCGGCCCTCAATAAGAGGTTAAAATCGCGGTTGACCAGCGAGTACGGGGCATCTCGCGGGTTCTGCACCGGGGCATGTCATGCGGGCGGCGTACCGTATGGCCGCGGAAGCAGGTACCGTTGAAGTCCTGCGGACCGGCCTCTCCGAGGAGAGACCGTTCCCAACCATGAACGGGTGTCAAGACTCTGGGGCCATCGAGCCCCGTCACCGAGGGGGTCGAGCCATGGGGCGCGGCCGGGCAAAGGCCAAGCAGACCAAGGTCGCCCGCCAGCTGAAGTACAGCAGCGGCGGGACAGATCTGTCGCGTCTGGCCAATGAGCTGGGCGCTTCGACTTCGCAACAGCCGCCGAATGGCGAGCCGTTCGAGGACGACGACGAAGAAGACGACCCGTACGCACAGTACGCGTCGCAGTACAACGACGACGGGGACGAGGACGACCAGTCCGGCCCCTCGGCGCAACGTCGCGGCGCTTGACGTCGTACAGCTTGATCACCTGACCCGGTCCGGGGCGCGAGCCCGGGACCGGGTTCTGTGCTCCCCGCGGGGGACTGTGCTTCCCGCGGGGAGCATGGTTCACGATGCCTTCAGCAGCTTGTCAGGGGCTTCCCGACAAGCTGCCTCCAGGTGTCCTCAGCGTGAATAGGTGCTGGTCAGCGTGGCACCCTCGCGGTGCTCGCCCCGCTCGGTGATCTCTCCTGCGATCCAGGCGTCCACACCGCGGTCGGCGAGGACCGAGAGAGTCACGTCCACCGACTCCTCCGGGACGACGGCCATCATGCCGACGCCCATGTTGAGGGTCTTCTCAAGCTCCAGCTGCTCGACGTTGCCCGCGTTGCCGACGAGGTCGAAGACCGCGCCGGGGGTCCAGGTCGAGCGGTCCACCGTGGCGTGCAGGTGGTCGGGGATCACCCGGCCGAGGTTGTTCGCCAGGCCGCCGCCCGTGATGTGGCTGAAAGCGTGCACCTGGGCGGCGCGCGTGACGGCCAGGCAGTCCAGCGAGTAGATCTTGGTGGGCTCCAGCAGCTCCTCGCCGAGCGTCCGGCCGAACTCCTCGACCTCGCGGTCCAGCGACCAGCCGGCCCGGTCGAAGAGCACATGCCGCACCAGCGAGTACCCGTTCGAGTGAAGACCGGAGGACGCCATGGCGATCACCGCGTCCCCCTTACGGATACGGTCCGCGCCCAGCAGCTGGTCGAACTCCACGACGCCCGTGCCGGCCCCCGCGACATCGAAGTCGTCCTCACCGAGCAGACCCGGGTGCTCGGCGGTCTCCCCGCCGACCAGGGCGCAGCCCGCGAGGACACAGCCCTCGGCGATGCCCTTGACGATCGCCGCGACACGCTCGGGATGCACCTTGCCGACACAGATGTAGTCGGTCATGAAGAGCGGCTCGGCGCCACAGACCACCAGGTCGTCCACGACCATGCCCACGAGGTCGTGGCCGATCGTGTCGTACACGCCCATCTTGCGGGCGAGATCGACCTTCGTGCCGACGCCGTCGGTGGCGGAGGCGAGCAGCGGACGCTCGTAGCGCTTGAGCGCGGAGGCGTCGAAGAGGCCGGCGAAACCGCCGAGGCCGCCGAGGACCTCGGGGCGCCGCGTCTTCTTCACCCACTCCTTCATCAGCTCGACGGCACGGTCGCCGGCTTCGATGTCGACGCCCGCGGAGGCGTAGCTGGCACTGTTGCCCGGGTTCGGAGTGCCCTGATCAATAGGCATGGCGCTGGGAACTTTCGTGTCGGGAAACGGGGCGTTACGGGCGGCGGAGCGCTTCGGCTGCGGCCGTGTTGGCCGGGCCTGCTGCCAGCTCGCTCTCCAGGAGCTGCTTACCGAGCAGTTCCGGGTCGGGCAGGTCCATCGGGTACTCACCGTCGAAGCAGGCACAGCAGAGATTCGGCTTCGGGATGGTGGTCGACTCGATCATCCCTTCGAGGGAGATGTACGAGAGGGAGTCCGCACCCATGGAGGTGGCGATCTCGTCGACGGACATGCCGTTGGCGATCAGCTCCGCGCGGGTGGCGAAGTCGATGCCGAAGAAGCAGGGCCACTTCACCGGCGGGGACGAGATCCTGATGTGGATCTCGGCAGCGCCCGCCTCGCGGAGCATCTTGACCAGGGCGCGCTGGGTGTTGCCGCGGACGATCGAGTCGTCGACGACCACCAGGCGCTTGCCGCGGATGACTTCCTTGAGCGGGTTGAGCTTGAGGCGGATGCCCAGCTGCCGGATCGTCTGCGACGGCTGGATGAAGGTCCGGCCGACGTAGGCGTTCTTGACCAGTCCGGCGCCGAACGGAATTCCGCTGGCCTCCGCGTAGCCGATGGCGGCCGGCGTGCCGGATTCCGGTGTCGCTATCACCAGGTCGGCTTCCGCCGGGGCTTCCTTGGCGAGCTTGCGGCCCATCTCCACACGGGAGAGATAGACGTTCCGGCCGGCGATGTCGGTGTCCGGGCGAGCCAGATAGACGTACTCGAAGACACACCCCTTGGGCTTCGCTTCCGCGAATCGGGAGGTGCGCAGTCCGTTCTCGTCGATGGCCAGCATCTCGCCGGGCTCGACCTCGCGGACATAGGCGGCGCCGCAGATGTCCAGGGCAGCGGACTCGGAGGCCACCACCCAGCCGCGCTCAAGACGGCCCAGGACGAGCGGGCGGATGCCCTGCGGGTCCCTGGCCGCGTACAGCGTGCCCTCGTCCATGAAGACGAGGGAGAAGGCGCCCATCACCTGAGGGAGAACCTTTGCGGCGGCTTCCTCAATGGTGAGCGGCTTGCCGTCGTCGTCCGTCTGGCCGGCCAGCAGTGCGGTGACCAGATCGGTGTCGTTGGTGGCGGCGACCTGCGTCGCGCGGCCGTTCTCCTTGGGCAGGGCGGCGACCATCTCGGCGAGCTGCGCCGTGTTGACCAGGTTGCCGTTGTGACCCAGCGCGATCGATCCGTGCGCGGTGGCACGGAAGGTCGGCTGGGCGTTCTCCCACACCGAGGCTCCGGTGGTGGAGTAGCGGGCATGGCCCACCGCGATATGACCCAGGAGGGAGCTGAGAGATGTTTCGTCGAAGACTTGCGAGACCAGTCCCATGTCCTTGAAGACGAGGATCTGAGACCCGTTGCTCACTGCGATGCCCGCGGACTCCTGTCCACGGTGCTGCAGGGCATACAGTCCGAAATAGGTGAGCTTGGCGACCTCTTCGCCCGGAGCCCAGACACCGAAGACGCCGCAAGCGTCCTGGGGGCCTTTCTCTCCGGGGAGCAGGTCGTGGTTGAGTCGTCCATCACCACGAGGCACGGCACCAAGTGTAGGCGAGATCGACCACTGGTCCGAATTAGGGACGTGGACGGGCGCTCACCTGGGGCGGAGCGGAGGGTTCCGGGGTATGTCCGGATCGGGGTACGAGAGAGTGTGCGCCGGATCCACCCGCTTTGGGCCGGTACCCCGGAAGCGGGGCGGGGTGATGGTGCGGATGGGGGGGCTCCCCGAGAGGCGGCGACTGGCCGCGGCACTCAGTGCCGCGGCAGGTGCTGCCGGAGGGTCCGCGGGAGGGGCCGGCTCCGGCCCCCTGAGCCGCTACTTCTGCTTGGCGGCCCTGGCCTCCAGGCCGTCGCCGGCGGCGGCGGTGAGGGACAGGGTGGATCCCTTGATCTCGTAATTCGTCCTGCCGTCAAGGATCTTGAGCAGTTCCCGCTCGGTCCGCATGGCTTCCGGCGTACACATCTTCCGGGTCGTCGCCACCTTGGAGAAGGTGATGGTGGACCCGGCGACGGCCGCCTTGCCGCTGAGGTTGTTGCAGCTGGTACTGCCGCCCACCGAACCGTCCTTGCCGAAGATCAGCTCCGCCTTGCCCGCCGTGTCCGAGGGCAGCGAGGTGACGCTCTTGCCCTTGATCAGCGATTCCACGTTCCACCGGGTTTCGGTGAGCTTGGCGTTGGGCTCCTGAGGCTTGGCCGACATCGCGATGCTGTCGCCCTTCGCCGTCGTCAGCGTCAGGCGGTCGTCGGCGACCTTGCCCTTGAGCTTCCCGGTGAAGGCCGCCTGCAGGCTGCCCTCGAACTTCTGGATGTCCTTCTCGCAGGCCATCTCCGTGGACTGGACCGTCCCGACCGTGATCGTGTCGCCCTTGACGGTGGCTTCGGCGCCGAAGGAATTGCAGCCGCTGTTGCCGGAGGCGCGCCCCTTGTCGTCGATCGTGACCCGGGTTCCCTCGGGCGCGGGGATCTTCCTGCCGTCCACGGTCACGCTCTCGACGGCCCAGTCGATCCCGGTGACGGCCAGATCCGGCTTTACCGTGCCGTCGCTTCCGGCGTTCGATCCGGTGTCCGTGCCGCAGGCGGTCGCGGTCAGGGCGAGGAGGGCCAGGGCAGTGGCGGGGAGGCGTGTGCGTGACATATCCATGGCGATGGGACGGGGGGAGTGGGGGATCCGGTTCCACTTGGGGGCGGAGGTCCGCTGCGCGGGGCTTGCCCCTACCCGCCCCTTCCCGAACTGGGGCTCCGCCCCAACCCCGGTCCTCAAACGCCGGACGGCTGAAATGGGCGGGGTGGGAGCACACGAGGGCAGCCCAACGCCCCGGTCCCGGTCCTCAAACGCAGGACCGGCTGAGATGGGCCGGGGCAGCTTGACCCCCGGCCCCGGTCCCCCGGGCGCAGCATCCCGGAAAGAATTCAGCCCGTCCGGCGATTGAGGACACGCCCGAAGGGCGTCCGGGGTCCGGGGCCGACCCCCGCCACGCGGCGGCAGCCGCACAGTGTCACAGCCGGGAAGGGGCGGGGTGGGGAACAGCCCCACGGACACCGGCCGCTACCCCAGGATCGGCAGCAGCTGCGAAAGGTCCGCCCGCTCCCCGCTCGCGCTGGCCTTCGCCTCGGCCCGTGCCTCCGCCCACCCCAGCCGGCCCGTCGCCAGCCGGATCCACGTCAGCGGGTCCGTCTCGACCACGTTCGGCGGGGTGCCGCGCGTGTGCCGGGGGCCCTCCACGCACTGCACCACCGCGTACGGCGGGATCCGTACCTCCACCGAGCCGCCCGGCGCCTTCACCGCGAGCGCGTCGGCGAGCAGCCGGGTGCAGGCCGCCAGCGCCTGGCGGTCGAACGGGACGGTCAGGCCCGCAGCCCGGTTCAGGTCGTCGGTGTGGACGATCAGCTCCACCGTGCGGCTGACCAGGAAGTCGTCGAGGCGCATCGCGCCGGGGCGGGCCGCGACGAGCCGGTCGTCCGGCGCAGTCGCCAGCAGTTCGACGACGCGTGCCACCGTCCGGTCGAACAGCTCGACCAGCGCATCGGGGCCCGGCGCCGAAGCGGCGATGCCCCTGGTGTCCTCGGCGATGTCCCCGGCGTGCTTGACCGTCGCGAACGGCCATTCGAGCAGGGCGAGTTCCTGCTTGAGGGGGGCGGGACCCTCCAGGTTGCCGCTGATCGTCCCCACGACCATCGTGAGATGCGCCGCCAGCTCATGGACCGTCCAGTCCCCGAGGTGCGTGGGCAGCGCGAGCTGCTCGGGCGTCAGCGCCCGGAACGCCTCTCGCACATGGTCGATCTGAGCGAGGACGGCGGCGCGGGTCTTCGCGGGGTCGTAACGGCGCGTGCGCTTCTGGGCCGGAGGCATGAGCCGACATTAACTCCTGGGTCCGACACCGGCGCCGAATCACCGTCAAGTGCGCGCCGTTGCGCGGGACTCCGAGGCCGGTCCAGGTGAACGGAATGCCGTAGGACGTGTCCGGGTCGGGGCCGTCCATCAGCTGGAAGTGCCGATGGGGTTCGGTGGTGTTGCCGGAGTTGCCGCAGCGGGCCGGCACCTGGCCGCGCTCGACCCGGTCGTCGAGACTGACGGTCAGTGAACCCTGTTGAAGATGCGCGTACATGGCGTACGTCACGTCGCCCAGATCGAGCACCAGATGGTTACCCACGACCCGGCTCGCGCCGCCGAAGACGGCCCGCGCCTCCCCCTCGGCGAACAGGAGGTAGAGCAGCGCCGGGAGCGAGTTGCGGCTGAGGTGGTCACACTAACGGTCGGTGGCCCGTACGACCGTTCCCTCCCGCACCGCGAGCAGCGGGACGCCGAAGGCCGGGAAGACGGCGGGGCGCCGGACGACCGGCCGCAACCAGGCGAAGCCGGGACGAGTGGCGGAACCCAGCCCGGCCTCCGGCTCGGCCACGATGTCGATCGCGAAGGTCTGGCCGTACTGGTGCGTGCCGTGGCTCGGGGTCTTGTCGGCCGGGCTGTTGAGCGCCAGCCAACGGCCGGTGACCGGTTGTGCGACCTCGACGGGGTGCCGCGGCCCGGCCGGCCGTGCGGCGGTGGGCGATGCGGCCCCGGGCAATGGTGACGGCGTAACGACCTCGGGGGCCATGGAGCGTGGATCAGCGAGCGGCGTCCTGCGGCTTCGCGTCCAAGGCGGAGGAGGGAGGCGACGCGGAGCGTCGTCGACCGACGACAACGCCGGAGTCGGAGGCGGAGTCGGAGGCGCAGGGCGTCGGGAGCCCGCGCACTATTGCCCCCGAGGTCGTAAGCCGCGAGCAGGGGCAGCGCCACCCACCAGAGGGCGAAGGGATGGTCGGCGAATACCGCTGCGACGACGCGTGCGAAGAATGCCACCGCGAGGCAGCGGTACAGGTTCGCGAACAGACGTGCCGCGGTCATGGTTCCCCCTTGATCGCCAGGGTTACGGGGTTGTCAGGCAGCCGCGGCCAGCATCACCAGCAACGGCACCACCCGGCCCGCGGGCACCTCGTAACGCCCTCGCGTGGCCGTGTGCAGCCAGCCCGCGCCGGTCAGTTGGCGCAGGTGGTGGTAGATCTGGCCGGTCGTGCCGACCTCGTCGAGCTCGGTCAGCTCGGCGGCGGTGCGCCGACCTCCGAGGATCTCGCGCAGCAGCCGCAGCCGGACCGGGTTCCCGAGCGCGGCGAAGCACTCGGCGGCCCGTGCCCAGTCGGTGTCGAGGACGCCTTCGGTGAGCGCGCCCTCCTGCCACTCGTACCGCTCCCCCGTCGGCAGTCGCACCGCCCCGGTGAACAGCACACCGCCGTCGGCCGCCCCGGCCCCGGCGAGCAGCCTCCTGAGCCCTTCGAGCGCCCAGAATTCGTCGCCGAGGCCCACCGCCGGGGCGCTCCCGACGGCTTCCCGGTCCGTGCTCTCCAGCGCCACGATGCGTCGTTCCAGCTCCGCGACGCGCTGCTCAAGCTCCATGACACCAACTTTACGTAATTACGTAATCCCGCACAAGGGGGAGACGACAGTGCCCCCGCCCGAACCGTCCGGGCGGGGGCACTGTGCTCGTACGGTCAGGCGGTGGTGGTGTCGGCGAACAGGCCCGGGATGGTCTCCTCGTGCGCCGTACGGAGCTCGCTCAGCGGGATGCTGAACTGGCCCTGCACCTCGACCTCGTCGCCGTCCACGACACCGATGCGGGTGACCGGCAAGCCACGCGCCCCGCACATGTCGTTGAACCTGAGCTCCTCGCTGCGCGGCACGGACACGATCGCCCGGCCCGCCGACTCGGAGAACAGGAAGAGGAACGGGTCCAGCCCGTCCGGCACGACCAGCCGCGCGCCCTTCCCGCCCCGCAGGCAGGACTCGGTGACGGCCTGGATCAGGCCGCCGTCGCTCAGGTCGTGCGCCGCGTCGACCATGCCGTCGCGCGAGCCCGAGATCAGGATCTCGCCGAGCAGCTTCTCGCGGTCCAGGTCGACCTTGGGCGGCATGCCGCCGAGGTGGTTGTGCACGACCTGCGACCAGGCGGAGCCGCCCAGTTCCTCGTGGGTGTCGCCGAGCAGGTAGAGGAGCTGGCCCTCTTCCGCGAAGGCGACGGGGGTGCGCCGCGTCACGTCGTCGATCACGCCGAGCACCGCGACGACGGGCGTCGGGTGGATGGCCGTGTCGCCGGTCTGGTTGTAGAGCGAGACATTGCCGCCGGTCACCGGGGTGCCCAACTGCTGGCAGCCGTCGGCCAGTCCACGACACGCCTCAGCGAACTGCCACATGACGTCCGGGTCCTCGGGGGAGCCGAAGTTCAGGCAGTCGGAGATGGCGAGCGGCTTGGCGCCGGACGCGGCGACATTGCGGTACGACTCGGCCAGCGCGAGCTGCGCGCCGGTGTACGGGTCGAGCTTCGCGAACCGGCCGTTGCCGTCCGTCGCGATGGCGACACCGAGGTTGGTGTCCTCGTCGACCCGCACCATACCTGCGTCCTCGGGCTGGGCGAGCACCGTGTTGCCCTGCACGAAGCGGTCGTACTGGTCGGTGATCCAGGACTTCGAAGCCTGGTTCGGCGAGCCGACCAGCTTGAGTACCTGCCCCCGCAGCTCGGCCGAATTCGTGGGCCGAGCCAGCTTGTTGGCGTCGTCCGCCTGGAGCGCGTCCTGCCAGGACGGGCGGGCGAAAGGCCGGTGGTACGTCGGGCCCTCGTGCGCCACGGACCGCGGCGGTACGTCGACGATCTGCTCGCCGTGCCAGAAGATCTCCAGCTGGGTGCCCTCGGTGACCTCACCGATGACGGTCGCGATGACGTCCCACTTCTCGCAGATCTCCATGAAGCGATCGACCTTGCCGGGCTCCACGATCGCGCACATGCGCTCCTGCGACTCGCTCATGAGGATTTCCTCGGGCGAGAGCGAGGAGTCGCGCAGCGGAACGCTGTCCAGTTCCACGCGCATCCCGCCGGACCCGGCCGAAGCCAGCTCCGAGGTCGCGCAGGACAGGCCCGCGCCGCCCAGGTCCTGGATGCCGTCCACCAGGTCCTCGCGGAAGATCTCCAGGGTGCACTCGATGAGGAGCTTCTCCTGGAAGGGGTCGCCGACCTGCACGGCGGGACGCTTGGTGGGCTTCGCGCCCGCGGCGCCAGCCGCTGACGCATCCGTGAAGGTCTCGGACGCGAGGACCGAGACGCCGCCGATGCCGTCGCCGCCGGTCCTGGCGCCGTAGAGGATCACCTTGTTGCCTGGGCCGCTGGCCTTGGCGAGGTGGATGTCCTCGTGCTTCATGACGCCGATGCAGCCGGCGTTGACCAGCGGGTTGCCCTGGTAGCACTCGTCGAAGACGACCTCGCCGCCGATGTTCGGCAGGCCCAGGCAGTTGCCGTAGCCGCCGATGCCGGAGACGACACCGGGCAGCACGCGCCTGGTGTCGGGGTGGTCGGCCGCGCCGAAGCGCAGCGGGTCGACGACGGCGACCGGGCGGGCGCCCATCGCCAGGATGTCGCGGACGATGCCGCCGACGCCCGTGGCCGCGCCCTGGTAGGGCTCGATGTACGAGGGGTGGTTGTGCGACTCGACCTTGAAGGTGACGGCGTAACCCTGGCCGATGTCCACCACGCCGGCGTTCTCGCCGATGCCGACGAGCATCGCGTCGTTCGGCGGGACCTTCTCGCTGAACTGCTTGAGGTGGACCTTGCTGCTCTTGTACGAGCAGTGCTCGGACCACATCACGGAGTACATGGCGAGCTCGGCGCCGGTCGGACGGCGCTCAAGGATCTCGCGAATGCGCGCGTACTCGTCCTGCTTCAGGCCGAGTTCGGCCCAGGGCTGCTCGGCGTCCGGGGTCTCGGTCGCGTGCTTGACCGTGTCGAGGCTCATGCGTTGACCAGCTTCTTGAGGATCGAGGTGAAGAATCCGAGGCCGTCGGTGCGCCCGGTGCCGACCAGCGGGTCCACGGCGTGCTCCGGGTGCGGCATCAGGCCGACGACATTGCCCGCGGCATTGCTGATGCCGGCGATGTCGCGCAGCGAGCCGTTCGGGTTTCCGTCGAGGTAGCGGAAGGCGACCCGGCCCTCGGCCTCCAGCTCGTCGAGCGTGTGCTCGTCGGCGACGTACCGGCCGTCGATGTTCTTGAGGGGTACGGAGATTTCCTGACCGGCCGTGTAATCGGCGGTCCAGGCGGTCTCCGCGCTTTCCACCCGCAGCTTCTGGTCGCGGCAGATGAAGTGCAGGTGATTGTTGCGGAGCATCGCGCCGGGCAGCAGGTGCGACTCGGTCAGCACCTGGAAACCGTTGCAGATTCCGAGGACCGGCATACCGGCCTTCGCCTGCTCGATGACGGTCTCCATCACCGGCGAGAAGCGCGAAATCGCCCCGGCCCGCAGGTAGTCGCCGTAGGAGAAGCCTCCCGCGAGCACCACCGCGTCGACCTGCTTGAGGTCCTTGTCGCGGTGCCACAGAGAGACCGGCTCGGCGCCCGCGATCCGGACGGCGCGCAGGCTGTCCCGGTCGTCGAGCGTCCCTGGGAAGGTGACGACTCCGATGCGAGCGGTCACTTCGACTCCTCCACCTTCACGGTGAAGTCCTCGATGACGGTGTTGGCGAGGAAAGTTTCGGCCATCTGATTGATGCGGGCGAGGGCGGCGGCATCGACCGGTCCCTCGACCTCCAGCTCGAAGCGCTTTCCCTGACGTACGTCCGCGATTCCCTCGAAGCCAAGCCGGGGCAGCGCACGCTGCACCGCCTGGCCCTGCGGGTCGAGAATCTCGGGCTTGAGCATGACGTCGACTACGACGCGTGCCACGGGCACTCCCGGTGGTGGTGTGGTGCGTAAGGCGGTTCAGTCAGCGTACCCGCCCAGAAATTCTACGCGGGTAGATATCGGTTGACGCCGATCACGTTCCGGTATCGGCGGCGACAACCCGAGGGAAAATCGAGGAAAAATGGGCGCCCCCGATTGCGCATGGACACGCGGATGAAATTAACTGGGCTTCACAATGCAATGCTTGTCGCTGTACAAAGGAATAGCAAGAAAATCAGCATTGCCCCAAATCCGCCGGATGGCCGGTGTCGCCGCATGTCAGACGCGGTGTTGCCGCAGGAAAGGACCGATATCCGTGGCTCAGCGCGTCGTGGTCACGCTCTCCGACGACATCGACGGAGGGGAAGCAGCGGAAACGGTCACGTTCGGCCTGGACGGGAAGTCGTACGAGATCGACCTGAATCCCGCCAATGCAAAGAAACTGCGCACCTCCCTGGAGCCGTTCCTGGAGGCGGGCCGAAAGCAGTCGAGGTCCGGCAAGGTCTACCGGCACACCGACGTCGCCCCCGACCCGGCGGCGGTCCGCGCATGGGCCCGCTCGCACCAGATGGACGTGCCGGCCCGCGGGCGCATCCCGAAGAAGGTCTACGAGGCCTTCACCGCGGCGTCGGTCTGAGGTCCGCACCTCGGTCGCGGTCCCCGGTCCGGGGGCCGGCGACCGAGGTGCGACCGAGGTCGCGCCGGAGCCCGGCAGCGGTCCGGCCGGGGGCCGTCCGGAGCCCGGCCGGGGAGTGGCTGAACTACCGACTTGCATTGCACCCCTGAACGTCGGCTAGAGTTCGGAGCACGCCGAAGGGCAAGGCCGAAAAGCCGGGCCCCCAGCAGCGTGCGGGTGTAGTTCAGTAGTAGAACATCCCCCTTCCAGGGGGAAGGCGCAGTGTGCAATTCCTGTCACCCGCTCTGCATCGCTCACCGACCACTCCGGTGGATCCGGTAGGATGATGCTCGCACCGCCCGCAGGTTCGGGCCGGTTGCACTGCGGACGTAGCTCAGTTGGTAGAGCGCAACCTTGCCAAGGTTGAGGTCGCCAGTTCGAACCTGGTCGTCCGCTCAGCGAAGTAAGAAGGCCCCGGTCCACGCGACCGGGGTCTTCTTCGTGTGCGCACCCCGATGACATTTGTCATGAGCTCCGATGACAACACGCACTGCTGCCGGACGCCGCCGGGCGGAAGTCTGGAGACATGACCACCCACGAGTATGTGATCGAGGCCGAGGAGCTCGGGCGCACCTACGGCGGCGGATTCGAGGCCGTACGTTCCCTCTCCTTCTCCGTGGCGCGCGGTGAGCTCTTCGCGCTGCTCGGCACCAACGGCGCGGGCAAGACCTCCACCCTGGAAATGGTCGAGGGCCTGTCCCGGCCGAGCGCGGGCCGGGTGCGGGTGCTCGGCCACGACCCGTACGGCGAACGCGCCGAGGTCCGGCCCCGGATCGGCGTGATGCTCCAGGAAGGCGGCTTCCCGTCCGAGCTGACCGTGCGCGAGACGGGGCGCATGTGGGCGGGGTGCACCAGCGGAGCGCGGCCGGTGGACGAGGCGCTGGACCTGGTGGGGCTCGGAGGGCGGGCGGGCGTACGGGTGAAGCAACTGTCCGGGGGTGAGCGGCGCCGGCTCGACCTGGCGATGGCGTTGATCGGCCGGCCCGAGGTGCTCTTCCTGGACGAGCCGACGACCGGCCTGGACGCCGAAGGGCGGCGCGACACCTGGGAGTTGGTGCGCGAGCTGCGGGACAGCGGGACGACTGTCCTGCTGACCACGCACTACCTGGAGGAGGCGGAGCAGCTCGCCGACCGGCTGGCGATCATGCACGAGGGGCGGATCGCCGCCGAGGGCCGGGTCGACGAGGTGGTGGCCGCGTATCCGGCGCAGATCTCCTTCGAGCTTCCCGACGGCTACCACCTGGGGGACCTGCCGCCGCTGCTGGCGCTGGGCATCACCGGACACGAGTGGAAGGGCCGCAGGGTGCGGCTGCACACCGCGACGCTCCAGCGGACCGCCACTGGGCTGCTGACCTGGGCCTCGGACGCCGGGGTCGAACTGCGCGGGCTCGACGTGCGGTCCGCTTCGCTGGACGAGGCCTTCCTGCACATCGCACGGGAGGCGAAGACGGGTACGCCGGGAACGTCGGAGCGGGAAGAGGTGGCGGCGCGATGAGCACGGTGACCACGATGGATCCGGCGGGCACGAAGGGCGGGTCGAGCCGGGTGCGTACGACCGCGACGGGCCGGGTGGCCGCACTGACCCGGGCCGAACTGACCCTGCTCGTACGGCACAAGGCGGTCCTCTTCACCGCCCTGGTGCTGCCCGTCGGTCTGACCTTCGCGATGCGCCCGGTCTTCGACGACATGGACCTGGAGAAGGCCGGACTGACCATGGGTTCGGCGGTGATGCCGATGGCCGTGGCGTTCGTGCTGCTCTTCGGGGTGTACTCGGCGCTGGTGACGGTCTTTGTGGTGCGGCGCGAGGAGCTGGTGCTCAAGCGGCTGCGCACCGGGGAACCGGGGGACACGGAGATCCTGACCGGGACTGCGGTCGCCACGATCGCGGCCGGGATCGTGCAGTGCGTGGTGCTGGTCGTCGCGGGGGCGGCCGTCCTCGGCATGGAAATGCCGGAGAACCCCCTCCTCGTGGTGGCCGGGATCCTGCTCGGCATGGTGCTCTCGGGCACGCTGGCGGCGGCGACCACGATCCTCACGAGGTCCGCGGAGGGTTCGCAGCTCACGATCATGCCGATGATGCTGGTGTCGATGGCCGGCTCCGGGGTGGTCGTACCGCTGGAGATGCTGCCCGACAAGCTGGCCTCGATCTGTGAGCTGCTGCCGCTGTCGCCGATCGTGGAGCTGGTGCGCGGCGGCTGGACCGGCCAGCTGGGCGCGTACGAGGCACTCGGCGCCGTCGCCACGGCGGTGGCCTGGACCGTACTGTCAGGATTCGCCGTACAGAAGTGGTTCCGGTGGGAGCCGCGGCGCTAGCGCCGGCAGCGTGCGGATGAGTGTGGGAGCGGGCATGAGGCGCATCTTGCGCAAGCGGAGCCAGGCCGAACAGCTGGACCTGTACACGCGCGTGACGCTGTACGTGCTGCCGTGGTCGTTCATGGCCGGCTTCCTCGTCCCCATCACGCTGTCCCTGGACCGGGAACCCGGCGCCGTTGCCCTCGGGCAGAGCCTGTTGGTGCTCGGGGTGGCCCAGTGCGCGGTGGCGATGGACACGATGCGCCGCGCGCTCGCGCACTATCTGGACGCGGCGCCCGTTCCTCGCCTTTCGGCGGGCATCTCCCTGGCCCTGGGTGTCTGCGTGACGGGGCTGGCGGTGGCCCTCCAGGCATCCGGCGCCGTCGGTGACGGGGCGGTCCTGGCCCAGATGCTGCCGTTCGCCCTGGTGCCCACCGCGCTGTCCGTGTACATGCTTTCGACGGTCCGGCGGCTCCTGCTCTGGACCGTGCTGGTCGTGGCGGTCCTGGGCGGGGCGATTGTCGCGGTCGGGGAGGACACCGGGCTGGCCGTGGGCTGCGCGGTGGCCGTCCTGATCATGGCGCTCGTCGCGCTGCTCGCCGCGCGGCCCACGGCCTGGTTCCTGTCTCTGATCTGGGAGCTCGACCGGGCCCGCGGCGCGCAGGCGCGGCTGGCGGTCGCGGAGGAACGGCTGCGGTTCGGGCGGGACATGCATGACGTCATGGGGCGGAATCTGGCCGTGATCGCGCTCAAGAGCGAGCTCGCCGTACAGCTCGCGCGGCGCGGCAAACCGGAGGCCGTGGACCAGATGGCCGAGGTGCAGCGGATCGCGCAGGAGGCGCAGCGCGAGATCAGGGATGTGGTGCGCGGCTACCGCGAAGCCGACCTGCGGGCCGAACTGGAAGGTGCGCGCGGGGTGTTGAGGGCGGCGGGCATCGACTGCCGGGTGAGCGGCGACGAAGGTACGCAGCACCTGCCGCCCGCTGTGCAGTCGGCGCTCGGGTGGGTCGTACGGGAGGCGGCGACGAATGTACTGCGGCACGGGGACGCCAACATCTGCGTGATCTCGCTGGCGGCGACGGATGAAGTGGCCACGCTGGTCGTGGAGAACGACGGGGTGGCTGTGGTGGCTGAGGCTGAGGGGGCGGGGGGTTCAGGGAGCGCCGGAGGTGCGGGGGCCTCCCGGGGCGCCGGTCTCGCAGGGCTCGGGGAACGGCTGGCGGCGCTGGACGGGACGCTGAACGCGGGCGTACGGGACGGCGACCGCTTCCGGCTGACGGCGGAGGTGCCGCTGGGGCGGGATGCGGGGGGTGCGGGGGATTCCGGGGAGGTGCGGGATGCCGGGGATGTGCCGGTGGAGCAGCGGGTGGCGCGTGCGCGCGAGATGGCGCCGGACGCGCAGGCTTCAGGCACCCGCGGGACGCTGCCGGACGCGCAGGCGTCGGAGAGCCGGGAGGTGCCCGCGGAGCTGCGGGCGTCTGACGTCCCCGAGACGGCGCCGGACACGCAGGCGCCTATGAGCCGGGGGGTGCCGCGATGACCACTCCCCCTGGGGCGGCCGTGCCGCCTGTCCCGCCAGGGTCGGCCGGGTCACCGGGGTCGCCCGGATCGCCCGGATCGGCTGGAACGCTCGGATCGGCTGGATCGGCTGGATCACCGGGGTCGCCCGGATCGGCTGGATCGGCTGGATCGGCTGGATCACCGGGGTCGCCCGGATCGGCTGGATCGGCTGGATCGGCTGGATCGGCTGGATCGGCTGGATCACCGGGGTCGGCCGTACCGCCTGAATCGCCTGTTCCGGGCGTTCCGCCCGTGCGCATTCTGCTCGCCGACGACGAGCATCTGATCCGGGGCGCTCTCGCCGCCCTGCTCGCGCTGGAGGACGATCTGGTCGTCGTCGCGCAGGCTGCCACCGGCCCCGAGGCGCTGGCGATGGCGATGGCGTACCGGCCCGACATCGCCGTGCTCGACCTGCAGATGCCCGGCGCCGACGGTGTGAGTGTCGCCACAGCGCTCCGGACCGAGCTGCCCGACTGCCGCTGCATGATCGTGACCAGCCACGGCCGGCCGGGGCATCTGAAGCGGGCGCTGGCAGCGGGGGTGCGGGCGTTCGTACCCAAGACGGTCAGCGCGCAGCGGCTGGCCGAGCTGATCCGTAGCGTGCGGGACGGAAACCGCTATGTGGACCCGGAGTTGGCGGCCGACGCGATCTCGGCGGGGGACTCGCCGCTGACCGCGCGCGAGGCGGAGGTCCTGGAATTGGCGGCGGACGGGGCGCCCGTCGCGGAGATCGCGCAGCGGGCGGCGCTCTCGCCGGGGACCGTACGCAACTATCTGTCGTCGGCCGCGTCGAAGATCGGGGCCGAGAACCGGCACACGGCGGTGCGCATCGCACGTGAGCGAGGTTGGGTATAGTGAGCTCCGCGCCTTCGGGTGCTCGCGGACGTAGCTCAGTTGGTAGAGCGCAACCTTGCCAAGGTTGAGGTCGCCAGTTCGAACCTGGTCGTCCGCTCAGTGAAGTAAGAAGGCCCCGGTCCACGCGACCGGGGCCTTCTTCGTGCGCTCGGGCCCTCGCTCAGCTCCAGGGGATGCCGGTGAGCAGCTCGTACGCCTCCAGGTACTTCGACCGGGTCGCGTCGACGATCTCCTGCGGGAGCGCCGGCGGTGGCAGCTCGGCCTTACGGTCCCAGCCGGAGGCGTCCGAGGTCAGCCAGTCGCGGACGTACTGCTTGTCGTACGACGGCTGCGCGTGGCCGGGTTCCCAGGTGGCGGCGGGCCAGAACCGGGAGGAGTCCGGCGTCAGCACCTCGTCGGCGATGATCAACTGCTCGCCCTCGAACCCGAACTCGAACTTCGTGTCGGCGAGGATGATGCCGCGGTCACGGGCGATGTCACGGGCCCGGCCGTAGACGGCGAGGGTCGCCTGGCGCAGCTGGGCGGCGGTCTCGGCGCCGGCCTGGCGGGCGACTTCCTCGTAACTCACGTTCTCGTCATGGTCACCGACGGCCGCCTTGGTGGCGGGCGTGAAGATCGGGGCGGGCAGCTCCGAGCCGTCGACCAGGCCCTCGGGCAGGGCGAGGCCGCAGACCGTGCGGGTCTGCCGGTACTCGACGAGGCCGGAGCCCGTGAGGTAGCCACGGGCCACGCACTCGACCGGCACCATCTTCAGCGACTTGCAGATGAGGGTGCGTCCCGCCCAGTCCGCCGGGGCGCCGGGCGGCAGCTCCGCGGAGATGACGTGGTTGGGGACGATGTCGGCCAGATGGTCGAACCACCAGAGGGAGAGCCGGGTCAGCACCCGCCCCTTGTCGGGGATCTCCGTGGGCAGCACCCAGTCGTACGCGGAGATGCGGTCGCTGGCGACCATCACGAGGTCGCCCGCCTCGTTCTGGTAGAGGTCACGCACCTTGCCCGTGTGGAGGTGGGTCAGGCCCGGGAGCTGGAGCGGCTCGGGCTTTTCTACGAATCCGGACACGGTTCCTCCGCGTAGGTTGATCCAGGAGCGTTGCTGATTCTCCCGCATGCGGGCCGGGGCCGCCCGGGCGGGTCCTCGGCCCCGTCGCTCCGGCCCTGTCAGTTCAGTCGCTTCTCAGTCCCGTTTGCAGATGTGGTCGAGCAGATTGGCCGTCGCCCGCTGCACCCGGGGATCGACGTGTCCCGGGCGGTCCAGGGCCGGGGACCAGGCGAAGGTGCCCGAGGCGAAGACCAGGGCGCCGCTGGGGGCCCGGTAGAGGGAGGTCTCCTGGTGGCGGCGGGTGCCCGCGCCGTCGCGGTACGGCGAATGGGCGAGCAGGATGCGGCCCTGGTGCTCGGGGAGGGCGGTACGTGGGAAGTACCGGTCGGCCTCGCCCGCGACCAGACCGTCGATCTCGTCGTTCTCGACGGCGCCGGTCGCCTCCCACAGCCAGTGGCCCGCGTTCCGCACGACCAAGGGGCATGGCTCGGGGACCCTCCCGGCGTACTGGATGCCCATCAGCTGCTGCTCGGGGCGGTCCGCCTCCCGCCACAGCGCGGACTTGCCGGGGCCGTGCCGCTTGTGGCAGGTGAGCAGACGGTCGGCGGTGCCGGACGGCGACGGGCTCAGCTCCACCTGCCAGTACATGGTGTTGGCGGAGAGGAACACGAGGGAGGTGCCTGCGGCGCGGGCCAGCTCGGCGGTGCGGCGCATCGGGACCGACCAGTACTCGTCGTGCCCCGGGAAGACCAGGCCCCGGTAGCGGGTCGGGTCGATGCGGCCCGCGTGCAGGTCGCTGGCGTCGGCGTAGGCCACGTCGTAGCCGTAGCGCTCGGCCCAGCGGATGAAGTCGTACGCGTGGCCGACATGCAGCGGCAGGCCCGCGCCCGCGTACGGGCGGTCGAAGGAGACCGTGACCGCCGCGTCCTCCTCGCCGAGGAGCCGGCCCATGCTGTCCCAGGCGTGGTAGAGGCTGGCGCCCGTGCGGCCGTCCTCGGGGTAGAGGTTGTACGCCTGCCAGGTGATGTCGGGCATGAGCAGGAGCAGGTCGGCGGGGTGGTCGTCGCGGACCGTGAAGGGGACGTGTGAGCGGTAGCCGTCGGCGGTGGTGAGGACGGCGACGTACGCGCCGATGTTCCAGTACGTCGGGATCTGGAGCCGCCAGGACAGCCACCAGTGGTGGCAGGACACCGTGCGATCGGCGGTGAGCGGGGGCGGCTGGACGATGCCGGAGAGCCGCGGGCTGGTGGTGATCTTGGCCGCGCCGTCGC
The DNA here is from genome assembly GCF_030063415.1 of Streptomyces sp. H27-C3. Taxonomy (GTDB): domain Bacteria; phylum Actinomycetota; class Actinomycetes; order Streptomycetales; family Streptomycetaceae; genus Streptomyces. The sequence continues at coordinate 108,326 of NZ_JASITA010000016.1, read as the reverse complement.
CGCTGTAGTGGCCGATGCGGTAGATGTCGACCGAGAACTGTTGGGGCGGGTCCACCGTGATGTGGAAGTCGATCGCCTCCCCCGGTGCCGCGGCGCCGGGGGACACGAAGCCCTTGATCTGCTGGCGTACGTCGTCGGCGGTGCGGGGGGTGCCGGTGGTGGCGCCGCGGGGACGCGGGATCCTGGCCCCGGTGGCCTTGTCGATGTGGTCGACGTGGTCGCCGAACTCCGGCTGCTCCGCGTACCAGGGGATCACCTGCCCGCTGTCGCCGAAGTAGTGCTCGCCGCCGCGCAGCCAGGGCAGCGGCCCCTGCCCGAAGGGATCCGAAACAGCATGTGCGAGGGCGCCCGATTCCCAGCGCCTGCTGTACTCCGCCCCCATGCCGCTTCCCTCCCTCGATCCCCCTGGACAACAGTGGTGCTCCACCTGTCAGCTCTTGCCCCAGCACATCACATAACGCACGCACTCCGTCACCCTTCGTCGCGAATTGACGTGAACGGGACGATGGAGTCCGGTGGTTGGGGGTGCGTGCTGGGCGGGGGCGGCGGGCGGAGGGGCCGAATCCCGGCCTGTGCGGTGTTCGGGAACGTGCCCGCAGGACCTCCGGGTCGTTGGAGACGGCTGAGGTGTAGGGGACTCCTGAGATTGCTGGGGTGTACGGGATGGCTGGGGTGTACGGGATGGCTGGGGTGTACGGGATGGCTGGGCGCCTGAGTGCGTGGGCGCTTGGGTGCCTGAGTGCTCGGGGCACGGCGCCCGAGTGCCTGGGACCCCTGGGCCGCATGAGGCCAGGAACCCTCCCCCCAGCTTCGGGAGAGGGCGGGGAGAAGTGGCGGGAGGCCGACGGCGGCGGGGTGAGGTCCGGCGCCGGGCGGCGGGGATCCGGCCGGCAACCCGGCTGCGGACCGCCCGCCCCTCAGACCAGCCGGACCGGCTTCTCCGGCCGGACGCCGACCGACGCCAGCCACTCACGCAGCGGCTCCGCGTCACCGTCCTCGACCAGGCTCAGCACCCGGCCCGCCAGGTCCGCCCGACGCTCACCGTCGACGAGGAGCGTCGGCCCGTCGAGCCAGTCCAGGCCGGGGGCCGCGCCGGCCGTGTCGACGGCGGCGCAGCAGACCATCGCCGTGACGTGGTCGGCGAGCAGCTCACGCCCCGTACGCGGCGGCTGGAGCGGGAAGAGCGGGAGGGGCCCCATGTCCCAAAGGTCCTCGTCGGTGAAGCCGCTCGGCGCGACGGGCGGCGCCGCCGTTTCCTCGCGGGCCACTTCGGCGCTGATGCACGCGGCCAGCGCCTCGCCGACCTCCGAGCCGCCGCCCTCACCGGCCTTCGTATCGATGCCCTCAAGGGCTTCCACGTCGATGCCCACGCCGACTTCCGCGTCGACGAACCGGCCGGCCTCCGCGCCGTAGTACCGGCCGGTTTTCGCGTCGCTGCCCTCAGGGCCTTCCGCGGCACTGCACTCAACGGCTTCCGCGTCCGCGTCGTCAGCGCTGTCGTGGCCGTCGGCCGCGCCGCGATCCAGCGTCAGGTGTGCGATGACCCGGGCCAGCGTCGGGCCCGCGGGATCCGCCGGGTCCGGGGGGCGTCGTACGCCCATCTCGTCCAGGACCCGGTGCAGGCGTGCCGCGTCCGCGCGCCACTTCCGGTCGACGACCTCTTCCGGGTACTGCTGCCAGTCCACCGGCGACCAGTCGGGGCCCGGCTCCGCGGGCCCGCCGTGGAAGAGCCGGGCGGCGAGGAGCGATGTGGCCTCGTCGACCGCGCCGGGCTCCTCCAGCAGATCGCACGCGGGGCGCTCGCCGAGCCGGGAGGTGAAGCCCTCGGCGAGGCGGTCGCGCCGGGAGAGCTCGGTGAGGGCGGAGACCACGCCCGCGTCGAGGCGGGACGGCCAGCGGCCCATCCGCCAGGCGGGCAGCGCGACCCGGGTCAGCAGCCGGTCCCAGCCCGCGTATGCGAGGCCGACCTGCTCCTGCGCGACGATCCGCAGCCCGTAGTCCACGGTCAGCGCCCGCTCGGACGCGGCGGCGGCGACGCCCCGCTCCATCTCCGCAGCGTGCACCCGGCAGGCGCGCAGCAGCAGCCGGGACACCCAGCCGACGAAGGCGAGCGGGATCTTGCGTATCGCGCCCTGTCCGGGCCGGGCGGAGACCGCGACCGCGGCGTCGAGCCCGCGCACGAAGCGACGGGCGGCGGCTATGTCGGGGTGTGCGGAGGGGCCCGTACCGGCGACGACCGGCGCGAGCACCGCCCGCAGCTCGGCCACCCGCATCCACCACAGGAAGGGCGAGCCGATGACCAGCACCGGAGCGGCCATCGTCCTGCGCCGGCCGCGGGCCGGCAGGGACGGGGACGCCGAAGCCGGATGCGTACGGTCCTCCAGCCAGCTGTCGCAGTCGGGCGTGAGCGCCACGGCCGACGGCGCGGGCACGTCGAGGCGGTCCGCCAGGTCCCGCACCAAGCGGTACAGATCGGGGGCGGACGACTCGGCGATTTCCACCGTCGGACTGACGGCCGGCCGTGCCCGCACGATCACGGCCGCGACGGCGGCCGCGGCCAGCAGCACCACCACCGCGCCGACGGTCACCGCCCAGCGCGCCGCGTCCCAACTACCGCCGCCGATATGGCCCGTGGCACCTCCCACGAGCAGCACAACGGCGACAGCCGCGGGCAGCAGGGCGACGGCCAGTGCCGTGCTGCGGATCCGCAGCACGGACAGCGCTCTGGAACGCGCGGACCGCACGCCCTTCTCCACACTCAATCCGGTACCGGACACAGCCGGACGTCACCCCCTTCGCCCTGCGACGGCTTGCTCACTCCCCCACTGTGGCACCGACCACTGACATCGCAATGCCGGTGGGCCATGTGCCGGAACGCTTTCGCCGCACCCTAGTTGGGGGTTCGACATGCGTCAGCCGGATGGCCCAGCGGTCACTCGATGGAATGGCTTTGGCTAAAGGTGCTGACGTCAGGGGGCCGGGGGCGGCGTTGCGGAAAGGGCTCGGCCGTGCCAGGGCCAGGCCCGTCCGGGGTGCGGTCGTGCCGGGCTCGCACAAGGTCCGGGGTGCGGTCGTGCCGGGCTCGCACAAGGTCCGGGGTCCGATCGCGCCGGGCTCGGGCAGGGCGGGACCGCTCGTGCCGGGCTCGGGCAGGGCGGGACCGCTCGTGCCGGGGTAGGACGAGGCCGGGCCCGGGTCAGCTCGCGCCGGGCCCGGGATCGCACGAGCCCGGCAGCGCGGGGCCCGGCAGTGCCCGGACCCCGCGGCGGTGCTCAGGCCTCGGAGGCCGCCTTCTGCGCGATGTCCGTACGGTGCTGCGACCCGTCGAGCCGGATCCTGGCCACCGCCGCGTACGCGCGCTCGCGGGCCTGCGTCAGGTCCGTTCCCGTCGCCGTCACGGAGAGGACCCGGCCGCCCGCGCTCAGGACGGCGTCGCCGTCCTGCCTGGTCCCGGCGTGCAGGACGTACGCATCGGGCGCGTCCTCGGCCGCCACCGCGTCGAGACCCTCGATCGGGTCTCCGGTGCGGGGCGTGCCGGGGTAGTTGTGCGAGGCGATGACGACGGTCACAGCGGCATCGTCGCGCCAGTTCAGCGGGGGTTCGGTGTCGAGCGTGCCGTTGGCCGAGCCCAGCAGGATCCGCGCGAGCGGGGTCTTCAGCCGGGCCAGCACCACCTGGGTCTCAGGGTCGCCGAACCGGGCGTTGAACTCGATGACCCGCACCCCGCGCGAGGTGATCGCGAGGCCCGCGTAAAGCAGCCCCGAGAACGGCGTGCCGCGGCGGCGCAACTCGTCGACGGTGGGCTGCAGCACGCTCTGCATGACCTCGTCGACCAGCTTGGGATCGGCCCACGGGAGCGGGGAGTACGCGCCCATGCCGCCGGTGTTCGGACCCTCGTCGCCGTCACGGGCGCGCTTGAAGTCCTGCGCGGGCGTCAGCGGGAGGACGGTCACGCCGTCGGTGATCGCGAAAAGCGACACCTCGGAGCCGTCGAGGAACTCCTCGATGACCACGTTGTCGCAGGCCAGCGCGTGTGCGCGAGCTTCTTCGAGATCATTGGTGACGACCACGCCCTTGCCTGCGGCGAGGCCGTCGTCCTTGACGACGTAGGGAGCGCCGAAGGCGTCCAGCGCGGTGTCGATCTCTTCGGGGGTGGTGCAGACATAACTGCGGGCGGTGGGGACGTTCGCCGCGGCCATCACGTCCTTGGCGAAGGCCTTGGAACCCTCCAGGCGGGCGGCCTCCCCGGACGGGCCGAAGCACGGGATGCCCGCCGCGCGCACGGCGTCGGCGACCCCGGCGACCAGCGGTGCCTCCGGACCGACGACAACGAGGCCGGCGCCCAATTCGGTGGCGAGCCGGGCCACGGCAGCGCCGTCGAGGGCGTCGACCGGGCGCAACTCGGCCACCTCGGCGATTCCTGCGTTGCCGGGGGCGCAGTACAGCGCGGTGACGTCGGGATCGAGGGACAAAGAGCGGCACAGGGCGTGTTCGCGGGCGCCGCCGCCGATGACGAGGACCTTCACGGGGTGCAGCCTAGCCCGCGCACCGGGGTCCCCCCGCCGGGCAGCTCGCCCGGCGGTCCTGCCCTACTCGTTGTTGAACTCCTCGACGACCGTCGCGCCCAGCTCCCGCATGATCAGGTCGTGACCGGACAGCGCCGAGTCGACGAGGTCCGCGTCGTCCTCCTGCGGTACGTCGTCTTCGATCGCGACCCGGGGCGGCGGGGGTGCGTCCGAGCCGTAGGAGGACTCGGGCGCTGCCCCCTGCGGCGCCTGCTGCCCCTGCGGCTGGGACTGGGGCTGCTGCTGCTGCTGCTGCGCCTGACGGTCCTGCGACTGGGGTGCGGCAGGCTGGCCCTGGGAGGCCGCCGGGGCGGGGCGCGGGGCCTGGACGGGCGGCTGGGCCGGGGCGGGCGGCCGCCCGGCGAAGCCGCCTCCGGCGCCACCGGGCGACGGCTGGGCGCCGCCGCCGGTCGGGTCGACGAGCGCCTCGACCTTCCACTTCACGTTGAAGGACTCGGCGAGCGCCTCCTTGAGGACATCCTCGCTGCCGCTGCTCGCGAAGTTGTCCCTGGCGCCGGCGTTGATGAAACCGATCTGCAGGGTCGTCCCGTCGAAGCCGGTCACCTGGGCGTTCTGACTGAGCAGGATCCAGGTGAAGCGGCGCTTGTTCTTCACGGCCTCCAGGACGCCGGGCCACATGCTCTGCACGTTCAAAATGCCCTGGCCGCCCGTTGTGGGTGCGGCGGCGGGGGCCGGGGCGCCTGCCGGGGCCGTCGGCGCGGGCCCGGCCTGCGGGGGCCCGGCGGGCGGGGGCGTCATCGGCCCCTGTCCCGGCGCCGAGGCCGTCGGCCAGCCACCGGGCCGGCGCGCGGGCTCCACCGCGGGAGCGGGGGCGGCCGGAGGAGCGGCCGGGGCGGGCATGGCCGGGGCGACGGGGGCGGGGGCCATCGGGGCGGGCATCGCCGCAGCCGCCGGGGGGGCCTCCGCCCGTACGGCCGCATGTGCCTGCGTCTCCGGCCCCGGCACGTACCCCATGGGGGGGCCGGGCGCCGCGGCCATGAACGCGCCGCCGTTGCGCTCCAGCCTGTCCAGCCGGGCCTGCAACGAACGCTCGTCGTCGAAGGCTGCGGGCAGCAGCACCCGGGCGCAGATCAGCTCCAGCTGGAGCCGCGGCGACGTCGCGCCGCGCATCTCGGTGAGCCCGGTGTTGACCAGGTCCGCCGCGCGGCTCAGCTCGGCCGCGCCGAACACCGAGGCCTGTGCCTGCATGCGCTCCACGACGTCCGAGGGCGCGTCGATCAGGCCCTTCTCCCGCGCGTCCGGCACGGCGGCCAGGATCACCAGGTCCCGCAGCCGCTCCAGCAGGTCGGCGACGAACCGGCGCGGATCGTTGCCGCCCTCGATGACCTGGTCCACGATCTCGAACGCGGCGGCTCCGTCGCCCGCCGCGAAGGCGTCCACGACCGAGTCGAGCAGGGAGCTCTCCGTGTAGCCGAGGAGGGCGGTGGCCATGGCGTATGTCACACCGTCTTCGGCCGCTCCGGCGAGCAACTGGTCCATGACGGACATCGAGTCACGCACGGACCCGGCCCCGGACCGCACGACCAGCGGAAGCACCCCGTCCTCGACGGGGATGTCCTCCTTGCCGCACACCTCACCGAGGTAGTCGCGCAGCGTCCCCGGCGGCACCAGCCGGAACGGGTAATGGTGAGTCCTCGACCGAATCGTCCCGATGACCTTCTCGGGCTCGGTCGTGGCGAAGATGAACTTCAGATGCTCCGGCGGCTCCTCAACCACCTTCAGCAGGGCATTGAAGCCCGCCGGGGTGACCATGTGCGCCTCATCGATGATGTAGATCTTGTACCGGCTGCCCGCCGGGCCGAAGAAGGCCTTTTCCCGCAGGTCACGGGCGTCGTCCACACCACCGTGCGAGGCCGCGTCAATCTCGATGACATCGATGGATCCGGGCCCGGTACGAGCCAGATCGAGGCAGGACTGGCATACACCGCAGGGCGTGGGCGTGGGCCCCTCCACGCAGTTCAGACAGCGGGCCAGGATGCGCGCACTGGTTGTCTTTCCACAGCCGCGCGGCCCGCTGAACAGGTACGCGTGATTGACCCGGTTGTTACGCAGGGCCTGCTGGAGCGGGGCAGTGACATGTTCCTGCCCGATGACCTCGGCGAACGACTCGGGACGGTAGCGGCGGTACAGCGCAAGGGACGACACGTATACGAGGTTATCGGGACCCACTGACAACTGTTCCCGCGCAAACGAAAGCGCCCCCCACGCACCCGCCAGAGCCCACTTACCCTTGCTGCCTTCCGGCCCTGGGGGAGTTCGGTGAGATAGCGCCACGTGAGGGGCTGGCCCCCAGCCTAGCGGATGGTCCCCCCGGAAAACGACCCGGGTTCCGGCTACCGGGAACGCGTTCGCGAGCACCCCTCAGCGTCTTGTATTGTTTGCGGCGGAGGATTCGCCTAGTGGCCTAGGGCGCACGCTTGGAAAGCGTGTTGGGGGCAACCCCTCACGAGTTCGAATCTCGTATCCTCCGCACCCGCCTGAACAGGCGAAACGAAGGGCCGAGCCGCAATTGTGGCTCGGCCCTTCGGCGTGTAGTGGTTGCACTTCTGGTTGCGTTTATATCGACACATTCAAGACATTTCGGCGTACTCATGGCCAGACCTGGTGCCGCTGGACCTCGAGGCGCCAGCGAGGCGACGGGCATCTGTCCGCGTACGGCACCCGCGGATCATGGGAATGCGTCATCCTTGAGTCCGTGCCGGACCGGCTCCGGTCCTGTTGCGGCGTTCCCTGATTTGTCGAGGTGCACCCCACATGAAATCTCGGTCGACGCTCGTAACATGGCTGAGCGACCTCGACGGCTCCCGCCTTGCACGCGTGCTCGCAGTCCGGAAGGACACCGCGTCCCATCCGGAACCGCGCTCGGTGGGGGAACTGGCAGACCGTCTCCAGCGCCCGGGGTCCGTGGCACTCGTCCTGCCACAACTCACGCTGCCGTGCCTACAGGCTGCTGAGGCCCTGGCGGCCCTGGGAACCCGAGCGACACGGGACAGCCTCGCGGAGTTGCTCGGCGCGACGACACTCGCGGCGGCACGCTCGCTGGACATGATCCTGGAGGCGCTGTCCGATCACGCGCTCGTCTGGCCGGACAGCAACGGGACGCTCCGCATGCCGGCACCCCTGCGGCAGGCGTGGGACGCGCCCCTGGGCCTGGACGCCCCGCTGCAAGAGCTACTGGCGGGCACGACCTCGGAGGAACTGCGCGGCATGCTGGCGGCCCTGGACATCAGGCCGCCCGGCACCAAGCAGCAGCGACTCGCGGCCCTGGTGGAACACCACAGTGACCCGGAACGGATCGCCGCGGTGGTGGCGCGAGCACCAGCGACCACACGAAAGTTGCTTGAACACCGCGCGAGGTCCGCACCGGATCAGCCGCTGTTCATCGCGTTCGGGGCTCCTGGCCCCGGCCTCCAACCGGGCGCCCGATGGGCGTTCGACCGGGGACTTCTTCTTCAGGACCGCCACCGGTACGGGCCCACCCGCATGCCGGTCGAGGTGGCCCTGGCCGTGCGCGGACCCGGCTGGCACGCGCCGTTCGAGCCCCTCCCACCTGTCGCACCACTGGTGTCGGTGACCCCCTCGGAGGTGGAGCGGGAGGCCGCGGTCGCCGCCACGTCGTTCGCGGCCCATGCGGCCTCGGTCCTGTCGACCTGCGCGACGGCTCCACCGGCCCGGCTGAAGTCGGGCGGGATCGGCGCGCGTGAACTGGCCCGGATCGGCAAGGCCGCCCAGGCCGACGACGCCGTCGTACGGCTCACTCTGGAGACCGCGTACGCCGCTGGGCTGCTGGCCCGGGACGGCGATCGCGTGCCGCCCACCGAGGCGTACGACGCCTGGGCGGAACAGGAGCCCGCGGAACGGTTCGCCGTGCTGCTTCAAGCCTGGCGGAACCTACCGCTCACACCTAGCCGGGCCCGCGACGAGGACAACAAAGCACTCCCCGCACTCGCGGGTGCACCTCCTTGCAACGGCTGCGTGCAGGCCCGCCACGGGCTGCTCGTCGCAGCGGAGGAGCTCCCGGCGGGGCGGGGCATGCGTGCCGCCTCGGATCTGGGACCGCTCGTGGCCTGGCATCGCCCGCTCGCCGACACCTCGCCCGAGGAAACAACCCCGTTCGGCGCCGTGATCCGCGAGGCAGAGCTGCTCGGTGTGCTGGCTCGCGGCGTTCTGTCCCCCCTCGGTGCCCACCTGTTGGCCGCCGACGCCGCGCAAAAGCTGAGCGCCACGGCCCGACGACTGCTGCCCCTGGCCACTACAACGGCGCGGATCGGCGCCGACCTCACCGCCGTCGTCACCGGTACACCGACCGCGCGACTCGCCGCGCTCCTGGATTCGGTGGCCGCCCGGGAGACCAGCGGCACGGCGTCGGTGTGGCGGTTCAGCGCCGGCAGCATCCGCCGGGCCCTGGACGCCGGCCACACCGCTGACGGCATCACCGCCGATCTGGCCGCCGTCGACACCACAGCCTTGCCCCAGCCTCTGACCTATCTCATCGCCGACACCGCACGGCGGCACGGGCGGGTACGCATCACCCCTGCCGGTTGCGTCCTTCACGGCGACGAGCCCGCGCTCCTCGCCGAAATCGCCGTCCACCGCGCACTCTCCAAGCTCGGCCTGCGGCAGCTCGCCCCAACGGTCCTGGTCAGCGGCAGCCCGCTGGAGACCACCCTCACCGCGCTCCGCGCCGAGGGCTACGCCCCCGTGGCCGAGACGGCCGGGGGAACGCTACGCATCGAGAAGGTCCAGCCTCACCGGGCTTCCACTCCCATTCCGGCCCCACGTGGTACCAGCGGAAAGCCCAGCCGCCGGAGCACGGCCGGCCATCCACCGGAAGCCGCGCCCGCCGCGGTCGAGCCGCGTGTACTGGCCGCCCGGCTGCTGACCGCACCGCCGACCCTCCCGGCCCCCGACCCGTTCGGGACCGGTGTCCCCTACGGCACGGACACCGAGGAGATCGTCGCCGGGTACGCGAAGAACCTGACGTACAGCGATGTCCGGCAGCTCGCCCATGCCGTCGACGCCGTTCAAGCCATCACCGTCGAGTACGTCGCCACCTCGGGCAGTCGAACCGTACGCACTCTCAGCCGGCTCACCCTCGACCCGCCCTACCTCGAAGCCTGGTGTCACCTGCGGGATGCCGAACGCGTCTTCACCCTCTCCCGCATCCACGACGTCATGCCCGAATGAGAGGCGTGATAGTAGCGATGAAGATAGTATCCCTATCGCTACTATCACCTACGGGGGTACCCCATGCATCGTTTCATCGGGCGGGGCCGCGAGCTGAGCGTGCTCCGCAACGCCTTCCAAGCAGTAGGCGATGCCGCCGGGTCGGCGAAACCGGGGCAATGCATCCTCATGCGGGGAAGACGGCGGGTCGGCAAGTCCAGCCTCGTCGAGGAGTTCCTCCGGCGCACGGAGACACCGCACCTCTTCTTCACCGCGGCGGGCGGCACAGCGGAGGACGAACTGACGGAGCTGCTTGACTCCGTCGCCAGATCCACCCTGCCGGAGCGGGAACTGTTCTCGGAGGAGACCCCGGCGCAGTGGAATGCGGCGTTCAGGCTGCTTGCGGAGATCCTGCCCGACGACAGCCCGAGCGTGGTCGTCATCGATGAGGTGCCGTACCTCATGGACCGCATCGACGCCTTCGAGGGGATGCTCCAGCGGGCCTGGGACCGCCTGCTCAGCCGCAAACCCGTACTCCTCCTCCTGGTCGGGTCCGACCTGTCGATGATGGAGGCCCTGAACAGTTACGACCGCCCCTTCCATCAGCGGGGACGGGAAATGGTCGTGGGGCCGCTGAACCCGGCCGACATCGGCGAGATGCTCAGCCTTCCCCCAGCGGCTGCCTTCGACGCCGCCCTGATCACGGGTGGTCTCCCGCTGATCTGCGCGGAGTGGCGGGCCGGAGCGGACGTCTGGGAGTTCCTCAGCGAGGCGCTGGGCAACCCGATCTCGGCGCTGCTGGTCTCCGCCGAGCGCTCACTGGCCGCGGAGTTTCCACCGCAGGCGATGAGCAGGGAAGTCCTGCGGGCCATCGGAACAGGGGAGCGAACCTTCACCAACATCGCGCGCGCCGCCGGTGGCATCGCCCACACCACGCTCACGCGAGCCACGGATGTCCTGACCGAGAAACGCGTAGTGGCAGCCGAGCTGCCCCTCTCACTGCGACCGTCGAAGGAGCGCCGCTATCGAGTGGCCGACCCCTATCTCCGGTTCTGGCTCGCGTTCCTGGATCCGCACATGGCGGAGATCGAGCGAATGAGGGGGGATCTCACCCTGAGCCGGATCAAGGAGCAGTGGACGAGCTGGCGTGGCCGCGCGATCGAGCCCTTGGTCCGGGAGTCCCTCGCCCGTCTCCTGCCGGACGGATTCCTGCCCGGCGCCCCGGCGATCGGCGGGTACTGGACCCGCAGCAACGATGTCGAAATCGACCTGGTGGGCGCCGACCGGCAGCCAGTGGCCAAACAGTTGCTCTTCCTCGGCTCGGTCAAGTGGCTGGAGAACTCCACGTTCGACAGCCATGACCTGGCCGCGCTGCAGAAGCACCGGGCAGCGATCACCGATGAGCCGGTACCGCTCGTGGCGATCTCCCGCAACGGGACCAGCTGTTCCGGGCTCCAAGCGGCGTACGGTCCTGAGGAACTACTCAGCGCCTGGCGCAGGGCGTGAGCAAGGGCTTGGGCCCCGCTGGTTGCAGTTCTGGTCGCGTTCAACTGCGTACAGCACCGTTCACAGACCCCACCCGCATCCGCTGCATCGCAGGTCAGAACGCAACGCTCCTGTACGCCCCGGAACCCCCAGACGAACATTTGGAAAGCGTGTGGGGGGCAACCCCTCACGAGTTCGAATCTCGTTTCCTCCGCACCCGCCTGAACAGGCGAAACGAGAACCCCGGACCGCTCAGCGGCCGGGGTTCTCGGCGCGCCTCGGTCTCAGTCCTGGTCTCATTCACTGCTGACATGAGCGGCATTTCGCCCCCTCGGCTTCCCGTCGACGGGCCGAGCCACAGGACATCGCCTTCTCTCAAAAGCGGGTTTCTGCCCCCGGAGGCGGGCGTCCCTCGCAATGCGCCATTCTGGGGCACGTGCAGTACCGGTTCCGGTTCGGAGCCCAATGGCGCCTTGCCGCCGCCCCGGTCCCGCCTCCACGCCTGCCCGTCGGCGTGTCGCACCGCCGGAACACGAGCGACCGTACAGCGGTGGCTCCGGCGACCGTCGACCTGAGCGCCAGGCTGGGAGCCACCCCGCCGACCGGACCGAACCCCGATCCGGCCAACGGAACCCCCTTCGACGGCGACACCGAGGAGATCATCTCCGGGTACACGCGCCTGCGTGCCGAGTGCGGGCCGGGCAGCCCCCGGGACTGAGCGCACGAGTAAGCAGCGCGATACCGAGAGTATGTATGGCGGCGAAGAAGGTAACGATGGCGATTCCCGAGGATCTCCTGGACGAGATCCGCACGGAGGCGTACGTCCCGACGCTCTGGTCTCATGCCCCCCATCGAGCGCCGTTCATGCCGTATGAGTGCTCGCATCCGTCATGCCGTTGCCACGAAGCGCGCACATGAGGCGCCGCTCAGCGCCGGGGAGGTGCGATGGCCGGGTGGGGGATCAGGGTGGTGTCGAAGTCGCCGTCGGCGATCTCGCGCGCGAGCTGTGCGAGCTGACGTCGGTGGGCGCGGGCGTACGAACGGAAGGCGGTGAACGCCTCGTCGACCGAGATGTTCCAGCGTTCCGCGAGGATGCCCTTGACCTGTTCCAGGACGATGCGGCTGGTGAGGGCGTACTGGAGTTGGGCACGCTCGATGTGGCTGTGGTCCAGGGTGCGCTGTTGCAGGATGGCGATGGTCGCGATGTCTGCCAGGGCCTGGGCGAGGGTGACGTCCTGATCAGTGAGGGGGTTGGGGTCGGTCTGGAACAGGGCGAGTGCGCCGATCACGCGGCCGCGTAGCCGTAGCGGGAGTGCGTTGGTGGCCACGAAGCCGGTCGCGTGGGCGCGGGTGGCGAACTGCGGCCAGTTCGCCGTGGTCTTCGGATCGGTGAGGCTGATGTTGGTGCGGGCCCGGCCGCTCTTGTAGCACTCCACGCAGGGGCCTTGGCCGTGCTGCAGGGCGAAGAGTTCGAGCAGCCGGGTGTGTTCGTCGGAGGCGGCGATGGTCTGCAGCCTGTCGTGCTGGTCTGCCAGCAGGATGCCGACCGCCGCCACGTCCAGCAGTTCCATGCAGCGCACCGAGAGCTGCTGGAGGAAGTCGATGAGGTCGAAGTCGTCGGTCAGGGAGTCCGCGACTTCCACGAAGACCTCGGTGAGCCGTTGTTCGCGGGGCATGTCGATCAGTCCTTGTCTACGACGGTCGGGGGCGTGCCGTTGCCGTTGCCGTTGCGGCCCAGACGAAGCCGCCGGTCCACCACGTCGTGGGAGATGTCGGTGATGGAGCGCCCACTGCTGTAAGCATGCCCGCGCAGCCGAAGAAGGGCTTGGGCCAGGGGCAGGGCGAGTTGGACGCTGACCATGCCCGTCGCCTGGTGGATCACGGCGTGCTGCAGAGTGCCGGCGACGTCCACGGGTGTCTCGCCACCGCTCAGGCACCGGGCGGTAAGCGCGTCGGCCAGGATCAGCGCGTCATCGGTCTGCTGTGCGGTGAGCGGGCCCGGGGTGACGCGTATGACGGTCAGGACACCCGTGCGGATCGCGCCGATCCCCATCGGGAAGCAGAAGACCGCACGGGTAGGCAGGCCGAGGGCCTCCATGGCCAGCGCGGGCCAGCGCGCAAGGCGAACGCCGGCCAGGTCGGGCACCCACACCATCGCACCGGTGCGGGCCGCGTCGGGCCCAGGCCCCTCCCCGAGGGTGAGCTGAAGGTCCTCGAAGCGGCGTGTCGCCGCGTCCGAACACCACAGGAGCTCGGTGAGGTCGCCCTCGGTGACCAGGGAGACCGCGAGGCCGTCCACGCCCAGGGCGGCGGCGCCGGCCGCGGTGACATCAGCGACCTGGCCGGAGCCGTCGTCGGACTGCAGCAGGCGCAGAACCCCGACCATGCGGTCACTGATCACCCGCCACCACCTCGCCCCGTGCCGGCTGGGTCGGGCTGGCTCTTGGTCGTGCTCCCCGACCCGTCATGAGGCCAGCGACGTGGGACGCGCGACTGCCAGGTCGTCCGTAACGGCGACAGACAGCGCGGGTACCAGGGGCCGGTCGTACAGGAGGAAGCCGGTGGCGGTCAGATCCGGGAGGCGGGTCAGCATCGGACTCGGGTGGCGCAGCCGCAGCCACCCGCCGGCTGTGGTGGTGAGCTGAGCAGCGGTCAGGAAGGCATTGAGGCCGCTGACATCGCAGAAGGTGAGGAGGGTCAGGTCGATGTCGAGCGCACGGATTCCGTCCCGCAGACAGTCCTCGGTCATCACGCGCACAGAGGGTGCCGTCTCCAGGTCAAGTTCACCCGCCAGAGTGGTGGTCGCGTGGCTTCCCCGGTCGTGCCGGTGGAGGTTCAAGCTTGACAGAAACAGGCATGGTGCCTCAGTTCTTGTGACCACTTGGTGCAGCGCTGGAGTGGCCTGAGGCTTTCGGCCACACCCGGCACGCTTTCCTCGTGGTCGGATGCCTTACAGGTCAGGCAGAAAGGACGGATGGCAGCCCTGTTTCCAGGGCGGTGAACCCGGCCGGCTTCGCCTCGAAGGTGGGCCTGCGGCAGTCCAGACGAATCGTCCACTCCCCGCGGGCACCAGCACGACAACAGCATGGGCGACGCCGGGGTCTGGGACGTCCATCGCAGCATAGCCCTCGTGCCCACCCCCCCGGCAGCCGTTCCTCGGTTACCCTTTCCACCGGCCCTGCGGCTGTCCTCGCCGTACGGCCCTGCGGGCTCACACGCTGACCGGTGGCCGCCTGAGGACGTGCGAGCAGCCACCGCCGCTACGCCGCGCGAAGGCGCCACAACGTACGTCGCCACTCCCGCTGCATCTCCTGCGGGAGCTTCTTGCCCTCCGTGGTGGCGACCAGGGCCACAGCTACGTCCCTGAGTTTGATGTTGCAGCGCTGCGATACGTCCACCAGCCGTGTTCCAGGCCCCCTGCCTGGAACACGGCGCCAGGGCCATCACCATCCCGCATGCCTGGTCGACCACCGCGTGGCTGACCAGCGCCTGCCCCAACTGCTTGTTCTCGGCACGCAGGAAGTGTCCCGGATCAGCCGGGAGTTGGGGCTTTCACAGGTGCTGTGGAGTGCCACCGCGAAGGACTACTCCACGACCGACTCGGACCTCATCACCCGGCGCGTCCTCGACGCCTCCGAGCGCGACGGCATCATCCTGCTCCACGACATCTACGACGGGACCGTGCCGGCCGTCCCGGGGATCATCAGCGCGCTCAAGGAGCGCGGCTACACCTTCGTCACCGTCCCCCAGCTCTTGGCGCCCGCGACGGCGGAGCCGGGCGCGGTCTGCAAGCCCTGAGCCCCGCGCCGCGCTCCATCTGCCGAAGACCCTCGCCAGAGCCCGTCGCCCGAGCACCTCTCCGAAGCCCCCCCACCACCCGAAGGAAGCCCATGCCGAGGAAGACGGCCAAGTCGCTTTCCGCCAATCGCTCCGCCCTCTCCCACCGCGTCGGTTATGCCCTGCGCGACCCGGCCCGCGTCGTCCCCCGTCTGCGGCGCTCGGCCCGTGACAGGTGGCTGAGCCTCAAGCACCCGGACCATGTCGCCTACTACCGGGCCGTGATGACTTCGGACACGGCCCGTAACCCCGAGGCGGCGGTGGGCAGCAGGAGCCACGACCGTTGGCTGGCGCTCGGGCAGATGCAGTTCGACTGTCTGACGGAACACGGCCTCCGGAGCGAGCACCGCATGCTGGACATCGGCTGCGGCAACCTCCGTGCGGGCCGTTACTTCATCGAGTACGTGGCCCCCGGCCACTACTACGGGATCGACATCCCGCCGGAAATCCTGGTGTCCGCCAAGGAGACGGTGACCAGGTACGCGCTCCAGGAGAGGCTCCCGCATCTGACGATCACGCAGAACCTCACCCTCGGCATCCTGCCCGACGGGTACTTCGACGTGGTGCACGCGCGCAGCGTGTTCTCGCACTCGCCCATCGGGATCATCGACGAGTGCCTGGCCCATGTGGGACGGGTGCTGGCTCCCGGCGGCTACTTCGACTTTACCTTCGACCGGACCGAGGGCGTTGAACACCAGGTCCTGCGCGAGGACTTCTACTACCGTACGGACACCCTGATCCGGCTGGCCGAGAAGCGCGGCCTCACCGCCCGCTTCATGGAGGACTGGGAGACACGCCCGCACGGCCAGTCCAAGATCCGCGTCACCGCACCCGGCCAACGCGCCTGATCGCACGCCCTGTCACCCACCCGGTCGCGCACCTGATCAAGCCGACTCCGCACGACCCGGACCCCGGCCCCGCCGACAATGATGACCAGCCGGGGACAGCCGGGACAGTCAGGGACAGTCAGGGACAGCCGGGAAGGGTGAATCATGGTGCGTATCGCGGTCTATCTAGCTCATCCCCGTCCGGGAAGCTTCAACCACGCTCTCTTCGACGCCGTGGTCGAGGAGTTGCGCGGGCGCGGGGCGAGCGTCTTCGCCCATGACCTCTGCGCCGAAGGGTTCGACCCGGTGCTGTCCGCCGACGAGACAGACACGGTCCTCCCGGCCCTACTCCCGCAGGACTCGCAGGTGGCGCGGCACCGGGCGGAGGTGGCGGCACTCGATGCCATGGTCTTCGTCCATCCCAACTGGTGGGGCATGCCACCCGCCGTCCTCACCGGGTGGATGCAGCGCGTGCTCGTCCCCGGTGTCGCCTACAAGCTGGGTGGCGGGGCCGCCGGGAAGCCCGCCGGGCTGCTGAAGGCCGGCCGGGCCCTGGTGCTGAATACGTCCGACACCCCCGCCGACCGCGAGGGGAGCGAGTTCGGCGACCCGCTCCAGCGGATCTGGGCCGCCTGCGTCCTGCCGTACACGGGGGTCGAGGACATTCGCCGGGTCGTCTTCCGTACCGTCACCGACTCCACCGACGCGGAGCGCGCGGCCTGGCTGGACCGGGCGCGCGCGCAGGCCGCCGCGCTCATGGCCGCCTGACGCCCGTGTGATCAGCCGGTGTGACCAGGCCTGCGCAATCGGCTGGGGACCACGGCCCGCTTCAGCAGGTCGTGGAGGGTGGACTGCTCCTGGTGGGTCAGGCCCGCCAAGGGGGAGTCCTGCACCAGGAGGCCGATCAGGCGCTCCCGGAACGCGACGCCCTCCGGGGTGAGGACCAGCTGCTTGGCGCGGCGGTCCGTGGGGTGCGGGCGGCGCTCGATCAGGCCGAGCTTTTCGAGCTTGTCGACGACGAAGGTGGCGTTGGAGGGCTCGCAGCTCATGCGCTCGGCGAGGTCCCGCATCGTCATCGGACCCGTCATCTCGCGCAGCGCGGTCGCCTGGGGGCCGTGAGCTCCAGCTTCGTGGCGCGCTCGCGCACATGGTCCCCGATCTGGCGGGCCAGCCCGTTCACCATCCCGCAGAGCTCCCGCTCGGCGACGGCCTCGGGCTCGGCTTCGGGGGAGACCTGCTGGTCGGCCTGTGGGTCCGGTGCGGACCTCTCCCCTGCGCTGGGTCAGTGAGTCGCAGGGGCCTCGGTGAGGCCCTCGGCACCAGCACCAGCACCAGCACCAGCACCAGCACCAGCACCAGCACCAGCACCAGCCACTGTCCTACTCCTCCCTGTCCGCAGCCCGAAGGCACTGACGAAGGCCGCGAGCAGCGCCGCGACGAGCGGCACGACGAGGGCGGCGTGGTAGCCGTCGAGCGTCGCGGTGGGTGAACTCGACGCGCTGGCAGCGACGTTGACCGCGGTGACGGTCGACAGGCCGAGCGCCGCGCCGAACTGGAAGGACGTATAGAGCAGCCCGCCCGCCAGGCCCTGTTCCTTCTCCGCGATGCCCTCGGTGGCGACGATGGTGAGCGGGCCGTACGCCAGCGCGAAGGCGAGGCCGAGGATGATGAGGCTCGGGAACATCGCCAGGTACGTCCAGTCCGCGCCGACCGGCAGGAACAGCCCGTACGAGAGCGCGGCAAGCAGCAGCCCCCCGAAGATCACCCGGGCGTTGCCGAACCGGGCGACCAGCTTGGGGGTGAGGGTGGGCGAGAGGACCGCGTCGATGCCGATGACGATCATCGCGAAGCTGGTCTGGAGCGTCGACCAGCCGCGCAGTTCCTGAAGGTAGAGGACGACCAGGAACTGGAAGCCGAAGAAACCGGCGGCGAAGAGCAGCCCGGCTATGTTCGCGCGGACCAGCGGACCGTTGCGGAGGATTCCGAGGCGTACGAGCGGAAAGTTCGCCCGGCGTTCGATCGCCACGAAGACGGCGAGAGACGCCAGTCCCGCGGCGAGCGTGCCCAGGGTCCAGCCGATTCCCGTGTGACTGGCGCGCTCGACGCCGAGCACGAGCAGCACGATGGCGGCGGTGATGGTGACTCCACCGGCCACGTCGAAGCTCTCGCCCGTCCGGTCCGGGCGCGGTGACTTGGGCACGAACGCCAGCGCGGCCAGCAGGATGACGAAGGACAGCACGACCGGCGCGAAGAACACCCAGCGCCAGTCGAAGGAGGCGAGTAGACCGCCGACGCCCAACGCCTGGGACGCGGCCTCGGCCCGTACCGTGGCCGCCGCCGAATTCCCGGCCGTCGCCACCGGCAGCGCGGCTACGGCCTGCCGCCCGCCGAGTTGGCCGCGCGGCTGGCGGAGAGCGGCGCGGTGGGCTGCAATCTGGAGGACTCCGACCCGTGCACGGGCCACTTGGTCGACGTACGTGAACAGGCCGATTTCCTCGCCGCGTTCCAGCAGGCGGCGCCCGATGTGGTGATCAACGCGCGCGTGGACACCTTCCCGCAGGGAGCCGGATCCGGGGAAGGAACGGAAGCCGACGTGTCACGGCTGGCGGAGGCGGTGGCCCGGGGCCGGGCGTACGCCGACGCAGGCGCAGGCGCCGACTGCGTCTATCCGATCTCCGTCTCCGGCCTGTCCGACCAGGCGGTGCGCTCGCTGGTGGCGGGGATCGGCGCGCCCGTCAATGTGGCGTACGGGCCCGGGAACCCTCTGTCCTTCGAGGAGTTGGCGGCGGCGGGCGTGGCCAGGGTGACCTTCGGCCCAAGCCTCTTCATCGCGGTGCAGCAGCATCTGGCCGGGCTCGTCGAGGCGATCCGGGAGGGGCGGGATCCGTACGCGGGCACCGCACTCGGGTGAACACACGGGGCGAGCACTGAGGCAAGCTTAAATACGCCCCAACACATGGCCGAAGCCTGACTGTTCGCATCCGTCACGTCGCTCTAAGGTGACACTGCCCGAGACCCCGGCAGCGCATCGGCTCCGCCGTGCGCCCGCGCGACCAACGAACCGGGGTGGGGACACGCACGAGCGACCGCGCAGGACGGTGCCTGTGGTCGGCTCGGACCGCAGGCCCCGGAAGGAGATCGGTACAGGGATGCAAGCGTTGCCCCTGACAGGTACACCGCATGGCGCAGGGGGCGCCTCAGCCTGCCGCGAGCCTCTTTCATCCTTCACCGAGGGGCGGCCCTGCGCCGACGGAGCCGCCCGGCACTCCCGCCACACCAGCCGCACAGACCACTTCCAGGGCCGGGCCGATCGCGCCGGTCCGATCGATACCCCCTGCTCCGCAGACCCGCGTGGCAGGGCAGCGGTCTTCCCCGGAGCGGGAGCTCCTCCCCCCGTGGTTCCCATGCGGCCCCGGGGAAGGCCGCGACCAACGCACCTTCCACGTCACCCACATGCACCTCACATGCACCTCACATGCACCTCACATGCACCTCAACATGCACGTACCATGCGCTTCCTGCGCACTGCTCGAAGCTACGCCGGTGACGGCGTACGGGCCGGGCCCTCCGGACGCGATACGGCCAGCGCGCCCGACGTCCACCCCCCAGCGGGGCCGGGCCACCACCGTGATGGCCTGCACCGAACGCCGCTGCGCGGCAAGGTCGTCGGCCTGGAGCACAACCTGGCGCCGGGGCGAAACCACTGGGGGCAGCAGCCGGGCGATCGTGCCGGACCCGGAGGCCAGGGCCACCGCGTCACCGTCCAGGCAGAGCAGGCCGACCAGTTCGACGTACGGCACCCCTCGGCAGGCCACCGCGAGCCGCCCCGCCAGGGCTCGCGCGAACGTCCCGGCACTCCCGATCGGTCAGTCTGATCGCTGCGACCACGGTGAACGGCCTTCCGCCGGGTGCCGTCGCAACAGGCTCGCGTACGGCACGGACGGTCATGGGTGGTGCCCCCCTGCCCGGGCGAGGGCGCACAGTCACCTTCGTACGCCCTCGGGGCGGCGGCAAGGAACGCCCGCGCGCAGGAGCGCGATCAGGCCGACAGGCCGTGATCGCCGCGGTGGACTGCCTCGGCCGACACGATCGGCTGGCCCTCCAGGACGTCGATGACGGTGAACGCCTGGTCCAGGCCCGTCATCCACAGCACGCGCCACACCTTGGGGATGGGGCGCACGAGCCGAAGGCTGCCTCTCCTTCTGGCCACCTGGGCCCGGATCCGCAGGAGCAGCCGCAGGCCACCCGCGTCGAGGAAAGTCGCGGGGCGCAGATCGACCACTACGTCAGGGCGGGAGCGGTCACAGATCGCCTCCGCCCGTTCGCACAGCACGACCGTCGCCCAGATGTCCAGCTCACCGTGGAGCTCGATTACCAGTACCGCACCTATCGTGCGGTCCCTCAGAAAAAAAGTGATCTCGTCGACACCCATGGCCAACCCCCGGCATTCTGCTCAGGCTTGAGGCGTCACCGACCGCTACGCGGAACCGGTGACGGAGCTTGCGCGCCGCGCCACCGGGGTCTGGGGCGGCACAGAGTGATATGTCGTCATCGTGCCCCACAAAGGCCACCTTGTACCCCTCCCCGGTAGTGCGATCGCAGGGCCAAGGATGCGCCTGAATGCGCGAGCGCACTCACCTCTTGCATGTGTCACGTCGCAGGAGCGGGTGGAAAGTGCGGTCCGAATCGGTAGCGAACGGCCGAATATAGCCGAAAACTCCGAGGCCGCCCAGGGAAATCGAGCCCGGAGCAGCCGAGGAACGTCCGAACTTCGCCCAGGGGGCGGTCGGAAGCACGGTCGGGAGCACGGTCGGGAGATCCGGCGCGAGTACGACGTCATGGCCCACACCGACTGGCTCATCGACCTGGGCCCGTGCGCGGGCCACGACGGCGGCGAGGTCGTCTTCACCGGCACCCCGGCCGAGTTGGTCGCGACCGGCCGGACACTGACGGCGGAGCACCTGCGGCAGTACGTCGGCGGGTAGCGGCCGGCCGGGTCGCTGCGGACGGCTGCGGACGGCTGCGGAAGCCGTCACAGATGGCGGTCGCGAACGGCCGCTGGCTGTGGAGGTCCTCGGCTTCCCTCCGTCCACAGTGACGGTGCAGGTGGCAGTGGAGCCGTCGGCCCCGGTGGTGACGGTGAGGTGGCCGCCCTTGATGAAGCCGGTGGTGTCCACCCGCTGCGACCAGCGGAGGTGGGCCGCCCGGGTGAGCGGGGCGGGTGAGTGAGGCAGGTGCCATGGGCTCCGCTGGCCGGTCCCGGCGGTCGTGGGCGACCATGGATGGATGAGCACCGTCATGCGAATCGCCCAGCAGCCGGAGGCCGACGAACTGCTCGGCCGCAGCCCGCTCGCCGACCTGGTCGGCATGCTCCTGGACCAGCAGGTGCCGATGGAATGGGCGTTCGCGGGCCCGTACACGATCACCCAGCGGGTGGGCGGCGACGACCTGGACGCCCACCAGATCGCCGCGTACGACCCCGAGGCCTTCGCGTCGCTCCTGTCGGCCAAGCCCGCAGTGCACCGCTACCCGGGCTCCATGGCCAAGCGCGTGCAGCAGCTGTGCCAGTACCTGGTCGAGCACTACGACGGCGACGCGAGTGCGGTGTGGCGCGATGTCGCCACCGGCGAGGAGCTGCTGAGGCGGCTGAACGAGCTGCCCGGCTTCGGCAAGCAGAAGTCCCAAATCTTCCTGGCGCTCCTCGGCAAGCAGCTCGGGGTGAAGCCGAAGGGCTGGCGGGAGGCGGCCGGAGCGTACGGCGACGCGGGCGCTTACCGCTCGGCGGCGGACATCACGGGCCCGGAGTCCCTGGCCAAGGTCCGCGCGTTCAAGCAGGCAGCGAAGCAGGCGGCCAAGAAGGCCGCGGAATAGTCCGCGTCATGGCCCACGGATTACGACCTCGGGGGCAATGGAGCGCTGATCCACGCCCCCGAGGTCGTAAGCCCCAGGCGGTGCGCCGGGAGGGGCGGGGACGGGCGGAGGGCCGCCAGAAAGCCCCGCCCCACCCCCTCCCCGCCCCGGGCGCACAGCAGCTCCGGGCACCGCCCGTCACCTCACCTCACCGCCCCTCACCTTCTCGCCCCGCCCCTCACCTCACCGCCTCCGCCGTGCCGTCCCGAAGATCGACCGGGAGATCTCGCGTCCCAGCTGCGTCCCGATCGACCGGGCCAGTGACGTGAAGACGCCGCTGTCCACCACCTGCTCGGCGAGCGACGCATCCCCCTTCTTGGCCTTCTGCGGCCGCGACGCCTGGCTCGCGGCGTCGGCCCGTTCCTTCGCCTGCTCCGCCTCCAGCGCCACCCGAACCGCCTCCGCGTCCGCGGTCTGCTGCTTCGCCGTGAGCTTCTCGTACGCCGATTCGCGGTCCACCGGCTCCGCGTACCGCCCGTAGAGCGGCGACGCCTTCACCGACTGCTCCAGCGCCGCCGCGTCGACCGGGCCCATCAGCGATTCGGGCGCGCGCAGCCGGGTCGCGGCGACCGGGGTCGGGGCGCCCTTCTCGCTCAGGACGGTGATCACCGCTTCGCCGGTGCCGAGCGCCGTCAGCAACTCCTCGAGGTCGTACTCCGAATGGGGGAAAGTTCGTACGGTCGCCTTCAGGGCCTTCGCATCGTCAGGGGTGAAGGCCCGCAGCGCGTGCTGCACCCGGTTGCCGAGCTGCGCGAGGACGTCCCCGGGCACGTCCTTCGGCGTCTGCGTGACGAAGAAGATCCCGATCCCCTTCGAACGGATCAGCCGCACCGTCTGCGTGATCGACTCCAGGAACGCCTTCGAGGCGCCGTTGAACAGCAGATGCGCCTCGTCGAAGAAGAAGACCAGCTTGGGCCGGTCGAGGTCGCCGACCTCCGGCAGATCGTTGAAGAGGTCCGCGAGCAGCCACATCAGGAACGTCGAGAAGAGCTGCGGCTTGCCCTGCACGGCGGGCAGCTCCAGTACGGAGACCAGCCCCCGCCCGTCCGGCGCCGACCGCAGGAACTCGCTCGTGTCGAACTCCGGCTCCGCGAAGAAGTCGCTCGCGCCCTGCTGCTCGAACGCCGTCAGCGCCCGCAGGATCACCCCGGCCGTCACCGACGAGAGCCCGCCGATGCCCTTGAGCTCGGCCTTTCCGGTGTCCGACACCAGGAAGGCGACCACGGCCCGCAGATCCTTCAGGTCCACCAGCTCCAGGCCCTTGGAGTCGGCGTAATGGAAGATCAGCCCGAGGGACTGCTCCTGCGTCTGATTGAGCTGGAGCACCTTCGACAGCAGCACCGGGCCGAAGCTGGTGACCGTGGCCCGCAGCGGGATGCCGGGCCCGATCCCGCCCAGCGCGTAGAACTCACAGGGGAAGCCCGTCGCCTCCCACGTCTGCCCGACCTGGCCGGCCCGCTCGCGTACCTTCTCGCCGTCCTCACCGGGCGCGGAAATACCCGACACATCGCCCTTCACATCGGCCAGAAAGACCGGGACACCCTGCGCCGACAGCTGCTCGGCGATCAGCTGGAGCGTCTTGGTCTTGCCCGTGCCGGTGGCCCCGGCGACGAGCCCGTGCCGGTTGAGCATGGACAGGGGGATGCGGATCTGGGTATCCGGCAGACACGCGCCCTCCCAGAGCAGGGCGCCCAGTTCGAGGGCCGGTCCGGTGAAGGCGTAACCCGCGGCGATGGCCGCCACATCGTCAGCCGAACCGCCGGAGTCACCGGAGGGGGTACTTCCGCTCATGATTTGCTCCCGTTCTGACGCTGAATACGACCTTTGCACCCCTGCCTCATGGCTGCGCCCGGAGGCGCTTGCCCGGTAGGCTTTCCGTGTGATCTTCAAGCGCATCGGAAACGGCCGGCCATACCCCGACCACGGCCGGGAAAGCACCCGCCAGTGGGCGGATGTCGCGCCACGCCCGGTCCGCCTCGACCAGCTCGTCACCACCAAGGGCCAGCTGGATCTCGAAACGCTGCTCGCCGAGGACTCGACCTTCTACGGCGACCTCTTCGCGCATGTCGTGAAGTGGCAGGGCGACCTCTACCTGGAGGACGGACTGCACCGCGCGGTCCGCGCCGCGCTCCAGCAGCGCCAGGTGCTGCACGCCCGCGTCCTCGAACTCGACGGCATCTGACCGCGCCGCCCGACGCACCACCGAGCGGCCGGGGCACCCGCCTCGGGCCCCGCCCGGTGCTCCATTCGGTGCGCCCGGTCAACCCCCAATTGGGCCTTTTGGGTTGGAGTGCCGGTCAGTCGTTGATCATTTAGTAGGAATCGCCTTATGAGCGCACTACGCTGCGCCCATGAGCATGCTGACTCCCCCGGGCATGGGCGGAAAGTACCGCATCACGGGCGACAAGTTCCCGCGTATGCGCCGCCCTCGTCACCGACGCAGGATCGTCCTCGTAGTGGTGGCCTCGGTCCTGGCCCTCGGCCTGGTCGGCTGGGGGACACTGCAGCTCATCGACGTCTTCACGGGCGGTGAGAAGAAGACCACGGCGTCCGGCCGCAAGAAGGACGACTGCAAGCCCTCCGCGCCGCAGGCCTCCCCATCGACGTCGACCGCGTCGGCCAAGACCCTGCCCCAACCGGGCAAGATCAAGGTCAACGTCTACAACGCGACGCCGCGCGGTGGCCTCGCCAAGGAGACGGCCGACGAGCTGAAGAAGCGCGGCTTCGCCATCGGCAAGGTCGGAAACGCCCCTTCCGAGTACGACAAGAAGGTCAAGGGCACCGGAATACTGCTGGGCGCCCCCAAGGACGTGGCCGGCGTGCTGCCCGTTCTCGGGACGCAGCTGAAGAAGGCGGAGCAGAAGGCCGACGCCCGCACGGGCACCGAGGTCGACATGATCCTCGGCACGGCCTTCAAGAAGCTGGACACGGAGAAGGACGCGGACGCGGCCCTGGCCGCACTGGCCCGGCCCGCCCCCGCGCCCTCCGCGAAGTGCTGAAGTACTGCTCAGGACCGCTGACGTGCGGGACAGCACTGCCGGCGTACGGGGCGGTACCGCCGATGTACGTCAGCAGTACCGCTGACGTACGGACCGGCACTGCTGATGTGCGGACCGGCTATTCGGCCGAGCCGTACATCCGGTCGCCCGCGTCGCCGAGGCCCGGGACGATGTAGCCGTGCTCGTTGAGGCGCTCGTCGACCGACGCGGTGACCACGGTGACCGGCGTACCGGCGAGCTCGCGCTCCATGACCTCCACGCCCTCGGGCGCGGCCAGCAGCACGACCGCCGTCACATCGTCCGCACCGCGCTTGATCAGCTCGCGGATCGCCGCGACGAGGGTGCCGCCGGTGGCCAGCATCGGGTCCAGCACGTACACCTGGCGGCCGGAGAGGTCCTCCGGCATCCGGGTGGCGTAGGTGGAGGCCTCCAGGGTCTCCTCGTTGCGGACCATGCCGAGGAAGCCCACCTCGGCGGTCGGCAGCAGCCGGACCATGCCGTCGAGCATGCCGAGGCCGGCCCGCAGGATCGGTACGACCAGGGGGCGCGGGTAGGACAGCTTCACACCCGTCGTCCTCGACACCGGGGTGTCGATGTCGACCTGCTCGGTGCGCACGTCCCGGGTGGCCTCGTACGCGAGCAGGGTGACCAGCTCGTCGGCGAGGCGCCGGAAGGTCGCAGAGTCGGTGCGCTTGTCGCGCAGCGTGGTGAGTTTGTGCGCGACCAGCGGGTGGTCGACGACATTGATCCGCATGCCCACAACAGTAACCGGGCCCAAGACCTCGCTGCGCTGGCATCAACCCCCTGTCCGGGGGGAAGGTGGGGTGCACGAGTACCCAGCGTGGGGTGGTGTGGCCGATGCGGGACGGGGAAGAGCCCGAGCAGACGCGGGACCAGCAGCCGAAGCCGGAGAGCGAGGCCGACCGAAGGCGGCGACGCGCCCACTTCCTGCGCGAACTGAACGAGGCCAAGGAGCTGCGCGACCGGGTGAAGCCGCGCACGGCCCG
This sequence comes from Streptomyces sp. H27-C3, assembly GCF_030063415.1. Lineage (GTDB taxonomy): Bacteria > Actinomycetota > Actinomycetes > Streptomycetales > Streptomycetaceae > Streptomyces. The sequence goes on along the minus strand of NZ_JASITA010000016.1, from coordinate 82,509 downwards.
CGCCGCGCGGATGCGTCAGCAGATGCGGATGCGCACCTTCCGCTGGTAGCGGCCGCCCAGCAGGCCCGAGGGGCCTACCCGAGCGCCTGCCGGACGTCTACTGAGCCCAAGCTGAGCCCCTGCCGGGCACCCTCGCCGGGGACTCCTGCTCGGGAAACCGAGGGGACTCGATGGGGGCTCCGATGCGAATCCGTCAGGACTGGTACACGACGCAAGAGCGGAAGACCTCTCGCTCAGCCTTCGTTTCTGCCACGATTCCGAGTGGGCAGGGCCCGGAGCTGCAAAACGGTTTCCCCCGCCCAGCGACACCCTCCGGCCGGGAGGACTTCCAACCGGCACTTCTCAAGACCAGTGGGAGAGTCACGGTGTACTTCGCCGCACTGCTCGCGCGCACCGAAGACGGGTGGAAAGCGAGCGACACGGAGCTCGACGATGTGGAGACCCTGTCCGACCTGACCGATCTGGCCCGAGAGGCCACGGTCGACGACGACACGGTGATCGTCTTCATCGAGCAGGAAGACGCATGGTTCGGCCTCGTCCGGGTGGACGGCGAGGAGGATCCGCGTATCTATGTCTCGGACGCGGCCGCGGCCGCCCGTTCCTCGTACGGGGAGATCCTGCTCACCGACGAGTTGCTCGGCCGCGACCCCGAGGATCCGGACGCCCTGGAGGAACTCGTCGACCTCGACGGGACCGAGGACGGCGAGCCGGACCAGGAAACGGAAGTGGAGGATAACGGGGAGGAGAGCACGCCGGGCGACAGTGCTGTCGTACCGGCGGGCCCGCTCGGCGACGCGGGGGTCCTGGTGGACCTCGGTCTGTCCGAGAAGGAACTGCTGGCGCTCGACACGGATGCGCTCACCGAGATCGCCGACGTCCTGGGCGCCGCCGACGTACTGGAGACCGTCCAGTAGTGGCCGCGGCTCATCCAGTACCTGATCGGCCGGCACCCGACCCACGACCCGATGCCGATACCGATACCGATGCCCCACCCGACCCAGTAGTTGATCCAGTACCCGACCCGGTACGTGATCCCTGGCAGGCGCCGATGCGTCTCGCCCTGGACGAGGCGGCACGGGCGGCAGAGGCCGGCGATGTGCCGGTCGGCGCCGTCCTGCTGGCTCCCGACGGCTCGCTGCTCGCCGCGGGCCACAACGAGCGCGAGGCGACGGGCGACCCGACGGCGCACGCCGAGGTTCTGGCCATCCGCAGGGCGGCCGGGAAGCTCGGCGGCTGGCGGCTGACCGGCTGCACACTGGTCGTGACGCTGGAGCCGTGCACGATGTGCGCGGGGGCGCTCGTCCAGTCCCGGGTGGACCGGGTGGTCTACGGCGCGCTCGACGAGAAGGCGGGCGCGGCCGGGTCGCTCTGGGACGCCGTACGGGACCGGCGGCTCAATCACCGGCCCGAGGTCGTCGCCGGCGTACTCGAAGCGGAGTGCTCGGCTCAGCTGACCGCCTTCTTCCGGGACCGCTAGGGCGGGCCGGGAACGGGCTGTCGGCGCGTCCGGATACGGTCGCGCGGGCACCTGCCGGAACGGATTTCGGAGCACGGCCCACCGTGGGCTAAGCTCTCTCTCGGTAGCGTGTCCGAGCGGCCTAAGGAGCACGCCTCGAAAGCGTGTGAGGGGGCAACTTCTCCGTGGGTTCAAATCCCACCGCTACCGCTCTGAGCGAAAGCCCCGGTTCATTGAATCGGGGCTTTCGCGTTGATACGGGCCGCCGCGCACGGGATCTCCACAGCGCGCGGGCTGCCGTACGGGCTCGCAGCGCGGTGACGAACAGCCGAAGACCCCGACCGGGGTGGTCGGGGCCTTCGCGTGGGACGAGGGAAGCGCGGTATCGGGGGGACAAGCCGCTTCCCCCGATGAGAACAAGACCTGCAAGTCCGGCCGCACCAGGGGGGAAGCCGGCGGCCGGACCCCGCAGTGAGGTCCTGTTCCTCGCCCCGCGGATTCCTGCCAGGTCCGCCGGGCGACGAGATCCATCCTGCGCCTCCCGCGAGGGGCGACAGGCGGGCAAAAGGCCCGGATCGGCGGGTCATAGGTCCTTAAAGGCTGAGTGAGTGATCGCTGCGACCTCTGGGCAAGCCGATTCTGCCGATACACTCTCCCGACTGCACAGGGGACCGGCAGGGGAGGCCGCACGCATGGTACAAACCAAGAAGCTCGCGCTGTACGTGATCGTGGTCTTCGTGCTGTACACGATCATCACGTCGCCCGACAGGGCGGCCGATCTTGTCGGGGTAGGGTTCGAAGGCATTGCCAGTGCCGCTCAGGGCGTCGGCGAGTTCATGTCCGAACTGATCCAGTGACCGACCTGCTCCAGTGACCGGTCCGATCCGGTGACCGACCTGCTCCAGCGACCGGTCCGATCCAGTGACCGACCGGTGACCGATCCGGGCGCCCTCCGTCTCCAAGGAGTGCTTCTTGATCCGCCATCTGGTCCTCTTCAAGCTCAATGACGGCGTGCAGCGGGAAGAGCCGCGTGTCACCGCCGGTGTGAAGGCCTTCCAGGAGCTCGACGGAGTCGTCCCCGAGCTGGAGTTCTGGGAGTGCGCCTGGAACATCACCGACCGGCCCATCGCGTACGACTTCGCCATCAACTCGGCGGTACAGGACCGCGATGCACTGAAGCGCTATGTCGAACACCCGGCCCATCAGGCGGCCGCCGGACAGTGGCGCGAATTCGCCACGTGGGTGATCGCCGACTACGAGTTCTGAGCCCCCTCCGCACCCCGCCCCACACCGTGCCGGTGTGGGGTTTATGCGTAGTTATACCCCAACTTGCCCTCAACACGGCGCTATACGGTGCTTGCACACAGTGCACATGTCTTGTGATGCTATGACCGCTTTTGACGGATGAGTTGACCGTGTTTGACCGAGGAAAGGGGTGGCGCGACCGTGCCTGCCAGTACAGCGCCTCAGGCTCCGCCCCAGCAGATCCAGCACAGCCAGCACAGCCGTCCGGGCCCCCAGCTCCCCCCACTGCCCCCCGAGACCGCCCCCGACCCCGCCCCTGACGCGGCCCCGGCCAGGAGTCGTGGTGCCGACACCCGGGCGCTGACCCAGGTGCTGTTCGGCGAGCTCAAGGTGCTGGATCCCGGGACCCCCGAGCACAGCCGGGTGCGCGGGGCGCTCATCGAGGCGAACCTGCCGCTCGTGCGGTACGCCGCCGCCCGCTTCCGCAGCCGCAACGAGCCGATGGAGGACGTCGTGCAGGTCGGCACGATCGGTCTGATCAACGCCATCGACCGGTTCGACCCGGACCGCGGGGTGCAGTTCCCGACCTTCGCGATGCCGACCGTCGTGGGCGAGATCAAGCGGTACTTCCGTGACAACGTCAGGACCGTCCACGTACCGCGCCGGCTGCACGAGCTGTGGGTCCAGGTCAGCGGGGCCACCGAGGACCTCACCACGGCCCACGGACGGTCTCCCACGACCGCCGAGATCGCCGAGCGCCTGCGCATCTCCGAGGACGAGGTGCTGGCCTGCATCGAGGCGGGCCGGTCGTACCACGCGACTTCGCTGGAGGCGGCCCAGGAGGGCGACGGGCTGCCGGGCCTGCTCGACCGGCTCGGATACGAGGACCCGGCCCTGGCCGGCGTCGAGCACCGGGATCTCGTACGGCATCTGCTCGTACAGTTGCCCGAACGCGAGCAGCGGATTCTGCTGCTGCGCTACTACAGCAATCTGACGCAATCTCAAATCAGTGCGGAATTGGGCGTGTCCCAGATGCACGTGTCAAGACTGCTGGCCAGAAGCTTCGCGCGGCTTCGATCCGCAAATCGAATCGAAGCGTAAGCAGAACGGGTACTTCCGCAGGATGGCCGAAAAGCCGCACACCCCCTCTTTCCTGCGCAGATTTGTCGACTTGGCGCTACAGCGTGTTGCCGACATGTGACATTCTGCTGGAACCGCGTTTGCCGCAGCTCCGCCACCGGTATTCAGGTGGAGGCTGCTTCCTCCGAACGGGAGCGCCCGCCGCTACCGTCCGCGACCTCAAGGGGGTGGCATGTCCGCAGAACAGGGCAGCTCAAAGGTGCTCATCAAGGCAGTGCCCGCCGTGCTCGACCACGTGGCCAAGCCGGCAATCGTGTCGCAGCCGGAAGTCATCGACACACGCACTCTGTCCCGCTCTCTCTTCCTGCGGCTTGCCGCCCTCGACAAGGACAGCCCGGAGCATACGTACGTTCGAGACACTCTCATTGAACTCAATCTCCCCCTGGTGCGCTACGCATCGGCCCGCTTCCGCAGCCGGAACGAGCCGATGGAGGACATCGTCCAGGTCGGAACGATCGGCCTGATCAAGGCGATCGACCGGTTCGACTGCGAACGCGGAGTGGAATTCCCCACGTTCGCGATGCCGACGGTGGTCGGTGAAATCAAGCGCTTCTTCCGCGACACCAGTTGGTCGGTGCGGGTGCCGCGCAGGCTGCAGGAGTTGCGGCTCGCGCTGACCCGGGCCAGTGACGAGCTCGCGCAGAAGCTCGACCGCTCGCCGACCGTGCCCGAACTCGCCGTGGTGCTGGGGGTGTCGGAGGAAGACGTCGTGGAAGGCCTCGCCGTCGGCAACGCCTACACCGCCAGTTCGCTGGACTCGCCCTCCGTCGAGGACGACGGCGGCGAGGGGTCGCTGGCCGACCGGCTGGGATACGAGGACACGGCGCTTGAGGGCGTCGAGTACCGCGAATCCCTCAAGCCGCTGCTGGCCAGACTGCAGCCGAGGGAGCGCCAGATCATCATGCTCCGATTCTTCGCGAACATGACCCAGTCGCAGATCGGCGAAGAGGTCGGCATCTCCCAGATGCACGTCTCGCGCCTGCTGACCCGCACGCTCGCGCAGCTCAGGGAAGGGCTCATCGCGGACTGACCTGACGGCTCACCACTGGGACCCGAGTGACATACGGTCAGTCCTGCTGACGGGGTTTCCAATTGACGGAGCGTCAGACAAACTGGCGCGATGCGACGTCATGGTCTGATACACGGCCACCGAGGTGCCGCGCTGGGCGCCTCGGTGGCTGTGCTGTGTCTGGGCGGGGTTCTGGCCGCGTGCGGTGGCGAGGCCGGCGACGACGGCTATGCGGCGGTCGGCGCCGCGGGCTCATCGCCGGATCGGGCGGCGGGCAAGGCCGTACCGCCCGACGGCGAGGTCGAGCTGGTGCCCCTCGATGACGACGGGGCCCGGGGCGGCGACAGGGGCGGGCACCCCGCCAAGGGCGAAGGCTCGGGCGGGTCATCGGCCGGCGGTACGGGCAAGGGCGCGTCCGGCGCCGCGGGTGCCGACGACGGTGGCTCGGGCGGGGACGCACCGGACCGGGGCGCACCCGGCAGCCCGGGGAAGCCCGGCGGACCGGGCGGCGGCGCATCGGCCCCCGGTCGTACGGGCGGCGGCGCGGCCAGTGGCACGTCCGGCGGTCCGACCGCGCCCGGATCACCCGGTTCGGGATCGCCGGGTACGGGATCGCCGGGCACCGGCCCCGGATCGCCGCCCACCACCACGCCTCCGCCGCCCCCACCCGCGCCCGCCGCGCTCAAGGTGGGCGCGCCCGCGCGCGCGGGCGCGGGGAAGCGGTGGTGCGAGAAGGTGACCGTGCGGTTCAGCAACACCGGCGGCTCACCGGTCCGGTCGGGCACTGTCACCTTCGCGACGCACATCATCGGCGCGCTGGGTGTCGACTGGGGCACCCGTTATTCGGCACAGCCACTGCCCGGACCGATCGCCGCGGGCGCGGCCGTGAACAATACGTACACCGTGTGTGTGGATTCCTGGCGGGTGCCGCTGGGCATGCGCGTGGAGACCCGGGACGTCACCGCCGACTGGAAGTGACGCCGCCGGTGACTTCAGGAGCGACGCCGGGAGGCCACCCGGACCGGGAGTGAAGCCCGGAGCGCCACGCGGGGCGGCCGCGGGGCGCCGACCGTCGGGTCGGCTCCCGCAGCGGCCACCGGCGGCCACCGGCGGCGGCCGACGAAACGATCAGCCGAGCGCGAGCCAGGCCACCGCGGCGAGGATCACGATGACGGCGACGACGCCGACGATCAGTCCGGTCTTCGGGCCGCCCGAGGACACGGCCGCGGCCGGCTGCTGCCGCTGCGGCTCGCCCTCGTCGACAAAGGCGCGGAACATCTGAGTGCTGCCCGCCGGGTCGCTGTGACCCTCGGGACCCTGGGGGGCGTGGGGGTTGTGTGCCATGGGGCAGGACCCTAGCGAAGAAGAGGCATCCCGCACACCCCGGCCCCCCGCCCCTCGCGATCTGCGGCTTTACCGGCAGTACGGACGCGCTTGACCCGGGCCGCACGGAGGCTTTTGGGTTCCTTTACTCCCCGAGTCCCCTTTTAGTTTGCCTGTAGCAACCAACCGCTTCTATGGTTGCCCTAAGCAACGAGATGAACGGAGGTGCCCATGGCCGCGCAGAGTCAGTACGCGGAACTGGCCCGGCAGCTCAGTGCCATCGGCGCCGTCAAGCGCGATCTCGCCAAGATCCTCCCCGCACACTGCCCGGCAGGATCGGCCGCGGTGCTCACCCTTCTCGACCGTCATGGCGAGATGCGGATGAGCAGGCTGGCCGAACTGCTCGCGGTCGACATGTCGGTAACCAGCCGGCACGTCGCCCATGTGGCGGACCGCGGCTGGATCGACCGGGCCCCCGACCCGGGGGACAGGCGTTCGCGCATCCTGCGGCTGAACCCGGCGGGCCTGGCGCTCCTGGAGGAACTCTCCGAGCGCTACACCGCGACGCTCGCCGGCGCCCTGGACGACTGGTCCGACGACGAGGTCGGACAGCTCAACTTCATGCTGGCCCGCCTGCGCGACAGCTTCGGCGACTGCCGGGCACGGACCCCGCACCACTTCGAGCAGGACGGTGGCTCCGAGGCCCGGAAGCCCGCGGTACCCGTAACACCTGCATCACCCGCAACACCCGCGTAAAGCAAAGGAATTCAATGGCTACGACCACACCAGTCGGTGTGCGGGGCGGCCACGCCAAGCAGGGGTCACACCACTCCTCCGACGGCGCGCCGATGACACACCGGCAGATCATGGAAGCCCTCACCGGCCTGCTGCTCGGCATGTTCGTCGCGATGCTGTCGTCGACCATCGTGTCGAACGCCCTTCCCGAGATCATCAAGGATCTCGACGGCACCCAGAGCGCGTACACCTGGGTCGTCACCGCCGCACTTCTCTCCATGACCGTGACCACCCCCCTGTGGGGCAAGCTGGCCGACCTCTTCAGTAAGAAGCTGCTGGTCCAGATAGCGCTGGTCATCTTCGTGATCGGATCGGCGCTCGCCGGTCTGTCGCAGAACACCGGCACCCTGATCGCCTTCCGCGTGCTCCAGGGCATCGGCACCGGCGGTCTCGTCGCGCTCACCCAGATCGTGATCGCCGCGATGATCTCGCCCCGCGAGCGCGGCAGGTACGCCGGTTACATCGGCGCCACCTTCGCGGTCGCCACCGTCGGCGGTCCGCTGCTCGGCGGTGTCATCACCGACACCGACTGGCTCGGCTGGCGCTGGTGCTTCTACGTCGGTGTGCCGTTCGCGGCCATCGCCCTGGTCCTCCTCCAGAAGACCCTCAAGCTTCCGGTCGTCCGCCGCAAGGTGAAGATCGACTGGCTCGGTGCCTTCTTCCTCGCCGCCTCCGTCTCCCTGCTGATGATCTGGGTGACGCTCGCGGGCGACAAGTACGACTGGAACTCGTGGCAGACGTACACGATGCTCGGCGGCACGCTCGTGCTCGGCCTGCTCTTCCTGCTGGTCGAGACGAAGGTCTCGGAGCCGCTGATCCCGCTGCGCTTCTTCCGTAACCGTACGATCGCGCTCACGTCCTTGGCGAGCCTCTTCGTCGGTGTCGCGATGTTCGGCTCGACCGTCTTCCTGAGCCAGTACTTCCAGCTGGCCCGGGACAAGTCGCCGACGATGTCCGGCGTCATGACGATCCCGATGATCGCCGGTCTCTTCATCTCGTCGACGGTCTCCGGCCAGATCATCACCAAGACGGGCCGCTGGAAGGGATTCCTGGTCGGCGGCGGTGTGGGTCTCGTCGCGGGCCTCGGCCTGCTCAGCACCATCAGGTACGACACGGAGTACTGGCAGGTCGCCATCTACATGGCGGTGCTCGGCCTCGGACTCGGCATGATGATGCAGAACCTCGTGCTCGCCTCGCAGAACCAGGTGGAGCCGCACGAGCTCGGCGCGGCCAGCTCGCTGGTCACCTTCACCCGCTCCCTCGGTGGCGCGGTCGGCGTCTCCGCGCTCGGCGCGGTGCTGTCCAACCGCATCGCCCACTACGTGGAGGACGGTCTCACCGCCCTGCACATCAAGCCCAGCGCCGGTGGCGGCAACGCCATCCCGGACATGGACGCCCTGCCCGGACCGGTCAGGACCGTCGTGGAGAGCGCGTACGGGCACGGGGTCGCCGACCTCTTCCTGTACGCGGCGCCCCTCGCGCTGGTCGGACTGATCCTGGTGCTGTTCGTCAAGGAGGTCGCCTTGAAGTCGTCCGACGGCCCGGCCGCACCCGCCGAGCCCGCCAACGGCCCGGCCAGGGAGACCACCGGTGAGCTGCTCGGCGAAGAGGCCGCCGGAGTGGCCGGATTCCAGGTCCGTGACCCGGACCAGGACCCCACCGCGTCGTTCGCGGCCACGCCGCCGACCGGCAAGACCCTGCACGGCACGGTCCGTACCGCCGAGGGAGCAGCCGTGTCGCACGCCGCGGTCACGCTGATCTCGCTGGCCGGACGGCAACTGGGCCGCACCGTGGCCCAGGACGGCCGGTACGCGCTGGACGCCCCGGCAGCCGGTTCGTACGTACTGATCGCCTCCGCCGACGGCTTCCAGCCGCAGGCGTCCACGGTGGTCGTCGGCGACGAGCCCGTCGCGTACGACATCCTGCTGTCCGGTACGAGCGGACTGCTCGGCACCGTGCGCACCACGGACGCTGGTCTGCCCGTCGAGGGCGCCATGGTCGTGGTGACCGATGTGCGCGGCGATGTGCTGGCCACCGGGAAGTCCGGCGGCCAGGGCGAGTTCACCTTCGGTGAGCTGATCCCCGGCTCGGTGACCGTCGCGGTGAACGCGGCCGGTTTCCGGCCGATGGCACTGCCGGTGGACATCGGCGGCCAGGGCGTCACCCGGATCGAGGTCGCGCTGCAGTCCGGCGCGCTGGTCCGGGGCACGGTACGCGGCGGCGCCGACCGGCGTCCGCTGGCCGACGCCCGCGTGACGCTGATGGACGCGGCCGGGAACGTGGTCGCCACGTCGACCACCGGGGACGACGGGGCGTACGCCTTCGCCGACCTGAACTCGGGCGAGTACACGGTCGTCGCGACCGGCTACCCGCCGGCGGCCGGCGCACTGACGGTCGCGGGCCGCGGAGTCGACGGCCACGACATCGAGCTCGCCCACCCGGGCGAGTAGCCCTCACAGGCACCCTCAGGCCCCCCTCGGCGGGGCCGCGCTCCAAGCGGAGGCGCGGCGCCGGCCGAGCGGGTGGAAATGGGCCCCGGATGCGGCGGCGGGCAGGGGACGGCCCGCCGCCCCGTCCGGGGCCCGCATCATTTCGGCAAGGAGAGAAAACGGGATGGGACTTCGCGCACAGGTACGGACCCGCGACGGCTGGGCCGTACAGCACGCGGTGGTGACCGTGACCGACATGACGGGCACCCAGGTGTTGAGGGCCGACGCGGACGGGGAGGGATCGGTGAGGACCGATGCCCCCTTGCCGGCCGGTCCTTACACGGTGGTCGTGACAGCCGCCGGTTACGCCCCCGCCGCCTCGACCGCGCTCGTCACGGCGAGCGGCCGGGCGAACGCCGGCACCTTCGTGCTGGCCCGTCAGGGCGGCGTCGAGCTGCCGCCGCCGGGCCCCTGGACCATCGACCCGGCGCACTCCTCGGTGGCCGCGGTCGCCCAGCACCTGGGCATCTCCAGCGTGCACGGCCGGTTCACCGGATTCGGCGGGCGCATCGAGATCGCCGAGGACCTGGCCAAGTCCCGGGTGGACGCGGTCATCACGGCGGCGAGCATCGACACGGGCAACGGCATGCGGGACGGGCACCTGAAGTCGCCCGACTTCCTGGATGTCGAGCGGTTCCCCGAGATCACGTACGCCGGTACGGGCATCACCCCGGCCGGACCCGACCGGTGGACCGTGCACGGCGAGCTGGCCCTGCACGGGATCGCGCGCCCGGTCGAACTGGACCTCAGCTACCTGGGGACGGGACCGGACCCGTGGGGCGGCGTACGGGCGGCCTTCCGCGCGACGGCCGAGCTGCGCCGCGAGGACTTCGCCATCAACTACAACCAGGTGGTCCAGGCGGGCATCTCGGCGATCGGCGCGACGCTGCGGGTCGAGCTGGACATCCAGGCGGTGCAGGGGGAGCAGCTGCCGCAGGCGTAGCCCCCGCGGTAGTGGGTGCTCCGGCGACGGGCCATTGGACGGGCGTGATTCCCACGTTCGTACGGTGGCCCGTTGATTTTGTCTCGGGCGGGCTGACCGGGTGTCTCGGTCGGGCTGCGTGTGCGTCTTGGTCGGCCTGACTGTGCGGCCGGGGGCCGATTGCTCAGGACCGCCCGTTCCGTGTGTCCCGGGCGGGCTGCGTGTGCATCTTGTCGGCCTCACTGTGCAGCCGGGGGCAGGCTGCTCAGAGTCGCCGGGCGAAGGTCCCGGGGCCCGGCGGTGTGCCGCCCGTGTGGGCTACCAACTCGGCGCACAGGTCCCGCAGTTTGATGTTCCGGCCCTGCGAGGTGCGGCGCAGTACAGCCATCGCCACGTCCGCGGGACACCGCTGACGCGCCATGACGATGCCGATGGCCTGGTCGATGACGGAGCGCGAGAGCATCGCGGCCCGCAGGTCGCGCCCCGTCCCCGTCTCCCGCTCCATGCGGTCCGCGACGGCCACCGCACCCGCCGCCTGCGCGGACAGCCGGCGCGCGGCCTCCTTGTGGCCCTCGTAGGCCCTGGGCGTACGGGAGTAGAGGTTGAGGGCGCCCAGCGTCGAGGAGTTGGCGACCAGCGGTGTGGCGAGCACCGACCGGATCCCGTGCGCGGACGCCAGCCGCGGATACGGCCCCCAGCGCCGCTCCTCGAGCATGTCGGGTACGTACTCCTCCTCGCTGCTGTCCAGGCTGCACACGCACGGCCCCGCCTCGACGTCGTACTGCAGCCCGTCGAGGGCAAGCGCCAGGCCGTCGCTGCTGGCGGCGGTGACCAACCGGTCGTGCCGCCGCATGGTGATGCTGCACGAGTCGGTGCCACCGATGACGTGCACGGCGCGCTCGGTCAGCTCCTGGAGGAAGGGGTCCAGGCCGCGCCAGTCGGAGAGCGCTCTGTGCAGCGAGGCGAGGTCGAAGCCGCCGCTCCGCCCGGTCGCACCCGCCGCTCCCGTCACATCGGTCGCATCCGCCGTATCTGTCATCCACTTCGCGTGCCCCGGATCGGGTCGCTCACCCCGGGTGCCGTCCGGGTGTGGCGACCGTCATTCGGGTCCGGCGACTATCACCCGAATCGGGCGTCCCTCACTCGGGGGTGGCTGCGTCGACGATGCGGGCCGCGATGTCGCGCAGTTTCACATTGCCCTGCTGCGAGGCGCGTACGAGGTGCTCGAAGGCCTGTGCCGCGTCGATGTTCAGCCGCCCCATGAGGATGCCGGTGGCCTGCCCGATGACGTCCCGGGTGTGCATGGCCTCGGCGAGCTGCTCCTGCACGGCGGCCGTCTCCAGCGCGATGCCGATGTGCGCCGACAGCAGGCGGGCGATGTGCGCGGCCCGGTCGTCGAAGGCCTGCGGCTTGCGGGCGTAGAGCGTCAGCACGCTGAAGCTGCGCTGGTGGCCGCGCAGGCGCAGGAACAGGCCGGACCGGAGGTTGACCGCGGCGAGCGTGGGGCCGCAGCCCTCCCACTCCGTGGTGTCGTCGATCCGCATGAGGGGCGCGGACCGGAGCCCGTCCCAACTGCCGTACGACGCGCCGGCGTCGATGACCCGTACCGTCTCGTCGGTCCAGGCGACCGTGGAGACACTGCCGGTGCGTTCGACGACGGAGATGCCCGCACAGTCGGCGCCCGGGACGATCTCCTTGGCCAGCTGTACCGCGGTGCGCAGCGTGTCGTCCCGGCCTCTGGCCTCGTGCAGACCGACCGCGGCGGCGGTCAGTGCGTCGGCCAGCCGCAGCTCGGCGTCGCCGACGGAATCGGCGGAAGAATCAGGAGAGGAATCGGCATATTCATGCTGATTTTCGGAAATGTCGGACGCAGTCACCACGAACCTCTTCGGCGAGCACGACCGGGTTGAGGCCATGCGCTGGAGAGCTCCGCAGCACATTCCCGACTGCGAGCAAAGGACGGACAGACTCTATCCGCTTCCTGACTGCCCCGAAGCAACAGGGCACACGCTCCACCGGGCGAGCCCGCCCGTGCTGAAACGGAACTCCGGGTCAGGAAGCGGCCGTCATCCGGGCCGCGACGTCAAGTCGCTCGGGTGAGGTCTCCAGCCATGCTCCTGAACCCCTGTGATCTTCCGCACCCCACCTTGGTCAAACTGCCGCGCGAGATCGACCTCAGCGACTCGCCCCAACTGCAGCGGACGCCGCCCGGATCATCGACGCGCGGTCCGGCTCGCTGCGCGTCCTGGTGCTGAACCTCACGGACACGACGTTCATCGACACCCGGGGCATCGAGCTCATCGCCGCGACCGAGGAGCGCTTACGACCTCGGGGGTTACGGAAGCGGGGCGCGGTCCTGCGGCTCGCGGTCAGCAAGCCGCAGGCGACCGCGCCGATGAAGCGCTGGTTGCGGAAGAAGTGCGTGTCCAGCATCGGGTGCGGGATCCGCTGCACCGGCGCAGCGACAAGCTTCAGCGTGGGGCCACGATCCCCGCGGGTCCCCGTTGCGTGCGCTGCACCGCCGACGTCAGCTGATCGTCCAGCTGCTGCTCCAGAAACGAGTGCAGCGCGATCGTCGTAACCGGCCCGATCACCGCAGCGACCACCGCGATCAGCGCGACGGCCGACAGCACGAGCCGGGTGCGCAGCGACACAGCGCGAAGGGAGACAGCGCGAAGGGAGACAGCGCGAAGGGAGACAGCCACCCTCAACCTCACTCACATACCCGGCTTGATCAGATACCCCGCGCCACGCCGAGTGTGGATCATCGGCTCCCGGCCCGCGTCGATCTTCCTGCGCAGATACGAGATGTACAGCTCGACGACATTGGCCTGGCCGCCGAAGTCGTAGTTCCACACCCGGTCGAGGATCTGCGCCTTGCTCAGGACGCGGCGCGGATTGCGCATCAGGAAGCGCAGCAGTTCGAACTCCGTCGCGGTGAGATGGATCCCGTCCCCGGCCCGCGTGACCTCGTGGCTGTCCTCGTCGAGGGCCAAGTCGCCGACCGTCAGCACGGATTCGCTCCGTACGGCCACCGCCGCGGTACCCGACCGCCGGATCAGCCCGCGCAGCCGGGCCACGACCTCCTCCAGGCTGAACGGCTTGGTGACATAGTCGTCGCCGCCCGCCGTCAGCCCCGCGATGCGGTCCTCCACGGAGTCCCTCGCGGTCAGGAACAGCACCGGCACATCGGGCAGTTCGCAGCGCAGCCGCCCGAGGACGGCGAGCCCGTCCATGTCCGGCAGCATCACGTCGAGTACGACCGCATCGGGCCGGAAGTCGCGCGCCGAGCGCACGGCGCCGGCCCCGTCGCCGACCCTGCGGACCTCCCACCCCTCGTAACGCAGGGCCATCGACAGCAGCTCGGCGAGAGACGCCTCGTCGTCCACGACAAGCACCCGCACGGGGCTGCCGCCGGGCCTGAGTATTTCGGTACGCATGGGGCCACCCTGGACCGGGCCTCTGAGAGCGCCCTTTCCCATTCCTGTGAATCCCCTGAGAAACGCCCCGCCGCCACACACGTCACACCGCAGCGCACCGCAGCGCACTCCACCGCACCGCACTGCGATGCCACCCCGTCACAGCCCCTCCGCAGCCCCTCACAGCAGCTCACAGCAGCTCACAGCCCGAACAACCGCACCGCATTCCGGTAACAGACCGCCCGAAGCCAGTCGTCCCCCAGCCCCAGCCGCTCAAGCGCCTCCAGCTGGTGCCCGTAGGCGTACGGAATATTGGGAAAGTCGGTACCGAGCAGAATCCGGTCCCCCAGGTCGGCCAGCCGCCCCCGCTCGCCCACCGGAAAAGGCGTGAGGCGCTCGGAGAAGTCGGTGAAGGCCATGGTCGTGTCGAGTCTGATCTCGCCGTACCGCTCGGCGAGATCAAGGAAGTCGGTGTACTCCGGCATCCCCATATGAGCCACCACGAGCCGCAGCCGCGGATGCCGCGCCAGCAGCCGGCCGATCGGCTCGGGTCCGGTGTGCTTGCCGGGCGCGGGCCCGGACCCGCAGTGCGTCACCACCGGAATCCCGGCCTCAGCCAACAGCCCCCAGACGGGATCAAGCAGCGCGTCGTTCGCGTCGTACGCCCCGACCTGAAGGTGCGACTTGAAGACACGCGCCCCACTCTCGACTGCCTCCCGTACGTACGCCTCCACTCCCTCCTCCGGAAAGAGCGTCGCCGTATGCAGGCATTCGGGGGTCCTGGCCGCGAAATCAGCCGCCCACGCATTGAGCCAGGCCGCCATTCCGGCCTTGTGCGGATAGAGCATGGAGGTGAAGTGCCGCACCCCAAATTCCCGGAGCAGCGCGACGCGTTCGTCCTCCTCGTGGCGATACGTGATGGGCCACGCCATGCCGGTCAGCGGCCCGACGGCGTCGAAATAGGCCCACACCTTCTTGAGCACGCGGTCGGGCATGAAGTGCGTGTGTACGTCGATGATCCCCGGCAGCCCGAGCCGCTCCCAGAACCGCACGACGGCAGGCTCGGCCCGGTCCGATGAGGTCGGTTCTTCCGACGCGACAGGTTGCATGCTCATGGCACCCACCCTCGGCTCCGCGCACGGCCCTGTCCACCCTCAGGACCCACAAGACCCACAGGAGCCACAAGACCCACGGGCCACACAGCCGGACCGGCCGGTCACACTCGCGGTGCGCGTCGCGCCCAGCCCGTCCTCGTCAGAAAAGCCCTTCCTGCACATCGCCATCACCGTCACCCGAGGCCTCAACCTGCCGCACCGGCACGGACGTCACCCCGTCACCCCCGGTCAGCGCCCACCCGGACATCAGCCGCGTATCCAGCACCAGCACCCCGCCCTCCGCACCCGCCGTCGCCTCCACCAGATGCAGATCGGGCCCGGCCGCCGCCACCAGCCGCCCCGCGACGACCCCGCCCGCGGCCAGCTCGCTCACCACCCGCGTCAGGGGCGCCAGCCCGGCCAGCGCGAAGGCCCCGGAGTGGTCCACCGCCTCGAACGGCACCCGCTCCAGCGAATCCGGCCATCCCTCCAGCGCCACGGCCCGCCGATGCAGCTCCCCGATCTCCGCGACCCGCTCCGGCCACCCGGGCAAGTCGTGCCGCACGGCCCGCTTCTTCGCGTACGGAATCCGGTCGGGCACCCCGAGCGCGGCCCGCAACAGCTCTTCGGTCCGCCGCGCCGCCATCAGAGGCCCCCGCCCCAACCAGCTGAACGCCACGGCTCCCTGCTCCAACAGCCTTACGGATCCACGCTCCTCGGCGGTGATCCCGACCTTGGCCATCCCGGCCCCGAACCACGCCAGGTACACCCGGTACGTCCGCGGATCGTCCGGCACCCCGTCGGCCGCGACGGAGAACGCCCGGTCCAGCCGCGCACACTCCGCACACCGAGCCTGCGAGGCCCGCCCCGCCACCAGGGCCCCGAGCGGACAAGCATTCCCCCGCGCCCCCACGCAGTACCGCTCACCCACGACCCGAAAGCCGATCTCTTTCCCGTACGACAGCGGACTCACCCGCCCACGATCCCACCGCAGCACAGGCACCCCGTCGGGCCACCCGAGCCCCGCGCTCCGCCACTCCACAGCCACACCCCCTGTCAGCACGTCGGCTAAGGAAGAACGTAGACGGGCGCGCCATCGGTGTCAGACCCGGTCCGCCGCATACAGCAGTACCAAGTCGTCGTAGTGCCTCACCGGAAGGCCCTCGGCAAGACCTGACCCGGTTGATGTACTTCGCTGCTCGCACGCACGACAAAGCCCCCGCCCGGATGAACCGGCGGGGGCTTTGACCTGCGTGCACTCGGCAGGATTCGAACCTGCAACCTTCTGATCCGTAGTCAGATGCTCTATCCGTTAAGCTACGAGTGCTTGGCGTTCGGGGCGTTTCCTGCCCCGTCGGCGTTGCGAGAACAACATTACATGACCTGCGCCGCCATACGAAATCCATTAGCCGGACCCCACCTGAGCTGCGGAAACAGCCTTCTGGGCGCCCCTTGCGCGAGCCCTCGAAGAGCACCCGAACGGCCCTGAGCGGTGAGGGACGGCCATGGACGGCCGAAGCCCCGGTCCTGGGGACCGGGGCTTCGGTGATCACACGCGGAGGCGGAGGGATTTGAACCCTCGATGGGTTTTAAAACCCAAACCGCATTAGCAGTGCGGCGCCATAGACCGGACTAGGCGACGCCTCCAGCACACGCTCTCGCCTGCGCGAGTGGGTGCGTGCAGATGATGTCACAGCCTTGCGGGCTGTCACCAATCGCTGCCCACGGTACTAGGCGCCCCGGCCCCAGAGCAAAACCGTTCTTGTGGCGCAACGCCGGGGGCTGTGGCGCGTTAGAGGGAGCAGGGAGTCCCGTCCCTTCGTGTCCCCACGCACCCCTCACATCCCAGGAGCCCGCATGCTGCGCCGCCTCGTTCTCACCGCCGCCGCGTCCGTCGCCGCGCTGTCCGTCACCGCGCCCGGCGCCCTCGCCGCCGGCGGCCCCCTCCCCGTGCCGCTGCTGCACGCCGGGGAGGACCTGCTCACCGTGACCACCTCCGAGACCGGGAACCCCGACGCCGACGCGACGTACAAGCTCGAATGCGGGCCCGCCGGGGGCAGCCACCCGCGGGCGCAGGCCGCCTGTGACCGGCTCGGGGAGCTGGCCGGGCAGGGCAAGGACCCCTTCGCACCGGCGCCCGAAGGGCAGGTGTGCACGCAGCAGTACGGCGGACCCGCCTCCGCCCGGGTCACCGGGATCTGGCAGGGGCGGCCCGTCGATGCCGTCTTCGGCCGCGGCGACGGCTGCGAGATCTCCCACTGGAACTCGATGACCCCGGTGCTGCCGGCGCTTCCCGTCGCACCGGTGCTGCCGAACGCCCGTGCGTAGCGGTCGTTCCCAGGAGTCGCTCCTGGCAGTTGTTCCTGGCACCCGTTACGAGCACCCGTTACGAGCACCAGTTCCTGACGCCCGGCCCAGAACGGGCACAGGAATCGGACACCGGAGCGGTCCGGGCAACCCTTCCGGCAACCCTTCCGGCAACCCTTCCGGCAGCGGTTCCGGCCCCGTCAACAGGGGGACTCGTACCAGGTCACGAGGGGTGCGACGGGCCCAGTTGTGCGCCCGCGCGCACACAACCTCGTTGAGAGCTCCCCCTCATCCGCCGTCACACGGCCATCCCCTGCCTTTAGACTCTCTCCAGTGACAGCACGCGAACCCAGGGGCAAGATGGGAGCGGCTGTCGGCAAGGTGCAGTAGTCAGGGAGGAACAGTCGTCGTGAGCAGCAGGCCATCCCGAGGCGCTGCTCGCCTCGCGGCGATACTCGACGCGCTCCCGGACGGGCTGTTGCTCGTCAATTGCAACGGCACCGTCGTGAACGCGAACACCATCGCCCTGGAGACGTTCGAGTCGCCGGGCACCGGACTGGTCGGGCGCGGGCTGCTCGATCTGCTGCCGGGGTTCGACTCGAAGCTGATCCCGGGGTCGATGCGGCGGGCGGACGGCGCGGACGAGCAGGGGCGTACGAAGCCGACCAGGATGATCGCGCGGCGCACCGACGGGACAGAACTCCCGGTCGAGGTGACCAGCGCGAATCTGGCGGACGGCCGCGACGCCTTCCGTGACGCGCACAACGACCGGCAGAGCTTCACCGGCGACGAGCTCCTGATGCTCGTCGTGCGGGACCTGTCGGGTGCCATGGACACCGAGGCGGAGCTGGCCCGTTCGCAGCGCCAGACCGAGATGATCCTGCGGGCCGCCTCCGAAGGTGTGGTCGGTACGGACACGGACGGCAGGGTCGTCCTGGTCAATCCGGCCGCCGCGCAGATCCTCGGCTACCGCGCGAGCGACCTGGGCGGCAAGGAGCTGCACCCACTCGCCGTGCACTCGCGCGCCGACGGCACGCCCTTCTCGTACGAGGAGTCACCGCTCGCCGACACCCTCAAGTCCGGTCGCAAGCACCGGGTGCGCGGGCAGGTGCTGTGGGCGAGGAACGGCAAGGCCGTCCCCGTCGATCTGACGACCGCCCCGGTGCGCGACGGCGACCAGCTCGTCGGCGCGGTGATGACCTTCACGGACCGCCGCCCGTACGACGAACTGATCGAGGAGCACGCCGAAGCGCTCGCACGCGAAACCCAGCTCCACGACGAACTGGTCGAAAAGCACGCCGAAGCGCTCGCACGGGAAGCCCAGATCCGTGACGAACTGATCGAAAAGCACGCCGAGGTGCTCGACCGGGAGACCTCGCGGTACGAGGAGATGGCCGGCCGGCAGGCCCAGCTGACCGCCGTCCTGGGTGACTCGCTGCGCGGGCCGCTGGAGGAGCTGCGCGGCGAGCTGGGGACGCTCGCCGCCGACCCGGCGGGCCAGCTGTGGCCCGAGGCGAATCAGATCCTGCACCACCTGGCCGCCGGGTACGCCCGGATGACCACCCTCGTCGACAATGTGCTCGGCTTCCAGCGGCTCATGGCGGGCACGGCGCGGCTGGACAAGAAGAAGGTGCTGCTCGACGCGGTCGTGGCGGCCGGCGTGGAAGGTGCGATCGAGCTGATCGGGCCGGGCCGTGCGCAGTTCGCCGTGCACGCGCCGCCAATAGAGGCCGAGGTGGACGCCGTACGGCTGGCGAAGGCGCTCGCGCATCTGGTCGCCGATGTGGCCGGGGTCGACTCGACGGGCAAAGCGCCCGCAGCACCGGCCGGTGGCGGGTACCTGGACTCGACGATCGTGGTCGCGGCGGCGCAGCGCGGTGAGGTCGTACGTATCGAGGTACGCGGGCCGCACGCCGGGGGAGACCCGGTGCACGAGCCCATCGTGCGGGGCATCGTGCAGGCGCACGGTGGAGTGCTGCAGACGCACGAGGTGCCGGGTATGGGCGGGAGTGCGTACGTACTCGAAGTGCCCATCGGCGACGGTGCGGGGACGGTCGCTGTCGCGGTGCCGCAGCCCACGGGCCGGGACGACGCTCCCGTATCGGCGCACCTACCCGGACAGCAGACGGGCACGGACGGGGCCGGACGGCGTGCCCGGCGGGCCTCCACCGAAGCGTTCCTCGGCAACGGGCAGCACGACAGCGGCGCGAGCGCAGAGGACGGCCAAAACGGGCGGCCGGGCGAGAACCCCGCTGTCGGTGCCGACGGGGAACAGGTCCCGCCGACCGGTCGACGCAGGGCTCGCCGCGGTGCGCCGGACGAGTCCGGTGGCGGTCAGCAGGAGCGCATTCCGGCCCAGAACTCGGGCGACGGCCCCGGGCCCGGCTCCGCCTCAGGAGGCACGGGTCGCAGGCGTGGCCGGCCCAGCCAGGTCGAGGTGCCGACGGGCGCCGGCAGCGGCGGCGGGGTCGGCAGTGACGTGGAGCTGCGCGCCATCGCCCCCGCCGGCCGGGTCCCGGCGCCTTCCGAGGGTTCCGTCGTGACAGCCGCCGAGGGGGCGCACGGCACCGGGCGCGCGGCGCTCGGCGAGACGGTACCGCCCCAGGGCGTGCCCACCGATGCGCCGAGCCCGACAGGGCGCCGCGCACGGCGTGGTGCGGAGGGGGCGTACGAGGGCCCCCGCGCGCTCCCCGCCCTCCCTGCCGCGCCCTCCGCCGGGAGCAACGCCCAGCAGCAGCACACCCCGCAGCAACAGCAGGCGGCCGGACGGCGTGCCCGCAGGGCGCTCGCCCCGGCTCAGGAGCGGACCGGCGAAGGCCAGGGCCAGGCGCAGGGCGGTGCGCGGATCGCGTTCGCGTTGCCTCCGGCCGAGGCCGACCGGGTGCCGCCGACGGCCGGTGCGGCGGACGCCTCGCTGCCGGGTCGCCATGACGCCGTACGGTCCGATCCCGGCGCCGACCACACCCCGCCGCAGCCGCATCCGGTGGCCAACCCGACGGGGCGGCGCAGGGCGCGCCAGGACGGGCCGCAGCAGCCCGCACGGTCCCCCCAACTCCCCGACGACGCCGAGCCGCAGAACGCACAGGCCACACAGATCGCCCAGGCGGCTCAGGACGCACAGGCGGCTCAGGACGCCCAAGCAGCACAGGACGCCCAAGCAGCACAGGACGCCCAGGACCCGCACGAGGCCCCGGACGCACCCGACGCGCACCTCCACGACGCCGCTGTCGGCGCGCCCCGGAGCTGGGCCGCGGCAGGCGGTACGGCCCCCGTCGGGGCCACCACCACGGCGGTCGGGTCGACGCAGACCTGGCCCGCGTCGGCGAGCGGGGACGCGCACGGGGACGACGAGGACGGAGACGAGGAGGACGAGAACAGCAGGAACGCCAACCCGTTCGCCCCCGCATCTACGCCCACACCCGCCCCCGCACACCCGCGGCCGCACGCCGCACTGCCGTTGCCCCCGGCCCAGGCGCTGCCCGCCGAGGCTCCCACACCCGCGCCGGTGCCCGCCGACTCGACGCAGGGGCGCGCGTTCAGCGTGCGCACCCTCGGGCAGGGCATGCCCTTCGCACAGCAGATCGCCCAGCAGCAGAACCAGACGCTCGGCTCCGGTCGTCGCCGCAAGCTCTCCGAGCGGCAGCAGGCGGAGCCGTCCCCGGCGTCCCCGTCCGCCGAGACCTCCGCGCCGGACGAGCCCACCGCCCCCCGCCCGCACCCCCAGGGCCCGCCCCAGCAGCGCCTGTCGGCGCAGGCCGAGGGGCGTGCGTACGCCATAGGAGCACCGGACGAGGGCTCCGAAGGCCCCGAGCCGCTGGACGGGCCCAACGGCGCCGTGGAGGTGGCCAACCGGCCCCAGCCGCGGCCCGTCGACGACGAGCTGCCCCCCGAGCCGCTCGACAACCCTCGCCGTCTGCTGGTCTGGCCGGCCCCCGACGTCTCCACCCAGCAGGCGCTCAGCGACCGCGGCTACCGCCCGGTGATCGTGCACTCCCGTGAGGAGGTCGACGCGCAGATCGCCGCCTTCCCCGCGGCCCTGTTCGTCGACCCGCTGACCGGGCCGATCACCCGTACCGCGCTCCAGTCCCTGCGCCAGGCGGCCGTCGCCGCCGAGGTCCCGGTGCTGGTCACGGCCGGGCTTGGGCAGGCGACGCGCGAAGCGGCGTACGGCGCCGATCCCGCCGTACTGCTGAAGGCGCTCGCGCCGCGCGACAGTGAGCAGCACCCGTCACGCGTGCTGCTCATCGAGGAGCACGAGGAGATCGCGCTCGCGCTGACGGCGACGCTGGAGCGGCGCGGCATGCAGGTCGCGCGCGCGGCGACCGACACCGAGGCCGTCACGCTGGCGACGCAGATGCGACCGAACCTGGTGGTGATGGACCTGATGCAGGTACGCCGCAGGCGCGCCGGGATCGTGGACTGGCTGCGTGCGAACGGGCAGTTGAACCGCACCCCGCTGGTCGTCTACACCTCGGCCGGCCTCAGCGAGAACGAGCTCCCCCGGCTCGCCTCCGGCGAGACGGTCCTCTTCCTCGCCGAGCGCTCCACCAGCAGCGATGTGCAGGGCCGCATCGTGGACCTGTTGGCGAAGATCGGCACCAACTGAGCCGTACGTACGCGAACATCGCGTGAGACGGCAGAAGGGCCCCGCACCGCCTGAGGTCTAGTGGTCGTCGCGGGGCCCTTCTGCCGTCCGTTCAGCGGTCGCCCGCAGAGGGCGGAATCAGAGCCGCGTGACGTCCAGCTCGCCTGCCGCGTACTGCTTGCGGATCACCTTCTTGTCGAACTTGCCCACGCTGGTCTTCGGGACCGCCGGGATCATCGCCCAGCGCTCCGGCAGTTGCCACTTCGCGATCTTGCCGTCCAGGAACGACTTCAGCTCCTCGTAGCCCGCGGTCGCCCCCTCCTTCAGCACCACCGTCGCCAGGGGCCGCTCGCCCCACTTGTCGTCGGGCACGGCGACGACCGCCGCTTCCGCCACGTCCGGGTGGGCCATCAGCGCGTTCTCCAGCTCGACGCTGGAGATCCATTCGCCGCCGGACTTGATGACGTCCTTGGCCCGGTCGGTGAGGGTGAGGAAGCCGTCGGTACTGATCACGCCGACGTCGCCGGTCTTGAGCCAGCCGTCCTCGCTGAACTTGTCGTCGGGCTTGAAGTCCTCGCCGCCGGCGCCGCCGTAGTACGCGCCCGCGATCCAGGCACCGCGCACCTCCAGCTCACCGGCCGACTCGCCGTCCCAGGCGAGGGTCTCGCCCGCGGGGCCCATCAGCCGGGCCTCGACGCCGGCCGGGAAGCGGCCCTGGGTGATGCGGTACGGCCACTCCTCGTCGGCGGTGAGACCGGCGGGCGGGTTGGCCATGGTGCCGAGCGGTGAGGTCTCCGTCATGCCCCAGGCCTGACAGAGCCGCACACCGAGCTTGTCGTACGCCTCCATGAGGGCCGGCGGGCAGGCCGCGCCGCCGATGGTCACGGTCACCATGGAGGACAGGTCGCGCGGGTTGGCGGTGACCTCGGCGAGCAGGCCCTGCCAGATCGTGGGGACGGCCGCCGCGTGCGTCGGCTTCTCGCGCTCGATCATCTCGGCCAGCGGGGCAGGCTGCAGGAAGCGGTCCGGCATGAGCATGTTGACGCCGGTCATGAAGGTGGAGTGCGGCAGGCCCCAGGCGTTGACGTGGAACTGGGGCACGACCACGAGGGTGGTGTCCCGGTCCGTCAGCCCCATCGACTCGGCCATGTTGACCTGCATCGAGTGCAGGTAGATGGACCGGTGCGAGTAGACGACGCCCTTGGGGTCGCCGGTGGTGCCCGAGGTGTAGCAGAGGGCGGCGGCAGTGCGCTCGTCCAGCTCGGGCCAGTCGTACGTGGAAGGACGGTCCGCGATCAGCGTCTCGTACTCGTGCACCCGCACGTTCGGCGCGACACCGTCGAGGAGCGAACGGTCGCCGGGGCCCGACACGATCACATGCTCGATGGTCGGCAGGTGCGGGAGGATCGGCGCGAGCAGTGGCAGCAGGGAGCCGTTGGCGATAACGACGCGGTCGGCCGCGTGGTTGACGATCCAGATCAGCTGCTCGACGGGCAGCCGCAGATTGAGGGTGTGGAGCACGGCGCCCATGGAGGGGATCGCGAGATACGCCTCCACGTGCTCGGCGTTGTTCCACATGAGCGTCGCGACGCGCTGGTCGCCGACGACTCCGAGTTCGTCGCGCAGGGCGTTCGCGAGGCGGCCCGCACGCTCGCCGACCTCGGCGAAGCTGCGGCGCTGCGGCTCGCTCTCACCGGTCCAAGTGGTGACCTGTGAGCGACCGTGGATCGTCATTCCATGATTCAGAATGCGGGTCACGGTCAGTGGTACGTCCTGCATGGTGCTCAGCACGGCGTCCTCCCGGTGGGCGCTACGCGGCAGTAAGGTTGCGCTGATTCTGCGCACGTACCACTCGGTATGTCACTAGTTTCGGGAGTAATTCGGGAGCAATTCGGGAGTACGGGTCCGGTGCGGTCCGGTGCGGTCCGGTGCGGTCCGGGAAATCCCGCGATTCCCGTGCAATCAGCGGACCGTCGCCAGCTCCGGGTCCTCGCGGAGCTTGCCGAGCGCGCGGGACACCGCACTCTTGACCGTGCCGACGGACACCCCGAGCACCTCGGCCGTCCGGGCCTCGCTCAGATCCTCGTAGTAGCGCAGGACGACCATCGCGCGCTGGCGTTCCGGCAGCTTTATGACCGCACGCCACATCGCGTCGTGCAGCACCTGCTGCTCGGCGGGGTCGGTGGCCGGGACAGCCTCGGGCTCGGGCAGTTCCTCGCAGGCGAACTCGTCGACCTTGCGCTTGCGCCACTGCGAGGTGCGGGTGTTGAGCAGGGCGCGGCGGACGTAGCCGTCGAGGGCTCGGTGGTCCTCGATGCGGTCCCAGGCGACATAGGTCTTGGTGAGCGCGGTCTGCAGCAAGTCCTCCGCATCGCACGGGTTCGCGGTGAGCGAGCGGGCCGTGCGCAGCAGCACCGGCCCCCGGGCTCGTACGTACGTCGAGAACGAGGGATAGGGCGTCGGCGTCGCTGCCTTGGATGCGCTGGTGCAGACAAGCGTGGTCATAGGTCCAAGCTAGGAGTGGGCACTACCGTTGCGGATCGGCCCCAGGTCCCGAAGGTGGGTCCGCCTCAGGTTGTAGTGCTGGTGCCTGCCCCACCTCCTGAAGGTGGAGGGCGCACCCTTTTTCATAAGGGTCGAATCTCGGGGCGCGTGGGACAGGCGGGCCTTCTTCGCAGGTCAGCGGCGGATACGGGCGACCGGGGCGTCGACCTTGTTGCGATCGATGCTGAAGCGTCGGCCACCGTGCTTCTCCGTCACGTTGCCCGCGTACTGGTGGATCCGGCGGTGCGGGTGCCAGGCGCGCGGAGACAGCGCCCGCTCGCCGTACAGGGACGGCTTGGTGTGCCAGCGGGCGAACCACATCACCGTCGGAAGGTCCTTGGCCCCCGCCCTGCGGGCGCGCTCCACATGGCGCACCCCGGAGTCGGCGCTGCTGTAGAAGCCGGGGACGTATCCGTAGTGGCGCACTGTGCGGTTCCAGCCGCGCACGAAGTCGAGGGTGGTGCGGGCGCATCGGCTGTTGCGCAGGTCGTACGCCTCCATGTCGAGGTAGAGGGCGCTGCCCCGGTCCATGCCGTGCGCCTTGGCGCGCCGGACGGCGTGCGCGCCCTCCCGCTTGCCCTGGCGCCAGGGGGCGCGGCCCATCCTGACGGCCTTCTTGTTCCTGGCCAGCACGCAGGGCGACTGCGAGCCGACGAAGATGGGCAGCACGCGCCAGCCCATCTCGTCCACGGCGGCCACCCAGCGTTTGCTGAGGTTCGGCTGCTTGCGGCAGGCCCTGCCGCGACCCGCGTAGTAGACGCCGACCGCCTGGTAGCGGGAGGAACGCCAGGCACGCATGGTCGCGAGGGTGGGGGCGATACAGGTGTCGAAGGCCCAGCCACGGAAGTACAGGGGGCGGAGCGCTGAGGCGGGGGCGAGGGGCGCGGGAGCGGGCATGGCGGGCGCGTTGGCAGGGGCGGGCGCCTGGCCGAGTGCGGGTGCGGGTGCGGGTGCGGGTGCGGGTGCGGGTGCGGGTGCGGGTGCGGGTGCGGGTGCGGGTGCGGGTGCGGGTGCGGGTGCGGGTGCGGGTGCGGGTGCGGGTGCGGGTGCGGGTGCGGGTGCCTGCCTGTACGTGGGTACCCGCGCGGGCACCCATGCCGCTGCTGTCCGGAGCGTCGGCGCCGCTGATTCCGGTCCTGCCTGCGCTCCTTCCCGCACTCCTGCTTGCGATCCTGCCTGCGCCCGTGCCTGATGCGGTGCGATCGGCACACCGATCGTGACGGCCAGTACGAGCGCGTGTCCGAGAAGGCGCAAGGCCCACAGTCGTAGGTTCATAGGGAGAGTGAAGGTGCCCGCCCCGGCGCGGAACGGCTCCTACACCCCACCCTCAGCCATCCGCACCCAAGATCAACCCGGACGTGGGAACCCCGGTGCCCGCCGTGACCAGAGTCGTGGCCGCATCGGGCACCTGGTTCACCGAAGTGCCGCGCAGTTGTCGGACCGCCTCCGCTATGCCGTTCATGCCGTGCAGATACGCCTCACCGAGCTGACCGCCGTGCGTGTTCAGCGGCAGGCGGTCCGCGGCGACGAAGTCCGCGGCCTCGCCGGGACCGCAGAATCCGAACTCCTCCAGCTGCATCAGCACGAACGGCGTGAAGTGGTCGTAGAGGATGCCCACATCGATGTCGGTGGGGCCGAGGCCCGATGTCCGCCAGAGCTGACGGGCGACCACACCCATCTCGGGCAGCCCTGTGAGGCCGTCGCGGTAGAAGCTGGTCATCGCCTCCTGACGGCGACCCGCGCCCTGCGCCGCCGCCGTGATCACGGCGGGCCGCTGCGCGAGGTCCCTGGCGCGCTCGACGCTCGTCACCACGACCGCCTGCCCGCCGTCGGTCTCCTGGCAGCAGTCAAGCAGCCGCAGCGGCTCGACGATCCAGCGTGAAGCGGCGTGGTCGGCGAGGGTGATGGGCTTCCCGTAAAAATACGCCGCCGGGTTCCGGGCGGCATGCCGGCGATCGGTGACGGCGACATGGCCGAAGGCCTCGGGCGTCAGGTTGTACGTATGGAGATAGCGCTGGGCGGCCATGGCGACCCAGGAGGCGGGGGTGAGCAGCCCGAACGGCAGCGACCAGCCGAGCGCGGCGCCCTCGGCCGAGGGCTCGCGGTGCTGCACCCCGGAGCCGAACCGGCGCCCGGAGCGCTCGTTGAACGCCCGGTAGCAGACGACGACTTCGGCGACTCCGCTCGCCACGGCGAGGGCGGCCTGCTGGACGGTGGCACAGGCCGCGCCGCCGCCGTAGTGGACGCGGGAGAAGAAGGACAGCTCGCCGATACCGGCCGCCTGGGCGACGGTGATCTCGGGGTTGGTGTCCATGGTGAACGTGACCATGCCGTCGACATCGGCGGGCGTCAGCCCGGCGTCGCCGAGGGCCGCCCGCACCGCCTCGACGGCCAGCTTCAGCTCGCTGCGCCCGGAGTCCTTGGAGAACTCGGTCGCCCCGATGCCGACGATCGCCGCCCTTCCACCCAGTGTGTCGGCTCCGCGTACGCTCATCGGTGCCCTCCCGGAACGGCCGAGGGAGTGGCCGACATGGTGGCCGGCGAGGCGGCGGGCAGGGCGAGGCGCACTGTTCCGGTGACGTGGTTGCCGACCCCGTTGGCACCGACGACCCGCACCTCGGTGGTGCCGTCCTGGTCGACCGCCACCACGGTGCCCGTGAGAACCATGGTGTCGCCGGGGTAGTTGGGGGCTCCGAGGCGGATCCTCACGGCGCGCAGCCGGGCCTCGGGGCCGAAGTGGTCGGTGATGTACCGGCCGACCAGACCGTTGGTCGTCAGGATGTTCATGAAGATGTCGGGGGAGCCCTTCTCCCGCGCGGCCTCGGCGTCGTGGTGCACGTCCTGGTAGTCGCGCGAGGCGACGGCACCCGCGACGATCAGCGTGCGGGTGATCGGGATCTCCAGCGGTGGCAGCTCGTGGCCAACTTTCATACCGGCTCCTCCTCTTGGTCCCGCTGCTCTTGTCGGCTCGGCTTCTCTCCTCGGCCCGGCTCGACTTCCGTTGCCGTATCCGCCCCGGTTTCCATTGCTGTGCGCACCTCGGCCTCGGGGGCCAGTGCCGTATCCGCCTCGCCTTCCAGTGCCGTGTCCGCCTCGCCTTCCGTTGCCGCATCCGCCAGCAACCGCCCCAGCTCCGCGAGCACTTCGCTGCCGCAGCCCAGGTACGCGTCGAGCTGCCGGCCCCACAGGAAGTGCCGGTGGACGGGGTGTTCCAGGTCCGCGCCAGTCCCGCCGTGCAGATGCTGCCCGGCGTGCACCACCCGCTGCCCCGCCTCCGACGCCCACCACGCCGCGGTCAGCGCGTGCTTGGCGAACGGCAGGCCCGCGTCGTGGCGCCAGGCGGCCTCGTACGCCGTGACGCGTATCGCCTCGGTGTCCATGTACGCGTCGGCGGCCCGCAGCAGCACGCCCTGGTTGGTGGCGAGCGGGCGGCCGAACTGTTCGCGCGTGGAGGTGTGCGCGACGGCCCGCGCGAGGGACCCCGCGCACGCCCCCGCCTGCAGTCCCGCGAAGGCGACCCGGCTCGCCGCCAGCACGTGCTCGTACGCCCCGGGCCCCGGCCCGCCCAGCCGTTCGCCCGGCGCCCCGGTGAGCGTGAGCCGGCCCGCGGACCAGGGCGCGGTGGTCTCCACCGGCTCGACTCCCACGGTCGCGTCCGCCGTCGGTACGAGCCAGAGCCCCCGGTCCGCATCGGGGACCAGCACCCACGTGGCGTCCCGGAGCCACGGCACGACGGGCGCAATGCCGGTCAGCTTCGCGGTGGGCACCGTGCCGGTCGGGTCTGCGGCGGGCGCCGTGCCGGTCGGGGTGGCGGAGGCCGCCGTGCCGTTCGGCCTCCCGGGTGCGTCGGCCCGTATCGCCCCCCGCGCGGGGAACGCCCCGGTCACCACCACCGTGCCCGCACCGATCGCGGGCAGCAGGCGGGTCCGCTGTTCCCGGGTGCCGTGCGCGGCCACTGCGAGCAGCCCGTACACACAGGTCGCCGCGAACGGGACCTGCGCTGTGGTCCGGCCCTGCTCCTCAAGCAGCAGAACCAGGCCGAGCAGCCCCGTCTCCTCGACCGCCGCGGGCAGCCCGGCCGCGCAGAGTTCCTTCCACAGCCCGGCGTCCGTGCCGGTCCCGGCCGCGGTCAGCCTCTCGTGCGTCGACAGATCCCCGAATATGCGCGCCGCGAGCTCCCGCGCCGCCGTCTGCTCCTCGGTGGGTGTGAAATCCATGTCAGCCCGCGCCCCCTCTGAAGACCGGCAGCTCCAAATCCGCGTCGACGCGCAGGAATTCGAGCTGTACGGGCATGCCGATCCGCACCTTGTCGCAAGGCACCCCGACCACGTTGCTGATCATGCGCACGCCCTCGGCGAGTTCGATCAGCCCGACCGCGTAGGGCGGGTCGAAGGCCGGGAACGCCGGGCGGTGCATGACGACGTACGAGAAGACCGTGCCCGCCCCGCTCGCCTCGACCGTGTCCCATTCGGCCGCCCCGCACGCGTTGCACCCCGGGAGCCAGGGGAATCTCAGCGTCGCGCAGCTTTCGCAGCGCTGGATCAGCAGTCGGTGCTCGGCGACCCCGGCCCAGAATCCGGCGTTGTCCCGGTTGACGACGGGCCTGGGGCGCGCGGCCTCGGCCGGTTCCTTGGTCTTTCTCCCGGCCTCCGCTGGGGCGTACTTGAGGATGCGGAAGCGGTGCGTACCGGCGAGCTCCCCCTCGGCCCTGACATCCATCCGGGTCGTGACGAAGTGCCCGGTGCCCAGCTTGGTCGTCTTGCGCCCGGACACCGACTCGATCACCGCGTCGAACGTGATGCGGTCCCCGGGTCGCAGGTCCCGCAGGTACTCCTGCTCGCAGTCGGTCGCGACGACCGAGGTGCAGCCCGCGCCGTCCAACAGCTCGAACAGTTCGTCGTACGCGCCCGACCTGCCCGTGTCCCCCGAGAGACCGCCCATCGTCCAGGCCTGCAACATCGTCGGCGGCGCCACCGCGCCCGGCCCCGCGTACGCCGGGCTGTCGTCGCCCATCACCTCGCACCAGTGCCTGATCATGGGCTCGTTGACCAGGTCCTTGCCGACCCCGGAGGTCGTGGCGGCCTGCCCCTCGTACGCCTTCAGCCGCGCGTGGAAAAGCTGAAGCTCATCAGGCATCCGGAGTTCATCAGGATCGTCACTCATGGCGCGCCCCCTCCGTGGCCCTCGCCCGTTCCCTCTTCGGTCTGCGCATGCCGAGCCGCATCGTCGCCACGATCTCGCGCTGCACCTCGCTGACCCCGCCGCCGAAGGTGTTGATCTGCGCCGCCCGGTTCATCCGCTCCAACTCCCCGTCCCCGAAGGCGCCCGGCGAACCGGACCGCACCAGCCCGGCCTCACCCGTGACCTCCTGGCACATGCGGTACACCGCGACCGCGGCTTCCGTTCCCATGAACTTCACGCCGCTCGCGTCCCCCGGCGCGAGGGCGTCCGCCCCCACGTCCCCGACCAGCCGCCAGTTGAGCAGCCGCATCGCCGCGAGCCGGGCGTACGCCTCCGCCAGCCGCGCCTGCACCCAGGGCCGGTCCGCCGGCCGCTCGCCCGTGTCCGGGTCGGGGGTGGCGGCGTACGCCATCGCCTGGTCGTAACAGTCCTCGGCCTGCATCCCGATCGCCGCGAGCGCCACCCGCTCGTGGTTGAGCTGGTTGGTGATCAGTCCCCAGCCGGCGTTCTCCTCACCGACCATATTCGTGACGGGCACCCGGATCCCGTCGTAGTACGTGGCGGTCGTGGTCAGCCCGCCCACCGTCTCGATCGGCGTCCACGAGAAGCCCGGCGCATCCGTCGGCACCAGGATGATCGAGATGCCCTTGTGCTTGGGGGCCGCCTGATCCGTACGGCAGGCCAGCCAGATCCAGTCGGCGTTCTGGGCGTTGCTGGTAAAGATCTTCTGTCCGTCGATCAGCCACTCGCCGCCCTCACCGCCCGCATCTTCGGGGTTGCCGCCCTCGCGGCACGCGCGTGTGCGGAGTGAGGCGAGGTCCGTACCGGCCGAGGGCTCGGTGTACCCGATCGCGAAGACGATCTCGCCGCGCAGGATGCGCGGCAGGAAGAAATCCTTCTGCTCGGGCGTCCCGTACTTCATCAGGGTCGGTCCGACGGTGTTGAGCGTGACCATCGAAACGGGTGCGCCCGCCCGGTACGCCTCGTCGAAGAAGACGAACTGCTCGTCGGCCCCGCGCCCCTGCCCGCCGTATGCGACGGGCCAGCCGATCCCGAGCATCCCGTCGGCGCCGATCCGCCGGACCAGGGCGCGTTGCTCGGCCGGATCCTCGACGCGCCGCCCTTCCGGCATGACCTCACGGAAGTACGAGCGGAGTTCTGCGCGCAGCTGCCGCTGACGCGCGGTGGGAGCTAGGTGCACGGCGGTGGCCTCCGGCGACGTTACGGATCAGGATTTCTGACTGTCCGTCAGATCTGCGTGCGCTGTCAAGGTCGAGGACCCGGCCCGTCACGCCACCGAGGGCCCGCCCGCCCTTCCCCACTTCCTCCTCCACAACGGGAACGGCCCGCGCAACGGCGCCGAAGCACCGTCGCGCAGGCCGTCATTCACCCCGAGGCACAAGCCCCGACAGGGCCGCGATTCACCAGAGCTTGGTGAAGTTCACCGCAACGTTCTCGTTCGACTGGTCGATCACGGTGAAACCGGAGCCGTTCACGGCCGCGGTGTTGTTCTGGTTGGAGGCGCCGGAACCGGTCGCCACCTGCTGCGTGGTGGTGGAGTTTCCGTTGTTGTCGCGACCGACACCGCTGCCATTGACCGTGGCCACGCTCGCGTTGGATCCGTTGTTCGCAAAGGAGCCGTTGTCGGCAACCGCGACACCCGAGAAAAGGGCCGCCACGAGGGGCAGCGCGGCGAGAACGGCGAAGGTGCGAGCGGTACGGGTGGTTGCCATGTCAATTCCTCCAGGAACTGTGACTGGTAAGTACGGACTTTTCCGGGGCGGCCGGCCGACCGCTGCGGCGTTGGTCACGACGTCGCGAGATCAGACTTGCCTATCGAATCCCCGGCGAACCAGCCCGGACGGCCCAATTCCCCCTCAAGCGTGAGGACATGTCGATAAACCCCCTTCGCGCCCCCAAACCCCGAGCTCACGCCGGTCACGGTCGTCAGAATCCGGGCCGGGCAAGGGAAGAAGCGTTCCGCCACATTTTCGGCCAATCCGCCCCCTCCCCTCCCCCTTCCTTTCTTCGAATATTTGTACGAATATGAACGCATGGCCACTACCGACCGGCGCGCCGCCACCCTGGCCCTCGCCCACGCTCTCTCCGCCGCCGAGCGCGGGCTCCCCGTCATCCCCCTGTCCCGGACCAAGCTCCCCGCCCTGCGCTCCCCGCACCGCGACTCCGCCGATCCGATCGTGTGCCGCGGCGAGTGCGGACAGCCCGGACACGGCGTGCACGACGCCAGCACCGACCCCGCCACCGTCCGCGCCCTGTTCGCCGCCGCCCCCTGGGCCACCGGCTACGGCATCGCCTGCGGCCGGACCCCGCACCACCTCGTAGGCATCGATCTGGACACCAAGCCGGACCCGGACGCCACCGTCTCGGGCACCGGGGCGTACGCCGCCCCCTCCCCAGCCCCCGGCGCGCCAGGCCCCACCACATCAACCACCGCCGCCCCCGACAGCACCGCGGCCCTCCGCCACCTCGCCCTCCAGCACCTCTTCACGATCCCGGAGACCGTCGTGGTCCTCACCCCCAGCGGTGGTCGCCACCTCTGGCTGACCGCGCCACCCGAGGTCGTCGTCCCCAACTCCGCGAGCCGCCTGGCCCCGGGCATCGACATCCGCGGCGCCGGCGGCTACCTGGTGGGCCCCGGCTCCCTCACCACGCGGGGCATCTACCGCACGGCGCCGGGCACGGCGCACCTCGCCCCGGCCGCCTGCCCCGGCGCACTCCTACGCCTGATTGCGCCCCCCGCACGCCCTCACCACCCCACGGACCGACCCGGCCCCCACGCCGAACCGCCCGGACGCGGCCACGGCCTGGTCCAGTTCGTCCTCGCGGCGCACGAGGGGCAGCGCAACACCCGCCTCTTCTGGGCCGCGTGCCGTGCCCACGAGAACGGCCTCGGCCCCGCCCTCACGGACGCCCTCACCGAAGCCGCGGTCCGCACAGGCCTCACGGAACGCGAGGCCCGAGCCACCATCGCCTCCGCGGCCCGCCTCTCCACGACATCCTGAACCGAGGTCGCCGTGCAGGATGGCCACATTCGTCATGGCCGTCGTGGAGGGGTGGGGAGCAGTGACGTACGTAGCCCAGCGAGTGCTGGCGGTGGTGGGCTGTGCGGCGGACGGGGTGGAGCAGTTGCGCTCCGGGCTGGTGGAGCCCGCGATGGAGCGCGGCTGGCAGGTCGCGGTCACCCTCACCCCGACCGCGGGCCGGTGGCTGCGCGAGACAGCCGAGTTCAAGCGGCTGGAGAAGCTCACCGGCCTGCCCGTACGCGACGAACCCCGGCTGCCGTCCGAGGCCCGCCCCCACCCCTACGCGAACCGCTTCGTCGTCGCCCCCGCCACCGCCAACACCACCGCGAAGCTCGCCTGCGGCTTCGCCGACAACCAGGCCCTCACCCAGGTTTCCGAAGCCATCGGCACCCTCGACGTACCCGTCATCCTCTTTCCACGCGTCAACGCCGCCCACGCCCGACACCCGGCATGGAACAGCCACATCACCGCGCTCCGCCGCGCGGGCGTGCACCTGATCCACGGCCCGGACGTCTGGCCACTCCACGAACCCCGCCGCGCCCCGGCGGACCAGCAGACCCCCTGGCCGGCAATCCTCGCCGCGCTCGACACGGCCACCTAGAACAGTCCGACCGCCCTGGCGAGCGACCCGGCGCCAACAGAAGGCCGACAACAGAAGGGGCGCCTCCGTGACCGGAGGCGCCCCTTCTGCACTGCACATGCCTTGAACTACGCGGTGGGTGTGGGATTTGAACCCACGGTGACATCGCTGCCACGACGGTTTTCAAGAGGGTTCTGCCCTGGGCGCCGAATACGGGCCTGACCTGCCACTTCACCTTCCCGCACAAGGGCGTATCGGCCGCGTGGTCCACACGGGGTCCATAGCTTGCGCATGGTGACAGGGCCCAGTTCGCGAACACCCTGGCTGCGGCGAGAGGTCATGTCCCTCGTCGTGGTGTAGGGGATCAGTTCTCGATAGCGCTGGGGAACCTGGGCGAAACCCGTCTACCGAGCGACCAGCCGGGATAACCCGCGCAGGCGGCCGCGAGGCGCTCGGACAGCCGTTTGTGGCGGCGCGGTGGGGCGGTCAGGGACGTTGCCCGAACTGTGATCCGGCGATTGGGCGGGCACGTTACCGTGCCCGGATGACATTCGAAGATCATGACCAGTCGGCCCCCCGCACGAACGACGCCTGGGCCGACGCCCTGGCCCGCGCGGTGCAGCTCGCGCTCGCCACGCTGCGGTCGGCTCCCTCGGAGGCGGAGGCGTGGGACGCGACAGCCGGTTCGTTGGAGTGGACGTGCTGGGAGACGGCCGAGCACCTGGCGGACGACCTGTTCTTCTACGGCATGCAGATCGGGACGCCCGGCCTGCCGGCCGGAACCTATGTCCCCCTCGAGATGCACCGCCAACGGCCCCAAGGGCCGGTCAACATCCTCCAGGCCGATCGGGGGCCGGGCCCGTCCGGGCTGCTGACGGTCCTGGAGGCGTGCGGTGCGATGCAGGTCTCCCTGACTCGCACAACTCCCCCGTCGGCCCGCGCCCACCACGCCTCCGGTGCCTCAGACCCGGCCGGTTTCGCGGCGATGGGCATCGTCGAGACCCTTCTCCACACATACGACATCACAGCCGGCCTCGGCTTGGAGTTCACCGCCCCCGACGACCTGTGCGCACTGGTCCTCGGAAGGCTCTTCCCGCATGTGGAGAGCGACGAAGAGCCGTGGCCGACGCTGCTGTGGGCGACCGGGCGGGGTGCCCTCCCGGGGCGGGAGCGGCTGGAGAAGTGGCGCTGGTACGGGGAGGTCCGTGAGGCAGAGTGAGGCCCCTCGCGCTCGGAACCACGCGGGGTTGAGGAGCATCGCGCGTCAGCGAGGACTCCAGCGCCGAGCCTGCTGCCGACCCAGGCCACCAGCGGCCGGGGAGTCGTCCCGCTGAACCATGTCGGCGGACCTCGGGCCCCTCACCTCAGATCGGTTCCGGAAAGAAAGCGAAACCGGCTGGATCCGAACCAGCGTCCTCGCGATTTTGGAGACCGCGCGCGACGACCTCTGCGCTACGGCTCCGCCCCCAACGGCACCCTACGGGCCTCCGTTGCGACCTCACCTGTCACTCGGCATGGCATTTCGTCAGTGTGACGTGAATTAGCCCGAAGTTAGCGGGAGTTCGGTCGAGTTCTGCGATGCTGGTGGTCGATCGAGAGGGGCCGCAGCGATGCAGTGGAAGATCCACGGTGAACGTCCGATCTACGAGAACCCATGGGTGAACTTGTGGCTCACCGACGTCGAGACGCCGGACGGGCACCGCTGGGAACACCACGTCGTCAAGCTCCGCCACCTGGCCGTGGCCGCCGTGATCAATGACCGGCAAGAGGTCCTGATGATGTGGCGACACCGCTTCATCACGGACGCCTGGGCCTGGGAGCTGCCCATGGGTCTGGTGGAGGCGGACGAGACCCCCGGCGAAGCCGCCGCCCGTGAAGTCCTCGAAGAGACCGGCTGGCGCCCGGGACCGATGAAGCCGCTGATCTACGCCGAACCGGCGAACGGCATCACGGACTCCCAGCACCACCTGTTCCGCGCGGACGGAGCCACGTACGACGGTCCGCCGACGGAGAAGAACGAGTCCGACCGGATCGAGTGGATCCCGCTGGCCAATATCCGGGGCATGATCGACCGCCGCGAGATCGTCAGCAGCGGCGCCCTCGTCGGCCTGCTCTACGTACTCATGGACGAAGGCATCCGCTGACCCGGCGGCGGAAGCACCGCTCGTAGCCGGGCCTCGAAGGCAACCGCGGCCGGCACCTCGCGATAGGGCGCAAGCTGCTCGTAGAACTCGCGAAGGTGCCCGGTCACCCGCTCGGAGGAGACCGCGGCGGCCGGTACCAGCGCTTCGATCGCCGTGTGGCACGCCTGGTCGAGCTTGCCCCTCTGGAGCTGCGTACGGGCCAGCCAGAACGCGTGGAACGCCCGGCCTCGCTGGTTCGACGGGTCTTCCCGTGCCAGCCCGTCCGCGATGAGCGGTTCGGCAATCGCCGCTTCCCCGAGACGGCCGTGGGCGATGCCCGTGTCCACGATGAGCTTCGGTTCGTCGAAGTAGCTCACCCATGCCGGATCCGGATCGTGGGACTGGATCCGTTCGAACTGGCCGTGGGCCTCGGCAATCGCGGCGTGGGTGGACTTCCGGTCCCCCAGGGTGGCGTGGGCGAACGCTTCCCGCATCGCGAGCATGGCCCGCACCCTCGCTGTCGTGCCGGTCTCGGCGCGGGCCTGGTCCTGCGCTGCGGATACCAGGGCCAAAGCGTCGGCGGGCTTGTCCTGGTAGGTCGCTTGCAGGCTCATGCAGGCCAGTACGTTGGCCATGAACGGGCGGTCGTCGATCTCCTTGGCCAGTTGCAGGGCTTCCGAGAAGTACGCGCGGGCCTGCTGGTACCGGCGGGCGTCGAAGAACGTCCATCCGGTCAGGCGCGCCAGCTCCGCCGCGATGCCATACAGGCCGTTCTGTATCTGCGTCGGCCGGTGGTCCTTCAGCAGACCCTCAACGTAGCGGAGCTGCCCCACGACTGCCGGCCGAAGCGTCTCGCCACCGTGCTCGTCGTCGCGACGCCAGTAGTCCTCGATCGAGGAACGCAAGGCCCGGAGCGTCGACGGGCTCGGGTTGGTGCCAGCGGCCAGAGCCAGGATGCTGTCCACCTCGACGCCGGGTAACCCGGTAAGGAGCTTCGGAGCGGCGTTCACCTCGACGGCGTCGGGTTGTTCCCGCTGCGCGACGACCAAGGCCGCTGGCGTCTCCCAGGTGCGCCGTGCCAGACCGAGCATGTGTCCGGGTACGCGCAGCCCGTCCGCGATCCGCTCGATCACGTCCATGTGCAGGAGCTGCCTCCGGCCCGCGATCACCTCGCCCACTCGGCTCGGTGTCAGCTCACACTGCCGGGCGATCATCGACGGGTAGATGCCTGCCCTGGCCTTGACCAGCCGAAAGATCCTCGCGAAGTCACGGACCCGGCAGGCGTCGATCATCTCGGGATCGGTGAGCAGGCTGGGCGGGAGTTCCTTCGTGCGTCCTGACTCGGGCATCGGTCACGCTCCGGAGGGAGGCTACGGATCGCTTCAAAGTCTCAACCGAACGTGATGGTACCCAAGTTGGGTAATCCACTGGGCCTTTCTGGCCCAGCGCTCCGATCGCGATCCTTCTACACATGGCGAAGCGACCGAGGACGACCGCCTTGAGTAATTCGGCGGGTACTCCTGACACAGAGCGAAAGGCCCTCGAGGATCTCCCTGACCTGGGCGTCAAACCCCGCGTCCTGATGAGCATGCGGGTATCGCGGGACTCGGGCCGGACGTGGTCGCCGAGCACGCGGATCTTCGAGGGTGATCCATTCGACATCCTCTCCGACCCCGGCCGCTACCCCCCGTGCGAGTGCCCCCGCTGCGGCGGTGCGTCCTCGTCGGCCCGCGCCCTTCGGCCGGCGTCCATCACGCGAGGGACGGCGTAGTGGCCACCTTCGGGCGGTGAAAGCGCCGTTAGAACAGGACTCCCGGGTACGTGGTCGAGCACTGTGGGGCTGGCGCCAACAACTCGCCGTGCTCCTCTACGCCGCTGCCGTCACCGTGCTGGTGGCCGCCTTGGCCAGCGCCGGCCATCCCAGCCGCTGGCCGGCAACCAGCTCCCGGACTGAGAAACCCGTTCGCACGGGCCGTGGCCCTCATGCCACCCCCAATCTCCTCACAGGCCCGGACACGAGTGGGCTGGTGAGGCACGCCCCAACGGGGCTGGGCCGACACCCGTCGACCCTGGACGACCAGGAAGAGGAGACACGCACATGGCAGCGCAGAAGGAAGACCTCCTGATCAGCGTCGAACGCCTGATCAAGGTCCAGGACCGCTTCACCGCGGCGGCGGCGGAGTCCGACTCCACCGGTACCTCCTCGGGCGACGACGGCGAGAACCGCGACGGGCTGAATCTCCCGCAGGAGTAGCCCCAGCAGCACGCCGCAGCACCAAACCGGGGGCTCGTCATCTACGGCGGGCCCCCGGCTCTCACCCCCATGACGCAGACCGGAGGAATACGTGGACCACCACTTCGTCACCGCACTGGAAAAGGCCCTCGGCTGGGACGGCCCCGGAAAGCTCGGAGCCGCTTTCGCCCGGGGGACGATCGAGGACCTTGGTCTGCTCGATCGCCTGCTCAACCCCACGAAGCTGCTGGAACTGGTGATGCGCCGCAGCGTCACCACCCCGCAGTTCCGCATCTTCCAGGGCGGGGCCGAACTGCACCCCGGCCGCTACATCAACCCCTCCGTCACCCGGCGGGGACAGGCCATCCCGATGGCTGACATGCGCCGTGTCGGCGGGCTGATGCGCGAGGGCTGCACGATGGTCCTGGACGAGGTCGACTTCTTCGACCCGGCCATGGAGGCCGCCTGTCGCGCGCTCCAGTGGTGGGCTCGTGAGCTGGTACAGGTGAACGCCTACCTGACCACCCAGGACGCCAGCGGCTTCAACCTCCACTGGGATGACCACGACGTCGTGATCGTCCAGCTCGCCGGCCAAAAGAGCTGGGAAGTCCGCGGCTCCTCGCGCAAGGCGCCGATGCACCGCGACTCCGCCCCCAACGGCGAACCCAGCGACGAGATCGTCTGGCAGGGCGTCATGGAGCCCGGCGACGTGATGCACATCCCGCGCGGCTTCTGGCACCAGGCCACCCGGGACGACCAGGGCGACGGCTACAGCCTGCACGCCACCTTCGGCATCCTGAAGCGCGTCGGTGTGAACTGGCTGGCCTGGCTCGCCGACCAGGCTCGCACGCAGGAGCTGTTCCGGTACGACCTGGACCGCTGGAACACCCCCGGCCAGTGGGAGGGACAACAGCTCCTCTTGGCCGACGCCGTCGCCGAAATGGCCACGAAGCTGACCCCGCAGGACTACTTCCATGCCCGCGAGCGGGAACACCTGGCCGCCCGGCACGTGCCCGCCACCGGCCTGTTCGGCAAGCCCCGGGCCGTCGTGTGCGTCACCGACTTCGAGCCCGTGATCGAGCAGCAGGGCGACACCGTGGACGTCCTCGCCGCAGGCAAGAAGCTCACCTTCGCCGGCAAGGCATATCCGGCCCTCGCCCTACTGCTGAGCGGCCACCCCGTCGACATCGCCGAAGCCGCCGAGAAGACCGGCGTGGACGTGGAACAGCTCGCCGAAGTCCTGCTGAAGGAGGAACTGTGCACGGAGCTGACCCCCGCCTTGTCCTCGGCCTACACCGATCTCGTCACCACCGCGACATCCTGACCGCCGCACTCGACCTCGGCGTCACCCACCTGGACACCGCGGCTCCCTATCTCGGGTTCCGTTCACACACGGTGCTGGCCGAAACCGCGGCGGACCTGCTGCCGAAGTTCACCCTTTCCACGAAGGTCGGCTTCTTCCAGGGCCTGGACGGTACGGAGCACTCCCTCGACCCGGGCCGGCTGCGCCTGGCCGTCGCGAAGGCTGCCCGGGACCTCGGCAGGGAACCTGACACCGTGCTCCTCCACAACCCCGAGCGGAGTCTCGCGGGCCTGTCGCCGTCGGTCGCCCACGCCCTCCTCTACAGCGCCTGTACCGCCCTGGCCAACGCCGCCCGCGACGGCTTGTGCCGCGCCTGGGGTGTGGCCTCCTGGGACACCCGGCCAATTGGCATGGTCCGGGTGGAGGACCTGCCGTCTCCGGACGTCCTCATGGTTCGGTCTGGGTTCCTCGTGGGCATTGACGTCCTCGATGCCACGTCCGTCCTGCGCACTGCCTGGCTTCCGGGCGAGACCTGGGGGATGAGCCCCTTCGGCGGCGGCAGCGGGAAGGTGTGGCAGGACTTTGACCCTCGGCCCTTCCTGCGGCGACCCCACGATGGCCTTTCCCGCATGCAGGCCGCGTTCCGGACCGCGTTCCACCTGCCGAGTGCTGCCGCTGTGGCGGTCGGCACCGACGACCCCGGACACTTGGCCCAACTGGTCCAGTCCCTGGGTGCCACGGTGCACTCCGCCGCTGTCGGTCAGTACCTGCGGGCCCTCCACGGGCGTCGTCAGAGCTGAAGCTCGGCCACCAGGCGCTGGGCCTCTTTCTGGGCGGGCGCCAGTAGCGGATCTTCCTCGTGAGCGTGTGGTCCGACGATCTTCGAGAGGAAGAACAGCGACATCAGCTTGCCGTCCCGGCTCTCCAAGTCCGCACACCGCTCGCGGTGGATGCGATCCGCGAGTGCCGGGACGGCCAGTGCATTGCCCCACAGCGTCGCAGCGTCCAGGCCGCGGGGCGCCATGCCCCAGTCCTCCCAGTCGATGATGGAGAACCCTGGTCCCATCACGTTGGCCCAGGTCAGATCCGCGTGCGCCGGCGCCCAGCGCTCGATCCGCGTGTCAGCCACGCTGGGAAAGACTTCTCCGAGCGCGTGAGTCACCAGCTCTTGCGTGATCGTCACCGTGTCCGGAGTCGCGATCCTCGGCGTCTGCTGCTCGGCAAGGGCGTCCAGCGAGGCGTTCAGCGCCTCCCACCAGGCATCCGGCAGGCCAGGGTCTTCGAGCACGAGGGCGCCCTTTGCGATCGACGGCGAGTCGATCAGCTCAAGCTCGTCCGCCCGCCACATCACCGGTTCGCCTGGCTCCCGCCACGCCACGCCCTGGTACCACTCGGGCATCGCGACCCGTTGCAGGACAGCGGCGGCCTCGGTCCCGTTCCAGCCCTGCGGTCCGATCCGCTCGAATCCCCGCCGCTCGATCCGCACCCACGTGCCCCGCTCCGTACGGCCCCCCAGGGAACGGCGCTTGCGTACGAGCCCTTGCCGATCCACTCGTACGTGCAGGGCAGCCTCCACGCGTTCCAGCACGCCTTCGACCGGCTGACGGCGGAGATCCACACGGGCGGCAACGGGCAGGGGTGCAGTCATCGCAACCTCCTTGACGAACGGACGACCGTAGCAGGAGAGGGACAGCCGACACGACCTGTTCGTCAACACGGCGGTGCGCTACAACTCATGTGCTCGCTCTGGCCGTTGGCACGGACAGCGCCCACCTTGCCATCGCGGGCGGCCGGAGCGGGTTTGGCCGGTGTCCTGTTCGGGTTGGGGTCGGGCATGTTCAGGGGGCCTTACGCTGTCCGGCAACTCGGGCAGGCTTTGATCCTGCCCGGAATTTGATCGAGTGGCCCCCTGGACTTGCCCGACGCGGGCCCCGAGTCGAACAGGTGAGTAAAGCCGTGGAGGCCGCCAGCCCCGGCCACTGCTGGGTGGACAGCAATCCGCGCTGACCTGTGCGGGTTTGGTGAACATCCCGTCCCTCCTGGCTGTGCTCGCCGTGGGCGATTGGCCTGGTTCTTCCGGGCTCTGGCTCGCGCCAACCGCGCGGCGGCCTACCAGCTCCGCTGGCGTGTCGGCATCCGGCCGTTCTCCAAGAGCTACAAGATCAAGGCACAGGCTGACGGTCGCCGCTCCGAGCTGCTCGCCGCCCTGCGCAACCGCGAGCAGTTCGACACGGACAGCGGCCTGCCGGCCTCCGAGGTCCTGGCAGCCCTGTCTCCTACCTGGTACACCCACGCACGGGAGTACGCGGCGATGAAGTGGCCGACCGCCTCCGCCAAGCATCGCGCGAGCATCGCGGACGCTCTCGCCACCATCACTCCCCGCCTGGTCAGGGACAACCGCGGGGCACCTGCCCCCAGGGTTCTCCGCACCGCGCTCTACTCCTGGGTATTCCGCTTCATGCTCAACGAAGCCGGAGAGCTGGTGCCCCGTGTCACTGCCGAAGATCCGCCAGAGGACATAGCGGCGGCTCTCGACTGGATCGGCCGTAAGTCCGTGGACATCACCGCCCTGAACACCCCGGCGGTGGTCCGTTCCGCGCTCGATGCCCTGGCCCTCAAGCTCGACGGGAAGGTCGCCGCCGACAAC
Organism: Streptomyces sp. H27-C3; assembly: GCF_030063415.1. Classification (GTDB taxonomy): domain Bacteria; phylum Actinomycetota; class Actinomycetes; order Streptomycetales; family Streptomycetaceae; genus Streptomyces. The sequence goes on along the minus strand of NZ_JASITA010000016.1, from coordinate 41,070 downwards.
ACCGTGAAGCGGAAAGTCCCAGTGTTCAGCAACTGCCTCCGGTACGCGGTAGAGCTGGAACGGCTCGCGTCCCTGCCTCTCAACCGTGTGGACTGGACACCGCCGGAGACTGACGATGAAATCGACTTCCGGTTCGTCCCCGGGCCAGCACTGGCCAAGAGGCTGATCACCGCTACGGGCGAGCAGGGGAAGCGGGGCCGTCACCTGAGAGCGTTCTACGGCTGCCTCTACTACGCGGCGAACCGCCCTGGTGAAGCCTCCAACCTCAAGGAGGACGCCTTCACCCTCCCCGAGGAAGGGTGGGGCGAAGTCCTGCTGTCGACCAGTACTGCTCGGGTTGGCTCCGGGTGGACGGACACGGGTGAGTCCTTCGACTCCCGGGGGCTCAAGAAGCGGGCACGGAAGGCAACGCGGGCAGTACCCATCCCGCCTGTACTGGTCCGCATGATCCGTGAGCACATCGAGGAGTTCGGGGTGGCTCAGGACGGTCGGATCTTCCGAGCAGCTCGGGGCGGCGGCCTCCTCAGCAAGGAGTACGGCGACATCTGGAAGGCTGCCCACCGTGCTGTCCTCACCGAGACGGAGGTGCAATCCCCTCTCGCTGAGGTCCCGTACTCGCTCCGAGCCGCCGGCGTCTCCCTCTGGTTGGCATCTGGGGTCTCCCCGGCCGAAGTCGCCCGTCGTGCCGGCCACAGCATCGCCGTGCTGTTCCGCTTCTACGCCAAGGCGATCCAGGGTACCCAGCACCACAGCAACCAGCAGATCGAACGGGCCCTCGATGCCGACGAGGAGGGGTAAGCAGGTCGAGATGAAGAACTAGTACTACAGCCGGTGCTTCACATGACGTGACGGCGATTGGCTCGTTGCTCCGTTCGTGAGACTGAAATTGCCGCTTGGTGTGGCGCGGACGGATGAGTTGAGCGATGCCGAAGTCCGGGCATTGGAGAAGGAGTTGGAGGCGCTGTGCGCCTCGGTGGACGATGTGTTCGCGCGCCCGGCCTCCCGGGAGAACCTGCGGGCGATGGTGCGCGGGCTGCTCAGCGAGGTGCCGCGCAAGAACCTGTGGCAGCTCGCGGAGGCTGCCGGCCACCCCAACCCGGACCGGTTGCAGGGCTTCCTGGCCAAGGCCGCGTGGGATGCGGACGAACTGCGCGACCGGGTCCGCGCCTTCGCGGTCGCAGCCCTGGCCGCCGACGACGCGGTGCTGATCGCGGACGAGACTGGCGACATCAAGAAGGGCACCAAGACCGCCGGTGTCCAGCGTCAGTACACCGGAACTGCGGGCAGGGTCGAGAACGCCCAGGTCAGCGTGCACCTGTCGTACGGATCCGGGAAGGGCCGCACCCTGATCGGCAGCGAGCTCTACCTCGGCGGGAACTGGGCCGGCACCACCGCGGAGCACGAACACCGCTGCGCCGAGCAGGGCATCCCGCCCGAACGCGCAAGCACGGTGGCCACCAAACCGGAGCTGGCCCGGCGGATGCTGGAGAGCGCGGTGGCGGCCTCGGTGCCGTTCACCTTTTTCCTGGCCGACGAGGCCTACGGGCAGTGCCGTGCGCTGCGCGCCTGGCTGGAGGAACGCCAGATCCGCTACGTGCTCGCCATCCCGAAAAACGAGGTGCTGCCGCTGCCCGACGGGCGTACCCGGCAGGCCCCCGAGCTGTGGGCGCTGGTGCCGGAGCATGCCTTCGAACGCCGGTCCTGTGCGGACGGCGCCAAGGGTCCCCGCGAGTACGACTGGGCCTCCGTCCAACTCGCCTCCACCTCAGCAGGATTGGAGCGACACCTGCTGATCCGCCGCTCGACCGTGCCCAACAAGAAGGACAAGAAGACCGGCGAACTCGTCCGGGAGATCGCCTACTTCCTGTGCCACACCCACCCGGACACGCCCCTGGCCGAGATGGTCGTCGCCGCCGGACAGCGCTGGACGGTGGAGGAGTCGTTCCAGGTCGCCAAGGGACAGGTGGGACTGGACGAGCACGAGGTACGCAAATGGTGCTCGTGGTACCGGCACACCACCGTGTGCATGCTCGCCATGGCCTTCCTGGTCACCGTCCGGAGCCGGCTTATACCGGCCCCGCCGACAACACCCGACCCCCGACCGTGAACGAGATCCGCCGCTTGTACGACCGGATCGTGCTCGCTCCCGCCCGCACCGCCCGGACCTGGCTGGCCATGCACTGGCACCGCTGGCGCACCCGCCACCAATCCCGCGCCCGAACCAGCCACTACCGCACCCGAGCTGCCCGCGCTCACTCACCGTGAAACCACCGGCTGTAGTACTAGCCGCGCCGAGAGGCCAGGGCCCGGTCCATGCCTGGTCCACGCGCGGTGATCCAAAACGGCGCAGGAGCGGTTCAGGGTGAGACAGGGCACACGACGAAGGGGCGCCTCTGGTGAGGGGCGCCCCTTCTGGCCTGCGCATACGCTGGCCTGCTGCGGTGGGTGTGGGATTTGAACCCACGGTGACATCGCTGCCACGACGGTTTTCAAGACCGTTCCCTTAGGCCGCTCGGGCAACCCACCCCGCGCCAGCGCTGTGCGGTGACGCGGGGACAGCCTAGCCGGTCAGCTGTCGTCGCCCTTGCGCTGGCCCAGGGTGACATCGACCGTGGAGGACTTGCCGGCGCGCTCGTACGTGAGCGTGACCTTGTCGTCCGGCTTGTGGGTCCAGATCTCGCTGATCAGGGTCGGGCCGCTCTCGATCACGCGGTCGTCGAGCTTGGTGATGACGTCGCCCGCCTTGAGCCCCGCCTTGGCGGCCGGGCCGTTCGGCATGACCGCCGGGGTGTTGCCCGCGCCGCTGTCCGCGACCTTGGCGCCGCCCGTGCTCTTCTCGTCCATGGCCACCGTCGCGCCGATCACCGGGTAGACCGGCTCACCCGTCTTGATCAGCTGCTCGGCGACGGTCGTGGCCTGGTTGACCGGGATCGCGAAGCCCAGGCCGATGGAGCCCGCCTGGGACTGGCCGAAGCCGCCGGAGCCGCCGCCGGACTGGATGGCCGAGTTGATGCCGATGACCGCGCCGCGCGAATCCAACAGCGGGCCGCCGGAGTTGCCCGGGTTGATCGAGGCGTCGGTCTGCAGGGCGCTCATGTACGAGGCCTTGCTGCCCTGGCCGTCGCCCGAGGCGACCGGACGGTCCTTCGCGCTGACGATGCCGGTGGTGACCGTGTTCGACAGGCCGAAGGGGGCGCCGATGGCGATCGTCGAGTCGCCGACCGCGACCTTGTCCGAGTCGCCCAGCGGCAGCGGGGCCAGGCCGGACGGGGCGTTCTTCAGCTTCAGCACGGCCACGTCGTAGCCCTGCGCCCGGCCGACCACCTCGGCGGCGTACTTCTTGCCGTTGGAGAAAGTGACGGACAGTGCGCCGCTGTCGGCCGCGGAAGCCACCACATGGTTGTTGGTGACGATGTGGCCTTCCTTGTCGTAGACAAAGCCGGTGCCCGTGCCGCCCTCGCCGTCGCCGCCCTGCGCCTGAATGGTGACGACGCTCGGCAGCGCCTTGCCCGCGACCGCGGCGACCGTGCCGGGCTCGCGCTTGAAGTCCTTGAGGTCTCCGGCGGCGGAGACGGTGGTCGAGTCGTTGGGGTTGTCGTTGCGCTCCGCGGCCCAGTAGCCGAAGCCGCCGCCGACGCCGCCCGCGATCAGCGCGGCCGCCAGCACCCCTGCCACCAGGCCGCCGTTGCGCTTCTTCGGGGCCGGGGGAACGGGTGCCATGGGCGCACCCCACGCGGGGCCGCCGCCGTGACCGCCGATGCCGACGTCACCGCCTCCGTACGAGGGGTACACGGGCGGCGGCGGGGGCCAGCCGGCGCCCCGGGACTGGGTCTGCGGCGCCCCTGCGGGCACCGGGCCGGGCTGCGGGGCGTGCGCGGGCTGCTCCCGCGCGGTGGCCGCCGACGGCCGCTGCCCGGCGTCCGGGACGGGCCCGGCCCCATACCCGGGCTGCTGTGCCGCAGTCGCGGAGTCGGGCTCGGGAGCGGCCGGTGCGGGAGGTGCGGACGGGGCGGCCGGAACCGCAGTGCCCTCGTTCTCGGTGCTCACAGCTCTCTTCTCCTCGGTCCCACATCAGGCTGGGTCTGGATGTCCCTGTGTGAAGTCTTTGTCTGAGTCTCGTCAACGTCCACCTGTGCAAGTGTCCGCTGTCAGCTTTTCCCACCGAGCGTCAGCGCACGGTAAGCAGTACCTGTGCGTCCACCGATCGTCCTTTATATCGGACAAAACCGGCGAACCTTCAAGGCGTCCAGCAGGCCTCGCCCCAGGTCCCTCAGGTGCGCGCCTACCCCGTCTCGGTGACACCATGACGCGGTGACCCACGCACGGCAGCACACCACTCAAGTCGTCGCTCACCGGGGTGCCTCAGAGGACGCCCCCGAGCACACCCTGGCCGCGTACATGAAGGCGATCGAGGACGGCGCGGACGCCCTCGAATGCGATGTACGGCTCACCGCGGACGGACATCTCGTCTGCGTGCACGACCGCCGGGTGAACCGCACGTCGAACGGCCGCGGCGCCGTCTCCGCCCTCGAACTGGCCGATCTCGCCACCCTCGACTTCGGCTCCTGGAAGGACCGCGAGGAGTCCCCGGACTGGGACCCCGGCCGGGGCGAGCTGACCTCCGTACTCACCCTGGAGCGGCTGCTCGAACTGGTCTCGGACGCCGGGCGCCGCATCGAGCTGGCCATCGAGACCAAGCACCCCACCCGCTGGGCCGGCCAGGTCGAGGAGCGGCTGCTCCTCCTGCTGAAGCAGTTCGGCCTCGACGCACCCGCAGCGGACGAGCCCTCGCCCGTACGCATCATGAGTTTCTCGGCCCGCTCCCTGCACCGGGTGGCGGCCGCCGCGCCCACGGTCCCGACCGTCTATCTGATGCAGTTCGTCTCGCCGCGGCTGCGCGACGGGCGACTTCCGGCCGGTGCGCGCATCGCGGGGCCCGGCATGCGCATCGTCCGCAATCACCCCGGATACATCGCGCGGCTGCACCGCGCGGGACACCGGGTGCACGTCTGGACGGTGAACGAGCCGGAGGATGTCGAGCTGTGCGTCCGCCTCGGAGTCGACGCAATCATCACCAATCGCCCGAAGCAGGTGTTGTCGCAACTCGGTCGCCTCTGACGACGGCTACAGGGAGTGCACCGGCGCATTCGTTCCGTACTCGATCGTACGAGTGCGTCACTGCTCAACGCTTGGCCGGTTTCCGGTCCAGGCCATTGGGGCATTCACTCGGTGGCGTGGGGCGAAGGAGGTCTCGGGGGTGGCGTTGGTGGTGGCACAGGAAGTGCCCACGTCGTCGAGCATGGCCGTTCCCCACGGCCCTGCGGGCGTGGGCACTGCAAGACGTCGTATGCGTGATGAATTGCACGGAAATGGGATGACGGAAGCGGTCATTGACGATGCCGTACTGATCCTTTCCGAACTGCTCAGCAATGCCTGCCGCCATGGCAGGCCGCTGGGACAGGCGGAGGTGGGGGACGGCGACATCCGCGCCGCGTGGCGCGTCGACCCGGCTGGTGCGCTGACCGTCGAAGTGACGGACGGCGGTGGTCCGACCCGACCGGTTCCGGCCACACCGTCGGTCACCGCGCGCGGTGGTCGCGGGCTCAACATCATCAGTGCGCTGGCGCGGGACTGGGGGGTACAGGACAACGCGGTCGGAGAGGTCACCGTGTGGGCTGTGGTCGGCGAGAGCAATCGGCGCGAGGATTTCGCTACGCGCGTCGCCGCCCCCGATCTAACCTTCGCCGACGTCCTCGACGACCTGGACTGACCGCGATGGACTGACCGCCATGGATCAACGCCCGGACCGGACGAGCCGGGGGTACGCGAGCCCCAGGGCGCCCGGCGCCGGACCGGGCGCGGGGTCCCCGCGCCCGTCGGCGGACGATTCCCGCCCGGCGCAGCGGCTAGGCTCGCGCCCGACACAGCACTGCCGTGAACGGGAGAAGCCACGCATGGCCAAGAAGCGCCTCCAGACCAAGGCCAAGCCTCAGGTGACCAGCGGGGAGGTGCCGGTGGTCGGGGCCCGCGAGCCCTGCCCGTGCGGTTCTGGCCGTCGCTACAAGGCCTGCCACGGCCGCACCGCGTCGCACGCCGTCACCGAGCTGGTGCAGCGCCCCTTCGAGGGCCTGGCGGGCGAGGGCGACTGGGTCGCGCTGCGCGAGCTGGTGCCCGCCGCGACCGTGCCGCTGACACTCAAGGACGGGCTGCCCGACGACGTCCCCTCGGTGACGCTGGCGACCGTACTGCCGATGGCCTGGCCCGCGCTGCGCCGCGACGACGGCTCCGTGCTGCTCGGCCTGCAGAACGACACGCCCTCCGGCGACCTCAGCCGCGACCTCGCGGACACGCTCCGGCGTGCGCTGACCACCGAGCCGGGCAACCCGGTGGTGGCCGAGCGCGCCCCGGCGGACGGGCCGCGCCTGCAGGACCTGCTCGACCCCGACGCGGCCTTCGAGCCGGTCGTGCACTCCGGCTTCGAGTTCTGGGTGCCGGACTCGGAGAACGCGGCGCCCGAGGTCGGCGCCTCCCTGGAGCGTGCCAACGCCGCGGCGATCCCGACGGTCCGGCTGACCGGCGTCGACGCCGCCTACTGGTGCGAGGCCCCGGGCAGGAACCACCTGCGCTGGGTCATGCCGTACGCCGAGGACCAGCTCCTCGACGCGCTCTCGCGGCTGCACGCCACCGGTACGTCCTCGCTCGGCGAAGGTACCCGGCTCGTCGGCTCCTTCCGGGCGCACGGGATGGTCGTCCCGGTCTGGGACCTGCCGAGCACGATGACGGCCCAGGACATCGAGAAGCCCGCGGCCCAGCTCGCGGAGCGGCTCACCGCGGCGCTCGCCTCGGACGCCCCGCTGACCGCCGAGGAGCGCCGGGCGCGCGGCGGGCTCACCAACCGCCAGGTCACTCTCAGCTGAAACCGACCGTCGGACCCGCGGGCCCGAACCCCGGCCACCCGCGGGCCCGCAGTGACGGCCGGCCCGCGGGGACGTTTCCTGCCGGGTGATTGGTGATTCCCGTCACAACTCCCTGCGGTGGCAGGTAAATCCCTGTCCGAATTACTGAGATCGAATTTGCTAACCGCAGATCTCTTGTTACGGTTCTAGGAGCCCGGTCGCTGGTGCATCCCCCGTCGCCAGCGGCCGGGCGTTCGACGTTCCGGAGCCGGCGCCGGTGTTTCCCCCACCCGGCCGCCCATCACCTCCGGGTTTCAACTACTTGCGGACCTCGCCGAGTTGCTACCCGAGCGCAGCAGCAGCGGCCCGTCCCCCCGCGCGGCGAACTCCGAGACCGCCGTGTATTGCGCGGCCTTTCCGTCGATCGGTTCACGCGGCGTTTCACACACCCCGGGTTCGTCCTCCGCGCCCACCGCGCAATGCATCTGCACGGTCCGGTTGGCGGGTCCCATCAGAGTGAGTACGGCGCGCAGTTCCTCGCCCGTCGCATTGCGGTAGTATGCGCGCGCCCAGGTGTTGTCGCCGTCGGTCAGTACACACGTCTGCGCCTCGATCCCCTCGGGCGAACTCAGTTCGGGACCGCACTGCGCGGTGCTACGGGGCGTGGTGCCGGGTGCGCCGGGCGTGTCACCGGCCGCCCCTGCCCCGGCCGACGGACCCCCGATGTCACGTGCGCCCTCCGCCACGGCCTCGGGCGACGGCCTCGGCGAGGGGGTGGTGCGGGGCGCGCCCTTGGCGTCGTCGGGGGCGGGGGCGGGCTCGGGCTCCGCGGATGCGCCGGCCAGCGGGAGCAGGACGGTGAGCACCACCACGGCCGCGATCCCGATCGTGCGGATGTTCATGGGGGGTCCCACCTGTCAACTGCCTGGGAAATCCTGACGGTGGCCCGAAGATATCGACGTACGGCAGGCACTCGGGCAGCCGCGCGCCCAATTCCCCGGAACTCGGCCCCTGCTCACACCCGTACGAGTGAGTCGCCCGGCGTGTCGTCGTAAATCCCGCTGGGCCGGACGGCCCTGACGGCGCGTAGGGGCGAGCCGAGCCCGATGGTCCGACCGACGGACCGCCGACGCGCATGGCCGGCGGCGCGCCGATGGGCCGTCAGTACGTGAGCCTGCTGCCGCCGTCCGGCGCGCCGTTGCTCGCCACCACCAGCGCGTCCACGACCGCCTCGACGTCCGGCAGCCAGGGCGCGACGGAAGCGGCGACGGGCTCTCCCCTGCCCGACCGAAGCCGAGGGCTCTGGGCCGGCGCCCGCTCCCAGCGCACCTGCCCCGTGCCCGTCTCCGAGGGCGGCAGCACCAGATAGCCGCCCTCGCCGTGGAACCGCAGCGAACTGGGCACCCAGTCCTTGGCGTACAGCAGTTCGCCGAGCCGCTCCAGGGAGTACGGCGCCACCAGGAGCGACCAGCGGGTGGGGGTCGCCACGACCGGGCCCAGCCGCATGCCCATCGCGTCCAGGGCCGTCAGCGCGCGGGCGCCGGCGATCGCGGCGAGGCTGAGCGCGCACGGGGCGGTGCCGCCGGTGGCCAGCATGATCGGGGCCGTCGGCCGGTTGGTCCACCACCAGCGGATCATGCGCTCGTCGGTGGAGGCCGCCAGAATGCCGGGGTCGAAGGGGTGTGCGCCGGGTACGACGCACTCGGGGTCGGGGCAGGCACAGCCCTGGTCCTGGCCGCTGCGGCTGTCGCGACCTGTGGTCGCCTTCAGCCCCACGCCGGGAAGTACGGGCCACTGCCACTCGGTGGCGCAGGTCAGGGCCGCGCCGAGCAGGGCGGGCTCCTCGCTTTGCCGGAACCAGAGCCTGCGTCGCCTTCCGGGGATCTCGCGCATGAGCGCTCGTCCTTTCCGTTGAACGCCGAGGTCCACATCACATCGTGTGTGCGTCACTTCACTGCGCGTACTCTTCGGTTACGAATTGGCGCATCGTTGCAGTAACAGCCTGCGGCACGGGTCACTCGTCGGAGCCGAGCGTGAACGTAGCGGAGGGTGGCGCACGCATGGCGCTTACTGGTCCGGTGGAACGTTCCCCGCTACTCGGGGACGGGGCGCGACCCACGGCGGTTAAGACGCCTGAGCCCGCCGCCAGGTTCCGGGACAGAGGCAACTGCCCCCGGCCATCAACGAGTAGTTACCCAACACGGTTGACATGACGCGCTCCTGAACGCCCTCAGTCGACCGCAAATTATTACTGAGGGTGGCATTTTTAAGCCAAGTTGCCGATCCCACAGACACCAAGAGTCCCGAGACCGCAATGCTGGACATCCCCTTACCTGTACGTGTACATGTGGATGCATTGATAGCGGCGCAGAATGACATGGGGGTTTGCGATGCTATTGAGCAAAAAGCACCAAATGGAAAGCTCGCGGTCATGAGCGCCCCGCACGTCCCGAAAGTGGCTGGAATCGATCCAGTGGTTCCGGCTCCCGCGCACACTGTCGCGCCCCAGTCGTCCACCGCTGCCCCCTCAGCCCCTCCCGCGGGCGCCGTGACAGTGATCCAGGACAGGCTCGCGACCTGGGTGTCCGACCTGACCACCCTGCACGAACTCACCGAACGCCTGGTCCGCACCGGCACGCTCGACGAGGCCCTGCACGAACTGCTGAGCGCCGGCGCCGCCCTGGTGGGCGCCCGCCGCGGCCTGATCGTGCTCGAACCCGCCGACGGCCTCGGCCCCGTGTCCACCGTCGGCCTGGGCCTGGCCCACGCCGACCTCGGCCACATCGAGACCGTGCCGCGCAGTTCCACTTCGTACGGCCGGATCCTCGACGGCCTGGAGACGCTCACGGAGAACGGCCGCCCGAGCGAGATCGCGCACCCCGACCTGCTCGGCGAGAAGAGCCTCGACCCGCGCCACCGCGAGGTCGCGGCCCGCCTCGGCTACGCCGCCAGCTACGCGCTGCCGCTGGCCACCGAGGAGTCGGGCCGCGTCGGCGCGGCCGTCTGGCTCTACGACGAGCCGGCCGAGCCCGGTGAGCGTGCCCGCCATCTCGCCGGTCTCTACGCGCGGTACGCCGCCGAGCACTTGGCCCGGCTGCTGGAGCTGGAGCGCTCCCGCACCCGCGTCGCGACCATCACCGAGGGCCTGCTGCCCGGCAGACTGCCGCGGGTCCCCGGGGTGCGGCTCGCCGTCCGGCACCACACCGGGCCGCGCGGCGGCAGCGACTGGTACGACGCGCTGCCGCTGCCCGAGGGCGCGCTCGGACTCGCCGTCGGCTCGGTCTCAGGGTCGGGCCCGAGCGCGCTGGCCGCGATGGGCAGGCTGCGGGCCTCCCTGCGGGCGTACGCCGTCATGGAGGGCGAGGACCCCGTCGCCGTACTGTCCGATCTGGAGTTGCTGCTGCGCCTGACCGAACCGGCCAGGTCGGCGACCGCCCTCTTCGCGTACTGCGAACCGGCCCTCCACAAGATCGTGCTGGCCGGGGCCGGGCACAGCCCGCCGCTGCTCGTCGGCGAGCGGCGCACCGAGTACGTGGAGACGTCGCTCTCCGCGCCGCTGGGGATGCTGGCCTGCTGGGAGGCGCCGAGCGTGGAGTTCACGCCGGACCCCGGAGAGACCGTGCTGCTCTACACGGACGGGCTGCTGCGGCGCACCGGTGACCCCATGGACCGGGCCTTCGCCCGGCTGCACGCGGCAGCGGCGAGCGTGCCCAAGACGGTGCGGGACGACCCGGGAGCGATCGCGGACCACGTCCTTGCCACGATGCTTCCGGAGGGCCACGACACCAGCGATCCGGCGGAGGACATCGTGCTGCTCGCGGCGCGCTTCGACTGATTTCTCACAGTTGTCCACAGGTCTTCGGGCCGTCTTCTCATCGCACATACGATGGAAGGCGGCCCAGTGGCGTCCCAAGGTGTCGTATCAAGGAGAAGTCGTGTCTGAGGAGCTCAATCCGGAGACCCCGGAAACTGAAGAAGAGCCGATCAAGCAGCGGAAGAACGGCCTGTACCCGGGCGTTTCCGACGAGCTCGCAGAGAGCATGAAGTCCGGCTGGGCCGACACCGAACTGCACGGCCTGGAGCCCCTCGCGCAGGCCGGGCACACCGCCCGCCGCCGCGAGGCACTCTCCGCCCGCTTCCCGGGCCAGCGTCTGGTGATCCCCTCGGGCAATCTGAAGACCCGCTCCAACGACACCGAGTACGCGTTCCGCGCCTCCACCGAATACGCGTACCTGACCGGCGACCAGACGCAGGACGGCGTCCTCGTGCTGGAGCCGGCGGACGACGGTCACCTCGCGACGGTCTACCTGCTGCCGCGCTCCGACCGGGAGAACGGCGAGTTCTGGCTGGACGGCCAGGGCGAGCTGTGGGTCGGCCGCCGCCACTCCCTCACCGAGGCCGAGCAGCTGCTCGGGATCCCGGCGAAGGACGTCCGTGAGCTGCCCGCCGCCCTGACCCGGGCCACTGGCCCGGTGCGCAACGTGCGCGGTCACGACGCCGGCATCGAGGCCGCGCTGACCGACAAGGCCACAGCCGAGGGCGACGACGAGCTGCGCACGTACCTCTCCGAGGCCCGCGCGGTGAAGGACGAGTTCGAGATCGGCGAGCTCCAGAAGGCCGTCGACGCGACCGTGCACGGCTTCGAGGACGTCGTGAAGGTCCTCGACAAGGCCGAGGCGACCAGCGAGCGGTACATCGAGGGCACCTTCTTCCTGCGCGCCCGAGTCGAGGGCAACGACATCGGCTACGGCTCGATCTGCGCCGCGGGCCCGCACGCCACCACCCTGCACTGGGTGCGCAACGACGGCGATGTGCGCTCCGGCGACCTGCTGCTGCTCGACGCCGGCGTGGAGACCCACACCCTCTACACCGCCGACGTGACGCGCACGCTGCCGATCAACGGCCGCTTCACCGACCTTCAGCGCAAGATCTACGACGCGGTGTACGAGTCCCAGGAAGCCGGCATCGCAGCCGTGCGGCCCGGCGCCAAGTACCGCGACTTCCACGACGCGTCGCAGCACGTCCTGGCCGAGAAGCTCGTCGAGTGGGGCCTCGTGGACGGCCCGGTCGAGCGTGTCCTGGAGCTCGGCCTGCAGCGCCGCTGGACCTTGCACGGCACCGGTCACATGCTCGGCATGGACGTCCACGACTGCGCCGCCGCCCGCCGTGAGGCGTACGCCGACGGGACGCTGGAGCCCGGCATGTGCCTGACCGTCGAGCCCGGTCTGTACTTCCAGGCCGACGACCTGACCGTGCCCGAGGAGTACCGCGGCATCGGTGTGCGGATCGAGGACGACATCGTCGTCACCGAGGACGGCAACCGGAATCTGTCGGCCGGCCTGCCGCGCCGCTCCGAGGACGTCGAGGCATGGATGGCCGCGACCAAGCAAGCCTGACGCAGAACCGGCCCACGGCCGACCGCGTACGCCACGAGGGCGTGCTGCTCCGGCTCCTTCTTCAGGAGGCCATGAGCAGTGCGCCCTCGCGCCATTTCAGGATCTTGTCGAAACTGACCACGGCGCCACGGCCCGGCCTGTTCCGGTAGTGGACATGGTCGGTGAGCTGCTCGATCAGGCCGAGCCCCCTGCCGTCCTCCGCCGTTTCGTGGACGGATCTCAGGGCGGCACGACGCCCTCGTGACACGGGAAAGCCCGGCCCGGAGTCGGCGACCTCGATACGGCACTTCTCGCCGTCCAGGTAGGCGGTCACGCGATATTCCGCGGGGGACGACACCCCGGCCCGTACCTCCCCGCCGTGCTCGACCGCGTTCGCGCAGGCCTCGCTCAGCGCGACCGACAGGTCGAAGGAGACGTCCGGATCCACCCCCGCGGTCTCCATGGTGCCGAGCAGTAGGCGGCGTGCCAGCGGAACGCTCGCCGCTTCACGTCGCAAGCGGAGAGACCACCAGATGCTCATGCTCCAGCCTCCAGGCTGCGGCTCGACATACACATACCTATTGCCGCAAGCACCGTCGAATAAGCACAGAGTTGACGTGATTGCGCTCATTCGGCCGAAGCGCTCGCCGTTCACGCCGGTGTATGGGATCGCAGACCTGCCGTACGAACGGACTGGGCGCAGTGCAATGATGGCGCGGCCATGTCTACGTCCGTCGCACGCGCCGGAGCCGGTCTGCGGCTATTGCGGGCCGCGGTGTTCACCGCGGTCTGCGTCGCGCTGTCCGCGACAGGACACGTCGTGGCCTCCTGCGCGACCGTCCCCTGGTGGACGATGGCGATCGGTTGCGCCGCCGTCTTCGGCGCGATCGCACCGTTCGCGGGGCGCGCACGTTCGATGCCCGTCATCGTCACCGCGCTGACCTGCGGACAGCTGGCCCTGCACGTCCTGTTCGGGATCGGCCAGCACCACCCGGCCACGCGGTCCGGGGCCACCGACACCTCGCTGGCGGCCCTGGCCGCGAAGCTGGTGTGCGGCGCCGGAGCCCTGCCGCTCAGCACCGTCGAGACCCGGCACATCGTCACCGCGGCGGGCCTCAGCCCCGCCGCGGTGGACGACGCCCAGCACCACGCGGCACACACGGTGCAGCACTCGGGGGCCGAATCGGCCGCCGGGCTGCTTCCCACCCTCCCCATGCTGCTCGGCCACCTCCTGGCCGCGGTCGCGACCGGCTGGCTGATGCGGCGTGGCGAAGTGGCGCTCGCCCGGCTGGTCCGGCTCTCGGCGCACGGAGTCGCGGAGGGCGCGCTCGTGCGGTCCCTGCGCGCCGCGCTCGCGCTCGTACGGTCAATGCGCGCCGGTCTTCCGCGGGCGCACGCGCAGAGCCCGCGCGCGCTGGGCACACCACTGCGCACGCCCCTGCGGCCGGCCGCGGACGCACTCCAGCACACGGTGATCAGGCGCGGACCGCCCCGCGAGGCGCTCACTCTCGCAGCCTGACGCGGCCCGCTCCCCAGGGAGTGGTGTCGCGATGCCGTCGCGCATCCGCGCGCCGGAGCAGCATTCACCCCTGTCTCCCCGGAGTGTTCCCAGCCATGAACATCACGCGTATCTCCGCCGCCGGCGCCGTCGCCGCCTCCACCGTCGTGCTTCTCGCCGGACCGGCCTTCGCGCACGTCGGCGTGCAGCCCGTCGGGCCCGCCGAGAAGGGCGGCTACGCCACCGTCAACGTCAAGGTGCCCAACGAGCGGGACAACGCATCGACCACCAAGCTCGAGGTCGCCTTCCCCACCGACCACCCGCTGTCCTCCGTGATGCCGCAGCCCGTACCCGGCTGGACGGTCAAGGTCGAGAAGACCAAGCTCGACAAGCCGCTCAAGGTGCACGGCAAGGAGATCACCGAGGCCGTCTCCAAGGTCACCTGGACCGGCGGGAAGATCGGCCCCGGCCAGTTCCAGCAGTTCCCGCTGTCGCTGGGCCAGCTGCCCGAGGACGCCGACCAGCTGGTCCTCAAGGCCATCCAGACGTACGACAACAAGGAAGTCGTCCGCTGGATCGAGGAGCCCAAGGAGGGCGAGGAGGAGCCGAAGTCCCCGGCCCCCGTCCTCAAGCTGACCGAGCCCTCCGGTGAGGACCACCACGGCGCCGGTGCCAAGGGCGCCGACGACCAGAAGGACGGCAAGGCGGAGGCCGCGTCGCACGACGAGAAGGCGGACAAGAGCGACAAGACCGAGAACGCGGCCGACAGCAGCGACACGACGGCCCGCACCCTCGGCGTCATCGGCATCATCGTGGGTGTGGCGGGTGTGGCCTTCGGTGTTCTCGCCGGTCGCCGCCGCGCCTCCTGACCCCCCTCCGAAGCATCGGGATTTCTTTTCATGCGCAAGAAGAACGCGCTGGCCGTGGCGCTCGTCGCCACGGCCGCGCTCACCCTGTCCGCGTGCGGCTCCGACAAGGCAGACAGCTCCAAGCCCGTCACCGATGTCTCCGCCGACATGAACACCAAGGCCGCGACGGTTCTCGACAAGCCGTTCACGAAGCCGAACCTCGTCCTCACCGACACCCACGGCAAGAAGTACGACCTGCGTGAGCAGACCAAGGGCAAGTCGACGCTCATCTACTTCGGCTACACCAAATGCCCGGACGTCTGCCCGCTGACGATGAGCAACATCGCCATCGCGTACAAGAAGCTGCCCCAGGCCGACCGGGACAAGCTCCGGGTCGTCTTCGTCACCACCGACCCCGAACGGGACACCCCCGAGGCGCTCGGCAAGTGGCTCAAGGGTGCGGGCGACCCCGCCTTCACCGGGCTCAGCGGCGACTTCCCGACCATCCAGGCCGGGGCCCGCCAGCTCGGCATCGGCATCGACCCGCCCAAGAAGGACAAGGACGGCACGGTCGTTTCCATGCACGGCGCGCAGGTCGTCGCGTTCTCGCCGAAGACCGACGGCGGCTATGTGCTGTACGGCGAGGACACCACGGCCGACGACTACACGAAGGATCTTCCCAAGCTGCTCAAGGGGGAGAACCCGTGAACCGCCGCACCACCCTCGCCACCGCCGTGGTCCTGGCCGCGGGGCTGACCCTCGCGGGCTGCTCCGGCGGCGGTGACGACAAGCCGGAACTGAAGGTCAGCGGGGCGTTCATGCCCGAGCCCGTCATGGACGACATGGCCGCGGGCTTCCTCACCATCAAGAACGGCAGCTCCACCGCGGACAGGCTCACCTCTCTCACCAGCGACATCGCGGGCGAGGTGCAGATCCACGAGGCCAAGGACCAGAAGATGAAGGGGGTGAAATCCTTCGACATCCCCGCGAACGGCGAACTGAATCTGGAGCGCGGCGGGAACCACATCATGTTCCTCCAGCTCAAGAAGAAGCCCGCGCGGGGCGAGAAGGTCGCCGTGGAGCTGCACTTCGAGAAGGCCGCCACCATGACGGTCGATTTCCCCGTGGAGGAGACCACCCACAACCCGAAGAAGCAGTGAGGGACTGACACATGCCGGCCACCGCCCCGCGCTTCGCAGCCTCTGTCATACGGCTGCTGCTCGTCACGACGGCGCTCCTCGCCACCCTGCTCGCAGGAGCCGCCCCCGCCTCGGCGCACGCCGCGCTCACCGGGAGCGATCCGAAGGACGGGGCGGTGGTCGACACCGCGCCCAAGGAAGTCAGCCTCACTTTCTCCGAACAGATCGCCCTGGGCGACGACTCCATCCGCGTGCTGGAACCGAGCGGCAAACGCGCCGACACCGGTGATGTGCGCGACCTGACCGCCGGAGGAGTCGTCAGATACGGCGTCGACCTGCACGCCGGGCTGCCGGACGGCACGTACACCGTCGCCTGGCAGGCCGTCTC
This sequence comes from Streptomyces sp. H27-C3, assembly GCF_030063415.1. GTDB lineage: Bacteria > Actinomycetota > Actinomycetes > Streptomycetales > Streptomycetaceae > Streptomyces. The sequence goes on along the minus strand of NZ_JASITA010000016.1, from coordinate 24,926 downwards.
CGCCGACAGCCACCCCATCTCCGGCGCCTTCACCTTCTCCATCGGCGCCCCCTCCAAGACCACCGTCGAGGTGCCCGAACAGGCGGCGGGCGGCGGTCTGGTGGGCGCGCTCTACGACATCGCGCGCTACACGGCGTACGCCGGCTTCATTCTGCTCGCCGGTGGCGCCGCCTTCGTGCTGGCCTGCTGGCAGCGCGGTGCGGGCGAGCGGCCGCTGCAACGCCTCGTCGTGACGGGGTGGATCACGCTCACCGTCTCCACCCTGGTGATGTTGCTGCTGCGCACCCCGTACACCGGCTCGGGCAAGCTCGCCGACGCCTTCGACCTCAGCGGCCTCAAGGCCGTCCTGGAGACCAAGACCGGGGCGTCACTCGTCTCGCGGCTGCTGCTGCTCGGCGCGGCGGCGCTGTTCGTCGCCGTCCTCTTCGGGGCGTACGCGAAGCGCGAGGACCTCAAGGAGAAGAAGGACCTCACCTTCGGGCTCGCCCTCGGCGGCGGGGTCATGGCCGCCGGGATCGCGGCGACCTGGGCACTGGCCGAGCACGCGTCGACCGGGCTCCAGCCGGGCATCGCGATGCCCGTCGACGTGCTGCATCTGCTGGCCGTGGCGACCTGGCTCGGCGGCCTCGCCGCGCTGCTCGTCGCCCTGTACCGGACGCCGGGCCTTGAGCGCGCGGCCGTCCGCAACTTCTCCCGGGTCGCCTTCGTGAGTGTCGTCGTGCTCGCCGCGACCGGCATCTACCAGTCCTGGCGGCAGGTCGGCTCCTGGTCGGCGCTGACCGGTACGTCGTACGGGCAGTTGCTGCTCGTCAAGGTCGGCCTGGTCGTGGTCCTGGTCGGCGTCGCCTGGATCTCACGGCGCTGGACGGCGCGGCTGGCCGAGGACGCGGTGGCGGACGCGAAGGCCGAGGACGGGACCGAGGCGGCCGAGGAGGAGGAAGCCGAGGCTGAGGAGCGGGTGACCGTCCCCGAGGATCCCGCGCGCTCCGCCCAGCTCTCCCGGCAGAAGGCCGCGGTGGCCACCGCCCGCGTCAAGCGGGTGCGCGACGCCGATCCCGTACGGACGGGGCTGCGGCGGTCCGTCCTGGCGGAGGCCGGGGTCGCCGTGGTGCTGCTGGCCGTGACGACCGTACTGACGAGCACCGAGCCCGGACGTACGCAGGAGAAGGAGGTCGGCAGGGCCGAGACCTCCCCCTCCGCCCCCGCGGAGCCGATCGAGGTCCGTATCCCCTTCGACACCGGCGGCGAGGACGGCAGGGGCACGGCGCGCGTCCAGCTCGACCCGGCCAGGTCGGGCGCCAACAGCCTGCACGTATGGCTGGAGCGGCCCAACGGGCGGCCCCTGGACGCCCCCGAGGTGACGGTCGCGTTCACCGAGAAGAAGAAGGCGATCGGACCGCTGCCCGCCGCCCCCGACCGTGTCGCCACCGGACACTGGAGTGCGGCCGGCGTACAGATCCCGATGCCCGGCACGTGGGAGCTCGAAGTGATGGTCCGTACCTCGGACATCGATCAGGTGACCGTGACGAAGAACGTGAAGATCGGCTGACAGGCGTGGGAAGAAGTGACGTGGGAAACAGCGGCGCGGGAAGCGACATCCCGGAAGGCTCCGTCGTGGAAAGCACAGGCGCGGGAAGCAACGGCCTTTCCCGGCGGCGGCTGCTCGCCGCCACCGGCGCGGCGGGCGCCGCCGGGCTCGCCCTGGGCGGGACCGGCGGCTACGCCGTCGCCTCCGGCTCCGGGGCGGACACCGGCACGGCGCTGACGGCGGTCGGCTCCACGGCCGTGGCCTTCCACGGCGCCCACCAGGCCGGAATCATCACACCCCTGCAGGCCCGCGGCCATCTCGTCGCCTTCGACCTGGCGCCGGGCGCCGGGCGCAAGGAGGCCGCCGCGCTGCTGCGGCGCTGGTCGGCGGCGGCGCGCGAACTGATGGCGGGCGCCCCTTCCGGGGACGGTGACACGGGCGTCGCGCTGGACGCGGGACCGTCCTCGTTGACCGTCACCTTCGGCTTCGGCCACAGCTTCTTCGGCCGTACGGGCCTGAGCGGCCGACGGCCGGCCGCCCTCGACCCGCTGCCCGACTTCTCGTCCGACCACCTGGACGCCCGGCGCAGCAACGGTGATCTGTGGGTACAGATCGGCGCCGACGACTCGCTGGTCGCCTTCCACGCGCTGCGCGCGATCCAGCGGGAGGCGGGCGACGCGGCCAGGGTGCGCTGGCAGATGAACGGCTTCAACCGTTCGCCCGGCGCGACCGCACGGCCGATGACCGCCCGCAATCTGATGGGCCAGATCGACGGCACGGGCAACCCCAAGCCGTCCGAGGACGACTTCGACCGGCGGATCTTCGTGCCGGCCGGCGGCGATCCGCAGTGGATGGCGGGCGGCTCGTACGCCGTCGTACGCCGTATCCGCATGCTCCTCGACGACTGGGAGAAGCTGGCGCGCGCCGAGCAGGAGAAGGTCATCGGGCGCAAGAAGGCCGACGGAGCGCCGCTCACCGGCGGCGACGAGGACTCGGAACTGGCGCTGGACAAGACCGGCGCGGACGGCAGGCTCGTCATCCCCTCCGACGCGCACGCCCGGATCTCCGCCCCCGAACAGAACGGCGGCGCGGCGATGCTGCGCAGGCCGTTCTCGTACCACGACGGGATCTCCGGCAACGGTGAGCCGGACGCCGGGCTGCTCTTCGTCTGCTGGCAGGCGGACCCGCTGCGCGGCTTCGTCCCGGTGCAGCGCAAGCTCGACCGCGGGGACGCGCTGTCGCCGTTCGTCCGGCACGAGGCGAGCGGACTGTTCGCGGTGCCGGGCGGTGCGCCGGAGGGGGAGTACGTGGGCCAGCGGCTGCTGGAGGGCTGAGGCCCCCCGGTGGGGCCAGTGAGCCCCGAGGGGCGGGTGAGGGCTGCGGGGCGGGTGAGGGCTGCGGGGCGGGTGAGGATTCCGTACAGCGTTCCCGTACGGCCCATTAAGGTGACCGTATGTCGGCAACGCGCTACGCCTATCTCGGCCCCGAGGGCACCTTCACCGAGGTCGCCCTCCGCACCCTCCCGGAAGCCGCCACCCGGGAGCTCGTCCCGATGGTGTCCGTGTCGGCCGCGCTGGACGCGGTGCGCAGCGGGGCCGCCGCGGCGGCGCTCGTACCGATCGAGAACTCCGTCGAGGGCGGCATCACCGCGACCCTCGACGAGCTGACGTCCGGCGAACCGCTGATGATCTACCGCGAGGTGCTGCTCTCCATCACCTTCGCGCTGCTGGTGCGACCCGGCACGAAGATCACCGACATCAAGACGGTCACCGCGCATCCGGCGGCCCAGCCGCAGGTCCGCAACTGGATGGCGGCGAATCTGCCCGAGGTGACGTGGGAGTCGGCCGCGTCCAACGCGGACGGCGCGCGGCTGGTGCAGGAGGGGCGCTACGACGCGGCCTTCGCGGGTGAGTTCGCGGCGGCGACCTACGGCCTGGTGCCGCTGGTCACCGAGATCCACGACGCGGTGAACGCACAGACGCGCTTCGTCCTGGTCGGGCGGCCCGCGCGGCCCGCGGCTCCGACGGGGGCCGACAAGACCTCGGTGGTGATCTGGCTGGGCGACGACCACCCGGGCGCACTGCTCGAACTGCTTCAGGAGTTCGCGGTGCGCGGGGTCAACCTGATGCTCATCCAGTCGCGGCCGACAGGTGCGGGGATCGGCAACTACTGCTTCGCCGTCGACGCCGAGGGCCACATCTCGGACAGGCGGGTGGGCGAGGCCCTGATGGGGCTCAAGCGGATCAGCCCGAAGGTGCGGTTCCTCGGGTCCTACCCGCGGGCCGGTGTTCTGCCGGAGGACGTGCCCGCGCTGCGGGCGGGTACCTCGGACACGGAGTTCGTGGCGGCGTCGGACTGGCTGGCGCGCTGCCAGGACGGCCGGGCCTGACGACGCGGGGCACCGCCTTCCGGTGCCCCGGCTGTGGATACCCGGGCTGCTGATCCGGTCACAGAAAGTTATCCACAGGGTTGGGTCTCGACCTGGGGACAAGTCGACAACGCAACTCAACATCATCGACAAATCTGCCTAGAGCGGGCCCTTCCTTCCACAGGAAGGTAGGCCGTGCTCTGTCACCTCAATTCCAGTGATCAACTCTCTGGAGCGAGGCATTCCCACCCGAATGAGTGTGTGGGGCGGGTTTCCGCGGGGAATCCTTCGTCCCTCATGGGGCTTTCGGGACGATCACTTCCGGCATCCACAGATCTTCCACACAGCCTGTGGATAACTTTTCGGACCCACACATCCCTGTGGACAACCCGGTGGCCAACTCCCGCCCCCCACAAGGGAGAAGCGTCAAGCCGCCGAAGCCGATTGCCCTGTTTCGGGGAAAAGTGCCTGTTTTATTGACGCGTGGCCGACGCGCACTCCCGCGGCGACTCCCCGCGACCCCGGCGCTCCCCGCATTGCCCATCCACTTGCCATCCACTTACCCATCCGAATTCTCAATCTCGGGCAATTTGGACATAACGCCATGCAATGCAATATCGAGTCGATCGTGGGAAGCGGGCGCGGGTAGCCTGGTGGGGTGATTGACCTTCGCCTGCTCCGTGAGGACCCCGACCGTGTGCGCGCCTCCCAGCGTGCCCGTGGAGAGGACGTCGCGCTCGTCGACGCCCTCCTCTCCGCCGATGAGCGGCGCAGGTCGTCCGGCAGCCGCTTCGACGAACTCCGCTCCGAGCAGAAGCAGCTCGGCAAGCTGATCCCCAAGGCCTCCGGCGACGAGAAGGCGGAGCTGCTGAAGAAGGCCGGTCAGCTCTCCGCCGCCGTCAAGCAGGCCGACGCCGATCAGGACGAGGCCGCGGCCGAGGCCAAGAAGCTGCTGCTCCAGCTCGGCAACATCGTGCACACCGACGTCCCGGTGGGCGGCGAAGAGGACTTCGTCGTACGGGAGACCATCGGCGTCCCGCGCGACTTCGCGGCCGAGGGCTTCGAGCCCAAGGACCACTTGGAGCTCGGCGAATCGCTCGGCGCCATCGACGTCGAGCGCGGCGCCAAAGTGTCGGGCTCGCGCTTCTACTACCTGACGGGCATCGGCGCGCTCCTGGAGCTCGCCCTCGTCAACGCCGCGATCGCGCAGGCGACCGAGGCCGGCTTCATCCCCATGCTCACCCCCGCGCTGGTCCGCCCGCGCGCCATGGAGGGCACCGGCTTCCTCGGCCAGGCCGCCGAGAACGTGTACCACCTGGAGAAGGACGACTACTACCTGGTCGGCACCTCCGAGGTCCCGCTCGCGGCGTACCACATGGACGAGATCATCGACGCGGACAAGCTGCCGCTGCGCTACGCGGGCTTCTCGCCCTGCTTCCGCCGCGAGGCCGGTACGTACGGGAAGGACACCCGGGGCATTTTCCGGGTGCACCAGTTCGACAAGGTCGAGATGTTCACGTACATCGACCCGGCGGACGCCGAGGCCGAGCTGGAGCGCCTGCTGGGCTGGGAGAAGCAGTGGCTTTCGTCGCTGGAGCTGCCGTTCCAGGTGATCGACGTGGCCTCCGGCGACCTGGGTTCCTCGGCCTCGCGCAAGTACGACTGCGAGGCGTGGATTCCGACGCAGGGCAAGTACCGCGAGCTGACGTCCGCGTCGAACTGCCTGGAGTTCCAGTCCCGCCGGCTGTCGATCCGGATGCGCGACAACCGCGACGGCAAGAAGGTGCTCCAGCCGCTCGCCACGCTGAACGGCACGCTGTGCGCCGTACCGCGCACGATCGTGGCGATCCTGGAGAACCACCAGCTCGCCGACGGTTCGGTACGAGTGCCTGAAATGCTGCGTCCGTACCTCGGGGGACGAGAGATTCTGGAGCCCATCTCCAAGTGAGCACCGCCCTTCCCCCCTTGCCGTACAAGCTGATCGCGACCGACCTCGACGGGACGCTGCTGCGCTCCGACGACACGGTCTCGGCCCGCACGCGCGATGCGCTCGCCGCCATCACGGCGGCGGGCGCGGCCCACATCATCGTCACCGGGCGCGCGGTCCCGTGGACCCGGCACATCCTCGACGACCTCGGTTACGACGGCCTCGCGGTCTGCGGCCAGGGCGCGCAGGTCTACCACGCGGGTGAGCACCGGCTGCTGACCTCGGTGACGCTGGACCGGCAGCTGGCGGGCCTCGCGCTCTCCAAGATCGAGGCGGAGATCGGCCCGCTGGCGCTGGCCGCGAGCCGTGACGGTCTGGACGGCGCGGTCCTGATCGGCCCCGGCTACCAGGTGCAGGAAGGGCCGCTGCCGTATCTGCCGTACACGGACCCGGCGGACCTCTGGTCGGCTCCACTGAACAAGGTCTACATCCAGCACCCCGGTCTGTCCGACGACGCGCTGGCGAAGGTCGCGCGCGAGACGGTCGGCAGCCTGGTTGACGTCGTGATGGCCGGCGCGGGCGTGGTGGAGATCCTGCCGCTCGGCCTGACCAAGGCGACAGGGCTTTCGCTGGCGGCGCGGCGGCTCGGGCTCAAGGCGTCGGACACGATCGCCTTCGGTGACATGCCCAACGACATCCCGATGTTCGGCTGGGCGGCGCACGGCGTCGCCATGGCCAACGCGCACGAGGAACTGAAGGCCGTGGCGCACGAGGTCACGGCGTCGAACGAGGACGACGGCATCGCGGTGGTCCTGGAGCAGATGCTCGCCGCACGGCACTGAGCCGAGGGGCCCGGCTCTCTCCCCGGGATTCGCTGGGGAGGGGGCGGCCCGCGCGAAGCGGCCGCCCCCTGGGCGGCAAGTGACGGCCGCCCGGCTGGAGCGCGGCGGACCAGGACCTGAAATCCCGCTCGCCGCCACGCTCCGCCCCGGTCTGGGGCAGATCTCTTTCTGGGGCAGATCTCTCGATCTGTCGGTTACGTCACCTACTGTGCCCCTTCCGCACACCCATGCGCCAGCGAATTTCCACAGTTGTAGGATGACTGGGCAACCGGGCGAATAGAGGCGTTGCGTGCGGCGGGACGGCAGTCCCTGGTGGACACCGTGGTGGATCAGCTGCGTGCCCAGCTGACCGAGGGCGAGTGGGCCGTCGGCGACCGGCTGCCCACCGAGCACGAGCTCGCCGCCCAGCTCGGCATCGGGCGCAATACGGTGCGGGAGGCGGTACGCGTGCTGGTGCACGCGGGGCTGCTGGAGTCCCAGCAGGGGAGCGGCACCTTCGTACGCTCCACCGCCGACCCGGCCGCGGTACTGCGCTCCATGCGGCACGCAGGGGCCCTGGACGTACTCGAACTGCGGGTCGCGCTGGAGGCCGAGGCGGCCAGGCTGGCCGCCGCCCGCCGCGACGACGCCGACCTGGAGCGGCTGCGGGCCGCGCTGGACGGGCTGCGCGCGCAGGGGGACCGGGCCGCGGACGCCGACATGGTCCTGCATCTCGCGATCATCGAAGCCACCCACAACGCCGCGTTCACGGAGGTCTACCGCTTCTTCTCCGCCCAGGTGCACGAGTCGCTGGCCGCCTCGCTGGGTGACCACGAGATGCCGCCGATCGACCTGGACGCGCACGCGGCGCTGGTCGACGCCATCGCGGACGGCGACCCGGCGACGGCGGAACGCGCGGCGCGGGCCGTCCTTCAGGTGCCGATCGATGTGGTCAGGGCCCTGCTCGACCGCTGACCCCATCACCTCCCTTTCCTTCTCCCCTGTCTCCTCTGTCTCCTCTGTTAGGTGCTCGCTGTGTCACGCTCGGATTCCGATCAACTCCTCGACGCGGAGGCCGACGTACGGCCCACGCCTCAAGGGGTGGCCGCCCGGCGGGCGTTGCTGGCCCGTCCCGCGGTGCTGCTGATCGGGATCGTGCTGGCCTCGCTCAATATGCGGGCGGCGCTCGCGAGCGTGTCGCCGCTGGTGAGCGAGATCGGCGAGGCGTTCGGACTGTCGTCCACCGGGAGCAGCCTGGTCGCGTCGAGCCGCCGGTCCAGCCGGTCGAGCCGGATGGAGATCCCGTTGATGACGGGCCCCAGCTCCTGGAGCGCGCGGCCCACGGTGTCGAGGTGCGACTCGACCTTGGTGACCCGCCGGTCCAGCGAGGCGTAACCCGCGCGCCAGCCGTTCTCCTCGGCGTCGAGGAGGTACGTACGGACGCGGCGGGCGATGTCGCTGTCGCGAAGGAGCATCGCGATGTTGAGCACTGCCCGGCGGGTGAAGAGGGTCAGTTGGGTGGCCGCCTGTGGATAACTTGTCCCCAGGTCGTCGCTCCATAGGGACACCATGTCCCTATGGAAGATGCGCAGGTCATCGCCTCGCAGAACTTACAACCCGTTCTCGTTGAGTTCGGCCCGATGGCGTTGTACCACCTTCTTGACGACCTCTGTGGATACTTCGAAGTACCGGGCCGCGTCCTCTGTGCAGACATAAATTCCGTCCGGGAGCATGACAAGCGCCTTGACCTTGTCGAGCGCTTCGACCCGACCCACCGATTCGTCGCGCATCGTGCGCGATTCGAGCAGGGTGACTTCCGATGGCATGGGCATGCCTTCTGTTCGCGAAACCGATCATGGTCGGCCCTGTCCCCGGGCTTCAGGGGCGGAGGTCGGCTCACGGTGCTACTCACCCCATGACCGGCCCGGCTTTCGATCCGGTACCGGCAATCCCCAATTTCACGAACGCTACGACGCCACAGATCCCAGTTGCCTCCACGCACCCTGAACAACGAACCGATAAACGTACAGTTACGCGTGAACCCCCATCCATCGGACGGGGGTTCACGACTGCACGGACGTACGCGGTACGCGGTACTCGGAACGCGTACCGCGTACGCCTACTCCTCGCCCGCCAGCTTGAGCGTGCGCAGCTTCTGCCCCGCGTACCAGGTCGCGGCCACCGTGACCACGGCCAGCAGGGTGACGGCCGTCGGCAGGCCGACGTCCGAGGTGATCATGCCGTCCGCGCCGATCCGCTCCGCCAGGGACAGCGACCACTGCTGGACGCTGAGGGTGCGCGCGCCGGGCACCAGGCTGCCGAAGAGCGTCTCCCAGACCAGCGCGTAGACGAGCCCGAGCACCACCGCGTGCCGGGTGACCGTGCCCAGCAGCAGGAACAGCGCGCTGTACGCGATCGAGGCGACCAGCGCCGCGACCGTGTAGGCGATCGCGATCTGTCCGCCGTTGCCGTTGAGGATCAGGCCTGCGATGAAAGTGGGGATCGCGGAGAACGCCATCGTCACGGCGATCGCGACGATCAGCTTGGTGAAGATGATCGTGGACCGCTTCACCGGCTTGGCCAGCAGATAGACGATCGAGCCGTCGTCGATCTCCGGGCCGATCGCGCCGGTGCCCGCGATCACGCCGATCAGCGGGATCATCGTGGCGATCGCGAAACCGCCCAGCACATCGGCGGCGACCTGGTCGTCCGCGCCGGTGAGCAGCCGTACCGCCACCGCGATGAGGATGAGCAGAGCCGGGAGCACAAAGAGGATGGCCGCTCGGCGGCGGCCGAGGAGGGCCCGGTAGGTGAGCCGGGCGACTGTGGGTTCGTACATCGCTGCAAGCTCCTTTCAGGCCGCTACGAGGTAGGAGAAGACCGATTCGAGGGACTCGTCCGAGGGCGAGACCGTCAGCAACCGAATGCCGTGCGCACGCGCGACCTGCGGCAGCAGCTCCGTGAACCGGATGAAGTCGACCGCCTCGATGCGCAGTGCGCGCTCCGTAAGGTCCACTTCGATGCCCGTGGTCGACGGGTCGGCGATCAGTGCGGCGGCGAGCGCTCGGTCGTCGCTGGACCGTACGAGATAGCGGTGCGGGCGGTCCGTCATCAGCCGGCGGATCTTGCGGAAGTCGCCGGACGCGGCATGCCGTCCGGCCACGATCACCTCGATGTGGGAGGCGAGCTGCTCGACCTCCTCCAGGATGTGCGAGGAGAAGAGGACCGTGCGGCCCTCCGCGCCCATCCGCCGCAGCAGCTCCATGAGTTGCATGCGCTGACGCGGGTCCATGCCGTTGAAGGGCTCGTCGAGGAGGAATACGGACGGGTCGTGGACGAGGGCGGACGCCATCTTCACGCGCTGCCGCATGCCCTTGCTGTACGTCGCGATCTTGCGGTCCTGCGCGTACTCCATCTCGACGGTCGCCAGCGCCTTGTACGCGGCGCCCGCTTCGAGGCCGTGCAACTCGGCGTTGGCGACGACGAATTCCTTGCCCGTGAGGAAGTCGTACATCGCTTCCCTCTCGGGCACGATCCCGATCTCCTTGTACACCGACTCGTTGCGCCAGATCGGCTTCCCGTCGAGGGTGACAGTGCCGGTGGACGGCGCGAGGAAACCGGCCATCATGTTGATCAGCGTGGACTTGCCGGCGCCGTTGGGGCCGAGCAGCCCGGTCACGCCGGGGCCCACCTTCATCGTGATGTCGTTGACCGCCACCACATTGCCGAACCAGCGTGAGGTGTTGGTGATGTCGATGGTGCTCACAGCCCGACCTTCCGGTAGCGGCGCATCAGGACGGCGTACGAGCCGAGGATGATGCCGAGGACGACGAGGACGTAGACCACTCCGCTGCCGGCCGACGGGCCTTCCCCGCCGGGGAAGGCGGAAGCCGCGCCGAGGAAGGCGGTCTGTACGCCGTCGATGAGGGTGACGGGCGAGAACAGGCCGAGCCATTCGACCGCCCCGGCCGCGCCCTGGTTCCAGGCGATGGCCTGGACGGTGGACACCGCTCCGTAGGAGATCGTCAGTACGGCGATGACGGCTGCGACACCGAAACCGCGGCGCGGGGTCAGCGCGGCCATCACCAGGCCTAGGCCACCGAAGAGCAGCGAGAGCAGCGCCACGGAGACGAGCCCCTGTGCGAAGCCCTTCGTCTGGTCGGCGAAGTCGAACTTGGCGAGCAGGGCGCCCGCGTAGAGGATCACCAGCGGCAGCGCGGTCAGGATGAACAGGGCCGAGGCCATCGCGGCGTACTTGGCGAGGACGTAGTCGATGCGCTCGATGGGCCGCGAGAAGTACAGCGGGACCGTCTTGAAGCGCAGGTCCCTGGAGACCGACTGCGGGGCCTGGGAGGCGAGATAGAGACCGATGACGGCCTGCATGACGATCGCGAACCGGGTGTACTTCAGCAGCAGGTCCGTCATGTTCGGTGTGGCGACGGCGACCGCGACGATGATCGCCGCGACCAAGCACATCACGCCGACCAGGATCATCGGCAGGACCTTGGACTTGGCGCTGCGGCCCAGTCCGTAGGCGCCGCGCAGGGACTGCGAGAAGAGCGAGCGGCGCGCGTAGGCACGGCCCAGGCGCGGTCCGTCGTACGACCGGTAGCCGATGTTGTGGATACGGGTGGGGTCTGCGCTCGGGGTGAGCGGTGTGGCGGCCTCAGATGCCATCGCGGCCGTCTCCCTTCGGGTCGGCGGCGGCTGTGGCGCCGGCGGGGACAGCGGAGGCGGTCGCCGCGACCAGTGGCGCGGCCGTCTCCTGCCGGTGGTCCGCGCGGAACACCTCGGCGATGTGGTGGCGGCGCTGTTCCATCCGTACGAGCCCGAGGCCGAGCTCGGCCACGGCGTCCCGCACCAGGTCGTACGTCTCCTCGCCGACGGCCTCGACGAGCAGGATGTGACCCGCACCGGGCAGACCTTCCTCCACGCCCGCGTGGAGCGTCGCTCCGGCGGCGGCGAGCTTATCGCGCAGGGCGCGGGTGCCGTCGGGGTGCGTGTCGGTGTCCGTCACCTCGACGGCCAGGGTGGCCATGGTCTGGGTGAAGTCGCTGGTGGAGCTGGAGCGCAGCAGCTTTCCGCCGTCGATGACGACGACGTGGTCGCAGGTGCGCTCAAGCTCTCCGAGCAGGTGCGAGGTGACCAGCACCGAGATGCCGAAGTCGGTGTAGATGCGGCGGATGAGGCCGAGCATCTCGTCGCGGCCCACCGGGTCCAGGCCGTTGGTCGGCTCGTCGAGGAGGACCAGCTTCGGGTCGTGGACGAGCGCCTGGGCCAGCTTCACCCGCTGTTTCATGCCGGTCGAGTAGCCGCCGATGGGCCGGTAGCGCTCCTCGTACAGACCGACGTGGCGCAGGGTGTCGGCGGTGCGCTCGCGGGCCGCGGTGGGCGGCAGGCCCGACATGCGCGCCAGGTGTACGACGAACTCGGTCGCCGAGACGTCCGGCGGCAGGGCGTCGTGCTCGGGCATGTAGCCGACGCGCTCACGGATGGCGCCACCGCCGGTGGCGACATCGATGCCGAGCACCGCGGCCCGGCCTTCGGTGGCGGGGGACAGACCCAGCAGGATTTTGATCAGGGTGGACTTGCCGGCTCCGTTGGCACCCACCAACCCGGTCACACCGGGTCCGATGTCCAAGGAGAGCTCTTCAAGTGCGGTCACCCTGGGGAACCGCTTGCTCAGGCTTTCGGTCGCGATCACAGTCACGTTTTCGAAGGTAGTGGCGCGCACCACATCACGCGTCAGACCTGACGGCTGCTTCCGTGTCCGACTCCAGGCGTACGGACCCGTAGGGGGGCGGTACCCAAGGTGGGGGGCGGGGGCGGGGCTGGGGCTGGGCGTGCGGGGGCTGGGCGTGGGGCTGGCCGGGTTTTCCACAGGAGCGGAGTTCTCCACAGGTTTCGCGCAGCTCTTGACGCAGCCGCCGAGCATTGTCACATTCATCAGTGTCAAGTTCAGGACGCGTACCGCACAGGGACGGACAGGTGGCATGACCTCAGCAGTGCGGAGCGAGCAGCGGGAGCGGACCGCGGAGCTGCGTGGGTTCAGGGAGGTGCAGCGCCTCGCCTACGAATGCGCCGAAGCCGTCGCGGCCCAGCTCAAGCCGGGGGTCACCGAGCGCGATGCGGCCCGGATGCAGCGGGACTGGCTGCACGGGCGGGGTGTGCGCGACTGGTTCCATCTGCCGTTCGCCTGGTTCGGGGACCGCACGGCCTTCGCGAACTTCAAGGTGCCGCTGCAGTTCTTCCCGACGAACCGGCGGCTGGAGCCGGGGATGCCCTTCATCCTCGACATGGCCCCGGTCTACAAGGGCTGCACCGCGGACATCGGGTACTCGGGGTGTCTCGGCCTCAACCCCGTGCACAACAAGCTCCTTTCCGATCTTGAGGCGCACCGCGAGCTGCTGCTGCGCGAGGTGCGCGAGCGGCGGCCGCTGCGCGAGATCTACGAGGACGTCGAGCGGCTCATGGTCCGCCAGGGGTACGCCAACCGGCACCGCGCGTATCCCTTCGGCGTCATCGCCCACAAGATCGACCGGGTCAAGGAGCGCCGCTGGTCACCGCATGTCTTCGGGTTCGGCACGCAGGCGCTGAAGGGCCTCGCCGGTGACGCGCTGCACGGCCACCGCGAGGGCTGGTCGCCGCTGTGGAGCCCGTACAAATTCTCCGACCACCCGCCGCAGCCGGGCCTGTGGGCGGTCGAACCGCACCTCGGATTCAGAGGTACGGGCGCGAAGTTCGAGGAGATCCTGGTGGTCACCGACTCGCAGGATCCGGAGCAGAGCGCTTTCTGGCTGGACGACGATCTGCCGCATGTGCGGCGCTGGGCGGAGGAGAAGACCTCGTGAACGGCTTGGACAGGTCCAAGGACAAGGGCCTTGCGGGGGCGCGCGAGCGCTGGGTGCGCACCGGTGGGGTCGAGTTGTGCGTCGCCGAGCTGGGCGACGCCACGCAGCCGACGGTGGTGCTGGTGCACGGCTATCCGGACAGCAAGGAGGTGTGGACGGAGGTCGCCTCCCGGCTCGCCGAGCGGTGGCACGTCGTGCTGTACGACGTACGCGGGCACGGCAGGTCGACGGCGCCCACACCGCTGCGCGGCGGCTTCACCCTGGAGAAGCTGACGGACGACTTCCTGGCGGTCGCGGAGGCGGTGAGCCCCGACCGGCCGGTGCATCTGGTCGGGCACGACTGGGGATCCGTGCAGTCCTGGGAGTTCACCACCGTCAAGCGCACCGAGGGGCGGATAGCCTCCTTCACCTCGATGTCCGGCCCGTCCCTGGACCACTTCGGTCACTGGATCAAGAAGCGCGTGGCAAGGCCGACGCCGCGCAGGGCGGCCCAACTGCTCTCCCAGGGCGCCAAGTCCTGGTACGTGTACATGCTGCACACGCCCGTGCTGCCGGAGCTGGCCTGGCGCGGGCCGCTCGGCAAGCAGTGGCCGAAGATCCTCCAGCGTCTTGAGAAGGTGCCCGCGGGTGACTACCCCACCGCGTCGCTGCCGCAGGACGCAGCTCACGGCGCCTGGCTGTACAGGGACAACATCCGGGCCAGGCTGCGCAGGCCGCGCCCCGACGCGTACGCCCACGCACCCGTCCAGCTGATCACGCCCACCGGTGACATCTTCCTGTCCGAGCGGCTCTACGACGAGCTGGAGGTGTGGGCACCCGACCTGGTGCGGCGCAGCCTGCCCGGCAAGCACTGGGTGCCGCGCACCCGGCCCGATCAACTGGCTTCCTGGATCAGTGAGTTCGTAGCCGCCAACGTGGACAGCGCGGCCGGGGTGGCCGCCACCGGCGTGGTGGCGCGCGGCCGGTACGCCGACCGTTTCGGCGGGCAGCTCGTGCTGGTGACGGGCGCGGCCAGCGGCATAGGGCGGGCCACCGCCTTCGCGTTCGCCGAGGCCGGCGCGCGAATCATCGCGGTCGACCTGGACGCCGAGGGGGCCACCAGGACGGCGGAGATGTCCCGGCTGATCGGTGCGCCGCAGGCGTGGGGCGAGACGGTGGACGTCAGTGACGAACAGGCCATGGAAAAGCTCGCCGAGAAGGTCGCCACCGAGTACGGCGTCGTCGACGTCCTCGTGAACAACGCCGGGATAGGCCTCTCCGGCTCCTTCCTGGAGACCACCGCCGAGGACTGGAAGAAGGTCCTCGATGTGAATCTGTGGGGCGTCATCCACGGCTGTCGGCTCTTCGGAAAGCAGATGGCAGAGCGCGGCCAGGGCGGGCACATCGTCAACACCGCCTCCGCGGCGGCGTACCAGCCGTCGAAGGCCCTGCCCGCGTACAGCACGTCGAAGGCGGCGGTGCTGATGCTGAGCGAGTGTCTGCGGGCGGAGCTGGCGGGTCAGGACATCGGGGTCAGCGCGATATGCCCCGGCTTCGTCAACACCAACATCACCTCGACCTCCCGGTTCGCCGGAGTCTCCGCGGACGAGGAGAAGCGCAAGCAGAAGCGGGCATCACGGCTGTACGGGCTGCGCAACTACCCGCCGGAGAAGGTCGCGGACGCGGTACTCAAGGCCGTCGTACGCAATCAGGCGGTCGTCCCTGTGACGCCGGAGGCACGCGGCGCGCACCTCATGTCACGCTTCGCGCCGAGGGCGCTGCGCGCGATCGCCCGGATGGAGCCGCCGCTGTGAGCGCCGGGGAGTACGAAGCGCGCGAAGGGTACGGGGGGTTCGAGGAGCCCGGGGGCCGTGAGCGGGGCAAGGGCGGCGCGGGGCGTTACGCGATTGCGCCGCGCCGGGTCTCGTTCGACTGGCGCGAGACCCCGCTGCACTGGATTCCGGACGAGCCGACCGCCACCCATGTCATCAATGTGCTCCACCTGCTGCTGCCGGCGGGCGAGCGGTGGTTCGTCAAGGTGTTCAAGGAGGCGCTGCCGCTGGTGCGCGACCCCGAGCTGCTGCGGGACGTCAAGGGGTTCATGGGGCAGGAGGCGACGCACAGTGTGCAGCACTCGTATGTGCTGAACCACCTGGCCGAGCAGAACCTGGACACCGAGCCGTATACCAGGCACGTGGACTTCCTCTTCGAGAAACTCCTCCGTGAGGCGCCGCCGTTCGGCGCGCCGATCCCCACCCAGGAGTGGCTGCGCTTCCGGCTGTCGCTGGTCGCCGCGATCGAGCAGTTCACGGCGGTGCTCGGGGACTGGGTACTGCGGGCGGAGGCCCTGGACCTCGCCGACCCGGACGCGGTGATGCTCGATCTGCTGCGCTGGCACGGCGCCGAGGAGGTCGAACACCGCGCGGTGGCCTTCGACATGTATCAGCACTGCTCGGGTTCCGGGCTGCCCCGATACGTCCGACGCGTCGAGGGCATGGTGGTGGTCGCGCCGGTCCTGCTGTGGCTGTGGGCGTGGGGCGCCTCGTATCTGATGCGGCACGACCCCCAGCTCACAGGCCGGCAGCGCTACTCGCTGCGCGAGCACAACAAGGCGGTCGCCAAGGGGCTGCTGCCCACGTGGCGCGAGCTGGGCGCCGCGATACCGCGTTACTTCCGGCGGTCGTACCATCCCTCGCAGGAAGGTTCGCTGCGCAAGGCCGTCGAATACCTCGCGACCTCGCCCGCGGCCCGCACCGCGGCGGGCGCGGTGGGCCGGGCGGCGTTGTCCTAGCCACCGGAGCCGTGGTCACCGGGGCCATGGCCGACGCCGACAGAGCCGTGGCCGTGGCCGTGGCCGCCGAGCGGCTTGTCGAAGACCCCGACGGTAGGAGTACGCGTGTCAGGGCAGTCAGCAGCCGAGTACCGGATCGAGGACCTCGCGCACCTCAGCGGCGCCACGGTGCGTACGATCCGCGCCTATCAGGACCGTGCACTGCTGCCCAAGCCGGAGCGGAGGGGCCGGTCCAATGTGTACGGGGACACGCATCTGGCCCGCCTCCACCGCATCGCCGACCTCCTCGAACGCGGTTACACCCTGGCCAGCATCAAGGAGCTGCTGGAGGCCTGGGACGCGGGCCGGGGGCTGGGCGGGGTGCTGGGGCTCGTCGCCGAGGTCAACGGTCCGTGGACGGACGAGAAGGCGGACCGGATCTCGCGCGTCGAGCTGGACGAGCGGTTCGGCGGAGTGCCCGACGACCAGGCGGTGGACGAGGCGGTCGAGCTGGGTGTGCTTGAGCGGATCCCCGGCCGCGCGGACGAATTCCTCGTGCCGTCCCCGCAGGAACTGTCAGTGGCAGCCGAGTTGCACGCGGCGGGCGTCCCACTCCAGGCAATATCCGCTCACCTGAGGGAACTTCGCGGCCAAGTGGAGCACATCGCCACGCGTTTCCTGGAGTTCACGACGGAGCACGTCTTCGTCCGCTACCTCGGCCATACGCCGCCCACCGACGCGGATGCTGAGGAAGCGGCGGCGCTGGTGCGGCGGCTCCGGCCACTCGCGCAGCAGACAGTCGACGCCGAACTGGCCCGCGCGATGCAGACGTTCGCCACCCGTCACCTGCGACAGCACCTCGGTGAGACCCTCGCGCCCTTCGTCGATCCTGAGCCTGCGTCCGTGACATTGCCACCGGACACAATGAGTGCCGTCCAGAAGCTGGTTGGCTCCGGCAATGCCGCTGCCTTCATCGCCGCAGCAACCGAACGAGAGCTACAGGCAAGGACATTGGATACACTTGCCTCAAATGCTGCGATTACTAGGCAAGTTGACCAAATCCCTTGAAATCACTAGGGAGTTGTCCACAGAATCGCCAAATCCCTTGTGGAAAACCTGACTTGGCTGTGGATCAAACCTGCGCAATGAATTCCAGTGGCGTGACGCTCGCCTCACGGGCACTCTGACGAGATGAACGAAAGACGCACCACGAAGGTGTCGAAATATCTCTCGAAGCACCTGCGGCACCAGCCCGGCCGCATCGGGATCTCACCTGACGCGAACGGCTGGGTGGAAATCGACGCCCTGATCCTGGCAGCGACAGAACACGGCTTTCGGTTCACCCGAGAGGAGCTGGATCTTGTCGTCGCCTCCAATGACAAGCAGCGCTTCGCGATCGAGGGTGCCCGCATTCGCGCGAGCCAGGGCCACACCATCGAGGTCGACCTCGGACTCCCGGAGGCCGAGCCGCCCGCGTACCTCTACCACGGCACTGTCGCCGCCAGCCTCGAAGCCATCCGCGCCGAGGGGCTGCGCGCGATGGCCCGGCACCACGTCCACCTCTCGCCCGACCGGGAAACGGCAACCAGGGTGGGTGCCCGGCGCGGACGCCCGATCGTCATCAGCGTGGACGCCGATTCCATGCATCGCGCCGGGCACGCCTTCCGGGTCAGCGCCAACGGGGTGTGGCTCACCGGGTCCGTACCGCCGGAGTATCTGCGCCTCCCCTGATGATCGGGCCTCCTGCCCGGTCGGCTGTTTCACGTGAAACACGTAGGGGCTCAGCGGTGGATGCGGCCTCTCCCCGTCCCGTGTAGGCCTTCTCCGTCCCGTGTCGGCCAGTTCAGCCCAGTGTCAGCCAGTGCAGCCCGTGCCCTTCCGCGGCCATGCGTTCTGCCGTGGTCATCGGGAGCCGCCCGGTCGCCTTGCGCAGAAACGCCGTGCGGTCCCAGCCGAATCCGGCCGCGGGCCCCGCGTATCCCCCGCCGGCGTCGTGGCCCGTCTCGTACGGGCGCCCGCCCAGCAGCAGTCGCGCCACCACCTCCGCGGCCTCCTCGGTCGGCCACGGCTCATGACCGAGCCCCGCCGCGACATCAAAGCCGTGCACGCACACCTCGACGACCCGGGTGACGAGGAATTCGCTCAGCAGCATCGGGTCGCCGTGCCGGGTCCGGATCCGCCGCTCCGGCGGCTCCTTCGCGCAGGTGGCGGCGACCGAGCGCCAGACGGAGTCGAAGTGTTCGGCGAGGGACCGGCCGTCGGCGTACGCGACGGCGGATTCCTGGGCCGCATCGACCCTCGCGCCATTGGACATCGACGAGAAGCGCTCGTTCGGTGCGTAATACCCGGCAGCGGTCACCAGCATCTCCGAGGCCTCCGGCTCCGCTTCTGGTTCCCCTTCTGGCCCCGGCCCTGGTTCCGACTCCGACTCCGACTCCGACTCCGACTCCGCCAGCATGCTGTCGACCCGGCCCACAGCGGTCGTCAGATGCGCGAACACCTCGCGCACGGTCCAGGGCGCACAAGGGCTCGGACGGTCCCACTCCCCTTCAGGAAGGCCGGCCACCTTCTCGTACAAACGTTTCGATTCCGCCCTGAGGGCTACCAGTACTGCTTCCCCGTCCATGGAACAAGCCTATGGATCGGACATGATCGTCGACATGGAGCACCCGCACTTTTCCAGCACCGAAGCCGTGGTCACCGCGCTGCGCGCGGTCGCCCGCGACCACGAACGCGAGATGACCGTCACGGACGACATCGGCGCCGACCAGGTCTCGCGCCGCACCTCGGCCGGTGCCTTCAGCGTGGTCGACCCCGACGGCTCGCTCCCGCACGAGGCATTCGTCGAGCTGGGTGGCTCGCCGACCGTCACCGTCCGCGTCTTCCCGGAGGACGACGCGACGATCACGGTCGACGGCGTGGAGTTCGCGGATGTGCCGCGCGCCGCGGCGCCCGCTTTCCCGCGGTCCGTGTACGGCGGGCTCGCGCACCTGAAGGGGAAGTTCTTCCCGCCGGGCTGGTGGCTGATCGTGTCGCTGCCCGGCGACGAGACGTACAAGGAGCTCGTCGTGGGCGGCACGCTCAGCCCCTGGCTCAGCCGGATGGCCAAGACGCCGTAGCGGGTGTCGCTCGGATCAGGCAGCGAGCTGGGCGAGCGCTTCGGTGGCGATCTTCTCGAAGACCTTCACGTCCGCCGCGAAGTCCGAATCGGGGATCGGGGCGTGGAGCACGATCTCGGTGAAGCCGAGCGCGAAGTGCTTGCCCGCGAAGTCGACGAAGGCGTCGAGGGACTCCAGCGGACCGCTCCGCTCCGGGGTGAAGCCGGTGAGCAGGACCTTGTCGATCTCGTGCACATCACGGTCGATCTCGGCACAGGCGGCGCCCAGCTTCGCGATCTGACCGCTGAGGGCTTCATGCGACTGGGCGGGTGTGCCCGACTCGAAAAGCTTTGGGTCACCGGTCGTCACCCACGCCTGACCGTGCCGGGCGGCGAGCTTCAGCCCGCGCGGCCCGGTGGCGGCGACGGCGAAGGGGAGCCGGGGCCGCTGCACACAGCCGGGGATGTTGCGGGCCTCGACGGCGGAGTAGTGGGTGCCCTCGTGAGTGACGGCGGGCTCGCTGAGCAGCCGGTCAAGGAGCGGTACGAACTCGCCGAAGCGGTCGGCCCGCTCCCGCGGGGTCCAGGGCTCCTGGCCGAGCGCGGTCGCGTCGAAGCCGTTGCCGCCGGCACCGATACCGAGCGTGACCCGCCCGCCGGACACGTCGTCCAGCGTGATCAGGTCCTTGGCGAGAGTCACCGGGTGCCGGAAGTTCGGCGAGGTGACGAGGGTGCCGAGGCGCATCCGCGTGGTGGCGGCGGCCGCTGCGGTGAGGGTCGGCACGGCGCCGAACCACGGGCCCTCACGGAAAGTCCGCCAGGACAGGTGGTCGTAGGTGTACGCGGTGTGGAAACCGAGCTGCTCGGCTCGCTGCCATGCGTCACGGCCGCCGTCCGACCAGCGGTAAATGGGAAGGATCACGGTGCTCAAGCGCATGCTCCGACCCTACGTGGCCCCGGCCCCGCACGGCGGCCCAGGATGGCGGCGCAGGCCCGGCGCCACCGTGAGCCGGCAAGCCCGCAGGACACGGCGTACGAAGCGGGCGCGACCAAAAGTCGGCCTGCCCCCGAGAAGCCGGCTTGAGCCCCGAACGCGGCGTGGCGCCCAAAGCCGGCGCGGCTCGCGGGGGCGACACGAGCGACGGACGCCCGGCGCAGAGGGCTCCAACGTCGGCTCGCGGGACCGGCAATCCCGCAGATCTCAGGGGTGTGGCTCCCCTCTCAGATGTGCACCCCTTCGCACGCCCGTGCACCTACCCGCGTGTTCATACGCGAAGATGCACCTGTGACCTCAGCTACCGACCCCCACCCCGCCCGCCCGGCCCCGGCCACCGTCCTGCCGCGGCTGATCGCCACCGACCTCGACGGCACCTTGCTGCGCGACGACAAGTCCGTCTCGGACCGTACGATCGCCGCGCTCGCCGCCGCCGAGGAGGCCGGCATCGAGGTCTTCTTCGTCACCGGCCGCCCGGCCCGCTGGATGGACGTCGTCAGCGACCACGTCCACGGCCACGGGCTGGCGATCTGCGCCAACGGTGCCGCCGTCGTCGATCTGCACGCCGACGGCAAACTGATCGAGGTCCGCCCGCTGCCCCGCGGCACCGCGCTCGCCGTTGTGGAGGCCCTGCGCGCCGCCGCCCCCGGCACCTCCTTCGCGGTCGAGCTGACCACCGGCATCCACTACGAGCCGGAGTACCCGCCTTTCCATCTCGACCCGGGCGCGACCGTAGCCACCGCCGAGAAGCTGCTCCAGGAGCCGACCCCGGGTGCGGGGGCTCCGGTCATCAAGCTGCTCGCCCACCACACCGAGCTGTCCCCCGACGCGTTTCTCGCCCTGGCCCGTGCGACCGCCGGGGAGCGTGCGTCGATCACCCGGTCGAGCCCGACCGCCCTGCTGGAGATCAGCGGCCCCGGCGTCTCCAAGGCGAGCACCCTCGCGCAGTGCTGTGCGGAGCGCGGCATCTCGCCCGCGGAGGTCGTGGCCTTCGGCGACATGCCCAATGACGTCGAGATGCTGAGCTGGGCCGGCACGTCGTACGCGATGGGCAACGCCCATCCGGACGTTATCGCCGCGGCGTCCGGACGTACCGTCGCGAACAACGAGGATGGCGTCGCGGTCGTCATCGAGCGGATCCTGACCGGCGGCCTGTAGTCCCGGGCGGCGCCGGACCCCGACGGATGGCCTCGGCGAGCCGTATGGTGCCCGGCAGTGACGGATGGCTTCGGCCGTCCGTACGGTGCACGGCAGTTACAGATGGCCTAGGCCATCCCTACGGCCCCGGGCCTGCCCCCCTCCGCGCACGGGCCGGACAGGGGCCGACGCGCGGACAGGGGACGTTCAGAGCTTCACCCCGTGCTCGCGCAGCCAGCGGGCCGGGTCGACGCCCGATCCCAGGTACGGGGTGAGCCGCACCTCGAAGTGCAGGTGCGGCCCGGACGAGTTGCCCGTGGTGCCGGCCTGCCCGAGCCACTGTCCCGCCCGTACCTTCTCGCCCTGGTCAATGGTGACCCCGGCGAGGTGCGCGTACTGCGAGTAGTAGCCGCCCGGGTGCCCGACCACCACCTCGATGCCGAAGCCACCGCCGCAGGAGACCGAGACGACCCGTCCGGCGCCGACGGAGCGCACCGGTGTGCCGATGTCCACGGCGAAGTCCTGCCCGGTGTGCCGGTTGCTCCAGCGCGCGCCCGAGCCGCCGAACCCGGCGGACAGCTCGTACGTCTCGACCGGCGCCACCCACGCGCGCGTGGCGGGCCGCTCCCGCTGCTCCAGCCGTACGGCGCCCGCGCAGCGCCCCGCGGCGACGCTGCGGTCCGCGTCGCTCTGCAACTTCCACCTGGCGTCCTCGAGCTTCGTCTGGATGCCCCGCTTGATCCCTGCCAGCCGTTCGGTCCGGCCGGTGAGATCCCGCCACACGGCGGACGCCACTCTCTCGTCCGTGGCGAGTTTGCGCTCCGCCCGCTCGGCGCGCTCCAGCATGCGCGAGACCGCCAGATCGGCCTGCCAGGCGAGCCGCTGACCGTTCATCAATTCCTCCGGGTCGTCGGCGAGCAGCAGCTGCGCGGTGTACTCGATGCCTCCGCCGCCGACGCGGTACTGGGCGCGGGCGACCCGGCCGAGATTCGCATGCAGCGCCTTGATACCGCGCCGTTCCGCGGTGAGCAGCCGCTCCAGACGGTCCGCCCTGGCCCGCTGGACCCGCGCCGCGCGCCTGCCGTGCTCGTACGTCTGGGTGGCCAGCGCCGCCTCCTCGTAAAGCCGCGCCACCTCGGCCCCGATGGTGGGCCCGTCGGAAGGGGTGACGCGCTCAGCGGCCCGTGCCGGTGCGGATGCGACGAGGCACAGGAGCAGGCACAGCACCGGGACGAGGGGCCGATGACACAGTCCTGGGCGCATCCACGGATCGTGGACCTGTCGCGGCACGAATGCGCGCATAGGGGGCGCGCCACCGGGGTGTCGTCCCGCCATCCGGCCTACAACGGGCGTCCAGGCCGGACAGCCACGCACCCCGGGGCCCGCTCTCCACAGGGGCGCTTCTCACGCCCCTGTGACCCCCGGGGCGCTCCCTACAGCGGCGCTTCCCACACCACTGTGGTCCCCGAGCCGTCCTCACCGATCCCGGGCTCGCACCCGCTCGACCCGCCCAGCGACTCCGCCCGCCGTTTGAGGTTGCGCAGTCCGCTGCGCCGGCCGCCCTCCGGGATGCCCACCCCGTCGTCCGCGACCGAAAGACGCACCCCGGCGGTCCCGTCCGGCATCGTCACCGTGGCGTCGACGACGACTTCGATCCGGGCCGCCCCCGCGTGCCGGAACGCGTTGGACAGTGCCTCGCGCAGGGCCGCGATCAGGTTCTTGCCGGTGAGTTCGCCGACGAGCGCGTCGACCGCTCCGACGAAACGGTGCGCGGGCTTGAAGCCCAGCGGCACAGCGGCCATGTTGATCTCCCGCAGCACGCGCGTGCGCAGCCCCGAAGGGGCCTCGGCCGGGCCCTGTTGGAGCGCGAAGATGGCCGTACGGATCTCCTGGATCGTCACATCCAGCTCGTCCACGGCCCTGCCCACGCCCGTCTGCACCTCGGGCACGGCCGAGGTGCGCTGGGCGCTCTCCAGCATCATCCCGGTGGCGAACAGCCGCTGGATGACCAGGTCGTGGAGGTCGCGGGCGATCCGGTCGCGGTCCTCGTACACCGCGAGCCGTTCCCGGTCCCGCTGCGCCTCCGCCATCATCAGCGCGAGTGCGGCCTGCGAGGCGAACTGGGTGGCCAGCGTCCGCTCCGCGTCAGTGAACTGCTTCCCGCCACGCGCGCGTGGCGTGGCGAGCGCGCCGAGCACCCGCCCCCCGCTGTGTAGCGGCAGCATCATGCTCGGGCCGTATCGGGACGTCAACTTGCTGATCATGCGCGGGTCGTTCGCCGCGTCGTTGACGAACACCGCCTCGCCATCGAGGAGTTTCGCGATGACCGGGCTCTCCGGCGGGATGATCACTCCCAGCGACCGGGACGGATCGTCGGCAGAGACCGCGACGATCTCCAGGCCGCCCTCGCCGACGGGCAGCAGCACCATTCCGGCTGCCGACGCGGCCAGATGGCGGGCCTGTTCCGCGACGACCGTCAGTGCGTCGTCGGCGTTGCCGCCCGACAGCAGGGCAGTGGTGACGGCGACCGAGCCGTCGATCCAGCGCTCGCGCTGGCGCGCCGCCTCGTACAGCCGGGCATTGCCGATGGCGATCCCGGCCTCGGTGGCGAGCACCCGGACCATGTGCAGGTCATAGTCGTTGAACTCTGCCCCGCCGGCCTTCTCGGCCAGATAGAGATTGCCGAAGATCTCGCCCTGTACACGAATGGGCACACCCAGAAAGGTCCGCATCGGGGGGTGGTGGGCGGGAAATCCGGCGAAGCGCGGGTCGGCCGTCAGGTCGGCGAGCCGCACCGGCTCGGGGTGCCTGATCAGTGCGCCGATGAGCCCCTTGCGGCCGTCCGGCAGTCGGCCGATACGGGCGGCCGACTCCTCGGTGACTCCGTGGGTGACGAAGTCGGACAGGCCGTCGCCCTCCTCGTCGACGACTCCGATCGCCGCGTAGCGCGCGTCGGCGAGCTCCGCAGCGGTCTCGCAGATCCGGTCGAGGGTGGAGTGCAGCTCCAGGCCCGTGCCGACGGATCGCATGGCCTCAAGAAGCTGCGGGACACGGGCGGTGAGCTCGGTGGAGAGGCCCTGCGGGCTGCGGGCCGCCTGTGACGCGGCTTCGAGCTCGTCCTCGGTGTCCTTGGCGTCCCAGATGTCCTTACTGTCCTCGCTGTACCTGGAATCGCTCGGGTCGCTCTGGTCGCTCGGGGCGGGCGGCACGTCCGGCACTGACATGCGCTTGAGACTAGTTAGTCCTATTTCAAGAGGAAAGTCGGCTGTCGAGTGGTTCAGCCCCCCGTACGTGCGGTTCGGCCTTTTGCGCGCACAGCTCGGCCCGTGGTTACGACCTCACCCGCGATTGACAGTGGGAGAAGGAGCGACGTCTGGGGCCTTCGAATCCAAGGCGGAGGAGGGAGTGATGGCGGAGCCATCGCGACTGACGACAACGCCGGAGGCGGAGGTCC
>NZ_JASITA010000015.1:131533-181425 GCF_030063415.1 Streptomyces sp. H27-C3 | reverse complement strand
AAAAAAACTCCCCCCGCACAACCAGTTGACCTCCGTACCATCCGGTCGGTACGTTCCCCGCACATCTCGCCGCCGCCCCCCTCCGTCCCCTCCCGCCCCGCACCCACCGGAGTGTGCACCGCATGGACACGGCCGCATCCCCGCTCGTCGGAACCCCTGATTCCGCCCCAGCCGACCGCAACCGGCGCAAGGTCGCCACCGCTGCCGCTCTCGCCTCCGCCGTCGAGTGGTACGACTACTTCGTCTTCGGCATCGCCGCCGCGCTCGTCCTCGGCGACCTCTACTTCCCGTCCGGGAGTTCCTCGGCCGGTGTCCTCGCGGCCTTCGCCACCTTCGCCGTCGGTTTCCTCGCCCGGCCCGTCGGCGGCGTCATCGCCGGGCAGTTCGGCGACAAGCACGGCCGCAAGCCGATGCTGGTCATCGCGCTCACCCTGATGGGCCTCGCCACCACCGGCATCGGCCTCCTGCCGACGTACGAAACGATCGGGATCGCCGCTCCGATCCTGCTCGTGTTCCTACGCGTGCTCCAGGGCATCGCGGTCGGCGCGCAGTGGGGCGGTGCGATGCTCATGGCCACCGAGTACGCCCCCGAGGGCAAGCGCGGCCTCTACGGCAGCCTCGTCCAGCTGGGCGTGCCCATCGGCGTCGTCACCGCCAACACCGTCTTCCTCGTCGTGGGCGCCACGACGAGCGAGAGCGCCTTCGCCTCGTGGGGCTGGCGGGTGCCGTTCTTCGTCGGCGTCCTCGTGCTCGTCCTCGCCTGGTACATCCACACCCACGTCGAGGAAACCCCCGAGTTCCGCGAGGCCGAACAGGCCCTGGCCGCGCAGGAGAAGGGCCAGAGCCGCTCCCCGCTGCGTACGATCCTGCGCAAGCACCTCGGCACGGTCTTCCTGGCCGGCGGCTCCTTCGCCGTCAACACCGCGACCTTCTACATCATCATCACCGGCGTGCTCGACTACGCGACCCGCGAACTCGACATGAAGCGCAGTGCGGTGCTCACCGTCTCGCTCTGCATCAGCCTCACCCAACTGGTGCTGATCCCCGCATCGGCCGCCCTCTCCGACCGCATCGGCCGCCTGCGGATCTACGCGCTGGGCGCGGCGGGCCTGGGGCTGTGGGCGATCCCGATGTTCCTGCTGATCGACACGAAATCGCTGCTCTGGCTGGCCGTGGGCACCTTCGTGACCAGCTGCTTCCTGAGCATCATGTACGGCCCCCAGGCGGCCCTGTTCGCCGAGCTGTTCACCGCCGAGATGCGCTACACGGGAGCCTCGCTCGGCTATCAGATCGCGGCGGTCTTCGGCGGCGGCCTCGCCCCGTTCATGATGGTCCTGCTGCTGGAGACGACCGGTACGTCGATGGCGGTCTCGGCCTACATCATCGGTCTGGCCGTGATCGCACTGCTCTCGATCAGGATTCTCGCGAAGCGCGCGGCTGCTCGGGAGGCGCAACCGTAACGACCTCGGGGGCAATGGGGCGTGGATCAGCCGGGAGCCCGCGCTCTATTGCCCCCGAGGTCGTAAGGTCCGCGGCGTCCGCCCCCGTGGTCACCACCCGGGTGGACGCCCGCTTCCTGGACCGTGAGCGCGAAACCGCCACGCCCGCCAGGCAGATCACACCGCCCAGCAGCGTCAGCCAACCCGGCACCTCGTCGAGCAGCAGCCAGGACATCAGCACCACCAGTGCGGGCACCGCGTACGTCGTCGAGCCCATCTTGCCCGCCGTCGTCCTGGCCAGGGCGTACGCCCAGGTCGTGAACGCGATAGCGGTCGGGAAGACGCCCAGATAGACCATGTTGAGCGTCGCCGACATCGGCGCTCGCGCGACGTCATGGAACAGCTGCCCCGCGAACGGCAGGCAGCCGACCATTCCCACCAGGCAGCCGTACGTCGTCACTTGCAGCGGGCTCGCATGTGTCAGCGTGGGCTTCTGCGCGACGACGCCGCACGCGTAGGTCACCGCGGCCACCAGGCAGAGCACCACACCCAGCACTGAGGTACTG
Source organism: Streptomyces sp. H27-C3 (assembly GCF_030063415.1). Taxonomy (GTDB): domain Bacteria; phylum Actinomycetota; class Actinomycetes; order Streptomycetales; family Streptomycetaceae; genus Streptomyces. The sequence goes on along the minus strand of NZ_JASITA010000015.1, from coordinate 179,420 downwards.
CCGCCGCCCGACATCGACAGGCCGACGACCGCCGCCCCCGCGAAGGACACCACCATCCCGGCCAGCAGCCTCGGCGGCAGACCCTCGCCGAGCAGGCGGCCCGCGAGCAGGGCCATCAGGATCGGCGCGACATTGACCACGAGGGACGCGGTGCCCGCGTCGACCAACTGCTCGCCCCAGTTGAGGAGCACCGCGTAGCCGCCGAACCACAGCAGTCCGGACACCGCGATCCCGCGCCACGCGGCCCGCGGGGGGAGGCCTTCGCGACGTATCAGCAGGATCGCGACGAGTGCCAGCGATCCGGTCACCAGTCGGCCCAGGGCGAGCGCGCCGGGCGCGTACGCCTCACCCGCGCTCCGGATCGACACGAAGGCCGAGGCCCACAGCACGACGGTGACCCCGGCGGCGGCGAGGGCGAGAGGTTCGGCGCGGCCGGAGGGGGATCCGGAGAGGGAGGAAGTAGCCATGCGGCGATACTAAGCGCTCGACACTTCGGTTGTCACCGAAGTATGCCCGACTCGATGTCGAGCAGCTCCCCGAGAGCATGCTCCCCGGCCGGGGTCACCCGCACCGCCCGCTCGGTCCCGATCCGTTCGCACCACTCGGCTTCCAGGGCATGACGGCACAGGGCCGCCCCGGCGACGCCCGCCAGGTGGCGCTTGCGCTCGGTCCAGTCCAGGCAGGAGCTGACCAGCGGGCGTCGGCCCTTGCTCTCCAGAGGGATGCCGGTCTCCCGGAACCAGTGGGCCCCGTCGTCGGTGAGCGTGAAGCCCGTGTCCAGGATCAGCAGCCCGCGCCGCTCCATGGCCTCCGTGATGACGATGCCGAGGCGGCCGGCGAGATGGTCGTAACAGGTGCGCCCCCGGGCCATGGCACTGCTCGCGCTCGCCGCACGCAGGGTGTGCGGGTTGTCGCGGCCGGGAATGGCGTGGGCGGCGAGGGACTCCACGAGCTGCGCGGTGGGCGCGTCGGCCAGCCGCACGTACCGGTGTCTGCCCTGCCGTTCCTCGGTGAGCAGCCGGGCCGCGACGAGCTTGCCGAGGTGCTCGCTGGCCGTGGAGGCGGCGACGCCCGCCTGCCGCGCCAGTTCGCTCGCGGTCCAGGCGCGTCCGTCGAGCAGGGACAGGCAGAAGACGGCCCGGGTCTCGTCGGCGAGGAGTGCCGCGAAGGCGGCGAGCCTGGCGCCGGGGGTGCCGGCCGAGTCGGTGGGGGACATGTCCCCAGCGTGCCTCATGAATGGTTCGGAGCGCACCGAACTGTTGCGGATGGGGGGATGCGGGGATGGGCGGGTAGGCGGATGTCGAGACGGGGGAGGGCCCGGCCGTCGAATCCGGTCGAATCCGGTCGAATCCGGCGGGCCCCCTGTACGCCTCGCGCGGCGAAGGCGTCGAGTGCGGCGTCTGCCGCCTTGAGCGCGTCCTCTCCCGTCTGGGGGGAGTCGTACACAAAACGCACCTGCGCGTCCTCGATGCGGCGGAAGCTAGTGCCGCGACGGGGCAAACGTTGCCTGGCGCGGCACTAGGCCTTGCTGCCCGCCCTGTGCTGCTGGGCCTTGCCGTCCTGCCCGAGCTGCTCGTGCTGGAGGGCCAGGCCGTCGACGAGTGCCCGCAGCCCCGTCTCGAACGCGCCCTCGTCGACCTTCTGCCGGTGCTCGGCCAGCAGATGGGCCTGGCCGAGATGCGGGTAGTCGGCAGGGTCGTACGCGCTCTCGTCGTCGACGAAGCCCCGTGCGAAGGAGCCCAGCGCCGACCCGGTGATGAAATACCGCATCAGCGCCCCGATGTACGTCGCCTGGGTCGGCGGCCAGCCCGCCCTGACCATCGCGCCGAACACCGCGTCGGCGACCCGCAGCCCCGCCGGGCGGCGGCCGGGGCCGTGTGCCAGGACCGGGACGATGTTGGGGTGTTCAGTGAGGGCCGCGCGGTACGAGACGGCCCAGTCGTGCAGCGCGGTGCGCCAGTCGCGGTCGTCCCCGGTGTCGAACATCGACAGGTCGACCTGGACGCTGACCGCGTCGGCGACCGCGTCGAGGATCTCGTCCTTGTTGCGGAAGTGGTTGTAGAGGGAGGGGCCGCTGACCCCCAGTTCGGCGGCGAGCCGTCGCGTGGAGACCGCCGCCAGCCCTTCGGCGTCCACGAGTGCGCCCGCCACCTCGACGATGCGGTCACGGCTGAGGAGGGGCTTGCGTGGTCGGGCCATGCGGCTCATAGTAGGCGTGCCAACAAGAAACTAGCAGTGCTAATTAAAGCTGCTGACCAAAATGGGGTGCCCGGATGGATCTGGAGCTCAGCGAGGAGCAGACCGCCGTGCGGCGGCTCGCCCGGGACTTTGTGGGCCGCGAGGTCACCCCGTACGTCGTCGAGTGGGACCGGGCCGAGTCCGTGGACCGCGGACTCGTCAAGAAGCTCGGGGCCCTCGGCTTTCTGGGCCTGACGATCCCCGAGGAGTACGGCGGCTCCGGCGGCGACCACCTCGCGTACTGCCTGGTCACCGAGGAGCTCGGCCGCGGTGACTCCTCGGTGCGCGGCATCGTGTCCGTATCGCTCGGTCTCGTCGCCAAGACCATCGCCCACTGGGGGACCGAGGAGCAGAAGCGGCAGTGGCTGCCCGGCCTCGCGTCCGGCGATCTGATCGGCTGCTTCGGCCTCACCGAGCCCGGCACCGGCTCCGACGCGGGCAACCTCACCACCCGCGCCGTCCGGGACGGCGACGACTACGTGATCAACGGCTCCAAGATGTTCATCACCAACGGCACCTGGGCCGATGTGGTGCTGCTCTTCGCCCGCTCCACGGACGCGCCCGGCCACCGGGGCGTCTCCGCCTTCCTGGTGCCCACCGAGTCCGTCGGTCTGACCCGCCGTGAGATCCACGGCAAGCTCGGCCTGCGAGGCCAGGCCACCGCTGAGCTGTTCCTGGAGGATGTGCGCGTCCCCGCCTCCGCGATGCTTGCGCCCGAGGGCAAGGGCTTCTCCGTCGCCATGTCGGCCCTCGCCAAGGGGCGGATGTCGGTCGCGGCGGGCTGCGTCGGCATAGCCCAGGCCGCGCTCGACGCGGCGGTGAGCTACGCCACCGGGCGCGACCAGTTCGGCAAGACGATCGCCCACCACCAGCTCGTCCAGGAACTGCTCACCGACATCGCGGTGGACGTGGACGCGGCCCGGCTGCTGACCTGGCGCGTCGCTGATCTGATCGACCGCGACCGGCCGTTCGTCACCGAGGCGTCCACGGCCAAGCTCTTCGCCTCCGAGGCCGCGGTACGCGCCGCGAACAACGCGCTCCAGGTCTTCGGCGGTTACGGCTACATCGACGAGTACCCGGCGGGCAAACTGCTGCGCGACGCCCGCGTGATGACGCTCTACGAAGGCACCAGCCAGATCCAGAAGCTTGTCATCGGCCGGGCGCTGACCGGGGTTTCGGCCTTCTGACGTTCGGCCCTCCGGCTTCTGAGTACCGGGGCGCCCCGCCTGAGTACGGCAACGGATGTGGTGGGCGCCACGCCGGACGATGCTGTGGCCATGAGTGAGACACCGGTCAAGCAGCAGAACAACACGGCGGCGTACTACGGACAGGCGGTCGCCGCCTTCGCGGTCGCCCTGGGCGCTGTCACCCTCGGCATCCTCAAGCTCGAAGCCGACGCCTGGGTGCGCGCCTTTCTCGGCATCGGCGTCCTGTATCTCGTCACCTCCGCCTTCACCCTCGCCAAGGTGATCAGGGACCGGCAGGAGGCCGGGCAGATCGTGAGCCGTGTCGACCAGGCTCGGCTGGAGAAGCTGCTGGCCGAGCACGACCCGTTCCAGAAGCTCTGAGTCCCGGATGCTTCGAGTCCCGGAAGCTCTGACATATCCGGGACGCCGACGTCTGAAGCCCCGAATGCCTAAGCGCTTGCTCACCTTCGGGGTATGGTGTTCGTCCTGGTCGGACGGGCCGACCGGGCGGAAGGGGCGCGATGAGCACGGCGGAGGAGCTGGCCGGTGGCGAGGACAAGCCATGGGGCGAAGTGACCCCCGAAGCGGCCAGGAAACTGCTGGTCGCCGCCGTCGACGCGTTCGCCGAGCGCGGGTATCACGCGACCACCACCCGCGACATCGCCGGCCGCGCAGGGATGAGCCCGGCGGCGCTCTACATTCACTACAAGACCAAGGAAGAGCTGCTCCACCGGATCAGCAGGATCGGGCACGACAGGGCCCTGGAGATCCTTCGGGCAGCGGCGGAAGGCGAGGGCACGGCCGCCGAGCGGCTCGCCGACGCGGTACGTTCCTTCGTCCGCTGGCACGCCGAGCGGCACACCACGGCGCGTGTGGTCCAGTACGAGCTGGACGCGCTCGGTGACGAGCACCGCGCCGAGATCGTCGAACTGCGCCGCAGGAGCGACGCCGCCGTGCGTGAGATCATCAACGACGGCGTGAAGGCGGGAGAGTTCGACGTCCCGGACGTCCCCGGAACCGCCCTCGCCGTGCTGTCGCTCTGCATCGACGTGGCGCGGTGGTTCAACACGCAGGGGCGCCGGACGCCCGACGAGGTCGGCGCGCTCTACGCCGGCTTGGTCCTGCGGATGGTCGGCGCTCAGAAGTAGCGGCGGGACCGGCCGGAGTCGACTGCTTGGGGTCGACCGCTCAGAGGTGGCCGCCCCGAGGCGACCTCTCGGCAGCGGTCGCCTCGGGGGCCTTGGAATTTGCTCGAAGGTTGCTCGGCCGTTGCTCAGAAGTAATAGCGGGACACCGACTCGGCCACGCAGGCCGGCTTCTCGGCGCCCTCGCGCTCCACCGTGACAACGGCCGTCACCTGTACGCCGCCGCCGGCGTCCGTGACCTCCTTGAGGACCGCCGTCGCGCGCAGCCGCGAGCCGACCGGCACGGGGGACGGGAAGCGCACCTTGTTGGTGCCGTAGTTGATGCCCATCCTCATGCCCTCGACCCGCATGATCTGCGGGACCAGCGCGGGCAGCAGGGAGAGCGTCAGATAGCCGTGCGCGATCGTCGCGCCGAACGGGCCCGCGGCGGCCTTCTCGGGGTCCACATGGATCCACTGGTGGTCACCGGTCGCGTCGGCGAACAGGTCGATCCGCTTCTGGTCCACCTCCAGCCATGCGCTGTGCCCCAGTTGCTCGCCGACCCCGGCGCGCAACTCCTCGGCGGAAGTGAAGATCCTCGGCTCTGCCATGTCCCTGGCCCCTGCCTCTCCAGCACGGTTACGTTCCAACAGCATCTCTGGTCCAACAGCCTGTCTAAGCGCTTGCTCAGCATCGTCGGGCGCATGTGTTCCTGTCAACGGACTCCCAGTAGGGTTCACTGAGTGCCGCAGATTCCAGAGAAGATCCATGAGCTCACGGTCGGCCAGCTGTCCGCGCGAAGCGGCGCCGCCGTTTCCGCCCTGCACTTCTACGAGTCCAAGGGCCTGATCAGCAGCCGCAGGACCAGCGGCAATCAACGCCGCTACGGCCGTGACACCCTGCGACGCGTCGCCTTCGTGCGGGCGGCCCAGCGGGTCGGTATTCCGCTCGCCACGATCAGGGACGCGCTGACCGAACTCCCCGAGGAGCGGACGCCGAACCACGAGGACTGGGCCCGGCTCTCCGAGGTGTGGCGATCCGAGCTGGACGAGCGGATCAAGCAGCTCGGCCGGCTCCGCGACCACCTCAGCGACTGCATCGGCTGTGGCTGCCTGTCCCTGGAGACCTGCGTCCTGTCCAACCCGGACGACGTCTTCGGCGACCGTATGACCGGCTCCCTGCTGCTCCCCGGCCGCAAGGCCGCGAAGGAGAGCCAGGGCCAGGGGTCCGGCAGCTGATCGCCGGACCCGCGACGGGCGGCCCGGCGATCAGACATTCGGCGCCCCCTCTGTTGCGGTTTTCCGCCCCCAATGTGAAGGGGCCGCCCGCCTCACGGTCAGTGAATATCGTCCGCCGCGCGCACCAACTCGGCGTTGGAGGCCGCAGGTCGGCCGTCCGGGAGCCGCAGCGTGTCCTCAAGGCCGACCCTGGTCGCCAGGCCCAGCCGACGGGCGAGCCGCAGCACCGGCCAGGCCGAGCCGTCCTCGCCGTGCAGCAGCACGGGCCTGCCGTGCGCGTCGCCCAGGGCGGACAGGAGTGTGCGGGCGGAGTCCTCGGCCGCCTCGGGTCCCGGGTCCGTCACTTCGGCCAGCACACGCAGCACCCGGGGAGCCAGCGGCGAGGCCAGGAAGCGCTCCGCGCCGTCCGTGCCGGACCATATGCCCGCCTCCACGCCGACGCCGCGCTCGACGAGGGCCGCCGCGACCTCCTCGGCGCCCGGCTCGTGCCAGTTCACCGAGGCATGGTCGGGCAGCGCCGTCCAGGAGCGGACGCGCTCCACCCGCCGCCCGGGATCCGGCTCGGCCCAGGCGCCCGTGGTCACCCCGATCAGGACCGACGCCGGCACCGCGGCCCGTATCGCCGTGAGCGTCGCCGCGACCGCGCGCCGTGACAGGGTGTCCTCGCCGCAGGGCGACTTGGGATGCACATGGACGTCGGACGCCCCGGCGGCGACGGCCGCGCGCGCCGAGTCGGCCATCGCACCCGGCGACACCGGAACCGCCGCACCGTCACGCACCCCGCGAGGGCCGTTGAGGCAGACCTGAATCATGCCTGCGATGGTGCCATCCACCACTGACATTGATACGCGTAGGCGGCTTCCGGCGGTCGTGGCTCAGCCACTGACTGACAAAGCCATCGACAGAGCCACCGACGAAGCCACCGCCAATGCCACTGAGAACGCCGCCGTTCACCGGTGGCGCGGCTACCCCCGGAGGAAGAGCCGGGAACCGACCGAGCCGGCGTCCACAGCGGCGCCGCGTCCGCGCGCCCTCACGCCACCGACGCCAAGTCCTTGCGCCGTACCCTCTTGGACTCCGCCAGGGCCGCCGAGGTCAGAACCGGCCGGGGCACCAGAATGCCGCAGCTCGCGCAGACGGGCCCGAACCAGGGTTCATGGTCGAGATCCTGCGTCCAGACGATCCGGCTCTCCGTGCACGCCGGGCACCGTGCGCCGGGGTCCGCCTCCAGGGCGGAGATCAGCCGTCGCAGTACGTCGCCGAGCGGCGCCGTCGGATGGACCGCGGGATCGGGGCACACCGCCGTACCGCACCCTCCCCAGGTGCGTCGGTGCCAGTCGTCGAACGAGCCGGGCTGCCGCAGCCCGTCGTGCTTCTCGCGTTTGCGGCGCTCCGCGAACTCCTCCTCGTAGCCGAGCCAGACGGCCCGCGCTTCCTCCAATTCGTCGAGCGCGGCCACCAGCCGCACCGGATCGGGCGCCCTGTCCTCCGGTTCGATCCTGTGCCGTGAGCACAGGTGGTCCCAGGTCGCCCGGTGACCATAAGGGGCAAATCGTTCCAGGCATTTACGTAGCGAATATCGCCGCAGGGCAAGATCGCACCGCGGGTCGCGCACCTGTCTCGCAAGACTCCGGAAACCGGCCATCGCACTGCCACCTCCGTCGCTGGTACTTCGGCGTCATGGAATGGACGTACGGGTGCCCGATTCGGCTCCATCGAAAAACAAATGGGCCTCATAAGCGGTATTTCGTCTACATCGTGAGACGCGTGTACGACGCTCGGCCCCCGATGATCAGCGTCCCACGCGCCCCGCCGCCAGCACCACCCGCGCCAGATCGGCGTGACAGACGTCGTTGTGCGCCCCCGCCGGCGGGCCGCCGCGCCGTACCAGCGCGGACGCGTCGACATTCACGCACCCCCGGTCCGGCATGCCCTGGCGCAGGGCCTGCGCGACGGTGAGCGTCGGGGTGTCCGCCACCGCCTGCACCCCGTCGTAACCGACCGCACCCCACTGGTTGTGCGGCGCGATCAGCCCCACCGCGTCCCCGGCCAGCCGCGACGCCAGCGGATAGATCACCCCGAGCGCCGTGTCGTGGTGCGAATAGCAGGCGACCAGAGGTCCGTCGATCCGCCGCTGTGCGTCACGCAGCGCACCGCCACCACGCATCGAGTGCGGCAGACGACCGGCGAACGCGTAGTGCGAGAAGGCTCCTTGGAGCAGCGTCACGGACTTCACATTCCGCACACCCTCGGGCAGGCCGTGCAGTGCGAACGACACCACCCTGGCGCCCTGACTGTGACCGACCAGATGCACCCGCATCGAGGGCGAGGTCCGCGCCAGCTCCCCGAGCAGCGGCCCGAGCCCCAGCCGGCCGACCGTTCCGGACCGCCGCTTCATCGCGTAGTACGTCGCCTGGCGCAACAGCTCCTTCGCCCCGTTCCAGACCTTCTTCAGGCCGCCGCCCAGCGTGATGCCGGGAGCCGAACCCGCGTCCAGGTCCGCGCCTGCCTCCTCCAGCGCGTCGGTGAACCCGACGCACACCGCGAGCGTGTCCTCGTGCAGCATCATCGGATCGCTCTGCGGGTGATCCTCCGACTCGATGTCCGAGCCGAACAGTACGGCGAGCCGGTCCTGCGGCTCCTCCACCAACTGGCGTATCAGCATGCCGAATTCGTCGAACGCCGTCCGCTCCTCCGGGCACTCGTCGAGCAGCGCGGCCAGCCGCTCCACGAGCTGCTCACGGCCAGGGAAGGCCTGGACCAGCGCCTGCCGCGTCGCGTCGTCGAGGCCCGGAGAGACCCGCGGGGCCACCGCGCCGCGCGGCTCGAAGTCCGGGATCGGCTCGTCCGCGAACCTGATCGACGGCCACATGATCCCCACGTAGCCGAGCCGGACGCCCGGCTCGTCGGCCATCAGGCCGGGGAAGGGGGCGAGGAAGCGGTCGTACAGCCGATTGGCCGTCCTGCGGTCGTTGTTCCAGCCGTGCGCGAACATCACCAGGTCGGTGACGTCGAGTTCGGCGAGACGATCGCGCTGTCGTACGTCGATGTCACCGTCGGCGTCGAACGTCACTTCCCGGTACGGCTCCACACCCACATTCACCATGACCCATCCCTCCGGTCCACGCGGGCACGCTGGGAAGTTCAGCATCCCGCGGGACCGGAGGATGGGCCATACGCGCGGCAAGGCCGGCCCGCACCACTCCCACGCGCGGCGCCGTCACCGGTAGAGCAGATACTCCCGGCGCACGGCCCTGAACGCGGCGAGGTCGCTCCGCCAGGCCCCGACCACCTCGTCCGTCCCCGCGCCCGCGTCGATCATCGTGCGGACCCGGGTGTTGCCCGTCAGCTTGTCGATCCAGTTGTCGGGGCGCCAGGCGAAGCCGCTCCAGCTCTTCTTCGCCGTCACCAGCAGGCCGATGCCGGTGCGCACCGGGTCGAACGCCTGACGGTCGTGCACATGCAGCTGGACGCCGCCGATCGTCTTGCCCTGGAACTTCGAGAACGTCGGCGCGAAGTACGCCTCGCGGAAGTCCACGCCCCCGAGCCCCGCCGCGTTCGCGGCCTCCGCCCAGCGCCGGTCGATGCCCTCGGCGCCCAGCAGCTCGAAGGGCCGAGTGGTGCCCCGCCCCTCCGACAGGTTGGTGCCCTCGAAGAGACACGTACCTGAGTAGACCAGGGCGGTCTCCGGAGTCGGCATGTTGGGGCTCGGCGGCACCCAGGGCAGGCCCGTCTCGTCGAAGAAGTCCGAGCGCCGCCACCCCGACATCTTCACCGTCTCCAGTGGCACCGGGGTCGTCAGGAACTCGCCGTTGAACAGCCGCGCCAGCTCGGTCACGGTCATGCCGTGCGCCTGCGCGATCGGCTCGCGCCCCACGAACGTCGCGAACGCCCTGTCGAGCACCGGGCCAAGCGCGGCCCGCCCCGTCACCGGATTGGGCCGGTCGAGCACCACGAAGCGCTTGCCCGCGAGCGAGGCCGCCACCATGCAGTCGTAGAGCGTCCAGATGTACGTGTAGAAGCGCGCCCCGGCGTCCTGGATGTCGAAGACCACGGTGTCCACACCGGACGCCGTGAAGATGTCCGCGAGCGGCTTGCCGCTCTTCAGATACGTGTCGTAGACGGGCAGCCCGGTCGCCGGGTCGTCGTAGCGACCCTCGGACCCGCCCGCCTGGGCGGTGCCGCGAAAACCGTGCTCGGGTCCGAAGACGGCGGTCAGGTCGACCCGGTCGTCGGCGTGCATCACATCCACGATGTGGCGCACGCCGGAGGTGGTGCCCGTCGGGTTGGTGACGACGCCGACCCGCTGCCCGTCGAGGAGGTCGTACCCGTCGGCGGCCAGCCGGTCGAAGCCGGTACGCACACGACCGCGCCCGCCGCCCTGCTTGCCCACGGCGGCGGCGCCCTTGGTGGTGGCGAACGCCCCCACCGCTCCCGCGGCTCCCGTCACGGCCAGCAGTCCCCGTCTGGACAGGCTCATCCCACTACCTCCGATATCGGCACTGTCTGTCATGGCCACGCACGCTAGCGTGTGGACAGGCCACGGGGAACGTGCCGCACACGGCGGTTCACGGCCCTCCACCCCTTTCGCCACGACATACCGACTGGTTAGTCTGTTGAGGTTGTCGGCATCGGGAGGCGGGTCGCACGTGAGTACGTTCCAGGGCGCCAGTGTTGTGGTCACGGGAGCGGGAGGCGGCATCGGAGCCGCCCTCGCCCGCAGATTCGCGGCGGAGGGCGCACGGGTCGTCGTCAATGACCTCGACGCGCAGAAGATCAAGGCGATCGCCGACGAGACCGGCGCGATCGCCGTCGCCGGGGACGCCTCCACCATCGTCGACGAGGCCCGCGACGCACTCGGCGGCACCATCGACGTCTACTGCGCCAACGCGGGCCTCGCCTCGCCGGGCGACGCCTTCGCCGACGAAGAGGTCTGGGCCGCCGCCTGGGACGTCAATGTGATGGCCCACGTCAGGGCGTCCCGCGCGCTGCTGCCCGACTGGCTGGAGCGCGGCACTGGCCGCTTCGTCTCCACCGTCTCCGCCGCCGGACTGCTCACCATGGTCGGCGCCGCGCCGTACAGCGTCAGCAAGCACGGCGCGCTCGCGTACGCCGAGTGGCTGTCGCTGACCTACCGCCACCGCGGCGTCAAGGTGCACGCGATCTGCCCGCAGGGCGTACGCACCGACATGCTGACCGCGGCGGGCTCGGCCGGTGAACTGGTGCTCGCGCCGACCGCCATCGAGCCGGAGGACGTCGCGGACGCGCTCTTCGACGGGATGGCCGCCGACCGGTTCCTGATCCTGCCGCACCCCGAGGTCGCCGGGTACTACCAGGCGCGCGCCGAGAACCCGGACCGCTGGCTGTCCGGCATGAACCACCTCCAGCAGAAGTGGGAAGGGGCCGCCGGATGAGCGCGTCGATTTATGCGGCCAAGCCCTGGCTCGCGCAGCTCAGCGAGGCCCAACGGGCGCCCGTACAGCCCGCGCCGAGCGTGCCGCACGCCTTTCGCGCCGCCGTTGCCCGCGCTCCCGAACACCCGGCCCTCACCTACTTCGACGGCCGGCTGACCTACCGGGAAATCGACGCACTGTCCGACTCCGTCGCGGGTCATCTGGCGGCGAAGGGGCTGCGGCGCGGCGACCGGGTCGCTGTCATGCTGCAGAACACCCCGCACTTCGTGATCGCGCTGCTCGGCGCCTGGAAGGCCGGCGCCACCGTCGTGCCGGTCAACCCCATGTACAAGTCGGCCGAGGTGGCCCACGTACTGGCGGACGCCGAAGTGAGCGCACTGATCTGCACGGACCGCGCGTGGGCGGCTTATCTGCGTGACACCGTCGCGAACTCTCCCGTCCGCATCGCCCTCACCGCCTGCGAACTGGACTTCCAGACCAGGAACGACGAGCGCGTCCTCACCTTCGAGCGGCAGCCGCAGGCCGAGGACGCCGAGGACCTGGTGGCCGTCGCCCGCCAGGGCGCGCCTGCCCCTCCGGACCGCGAGTTGAGCTCCACCGACGTGGCGCTGATCAGCTACACATCGGGCACCAGCGGCGCCCCCAAGGGCGCCATGAACGCCCACGGCAACATCATGGTCAACGCCGAGCGCCAGCGGGTCGGCCACCCGATCGAGGAGGGGGCGCGCTACTTCGCGCTCGCGCCCCTCTTCCACATCACCGGCATGGTCTGCGAACTGGCCGCCTGCATCGCCAACGCGGGCACCCTCGTACTGGCCTACCGCTTCCATCCGGGCGTCGTGCTCGACGCCTTCACCGAGCACCGCCCGGCGTACACGGTCGGCCCGTCCACCGCCTTCATGGCACTGGCCGCCACCCCCGGCGTCTCCCGGGACCACTTCGAGTCCTTCCAGGTGATCTCCTCGGGCGGGGCGCCGGTGCCGCCCGCCCTGGTGGAGAAGTTCCGGGTGGGCTTCGGCCCGTACATCCGCAACGGCTACGGACTCACCGAGTGCACCGCGCCCTGCGCCTCGGTGCCGCCCGAGAAGGAGGCCCCGGTCGACCCGGTCTCCGGGACGCTCTCGGTGGGCGTGCCCGGCCCCGACACGGTCGTACGGATCGTGGACGAGAAGGGCGACGAGGTGCCGTTCGGCGAACAGGGCGAGATCCTGGTGCGCGGCCCGCAGGTCGCCTCCGGCTACTGGCGCCGCCCCGAAGCCACCGCCGAGGCCTTCCCGGACGGCGAACTGCGCACCGGGGACATCGGTTTCATGGACGCGGACGGCTGGCTCTATGTCGTCGACCGCAAGAAGGACATGATCAACGCGTCCGGCTTCAAGGTCTGGCCGCGCGAGGTCGAGGACGTGCTCTACACCCACCCGGCGGTGCGTGAGGCGGCCGTCGTCGGCATCCCGGACGCGTACCGCGGGGAGAGCGTCAAGGCGTACGTCAGCCTGCGCCCCGGAGACGGCGCCACGCCGGAGGAGATCTCCGCGTACTGCGAGGAACGGCTGGCCGCGTACAAGTACCCGCGCCAAGTGGAGATCCTGCCCGAGCTTCCGAAGACGGCGAGTGGGAAGATCCTCAGGCGGGAACTGCGTTCCCGCTCCTGAACACCGACTCTTCGACGAAAGGCAGGTGGCGGCAATGGCCAGGACGACGGACGGGAGCGGCATTCCCGTCCCCCAGAGGCTGCTGGCCGCCGCCACCCGCCTGTTCGCCGAGCGCGGTTACGACCGCACCTCCGTCCAGGAGATCGTCGAGGCGGCGGGTGTCACCAAGGGTGCGCTCTACCACTACTTCGGCTCCAAGGACGACCTGCTGCACGAGGTGTACGCGCGCGTGCTCCGCCTCCAGCAGGAGCGCCTCGACGCCTTCGCGGACGCGGACGCGCCGGTGGAGCAGCGGCTGCGGGACGCGGCGGCGGACGTGGTCGTCACCACCATCGACAACCTCGACGACGCGTCGATCTTCTTCCGCTCCATGCACCACCTGAGTCCGGAGAAGGACAAGCAGGTGCGGGCGGAGCGGCGGCGCTACCACGAGCGGTTCCGGGCGCTGGTCGAAGAGGGGCAGAAGAACGGGGTGTTCTCGCTGGCCACGCCGGCGGATCTGGTCGTCGACTACCACTTCGGCTCTGTGCATCACCTGTCGACCTGGTATCGCCCGAACGGGCCGCTCACGCAGCAGCAGGTCGCGGACCACTTGGCGGACCTGCTGCTGCGGGCGTTGCGGCCGTAGGGGCGCGGGGGCGTCGCTGCGCCCCGAACCCGCCCCTTCCAGACCCCGGTCCTCAAACGCCGGACGGGCGCTGAAGGTTGCCGCATACGGCAATCTTTCAGCCCGTCCGGCGTTTGTCCGGGGGCTTGCCCCGCCCTACACGTACTTCTTCAGCTCCCGCCCGGCCAGCGACCGCTGATGCACCTCGTCCGGCCCGTCCGCCAGCTTCAGCGTCCGCGCCCCCGCCCACAGCTCCGCCAGCGGGAAGTCCTGGCTGACCCCGCCCGCGCCGTGCAGCTGCACCGCCTTGTCGATGATGTCGACCACCGCCCTCGGCGTCGCGATCTTGATGGCCTGGATCTCGGTGTGCGCGCCCCGGTTGCCCACCGTGTCCATCAGCCACGCGGTCTTGAGTACCAGCAGCCGCAGCTGCTCGACGGCGACCCGCGAGTCCGCGATCCAGTTCTGTACGACACCCTGCTGGGCGATCGGCTTGCCGAAGGCCGTCCGCTCCACCGCCCGCCGGCACATCAACTCGATCGCCCGCTCGGCCATGCCGATCAGCCGCATGCAGTGGTGGATGCGGCCGGGGCCGAGGCGGGCCTGGGCGATGGCGAAGCCGCCGCCCTCCTCGCCGATCAGGTTCGCGGCGGGCACCCGCGCGCCGGTGAAGACGACCTCGGCGTGGCCGCCGTGTGAGTGGTCCTCGTACCCGTAGACCTGCATGGCCCGCCGGATCTCGACCCCCGGCGTGTCGCGCGGCACCAGGATCATCGACTGCTGGCGGCGCGGGTCCTCGCCGTCCGGGTCGGTCTTGCCCATCACGATGAAGATCTTGCAGTCCGGGTTCATCGCACCGGAGATGTACCACTTGCGGCCGGTGACGACGTACTCCTCGCCGTCCCGCTCGATCCGCGTCCGGATGTTCGTCGCGTCCGACGAGGCCACCTCGGGCTCGGTCATCGCGAAGGCCGAGCGGATCTCACCGGCGAGCAGCGGCTCCAGCCACTGCTTCTTCTGCCGGTCGGTAGCGAACTGGGCGAGCACCTCCATGTTCCCGGTGTCCGGGGCCGCGCAGTTGAGAGCCGTGGGCGCCAGGTGCGGGCTGCGGCCGGTGATCTCGGCCAGCGGTGCGTACTGCAGGTTGGTGAGCCCGGCGCCGTGCTCCGCGTCCGGCAGGAAGAGGTTCCACAGCCCCTGCCGACGGGCCTCGGCCTTGAGGTCCTCGACGATCTGCGGGGTGTCCCAGGGCGAGGCGAGCTGCCCGCGCTGCTCGTGCGAGACGGTCTCGGCCGGATACACGTACTCGTCCATGAAGGCGAGAAGTCGGGTCCGGAGCTCTTCGGTCCGCGCGTCGAATGCGAAGTCCATGGTGTCTCAGCCTTCTTGGAGGGTCGTGAGGCCGTGCTCGATGAAGACGGGGACCAGATCGCCGATTTGGTCGAAGCCGGGGCCGACGGTCTGCCCGAGCGTGAAGCGGTAGTGGATGCCCTCCAGGATCACGGCGAGCTTGAACCAGGCGAACGCCGTGTACCAGTCGATCGCGGAGGTGTCCCGGCCGGACCCGGCTGCGTACCGCTCGACGATCTCGCGCGCAGACGGGTGCCCTGGGGCGCCGCTGGTCGTGCTGATCGGCGAGTCGGAGAGCGACAGCTCCGAGCTGTACATCACCAGCAGACCGAGGTCGGTCAGCGGATCGCCGAGCGTCGACATCTCCCAGTCCAGGACGGCCGTGATCCGGTCGCTGCCGTCGGTTCCGGTGGGGGCGATCAGGACGTTGTCGAGCCGGTAGTCGCCGTGCACGACGGTCGGCGCGGGGGAGGCGGGCAGCGAGCGCCCGAGCGCGGCGTGCAGCTCGTCGATGCCGGGCAGGTCACGGTTGCGGGAGGCGTCGAGCTGTTTGCCCCAGCGCCGCAACTGCCGGCCGAGGAAGCCTTCGGGCCGCCCGAAGTCGCCGAGTCCGACCGCGGTGGGGTCCACGGAGTGCAGGGTGACGAGGGTGTCGACCAGGTCGAGCACCGCACCACGCGTGCGCTCGGCACCGAGGACGGCCAGTTCCTCGGCCGTACGGTACGGAACCCCCTCGACGAACTCCATGACGTAGAACGGCGACCCGATCACCGACTCGTCCTCGCACAGCAGCACCGGCGCGGGCACCGGCACATCCGTCGGGTGCAGCGCGCTGATCACCCGGAACTCGCGCTTCATGTCGTGCGCGGTGGCCAGCACGTGCCCCAGCGGCGGCCGGCGCACGACCCACCGGGCCTGCCCGTCGGTGACGGCGTACGTCAGGTTCGACCGGCCGCCCTCGATCAGCCGGGCGCTGAGCGGTCCGCTCACCAGCCCAGGCCGCTCGCGGTCGAGGAGACCGCGCAACTGCTCAGGATCGAGACCCGGCGGGTGGGCTGCGCTCATGGACTGCACCTCCGAGGGCGTTTAGTACGTCGCACCCTCATCATGCCGACCAGTCGGTATGCAGTCCAGCGCGCCGACGCGCCCCGAGACCGGAATCACGCGTGACAGGCGACCGGCAGGCCGCCGTTCATGACCGCCATGTCGGTGAAGACGGCCACCGGATCGAGCGGCGAGCCCGGCGGCAGGCCGTCCAGCTCGGCGTAGGCGCGGTGCAGGTTCGCGACGAGCCGCTCGCTCTCGCGCAGCTCGGCGAACTCCCCCAGATCCGCCTGCTTCGCCGTCTCCAGCGGGGTGAGCCCCTTGGTGTGACCGGCCTCGGCGAGCTCGGCGACATACCGCAGATAGCGCTCTGTCGCGTCGTACGCCGACGGATCGGTGATCGGCCCGTGGCCCGGCACGACCGTGCTCGCGTCCAGTGAGCGCAGCAGGTCGAGCGCGTGCAGCGAGCCGCTCAGGGACCCCATCGGGACGAAGGGCGTGGCGCCCTGGAAGACCAGGTCGCCGGTGAAGACGATCCCGTGCTCCGGCAGGTGGACGACCGAATCGCCGGTGGTGTGCGCGACGCCGGGGTGGATCAGCCACACCTCGGTCCCGCCGACATGGACGGTGAGGCGCTCGCTGTAGGTGAGGGTGGGGGCGGTGATGGTGATGTCCCCGAAGTCGTTCTGCGGCCACATCAGGTGGAGTTGGTGCCCGACTGCCAGAACCTCGGTGCGGCAGGTGTCGTGCCCGACGACGGTGGCCTCGGGCAGGAAGACGCTGTTGCCGTAGGTGTGGTCGCCGTGGTGGTGCGTATTGACGACGGTGCGGGGGAGCGGCACCCCGGTTTCCAGCAGCGCCGCGCGCAGCGCGTGCGCGCGGCGCTCGGTGGCCGCGGTGTCCACCAGCAGGGTGGACTCGCCGTCACTGACGAACCCCGCGTTGTTCAGGCACCAGCCGCCGTCCGGCTGGACGTAGGCGTGTACGTGCGGCGCGAGCCGGACGGTGTACGGATCCGTGGCAGGCATGGGAGTTCCCCCGGGTCGGGGTCGGCTCGGCGAACCGAGCGGACTGCGGCGAGCTGATCGATCCGGTCGAGCTGATCAATCCGGTCGAACTGGTCGATGAGAGCCTGCCAGTCGCCGCGGACCCGGGGGAAGGGGGGGCATGGGTACCCGGTGGGTCAGTGGTCGTCCCAGTGCCCCTCGTGGGCGGCGTGCCGGTGGCCGTCGTGGACGTAGTCGACGTGGTCACCGTGCGCGACCGCGGGGTGGCCGCAGTTCTCCCCGTGCGCGTGGCCGTGCCCGCCGTGCGTGACGTGGTCCGTGGACTCGCACTCGTCCCAGTGCCCGGAGTGCTCCCGGTGCATGTGACCGTCGTGCGCGTAGTCGAGGTGGTCGCCGTGCGGGACCTGGGCGTGCCCGCAGGCCGGACCGTGCACGTGCTCGTGGGTCGGGTGCTCCTGGTGGAGGACGGTCATGACGTTCACCTCTGGTGCGATGTGGATGCTCCGTTACTCTTCCCAGGCTAGTCCTGAATGGCTGGTTGATCCCGATACCGCACCGTGGCCCGGGTGCCGTTCCGCACGCGTGACCCACCGTTTTCCGCTTCGGCTTGCGCGGGGGCCGGGCTGCGCGGAGGGTCGTAGGCATGAAGGCGATCAGTTACTCCCGCTACGGCGGCTCCGATGTCCTCGAATACGGCGAGCGCCCCGACCCCAAGGTCGGGCCCGATTCCGTCCTGGTGAAGGTGCGTGCAGCGGCCGTCAACCCGGTCGACTGGAAGTGCCGCCAGGGCTATCTCGACGGCGCGCTCGACGCCGTCTTCCCGGTGATCCCCGGCTGGGACGTGTCCGGAGTCGTCGTCCAGCCGGGCCCGTCAGTGACGGAGTTCGCCGTCGGTGACGAGGTCATCGGGTACGTACGCGAGGACTTCCTCTCCCGCGGCACCTTCGCCGAACTCGTCGCCGCCCCCATTCGCACCCTCGCCCCCAAGCCCGCGAGCCTGAGCTTCGAGGAGGCCGCCGGGCTGCCGCTGGCCGGGCTCACCGCCTACCAGGTGCTGCACGGGGCACTGGAGGTGCGCAAGGGAGACACGGTGCTGGTGCACGCGGCGGCGGGCGGTGTGGGCTCCCTCGCGGTGCAGATCGCCCGGCACGCGGGGGCCCGCGTGATCGGCACGGCGAGCGAGCGCAACCACGACCATCTGCGGAAGCTGGGTGCGGAGCCGGTGACGTACGGCGACGGACTGGTGGGCCGGGTACGGGCCCTGGCACCCGGCGGTGTCGACGCGGCGTTCGACACGGTGGGCGGCGACGCGCTCAAGGCCTCGGTCGAGCTGCTCACCGAGGGCGGCCGACTGGCCTCGATCGCGGACGGTTCGGTCACCGAACACGGCGGACACTATGTGTTCGTACGGCCCGACGCGGGCGATCTGCGGAAGCTGGGCGAGCTGGCGGACGAGGGCGTCATCACCGTCCACGTGGACCGGGTGTTCCCGCTGGAGCAGGCGGCGGAGGCGCACCGGCTCAATGAGCAGGGGCGCACGCGGGGCAAGATCGTGGTGACGATGGACGCGGGCTAGAAGGCCGATGAAGATCTTGCTCCGGCCGCCCGGATCACCCCGGATTGCCAGTAAATGCCAATCCCGTCGAACTGGTGTAATACGGGCGTGATTTTAAGATCTTCAGGACACTCCTAGGCGGAGCCGCTGCGCGGGGCTTGTTCCCCACCCCGCCCCTTCCGCCGTGACATTGCGCGGTTGCCGCCGCGCGGTGGGGGCGAGCCCCCGGCCGGACGCCTTTCGGGCGTGTCCTCAAGCGCCGGACGGGCTGAATTCTTTGCGGATACTGCGCACCTTCGCCCCGTCCGGTTCGGCCCGTCCGGAGGGGCGAAGCCGAGGCCGGAGGCCAAGCTGCCCCGTCCCCGGCCCATTTCAGCCCGTCCGGGCGTTCGAGGACCGGGACCAACGCGTGGGGCCGCCCCGCGTTTTCAACACCCCGCCCACTTCAGCCCGTCCGGCGTTTGAGGACCGGGGTCTGGGGCGGAGCCCCAGTTCGGGAAGGGGCGGGTAGGGGAACAGCGCCGCAGGCAACCCGCCCACGGTTCCGCACCCGCCCCCACTCCCCTCACCCCACCATCGCCACCGCGAACCCCGCCAGGGCAACTGTGCAGGCCACCGCGGTCATCGCAGCCCGCACGGACATCGGCTCCGGACGCGGGCTGCTGCCCACCGCCCGCATCCGCCGATGGGCGACCCCCAGGAAGCCCAGCCAGACGAACGCCGTCAGTGCCATCGCGACCACCGAGGCCACGGTGAACTGCTCGACCGCCGCCTGCCGGCCCGCCAGCACGGCCACCACCGTGCAGGAGAGCGTCGTACGCCGCCAGGCCAGCCTGGTCCGCTCCGGCTGAAGGCCGGGGTCCCGGGCGGGAACGGACGACGCGGTGGCAGACGCGGTCACTTGCCCTCCCAGCCGAAGACGACGACCACCACCATCGCCACCGCGACAACGGCCACCACCAGGCTCAGCAGGGTCGGAAAGCGCGACACCGGAAGGTCGTCGCCCCGCCGCATCGCCCGCTCGCAGCGCATCCAGTGGTTCACCGCCCGCAGCGCGCACAGCACACCGGCGACCAGCAGCCCGAGCGCCATGGTCGCCCCGACGGCCCGGGGCAGGTCCGGCAGGAACTGATCGACGGCGAAGCCGCCGCCGATCAGGGCGAGAGCCGTGCGGATCCAGGCCAGGAAGGTGCGTTCATTGGCCAGCGAGAAGCGGTAGTCGGGGGTCTCGCCCTCTTCCTTGATGCGCTGCGGAGCGAACCACAGCCGCAGGCTCCGCACGAAGTCGATCACGCGCCGCACCCTACCGGCCGCCGGTCTTCGCCCAGCTCGCGCGAATCGCCCGCACCCGCTCCCACGCGGCGAGCCCGTCCGGCACCCACTCCCACACGCCGAGCCGCTCCTCCAGCTCCGCAGCGGACAGGAAGGTGTGCCAGGCGACCTCCTCCGCCTGCGGATTCACCGGAAGCTCGCAGCGCACCTCATACACGTACGACCACCAGGTCCGCGCGCCGTCGCGGCTCTCGTAGAGGAACTTCAGCAGCGGTACGGGCCGGGGCAGCCCGCTGACACCGAGCTCCTCCTCCGCCTCGCGCAGCGCCGCTTCGTCGTACGACTCGCCCGCGCCGACGACCCCGCCCACGAACATGTCGTACAGCGAGGGGAAGACCAGCTTCACCGGCGTCCTGCGGTGCACGAAGTACCGCCCCTCACCGTCCCGCGCGAGGACGAACACGCAGCGGTGCCGCAGGCCTCGCGCGTACGCCTCGCCGCGAGGGGCCTGCCCGACGACCTCGTCGTGCTCGTCGACGATGTCGAGGATCTCAGCGGCGGGGTCGGATGTTCCGTCGGTCGTCATGGAACCAATCCAACACCCCGAACGGTTGACGCTTCGACTGGCTGTCCCGAAGATCGGACGCACGAGTAACTGCCCGCTCGACTCGCCCCGGCAAGGACGGAAACCATGGCGTACGACGCTGATGTGATCGTGATCGGGGCGGGCCTCGCCGGCCTGGCAGCGACCGCGGAACTGGTCGACGCGGGCCGCACGGTGATCCTGCTCGACCAGGAGCCCGAGCAGTCCATCGGCGGCCAGGCGCACTGGTCCTTCGGCGGCCTCTTCTTCGTCGGCTCCCCCGAGCAGCGCCGGATGCGGATCAAGGACAGCCGGGAGCTGGCCCTCCAGGACTGGCACGGCACGGCCGGCTTCGACCGTGAGGAGGACCACTGGCCGCGCAAGTGGGCCGAGGCGTACGTCGACTTCGCCTCGGGGGAGAAGCGGTCCTGGCTGCACGGCCAGGGCGTGCGCTTCTTCCCGGTCGTCGGCTGGGCCGAGCGCGGCGGGTACGACGCCAACGGGCACGGCAACTCCGTGCCACGCTTCCACATCACCTGGGGCACCGGGCCCGGCCTCGTCGCGCCGTTCGAGCGCCGGGTGCGCGACGGCGTCGCCCGCGGTCTCGTCAAGCTGAAGTTCCGCCACCGCGTCACCGGCCTGGCCCGCAGCGCGGGCTCCGTGGACACCGTCACTGGCGAGATCCTGTCCCCCTCTGGCGTCGGGCGGGGCGTCGCCAGCAGCCGTGAGACGGCGGGCGAGTTCGAGCTCAGGGCCCAGGCGGTGATCGTCACCTCCGGTGGCATCGGCGGCAACCACGACCTCGTACGCGCCAACTGGCCCCAGCGGCTGGGTACTCCGCCCGCCTCGATGCTCTCCGGCGTGCCCGCGCACGTGGACGGCCTGATGCTCGGCATCACCGAGGGCGCCGGCGGCCGCATGGTCAACCGCGACCGGATGTGGCACTACACCGAGGGCATCGAGAACTGGAACCCCATCTGGGCCAGGCACGGCATCCGCATCCTGCCGGGCCCCTCGTCCCTGTGGTTCGACGCCACCGGCAAGCGGCTGCCCGTGCCGCTCTTCCCCGGCTTCGACACCCTCGGCACGCTCGACCACATCATGAAGACCGGCTACGACTACACCTGGTTCGTCCTCGACCAGCGGATCATCGGCAAGGAGTTCGCGCTCTCGGGCTCCGAGCAGAACCCGGACCTGACGGGCAAATCGATCCGTGATGTCATCGGCCGGGCGCGGGCCGACGTACCCGGCCCGGTCAAGGCGTTCATGGACAAGGGCGCGGACTTCGTCGTGGAGAAGGACCTGGCCTCGCTGGTCCGCGGGATGAACGCGCTCACCAAGGAGCCGCTGATCGACGAGGCCGCGCTGCGCCACGAAATCACCGCGCGCGACCGGGAGATCACCAACACCTTCACCAAGGACCTCCAGGTGATGGCGATCCGGGGCGCCCGCAACTACCTGGGCGACAAGCTCATCCGTACGGTGGCGCCGCACCGCATCCTCGACCCCAAGGCGGGCCCGCTCATCGCCGTGCGCCTGCACATCCTCACCCGCAAGTCGCTCGGCGGCCTGGAGACCGATCTGTCCTCACGGGTGCTGACCGACGCCGCCGACACGCTGCCCGGTGTGTACGCGGCGGGCGAGGCGGCCGGGTTCGGCGGCGGCGGGATGCACGGATACCGCTCGCTCGAAGGGACCTTCCTCGGCGGTTGCCTCTTCTCGGGGCGCACGGCGGGCCGCGCCGCGGCGAAGGCGGTCGGCTAGGGGGTGCTCTCCGGCCAGGAGCTCTATCCGATCAGCCTCGGCCTGTACGCCTGGAACAGCTCGGCCAGCGTCTCGCCCGAGTACTACCCCGCCGTGATCATGGGGTCGCTTCTCGCGGTGCTGCCGCTGGTTCTCGCCTTCATCCTGCTCCAGCGGGTCTGGAAGTCGGGCCTCGCGGCGGGATCCGTCAAGTAGCAGGACCGGGACGGGAGTCGCCCCGCCCCACCCGTACACGTACCGCCACAGACATCTCAGGAGACAGATGCCCACCACCGCCAGTGGCGACCCCCGTCCGCGTGCCGCCCTCGCCATGGCGTCGGACACGGCGGCGGCCGTGTTCGACGCCGCGGCCCTGGACGCCCTCGGCCGGGTCTGCGCCCTCGCACCGCTGCCCGTCATCGCCGATTTCACCACCGCGCGGGCCCGTGCCGTGCTGCGGGACGTGGAGGTCCTGGTCACCGGCTGGGGCTGCCCGCCGCTCGACGCCGATGTGCTCGACTCCGCGCCCCAGCTGCGCGCGGTCGTGCACACCGCGGGCTCGGTGCGCGGCCACATCACCGAGGAGTGCTGGGCACGCGGCATCGAGGTGTCCTCGGCAGCCGCGGCCAACGCGCTGCCCGTCGCGGAGTACACCGTCGCCATGATCCTGCTCAGCGGCAAGCACGTCCTGGAACGCGCCCGGGAGTTCCGCGCCACGCGCCACCGGGACGACTGGCTGAGCACCCCGCGCGACATCGGCAACTACGGCCGCACGGTCGGCATTCTCTCCGCCTCGCTGATCGGGCGCAGAGTCGTGGAACTGCTGCGCCCGTACGACCTGAGGGTGCTGCTGCACGACCCGTACGTCACCGAGGAGGAGGCCGCGTCGCTCGGCGTGCGGGGGGTCGGCATCGGCGAACTGTTCGAGCGCAGCGACGTCGTGAGCGTCCACACTCCGCTGCTCCCCGCCACCCAGGGGCTCGTCAGCCGGGAGCTGATCGCCGCGATGCGACCGGACGCGGTGCTCATCAACACCGCCCGCGGAGCCGTGGTCGACCAGGACGCGCTCACCGAGGCACTCACGGACCGTCGGATCCGGGCCGTCCTTGACGTCACCGACCCCGAGGCCCTGCCGCCCGAACACCCCCTGTGGGACTGCGACAACGTCACCATCACCCCGCACCTCGCCGGCTCGCAGGGCAACGAGTGGGGGCGGCTGGCCGCTCTCGCTGTCTCCGAGGCGGGCCGCTGGGCCGCGGGTGACGGTTTCACCCATCCGGTACGACGCGAAAGGCTGGCCTACCTCGCATGAGCACTTCCAGCACGCGCAGGTCGGCGGCGGTGCCGAGACGCTGTTGTGGGTGAAGACGCCGGGCAACTCGGACGGCCTGTGCGGCACCGCGCCCGACGCCCGACGGGGCAGTTCAGCCCGGACCTCGCCGTCCGCCACATCGACGGCACCTGAGCCGCGGCCCGGGGCGCGGGCGCACCACACTCCGCGCCCCGGGCCGCACCACGCGGGGACCTCTCAGTCGGCTTCCGGTCCGTCCAGCCGCTCGACGACCCGGAAGCGCTCCGCGACCACCATCGTCGAGTCGTCGACCTCGAACTCCGGATCGCCCAGCGCCTCCCGCGTCTCCTCGCCGTGCCAGAACGTCTCGTGCCCCGCGCGCCAGTCGGCGACCGACGTGTAGCCCTCGCCCTCGTCCAGCGCGTGCTGGAGGTTCACGTCGCCCAGAGCGAGCACCCGTACCTCGGTCAGCTCGATCACCGCGACATGCCGCCCGTCCGAGTCGACGACCACGGAGCGCTCGCCGACCGGCGGCAACTCCTCCTTCTCCACCTCGTACTCGACGAGCAGACCGGTCGTCGACACCTTCTCGCCGGACAGCGTGGCCGCGACCAACCGATCGCGCAGCGGGCCGGGATACGCGAACAGGCAGAGGGGGAGCGCCGAGGTGTCAGACATGGCGCAAGAGTAGAGGGAGGCCGCCCCGTTCCCCTGAGCGGCGAGCCAAGTACAGCGATCGATGGTCGTGTTGATACCGATCAGCCTTGACGTGGAGCCGCCCCTACCGGTTTGCTGTGCGTGATCAAACGCTCGCACACTGCGTGTGGAGGACCCGCGGATGAGCCCACCTCCGCCGCCCCTCGGCCGCTCACGCCGCCGGACCGACCATTTCTTCGACCCCGCACTCGACGACGCCGAACTGGCCGACGTACGAGGCCGGCTCGCCCAGGGCCGCTGGACCCGCGTCCGCTCCCTGCTCACCGCGACCGGCGACGACTGGGACCGCCGTGGCCACCGTCTTGTCGTCCTCGCCGAGGGCGCCGGATCGGCCGCCTGGGCCGACGACTGGCTGCTCGCCGAGCCGGAGAGCGCCGACGCCCTGACGCTCCTGGCCTGCGCCCATGTCTTCGCGGCCCTCCGCGGCGAGAAGTCCGCGGACAGGGCCCGCGAAGCCTGCCGCCGCGCTGCCGCCCGGGCACCCGCCGATCCGACCCCCTGGCTCGGCCTGCTCCTGCTGGCCCGCTCCCTCGGTACGGAGGAGGAGGTCACCCAGCTCTTCGACCAGGTGCGGCTGCGCCACCCCGAGCACCACCACGCCCACCACCTGGTGGTCGCCCGCCTCGCCGAGCGCAGACCGGACACCGGCCGCGACCCGCTGCACGAGGTGTACGACTTCGCGGCCTGGGCCGCCGAGCAGGCCCCCGCGGACTCCCCGCTCGCCGTGCTGCCGGTGGTCGCGCACGCCGAGCGCTACCGCGCCCTGGCCGCGGCGGGCCGCGAATCCCCGGACCCTGTCGCCTCCGGGCACTGGACGGACCGGCGCGCCCGCCAGGTGATGAAGGCGGCCTTCGACTGGTGGTTGGAGTGGGAGCACGAGGGCCGCCCACGTCACTGCGTCGACCTCAACTTCCTGGCCCACGCGAAGTTCTGCGAGGGCAGGTCCGCCGAGGCCGCGGCGCTGTTCGACCGCATCGGATCGCATCTCACCTCGGCCCCCTGGTCCTATCCGGGCCGGGACCCCCATCAGGCGTTCGTCGCCGCACGCAGTGCCGCGTTCGGCTCCGTGTAACTCACCGAAGGGACAACCCCGCCATGTCGACGGGCAGATCGAGCACGAGCGAGACCGGTGCGCGCAGCGAGAGCACGGCCAGCGGCAGGGCCGCTGAGATCCCTACGTACAAGGGGCAGGAACGGGCGCTGCGCGCCGGCCGTCTGGGCACCACCGGGCTGCTGCTGTCCGTCCTGGCGGCCAGCGCCCCTCTGATGGTCGTCGCAGGTGTCATGCCTACTACATACGGCGTGATGGGCATCGTCGGCCAGCCGCTGCTCTTCGTCATCCTCGGTGTGGTCCTGATGCTGTTCAGCGTCGGATACGCGGAGATGAGCCGGCACGTCCACAACGCCGGGGCCTTCTACGCGTACATAGCCCGCGGCCTCGGTCCGACCGCGGGTGCCGGTGCCTCGGTGGTCGCCCTCGTCGCGTACAGCGCCATGCAGGTCGGCATCTACGGCATCCTCGGCTTCGAGGTGTCCGGGATCCTCGCCACCTACTTCGACGTCACCGTCGCCTGGTGGATACCGGCGCTGGTCTCCGTGGCGCTGGTCGGCGCGCTCGGCTGGCTCAAGATCGACCTCAACGCCAAGGTGCTGGGCGTGCTGCTCGTCGTCGAGTGCGCGCTGGTCGTGATCTTCGACGTGGCGGCGATAGCGGAGCCCGGCCAGGAGGGCCTGTCCCTCCAGGCGTTCAACCCCGACACCCTCACCGGCGCCGGCCTGGGCACCGCGCTCTGCTTCTGCATCGCCGCCTTCGTCGGCTTCGAGCAGGCCCCGGTGTACGCCGAGGAGACCAGCCGCCCGCAGATCGTCGTCCGTCGCGTGATGTTCCTCGCCGTCGGCTACGCCGCGCTCTTCCTCGCGTTCAGCGCCTGGGCGCTCAGCGTCGCCGTGGGCCCAGGCGAGATCGTCAAGGTGGCGGGGGAGCAGGGGCCAGGACTGCTCTTCGGCCTCACCGAGAGCCGGCTCGGCTCGACCTTCACCGACGTCCTGCACATCCTGTTCGTCACGGGCATGTTCGCGGCGCTGCTCAGCTTCCACAATGTCGTCGCGCGGTACGCCTTCGCGATGGGCCGCGAAGGTCTGCTGCCCGTCGCCTTCGGCCGTACGAACAAGGCGAGCGGCGCCCCCGCGGGCGGCTCGCTGCTCCAGTCCGCGGTCTCCGTGGCCGTCGTCCTGGCCTTCGCGTTCACCGACGACAATCCGGCCGGCGACCCGACGGCGCCGGTGCTGCACCTGTTCACCTGGATGGGCAATGTCGGCGCCCTCGGCGTCATCCTGCTGATGGCCACCGCATCGCTGGCCGTCATCGCCTTCTTCGTACGGCGCGGCGCCGGCCGCGCGCAGGCCGGCCGGCTGGTGGCCTCCGGCCTCTCCGGGCTGGCCCTCCTGGCGATCGCCTTCTATACCGTCAAGGACTTCGACGTACTCGTGGGCGCAGGACCCGGCTCCGCCCTGAGCTGGATCCTGCCGGCCATCATCGGCGCCGCCGCCGTCATCGGCCTGCTGTACGGCGCGATCCTGCGCTCCGCGAAGCCCGAGGTGCATGCCCGCATCGGCCTGGGCAACGAGGCCTTCCAGCTGGAGAAGGCCGCCGAGTCCGAGCGGACCCGGGTCTGAAGCGACTCCGCCCGGGTGCGACGCGAGTCCGCCCAGGTATGACGGAAGTCTGACGAGCACCCGCGGTCGCTGGCCATCGGCGGCCGCGGGTGCTCGAATCGTCTTGTGACTCATCAACCAGCGGACGAAGGGGGCGCGCCGGTAGGCCGCCGTGTCGTCCTCGGCATGCTCGGCCTCGGCGCCGCGGGTGTGGCAGCGGCGCCGTACCTCCAGAACGGTCTGGAAGCGTTCCTCGGCTCGGCCGCTGACAAGGACCCCACCGGCCTCACCCGCCTCCTGCCCAACGGCGGCGGTTTCCGCTACTACTCAGTGGCCACCTCCGTGCCCCGCAAGGGCCCGGAGAACTACCGGCTCAAGATCGACGGACTGGTGGAACGGCCTGCCACCTACACCCTCGACGACCTGCGCGCGATGGAGCAGACGCGGATCGTCCGCGACGTCCAGTGCGTGACCGGCTGGCGGGTCCCCGACACCCCCTTCGAGGGCGTACAACTGTCGCGGCTGCTGGCCGCCGCCGGGGTGCGCCCCGAGGGCAGGGCGATCCGCTTTACCTGCTTCGACGGCACGTACAGCGAAAGCCTCACGCTCCAGCAGGCCGGCCGCAAGGACGTGCTGGTGGCTCTGCGCATGCAGGACAAGCCGGTCAGCCACACCCACGGCGGCCCGGTGCGCCTGTACGTGGCGCCCATGTACTTCTACAAATCGGCGAAATGGCTCTCCGGTATCACCGTCACCGACGAGGTGCGCCCCGGATACTGGGAGGAGCTCGGCTATGACATCGACGCATGGGTCGGCCGGTCGAACGGACGCGACGATGCTCCTACGGTCTGAACTCCCCGTAAGGCTGCGCCGGTTCAGCCGATCCGAGCGCTGGGTGCACCGCGCCACCGCGGGCCTGACCCTGCTGTGCATCGCGACAGCGGCATTTCTGTACGTTCCCCCGCTCGCCGAACTCGTCGGCCGCAGGCACCTGGTGGTCACCGTGCACGAGTGGTCGGGGCTGCTGATCCCCGCCCCGTTCCTGCTCGGCCTGGTCTCCCGCCCCTTCCGCTCCGACCTGCGCAGGCTCAACCGCTTCGGCCCGCACGACCGGCGCTGGCTGCGGGCCGCGCTGCGCCGCGACCACCGCCACGCTTCGCGCCCCGCGGGGAAGTTCAACGCGGGGCAGAAGCTCTACGCGGGCTGGGTCGCGGGTGCGGTGCTGGTGATGCTCGGCACCGGGCTGCTGATGTGGTTCACCGATCTGGCGCCGCTGCTGTGGCGTACCAGCGCGACCTTCGTGCACGACTGGCTGGCACTGGCCATGGGCCTGGTGGTCGCCGGACACATCGGGATGGCCCTGATGCGGCCGGAGTCCCGGCGCGGCATGCGCACCGGGACTGTCGACCGACGATGGGCGCGGGCGGAACACCCGTTGTGGGAAAAAGAGATGGGGCAGGGGGTGGAGCTAGAGAACGAGCGAGAGCAGCAGGATGAAGATCAGTGAGACCACCGAGATGATCGTCTCCATCGCCGACCAGGTCTTGATCGTCTGACCGACGCTCATCCCGAAGTACTCCTTGACCAGCCAGAATCCGGCGTCGTTGACATGGCTGAAGAAGAGCGAGCCCGCGCCGACCGCCAGCACCAGAAGCGCCGCGTGCGACGTCGACATGTCGGCGGCGAGTGGCGCCACCAGACCGGTCGCGGAGATCGTCGCCACGGTCGCCGAGCCCGTCGCGAGCCGGATCGCGACGGCGATCAGCCAGGCGAGCAACAGAGTGGGGATCGCCCAGCTCTTGGAGAAGTCCAGGATCATCTCGCCCACGCCCACATCGATGAGCGTCTGCTTGAAGCCGCCTCCCGCGCCGACGATCATCAGCACACCCGCGATCGGGGCGAGCGACTTCTCGACGGTCGAAGCGAGGCGGTCCTTGGTGAAGCCCGCAGCGCGGCCCAGCGTGAACATGCCTACGAGCACGGCGGCGAGCAGGGCGATCAGCGGCGAGCCGATGACGTCCGTGACCCGCTGGACGGGGTGCTCCGGAGCGTCGACGACGATGTCCACCAGGGCCTTGGCCAGCATCAGCACGACAGGCAGCAGCACGGTTCCGCGGTCGCCGGCCACTCGGGCACGGGGAAGGCGTGGAGCTTGAACTGCGTGATGAGCAGGACGATGACGGCAATGCCCGCGAGCACTGCGATCCCCAGCTGGGCGTTGCCGGCCGAGGTGATCGGCTCGACGGCGTCCGCTGCCAGCGTCTCGACGCTGAGACTGGTCACGGTCTTTCTTCTTTCCGCAGGCTGGGCCGGGCTGAGCTGCGGCTGGGGGGAGCCGCGCTTTTAGCCGTCGAGTCGGCGCAGGGTCGCGACGGCTCGCTCGGTGATGACTTCGGGGGTGCCCGAGACGTCGACGTCCACGCCCGCCTCGTCGTCCTGGAGCGGCTGGAGGGTGGCGTATTGCGAATCGAGCAGGGCGGTGGGCATGAAGTGCCCCTTGCGCTCGCGCATCCGCTTCTCGATCAGCTCGCGGTCGCCGGTGAGGTGCAGGAATACGGCGTCGGGGGCGGCGGCGCGCAGCCGGTCGCGGTAGGAACGCTTGAGCGCGGAGCTGCTCACCACCCCGCCGAGCGCTGCCCTGCCGTGCGCCCACTGCCCGATCGCGTCGAGCCAGGGCCACCGGTCCTCGTCGTCCAGCGGTGTGCCGGCCGACATCTTCGCGATGTTCGCCGGCGGGTGGAAGTCGTCGCCCTCGGCGTACGGAACGCCGAGCCGTTCGGCGAGCAGGGGACCGATGGTGGTCTTACCGGTCCCTGCCACGCCCATCATCACGACGACGTGGGGGCTGTTCATGAATGGATGCCTCGCTGTCTTCATCGACATCGGTCCGTCACGCGAAATCGCTGTCGGGGCTCTCCAGGAGCTCGACGTCCTCGCTCCCTGACCGACCCCCTCGTGAGGCCCTGGCGTGACCGATTATGTCCGGTCCTTTATCCTTTTCTTCTTTTTAAATCAATTCTCCGTTCACTCTTGACGCTTACGTGCTTCACCTCCGAGCATTCACCGCATGACCTTGTCAGACAGCCGGACAAGTGGCGGCGTTCCCCGGCGTATCAGCGCCACGGACGCCGTCCTCGCGCACCTCAGGGACGCGATAGAGCGCGGCGAGCTCACCGTGGGGGAGAAGCTCCCCACGGAGGCCGAGCTCGGCAAGCACTTCGAGGTGAGCCGCTCCGTCGTGCGCGAGGCGCTGCGCACCCTCCAGGCGCTCGGCCTCACGGTGTCGCGGGCCGGCAAGGGGACCTATGTCGCGGCCAGCGGGCCCGACCAGAACCCGATCTTCGGCTCGTACTCCGCCCGTGACCTGCTGGAAGTGCGGCGGCACGTCGAGATCCCCGTCGCGGGTTACGCTGCTTCCCGCCGTACGCAGGACGACATCCACCTGCTGACGCACCTGATCGGGAAGATGGAGCAGGAGCCCGACCCCACCGCGTGGGTGGCGCTGGACACGCTCTTCCACATCTCAGTCGCCCAGGCGTCGGGCAACCCTGTCTTCCGCAAGATCATCGAAGAGATCAGGGACGCCCTCGCCCGGCAGTCCACCTTCCTGAACCAACTCGGGGACCGGCGACGCCAGTCGGACCTTGAGCACCGGGCCCTCGTCGAGGCAATTCTCGACGGCTCCGAGGGGGCGGCCGTGCAGGCCATGGCCGCCCACCTCGAACACGTCGAGATCACTCTCAACGCGATCGTGCGGCCCGGCACCGCACACCCCCCAAATGAAGGCGAAGAAATACATGAGTGACCGCACCCTGTCTGCGGCCGACCCCGGCACCGGCATCGACCCCCACATGCAGACATCACCGCATGTCGACGCGGGTGACGAGGGTTACAGCAAGGATCTCAAGCCCCGTCACATCAGCATGATCGCGATCGGCGGCGCGATAGGCACCGGCCTCTTCCTCGGCGCCGGTGGCCGGATGGCCGGCGCGGGCCCCTCGCTCGCCGTCGCGTACGCCGTCTGCGGAGTCTTCGCCTTCTTCGTCGTCCGCGCGCTGGGCGAGCTGGTCCTCTACCGCCCCTCCTCGGGCGCCTTCGTCTCGTACGCCCGTGAGTTCATGGGCGAGAAGGGCGCCTTCGCGGCCGGCTGGCTGTACTTCCTCAACTGGTCCACCACGGCCGTGGCCGACATCACGGCGGCCGCCACCTACGCCCACTTCTGGGCCATGTTCAGCGACGTACCCCAGTGGGTGCTCGCCCTCATCGCCCTCGCCGTCGTCCTCACCGCGAACCTGATCTCGGTGAAGTACTTCGGCGAGATGGAGTTCTGGTTCGCGATCATCAAGGTCGCGGCGCTGGTCGCCTTCATGCTCGTCGGCATCTACCTGGTGGTCACCCAGCACCAGATCGACGGCCACACCCCCGGCTTCTCCACCATCAGCGACAGCGGCGGCTTCTTCCCCGTCGGCATGCTGCCGATGCTCCTGGTGATCCAGGGCGTCGTCTTCGCGTACGCCTCGGTCGAGCTGTGCGGCGTCGCCGCCGGTGAGACGGAGAACCCCGAGAAGATCATGCCGAAGGCGATTAACTCGATCATGTGGCGCGTCGGCATCTTCTACGTCGGCTCGGTCGTCCTGCTCGCGCTGCTGCTCCCGTACACCTCGTACTCCGACGGCGAGAGCCCCTTCGTCACCGTGATGAACAAGCTCGGCGTCGCCGGCGCCGCGGACGTGATGAACCTCGTCGTCCTGACAGCGGCGCTCTCCAGCCTCAACTCGGGCCTGTACTCGACCGGCCGGATTCTGCGCTCGATGGCACTGGCGGGATCCGCGCCCAGGTTCACCGGCCGCATGAACAAGGGCCAGGTGCCCTACGGCGGCATCCTGCTGACCGCCGGCTTCGGTGTCCTCGGCGTCGCGCTGAACTTCGTGATGCCCGGCGAGGCCTTCGAGATCGTCCTGAACTTCGCCTCGATCGGCATCCTCGGCACCTGGGGCATGATCATGCTCTGCTCGCTGCTGTTCTGGCACCGGGCCAAGGAGGGCAAGGTCACCCGCCCCTCCTACCGGCTGCCCTGGGCCCCGTACACCCAGCTCGTCACGCTGGCCTTCCTCGCCACCGTCGTGGTCCTGATGTGGTGGGGCGGCGGCGTCGGCCGCACGACCGTGATGTGTCTGCCGCTGATCGCGGCGGCGCTGGTCGGCGGCTGGTTCCTGGTCCGCAAGCGGGTCGCGGTGATGGCCGCGGATCGCGAGGGATTCTAGCGCCGCGTCAGGCAACATCTGGCCCGTCGCGACGCCCGGCACGCGCTCCCGAGTTCTCGGCTTCGCTCGAACAGGGAGGGACCCCCTTCGCCGCACCGGCCGAAAGCCCAGGTGCGGTCCAGTACGAGGACTTCCGGCCGGCGCGCCGAGAGCACGCACCGGACGCCGCTCCTTGACGGGTAAACGTCACCTGCCGCGGCACTGGCGTTCTCCGATCGCCGGGCGGGCCGCGTCACTCGGCCCGCCCGGCGATCACCCACTCTCCTCCGCATGGACTCGCCGCAACCGCGCCGCGGCCGCCGCCAGCATCATGCGCGTACTCCCGGCTCAAGGACGCCCACGTCCACCCGGTCTCGGCCGGCCTGGAGCTGGCGCAGTGCGACCTGACGGGCATCCTGACCGCCCCCGAAAGCGTCGCCGCCGTACGGGCGTACGCCGAAGCCCGCCCCGAGGCGGAGTGGATCACCGGCGGCGGCTGGTCCATGGAGGCGTTCGCCGGGGGCAGCCCCACCCAGGACCTGCTCGACGCGGTCGTCCCCGACCGGCCCGTCTATCTGCCCAACCGCGACCACCACGGAGCCTGGGCCAACAGCCTTGCCCTGCGCCTGGCCGGCATCGACCGCGACACCCCCGACCCGGCCGACGGCCGCATCGAGCGGGACACGCACGGCGAGCCCACCGGTCTCCTCCAGGAGGGCGCCATGGACCTGATCGCCCGGCTCACCCCGCCGTCCACCCCGGCCGAGCGGCTCGCCGCCCTGCTGCGCGCCCAGCGGCTCCTCCATTCCTTCGGCATCACCGCCTGGCAGGACGCCATCGTCGGCACCTTCGGCGCGATGGGGGACCCCTTCGACGCCTATCTGACGGCGGCCCGCGACGGCTCGCTGACCGCCCGCGTCGCCGGAGCCCTGTGGTGGGACCGCGAGCGCGGCGCCGAGCAGATACCCGAACTCGTCGCACGCCGAGCCGAGTCGAGCCTCGGCCGGTTCCGCGCCGGATCGGTCAAGCTGATGGTCGACGGGGTCGCCGAGACCGGCACCGCGGCCCTCCTCGCCCCCTACCTGGACGGCTGCGGCTGCGCCACCGCCAACCGCGGCACCAGCTTCATCGCCCCCGCCGACCTGCGCCGGTACGTCACCGAGCTGGACGCCCTCGGCTTCCAGGCCCACTTCCACGCGCTGGGCGACCGCGCCGTGCGCGAGGCCCTGGACGCCGTCGGGGCGGCCCGCACCGCGAACGGCTGGCGCGACACCCGCCCGCACCTCGCCCACGTCCAGGTCGTCCACCCCGACGACATCGGCCGCTTCCGGGAACTCGGCGCCACCGCCAACATCCAGCCCCTGTGGGCCGCGCACGAACCGCAGATGGACGAACTGACCATCCCCTTCCTCGGAACGGAACGGGCAGGGTGGCAGTACCCGTTCGGGGCGCTGCTGCGCTCCGGCGCCACCATCGCGGCGGGCAGCGACTGGCCGGTCAGCAGTCCCGACCCGCTGCACGGCATCCACACCGCGGTCAACCGGGTCGGGCCCGGCGACAGCGGACCGGTCTTCCTCCCCGACCAGCGCATCGGCCTGACTGCCGCCTTCGCCGCGTACACCGCGGGCTCCGCCCAGGTGAATCACCTCGACTACACCGGCAGCGTCCGCGCCGGTGCCCTCGCCGACCTGATGGTGCTGGACCGCGACCCGTACGCGGCTCCGCCCGAGGAGATCGCCGCGACCCGCGTCGCCCGTACGTTCGTGGGCGGACAGCAGGTCTACGACGCCGGTCTGTAGTCCACCGCTCCGCGGACGCCGGGCAGCGGGTACGGTGCGGAAAACGGGGGCGTACCCGACACGCTAGGAAGGAAGTTCAGGTATGACGCAGCAGGTCCAAGGGGTAGTCGCTCCCGGAAAGAAGCAGCCGGTACGGGTGGAGACCATCCTCGTCCCGGACCCGGGACCCGGCGAGGCCGTCGTGAAGATCCAGGCGTGCGGGGTCTGTCACACCGACCTGCACTACAAGCAGGGTGGCATCAACGACGACTTCCCCTTCCTCCTCGGCCACGAGGCGGCGGGCATCGTCGAGTCCGTCGGTGACGGCGTCACCGACGTCGCCCCCGGCGACTTCGTCATCCTCAACTGGCGTGCGGTGTGCGGCCAGTGCCGGGCCTGCCTGCGCGGCCGCCCCCAGTACTGCTTCGACACCCACAACGCGAAGCAGAAGATGACCCTCCTCGACGGCACCGAGCTGTCCCCGGCCCTCGGCATCGGCGCCTTCGCCGAGAAGACCCTGGTCGCGGCCGGCCAGTGCACCAAGGTCGACCCCGCCGTATCACCCGCTGTCGCAGGCCTGCTCGGCTGCGGCGTCATGGCGGGCATCGGCGCCGCCATCAACACCGGCCAGGTCGGCCGCGGCGACTCCGTCGCCGTCATCGGCTGCGGCGGCGTCGGCGACGCGGCGATCGTGGGCGCCAAGCTCGCGGGCGCGGCCAAAATCATCGCCGTCGACATCGACGACCGTAAGCTGGAGACCGCCCGCACGATGGGCGCCACCCACACCGTCAACTCCCGCTCCACGGAAGCCGTCGAGGCCATCCGCGAGCTGACCGGCGGCTTCGGCGCCGACGTCGTCATCGAGGCGGTGGGCCACCCCGAGACGTACAAGCAGGCCTTCTACGCCCGCGACCTGGCCGGCACGGTCGTCCTGGTCGGCGTCCCCACCCCGGAGATGAAGCTGGAGCTCCCGCTCCTCGACTTCTTCGGCCGCGGCGGCGCGCTCAAGTCCTCCTGGTACGGCGACTGTCTGCCGTCGCGCGACTTCCCGATGC
Organism: Streptomyces sp. H27-C3; assembly: GCF_030063415.1. Taxonomy (GTDB): domain Bacteria; phylum Actinomycetota; class Actinomycetes; order Streptomycetales; family Streptomycetaceae; genus Streptomyces. The sequence goes on along the minus strand of NZ_JASITA010000015.1, from coordinate 144,667 downwards.
TCATCGACCTGCACCAGCAGGGCCGGATCGATCTCGGCGCCTTCGTCACCGAGACCATCGCACTCGGCGACGTGGAGAAGGCCTTCGAGCGCATGCACGAAGGCGACGTCCTGCGCTCGGTGGTGGTCTTCTGATGAGCGCCCGCATCGACCACCTGGTCACCTCCGGCACCTTCTCGCTCGACGGCGGCACCTGGGACGTCGACAACAATGTGTGGATCATCGGTGATGACATTGAGGCCGTCGTCATCGACGCCGCCCACGACGCGGACGCCATCGCGGCCGCACTCGGCGGACGTACGCTGCGCGCCATCATCTGCACGCACGCCCACAACGACCACATCGACGCCGCCCCGGCCCTCGCCACGGCCACCGGCGCCCCGATCCTGCTGCACGGCGACGACCTCCCGCTGTGGAAGCAGACCTACCCGGAGCGCGCCCCCGACGGCGAACTCACCGACGGCCAGAGCATCACGGTCGCCGGAATCGCCCTCACGGTCCTGCACACCCCCGGCCACGCGCCGGGCGCCGTCTGTCTGTACGCGCCGGAGCTGTCCACGGTGTTCACCGGCGACACCCTCTTCCAGGGCGGCCCCGGCGCCACCGGACGCTCCTTCTCGCACTTCCCGACGATCGTCGACTCGATCAGGGACCGGCTGCTGACCCTGCCGCCGGACACCGAGGTCCGTACCGGCCACGGCGACCCCACCACAATCGGCGCGGAGGCCCCGCACCTCCAGGAATGGATCACCAGGGGCCACTGACACGGCCCGGAGTAGTCCGGCCGGCCCCGCACACGGTCCCGGAAACGCAAAAAACCCCAGATCAACTGGGGTTCCTGCTGGTGTCCGAGGGGGGGACTTGAACTGTCCACTCGGGCACCAGCTCATTAGTTAGCTGACCTGCGGAAACATGCCCTCTTCGGCCCTGTTCGGGGCGGGAGTGTTGGTCATGCTCACCTGCTGTTTCTGCCTGCTTCGGACCGCTGTTGGTCATGCGTTGGCCACGCGACCAACCCGGCGCAAGAGGGTGAGTGCCTGGTCTATAACGGGAAAAGGGCAGGGGGTGTGCATGCCGACACCGGCACCCACACCGGCCGAGCGTGCGCTGGGTCATTCGTACACCACGGGTGACGGGCAAATTACGTTCGACATCTCTGATCTGTCAGTCGCCCATCACCGGACCGCAGCGCGACCTTGACGTACTCGCTCGCTGCGGTGCGTCAAGGCCACCAGGATGAGCGCTGGATGTTCACGCTGCCGTGGACCGATAAGTCCTTTGTGGATGTGTTCGCCTCGCAGGCCCCCGATCCCGAGCTGCTCCACCAGCTCGTACACCTGGTGCGCGCCCTGTTGGAGGAGCTGGTGGGATACCAAGGAACACAATCGGCGGTCGGCGAGGATGGGGCGCCGGCTTCCCTGAGGGCATTGTCAGGTTGAGTGGAGCCTCTGGGGCGTTCTCCGGATCGGGATGTGTTGGCCCCGGATGGTGGCCGGTGTTCAGGCCGCGGCGGGCGGGCCACTGAGCGTGGTGATCTGCTGCCAGGTGGTGAAGCGGGTCCTCGTCTCGGTGCGGTAGTGGGGTGCCGCGAGGAGGTGGCGGCGGGGTCGGAAGTGCGGGGAGATCCGGCTGAAGGCTCCCAGGCACCGCTGAGCTCCGCCGACGGAGCGGAAACCCTTCATGGCGCGTTCGCGTTGTCTCGTTGGCTGGTGGGAGTTCTCCGCCTGGTTGTTGAGTCCCTGGTGCGAGCGGTGCTCGACCGACGGCATCACCTTGCGGTGTGCGGCCCCGTAACTGGGGTAGCGCCGAGGTAAGCCCGTACCGTTCAAGCAGGCTCCAAAACACGCAACGGGATGATCTTGGGTCTTGGTTGTGCGAGGGGGCTCCCATCGCTGGCCTCAGCCGCACATCGGCCTTGACGTGGGCTGTTCTGGAGGGGCCGAGGGGCCTCGGATAGGGTTGCGCGGTCAGGCCGGGCCGCCAAGGAACCGCGGCCTCGTAGAGGGAAGGCGGGGTCATGGCGCAGCAGGCTTCGGCGTCCCGGGAACCTGAGCGGGTGCGGCCGTCACTCATAACCTCGGATGAGGTGGGGCGGATCGCGGCGGTGCGCCGTTACGACATTCTTGATACTCCGCCGGACGGGGCGTTCGACCGCGTCGCGGCGATGGCGGCGCGGTTGCTGGATGTGCCGGTGGCGTCGGTGACGATCGTGGACAGTGACCGGATCTGGTTCAAGGCCGCGCACGGTCTGGAGGGGGTCAGCGAGATCGGCCGGGATCCGGGTCTGTGTGCCTCGGCGGTCCTGAGCGATGACGCCTTGGTGATCTCGGATGCTCTCGCAGACCCGGTGGCCTGCTCCAATCCGCTGGTGGCCGGGCTCATGGGCGTGCGCTTCTACGCCGCGGCCCCGATCATCACGGATGATGGGCACCGGCTGGGTACTGTGAACGTCCTGGACACCCGCCCGCGGCTGGTCACCGCCGCGGACACTGCGACGCTGGTGGACCTGGCCGCGATCGTGATGGACGAGCTGGAACTGCGGCTGTCCGCGCTGGGCACGGTGCGGGCCGAGCAGGCCCAGCGGGAGGCCGAGCACCAGCGGGCCGAGAGTGAACGTGTGGCGCGTGAGCAGGCTGAGCGGGACAAGAGCGCCATCGCCGCTTTCGCCGCCACCCTCCAGCGCACCCTGCTGCCGCCGGCCCTGCCGCCGGTCCCCGGGCTGGAACTGGCCGCCCACTACCACACCGCTTCCGCCCAGGACGTGGGCGGAGACTTCTACGACGTCTTCCCGCTCGGTTCGGAGCGGTGGGCGTTCTTCCTCGGCGATGTGTGCGGCAAGGGCGCCGAAGCCGCCGCCGTGACCTCCCTGACCCGCTACACGCTGCGCGCGGCCGCCCATATCGACCCCGACCCCGAAGCGGTCCTGACCACCTTGAACACCGCCCTGCTGATGGACCCCTCCATCGGCAGCCGGTTCTGCACCGCGGTGTTCGGCGTCCTGGTCCCCGAGGAACAGGGAGCCGGCTTCACGGTCACGGTGGCCACCGGCGGCCACCCCCCGACCTACCATCTGATCCCCGGCGAGCAGGTGGACAGGGTCCGGGTGGATGCGGTGCGTCCCAAGGGCGGCATGCTCATCGGGGCCTTCGCCCAGGCCCGTTTCGCCACCACCACCGTGCGTCTGGCTCCCGGCGAGGCGCTGCTGCTGTACACCGACGGGCTGACCGAAGCCCGCACCCGAGGCGGCGGCATGCTCGGCGACGTCGGCCTGACCGCCTTCCTCGCCCAGCGCCCCACACCGATGTCCGCCGCCGCCCTGGTCAAGGACACCGCCGCCCTCCTGGACGCACTGCCCGAGGGACCCGGCGACGATGTGGCGCTGCTCGCGCTGAGCGTGCCCACCCGCCCCACGGTGCCGCACGGTGCCAGCGCCACCGCCCACACCACCGCAGCACCCGGTGCCGCGGCGTCCGAGTCCGCAGGCAGGAGCCCTGAAGCCCCGTGAGCGACACCTCTGGCCTGGCCCTCTCGCACCACCATCACGGCACGGCCACCGTGGTCGCCGTCACCGGCGGGATCGACTTCCACAACGCCCCCGCGCTGCACACCCGTTGCCTGGCCCTGATCGAGCAAGGCCATCCGCACCTGGTCCTCGACCTGTCACAGGTCGCCTTCTGCGACTCCTCCGGCCTGAACACCTTCATCAACCTGTGGCACCGCACCCAAGCAGCCGACGGCTCTCTGGCGCTGGCCGCTCTGCCCGTATCCCTGGACCAGGTGCTGCGTCTGACCGGCCTCGATACCCTCCTGCCCGTCCACGCGAGCGCAGCGGACGCCCTGTCCGCCCCTGGCGCACTGCCGCTGAAAACCGCCTGAAGCGGCCCTGTTCTCGCATAGCTACCGCCAGGTGACGTGTAGCACTGAGTAACTACTTGGGGCTGCGGTCGCGCTGCTGGAGGGCGGCGAAGTCGGCGTGTGCCGTTGCGACGGCTTCCGGGTACGTCTGGGTCTTTTCGTGCTCGGCCAGCGCCCGGTAGATGCTCGACAGACTGGGGTTGTGGCCCTTGCGGCGGCCGGTGGGGATCAGCAGGTCGGGCTGGATGTCCTCGATGGTCTCGCCGTTCGCGCGGCGGCGGAGCACGGTGTGCAGCATGTCGTCGGTGATGACCGGGGGCCGGCCGCCGTGGTTGCCCTTGCGGGAGGCGGCATCGAGTCCTTCGAGGGTGGCCTCGCGGATGTTCTCGCGCTCGGTCTCGGCCATCGCGGCGAAGAAGCCGAACAGCGGGCGGCCGGGTCCGGTGGGGTCGTAGATCCCGGCCAGGGGCCCGGCGAGCACCTCCAGTACCAGGCCGTAGGCGGTCAGGTGGTCAGCGAGCGCGGTCAGCTCTGCGGGCATCCCGTCCGAGCCTTTTCATCTCGTTCACCGTGAAAATCACCCGGCAGTGCGGGGCGTGGGCTTTGATCTCGCGTGCGGCGGCGAGTGCGGCTTCGAACTGCGGACGGACCCGTACCCGGGTGCTGATCTTCTCGGCGAAGATCTTGTCCCGAGGAATGTTCTTGGCGGCGAGCGCGTCGAGCTGGGACTGTAGTTCCTGGGTGAGGCTGGAGCACCTTGCGTATCCGATGCGGATGTCCACGGTCGGGGTGTGCGGGTCGATCGGTGCCGGGACGGGGGTGCCGGGCCGCCACGGCTGTCCGGGGCCGCGGTCGGCGGGCGTTGGCACGCGCAGAAGTTTCGCGAGTCGGGGCACCTTCGTGAAGCGGCCGGTGTGATAGGTGCCGGCGACCGCCCCGGAACGCGAGCGACAGGGTGAACTTTACGATGCGTGACAGCGGGGGCGGGGGTGGCGCTCGACATCATCGGCGTCGGACACGAGTGCGGCTTGAGGGTCCGTCATGCCCCCGGATGCTGTCACAAACATTTCCCAGAATGGGCCGCAACCCACTTTTGAGTGAGAACGAGTTGTGACAGTGAATCCGCGATTCGGGCGGCTTCCGCAGCCCGCTCTTGATCTTGCTCCGGGAACGGGATGGTTATTGAGACGCCCTGCCGTGATCACTCTCCGCCATGTCGGGCGTCCTGGTACTCACGCTCAACACTTCGGACAGCGGGGGGTGCTGGCGCGCCCTGCCTGGGGCTTACGACCTCACCCACGATTGGCAGCGGCGTCGCGGCGCCTGGGGCCTCCGCCTCCGGCGTTGTCGTCAGTCGCGATGGCTCCGCCATCACTCCCTCCTCCGCCTTGGATTCGAAGGCCCCAGACGTCGCTCCTTCTCCCACTGTCAATCGCGGTTGAGGTCGTTACCCCCTGCCTGACTGCGACGACGAAGGGGTGGGGGTATGACTAGCCGTCCCGTGCCCAGGGCCGCAGCTTCTCCGGATTGCGGACCGCCCAGATCCGGGTGACGCGGCCGTCGGCGACATCGAACGAGGCTACGGTCATGACGACGCCGGCACGCTGGGCCACCAGGCCCGGCACACCGTTGACCGACCGCTCCAGGAGTTCGAGCCCCGGAGCCTTGTCGGCGATGGCGACCATGTACTGGGCGATGCGCGCGCCGCCTTCGATCGGGCGCAGGACGGTACCGACCATGCCGCCGCCGTCGGCGGTCATCACGGCGGCCGGGTCGAGGAGGTCGACGAGGGCCGCGATGTCCTTCGTCTCCCATGCCTCTTTGACATGCATCACCGCGTCGGCCTGCCCGGCCGCCGTCACCGGAGCGCGCGCGACGCCCACCCGCCGCCGGGCGGAGGCCGCCAGCTGCTTGCAGGCCGCAGGGGTCCGGCCGAGGACGCCGGCGATCTCGGCGAAGGGGTAACGGAAGACATCGTGCAGGACGAACGCCACCCGCTCGGCGGGCGTCATCGACTCCAGGACGACGAGGAATGCCATGGTCACCGATTCGTCCAGGACCATCTGGTCGGCGGGGTCGGTGCCATGGCCGTGGTCCCACTCGGCGCGGTCGGGCAGCGGCTCGGGCAGCCACGCGCCGACATAGCGTTCACGCCGGGCCCGCGCCGAGCCGAGCACGTCCAGGCAGATGCGGCCGGTCACCGTCGTCAGCCAGGCGCCAGGGGACACGATCTCCTCCTGCCGACTTCGTGGCAGCGCGTACCAGCGCGCGTAGGCCTCCTGTACGGCGTCCTCGGCCTCGGCCAGTGAACCGAGCAACCGGTAGGCGACATTGATCAGTTGGCGCCGCTCACCGGCTATCTCATCGGTGCTCGTCCCCGCCATCCCCATGCCCCCGACCGTCTCCTCGCCTTACCTTTCGCAGGCCCGCGTCGTCGGGCTGGTGAGACCTTATCGATCTACTGCCCCCGGGCGGAATAGGAGAACCGTGACATGGCCACCCAGGCGACGGCACAGCGCAGCTCCTCGTTTCTGCAGATCGCGATCACCTTGCAGACCCTGACCATCTTCCTTCAAGCGGTCTCCGCCGGATTGCTGCTGACCTCGTCCTACGGAGAGACGCTGCACAGTGTCGGAGCCCGCGTGATGTACGGGGCGTCGATGCTGTACGTGCTCGCGGCGGTGCTGGCGTGGAAGCCGGGCGGCGGCTCGCCCCGGCCCGTCTGGCACGCGTCCGGCTTCCTTGTCCTCGCCTCGGCCCAGGTCGTGCTCGGCATCGCGCACGTACCGTCGGTCCATCTCCCCCTGGGCGTCCTGATGTTCGGGCTGAGCGTGCTGGCGCTGGCGCGGCGCTGAAGTCCGATACGGGGGCACACCGGGATCAGCTGCTGGACGGCCGGCGTAAGTCGATCCAGCCGATGGCTGAACGGCTGCCGGACGGGAACACGCAGCCCCTGCGGCAGTTCGTCAACCAGTCGCCGTGGGATCCGCTTCCGGTGAGACGGCGGATCGCCCAGCGGCTGTCCGAGGCGATCGCACCTGAGGTGTGGGTGATCGATGACGTGTCGTTTCCCAAGTGCGGCCATGCATCGGCGGGGGCGGCCCGCCAGTACTGCGGAGCGGTCGGGAAACGGGCGAACTGCCAGGTCGCGGTCAGTATCCACGCTGCAACCGATACCGCGTCCTGCCCGCTTCAGTGGCAGTTGTATCTGCCCCGGGAGTGGGCAGACGAGCCGGAACGCTGCCGGAAGGCCGGTGTTCCGGAGGGAGCGACGCATCAGGAGAAGTGGCGTCTGGCACTCGGACTGCTCGACACGCTCACTGACTGGCAGCTGAAGGCACCGGTGGTGGTCGCCGACGCCGGCTACGGCGTCAGTGCCCCTTCCGCCTCGCCCTTGAGGAACGAGGCCTGGCCTATGTGCTGGCACTGACCGGTTGAATCGCAGGGTGCACCCTGCGCAACCGGCTGCACCTGCCGGAGGACTTCCGCATTCATGGCTGGCGGCACAGCAAGGTCACGAACGATCTGGAGGCCGGGGAGAGCCCTGTCGAGGTCTCCGCCAACGTCCGGCACCACTCGCCGGGCTACACGATGGCCCGATACGGCCACTCACGTAAGGACGGAGCGCGGAAGCTCGCCGCCTCCGGTGCGGGCCGACTCGGCCTGTCATCCCTGGTCTGACCAGGTGATTCGCTGGGCTGTTGGTCACGTGGTTGGTCACGCCACAGCCTAGAAACGCAAAAAACCCCAGATCAACTGGGGTTCCTGCTGGTGTCCGAGGGGGGACTTGAACCCCCACGCCCGATAAAGGGCACTAGCACCTCAAGCTAGCGCGTCTGCCATTCCGCCACCCGGACAAGGTGTCTGCCGTGCGGCCCTGGGCCGTTCCGACGTGGAAAACCATAGCAAACATTCGGACCCGCTGATCGCCACCCCCCGTACCCGTGAACCGCGCATGACGCGAGGGGACCGCCCTTGGGGTGAAGGGGCGGAAAGCGGGAGGATGTGGGGGGACCACCAGCAATGCCAGTGGGAGGAAGCAGCGTGAGCGAGTCGAACACGACCCGGAAGGTCTCGGGCGAGGACGAGGTCGTCGATCTCTGTCGTGACCTGATCCGGATCGACACCAGCAATTACGGAGACCACTCCGGGCCGGGAGAACGCGCCGCCGCGGAGTACATCGCCGAGCAGCTCGCCGAGGTCGGGCTCGAACCGCAGATCTTCGAGTCCCACCCGGGCCGCGCGTCGACGGTGGCCAGGATCGCGGGCGAGGACCCGTCCCGGCCGGCGCTGCTCATCCACGGGCACACCGACGTCGTGCCGGCGAACGCCCAGGACTGGACGCACCATCCGTTCGCCGGCGAGATCGCGGACGGCTGTGTGTGGGGCCGGGGCGCGGTCGACATGAAGGACATGGACGCGATGACCCTCGCGGTCGTACGCGACAGGATGCGCAGCGGCCGCAAGCCCCCGCGCGACATCGTGCTGGCCTTCCTCGCCGACGAGGAGGCGGGCGGCACGTACGGGGCACGGCATCTCGTCGACAAGCACCCCGGTCTCTTCGAGGGCGTCAACGAGGCCATCGGCGAGGTCGGCGGCTTCTCCTTCACCGTCAACGAGAACCTGCGGCTGTATCTCGTCGAGACGGCGCAGAAGGGCATGCACTGGATGCGGCTCACCGTGGACGGCACGGCCGGGCACGGCTCGATGACCAACAAGGACAACGCGATCACCGAGCTGTGCGAGGCCGTCGGCCGGCTCGGCCGGCACAAGTGGCCGGTGCGCGTCACCAAGACCGTACGGTCCTTCCTCGACGAGCTCTCGGACGCGCTCGGCACCCCCCTCGACCCGGAGGACATGGACGCCACGCTCGCCAAGCTCGGCGGCATCGCGAAGATGGTCGGCGCCACCCTGCAGAACTCGGCGGCGCCCACCATGCTCGGCGCCGGCTACAAGGTGAACGTGATCCCCGGACAGGCCACCGCGCATGTCGACGGGCGCTTCCTGCCGGGGTACGAGGACGAGTTCCTGGCCGACCTCGACCGGATCCTCGGCCCGCGCGTCAAGCGCGAGGACGTGCACGGGGACAAGGCCCTGGAGACGAACTTCGACGGTGACCTCGTCGACGCGATGCAGGTGGCCCTCAGGGCCGAGGACCCCATCGCGCGCGCCGTCCCGTACATGCTCTCCGGCGGCACCGACGCCAAGTCCTTCGACGACCTGGGCATCCGCTGCTTCGGCTTCGCACCGCTGAAGCTGCCGCCCGAGCTGGACTTCGCGGGGATGTTCCACGGCGTCGACGAGCGGGTGCCCGTGGACGGGCTGAAGTTCGGCGTACGCGTTCTGGACCGCCTCCTGGACGGATGCTGAGCGGACGCCACCGGTCGGTAGCGGAAACGGAACATCCAATAATCGGTTGAGCGTGCTATTTGACTGAATGGAGTGAATGGGGCCATCAGGTCGTAGCCCCGCCACTTTCTCCTCGTTACAGGGGGTGTGGTCCACGGCTGGGATCGCATTTGCCAACAAGGAGGAAAAGTAATGATCAAGAAGGTCGTCGCTGCTGCGGTTGCCACTGGTGGTCTCGTGCTCGCTGGTGCGGGTATGGCCGTCGCGGATTCCGGCGCGCAGGGTGCCGCTGTGGGCTCGCCGGGCGTCCTCTCGGGGAACGTCATCCAGGCGCCCATCCACGTTCCGGTGAATGTGTGCGGAAACACGGTCTCCGTGATCGGGCTGCTGAACCCCGCCTTCGGCAACACCTGCATCAACAAGTGACGTTGTGTCTCAACCTGTGAGGGTCTGAGTCCCGGGCGGCCCCGGAGTGCGCGCCATGCACTCCGGGGCCGCTGGGCATTCTGCCCGCGGGCAGCCACGTCCGCGGGCATTCCGGAAGGTATGAAGGCGGAGGAAGAACCATGCGCCAGGTCACCAGAAAAGGCCTGATCACCATCGCGGCCGTCGGCGGCGTATTCGGCATGACCGGCGGAAACGCCCATGCCGACGCGGGGGCCCAAGGGGCCGCCTCGGACTCGCCGGGCGTGCTGTCGGGAAACTCCGTGCAGGTCCCGGTGCACGTCCCGGTGAACGCCTGTGGGAACACGGTCAACGTCGTCGGGCTGCTCAACCCCGCGGTCGGCAACCGCTGCGCCAATGTGTCGGACGGCTCCGGTCACGGGAAGCCGCACGGCAAGCCCCGCGGCGGTGGCGGGGCGACGGCCGACGGTCACACGAGCAACTCGCCCGGTGTCGGCTCGGGCAACCACGTCCAGGTCCCGATCCACATCCCGGTGAACGCCTGCGGGAACAGCGTCACCATCGGCGGCCTCGGCAACGCGGTGACGGGCAACGACTGCGCCAACGACAGCGGCGCCCCGGACCGGCCCGGCCCCGGCAAGCCGGAGCAGCCTGGCAACCCGGGAGAGCCCGGCAACCCCGGTACTCCTGGCAACCCGGGAGAGCCTGGGAATCCGGGTCAACCCGGCAACCCGGGTCAGCCCGAGAAGCCCGTCGACCCGGCCGGGCCCGAGAAGCCGGGGGGCCTGGACCGGCCCGGCGAGCCGAACACCCCGGGCGCCCAGAGCGTCACCCAGCCCAAGGGCACCGAACTGCTCGCCCAGACCGGCGCCGGTCCGCTCGGGCTGGTGGTCCCGGTGGGTGCGGGACTGCTCCTTGGCGGTGCGGTGCTCTACCGCCGGGCACGTTCGGCGGCGTAAGGCAGTGAGGCGGTGACAGCGTCGGCCTCGACGGCGCGAAAGACGGTGCGGGCCCCGTGACTGCGGGGCCCGCACCGTCCTCACCAGGTCGCGCGCTGCTGGCGGATGATCCGCCTGCGCAGCCGCACTCTGCGGCTGCCGTCCCGGCGCAGGCTCAGTCGGTCCAACTCCCAGTGTCCGTACTCGGCGTGGTCGGTCAGCAGGCGGGTCGTGTCCGTGCGAGAGACCCCGCGTGGCACGTACACGTCGACAAATTCGTATTCCGGCATCGCATCTATTGTGCGGGCAGAGCCCCAGTACGGATAGCGTCTGCACTATGTCTGATGCTGCGCAGCCCACCGCTGCCGAGGTACGCGCCGCCGCCGAGGCGGTCAAGGCCGCGCTGGACCGTCACCTGGAGGCGGTCGAGCACCGTACCGGGGACGACGACCCGGCCGTCTACGACGCGTTCAACGAGCTCGCCGCAGCCGCCGAGGCCTACGACGAGCAGCTCTACGACCGCTACGACGAAGTCACCCCCTTCGAGATTCCCGCGTCCGACGACTCCCTGCCGCCGTACTCGGGCCCCGAGGAGCCGAACGCGGTGAGCGTCCTGATCCGGCGCGACTACGCGGTGGCTCAGACGCAGCGGCTGCTCGCACAGGCACAGCGCATCGCGGACCTGGACCCGGACTCCGACGAGCGGAGCGCGACGGCAGGGGTCGGCGGCGGCAGCGTCCACGCCGCCATCGGCGTGCTCTTCGGCGAGTACGAGCCGGACGAAATCGCCTCCCGGCACAAAGAGTTCGGCCTGGAGGAGGGCGACTCCACCCTGTGGGTGACGGCGGCGGACGACCTGCCCGAACCCGGGGAGTGGCTGACCGCGCCCTTCGACCAGGCCGATCCGCTGCGCGTCGTATGCCGCTTCGACGTCAGCTCCGTCTTCGACGACGAACTTCACGAGCTCGGCGGCCGCGAGGAGGCCTGAGAGCCCGAGACACGGCCCTGTGGCCCCGCGGACCCGTCCGGGGCCGCGGGGCCTTTTGGTGCGGACTATTCGGTGCGTACTACGCCGTGGGCCCGGCGGCGGGCTGCAGCAGGGCCCCCAGCCGCGTGGTGCGTGGCCGGTCCGGAACCTCCGTCACTGCGTGCGGCAGCGCCTGGTCCACGCCGTGGACCACGGACAGGTGCCGCTCGCCGCGGCTGAACGCGGTGTAGATCCAGGGCCGGCTCAGCCCCGCCGCTGCGTCCCCGGGCAGCACCACCACGACCGCGGGCCACCGCATCCCGGTCGCCTGGTGCGCGGTGAGCGCCCAGCCGTGCCGCACCGTGGTCTCCACCAGGCTCTTCGGTACGACGACGGGCGTGCCGCCGCAGTCGAGATGCAGACCGTCGGCGTCGGCCGTGACGACCGTGCCGGGCAGCGTCCGGCCGGGCACCGGTACGTGGGCGATCCGGTCTCCCGGGTCGAAGCCGGCGAACCGGCCCGGGCCCGGGTTCAGCCGCTGCTTGAGGGCCGCGTTGAGCGCGCGGGTACCGGCGGATCCGCCGTGCCCGGGAGTGATCACCTGCGTCTGTTCGGCACTCATCCCGAAGGCGCGCGGCACCGAATCGGCGACCAGCTGCACGGTGCGGTGCACCGCCTCGCCCGCGTCGCGGACCGGGACGATCACCACTTCCTTGCCCGGCGCCTCTACCTGGTTCAGCTCGCCGATTCCGATCCCGGACACCAGCTCGCCGATCGGCCCGGGGTCGGGCGTGCGCGAGGCGATCTGCGGGCAGGCATGAGCGGCCAGCAGATCCGCGAACACCCTGCCCGCACCGGCCGAAGGCAGCACACCGGGGTCGCCGCTGAGGACGAGCCTGGTGGCGTCGGGCAGCGACTCCACCAGAACCGCTGCGGTCTCCACGTCCAGCTGCGGGGCGTCCAGCACGACCAGCAGGTCGAGCGCGAGCAGACCCTCGTCGTCCCGGCCGGGCCCCTCGGTCCCGGAGAGCAGGCCGTAGAGGGTGACCGAGGCCGCGGGGTCGTCGACCGCCGTGGCGAGGCGCCGCGCGCCGTCCACGCTGTGCGACGCCGCGAAGGCGCGCAGGCCCAGCCCCCGCGCCAGGGTGACCAGCTCGGCCGGTTCGGCGCGGGCGGCCTCACCGCCGGTGTGGGCGACCAGGCCGTGCCCCGCGACGGCGCCGATCAGTCCGGCGGCGGAGCGCGAGGCCGTGGCCGTGTCCCAGGCCGCGGCCTCGGTGAAGGTGCTGACCAGCCTGGCGAGGCCCTCGGCGAGGCTCTCCTCGGCGAGGGCGTAGCGCTCAAGACCCAGCAGGACCTGGACCGGCTCGGTCTGCTCCTGCGCGTCCGCGGATTCCGCCTCGTCCTCGTCCTCGTCGGCCGCGGCCGTGTCGTCGGCGCCGTCCTGGAAGCTCAGCACGACGCCTTCGGCGATCGCGTGCTGCAGGGCCTCGTCGGGGTCTGGCACCCCGTGCCCGGTCAGCGCCTTGGCCACCACGGTCGCATCGAGGACGGTGTGCCCCTGGAGGGCCGCACGCTCAAGGAACCGGGCGACGAGCGCCGCCCTCCCGCGCTCGTCGCC